>NZ_JAYRLK010000048.1:0-1503 GCF_041905325.1 Thermomonas sp. | reverse complement strand
CCGGCCTGCACCAGCGCGAGACCGAGCTGGACGCCAGCATGATGCAGGCGCGGGTGCAGGACGCCATCACCGGATTGTTCACCGACAAGGAAGCGCAGGTCGGCGGCGACACCATGCGCATGCTGGAAAAGCACGTCATGCTGAACGTCCTCGATGCCAGCTGGAAGGAACATCTGGCGCGGATGGACTACCTGCGCCAGGGCATCCACCTGCGCGGCTACGCGCAGAAGCAGCCGAAGCAGGAATACAAGCGCGAGGCGTTCGAGTTGTTCACCGAACTGCTGGAGCGGGTCAAGCTGGAAGTGGTGTCACTGCTGGCGCGGGTGCGCATCCGCAGCGAGCAGGAAGTGGCCGAGGCCGAAGCGGCGGAGCGCGCGCGTGCCGAAGCGGTGGCACGGCAGGCGCAGTTCCAGCATCCCGACATCGGCAACCTGGGCGTAGACGAGGAAGCCGCGGACGTGCAGCGTGACCTTGCGCAGGCCAATATCGGCCGCAACGATCCTTGTCCCTGCGGCAGCGGCAAGAAGTACAAGTATTGCCACGGCAAGCTCAGCTGAGCTGAGCTTGCCGTTGTGCAGCCCGATGAAAGCCTGGCTGCACCCCCACATCCGCAAGCGGATGCGGGGCCCCAACGGTCATGCCTCCAATCCCCTGCGCCTTCGTCGCGCCCCCCTTACCAAGGGGGGCTTTCCCGGTTCCAGCCTTCCGGTTTTCTCATTCCCGCGTTCTCGACCAGATCCAGGGCTCCTGTTGCGATGAAGCAGATTCATGTCGTTGCCGGCGTGCTCCGCGACGCGCGTGGGCGCATCCTGCTCGCGCGGCGCACCGCGGGGCGCGAGCTGGCCGGACTATGGGAGTTCCCGGGCGGCAAGGTCGAACCCGGTGAAACGCCGGAGGCTGCACTGATACGCGAATTGCGGGAAGAGCTTTCAGTCGAAGCCACGGTTGGCGCGGCGATCATATGCGTGGATTGGGCGATGCCTGACAAGCAGCTGCTGCTGGATGTGCGTGAAGTGGCGCACCAAGGCGTGCCACGGGGCGTCGAAGGGCAGGCCTTGGCGTGGGTGCCGCTGCACAAGCTGGGTGACTATCCGATGCCGCCGGCAGACCGGCCGGTGGTGGACGTGTTGCTGCAGCGGCGATAAGTGCAGATTGCGGTGCGCTCCTAGGAGGGCACGCGCTTGCTCAAACGCCGATACAGGCAATCCAGCGCTTCCACATGCGGCACCAGATCCTCCGGAGTGTCGGCGTTGACCACGATGTCATCTGCCATTGCAAGACGCGTTTCGCGCGGGGCCTGTGCTGCAATCATCGCTTTCGCCAGCGCAGCATCGATGCCGTCGCGGCGCATCAGCCGGTCGAGCCGAATCGCCTCCGGGGCATCCACCACCAGGATCCGGTCCAGCCACGGGTAAGCCGTGCGACCTCCTCCCTCGGCGAGTAGCGGGATTGCGGCGATCACATAGGGTCCACTTGCCGCCAGGCAGGCCTCGCGCAGCGCTG
>NZ_JAYRLK010000047.1:0-1514 GCF_041905325.1 Thermomonas sp. | reverse complement strand
CTCTTCCGATCTGTGGCACCGGGTCGCCCTTTTGCGGCACGCTTTTGGCAATGAGCTTCCACGCATGGGGGGCCAGCACCTCGTTGAGCTTGGCCCAGGTCGGGAACAGGCGCCGGTCGGCGCCACGGTCCACCGGCACCCAGGCCGAATGCTCGCCCTCGGCCACGCCCAGCTCCAGCACCAGGGTGCCGGTGGGGCTCAGCCGCTGCACCGCGCGGTGGATCAGGTCAGCCTGGTCTTGCGCGTAATGCAGCGACGACGCCAGCAGCACCACGTCAAACGGGCCAGGTGGCAGGGTGCCCCAGCTCTGGTGCAGAAACTCCACACCCGCAAAGCGTTGCCGTGCGCGGGTGATGAAGGTTTCCGACTGGTCCAGCCCCACCACCCGGGCAGCACCGGCAAACTGCGCGTAGCCACAAAAAAAGCCTTCGTTGCAGCCGATGTCCAGAAAGCGCTGCCCCACCAGCAGCGGCAGGCGCAGCGCCTTGAGCTTGGCCAGCGACTGCGAGTCGCCTGGTGCGTCGGGGAAAGACTGGTACTGGCGGGCCGGTGGCGACATGGGCGTATTCTAGGTTTTTGTATGGAGTTAAAACTGGCTCTAGCCCTCGTGGAATATGCGTGAGGTGCTACTATTTTTATAGCATTCCAACGATCTGCCGGAAGACCCCCACACCCGAAATCGTGGGTTGCGTGCCCGTCAGCCGCGCCAGTTTTACCGGGTCGGCCCGCCAGAAGGCGGCGGGCTGCCGTTCTTGCCGGCTGGTGGTCTGGATGTGGTCGTCGACTGCCAGCCCGGCACCGGCAAACAGCTCGGTCACCACGTCGCGGGCCCACACCGTGTGGCCGGTGGCCAGCACCACGTCTTGGCCGCGCAGGGTGTCGCAGCCGTCGGCGATGAGCGTCATGTATTCCTGCGCGTGGCCCCAGTCACACCAGAAGTCGAGCGAAGCCAGCGTAGCCTTGTGGCGGCGATCGGCTTGGCTTCTGACCAGTGCGTCCAGCACCTGCGGCACAAAAAACTGTGGGGGCCGGCGCGCCGACTCGTGGTTGAACAGCCACACCACGGATGCAGCGGTACCGTGCCGGCTGCGGTAGTACTGCACCAGGTCGGCGGCGGCGTTCTTGGTGATGGAGTAGATGCAGCTGGACACACGGGGGGTGGCTTCGTCGATCACGCGGCCGTCCAGCGTGCCAAACGCCTTGGCCGAGCTGAAGTACACCACCTGCACGCCTGGCCCGGCCGTGCGGGCGTATTCCAGCGCGGCGTGCACGCTGAGGGTGTTGACGGCGTGGGCGCTGAGCCAGACGTCTTCGTAGCGGAAGCCGGCGGCGCCGTGCACCGCCGCCGTATGGAAGATGGCGTCGGGCCGCACGGTGCGCAGCCACGGCTGCAGCGCGGCGGTGTCGTTCAGGTCCAGCGCGTGGTACGCGCCCAGCACGCCGGCCAGCTCGGGCCGGGCAGCGGCCTGACGGCTGGTACCCACCACCCGCCAACCGTTGTGGGCCAGCCGCTC
>NZ_JAYRLK010000046.1:0-1515 GCF_041905325.1 Thermomonas sp. | reverse complement strand
TTTCGCAACAACCGGGCCATCCAGCTGCAGCAGGTGGCCACGGTCACGTTCGCGCCCGCCATCAAGCGCGGGGACGCCGGCCTGAACGGCCAGCCGGCCGTGATCCTGGGCATCCAGAAGCAGCCGAATGCCGACACCGTCAAGCTCACCGAGAAGGTGGAAGCCGCGCTGGATGAGTTGAAAAAGGGCCTGCCCGCCGGCATGGGCGAGCCCAAGATCACCATGCGCCAGGCTACCTTCATTGAATCGTCGGTAGACACGCTGCGCGGCAAGCTGATCGCAGCCTCTGTGGTGGTGGCGGTGGTGCTGTATTTCTTCCTGCTGAACATCCGCACCACGCTGATCTCTTTGACCGCCATTCCGCTGAGCGTGATGATCACGGTGCTGGTGTTCAAGTATTTCGGCCTGTCAATCAACACCATGACGCTGGGTGGCTTGACCATTGCCATCGGCGGGCTGGTGGACGATGCCGTGGTGGGTGTAGAGAACGTGCTGCGCCGGCTCAAGATGGACCGGGCTGCGCACCCCAACCACCGCATGGGTCCGCTGGAGCTGATTGCCAAGGCCACGCTGGAGGTGCGCTCGGGCATCGTGATCGCCACGGTCATCATCGTGCTGGTGCTGATGCCGCTGTTCTTCCTGCCCGGCATCGAGGGGCGGCTGATGCAGCCGCTGGCTATTGCCTACATCGTGTCGCTGCTCGCGTCGATGGTGGTGTCGGTCACGCTCACGCCGGTGATGTCTTACTACCTGCTGCCGCGCATCAAGGGCCTGGACCATGGCGACACCAGGGTCCAGGCCTGGATCAAGGCGCGCTACGCCGCCGCCTTGACGCGCGTGCTGGCGGCGCCACGCGCCTGGGTGGTTGCGGGCGCCGTGTCTGCGGTGCTGGCCATGCTGGCAGTGCCCCTGTTTCCCACCACCTTCCTGCCGCCGTTCAACGAAGGCGTGGCGCTGGTGGGCCTGCGGCTGAACCCCGGCACCACGCTGACCGAATCGGCACGGATCGGCAGCATTGCCGAGAAAGCACTGGCCGGTGTGCCCGAGGTCGAGCATGTGGGCCGCCGTTCGGGCCGCGCCGAGCTAGACGAACACGCCGAGGGTGTGCACGTGTCGGAGCTGGACCTGAAGCTCAAGCGCAGCGACCGCAGCCTGGAGGCGGTGTATGCCGACATTCGCAGCCGCATCGCCACACTGCCAGCGGCCATCGGCATCGGCCAGCCCATCAGCCACCGCATTGACCACATGCTGTCAGGCGTGCGCTCGCAGATCGCCATCAAGATTTTTGGTGACGACCTGGACGTGCTGCGCGGCGAGGCCGAGGCGCTACGCCAGCGGCTGTCGTCCATCAACGGCGTGGTGGACCTCGAAGTGGAAAAGCAGGTGCTAACGCCACAGATCAAGGTGCAGGTGGACTACGACCGCGCGCTGGGCCTGGGCATTCCTCCCGCCAAGCTGCTGGGCGAGCTGCAGGTGCTGATCGACGGCGAGCGTGTGACGCAGATTGTGGAAGGC
>NZ_JAYRLK010000045.1:241-1525 GCF_041905325.1 Thermomonas sp. | reverse complement strand
CTGGATGAAATCCAGCGGGCGGAAGTTCAGTTCGATGTCCCACTGCGGCAACCCGAACGCCAACGCGGGCGGCTCACCGGAAAGTGGATGCACCGAGTCAATGCCACCGGGCTGCAGCGAGATCGCGAAGCCATGTTCGCTGCCGAATGCTGCCAGCTTGCTCTTGTCCACCTCCGACAGCGGCTGCAGATGGCGGAACACCAGTACGGTGGCGGCATCGCCGGCAATGAATTCGATCTGCGGGATGTCACGACGGCCATCCAGACCATCGACCAATGCGCCCAGCACGTCCAGCTTGAAGCCCAGCTGCGGCACCACGGTGTGGCACTCGCGCAAATCAGCGACGAAGCGCGGATCGAGTTCGCGAAAACCGACCAGGGTCTTGTCCTTCTTTTCGACCCGCCGCACCGACAACCGGCCCTTGCGCCGATAGCCCCAGCTGTCCCCGCGCAGCGGCGGCAACACGCTGGCGGGCGTGACGTGGCCGATCCGCTGCAGGTTGTCCAGCAGCACCCGCTGCTTGGCATCGATCTGTCTGCCTTCGGCCAGATGCTGCAGCACGCAGCCGGCGCACACACCGAAATGCGGGCAGCGCGGCTGCACGCGATCCGGCGATGCAGTCAGCACGTCCAGCGTCCTGGCTTCATCGAAATGCTTGGAGCGTGCCGTCTGCTGCACCGAGACGGTTTCCCCCGGCAACGCGCCGGTGACGAACACCGCCTTGCCGGCCTGGGCATGCCCCTCCGGCCAATGCGCGACGCCCCGGCCGTCATGGCTGAGGTCGGTGATCTGGAGGGTTTTCGGAGATTGATCGAGACGGGCCACGTGTCGGGAAACAGCAGGGTGGCCGGTCATTGTCGCAGACTGCCGGGGCGCAGGCGGTATCCTTGGCGACTGCATACCGCAAACGGACGTCCTGCATGCCCGCGTTGACCACCCAGCTTGATCCCCGCTCGCAGGATTTCCTCGACAACGTCGCCTTTCACCGCGAACTGGTGGCCGAGCTTGACCGCCGCCTCGCCCATGCCGCCAACGGCGGCGGCGAGAAGGCACGCAACAAGCACACCGAGCGCGGCAAATTGCTGGCGCGCGACCGCATCACCGCCCTGCTCGATCCCGGCTCGCCGTTCCTGGAAATTGCGCCGCTGGCCGCCGAGGGCATGTACGACGATGCCGCACCCGCCGCCGGCATGGTCTGCGGCATTGGCCGTGTGTGCGGTCAGGAAGTGGTGATCGTCGCCAACGATGCCACCGTCAAGGGCGGCACCTATTTCCCGATGACGG
>NZ_JAYRLK010000045.1:0-231 GCF_041905325.1 Thermomonas sp. | reverse complement strand
TGCCCTGCGTCTATCTGGTCGATTCCGGCGGTGCCTTCCTGCCGCTGCAGGACGAGGTGTTCCCGGACAAGGAACACTTCGGCCGGATCTTCTACAACCAGGCGCGGCTGTCGGCGGAGAACATCCCGCAGATCGCGGTGGTGATGGGCAGCTGCACCGCCGGCGGTGCCTACGTGCCGGCGATGTGCGATGAGTCGGTGATCGTGAAGGAACAGGGCACGATCTTCCTCG
>NZ_JAYRLK010000044.1:0-1539 GCF_041905325.1 Thermomonas sp. | reverse complement strand
GCATTTACAGCAGCGTGGGCCAGCGCTACGAGCCGGAAGACATTGGCTCGGTGCTGAGCTACCGCGAGGCGCTGGACGGGCAAATACTGGAAGAAGGCATTTCCGAGGCGGGCGCCATCGCCAGCTGGACGGCAGCCGCCACCAGCTACAGCGTGCACGGCTTTCCCATGCTGCCGTTCTATATCTACTACAGCATGTTCGGCTTCCAGCGCGTGGGCGATGCGATCTGGGCCGCAGCCGACCAGCGCGCCCGCGGCTTCCTGCTGGGCGCCACCAGCGGCCGCACCACGCTGGGCGGCGAGGGCCTGCAGCACCAGGACGGCTCCAGCCACCTGATCGCGGCCACCATCCCCAACTGCCGGGCGTGGGACCCGGCCTTTGCCGGCGAGATGGCTGTGATCATCGACCACGGCATGCGCGAGATGCTGGTGGAGCAGCAAGACGTGTTCTATTACGTCACGCTCATGAACGAGAACTACGCCCAGCCCGACTTGCCGCCGGGGGTAGAGGGCGACGTGGTGCGCGGTTGCTATCAATTTCGTAGCGCCTTGCGCAATGCGGATGCGGGCTCCAGCCCGATTTCATCAAAGTTTGTGACGTTGTTGGGCTCTGGCGCCATCCTGACGGAGGTGCTCAAGGCCGCCGACCAGCTGGCCGCCCAGGGCCTGGCGGTGGACGTGTACAGCGTCACGAGCTGGAGCGAGCTGGCCCGTGACGGCATGGCCTGCGAGGCGCAAGGCGAGGGCCGCTTGCCCCACATCACCCGCCAGCTCGCCAGCAGCCAGGGCCCGGTGGTCGCCGCCACCGACTATGTGCGCGCCGTGCCCGAAAGCATCCGCGCCTTCATCCCGGCTGGCCGCCGATACGTGACCCTCGGCACCGATGGCTTTGGCCGCAGCGACACGCGCGCCGCCCTGCGCCAGTTCTTTGGGGTGAACGCGGCCAGCATCGTGCGGGCCGCCCGCCGCAGCTTGGGGTTATCGCCGGAGGCCTGAGCCGGCGCCGGCCCCTAAGATGGCGGGATGAAACTCAAATCCCGCTTCTGGGCCGACCTGTCCACGCGCGACTTCGCCCAGCTCGACGCCCCCGCCACCGTGGCCGTGCTGCCGGTGGCTGCCGTCGAGCAGCACGGCCCGCACCTGCCCGTGAGCGTGGACACCACGCTGGTGGACGGCGTCATTGCCGCCTCGCTGCCGCACCTGCCGGCTGAACTGCCGGTGCTGTTCCTCCCCACCCAGCAGGTGGGCAAGAGCAATGAACACATCCGCTTCCCCGGCACGCTCACGCTCAGCGCCGAGACGCTGATCCGTGTGTGGATGGAGCTGGGCGCCTGCGTGGCGCGCACCGGCATCCGGAAGCTGGTGCTGTTCAATTCACACGGCGGCCAGCTCAGCGTGATGGACATCGTGGCGCGCGACCTGCGCACCGCGCACGGGCTCATCGTGTATTCCACCAACTGGTTCACCCTGCCGCTGGGGGATGAAGTCAACGGCCTGTTCCCGCCCGAAGAGCACCGCTTTGGCATCCACGCGGGCGACA
>NZ_JAYRLK010000043.1:0-1565 GCF_041905325.1 Thermomonas sp. | reverse complement strand
TGGATGCAGGCTTGATCCATTCGGAAAGCCTGCTGGTGGATGCGCCGCAGTCGTTTGGTGGCTATCGACCCAGCAATTTCGACACCGAGTTCCACGGCCCGATCGGTGCAGCCGAGGCCTTGCGTCTGTCGTTGAATGTGCCGGCGGTGGACCTGCTGGATCGGATCGGTCCGGCGAGATTCGCCGCGCGGCTGGAACACGCCGGCATCCGCCTGCAATTCCCGCTGGGTGCGCCGCCCAATCTCAGCCTGATTCTCGGCGGCACCGGCACAAGGCTGGAGGATCTGGTCGGTGCGTTCTCGGCCTTGCAGCGCGGCGGCATTGCCGGGCGGGTGCGCTACACGCCGGATGCACCCCACATCGATCGCCGCGTGCTGTCGCCGGGTGCAGCGTGGATCATCCACGACATCCTCGCCGGCACGGCCCGCCCTGGCGATCCGGAAGGCATGTTCCAGACCGGCCGGCGTGCACGGGTGGCGTGGAAGACTGGCACCAGCTTCGGTTACCGCGACGCCTGGGCGCTGGGCACCACGCCGCGTTACACGGTGGGCGTGTGGGTGGGCCGACCGGATGGCACGCCGTTGCCGGGCCAGTACGGCGCAGTCACGGCCTTGCCCTTGTTGTTTGAAGTCGTGGATAGCCTGCCGCGCGGGCCGAACGATGCACGCGACGCGCCGGCCCCGGCCAGCGTGGCGCAGGTGGACGTGTGCTGGCCACTGGGCATCCCCGCGGATGCGCAGCCGGCGGAGTTGTGCAAGAAGCGCATGCAAGCGTGGACGCTGGACGGCGTGGTCCCGCCGACCTTCCCGGAACGCGATGCACGCCGCTGGAGCACCGGCATCGAGCGCTTCGAGGTGGACGCGACCACCGGCCAGCGCTTGTCGGCGGCGTGCACCGCGGCGCATACCGTGCGCCAGGCACAGATCGCGCGTTGGCCGGCCTTGCTGGGCCCGTGGTTGCCGGCGGAATGGCGCGCGCAGTCGTCCTTGCCGCCGCTCGCCGCCGATTGCGCAGACGATGGTCGCAGCGCGCTGGAAACCCTGCGTATCCAGGGCATCAATGCAGACAGCCAATTGGCTGCCGCACCCGGGCAGACCGATGGCGTGCGGGTCAGCCTGCGTGCATTGGGCACCAGCGGGCGGGTGCAATGGCTGCTGGATGGGCGTTGGTTCGCCGAAAGCGAAGGCGGGCATCCGTTCCTGCAGGTGTTCAGCACACCCGGACGGCATGAACTGACCGCACTGGCCGACAGCGGGGCGTGGGACAGCTTGAAGTTCGCGATCCTGGAACCTCAGCCGCAGCCGTGCGCGAGCTGCGCAGCGCCCGCCGCCACGCCTGCCTCAAGCGGGCAATTGCGCTAGCACGTTCTCGGCCGCGGAGACCCGGAACTCGCCCGGTGCCTCGATCCACACCGCGCGCACGATGCCGTTGTCGGCAAACAACGCGAAGCGCTTGCTGCGGATGCCCATGCCGTAACCGCTGGCATCGAAGCTCATGCCCAGTGCGCGGGTGAAGTCGGCATTGCCGTCGGCGAGCATCCGCAGTCCGGCCGGCACGTCCTGACT
>NZ_JAYRLK010000042.1:0-1573 GCF_041905325.1 Thermomonas sp. | reverse complement strand
GCACATCAACCTGACCGGCGATTACCTCTGGCGCAGCAGCGCCAAGATCGGCGCGGGCAAGTTCAGGCCGCTACGACCGCTGCAACCGGCTTAGCGTACGATTTTTTCCGTTTTCTGAGACGTCCCCAATCAGTGCCGCATTGTCCTGGTCAAGGATCAGGGCGTGTACTTCCTCGCCGAGCGTGGGGAGCGTCGCCCGGATGGGCGCCAGGCACTGCTCGCCTACGCCGTCGGATGCAACCCGGACACCGACCCGTTCGATGACTGGTGGCACCTCGCCGGCCGCGAGCTGGGCGGCGATGACTTCGCGGAGTATTTCGACCCGAAGGACGGCCTGTTCACGCGCCTCCAGCACTCGGCGGACGATCTCGTGCTTTCCGCCACCGCCACGCACCTGTCCTTAGCAGTGGTGCCTCCCGCCTGACGCGGCAACCGCCTCGCAGCCCCCGCATCGGGGGCCTTCTTTTGTTCGCACCGCCGCCATCGCCGCGCGTGCGCGTTTGTCTCCAGCCGCCGAGGCACGCCCCGCCGGCCACAACGCCGGCATGCCACCGGAGACAACCGCATGAACACGCCATCGACCTCGCCGAGGCTGCACCTCCTACCGGTGTCGCTGCGCACGGCCAATGCATTCGTTCTGTCGCACCATCGCCACCACCGCCCGGTCCAGGGCGCGAAGTTCGCCCTGGCCGTCACGCTGAGCGACAGCGACCTGATCCACGGCGTGGCCATTGTCGGCCGCCCGGTCGCGCGGCACCTGGACGCTGGAAGTCACGCGGCTGTGCACCGACGGCACACCCAGCGCCTGCAGCAAGCTCTACGGCGCGGCCTGGCAGGCGGCAAGGGCGCTGGGCTACATACGCCTGCTCACCTACACCATGCCCGACGAAGGTGGCGCCAGCCTGCGCGCCGCCGGCTGGCGGCTGATCGGCGCGCGCGGTGGCGGCGCCTGGAGCCGTCCCGGCCGTCCGCGCGCCGATACCCCCGAGCACCTGCGCGGCGCCAAGTGCCTGTGACAGGCGCCGGGTGGCGCGGACAAAGGGAAGCGCCCGGGTGCCGATTGATTGCTGCCGCGCGCGCGAGGCCCCGCCATGCTGGCCCCATGCCTGCTGACGTCGTCAGCGACATGCCAGGCAACCATCGGTCTTCGAGGTTGCGGCGCAGTTCCCACTGCGTGACCGAGCCAGCTCGCACCGCATCCTTCCGCGAGCGGCCACCAGCCTCTGGTGGCGGATGCTTTCGCCTTATCAACCCACCGCGGGGTCACGCACCTTCCCCGCATGCGTGGGCCGGTGTGTCTCCGCTTCATCCCAATGGAGATTCACCATGAACACCACGTCCAACGAGAAATCGTATTTCGACCTCCACACCTCGGGCATCGGCTACATCCAGCGTGTCCGTGAAGTGCCCGTCCGGGGCGGCCGCCGTGCGCAGCCTTTCCTGGCATGCACCATCGCCGCGCTGGTCGGCCCCGCCCGGGACCCCAGCTACCGCTACTTCGACGTCAAGGTCTCGGGTGCCGAGGCCAAGAAGCTCGTTCAGCGCTACATCGGCGTTGACGATCCCAAGCAGC
>NZ_JAYRLK010000017.1:0-8274 GCF_041905325.1 Thermomonas sp. | reverse complement strand
AGCGCCGGAAACGGCGCGTAAGCGCGGTGAACGAAGCTGAAAACTGCTCTGTGGCCAGGAATTGAAGATTCGCGGCGTGTTGTTCAGACCTTCCCTAAATCCGAATGATCGGTCAAAACTCAACCTGCCCCAGCTGGTGGCAGCGCTTGCTTTACTCCCTGACTCGATTCGCGAAGATCACGGTCGCGCGGTGTATCCATTGCGGCCTAAGGGCTACGTCATCAGTTCAATTACATTTGATGTCGAGCTGCTAGGGGCCGATACGGCACTATGCACCCCCTTGCGCATGCGAATTCTGCACGACGGCGGGGAAATTGATTTGGTATCTCGGTTGCAACGAGTCGGTCAATTATTGCGAAGTGAGCAGGTGCCGGCGGACAAGATAGAGGTTGTCGCGAGCTTCCTCTCTCTTGTGGAAAAAGGTTCCTGCTCCTCTCAGCTTAGAGTCTTGGCGGATCATCTCCTTCAGTGGGTCGAAAATGACTCTGATGCTTCAGCATTCCTCGATGCGCCAAGTGACATTGTGATTGATGAGGCTGCCGCCGTTGAGGCAGGTGTCACTGCGCCAGCCGTCGAAAATATGACGGCGGATGAGACGAAGCGCAAGCTCAGGATGCATTACCGAATTGATCGCAGTCGAGCAATCAGGCGCGCGAAAGTCAATCAGTTCATGGGGAAATATGGTGGCGTTTACTGCGAAAACTGCTCGTTCGATTTTGGCAAGCGATACGGTCAGCGCGGGGAGGGGTTCATCGAGGTGCATCATGCTATACCGCTTGCGATATTGTTGCCTAATACGGTGACTCGCCTGTCGGATCTTTTTCTGCTTTGCGCAAATTGTCATCGCATGGTGCATCGTCAGCGCCCGGATCTAACGCCGAACGAGCTGAAGAGAATTACCATTCTTTGAGGAAGACCCGGATCAGAGTCGACTTTCCGAAAGGCGGGCCTGTCCTGCCTTATTGGTTAAACGGGTCAGAGAACATTTCCGTTGTCTACCTTTCGCCTTTGCGAGACCCGGGTTTGATTCGATTTTAGCAAAGGAAAAATGCATGCAGCAGTCGGGGTGCTTCACCGTTCGAATGCAAACCGTGTGTGGCGCGCTGTTGGGCGGGGCCGCGCTTTTGGCTGGCGTGGCGCAGGCGGCAAAGCCGGAAGCGCCCAAGCAGGCACTGGGAAACGGGGTCAGGTTCACTTCCCTGCAAAGCGGAAAACTAACGGGGTCAGGTTCACTTACCCCAGCGCAAGAGGCCCGCACATCGCGGGCCTCTCTCGTTTCGTGTTGACGCTCTCACTCCGCTGCAGGCGAAAAACCCGGGTCCGGAAGCCGGAGCGGCGCCGTGCTTCGGGGCGAAGCCGGTGCCGGCACCTCCATCTGGTAAAACGTCATCGTTGGCACAACGCGCCGAATGATCGAGGGGGCGAACGATGGGGACGACGGTGCGGCGTGCCGTGTTGCTGGGCGGCCTGCTGTGGATGGCAGGTGTGGCGCAGGCCACGGCGCCGGAGAAGGCGCCACTGCCGCGGCAGCTCCAATTCGATTTCAAGGCGACGGTGCAGGCCGATGGCTCGGTCATGGATGTCGAACCGGATGCGGCCCTGCCGGAGCCCATCAGGGCCATGATCCGCACGCGCGTGGCCACGTGGCGGTACACGCCGCTGCGTTGGCAGGGAAACGCCGTGCCTTCGCCGGTGCTGCAGCAGATCAAGGCGGAGACGGTGTCGATGCCCAACGGAGGCGTCGCGCTGCGGGTGATCGAAGTGACAGGGCAAACGAGGACATTCCGTTCTGCCGACCGGCCGGCCGGCGTCCCGATGCCGCCGCCCCGGTTTCCGCCGGAGTTGATGCGCGAAGGCGTCAACGCGGTGCTGGTGTATTCGGTGCTGTACGACGAGGCCGGCAAGCCGCAGCAGGTGGATCTGGTCTATCCGGCCAAGTCCGATCGCGTGACCAAGCGGCTCGACCAGGCGGCGCGCGATGCCATGCGGGAATGGGTGGCGCCGCAGACGTTCGGCGGCGAGGCGATCGTCTGCCGCGCCAGGGTGCCCATCACGTTCACCACCACCGTCGATGGCCGGTCGTTGCGGGTGCCGCCAGAGGTGGACGCGTCCTTCGGGAAGTACACGGACCTGTGTCCTGCCGCCAAGCTTGAAACCGAGGTGGTGGGTACGTTCTTGTAGGCAACTAATGGTCACTAACGGGGTCAGGTTCACTTATCCCAACGCAAGAGGCCCGCAGACCGCGGGCCTCTCTCGTTTCGCATTGACGCCCTGACTCCGCGGAAAGCGAAACTCCGGGTCAGCGTCGACGTTCCATGCAGGGCGGAACAGGCCCGCCATGCACGCATCCGGGCGCAGCGTCCGTGCCGCTTACTTCACCCGGAACGCCTGCCCCAGCAGCTGCGCGTCGAAGCCCTGGCTGTTGCCCGCGCCGGTGGCGTAGCGATACAGCGCCGCCGAGTAGATGCCCGACAGGGCCGACTGGATCAGCGCGGCCAGCAGCAGCACGACGATGACGGCGGCCACGGCCAGCCCGATCAGCACGCCGTTGCCGGTCGTCGCCGCGGCCACGATGGTCACGACGCCCGCGATGGCCAGCCCGACGTAGAGCAGGCTGAACACCAGGCCCACGCCGCCCTGGCCGATCAGGTTCTCGCCCCAGGTCTTCTTCAGCAGCAGCGCGCTTTCCTTCACCGCGTCGATGGGGCCGATGTTGCGCGTCACCAGCACCGGTACCACGAGGAAGCTGGCCAGCGTCCACGCCACGCCCAGCGCGCCGGCAACCAGCTTGCCGATGAGGCCCGAGCGTTCCTGCAGCGCGCGCAGGACCATGCCCACGGTCGCGGCGATGGCGGCGTAGCCCAGGATCGGCAGGGCCTTGCCGGCGGCGATGCGCAGGCCGTCGCGCAGGGTCGGGTCGCCGCCGTCCAGCCGGATCATCGCCGCGCCCACCAGCGCGGAGTTGAAGAAGAAGATCACGAAGTACTGCGCCAGGTAGAACAGGAACGCCAGCAGGTAGGCGGCCAGCGGCACGCCGCCGTTGCCCAAGCCGTCCAGCGCGCCCAGGCCCAGCGCCGGCAGCACGAACGCCGCCGCCACGACCAGCGCGCAGATCGCGGACAGCAGCGGGAACACGAGCAGTTCCTTGTCCTGGGCCAGCACGCCGGCACTGGCCTTGATGAGGCCCCAACTGCGGGAAAAGCGTTCGAACACGGCCGTCTCCGGTTGCATGGATAGAGGTGGGCAGTATGCGGGGCAGAACGGGTTCGGGGTCACTTAACCCGACGCAAGAGGCCCGCAATATGCGGGCCTCTCTCGTTTCGCGTTGAACCCCCGTGCCAGGGTCGACTCTCCTTGCGAGTGTGGGCAGCGCGGTGCCGCTACACTGCCCGCCTCACTCCACACCACCGAAAGGACACCCCATGGCCCTCACCACCACCGCCTCCGGCCTGCAGTACGAGGACACCGTCGTCGGCAGCGGCGCCGAGGCCAAGCCCGGCCGCAATGTCACCGTGCACTACACCGGCTGGCTGTTTGAAAACGGCGAGCAGGGCGGCAAGTTCGATTCCAGCAAGGACCGCGACGAGCCCTTCATCTTCGCGCTGGGTGCCGGCATGGTCATCCGCGGCTGGGATGAAGGCGTGCAGGGCATGAAGGAAGGCGGCACGCGCACGCTGATCATCCCGGCCAGCCTGGGCTACGGTGCGCGCGGTGCCGGTGGGGTCATTCCGCCGAACGCCACGCTGAAGTTCGAAGTGGAGCTGCTGGGGGCCTGAGCGGCGGCGATAGGCGCGGGCGCGTAAAATGGCCGGTTCCATTCACATTCCAATGCCCCCGCCATGACCACGTTGCCGCCCTGCCCGAAGTGCCAGTCCGAATACACCTACGAAGATGCCGGCAACTGCGTGTGCCCGGAGTGCGGGCATGAGTGGCGGCCCGGCGAGGTGGAGGTCGGCGACGAGGCGAGGGTGGTGAAGGATGCGGTGGGCAACGTGCTGGCCGATGGCGACACCGTCACCGTCATCAAGGACCTGAAGGTGAAGGGGTCGTCGCTGGTGGTGAAGGTGGGCACCAAGGTGCGCAACATCCGCCTGGTGGATGGCGATCACGACATCGATTGCAAGATCGACGGCATCGGCCAGATGGGGTTGAAGTCGGAGTTCGTGAAGAAGGCTTGAGGCCGGGCTTCACACCACCAGCGCGGCTTGCAGCGGGGTGCCGTTCCAGCGGGCGCGTCCGCCGAGGGCGGTGATTTCCATCAACACGCTGGCGCCGGCAAGGTCGGCCCCCAGCCGCTGCGCCAGTTCGCGCGCAGCCAGCAGGGTGCCGCCGGTGGCCAGCACGTCGTCCACCAGCAGCACGCGCTCGCCGGCGGTCACCGCGTCGGCTTGCACCTGCAGCACGTCTTCGCCGTATTCCAGCGCGTAGCGTGCTTCCAGCAGCGGCCCGGGCAGCTTGCCGGGCTTGCGCAGCGGCACCAGCCCGGCCCCCAGCGTGCGCGCCAGCGGGGCACCGAACAGGAAGCCGCGAGATTCGATCGCCATCACCGCCTGGATGCCGGCATCGCGCCACGGCAGGGCCAGGGCGTCGATCGCTGCGGCGAACGCGTCGGCGTCGGCCAGCATCGGCATGATGTCCTTGAACAGGATGCCGGGCTTGGGGAAATCCGGCATGTCGCGGATCAGGCGGGTCCAGTCGGTCATCGGGCGATCCCGTGCAAAACCGCATCATGCCGTGGCGCGGGCCGCAAGCGAAAGGGGACGGCCAGGCCGTCCCCTTCGCAAGCCCGTCGCGGACGGGAATGTCGTGCCGGGATTACAGGCCCAGCACGCTCTCCGCGCTGACGTAAGGCAGGCCGTGCACCTGTGCCACCGGTGCGCAGGTGACCTTGCCATCCACCACGTTGAGGCCGTTGCGCAGGTGCGCGTCGTCGATCAGCGCCTGCTTCCAGCCCTTGTTGGCCAGCGCCAGCGCGAACGGCAGGGTGGCGTTGTTGAGGGCGAAGGTGGACGTGCGCGCCACCGCGCCGGGCATGTTGGCCACGCAGTAGTGCACGATGCCGTCGACCACGTAGGTGGGCTCGGCGTGGGTGGTGGCGTGCGAGGTCTCGGTGCAGCCGCCCTGGTCGATGGCCACGTCCACGATCACCGCGCCCGGCTTCATGGTCTTGAGCATGTCGCGGGTGATCAGCTTGGGTGCGGCAGCCCCCGGGATCAGCACGGTGCCGATGACGAGATCGGCGCGCTTGACCAGCTCTTCGATCGCGGCGCGGGTGGAGTACACGGTGGAGATGGCCGGGCCGAATTGCGCCGACAGGCGCTTGAGTGCATCCGCCGAGCGATCCACCACGGTCACTTGCGCGCCCATGCCAATGGCAATCGTGGCCGCGTGGGTGCCGGACACGCCGCCGCCCAGCACCACCACTTCGGCCGGGGCCACGCCGGGCACGCCGCCCAGCAGCACGCCGCGGCCACCTTGCGCTTTCTCCAGCGCGTGCGCGCCCATCTGCGGGGCCAGCCGGCCGGCCACTTCCGACATCGGGGTGAGCAGCGGCAGCGAGCCGTTGGCGGCGGTCACGGTTTCGTAGGCGATGCAGACCGCGCCGGAGTCGATCAGGTCGCGGGTCTGCGGCGCGTCGGGGGCCAGGTGCAGGTAGGTGAACAGGATCTGCCCCGGGCGCAGCTTCTTGCGCTCGTCGGCCTGCGGTTCCTTCACCTTCACGATCATGTCGGCGCTGGCGAAGATCTCGTCGGCGGTGGCCAGGATCTTCGCACCGGCGGCGATGTAGTCGTCGTCCGACAGGCCCGCACCCAGGCCCGCACCCTGCTGCACCACCACTTCATGGCCGTGGTGGACGAGTTCGTGGACCGACGAGGGGATCAGGCCGACGCGGTATTCGTGATTCTTGATTTCCTTGGGGACGCCGATGCGCATGCTGGTTTCTCTGGTGGCAGGCGCCAGCCTCCCCGGCGCCGGAAGGTTGGCAGTATGCGCTTGCAAACGCGCATTCTGTCGCCAATTTGGCCGGTGGATACCGCTATAATTCGCATGACATTCTGAACATTGCAGCAAATAGATGCATAAAATTCAGCCGCCGGGCATGACCCTCGACGAGCGCGACCGCGCCATCCTGCGGCTGTTGCAGCACGACGGCCGCCTGACCAACCTGGAGCTGGCGCAGCGCATCAACCTGTCGCCCTCGGCCTGCCTGCGGCGGGTGAAGCTGCTGGAGGATTCCGGGCTGGTGGCGCGCTATGTGCTGCTGCTGGACGAGGAGCAGGCCGGGTTGCCCGGCACCGCCTTCGTGCTGGTGACGCTGGACCAGCAGGGGCGCGGCGCGCTGGATGCGTTCGAGGCGGCGATCCACGACCATCCGGAAATCACCGAATGCTGCCTGCTGGCCGGTGCCGCCGACTACATGGTGCGGGTGGTGTATGCCGATGCCGCCGACTTCGAGCGCATCCATACCGAAATCCTCACCCAGTTGCCGGGCGTCACCCGCGTGCAGACCACGTTGACACTGCGCACGGTCAAGCGCACCACGGCGTTGCCGGTGTGAGCGGGCGAGAATGGCGGGCGATTACACTACGCACATGCACACACCCCCACGCGGCATCGCCATGGTCGGCTTCGACGCCGACGACACCCTCTGGCGCAGCCAGGATTTCTTCGACGAGGCGCAGGCGCAGTTCGAGCGCATCATCACCCGCTACGTCGACCTGGAAGACGTGGGCAAGCGGCTGTACCAGTACGAAGCGCGCAACATCGCCTTCTATGGCTACGGCGTGAAGGGCATGGCGCTGTCGATGGTGGAAGCGGCGGTGGACATCACCGAGGCGCGCATCAAGGCGGCCGACATCAAGCGCATCATCAAGCTGGCCAAGGATCTGCTGCGGCACCCGGTGGAAGTGCTGGGCGACGTGCGCGAGGCGGTGGCGGAGGTGGCGGCGCACTACCCGGTGGTGTTGATCACCAAGGGCGATCTGTTCCACCAGGAAGCCAAGGTGCGCGAATCGGGACTGTCGGAACTGTTCCGGCGCATCGAAGTGGTCAGCGAGAAGGACCCGGGCACCTACGCGCGCCTGCTGGAGGAATTCCACGTGCCGGCCGCGCGCTTCCTGATGGTGGGCAACTCGCTGCGTTCGGACATCCAGCCGGTGCTGGAACTGGGCGGCTGGGGCGTGCACGTGCCTTACCATCTGACCTGGATGCATGAAAGCGGCGTGCAGCTCACGCAGGGGCGCGAGCGCATGCGCGAGATCGCCGGCATCCGCGAGCTGGCCAGCGCGGTGCGCGAGCTGGACGCGCTGGCAATGCAATGAGCAACAACGGAGCAGACGCATGATCGATTTGAACGGCCGGGTGGCCATTGTCACCGGCGCGGGCGGCGGGCTGGGGCGCGCGCATGCGCTGCTGCTGGCGCAGCGCGGTGCCAAAGTGGTGGTCAACGACCTGGGCGACGCCGCCGACCTGGTGGTGGCGGAAATCCGCGCCGCCGGTGGGCAGGCGCGCGCCGGCAAGTGCTCGGTGGCCGATGCCGAAGCCGTGCAGGCGATGGCGGATGCGGTGCTGGCCGATTGGGGGCGCATCGACATCCTGGTCAACAACGCCGGCATCCTGCGCGACAAGAGTTTCGCCAAGATGAGCCTGGACGATTTCCGGCTGGTGCTGGACGTGCATCTGATGGGGGCGGCCCACTGCACCCATGCGGTGTGGAACACGATGCGCGCGCAGAACTATGGCCGCATCGTGATGACCACCTCGTGCAGCGGCCTGTACGGCAACTTCGGCCAGGCCAACTACGCGGCGGCCAAGATGGGGCTGGTGGGGCTGATGCAGACGCTTGGCATCGAAGGGGCCAAGCACGACATCCGCGTGAACTGCCTGGCGCCGACCGGGGCCACGCGGATGATGGAAGGCATCCTGCCGGCGGAGCAACTGGCGCAGTTCAAGCCGGAGCTGGTCAGCCCGGCGGTGCTGGCGCTGGTGGCCGACAACGCACCCAACCGCGCCATCCTCAGTGCCGGTGCCGGCGGGTTCGAACTGGCCTACATCGCCCTTACCCAGGGCATCGCGCTGGGCGAGCAGGCAACCGCGGAAGCGATCCTCGAACGCTGGGTGGAGCTGAGCAACCGCGATGGCGACTTCGTGCCGTCGCAGGGGTTCGACCAGGCCCGCCACGAATTGCACAAGGGCGGGTTCCCGGTCGGGGGGTGACGCGGGGAGCGCCAGCGGGCTTCCTCCTGTAGCGAAATCAAGGAGGAGGCCGCGGGC
>NZ_JAYRLK010000009.1:0-80932 GCF_041905325.1 Thermomonas sp. | reverse complement strand
CAAAGATCTCAAGGTCAGGCCTCAGCGCCTTCCCTTCTTGCCCCTCGACGCCGTAGCGTCCGAGTGAGCCGCCCATCATACAGGGGTTTGCATTGCTGTCAACACCCTGCCGTGAACTTTTTTCTTCTCACCCGATCCGCAGAAGCGTTCCGAGTGAGCCGGCTATCCTAGCGCAGTTTCGACGTCTGTCAACGCCCAATCTGTCGCCTTTCCTGCCATCTTCCCGACACCGCCATGCTGGTGCCGCCGGGAAGGGTGCGAATCTTGCGCGCATTCCTGGCACTTGGGAAGTCTTGACGTGTTGACGAATTGCAGGCATCGCGCGCAAGGTGCGCGGTTCCTGATTCAAACACCTTCCGGAGCCGTCATGCGTCGCTTTGCCTTGCTGCCCTTCATTGCCATGCTGATCTCCGGCTGCGCTGGCGCCAGCCAGCCGTGGGTCGAACTCTCCGGTCAGCGCTATTCCGTGGAACTGGCGCAGGACGACGCCGCCCGCGCGCGCGGACTGATGTTCCGCGATGCGATGGAGGAAACCCACGGCATGCTGTTCATCCACGACGTGCAGGCACCGCAGGCGTATTGGATGAAGAACACCAAGATCCCGCTGGACATCCTGTATTTCGACGATGAACGCAAGCTGGTATCCCAGCAGCGCGACGTCCCGCCCTGCTCGCTGGGCGACGGTTGCCCGCCCTATCCCAGCAGTGCACCGGCCCGCTACGTGCTCGAACTCAATGCCGGCCAAGCCGAGAAGCTCAAGCTGCAGGATGGCGCGCAGCTGATCTTCGGCCCCGGCATTCCAGCCACGAAATAAGTACCGCGCAATCCGCCTCCCATACATTCCACGCCCCACTCCCCCATGACACTCCAGACTTCAGGCTCCACCACCCTCTTCCACCGCGCCCAGGACCTGATGCCGGGTGGCGTCAACTCCCCCGTGCGCGCGTTCAAGTCCGTGGGCGGCGAGCCGTTCTTCGTGCAGCGCGCGGACGGCCCGTACCTGTTCGATGTCGATGGCAACCGCTACATCGACTACGTGGGTTCATGGGGGCCGATGATCGTCGGCCACAACCATCCGAAGGTGCTGGATGCGGTGATCGAAACCGCCCGCAACGGCCTCAGCTTCGGCACGCCCAACCCGCTGGAAGTGACGATGGCGGAGACCATCGCCCGGCTGATCCCCAGCTGCGAGATGGTGCGCATGGTGAACTCCGGCACCGAGGCCACGCTGTCGGCGATCCGGCTGGCGCGCGGCGCCACCGGGCGCAACCGCATCGTCAAGTTCGAGGGCTGCTACCACGGTCACGGCGACTCGTTCCTGGTCAAGGCCGGCAGCGGGGCGCTGACCTTCGGCGTGCCTACTTCACCGGGCGTTCCCAAGGCCCTAGCCGACCTCACCCTGACCCTGCCATACAACGATTTCGACGCGGCAACGCGCCTGTTCGCCGAATGCGGCGGCGACATCGCCGCGCTCATCATCGAGCCGGTGGTCGGCAACGCCAATTGCCTGCCGCCGCGCGACGGCTACCTGCAGCACCTGCGCGCCCTGTGCACGCGGCACGGCGCGCTGCTGATCTTCGACGAGGTGATGACCGGCTTCCGCGTCGCGCTGGGCGGCGCGCAGGCGCGCTACGGGGTGACGCCGGATCTTTCCACCTTCGGCAAGGTGATCGGCGGCGGCATGCCGGTGGGCGCCTATGGCGGTCGCCGCGAACTGATGCAGCAAATCGCACCGGCCGGCCCGATCTACCAGGCCGGCACGCTGAGCGGCAATCCGGTGGCGATGGCGGCAGGCCTGGCGATGCTGGAGCTGGTGCAGGCGCCGGGCTTCCACGATGCGCTGGAAGCGAAGACGAACGCGCTGTGCGACGGACTGGAAGCCGCCGCGCGTGCTGCCGGCGTCGCCTTCACCACCCAGCGCGTGGGCGGCATGTTCGGCCTGTTCTTCAGCGCGGAAAAGGTGGACACCTTTGCACAGGCGATGGCCTGCGACAGCGCCGCGTTCAACCGCTTCTTCCACGCTATGCGCGAGCGCGGGGTGTACCTGGCGCCGTCGGCATTCGAGGCGGGCTTCCTGTCCGGCGCGCACGACGATGCGGTGATCGAAACCACCCTCGAGGCGGCGCGCGCCGCCTTCGCCGCGATCTGACCCGCCCGTGGACGACAAGCCGCAGACGGGTACGGGTGGGGGCGATTTCTTCGCCCCCATCCACCAGCCTGCCAGCCGCGAAGGATGGCGCTTCCGGCTGTACCGGCTGATGTTCCACCACGAAAGCCGCGGCGAGCGCAATTTCGACCTGGCGCTGATCGGGGTGATCCTGGCCAGCGTGCTGGTGGTGCTGCTGGACAGCGACCCGGAAGTCAAGGCGCGCTGGCACTTCCCGCTGTACGTCGCCGAGTGGGTGTTCACCCTGCTGTTCGCGCTGGAGTACGCGGCACGGATATGGGTACTGCGCGAGCCGCTGCGCTATGCGCGCAGCTTCCTCGGCATCGTCGACCTGCTGGCGATCCTGCCGACCTTCCTGTCCCTGCTGTTCCCCGCCAGCGCCTCGCTGACGGTGATCCGCATCCTGCGGCTGCTGCGCATCTTCCGCGTGCTCAAGCTGGTCAAGTATTCCGACGAAGCTGGCATGCTCACCTACGCGCTGATCCGCAGCCGGCGCAAGATCCTGATCTTCGTGCTGACCCTGCTGACCATCGCGGTGATCTTCGGCGCGCTGATGTACGTGGTCGAGGGCCCGGAACACGGGTTCGTCAGCATCCCCACCGGCATGTACTGGGCGGTGGTGACGATGGCAACGGTGGGCTACGGCGACCTGTCGCCCGCCACCGGGCTGGGGCGCCTGCTCACCTCGACGCTGATCATCATCGGCTACAGCATCATCGTGGTGCCCACCGGCATCTATACCGCCGAGCTGGCGCGCACCATGCGTTCGCGCGGCCGCGTGCAACTGCGCTGCCCGCAGTGCAGCCTGGGCGAACACGATGACGACGCCTGGTTCTGCCGCAAATGCGGCGAAGCCCTGCCCCCACACGATTGAGGCTCGCGATGACCACGCACCGCCCCTGCACCCTCGCCGTCCACGCCGGCAACCATGCCGACCCCGCCACCGGCGCGGTGGCGCCGCCGATCCACCTGGCCACCACCTTCCACCATGGTCCCGCTGGCGAGCGCATCGCCGGCTACGAGTACCAGCGCGAGGGCAACCCCACCAACGACCGCCTGCGCGAAGCGCTGGTCGCGCTGGAAGGCGGCGCGACCGCGCTGACCTTCGCGTCGGGCATGGCGGCGATGACCACCCTGCTGGAATCGCTGCCGGCCGGCAGCCGCGTGCTGTTCCCGGACGACTGCTACAGCGGCCTGCGCATGCTGTTCGGCGAATTCCTGCCGGAGCGCGGCCTCGTCGTGGAAACGGTGGACATGGCCGATCTCGATGCCGTGCGGACGGCCTGCACGACGCCGCTGGCGCTGCTGTGGATCGAAACACCATCGAATCCGCTGCTGAAGATCAGCGACATCGCCGCACTGGCGCAGCTCGGCCACGCGGCGGGCGCGCTGGTGGTCGCCGACAACACCTTCGCCACGCCGCTGCTGCAACGCCCGCTGGCGCTGGGCGCGGACATCGTGATGCATTCGACCACCAAGTATTTCGGCGGCCACAGCGACGTGCTGGGCGGTGCACTCGTGTTCGCCCGCGACGACGCCTTCGCGAAGCAGGTTGCGCACCGCCTGCATGTCACCGGCGCGGTGCTGGCGCCGTTCAGCGCCTGGCTCACCCTGCGCGGCTGCCGCTCGCTGGGGGCGCGGATGGCGATGCATTGCGCGAACGCGCGCAAACTCGCGGAGTTCCTTGCCGCGCATCCGGCGGTGGAGCGGGTGAATTGGCCTGGACTGCCGGCCCATCCAGGTCATGCCATTGCCGCGCAGCAGATGCGCGACTTCGGCGCGATGTTGAGCGTCGAACTGCACGGCGGGCGAGAGGCCGCGCTGGCCGTGGCCGGCAAGCTGCGCATCTTCACCAACGCCACCTCGCTGGGCGGCTGCGAATCGCTGGTCGAACACCGCGCCTCGGTGGAAGGCCCGAACCCGCGCTCGCCGCAGAACCTGCTGCGGGTGTCGGTGGGTCTGGAAGACTGCGACGACCTGGTCGCCGACTTCGCGCAAGCGCTGGGCTGACGCTAACCGAAGCAATGCGGCACGAAACGACTCGCATTGCCGGTAACGGGCGAGACGTCCTCGCGCATGCCCAAACCCACTGCGTCGTCACCCACAACCCAAAGTCCGATCAACCCGTAGCCGAAATCGCTTCGGTACAAGGGCGCATGTGCCTGGTAAATCACCCCAGCATTCGCGAAGTCCGTGCCACGATCATGGATGCACACGCCTTCTCCCTCACGCCCGAAGCGCGGCTTGGCGACGACCGCCCCTTCGATGTCGCGAGGATCATGCGAGGCCGGCAGCAGATTCGGATGCCCGCGATGCCGCTCCCACAACAGAGGCAGCAAGGACTTGTTGGACAACACCTGTTTCCAGGCAGGCTCGATCCAGCGGGATTCGGCTTTGGCCAGGTGAATTGCGAACGGTTCGTCCAGCATCCACTCCCACGGATACAGCTTGAATATCGTCGCAATCGCGTCATCCTGGAGATCGACATACCGGCCGTCCTTCCAGCCGATGTCCGACATGTCCAGCAACTTCGTCCTAAATCCGGCCTGGGCACAGGTTTCCCGAAGGTAATCCGTAGTGACGTGATCCTCGACGACCTGCAGACAGCCCGCAAAGTGAACCGTTGCGCCCTCGGGCATCAGTTCCCGCCATCGCTGGATGAGCGCCTCGTGGAGCAGGTTGAATTGGTCGCGACCAGCGAACGTGTCCTCCAGCCAGTGCCACTGCACGACCGACGCTTCGAACAGAGCCGTGGGCGTATCAGCGTTGTACTCGAGAAGCTTCGGGGAGCCCACGCCACTCCAGGCGATATCCATCCGTCCATACAAGGCGCACTCACCCGCACGCCAAGAACGCTCAATCAGGCCGGCGGCCACGCCATCGAGCCCCAGCCACTCGAAATCGCCACCACGCACGACATCCGCCACCGCGTCCAAACACATCGCGTGCAACTCATCGCCCACGGCTTCCAGCAGGTCGATCTCGTGCTGTTCGAAACGGTAGCAGCCGTCCTCGACCCAGTAGGCACCCTCCAGTGTATGGAAATCGAAGCCAAGGGCTTCCACACGAGCGCGCCAGTCGCTTCGGGCCGGTACTTGATCGCGTCGCATCAGGATCCTGCCGCGCGGATGCGTCCGGTGCCACCGAACCCGCCTCGATAGCCTGCCTCGACGGCGCTTGGGCCGCGGTAGGAATCCTTCTGCGCCGAAGACGAGCCCGAATATCCGTAAAAGTGCGAACCGTGGCTGCTGCCGCGCTCCCGACACACGCCGCGCCCCGGATCGTCAGGCTTCCGGTCGGCGGCATCCACCGCGTACCAAGGACCTACCCAGTTGCCGTCCTGATAGCTGCAACGCTCTGCGCCATAATCGCATTCGCAGCTATAGCGGTCGGCGCCATAGCGATTGCGCTGCATCTTGTCGCTCGTAGCGTCCCGCAGCACGGGAAACCCAACGAACGCGGCGACGCCAAGCCACAACAGCGGCACCTCGAAAGAACGCCGACGCTCCTCATCCTTCAAGGAAAACATCGGCTCGCGATGATGGCGCTTCGACTTGCGGCTCATTAGTACGCCATCGCCGCGGCATTGAGCAGGCCCACGCCAAGGTGCAGCGAGGCCGACATCACGGCGGCCGATTGCTCACCACGTTCGATCCGAGCCGGGAATCCCGGAAGCAGCAGACGGACCAGCGCATGCGCAGCGAACTGGGCCACCAACGCCACCAAACCCCATGCCGCGAGATCAAGAGTGCTGACACTGTGGGCGATGGCCGCCGCCAGTGGCAGGCAAAACCCAACCAGCGCCCCGGCCAGCGCCGTGCTGGCGGCCAGATTGCCCTGACGGATCAACTGCAGCTCGCGATGTGGAGTGAGATGCAAGAACCCGAGCAGGAACAACGCCACGAAGCCCAAGCCCATGCCGAAATAGCGGACAAAGGCTGGCAACCCCTCGAAGTAATCCATTCCCCGGCATCCCCTGCGACGAGGGTTGGAGCATGCCGAGAACCGGAATACGACGCAAGCCGCTCAGGCGCCCACGAACGCCGCCAACGCCTTCCGCAGCCGCAGCAGCCCGTCCGCCACATCGGCATCATCGATGTTGAGCGCCGGCACGAAGCGCAGTACGTCCGGGCCAGCCTGCAGCAGTAGCAGACCGTGCTCCGCGGCAAGGTCGCCGATCACGCCGGCCTTGCCCGCATGCTCCGGCTTCAGCACCGCGCCCAGCATCAGGCCACGCCCGCGCACTTCGGTGAACAGATCGAGGTCGCGGTTGATGGCTGCCACACCATCACGAATCGCCTGCGACTGCTTCGCCACGTTGGCGGCGATCTCGGCGGATCCCAGCCGGCACAGTGCAACGCGCGCCACCGCCGATGCCAGCGGGTTGCCACCGAAGGTGGTGCCGTGGGCGCCGAACTGCATCGCCTGCGCGACCTTGAGAGCGGCCAGCAGCGCGCCGATCGGGAAGCCGCCGCCCAGGGCCTTGGCCAGCGTCACGATGTCGGGCACCACGCCGTCCTCCCAGTGCGCGAACAGCGCCCCGGTGCGGCCCATGCCGCACTGGATCTCGTCCAGCACCAGCAGCGCATCGAAGCGGTCGCAGAGCGCGCGCACCGCCTGCAGGTAGCCCGGCGCGGCCGGCATCACCCCGCCTTCGCCCTGCACCGGCTCCAGCATCACGGCCGCCACATCACCTCCGGCCATCGCCGCTTCCAGCTGGCCGATGTCGTTGAAATCGACGTAGCGGAAACCACCGGGCAACGGCTCGTAACCTTCCTGATACTTGGGCTGCGCAGTGGCGGTGACGGTCGCCAGCGTGCGGCCGTGGAAGCTGCCCTTGCAGGTCACGATGACGCGGCGGTCGGGCGCGCGCCCATGCGATGCGGCCCATTTGCGCGCCAGCTTGATCGCCGCCTCGTTGGCCTCGGCACCGGAATTGCACAGGAAGGCGCGCTCGGCGAAGCGCGAGGCCGCCACCAGTTCCTGCGCCAGCCGCAGCGGCGGCTCGCTGTAGAACACGTTGCTGGTATGCCAGAGCCTGCCCGCCTGTTCCACCAGCGCGGCGGTCAGCTCCGGGTTGCAGTGGCCGAGGCTGCACACTGCGATGCCGGCGCCGAAGTCCACGTACTCGCGACCCTCGCTGTCCCAGACACGCGCGCCCTGCCCGCGCTGCAGGATCAGCTCGCGCTGGCGGTATACCGGCAGCAGCACGTCGCGCCCAAGCGCCAGCAGCTCCTCCACGCTCGCGTCGCGGGCCATCTCACCAGACTCCCGTGTTCGGCATCGATACCCACGGCTCCTGCGGCGGCAGGTGGCCGTCCTGCAGCAGCTCCACCGAGATCAGGTCCGGCGAGCGCACGAACGCCATGTGGCCGTCGCGTGGCGGGCGATTGATGGTGTAACCCATGTCCAGCAGGTGCTGGCAGGTGGCATGAATGTCGGCAACGCGGAACGCGAGGTGGCCGAAGTTGCGGGCGCTACCGTAGTCCTCGTCTGCATCCCAGTTGTAGGTCAGCTCGATCTCCGCGTCCGGGGTTTCGTCGGCGGCGAGGAAGATCAGGGTGAAGCGGCCCGCTGCGTTTTCCATGCGCCGGGTTTCGCGCAGGCCCAGGCCTTCGCAGTAGAAGCGCAGCGACGCATCGACATCGCGCACGCGCACCATCGTGTGCAGGTATTTCATGGCGGGATTCCGTTCGGGGGGATCGCAAGATGATCCCACGAAGGCCGGTTCAGGGATCGATGTAGAGATCCGGCAGCAGCGGCATCGACGGGTCCTGCGCGTAGCCGGACATGTCACCCATGCCGGCCTCGCGCAGCACATCATCATCGATCAGGAAGTTGCCGGAAAAACCGGCGGCTTCGCGGGTCAGCACGGCGTGCGCGGCATCGCCCATGATCTCGGGCTTGCGGCCGTTGCCGGCGGCGACGCCCGGGATCATGTTCAACGCATCGGTGGCGATCAGCGTGCGCGGCCACAGCGCGTTCACCGCCACGCCGCGCGGCCCGAACTCGGCGGCCAGGCCCAGCGTCACGAAGCTCATGCCCATCTTCGCCAGCGTGTAGGCGGTATGCGGCCCCCACCACTTCGGGTCCAGCGAGGGCGGCGGGCACAGGGTGAGGATGTGCGGGTTCGGCGCGTCGAGCAGATGCGGCAGGCAGGCCTGCGCGCACAGGAAGCTGCCGCGGCTGTTGACCTGCTGCATCAGGTCGAAGCGCTTCATCGGCGTGTCCAGCGTGCCGCGCAGCCAGATCGCGCTGGCGTTGTTGACCAGGATATCGATGCCGCCGAAGGCATCGACGGTCGCGGCGACCGCCGCACGCACCTCGTCTTCCTCGCGGATGTCGCACTTCAGCGCCAGCGCGCGACCGCCCGCCTCCTCGACGGCGCGCGCGGCGCTGTGGATGGTGCCGGGCAGCTTGGGATTGGGCACGTCCGACTTGGCGGCGATGGCGACGTTGGCGCCGTCGCGGGCGGCGCGCAGCGCGATGGCCAGGCCGATGCCGCGCGAGGCGCCGGTGATGAACAGGGTCTTGCCGGAAAGGGTCGTCATGGGAATGCCACCTGATTCGTTCAAGGAAAGTGTAGCCCCGCCACCTATAATCCGCCCATGCATGGCGCCTGGTTCGACAACACCGTTGCCTGGATCGGCGCGCACCCGCAAGCGGCGGGGCTGCTGGTCTTCCTGATCGCGTTCTGCGATGCCGTGATCGTGCTGGGCGCGATCGTGCCGGCGCTGCCGTTGATGATCGCCATCGGCATCCTGATCGGCATGGGCTCGATTTCCGGCCCCTATGCGGTGGCCTGCGCAGCACTGGGCGCGCTGGCCGGCGACGGTCTCAGCTTCTGGATTGGCTGGCGCTACGGCGAACGGCTGCGCGGGGTGTGGCCGTTCCGGAGGTATCCGGCGCTGCTGGAGCGCGGCGAGGCGCTGTTCCGGCGCAATGCTATCAAGGGCCTCCTGATTGCGCGCTATGTCGGCGCGGTACGCCCGTTCGTGCCCGCCATCGCCGGCATGGCGAAGATGCCCGTGCTGCGCTACCTGCGCACCAGCGGGCTCGCCTGCCTGTCGTGGGCGGTGTTGTTCCTGCTGCCGGGCTGGGTGCTGGGCCAAGCCTACGACGCGGTGGCCGCGGTGGCCGACAAACTGGCGCTGGTGCTGCTGGGCCTGCTGGCGGCACTGGGGCTGGCCTGGGCGGTGGTGCTCTACACCTGGCGCTGGTTTGCCCTGAATGCCGACAGCCTGCTGGCGCGGCTGCTGCGTTGGGTGCATGCCCACCCGGTGCTGGGCCGCCATGTGGGTGCACTGGTCGATCGCCGCCGCCCGGAAACCGCTCCCCTGCTGTTGCTGGCGGTGTGCCTGTTCGGTGTGGCCTGGCTGTGGACCTGGTTCAGCGTGACCCTGCTGGCGAAGGGCGGCCCGCTGCTGCTGGACCACGACGTGTATGCGCTGATGTTTTCCCTGCGCAACCCGTTGGCCGACCGCGCGATGGCCACGCTGGCGGCGATCGGCAGTGCGCCGGTGTTGGGGCTGGCGGCGCTGGGGGCGTTGGCGTGGCTGCTGTGGCGCCGGCGCTGGAAGGCGGCGATCCATTGGGTGGCGGCAATTGCCATCGGGTTGGCGCTGACCGAAGCACTGGATGCGGTGATCGACATGCCGCGCCCCCCTACGGCGACGGCCGGCTTCGGCTTTCCCTCGATCGCCGTCACCATGACCACGGTGGTGTTCGGTTTCTTCGCGGTGCTGATCGCCCGCGAACTGCCGGGCCGCAAACGCGTCTGGCCCTATCTGGTCACCGGCGTGGCCACCGCACTGGTGGGTTTCGCGCGCCTGTACCTGGGCGCGCATTGGTTGTCCGACATCCTCGGTGGCGTGCTGCTGGGCGCGTTATGGGTGCTGCTGATCGGCATCGCGTATCGCCGCCACAACGATCGCGCCCACTGGATGCGCCCGCTGGCTTGGGCGTTCTACGGCAGTTTCCTGCTGGCCGCAGGCTGGTATGCACCACGCAATGCGCCGCAGATCCTGGCGCAATTCGAGCCACCGCCACCGGCCGAAGCAGTGTCCTTCCCGCAATGGCAGGCACAGGGCCTGCGCGATGCAGGCCATCGCTTCGACCTGGAGATTGCCGGTGATGCGGCTTTGCTGCACCAGGATCTGCAACGGCAAGGCTGGAAGGCGCAACCGGCGGCCGACTGGCTGGCCGTGCTGCGGTTGCTGGATGACAGCCTGCCACCCGCCGAGCGTCCGGTGCTGCCACTGGCCTTGAACGCGCATCCCGAACGCCTGTTGTTGCGCCGCATCGACCGCGCCGACGCGCGCCATATCGAAGTGCTGCGCGTGTGGCCGGCACCAGTGCGACTGCAGGATGGCAGCCCGCTGTGGGTGGCACGCTACGACAACATGCGCCTGCAGCGCCGGCTGCGACTATTGACTCTGTGGAAGCCGGAGCCGCCGGCACACAGGCTGCCGGCCGACTTGCAAACGCTGGGCAAGATGGATGCGCGGCTGCGCGTGGTAACGCATCCGCGTTGAGCACGCGACCCTGCCCTTTGCAGACGGCTGCTGCGCAAAGACCGCGGAGCAGGCCCTCTACACGATCATGCGTTGACGAGCGACGCGAAAAACCTGCGCGGCGCGCCGTCGAAGCCGCCGTTCGACATGAACACCACATGGTCGCCAGCGCGCACGATTCCGCCCAGCGCGGCCAGCAGCGCTTCTGCGTCGGCCACGGCATGGCCTTCGCCGCGCAGCGCCGCGATCACCTTGCCGGCGTCCCAGGGCAGCTCCGGCCGCGCGAGGAACACCACCGCGTCGGCCAGGTCCAGCGACGGCGCCAACGCATCGGCGTGCGCGCCCAGACGCATCGAATTGCTGCGCGGCTCCATAGCCACCACGATGCGGGCATCGCCCACCTTCGCCCGTAGCCCGGACAGCGTGGTCGCGATGGCGGTGGGATGGTGGGCGAAGTCGTCGTACACGGTGACGCCAGCGTGTTCGCCAATCACCTCCAGCCGTCGCTTCACGCTGTGGAAGCCCGACAGCGCCGGCATGACCGTCGCGACGTCCACGCCCACGGCCGCGCAAGCCGCCAGCGCGGCCAGGCCGTTCAGCACGTTGTGGTCGCCCAGCAGCGGCCAGTCGACGATGCCAAGTTCGATGCCAGCGCGGAGCACCGCGAAGCGACTACCGTCGTCGGCGAGCTTGCGCGCGCTCCATTCGAATGCGGGATCGGACGCACCGTCATAGAGCCCGAACCGCTCCACCGGCGTCCAGCAGCCCATCGCCAGCACTTCACGCAGGCGCGCGTCGTGGCCGTTGACGATCAACCGGCCGCGACCGGGCACGGTACGCACCAGATGGTGGAACTGGCGCTGGATCGCGGCCACGTCCGGGAAGATGTCGGCGTGGTCGTATTCCAGGTTGTTGAGGATGGCGACCAGCGGGCGGTAGTGGACGAACTTGCTGCGCTTGTCGAAGAAGGCGGTGTCGTATTCGTCCGCCTCCACCACGAACTCTCGGCCCGCACCCACCCGCGCCGAGACGCCGAAGTCCTCGGCGACGCCGCCGATCAGGAAGCCGGGCGCGCGGCCCGCGGTCTGCAGCAGGTAGGCCAGGATCGTCGTCGTGGTGGTCTTGCCGTGGGTGCCGGCCACCGCCAGGGTGTCGCGACCGGGCAACACGCGCTCGCTGAGCCATTGCGCTCCGGAGGTGTACTTCAACCCGGCATCCAGCACGTGCTCGACCGCCGGGTTGCCGCGCGACAGCGCGTTGCCGACGATGATTTCATCGCAGTCCGCGCCAATGTTGCCGGCGGCGTAACCCTGCTGCAGCGCGATGCCCAACTGTTCCAACTGGGTGGACATCGGCGGGTAGATGTTGGCGTCGCTGCCTTCGACGGCATGGCCAAGTTCGCGCGCCAGCGCGGCCACGCCGCCCATGAAGGTGCCGGCGATGCCGAGGATATGGAGTTTCATCTGACTGGCTCCGGGAGGGGAGCAGGTCGGCGCGGCACCGGCCCCGCAAGTCGCTCCCCGATACTCGCTTGGTTGCGGGGCCGGTGCCGCGCCGACCCGCTCATCGCATGCTGCGGCGGCGTTCAACCGACCTCGTGCCCCGCCTGGATCGCTTCCACGATCCGGGTGAACACGGCTTCCAGTTCGCCCACGCCGTCCACCGTGGTCAGCTGGCCGTGCTGGCGGTAATAGTCGATGACCGGTGCGGTCTTTTCGTCGTACACGTTCAGGCGGTGGCGCACCGATTCGGGGGTGTCGTCGGCGCGGCCCTCGGCCTTGGCGCGGCCGGCCAGGCGTTCGATGATCTGCTCGTTGTCCACCACCAGTTGCACGGCGGCGTCGAACTTCTGGCCCAGCGAGGCCAGCAGGGCATCCAGCGCGGCGGCCTGTGCCAGGTTGCGCGGGTAGCCGTCGAGGATGAAGCCGGCGCGAGTGTCCTCGCGAGAGAAGCGATCCTTCAGCATCCCCAGCAGGATTTCATCGCTGACCAAGTCGCCGCGCGCCATCACTTCCTTGGCTTGCAGGCCCAGCGGCGAGCCGGCGGCCACTTCCGCGCGCAGCAAATCACCGGTGGAGATGTGCGGCACTTGCAGGAAATCCTTCAGCCGCGCCGCCTGCGTCCCCTTGCCGGATCCCGGCGCGCCCAACAGCACCAATCGCATCGCTTTCACTCCAGATTCGTCTCGTGAATTGTCTCGCGGAACGGCGCTAGACTGCGGTCTTGCGCCAAAACCCGGCCAGCTTACTGCATTTCGCCGCCGGTTCAGGGGCCCATCCCGAGGATTTCGCCATGCCAGAAGGCAACCTGCTGTACGCCCAGAGCGGCGGCGTGACCGCCGTCATCAACGCCACCGCGGCCGCCGTACTGCAGGCGGCACGGGCGAAGAAGGTGCGGGTGCTGGCCGCCCGCAACGGCATTCTGGGAGCGCTGCGCGAGGACTTGCTCGACACCTCCAGCCTCACCACCGCCGACGTGAAGGCCCTGGCCCACACCCCTGGCGGCGCGTTCGGCAGCTGCAGGCTCAAGCTCAAATCACTGGCCGACGACCGCGCCAGGTACGCGCGCCTGCTGGACGTGTTCCGCGCCCACGACGTGCGCTGGTTCCTCTACAACGGCGGCAACGATTCCGCCGACACCGCCCTGAAGGTCTCGCAATTGGCGGCCGAGTTCGGCTATCCGCTGACCTGCGTGGGTGTGCCGAAGACGGTGGACAACGACCTGGCCGTGACCGACTGCTGCCCGGGCTTCGGCTCGGCGGCCAAATACACCGCGGTGTCGGTGCGCGAATGCGCTCTGGATGTGGCGGCGATGGCGGAAACCTCCACCAAGGTGTTCGTCTACGAGGCGATGGGCCGCCATGCGGGCTGGCTGGCGGCGGCCGCCGGGCTGGCCGGCGCAGGCCGTGACGATGCGCCACACCTGATCCTGTTCCCGGAGCGGGTGTTCGACGAGGCCGATTTCATGGCCCGCGTCGATGCCGTGGTGAAACGCGTTGGCTACTGCGTGGTGGTGGCCAGCGAAGGCATCCGCCGCGCCGACGGCAGCTTCGTGGCCGACGCCGGCGGCGGCAAGGACAGCTTCGGCCATACCCAGCTGGGCGGCGTGGCCTCGCACCTGGCTGGACGGGTCAAGGACACGCTGGGTTACAAGGTGCATTGGGCGCTGCCGGATTACCTGCAACGCTCGGCGCGGCACCTGGCCAGCAAGACCGACCTTGAACACGCCGTCGCGGTGGGCCGCGCGGCCGTGGAATGCGCCCTGGCGGGGCAGAACGCAGTGATGCCGGTGATCGTGCGCGACGGCGATGCCCCCTACCACTGGCACATCGACATCGCCCCGCTGGCGCACATTGCCAATCGCGAGAAAACCATGCCCAAAGGCTTCATCCGCAAGGACGGCCATGGCATCACCACCGCCGCGCGCCGCTATCTGTCGCCGCTGATCGCCGGCGAAGCCTACCCCCCGTATGTCGGGGATGGCCTGCCTGGCTATGTCGCCCCCAGGATGCCGGCACTGCGCCGCAAGCTGCCGGCTTGGAGCGCATGAGCCTGCCGGTTTACACTCAACAGTTGATTGCCGTCACACTTCACCCCGCAGAGGCCCCGATGAAAACCGCACTCACCCTCACCGCACTGGCCGTTGCCCTGGCCGCCCTCAGCACGCCGGCGCAGGCACAGTGGAACAAAAAGCAGAACGACCCGCAGGGTGCCGCCGCTGGCGCAAACGCACAAGGCACTGCTGCCAACCTCGAACATTGCGACGAGCCGCTGGGCACCATTGCCGTGGTGGAAGAACAGGACGGCGATTGGTATCGCTACCTGACCTCCGACCTGCGCCTGCCGTCCACCATCCCGGTGATCCGCATGATCATCCAGCAGTCCAATTGCTTCGTGGTGGTGGAGCGCGGCCGCGCAATGCAGAACATGATGCAGGAGCGCGCGCTGATGGACAGCGGCGAAATGCGCCAGGGCAGCAACTTCGGCAAGGGCCAGATGGTGGCGGCCGACTACACCATGAACCCCAGCATCAATTTCTCGCAAAGCAATGCCGGCGGCATCGGCGCGGCACTGGGTGCATTCGGTGGCCGACTGGGCGGGATCGGCGCCATCGTCGGCGGCCTGAAATTCAAGAAAGCGGAAACCATGCTGACCATGATCGACAACCGCTCCGGCGTGCAGATCGGCGTGGCGCAGGGCAATGCCACCAAGACCGACTTCGGCCTGGGCGGCTTCGGCGGCGGCAGTGGCGGCTTCGGCGCGCTGGGCGGCTACAGCAATACCCCGGAAGGCAAGGCACTGGCGGCGGCGTTCGCCAACGCCTACAACAACTTGGTGCGTGCGATGCGCGACTACCGGCCACAGGAAGTGCAAGGCGGGCTGGGCAAGGGCGGCAAACTGCGGGTGGGCCAGTAACCCACGCGCTCCCCTCTTGCGGCACCACGAGCGCCCGGCCCTGGCGGCCGGGCGTTTTTGTTGGCGAGTACCCCGCCACATGCGATGCTGACCCGATGCCCATCCTGCACGTCAAGGCCAAGCCCAACGCCCGCGTCTCCGCGCTGACCCGGCAAGAGGATGGCACCTGGCTGGCGCAACTCAAATCCCCGCCCGTGGACGGCAAGGCCAATGCGGAATTGATCGCGCTGGTGGCCGAGGCCTTCGGCTGCACGAAGTCCTCCATCAGCATCAAGACCGGCGCCGGCAGCAAGCTCAAGCGGGTGGTGGTGCCGGATTGAGCGTTTCCCTGCCGCCATCACCCCGGATGGCATCCGGCTGTGCGATAGTCGGGCGGTTGCCTGCCCCCACGGGCACGTCCATCCACTGATCCATCACTTTCACTCCGGGGAGGGGTTACATGCTGGAGCATTACGGTTTGGTCATGGCGCTGGGTTGCGCCATCGTCGCAATTGTTTATGGCCTGTGGGCGGCCGCATGGATCAACCGGCAATCCGCCGGCAACGAGCGCATGCAGGAAATCGCCGGCGCGATCCAGGAAGGCGCGCGCGCCTATCTCAACCGCCAGTACTCGACGATTGCCGTCGCCGGCGTGGTGCTGCTGGTGCTGATCGGCGTGTTCCTTGGGGTCCACACCGCCATTGGCTTCGCGATCGGCGCGGTGCTCTCGGGCGCGGCCGGCTACATCGGCATGAATGTGTCGGTGCGCGCCAATGTGCGCACCGCCGAAGCCGCCCGCCAAGGCATGGGCCCGGCGATGAATGTGGCCTTCAAGGGCGGTGCCATCACCGGCATGCTGGTGGTGGGGCTGGGCCTGTTGGGGGTGGCCGGCTATTACTTCGTGCTGGAAAAAATCGGCGTGCCGCAGAACGAAGCCCTGCATGCGCTGGTCGGCCTGGCCTTCGGTTCCTCGCTGATCTCGATCTTCGCGCGCCTCGGCGGCGGCATCTTCACCAAGGGTGCCGACGTGGGTGCCGATCTGGTGGGCAAGGTCGAGGCCGGCATCCCCGAGGATGACCCCCGCAACCCGGCGGTGATCGCCGACAACGTGGGCGACAACGTCGGCGACTGCGCCGGCATGGCCGCCGACCTGTTCGAAACCTACGCCGTCACCGTGATCGCCACCATGCTGCTGGGCGGGCTGATGGTCGCCACCGTCGGCCAGCACGCGGTGCTGTACCCGCTGGTGCTGGGCGGCGCGTCCATCATCGCCTCGATCATCGGCGCGTTCTTCGTCAAGGTCTCCGGCAGCAACCCGAACATCATGGGCGCGCTGTATCGCGGCGTGATCGTGTCGGCGGTGCTGGCCGCCATCGCCTTCTACCCGATCACCACCCAGCTGATGGGCGACTCCAGCTACGGCGCGATGAACCTGTACGGCTGCGCGCTGATCGGGTTGGTGCTGACCGGCGTGATCGTGTGGATCACCGAGTACTACACCGGCACCCAGTACGCGCCGGTCAAGCACGTCGCGCAGGCCTCCACCACCGGCCACGGCACCAACATCATCGCCGGCCTCGGCGTGTCGATGAAGTCCACCGCGTTGCCGGTGCTGGCGGTGTGCGCCTCGATCCTCGGCGCCTACACGCTGGGCGGCTTGTACGGGATCGCGATCGCCGCCACCTCGATGCTGTCGATGGCCGGCATGATCGTGGCGCTGGACGCCTACGGACCGATCACCGACAACGCCGGCGGCATCGCGGAAATGAGCGAACTGCCGGCCGACGTGCGCAACGTGACGGATCCGCTGGACGCGGTGGGCAACACCACCAAGGCGGTGACCAAGGGCTATGCCATCGGCTCGGCAGCACTGGCCGCGCTCGTCCTGTTCGCCGACTACACCCACAACCTGCAGACCGCGCACCCCGACGTGCAGTTCACCTTCGACCTGTCCAACCACATGGTCATCATCGGCCTGCTGATCGGCGGCCTGATCCCGTACCTGTTCGGCGCGATGGCGATGGAAGCCGTGGGCCGCGCGGCCGGTGCGGTGGTGGAGGAAGTGCGCCGCCAGTTCCGCGACATCAAAGGCATCATGGACGGCACCGGCAAGCCGCAGTACGACAAGGCGGTGGACATGCTGACCAAGTCGGCGATCAAGGAAATGATCGTGCCCTCGCTGCTGCCGGTCGCGGTGCCGGTGATCGTGGGCCTGGCACTCGGCCCGCAGGCGCTGGGCGGATTGCTGATCGGCACCATTGTCACCGGCATCTTCGTGGCGATCTCGATGACCACCGGCGGCGGCGCGTGGGACAACGCCAAGAAGTACATCGAGGACGGCCACTTCGGCGGCAAGGGTTCCGAGGCGCACAAGGCCGCGGTGACCGGCGACACCGTCGGCGATCCCTACAAGGACACCGCCGGCCCGGCCGTGAACCCGCTGATCAAGATCATCAACATCGTGGCGCTGCTGATCGTGCCGCTGTTGCCGGTGAACACCCAGCACACCGAAGCGGCCAAGCCGCCGGTGGCGGTGAGCGAGCCAGCCACGGCGCAGATGCAGGCCACTCCGGATGCGTCGATGCCAACGCCGGCACCCGCCGTGGATGCGCCCGCATCGGCACCGACAGAGCCTGCGCACTGAACGTTCGTCCGTGGCAAACCAAAAACGGCGACCTTGCGGTCGCCGTTTTTGTTTCAACCCTGTGCGCCCGGCTTACTTCGCAAGCCGCTTGGCGATTGCCGCACCGAGGTCACCGGGGCTGCGCACGGTGGTGATGCCAGCCTTTTCCATCGCCGCGAACTTGCCTTCGGCGGTGCCGGAACCACCGGAAGCAATTGCACCGGCATGGCCCATGCGCTTGCCCTTCGGCGCGGACGCACCGGCGATGAAGCCGACCACCGGCTTGGTGACGTGCTTGGCGATGAACTCGGCCGCCTCTTCTTCGGCGCTGCCACCGATTTCACCGACCATGATGATGCCTTCGGTCTGCGGATCGTTCTGGAACAGCTTCAGTGCGTCGATGAAGTTGGTGCCATTGATGGGGTCGCCGCCGATGCCAATGCAGGTGCTCTGGCCCAGGCCGACGTCGGTGGTCTGCTTGACCGCTTCGTAGGTCAACGTGCCGCTGCGCGAGACGATGCCCACCTTGCCCGGCAGGTGGATGTGGCCGGGCATGATGCCGATCTTGCATTCGCCGGGGGTGATCACGCCGGGGCAGTTGGGGCCCACCAGCACCACGTCGGGATGGCCCTTCAGCACGTTCTTCACGCGCAGCATGTCCAGCACCGGGATGCCCTCGGTGATGCAAACGATGACCTTGATGCCAGCCGCGGCCGCTTCCAGGATGGCGTCGGCCGCGAACGGCGGCGGCACGTAGATCACCGACGCATCGGCGCCGGTGGCAGCCACGGCTTCGGCCACGGTATTGAACACCGGCAGGTCGATGTGGGTGGTGCCCCCCTTGCCGGGCGTCACGCCGCCGACGACCTGGGTGCCATATTCCACCATCTGGGTGGCGTGGAAGGTGCCCTGCTGGCCGGTGAAGCCCTGCACGATCACCTTGGTGTTCTTGTTGATCAAAACGGACATTTCTGGAAGTTCCTTCGCTGTTCGGATATCGGCTGCTTCGGACGCATCGGACAAGAGTGGATCGCCTTGCCCGCCACTACTACGTGCCTCCACAACCCCCACCGCGCCGCTTCGCGTCGCGGTCGCCCCCTTGACGCAAGGGGGCTGAAAAAACCGCTCCGACGATCAAGCCGCCTTGGCAACGGCCGCAACCGCCTTCTTCGCGCCGTCGTTGATGTCGTCGGCCGGAATGATGGCCAGGCCCGAGTTCTTCAGCAGGTCCTTGCCCGCTTCGACATTGGTGCCTTCCAGACGCACGATCACCGGAATCTGCACGCCCACTTCCTTGACCGCGGCGATGATGCCCTCGGCGATCATGTCGCAGCGGACGATGCCACCGAAGATGTTGACGAAGATCGCACGCACCTTGTCGCTGGACAGGATCAGCTTGAACGCCTCGGTCACGCGCTCCTTGTTGGCACCGCCGCCGACGTCCAGGAAGTTCGCGGGCGCGCCGCCTTCCAGCTTGATCACGTCCATGGTGGCCATTGCCAGGCCGGCGCCGTTGACCATGCAGCCGATGTTGCCGTCCATGGTCACGTAATTCAGGTCGTACTGGCTGGCGCGCACTTCGGTTTCGTCTTCCTGGCGGATGTCGCGCATCGCGGTCAGGTCGGCGTGGCGGAAGCTGGCGTTGTCGTCGGAATTGATCTTGCCGTCCAGCACCGCCAGGTTGCCGTCGGTAAGGATGGCCAGCGGGTTCAATTCCACCAGCGCCAGGTCCTTGTCGTTGAACAGCTTGAACAGGCCCAGCATGATCTTGGTGAGCTGACCCACCTGCTTGGCGTTCAGGCCCAGCGCGAAGCCCAGGTTGCGGCATTCGAACGGTTGCAGGCCCTGCACGTAGTTCACGTGCAAGGTCTTGATCGCCTCCGGCTTCTCGCGCGCGACCTGCTCGATGTCCATGCCGCCTTCCGCCGAAGCGATGAAGGTGATGGAACGGGTATCGCGGTCCACCAGCACCGACAGGTACAGCTCCTTGGCGATGTCGGTGCCTTCGCAGACCAGCACCGAATCCACCGGCAGCTCGACGCCGGCGGTCTGGTAGGTGGCCATCTTCGTGCCCAGCATGCCCTTGGCATATTCGCGGACTTCATCCAGCGACTTCGCCAGCTTCACGCCACCGGCCTTGCCGCGGCCGCCGGCATGGATCTGCGCCTTGATGACCCACAGGCCACCGGGAATGGTCTTGGCCGCGTCGACGGCCTCCTCCGGCGTGCGCGCGACGCGCCCGGTCGGGACTGCGATGCCGTAATCGGCAAACAATTGCTTGGCCTGATATTCGTGGAAATTCATGGATCACCCGGGGAGAGGACGGACGCTCCGCGCCGCCGGACTGTCCGGCCCGGCACGGGCGGACTCCCATTTTAGCGTGTTGCGGCGCGTCATGCGTTGCCGCCGGTCCGGCTTCTTGCATACTGCCGGCCGATGCCCATGCACGCCGCCAGCTCCCGCACCCCCGCCGCCGACGCGCGCCTGTTGCCGGAAATCCAGCGCGAACTGCATTTTTTCGCGCTGTACCGGGTGTTCGAAGCGGCCCTGCTGTGCCTGACCGTGTTCAGCCCGTTCGGGGAGCTGCTGCTCTCCCAGCCGCGTCATCCACGGCTGGCGGCCGGGGTTGCCCTGGGCTACCTGCTGGGAGCGATGCTGCTGTTCCTGCTCCGGCGGCGCGGCAACCTGCCGGCACAGGTGCTGGCCGGGGTCGGCGGCGACATCGCGGTTGCCGTGCTGGCCATGCATGCCATCCCCGGGGTGGCGTCCGGCATCGCCATGATGCTGCTGTTCAACATCGGGGCGGCTGCCCTGCTGCTGTCCCTGCGCCAGGGGCTGGCCATCGCCACCGCCGCCAGCCTGGCCATGGCGCTGCAATTCTTCTGGAGCGCCCTGTCCGGGGAAGGGCCACTGCGACCGGCCGCCGAAGTGCCGATGTTCGCCGCCAGCTACCTGGCCATCGCCACCCTGACCAGCCTGCTGGGCCGGCAGATGCGCGCCAGCGAGGCACTCGCCGAGGCCCGCGGCAGCCAGGTGGCGAACCTGGCCGAGGTGAACGAACTGATCATCCGCCGCATGCGTACCGGCGTGCTGCTGGTGGATGGCAATGACGAGATCCGCCTGGCCAACGAAGCAGCGATGCTGCAACTGGGCGATGCCGGCGAGGGCCGGCGCCTGCTGGCCACCGCCGCGCCGGCGCTGGAAGTGCGGCTGCGCCGCTGGGAACGCGACGGCACGCTGGACTCCACCCCCCTGCAATTGGCGGCCGACCTGCCGGAAGTGCTGCCGCGCTTTGCCCGCCTGTTGGCCGGCGGCGACCAGGTGCTGGTGTTCCTGGACGACGCCGAATTGGCCTCGCGCCGCGCGGAAACCCTCACCCTGGCGACCCTGGGCCGGTTTTCCGCCAGCCTGGCGCATGAGATCCGCAACCCGCTGGCCGCCATCAGCTACGCCACCCAGCTGCTGGAGGAGTCCCGCGACATCCCGGATGCCGACCGCCGCCTGCTGGAAATCATCTACCAGCAGACCCGGCGCATGAACGGCATCGTCGAGAACGTGCTGGGGCTGGCCCGGCGCGAACGCGCCCAGCCGGAGCACGTGGACCTGTGCGAATTCGCCCGCCAGTTCGTGACCGACTACCGCGAAAGCCACCCGCTGGACAACGACAATCTGGACGCCCGCACCCCCGGGCAGCCGGTGCCCTGCCTCGTCGATCGCCGCCAACTCCAACAAATCGTCACCGTGCTGGTACACAACGCATTGGTGTATGGCCGCATGCCGGGCGAACCGGCACGGGTGACCCTGCACATCCACCTCGACGCCAAGGGCGGCCCGCTGCTGGACGTGGTGGACCACGGGCCGGGCATCCCCGACGCGGTGGCCGCCCGGTTGTTCCGGCCGTTCTTCACCACCTCCGGCCACGGCACCGGGCTGGGGCTCTACATCGCCCGCGAAATGTGCATGGCCAACCAGGCCGACCTGGCCTACGTGGCCCTGCCGGCAGGTGGTGCCTGCTTCCGCATCCGGCTGGCCGGTGCCCGCGCCATCGACACCGCGTAAGCCCTGCCGGAGGCGGCCCACCTGCCGCAGAACGTCGCACTTGGACGTGGCACGGCAACCGGTTATCGTGGCCGGTAATGACAACCCCCGCCCGCAACACCGCCCCCCACACCCCGCCCAAGGCGCTGATCGTCGACGACGAGCGTGACATCCGCGAATTGCTGGTGCTCACCCTGGGCCGGATGGGTCTGGAATGCGACACCGCGTCGTCCCTGCACGATGCGCGCGCGTTGCTGCGCCATCACCAATACGCGCTGTGCCTGACCGACATGCGCCTGAGCGACGGCTCCGGCATCGAACTGGTAAAGGAAATCACCCAGCTGCACGCGCAGACCCCGGTGGCCATGATCACCGCCTTCGGCAACCAGGAAGCCGCGGTGGATGCGCTGAAAGCCGGTGCCTTCGATTTCGTCAGCAAACCGGTGGACCTGGCGGTGCTGCGCGGGCTGGTGCAACACGCCCTGAAACTGGGGCCGCAGCCCCGTGCCGGTGGCGAGGCGGGGCACAAGCCCGGGGGCGGGACGTCCGGCTCGGTGGCCGCGCGCCTGCTGGGCCAATCCGCCGCCATGGCCAGCCTGCGGGCCACCCTGGCCAAGGTGGCCCGCAGCCAGGCCCCCGTGTACATCGCCGGCGAATCCGGCGTCGGCAAGGAGCTGGTGGCGCGCACCATCCACGACGAAGGCGCGCGCGCCAACGGCCCGTTCGTGCCGGTGAACTGCGGCGCGATTCCCGCCGAACTGATGGAAAGCGAGTTCTTCGGCCACAAGAAAGGCAGCTTCACCGGTGCCCACGCCGACAAGACCGGCCTGTTCCAGGCGGCCGAAGGCGGCACCTTGTTCCTCGACGAGATCGCCGAACTGCCGATGGCCATGCAGGTCAAGCTGCTGCGCGCCATCCAGGAAAAGTCGGTGCGCCCGGTGGGTGCCAATGGCGAAGTGGCAGTGGATGTACGCATCCTGTCGGCCACCCACAAGAACCTGGCGGCGCTGGTGGACGAGGGCAGGTTCCGCCACGACCTGTATTACCGCATCAACGTGATCGAGTTGCGGGTACCGCCGCTGCGCGAGCGCCGCGAGGACCTGCCGCTGCTGATCGAGGCCATCCTCACCCGGCTGGCTGCCGCGCAAAGCCGGCTGCGCCCGCTGCTGCATGCCGACGCCATGGAAGCGCTGGCGCATTACACCTTCCCCGGCAACGTGCGCGAACTGGAGAACATCCTCGAACGCGCCTTCGCTCTGGCCGATGACGACGGCATCCGCGCCAGCGACTTGCACCTGCCGGAGAACCGGCCGGCACCACCGCTGCCGCCGCAGGCCAGCGCCGCCGCCGCCAACCTCGACCCCACCCTGATCGACCCGCGCGAATCCGCCGCCAGCGCCCTGCCCGGCTTCATCGAGGAAATCGAGCGCAAGGCGATCGAACTGGCCCTGGCGGACAACCGCTACAACAAGACCAAGACCGCCGCGCAACTGGGCATCACCTTCCGGGCGCTGCGCTACAAGCTCAAGAAACTGGGCATCGACTGACCTGCCGGCCCTTCGGGGATTTAGAGCCGCAACTCCAACATCCAGCTAAAACGCAATTATCCGGCAAAAGTTCGCCGAACTGGACAGCATCCCCCATAAGGAGGACACTGCGCGCCAGTTCCCGGGGGGATCCACCCGTTCCAATGGCGAAGTTGCTGCTCCTGCATGGCCCCAACCTCAACCTGCTCGGCACGCGCGAGCCGGAGGTCTATGGGCACACCACGCTGGCCGACATCGATGCCGACCTGACCGCGCGCGCAGCCGCTGCTGGCCACACGCTGACCACCTTCCAATCCAATGCCGAGCACGCCCTAGTGGACCGGGTGCAGGCCGCCCGCACGGATGGCACCGCCTTCATCCTGATCAACCCGGCCGCGTTCACCCACACATCGGTGGCCCTGCGCGATGCGCTGGCCGCCGTGGCCATTCCCTTCATCGAAATTCACCTGTCCAACCCGCACAGCCGCGAACCCTTCCGCCAGCACAGCTATTTCAGCGACAAGGCGGTGGGGGTGATCTGCGGCTTCGGTGCGGACTCCTACCGTTACGCCTTGGACGCCGCCCTGTCGCGGTTGCCGGCCTGAAACCAAGAGGATCTCTCAATGGATCTGCGCAAAATCAAGAAACTGATCGACTTGCTGGAAGAGTCGAATCTGGCCGAAATCGAGATCAAGGAAGGCGAGGAATCGGTGCGCCTGGCACGCGTGCCCAAGGGTGGCATGCCGGTCGCCGCGCCGGTGGTGCAGCATGTCGCCGCCCCCGCGCCGGCAGCGATGGCCGCGATGCCGATGCAGTCGCCGGTGCAGGCCGCCACCGGCGGCAGCAAGCCCGCCGCGCCCGAACTGCCGGCCGGCCACGTGGTGCGCTCGCCGATGGTGGGCACCTTCTACGCCAGCCCGGCCCCCGACAAGCCGGCCTTCGTCAGCGTGGGCCAGGCGGTCAAGGCCGGCGAGACCTTGGGGATCATCGAGGCGATGAAGATGTTCAACCCGATCGAGGCCGACGTCTCCGGCACCGTGCTGGCGATCCAGTGCGACAGCGGCCAGCCGGTGGAGTTCGACCAGCCGCTGTTCGTGATCGGCTGAGGACAGCCTGCCATGCTTGAGAAAGTCGTCATCGCCAACCGTGGCGAAATCGCGCTGCGCATCCTGCGCGCCTGCCATGCGCTGGGCATCCGCACCGTGGCCGTGCATTCCACCGCCGACCGCAACCTGAAACACGTGGCGATGGCCGATGAATCCGTCTGCATCGGCCCGGCGCCGTCGGCGGAGAGCTACCTCAACATGCCGGCGATCATTGCCGCCGCCGAAGTCACCGACGCGCAGGCCATCCATCCCGGTTATGGCTTCTTGTCGGAAAACGCCGACTTCGCCGAGCGCGTGGAGCAATCCGGCTTCGTCTTCATCGGCCCCAAGGCCGACACCATTCGCCTGATGGGCGACAAGGTGGAAGCGATCCGCGCGATGAAGGCCGCGGGCGTGCCTTGCGTGCCCGGCTCGGGTGGCCCGCTCGGCGACGACGCCGCCAGCAACGTCAAGATCGCCCGCGAGATCGGCTACCCGGTCATCGTCAAGGCGGCCGGCGGCGGCGGCGGGCGCGGCATGCGCGTGGTGCATTCGGAGGCGGCGCTGGTCAACGCCATCGCCACCACCAAGCAGGAAGCCAAGGCCGCGTTCGGCAACGACATGGTCTACATGGAGAAGTTCCTGGAGAATCCACGCCACGTGGAGATCCAGGTACTCGCCGACGGCCAGGGCAGCGCCATCCACCTCGGCGAGCGCGACTGCTCCATGCAGCGCCGCCACCAGAAGGTGGTGGAGGAAGCACCGGCGCCGGGCATCACCCCGGAGCAGCGCGCACAGATCGGCAAGGTCTGCGTGGAAGCCTGCCTGCGTATCGGCTACCGCGGCGCGGGCACGTTCGAATTCCTGTACGAGAACGGCCGCTTCTACTTCATCGAGATGAACACCCGCGTGCAGGTGGAGCATCCGGTGACCGAGCTGGTCACCGGCATCGACCTGGTGCGCGAACAGTTGCTGATCGCCGCCGGCCACAAGCTGTCGATCAAGCAGAGCGACGTGGTGCTGAACGGCCACGCCATCGAGTGCCGCATCAACGCCGAGGACCCGGACACGTTCTTCCCCTGCCCCGGCCTGATCCAGCACTTCCATGCCCCGGGCGGCCCGGGCGTGCGCGTGGACTCGCACATCTACGAGGGCTACCGCGTCCCGCCGAACTACGACTCGATGATCGGCAAGCTCATCGTGCACGGCGCCGACCGCGCCCAGGCGATCGCGCGGATGCGGGTGGCGCTGAGTGAAATGGTGGTGGACGGCATCAAGACCAACATCCCGCTGCAGCAGCGCATCCTGGCCGACGGGGGCTTCACGCAGGGCGGCCAGAACATCCACTACCTGGAAAAGCGGCTGGCCGAGCGCAAGGAAAAGGCGCTCTCGCTGCTCTGAGCGCCCGCATGTCGCCGGCGCAGGGCGGCCGATGGCCGCTTGTGCCGGCTTTTTCCGCTGTATCCGGAATCCGCCACCGTTTCCGGAGTTCCCATGCGTCGCCTCGCCCTGCCCCTTGCCCTCGCCACCACGCTGCTGGCCCTGCCGGCCGCCAGCCAGCAGGGCAAGACCCCACCGGTCAACCTCTATATCGACGTCGCCACCCACAACATGGCCGGGATGCCGGACATGGGCGGGATGATGGGGGGCATGATGGGCGGCTTCATGGCCCGGCGGATGGGCGGCGGCGAGGCCGCCAAACCCACCTACCCCACCACCCGCAACGGGGGAATGAGCGGGCAATACCTCGACATCGCCCTGCACAACGCGCTCAAGCCGGGCGTGCAGGCACAGGAAAGCATCCCCGCCGGGCTGAATCTGGGCAAATCGCTGACCCTGATCCCCATCGAGCCCAGCCCCCGTTCCAGCGGCGACAGCGCGCCCGGCAAGGTGCCGGACGTGGAAGTGAAGATCACCGAATACTGGGGCTGCGGTGCCGCCATCCGCCCCGGCCAGCCCAAGGTGGCCAGCTTCAAGGTCAAGGGCAGCAACAAGCCGGTCGATCCACGCAACCCGATGGGCGGCATGCAGGGCATCGACGTCGAAAGCTCCGGCAGCCTCTCGCGCGGGCTGTACGCACCGGATCGCGACATCGACCTCCAGCCCGGCTACGTCTACTGGCCCAACCGCCAGTACGGCAAGCAGGTGCCCAACGGCGCGCGACTGGCCGGCAACCACCAGATCAGCGGCGACGGCATCCCCGCCTCGATGCAGTTCGAGGTGCAGCAAGCCGCCGACTTCATGCCCCGGCTGGCCCTGCACTCGCAAGGTGAAGCCACCGAAGCGGTCTATCTGAACTGGCCATCGGTGGAGCGCGCGCGCGCCTATTTCATCACCGGCATGAAGATGCGGATGCTGGGGCAGAACGCGTTCCAGCTGGTGATCTGGAGCAGCGCCGAGGTGCCCGGTGCCGGCAGCGGCGTGCACAGCTACCTCGCCGGCAGCACCCTCGACAAATGGTTGAAGCTGAAAGTGCTGTTGCCCTCCACCGCCACCAGCTGCCTCATTCCCAAGGGCATCTTCGCCGGTGGCGGCAGCGGTGGCAGTGGCGGCGAGGGCGACATGGTGCCGGCCATGCTGATGATGACCGCCTACGGGCCGGAGAACTGGATCACCTACCCGCCCAGGCCTGCCGACCCCAAACAACCTTGGAAGCCGGAATGGAGCGTGCGCCTGCGCGCCAAGTCCACCGCCACCGCCATGTTGGGGCTGGATTTCGGCAGCATGCAGCAAGGCGATGACGGCGACGGCCAGCCGTCCCGGCCGGCGCAGAAACGGCCGGGCATGAAAGGCTTGCTGCACGGAATCCTCGGCGGCGGCTGAGCCGCGCGGTACGGCGGAACCTGCGAGAATGGCGCGCTCACCCCGTGCCGTTCCCGCCATGCCTTACCTGCAATTGCGCCTGCCCTGCACCGAAGCCCTGCAACCCCGCGCCGAACGTGCGCTGGAGGACGTGGGTGCACTGGCCGTGACCTTGCAGGACGCGCACCTGGATGCCGCTGATGAACAGGCGATCTTCGAGCCTGGGGTGGGCGAGCTGCCGTTGTGGGACGAGATGACGCTGACCGCGCTGTTTCCGCACGACGCCGACGCATTGCTGCTGCTGGCGGCGCTGGAGGCGTTCGACCCGGAGCTGGACTGGACCCAGGCGCGGTTCGAGAAAGTCGAGGATCAGGATTGGGAACGCGCGTGGCTGGACATGTTCCAGCCGATGTCCTTCGGTGCGCGCTGCTGGATCGTGCCATGGGACCACCCGCTGCCGGAGGCGGCCACCGCACCCGAGGCCGCCATCGTGCGGCTGGACCCTGGCCTGGCGTTCGGCTCCGGCACCCATCCCACCACCGCACTGTGCCTGCGCTGGCTGGATGCCCTGGCGGCGTCCGGCGAATTGCAGGGCAAGGCCGTGCTGGATTTCGGCTGCGGCAGCGGCATCCTCGCGCTGGCAGCGTTGAAGCTGGGGGCCCGCCAGGCAACCGGCATCGACAACGACCCGCAAGCCATCCTCGCCACCGCCGACAACGCCCAGCGCAACGGCGAGCACATCGCCACGTTCCTGCCGCACGCGGCCCCCGCCGCCACCTATCCGTTGGTGGTCGCCAACATCCTGGCCACCGCCCTGGACGCACTGGCGGAAACGCTGGCCGCGCGCACCGCGCCGGGCGGGCAGCTGGCGATGTCGGGCATTCTGGGCGGGCAGGAAGACGCGCTGCTGCTGCGCTTCGCACCGTGGTTCGAAGACTTGCAGGTGGCACGCGAAGACGACTGGGTGCGCATCGATGGCGTGCGCAACGCCATCGCGGTGGCGGCATGAACCACGCCCCGCAGTTCCTGTCCGGCAACCCGCGCGCCGTCATCCATCCACGCGGCGAACGCTGGGCCGTGGCCGTGCTGGCGCTGGCGCTGCTGGCGCAACTGGGCTGGCTGCAACGCGCGCCACTGGCCGCCAATCCGCACCTGCGGCCAGCACTGGAAACCGCCTGCGGCATGCTGCATTGCCCGCTGCCGGCGTGGCACGAGCCGGCGGCCTTCACCCTGCTGTCGCGCGACGTGATCGCCCCGCCCAACCGCCCGCGCGTGTTGCGCGTGCAGGCCAGTTTCCGCAACGACGCGCGCTGGGCACAGGCCTGGCCGGTGCTGGTGCTGACCCTGGCCGACGTCAACGGGCGCACGCTGGGCAGCCGCCGTTTCCTGCCCGCCGACTACCTCGGCAAGACCGCGCCCGCCACCCCGCTGGCCCCCGGGCAAGCCAGCCAGATCGCCTTCGACATCCTCGAACCCGCGCCCGGCACGGTGGCGTTCGATTTCCGTTTCGAATAACCCGTCCGCGCCTGCCGTGCAGGCCGTCAAGTTTTTCGAACATGAATACGATTGCACCCCAACAGCGCACGATGCATCGCGCTAGACTCGCGCCCTTGCACCGTGCGCAGGTTTCCGGTGCAAGTTCCCGCGAGGATTCCCGTTGAGCCTTTCCAGCACGCGCCCCGATGCCAGCCGCACACCCTTGCGCGAACATGTCGCCACGTCGGTGCGCCGCTACCTGCGCGACCTGGACGGCTGCGACACCGACGACCTCTACAACATCGCCCTGCGCGAGCTGGAAATCCCGCTGTTCGCGGAAGTGCTGAAACACTGCGACGGCAACCAGAGCCGCGCCGCCACCATGCTGGGCATCCATCGCGCCACCCTGCGCAAGAAGCTCAAGGACTACGGCCTGTCGGCCTGAGCCGGGCCAGGCCGGGGTCGGCCGCTATAATTGCCGCTTCCCCACCGCCCCCCCTCCCCGCATGTCCGCCGACTTCCTTTCCGGCGCGCCGGTCACCATCCGCCGCGCCCTGCTCTCCGTTTCCGACAAGACCGGCCTGCTTGAATTCGCCACGGCGCTGGCCGCCCACGGCGTGGAACTGCTGTCCACCGGCGGCACCGCCAAGGCGCTGCGCGAGGCCGGGCTTGCGGTGCAGGACGTCAGCGAGGTGACCGGCTTTCCGGAAATGATGGACGGCCGCGTGAAGACCCTGCACCCGAAGGTGCACGGCGGCCTGCTGGGCCGCGCCGGCATCGACGATGCGGTGATGGCCGAGCACGGCATCGGCGCGATCGACCTGCTGGTGCTGAACCTGTACCCGTTCGCGCGGGTGTCGGCCAACCCGGACAGCAGTTTCGAAGACATCATCGAGAACATCGACATCGGCGGGCCGGCGATGCTGCGCAGCGCGGCCAAGAACTTCGCCCGCGTTGCCGTGGCCACCGCGCCGGCGCAGTACGCCGGCCTGGTCGAGGAACTCGCCAACAACGCCGGCGCGCTCTCGGCGAAGACCCGCTGGCAGCTGGCAGTGGCCGCGTTCAACGACGTCGCCGTGTACGACGCCTGCATCAGCAGCTACCTGTCCTCGCTCGGCGAGGATGGTGCACCGATGCAGTTCCCGGCGCAGGCCAACGGCAACTTCGTCAAGGTGATGGACCTGCGCTACGGCGAGAACCCGCACCAGCAGGCCGCGTTCTACCGCGACCTGTGGCCGGCCCCCGGTTCGCTGGCCACCTTCACCCAGCTGCAGGGCAAGGAGCTGAGCTACAACAACATCGCCGACAGCGATGCCGCGTGGGAATGCGTGCGCCAGTTCGACCTGCCTGCCTGCGTGATCGTCAAGCACGCCAACCCCTGCGGCGTGGCCGTCGGCAGCGGCTGCCTGGATGCCTACGAAGCCGCCTACGCCACCGACCCCACCAGCGCGTTCGGCGGCATCCTCGCCTTCAACACGAAGCTCGATGGCGCCACCTGCAAGACCATCCTCGACCGCCAGTTCGTCGAAGTGCTGATCGCACCCGAGTACGACGAAGAGGCGCTGGCCTACGCTTCGAGGAAGGCCAACGTGCGCGTGCTGCGCATTCCGCTGGCTGCGCCGTCGAAGTACTTCATCGACACCAAGCGGGTCAACTCGGGCCTGCTGATGCAGACCGCCGACGACCGCGTAGTCACCCGCGACGAACTCAAGGTGGTGTCGCAGCTGGCGCCGACCGATGCGCAGTTCAATGATCTGCTGTTCGCGTGGAAGGTGGCGAAGTTCGTCAAGTCCAACGCGATTGTCTATGCGAAGGACAGCCGCACGATTGGCGTGGGCGCCGGCCAGATGAGCCGCGTGTATTCGGCGCGCATCGCCGGCATCAAGGCGACCGACGCGGGCCTGGTCGTGCCCGGCTCGGTGATGGCGTCGGATGCCTTCTTCCCGTTCCGCGACGGCATCGACGCCGCCGCCGAAGCCGGCATCAAGGCGGTGATCCAGCCAGGCGGCTCGATGCGCGATGCGGAAGTGATCGCGGCGGCGGACGAACACGGGATCGCAATGGTGTTCACCGGCGTTCGCCACTTCCGGCATTGATGCCTGCGGTGCAGGCATCCATCCCGAAGTTTGCTGCACAAACCCGGGGCCATGTTCCTCCGACATCTGACAGGTAAATACGCATGAAGGTCCTCGTCATCGGTTCCGGCGGTCGTGAGCACGCGCTGGCCTGGAAGCTGGCGCAGTCCACGCGCGTCACCGAAGTCATCGTCGCGCCGGGCAATGCCGGCACCGCGACCGAGGCGAAGTGCCGCAACGTCGCGGTCAAGGTGGCCGACCTCGACGGCCTGCTGGCGCTGGCGCAGCACGAAGCCGTGGCGCTGACCGTGGTCGGGCCGGAAGTGCCGCTGGTGGCGGGCGTGGTGGATCGCTTCCGCGCTGCCGGTCTGCGCATCTTCGGGCCCACCGCCGCTGCCGCGCAGCTGGAAGGCAGCAAGGCCTTCGCCAAGGATTTCCTGGCCCGCCACGGCATTCCCACCGCGTTCTACGAGGTCCACGTCGAAGTCGATGCCGCGCTGGCGTACGTGCGCGCCAAGGGCGCACCCATCGTCATCAAGGCCGATGGCCTGGCCGCCGGCAAGGGCGTGATCGTGGCGATGTCGCTGGACGAGGCCGAAGCGGCGGTGCGCGACATGCTCAGCGGCAACGCGTTCGGCGATGCCGGCGCGCGCGTGGTCATCGAGGAGTTCCTCGACGGCGAGGAAGCCAGCTTCATCTCGATGGTGGACGGCCATGCCGCGCTGCCGATGGCGACGTCGCAGGACCACAAGCGCGTGGGCGATGGCGACACCGGCCCCAATACCGGCGGCATGGGCGCGTATTCGCCCGCACCGGTGGTCACGCCCGCGGTGCATGCGCGGGTGATGCGGGAGGTGGTGAACCCCACCGTGCAGGGCATGCTGGCGGACGGCATCCCGTTCACCGGTTTCCTGTATGCCGGGCTGATGATCGACGCCAGCGGCGCGCCCAAGGTCATCGAATTCAACGTCCGCTTCGGCGATCCCGAAACCCAGCCGGTCATGCTGCGCCTGCAATCGGACCTGGTCGAACTGCTGGAGGCCGCGATCGACGGCAGGCTCGATGCCGTCGAAGCGCAATGGGACCCGCGTCCGGCGCTGGGCGTGGTGATGGCCTCGAAGCCGTACCCGGACACGCCGGTCAGCGGCGAGGTGATTTCAGGTCTCGACGCCGTGCCCGCCAGCGCCAAGGTCTTCCACGCCGGTACCGCGCTGGACAGTGACGGCAACGTGGTCAGCGCCGGTGGCCGCGTGCTGTGCGTGACCGCGCTGGGCGCAAGCGTGTCGGAAGCCCAGCGCAATGCCTACGCGGGCGTCGATGCCATTCGCTGGACGCACGCGTTCCACCGCAGCGACATCGGCTGGCGCGCGATCACGCGCGAGCAGGCGTGAGAACACCCTGACCGTCCGGTGACGGCCGGCCAGGCGCACCGTTGCGCGCACGTCGGCCGCGATATAACATCCGTTATAACTCGCACCGGGGCCGCGTCATGAAGCTCAAGATCACCGCCATCGGCAATTCCGCCGGCGTCATCCTGCCCAAGGAGCTGCTGGCGCGTCTGCGGCTGGACAAGGGCGACGCGTTGTACGCGCTGGAAACACCGGACGGCATCCGCCTGACCACCTACGACCCGGACTTCGCCGCGCAGATGGAAGTGGCAGAGCGGGTCATGCGCGAAGACCGCGAGCTGCTGCGCAAGCTGGCGCAGTAAGCCGCCGTGATTATCTGGATCGACCGCACGCTGGCGTTGGCCATCCATGAGCGCCAGCTGTCCGAACACGGCGGCGGCGAAGGCGTGCGCGACGAAGCGTTGCTGCAATCGGCAGTGGGGCGTCCGCAGCAGTTGTTCGCCTACGGCGACCCGCCCCCGGACTTGGCGGCACTTGCCGCGAGTCTGGCTTTCGGACTGGCGAAGAACCACCCCTTCGTCGATGGCAACAAACGCACCGCGCACGTCTGCTACCGCGTGTTCCTAGCCCTCAACGACGCCGAGCTGCTTGCCAGCAGCGAAGAGAAATACACGCAGATGCTGCTGCTGGCCGAAGGCAGCCTCGGCGAAACCGAATTCGCCGATTGGCTGCGCCCGCGCCTGCGCCTGCACCCGCGCGACGCGGTGCACGAGCCGCAGCGGCGCTATCGCTAGAGGTTGGCGTGGCCCGGCATCGCGCGGGCGTCCAGCGGCGCGGCAGCGCCGGCCTGCCCCGGGCCATCGGCATCCAGCGTGAACGCGGTCATCGACAGCGCGCCGTAGCTGTAGCCGTCCACCAGCACGTCGGCGGGGCGGCCCACCGCGGCGGACAAGCCCGCGAGATAGAGCAGCGGCAGGAAGTGTTCGTCGGTGGGCACCGCCAGCCGGTAATCGGGATGCGATGCCAACGTGGCGATGGCGTGCGGGCGCTCGGCCATCAGCACGCGCGCGGCATCGTCGAACCGCCGCGCCCAGTCGAAGCCGCCCTCGGGGTTGTGCCAATCCAGTGCGCGCAGGTTATGCACCACGTTGCCGCTGCCCACGATCAACACCCCGCGCTGGCGCAGCGCCGCCAACTTCGCGCCCAGCGCCAGGTGCCAGTCCAATGGCTTGCGGGCGTCCAGCGAGAGTTGCACCACCGGGATGTCGGCCTGCGGAAACGCATGCACCAGCACCGACCAGGTGCCGTGATCCAGCCCCCACGCCTCGTGGTCGGCGGCCACCACGAAGTCCGGCGACACCACATCGGCAATTTCCTCCGCCAGCGCCGGCAGCCCCGGTGCCGGGTACTGCACGTCGAACAGCGCCTGCGGGAAGCCGTAGAAGTCGTGGATGGTGCGCGGGTGTGGCATCGCGGTCACCGCCAGCGCATCCACATGCCAGTGCGCGGAAATCGCCAGGATCGCGCGCGGCTTGGGCACCGCCGCACCGAACGCGCGCCACGCCTCGCTGAAGCGGTTGCGCTCCAGCGCATTCATGGGGCTGCCGTGGCCGAGGAACGCGGCGGGCATCAGCGTGGGCATGGCGGGACCTCCGGGTCCAAGAAATCAGCCGGCCGTGCCGGTGGCCGGCACCAGCAGCGGCGGCAGGCCGTGCGGCACCGCGCGCGCGAAGCGCGGCGAAGTGGCGACGGTCGCGCCCAGCGCGGCGGCCGCATGCCACGGCCAGCGCGGGTCGTAGAGGAGCGCCCGCCCCAGCGCGATGGCGTCGGCGCGGCCCTGTACCAGCGCGGCCTCCGCCTGCTCCGCGGTGGTGATCAGACCCACGCCGATCACCGGCATGGCGACCTCGCGACGCAGCGCCTCCGCAAACGGCAACTGGTAGCCAGGCCCGGCGGCGATGCGCTGGGACGGATGCAGCCCGCCGCTGGACACATGCAGGTAATGGCAGTCGCGCGCATCCAGCGCCCGCGCCAGCGCGATGCTCTGGGGCAGATCCCAGCCGCCGTCCACCCAGTCGGTGGCGGAAATGCGCACGCCCACCGCCATCGTCACCGGCACCTCGGCGCGGATCGCGTCGAATACCTCCAGCACCAGCCGCATGCGATGTTCCAGCGCGCCGCCATAAGCATCGTCGCGGTGGTTGCTGAGCGGCGACAGGAACTGGTGCAGCAGGTAGCCGTGCGCGGCATGGATTTCGATGGCATCCAGGCCCAGCCGGGTAGCGCGGCGCGCCGCCTGCGCGAACGCCTGCACCACGCGGGCGATGCCGGCGGCGTCCAGCGCCTCGGGCAATGGATCCGTGTCCGCATAGGGCAGCGCGGACGGCGCGAGCGTCTGCCAGCCGTGCGCCGCCCCCGGCGCGATGGCCGCACCGCCTTGCTCCCACGGGCGATGGGTGGAGGCCTTGCGCCCCGCATGCGCCAGTTGCACGCCCACCGGCATTTGCGACCAGCGCCGCACCCCCGCCAGCGCCTGTGCGAACGCGGCCTCGCAGGCATCGTCGTACAGGCCCAGGTCGGCCCAGCTGATGCGTCCCTCGGGCAGCACAGCGGTGGCCTCCGTCAGCAGCAGGCCCGCACCGGACTGCGCCAGCGTGCCCCAGTGCTGCACGTGCCAGTCGTTGGCCAGCCCTTCGCTGCTGGCGTACTGGCACATCGGTGCCACCACGATGCGGTTGGCCAGCGTCAGCGGGCCGAACGAGATGGGAGCAAACAGTCGCGACATGGCACGCTTCCGGCAAAGGGTGGGCCACTATCCGCGCCACCCGCGCGGCCCATCAACCGCACCAGCGGAACACTGCCTTGCAGGTGCGCCAAACGGCGCTGCCACTCAGCCCGCCAGCGCTTTCACGAACAGCGCCTTCACCCCGGCGCTGGTTTCCCGTTCGACCACGCTGAAATGCTTGGGCTGCTTGCGCAGCAGGTCGCTGAGTTTCTTCTGCCCGTACAGGCGCGGGTCGAAGTTCGGCTTGATCTTGTTGAGGTAGGCGCCCATCGCGCCCAGATGCGCCCAGCCCTCCTCGTCGGATGCCTCCTCGATGGCCTGCCGCAGCAGGCCCAGCGGCAGCGGCAGCGGGGCGGCTTTTGCGGGCGGCGGCACCGGCACCACCGGCGGCGGGGCTTCCTGCACGGGTGCGGGTGCCTTGGCCGCAGCCGGCTTCTTCACCGGCTGCTTGCGCGCGGGCTTCACCGGGACGGCGGGCGTTGCCGGCTCCGGCACTTCGGCGCGCAGCACCTCGGTGTAGATGAACTTGTCGCAGGCCTGCACGAACGGGTCCGGCGTCTTGTGCTCGCCGAAGCCGTACACGGTCAGCCCTTCCTCGCGCAGGCGCTGTGCCAGCCGGGTGAAATCGCTGTCGCTGGAGACCAGGCACATGCCGTCGAAGCGGCCCGTGTACATCAGGTCCATCGCATCGATGATCAGCGCGCTGTCGGTGGCGTTCTTGCCGCTGGTGTAGGCGAACTGCTGCACCGGGCTGATCGAATGCTTCAGCAGCACCTTCTTCCACTGCCCCTGCTGCTGGGTGGTGAAGTCGCCGTAGATGCGCTTGACGCTGGCCAGCCCGTACTTGGCCACCTCCGCCAGCAGGCCCTCGATCACCGAGGCCTGCGCGTTGTCGGCATCGATCAACACCGCCAGCCGGCGCTGGCCGTCGTCGTGGGGCACGTGGGTGCGGGTTTTCATGGGCTGTCTCCTGTCTTCGTCATCGCTCGTTTCTACCGCGCACTACATTTCGGGAATGTTGCGCAGCGCCTCGGCATTGGCACGATCATCCGCTGCCTTGCGTGCCTGCGCATCACGCATCCGAACCTGCACCGCGCGTTGCTGCGCGCGAATGGCCGGGTCCACCACGTCGAGCCGCCGCTGTTGCTGCATGAAGGCGCGCTGGCCCGGCGGCAACTGGCAATTGCGGCTGAGGATTTCCAACGCATCCCCGGTGTCTGCTCGCCGATTCTGCAAATGGATGTTGACCCAAAGCGTGTCACCCAATGGCTCCAGCGCCATGCAGATGCGGTCGATGGTGGCGTAATCGCGAAACTGCGCACCATCCACCATCACCAGCAAGTTGGTGGCGTCCACCCATGCCACGGAACTGACGCCGGCAACCGTTCTGGCCTGCTCCCGTGCCGCTTCGGCAGGTATGCGCCGCGCCGGATCGGGCATGCGCATGGTGCGCCGCACATCATCGCTCATCGCATCCATCTGCTGGCGCACGGCCTGCTGGTCCCCACGCGCGGCGGCCCCCCGGATCGCCGCCATGCGCGCAGCGGTGGCCAGCGGGTCCAGCGGCTGACCGGCCTGCCGCGGCCGTGACGCAGATTCCGCGGGTGCCGGTGCAGGGTGATCCGTGCACGCTGCCAGCAACAGCACGCCCAGCAGAATCCATGCCGGCGCGGTCTTCATGCCGGCACCTGCGGCTTGCGCGCACGCTTCGGCTTGTCCGCCGGCAGCAGCCTGGTGAGGGCCTGGTAGCGTTCGAACAGGAAGGCCACGCGCTCGGCGTCGGTGGTGAGCTTCGGCGGCTTGCGGCCGGCGGCTTTTTCGGCGGTCAGGTAGGCGGCGTCCACCGCCTTGTCCAGTGCGGCGTGGGCTTTCACCAGTGCGGGCGGCATGGTCAGCGGGTCGTAGAGGTCGGCCAGGGTCGAGCCGGGGAATTGGGCGCGGGCGTCGAGGATGGCTTGGGCGGCGGCTTCGATGCCGGCGCGGGCCTTGTCGTCGAGCGGCTCCGGCCAGGGGAAGTTGTTGTAGACGATGCCGGCGGAGTACTGATAACGACTTTCTAATCTACCGGCAACCGCCCGCATCCATGCCATGTGCATCTGCGAAGTGATGATGCCGAAGTCGTACAGGCCAGCGCCGGCCACGACCAAGCCCGTGCCGCTGGCAATCGCTTCCGGGTCAAGGAAGCCGCAGGGGATGTAGGCGCGGTTCTCCGAAGACACTTTCGGCAACAGCAGATAGCGCGTGGTCGGCTGGCGAATTTCACCAAACAGCCCCGGCGTTTTCGAAAGTTCACGCGTGGTCGCCCTGCCGCTACCGGCACGAAACGCGCGGCATGCCTCGATTCGAAGGCGAAGGAACGGCGATTGTTTGATGACGCTGGGCGGGGCATCCAGCAGCCACAAGCACCAGCGCGAGCCAGCATTGATGAACTCATCGCCGCCGAAATAAGGGCGAATCCAAGGCTCGATCCCCGGCTCGTCGGCAAGAGCAGTCTCACGCTCCTCATCGCTGAGGATCAAATGACCTTCATCAATCGGCATGCTGCCGTAGTTCATCGCTGGAACCGCAGCGGAAAGCGGCACACTCCGCTTGGTCAGGAATACTTCCGGCGCATCCACCAAATACGGATTGATTCGCCTTGCTTCGACAAGTTGCGACTCCCCGTCGGCCCGCTCGTAGTCATGGAGCGCAGGCACGTCCGAAGGATTACCGCCAAAACCAACAATCACGCAATGCACCGCCGCCTTGCCGCGCGCCTCGTTGCTCCACTTGAACGTGCGATGTGCAAACTGGATGTGCATGCCGAGCTGGTACAGCTCCGACCACAGGATGCCGACCTGCTCGCCTTGGGTGATGGAGTTGGTGGAGACGAAGGCTGCCCTTAGCCCGTCATTCCCGCGCAGGCGGGAATCCATGGACGTTGTGGTATCAGACGCCGAAGTCCTTGGATTCCCGCCTGCGCGGGAATGACGGGCAAGAGCGCGTTGCATGTAGTCGGCTGCCTTCAAATACCACGCGCAGACGAAATCCAGCACGCCCGCGCCTTTCACACCGGCGAAGACGGCGGCCATATCGGCCTTCTGGTCCGCGTTCTGCTCCTTCTTCCCGACGAACGGCGGATTCCCCAAGATAAAACTCAGCCGCTCCGCCGGCACCACGGCGTTCCAGTCCATCCGCAGCGCGTTGCCGTGGACAATCGTGGCGGATTTCTTCAGCGGGATACGGTTGATCGGCTCGCCGAATTCGCCGTGCATCCGCGAGTTCATCTGGTGGTCCATCAGCCACATCGCCACCTGCGCGATCTGCGCCGGGAACTCCTCGATCTCGATGCCGTGGAACTGGTCCACGTCCACCAGCACGTGGTCCTGCACGTGCGCCAGCACCGACTGCTGGGTGGCGAACTGGCGGCGCAGGATCTCCAGCTCCAGCGCGCGCAGCTCGCGGTAGGCGATCACCAGGAAGTTGCCGCAGCCGCAGGCCGGATCCAGGAAGGTCAGCGTGGCCAGCTTGCGGTGCAACTGCGCCAGCTTGCGCTCGTCGTGGCCGGCCTTGTCCAGCTCCGCCTTCAACCCGTCCAGGAACAGCGGGCCGATCAATTTGAGGATGTTCTTCTCGCTGGTGTAGTGCGCGCCCAGGTTGCGGCGGGCCTTGGTGTCCATCACCGACTGGAACATCGAGCCGAAGATGGCCGGGCTGATGCGGCTCCAGTCCAGCGCGCTGGCATCCAGCAGCAGGCCGCGCATCTGCGCGTTGAAATCCGCCAGCGGCAGGATTTCCTCGAACAATTTGCCGTTGACGTAGGGCAGTTCCGCCAGTTGTTCGTCCAGCGTGCTCTGGCGCTTCTCCGGCGCGGTGTTGAGCACCTGGAACGCGCGCCCGATCCACATGCCCAGGTCGGCACCGTCTTCGCTGGTGCGCTGGGAAATCAGGTCGTGGAAGCTCTGCCGCGGGAAGATGCCGGTGTCGTCGGCGAACAGGCAGAACAGCAGCCGCACCAGCAGCAGCTCCAGCGCGTGGCCGTCAAAGCCGGCGGCTTTCAGCGCATCGTGCAGCTTGCCCATGCGCTCGGCCGCCTGCACGTTGACGGGGTCTTCTTCCTTGTAGCTGCGGGTCTGGTAGCCGCTGATGAAGCCGAAGCGGCCGATCTGCCTGTGCAGGTCGGCCAGCGCGAAGTCGGTGCGCTCGCCGGTGTCCAGGTCGTGCAGGCGCAGGCGCTGGAAGTCCGACACCAGCACGAAGCGCGGCAGCTCGGCGTCCTTCAGGCCGGCGAAGTAGTCGGTGGCCTGCTCGAACGCGGCATCGAGGTCGCGGCCTTCGCTCTTGTGTTCGGCCAGCATCACGCCGGGCCAGAACACGTCGATGCGGCCGTGGGTGCTGCCGGTGAAGCGCGCGGCCTTCTGTTCGAACACCGCCACGCGCTTGCGCTTGACCCCGAACACCTCGAAAAAGTCGTTCCAGAAGCTCTGCGCCTCGGCGCGCTCGCTGGATTCCCCGGCCCATTCCCTGGCAAACGCGCGGGCGCGCTCGCGGATTTCGTTGAGACTCAGCGGCATCCTGTCCTCCTTGTGCGGGCAGGATACCGAATCGACCCTGCCCCCACTTCGCGGCGCGGGGAACCGGCGGCGCACACCCTGCCCCGGCGGTACAAGCACGGGGACAAGTGCGGTTATCCTCCCCCTTCCACGCATGGGGATGCGCATGTCCGGCCACAGCCAATTCAACCTGCTCACGCAACGCCGCTTCCTGCCCTATTTCACGGTGCAGGCGCTGGGCGCGTTCAACGACAACGTGTACCGGCAGGCGATCATCGGGCTGCTGGCGTACATGGCGGTGAGCCGCAGCGAAATGGGGCTGTACGCCAATCTGGCACCGGCGATTTTCATCCTGCCGTTCTTCCTGTTTTCCGCCAGCGCGGGGCAGATCGCGGCGCGGATGGAAAAACAGAAACTCATCGTGATCACCACGTCGATGGAGATCGCGATCATGTCGCTGGCGGCGGTGGGCTTCCTGTTGCAGAACATGACGGTGCTGCTGGTGGCGCTGTTCTGCACCGGCTTGCAGTCCACCCTGTTCGGGCCGGTGAAGTATTCGATCCTGCCGTCGGTGCTGAAGCCGGAAGAATTGACCGGCGGCAACGGGCTGGTGGAAATGGGCACGTCGCTGGCGATCCTGCTGGGGATGGTCTGCGGCGGGCTGATCTTCCAGCTGGCCGGCAGCCACGGGCCGCAGGTGGCGGCCGTGGCGGTGATCGCCATGGCCATGGCCGGCAACCTGGTGGCGCGGCGCATCCCCAAGGTGGACGCCGGCGATGCCTCGCTGAAGGTGGACTGGAACATCCTGCGCGCGTCGCTGCACATCTGGGCGCTGACCCGGCAGCGGCTGGCGGTGCGCAACGCGGTGCTGGGGGTCAGCTGGTTCTGGTTCGTGGGCACCATTCTCACCGCACAATTGCCGGTGTATGCGCAGGCCAACCTGGGCGGCACCCAGAATCTGTACATCTTCGCGCTGGCGCTGTTTTCGGTGGGTGCCGGCATCGGCTCGATGTCGTGCGAGAAGCTGTCGGGGCGCACCGTGGAAATCGGGCTGGTGCCGCTGGGTGCATTCGGCATCAGCGCCTTCCTGCTGGACCTGTATTTCGCCCGCCCCGGGCAGGCACTGGCGGCTGGCTTGCAGGTTGCGCAGTTCATCCAGGCGCCGGGCAGCCTGCGGATCATGCTGGACCTGTGCGGCGTGGGCCTGTTCACCGGCTTCTTCGTGGTGCCATTGTTCGCGCTGATCCAGAGCCGCACGCCGAAGGCCGAGCTGGCGCAGGTGATCGCCGGCATGAACATCCAGAATGCGATGTTCATCGTGCTGGCGGCGCTCATCGGCATCGCGGTGCAGCGCTACCTGGGCTGGACGATCCCGCAGTTGTTCCTGGCGCTGGCGATTGCCAACACGCTGGTGGCGCTGTGGATCTTCACCATCGTGCCCGAGTTCCTGATGCGCTTCGTGAGCTGGCTGCTGGTGCGCATGCTGTACCGGCTGAAGCTGCACGGCATCGAAAGGCACGTGCCGGACGAGGGCGCGGCGCTGCTGGTGTGCAACCACGTGAGCTACATGGACGCGCTGATCCTGTCGGCCTGCATCCCGCGCCCGGCGCGCTTCGTGATGTATTACCGGATCTTCAACATCCCGGTGCTGCGCTGGATCTTCAAGACCGCCAAGGCGGTTCCGATTGCCGGCGCACGCGAGAACCCGGAGGTGATGCAGCGCGCGTTCGATGCGGTGGATGCGGCGCTGGCCGAAGGCGAGCTGGTGTGCATCTTCCCCGAGGGCGCACTGACGAAAGACGGCAACATCGCGCCGTTCAAGTCGGGCATGGAAAAAATCCTGCAACGCGCCGCGGCGCGCGGGCAGGACGTGCCGGTGGTGCCGCTGGCCTTGCAGAACATGTGGGGCAGCATGTGGAGCAGGCGCAGCGCATCTGCCGAGAACGGGCGGCTGGGCCGCATGCGCGTGCCGCGCCGGCTGCGCGCGCACATCGAGGTGCATGCCGGCGCACCGGTGACGGGTGCGGTGGCCAGCGCGGCACTGCTGGAAGCGCAGGTGCGGGCGCTGCGGGGGGATGCGGCGTGAGTGGGCGGGCCGGGGCGCGGCCATGCATGCATTGACATGCATCGCCGCTGCGGCGAGCATCCGTCGCGGGGAGTTGCTTGCGCCACCACCGGGTGGGCCATCGCGTACCGCATGCCAACGGGGCACGCGGCGCCGTCCCCGAACATGTGCCTGACTCTCATTTCTCCCAGGGGAACCCCATGAATACTTCGCAAGACGTCGTGCCCAACAACCTTGTCTGGGCCATCCTGGCGACACTGTTCTGCTGCCTGCCGCTGGGCATCGTCTCGATCGTCTACGCTTCGAAGGTCGATGGCCTGCGCGCCGCAGGCAACGTGGCCGGTGCGTGGGAGGCTTCGCGCAAGGCCAAGAGCTGGGCGCTCTGGTCGGCACTTTCCGGCCCGATCCTGATCGTGATCTGGTTCCTGTTCTTCGGCGGGCTGGCCATGCTGGGGGCGTTGTTCGGCAATCACTGACCGATGCCTGCTCCTTCCAATCCCGGCACTACCGGCACATGGCCGGCATGGCGGCGCGCGCTGCCCACCGCCGTGCTGGCACTGGGGGCAGCCGGCGCCGCACTGGTGCTGTCGCGGCTGAACCCGTTCGCCAACCACAGCGTGCTGCCGCCCTGCCCGATCCGCGCGCTGACCGGCCTGTATTGCCCCGGCTGCGGCAGCACCCGCTGCCTGTACGCATTGCTGCACGCGGACCCGGCGTTGGCGCTGTCGATGAACCCGTTGCTGGCGCTCAGCCTGCCATTGCTCGGATTGATGGCCCTCAACGCCGCCGGCTGGCGTCCGGCCTGGCTGTCACCACTGATGCGGCAGCTGGCCCGGCCCAAGCCATGGCTGGTGGTGCTGGTGGGCTTCGCCGTCCTGCGCAACCTCCCGCTTTACCCCTTCACCCTGCTGGCACCGGGTTGAGGACTGCGACCGTCGTGCTCACAGCGGCTTGGCCACCATCAGCCAGAAAATGACGATCACGCTGATGAAAGCCGGCCAGCCCAGCCAGAACCACCAGCGCATCACCCGCCAGTAGGCGACGGGCAACGCACCCCCTGCCGCCGCGGCGGCGCGCGCGTGGTTGCGCGCTTGCACCTGCATCCACACGACCGGCAACCAGCAGGCTCCCACGAGGAAGAACAGCAGCAACGCCGTCTTCACCCAGAACGTGGTCAGTGGCAGGTGCAACACCTGCGCCAGCCAGAGCCCGGTGACAAGCTGCACCACCACCGCCGGTGCGGTGAAAACACCATCGGCGATCACCACCACGCGCGCAGTCGCGGCAATCGTGCGCGCATCGCGGGTCAGGTGTGCCATCCACATGAAGAATGCAATGCCAAGGCCGGTACCCAGCAGCAGCGTGGATGACAGGACATGGACCCACTTCAGGGCGAGATACGGCACCGTCGTTATCTCCTGTCCACCAACACCCACAGCACCCCCAAGGCGGGAAGCAATGCAACGCTCTTTGCCAGCCCCCCCAGAGGTTCCAGAAACTGCTGCGGCAACAGCGCACCGAACACGAGCGCGTAGGCCGCCACGCTGATCAACATCGCAAGCACGACCGGGCGCGGACGCGGCGCCCACGCAAGACCCGCGCCCAGCAGGAGATCCAGTACGCCGGCGCCACGTGCCAACAGGACCGGCTGCATGGCCTGCAGGTAGCTGCCTCGCGCCATCGCCTCGATGACGGCGGCATCGGTCACCAGGCCGACGATGCCGGACCACAGCCACAGCAGCACCACGCTCCATTTCAACCACGGCACGAGGAAATACAACAGTGCTGCCCAACGATCCTGCATCTGGCTTGGCTCGGCGTCCAGCACCTCGCCCAAGTCACGCACCTGCACGCCGAATTCCGCTTGCACGCGTTGGTGCGACTCCGCCGCCGTGAGGTTGCCGCGCAGCAGCATGTTCCAGATGGTGCGGTTGACCGGCCCGCGCCCCAGCCACTGCCCCAACCAGACCTGCGCCCGCACCAACGGCAACGGCACCCGCCAGCTGCGCCGCCCGGGAATCCGCAACCAGCGCCGCCATTGCGCCTGGTAATCATGCAGCGACAGCGGTATTGCACAGCCGATGTCATAAATCCCCGCCGTCCCCTGCGTGCAGGCGACGGCAGCGACCTGCGCCAAGTCTTCGGCGCATACCGGCTGGAACTGCCAATCGCCCGTTCCCGGCAGCAGTTGCCGCCACGGGAACGCGGCCAGCGCACGCAGCAGCGATGTGCCGCCATAGGAGCCCCGGTGCGAGTACACCACCGATGGACGCAACACGATGGCCTCCAGCGGCAACGCCAACAATGCCGAATCGAAGCGATGCTTGGACGCGATGAACCCACCGTCCCGCGGATCTCCCAGTGCGGATATCTGCACGAAGCGAACACCACGCGACACGCACGCCTGCGCAAGCGCCAGGGGTGCCCGCACATGGATGGCTTCGAACTGCTGCCGACCCTCTTCACGCAGAATGCCGGCAGCGTTGACGACCACCGACACCCCCTGCAGCGCCTGCGCCCAATCCTCCGCATCCAGCATCCGCAACAGGTCGCCGGCCACCTCCCCTTCCGCCAACATCCGCCCATGCGGCCGGGCCAACACGCGAACCTGCCAACCACGCTGCTTCAGCGCACTGACGATGAAGCCACCGATGAAACCTCTTCCCCCCACCACCAACGCAGTCGCCATTTCACCCCACCCATCCCGCCACCACGAACAGCGCCAGCCAGGTCAGCCACAGCAGCAGGATGCGCCAGACCAGGCGCATGGCGTCGCGGAGTTCCGGAAGTTCGCCGAAGGCCTCGATGAGGGCGGTGGCGGCGGGGATGCCGGCGTCGGTGTAGTCGGCCACTTCCTCGTCGATTTCGTTGCGCACGCTGGCGCGGGCGGCGTGCGCCAGCAGGGGGGAACGCAGGCCGAACGCGCCCGGCTCACGCCAGGCGGCCGCCACGCTGCCCAGGCTGCCCACCACCGCCAGCGACAGCGCCATCACCTGCACCACCGGCCATTCCAGCACGGCTTGCCCGTGCCGCAGCGTGGCCTGCCAGGGGGCGGCGGCGGCATCCGCTGCGGGTGTGGCCGCCTCCGCCAGCAGCCGATACAGCACGGCGCCCACCGGGCCCAGCAGGCAGAACCAGAACAGCACCGCGAACCAGCGCCGCAAGGCGCTGTCGAACACGGCCTCGGCCAGTGCCGGCCCCTCCATCTGCACGGGGGTGCCCGCCGGCCACAAGCGTGCCGCGGCGGTGCGCCGGGCAGCGGCATCCGGCGCCTGCACCACGGCGTCCACGTCCACATCCAGGTCGCGCGGCCCCCAGCATGCGTACAGCACACCGATGCCCAGCAGCAGCGCGGGCCATCCCAGCGGCAGTTGCCGCAGGCCCCATTGGGCCGCCGCCGCCAGCAACAGCGGTGTCGCCAGCAATGCGACCACCGCCCAGTCGCCGGCCCGGGCCTGGGCCGATGCCAGCGCGCGCCGATAGCCGTCGAAGCGCCGCACCCGCGCGGCCAGCGCCGGCAGCAGGTGGCCCAGGACGAGCGCGATCACGACGGCAAGCAGGGTGGCGGCCATGGACGGCAGTCTAGCGCTTGCGTGCGTCGTGTTCGTCCAGCCAGCAGGCGATCACGTGGCGGGCGATGGAGATCGGCGAGGACAGCACGATGCCTTCGCCTGCGTCCTCGGCGGTCTTCCAGTCGCGCGCCAAGCCGGCGCGCACGTCTTCCGCGCCGAACCAGCGCGCGTCTTCCAGCTCCTCGCTGGCGTGCGGCACATCGGGCCGTGCGTGGGCAATGAAGCCCAGCATCAGCGAGCCGGGGAACGGCCACGGCTGCGAGGCGAGGTAGCGCGCGGTATGCGGGAGCACGCGCACGCCGGTTTCTTCCAGCACCTCGCGGGCCACGGTTTGTTCGAGCGTCTCGCCGGGCTCGACGAAGCCGGCCACCACCGACCAGCGCCGCGCCGGCCAACCTGCTTGCCGGCCCAGCAGCAGGCGCTGGCCGTCGGTGATGGCGGCGATGATGGCCTGGTCGGTGCGCGGGTAATGTTCGCTGCCGCAGGCCTCGCACTGGCCCAACCAACCGGCGCGGCGATAGCGCAGGCCGCCGCCGCAGGCCGGACAGAACCGGTGCTGGTGATGCCAGTGTTGCAGCGCGCGCGCCTGCGCGAACAAGGTGGCTTGCCACGCCGGCCAGTGTGCGGCGGCCTTGCGCAAGTCGATGGCGGGTGCGGCGGCCAGCCCCAGATCTGCGGCATCGGCCAGAAACCACGCGCGCCCGTCGCGCAGGCCCAGGAAGGTCGCCGCGGGCAACCGCCCGGCGTCGGCCGGTGCGGCGATCTGGTACAGCGCGCCGGTGGCATCCACCACGGCGCGGCCATCCGGATGCAGGGCCAGGATGCCCGCCTGCGGCCACGCGGCATCCAGTGCGGCGGGATCGTCGCGCAGGTGGTCGGCGCGGTCCAGCGCGCCATCGACGAAGGCAAACGGCGACACGGCCGGCATGCCCGCCCGGCTCACACGGTGAAACTGCTGCCGCAGCCGCAGGTGGTCTTGGCGTTGGGGTTGCGGATCACGAACTGCGCGCCGGACAGCGACTCCACGTAATCCACCTGCGCACCCAGCAGGTATTGCAGGCTGAGGGGGTCGATCAGCAAGGTGGCGCCATCGGTCACGATGGCGATGTCGTCCTCGTTGCGGCCCTCATCAAACTCGAAGCCGTACTGGAACCCGGAACAGCCGCCGCCCTGGATGTAGGCGCGCAGGCTGAGCGCGACATTGCCTTCCTCGGCCACCAGCTCGCGCACCTTGGCGGCGGCGGCGGCGGTGAATTGCAGCGGGGCGGTCGGCGGCCCGCCCGCAGGCTGTTCAAGCGTGACGATGTCCATGCCCACAGCATGGGGGGCGGCGGCCCGCGATTCAACCGCCGCCACGCGGCTGCGCGGCCGCGGCCCAGGTGAACGACTGTTCCAGCGGCACGCTCCCCTCCGGCAGCAGGCGCGCGATCACCCGCACCGGCCGGGCCCCGCGCGGCAGCACCACGTCGCCTTCCACCTGCTGGAAATACTTGAACGAATACGCCACCCCGGGGGCCCCGGCCTGCTGCCGCAGCACGGGCCAGTCCAACCTGCGCATGGTGCGTCCATCCGTGACTTCCAGCGCCAGTTGCAGATGCCCGCTGTTGACGGTGTCACGATTGATGTTCTGGGTGAGGGTGGCGACGAAATGCCAAAGCTGCGGGTCCTGCTGCGGTTGCAGGTGCAGTTCGTGCACGGCCAGGCCGTGGCGCTGCGCGGTGGCACCAACGAAACGCTCGTAGAAGGCCACGTCGGCACGCAGGCCGGCGATTTCCTCGTCGCGATCGGCGAGGGTGGCTTGCAGCCCGGCGTTGGCTTGCCGGCTGATCTGGTCGGAGCGCGCCAGGGTGGCCACCCGTTGCTCCAGCGCGTCGATCCGCTGCGCCTGTTGCTGCAATCGCTCGCGGGCATTGGCCGGGGTGGGCACGAAACTGCGCCACGCCCCCCACAGCCCCAGCCACGCAGCCGCCAGCACCAGCACGGCCAGCGCCAGCCGGGGCTGGCCGGCACCCTGTGGGCGGGCGAGGGGCGGGAGATGGGGCATCGCTGGCGATATCGCACCGCAGGCGTGCCGGCGTCAAGCAGCACACCGCTATGGACTTGCCCGACGTGGCGGTGCACCCTGTCAGGCCCGGCCCGCACGGGCCGAATCCCGGGCCGAATTGCGTCAGACTCCAAAGAATGGATAGCCACCCGCACACCATGGAAGTCCACCCCGCGTCCGTCCCGGCAGCCCCGGCTGTGGATGCGCAGGTGTTCCGGCAAGCACGGGAGCCCGCATGAACGACGCGCTGCTCGACCCCAAGCCGGAAGAATCCCCCTACCGCGTGATGATCGTGGAGGATGACCGCAGCCAGGCGATCTTCGCCGAGGCCATCCTGCGCGGTGCCGGCATGCAGGCGGAGGTGGTCGCCATCCCCGAACGGATGATGGAAACGCTGGAACGGTTCGAGCCCGATCTGGTGCTGATGGACCTGCACATCCCCGGCTCCAGCGGCACCGCCCTGACCGAGCAGATCCGCGAACACCCCCGCTTCGCGCACATCCCGGTGGTCTTCCTCACCGGCGACCAGGACCCCGACCGCGAGCTGGAAGTGCTGGAGCACGGTGGCGACGACTACATCGTCAAGCCGGTGCGCCCGCGACACCTGATCGTGGCGGTGCAAAACCGCATCCGCCGCGCCCGCGCGCTCAGCCGTGGCCGCCAGGCCACCGCCGAACCGGATCGCCACCCGGTGACGGGGCTGTTCACCCGCCCCGCGCTGATGAAGGCGATGGCCGCACAACTGGCCAGCCGGGTGCCCGGTGGCGCGCTGATGCTGGAACTGGGCAATGCCGGGGCGCTGCGCAAGCGCTACGGCTACGCGGCCTTCGAAGCCCTGATCAACGGCGCCGGCCGCTTTCTCGGCGAACTGGCCGGCGAACACGCCTGCGCGCGCCTGAGCGACAACGCCTTCCTGGTGCTGGCGCGCGGCCTGACGCCGGGCGCGCTCGACCAGTTGGCGCGCAACCTGCGCGATGGCATCGGCTATCACGACTTCCCGATCGAAAACGAAACCCTGCGCCTGCGCTGCGCGGTGGGCTATGCCGGCTTCGAACGTGGTTTCAGCGATGCCGGCGCGGCCCTGGCCGCCGCCGAGGAAGCCGCGCGCGAAGCACAGGCCTCGCCCATCGGCGTGGCGGTGTACGCGCCGGCGAACGTGGTGGCATCCGGCGACATCGTGGACGAACTGCGCGCCGCCCTGGCCAGCGGCAGCGATGCGCTGTACCTGGCCTTCCAGCCGGTGGTGGCGGTGGCCGGTGGCGACGAGTCCCAGTTCCAGGTGCTGGTGCGGATGCGCGGGCCGGACGGCAGCGTGCGCAAGGCCGGCGAGTTCCTGGCGGCGGCGCAGGGCAGCGGGCTGATGCCGCAACTGGATCGCTGGGTCATGGAGCGCGCGCTGGAGCTGCTGCAAAAACGCCGCGCGCAGGGCCAGCCGATGCGGCTGTTCGTCTCGCAATCCCCCATCACGCTGGCACAGGACAATTACGCCGGCTGGCTGCAACAGGCCCTGGAACGCGCCGGCGTCGACGGCCCGTCGCTGGTGATCGACCTGCGGCTGGAGGACGCGGTGGTGCACGTGGTGCTGCTGCACCAGTTCTGCGAGCAACTGGTGCCGGCCGGCGTGCAATTCTGCCTCAGCCAGTTCCGCAGCAACGAGGATGCCAACCAGCTGTTGCAGGAATTGCCGCTGGGCTACCTGCGCCTGTCCGCCGCCTTCGCCCAGCACCCGCTGCCGCGCGAACTGCAGGACGAGATGCGCACCACCATCGAACGCGCCCATCGCCTGGGCCTGCAAGTCATCGGCCAGGCGGTGGAAGACCCGCAGGCCGCGGCTGCACTGTGGGTGGGCGGGATCGACTTCATCCAGGGCAACCTGGTGCAACGCCCCGACCAGGCGCTCGACTTCGACTTCCGGAGCGCCACGTTGTGAGCAATGCAGCCGACACCGGGACCGATCGCGGAACGCTCCTGCTGACCACCCGCTGGATGGCCCTTGGCGCGGCGGCAGGTGCCGCCCTGGCGCTGGTGGTGGACCAGCTCGGCGTGCAGGGCCCGTGGCAGATCATCGCACTGGTGATGGCACTGCTGGCGCTGTTCGCCACCACCACCTTCGCCCTCGCCGCGCACAACCGCGAGCATCGGCAGCAGGAGCACATCGACCAGAACCGTCGCAATGCCGAGGAAATCAGCGCCCTGCAACGCGAGATCGACCGTCACACCCAGCTGGAAGCGGAGCTGACCCGCGCCAAGCACACCGCCGAATCGGCGGTGATGGCCAAGGGCGAGTTCCTGGCCACCATGAGCCACGAGATCCGCACCCCGCTCAACGGCATCATCCCGATGCTGGACCTGCTCTCGACCTCGCGGCTGTCGCTCGATCAACTGGAAATCCTCAAGACCGCCACCGCTTCGGCGCAGCAGTTGTTGCGGATCGTCGACGACATCCTCGACTACTCGAAGCTGGAAGCCGACCGCCTCGAACTGGAAACCACCGGCTTCAACCTGCGCGAACTGCTGCACAGCGTCATCACGCTGATGGAGCGCCCGGCCGAAGCCAAGGGCCTGCACCTGCTGCTCAACCTCGACCCCGCCGTGCGCCTGCCGGTCCGCGGCGACCCGGTGCGGCTGCGGCAGATCCTCAGCAACCTCATCAGCAACGCGATCAAGTTCACCGAGCGCGGCAACGTCACCATCAACGTCAAGCGCATGGGCGAAACCCCGGCCCAGCATTTGCTGCGCTTCGAGGTGCAGGACACCGGCATCGGCATCGACCCGGCCACCCAGGCCAAGCTGTTCCAGCCGTTCAGCCAGGCCGACGCCTCCACCACCCGCATCTACGGTGGCACCGGCCTCGGGCTGGTGATTTCGCAGCGCATCGTCTCGCTGATGGGCGGCCGCATCGGGGTGGAATCCGAGCCCGGGCGCGGCTCCAGCTTCTGGTTCGAAATCCCGCTGCTCAAGGTGCAGGGCGACATGCCGGTGCAGCGCGAGGACCTGCACGGTGGCCGCGTGCTGCTGGTGACCACCGACGCGCGCCTGCGCATGCGCCTGACCATGCTGCTGCCCAACTGGGGGTTGCGCGTGACCACGGTGGAAAATACCCACGACGCCCTGGAACGCCTGCGCCATGCGCACACCCAGGGCGAGCCGTGGACCTATTCGGTGGTGCTGGCCGACCTCTCCAGCATCCGCAGCACCGCGCTGTCGCTGGCCCGCAACATGGAGCGCCGCCAGCAGTTCGGCGACGTGCGGCTGGTCTACCTGCGCGGCGACGACATCACTTCGCTGGATTTGCCGGTCTCGGCCACCCTGATCCCGCGCAACGTCGAGGATGCCGACCTGCGTGCCGCGCTGTCCGCCTCCGGGGTGGACTGGGGCCAGCACGACCAACACCCGGCCCCGGCGTCTCCCCCGCCCACCACCACCCCGGTGGAAAAGCCGCGCATCCTGCTGGTGGAGGACAACCCGGTCAACCTGATGGTGGCGCAGCGCCTGCTGCAGGTGCTGGGAGCCGAGTGCGAGGCTGCCGGCAACGGCCAAGCCGCACTGGAAAAAATGCAGGCCGAACACTTCGACCTGGTGCTGATGGACTGCCAGATGCCGGTTCTGGACGGCTACAGCGCCACCCGCCGCTGGCGTGAACTGGAGCAGCAGAACCACGCCAGCCGGCGTCTGCCGATCGTGGCGATGACCGCCAACGCGATGGCCGGGGACCGGCAGAAATGCCTCGACGCCGGCATGGACGACTACCTGGCCAAGCCGGTCACCCGCAGCGAACTGGAACAGTGCGTGACGCGCTGGAAGGGGACCCACATGCCGGTGCCGGAAACCACGCCAACGGCGCCGCAACTGGCCGAACGCCTGCCCCCGGTGATCGATGCCGGCGTGCTGGGCGAGCTGCGCGAGGTGCTGGGTGCGGAGGTCGACAAGATCGTGGCGGTCTATCTGGAGGACGCCCCGCGCCTGATCGCCCAACTCGAACGCGCGGCGGTCTCCAACGACCCGATCGCCCTGCGGGTGGCCGCACACACGCTGAAGTCCTCCAGCGCCAATGTGGGTGCCATCACCCTGTCCGCCGCCGCCCGCGACCTGGAGCATGCCGCCCGTGACGGCACCCTGGAGCAACCCGGCATCGCGGTGGCGCGGATCGTCAGCGAGTTCGCGCAGGTGAAGACGGCGTTGCTGGCGCAAGCCGACCCGCACTGAACGCCGCGCCGGCTCAGCCGCGGTAGCGGCACCCGGAGGTGCAGGTTTCGTGCACCACCACTTCCGACAGCAACGGCACCTGCGGTTTCAACCGCGCCCAGATCCACATCGCCAACTGTTCGCTGGTGGGGTTTTCCAGCCCGGCGATGTCGTTGAGGTAATGGTGGTCCAACTGCTCGTAGATCGGCTGGAACGCGGCCTTCAGATCGGCGAAATCCATCACCCAGCCCAGCTGCGGGTCGGGCTCGCCGGACACCTGCAACTCGACCTTGAACGAATGCCCATGCAGGCGCGCGCACTTGTGCCCGTCCGGAACGTTCGGCAGGCGGTGCGCGGCTTCGAGGGTGAATGACTTGAAGATGTCCATGGGCTTGGCGTCACGCTGCGGCAGAAACAAAGAACCCCGCAAGGCCGCGGGGTTCGATGCGCTTCGCGTTGGTGGCTATGGGTGGACTCGAACCACCGACCCCAGCATTATGAGTGCTGTGCTCTAACCGGCTGAGCTACATAGCCAACGCAGAGCCGGTCATTATCCGGGTTGTCGATGCCGTCGTCAATTCGCCGTCGATGAGGCTTGCCCGTCCCGCATTCGGCTGGCACAGTCGGGGCAGACAAATTTTCGGGGTCCGCATCGTGATCGATCCGGACGGTTTTCGCCCCAACGTGGGCATCGTGCTGATGCACGAGGATGGCCGGGTGTTCTGGGCACGGCGCGTGCGCCGGGACGGTTGGCAGTTCCCGCAGGGCGGCATCAACAGCGACGAAACCCCGCTGGAGGCGATGTACCGCGAACTGCACGAAGAAACCGGGCTGCAGCCGGAGCATGTCGACGTGCTGGGGGCCACCCCCGGCTGGTTGCGCTATCGCCTGCCCGCGCACGCCATCCGCCACCGCGACCGGCTGGTGTGCATCGGCCAGAAACAGGTCTGGTTCCTGCTGCGGTTCCGCGGCCTGGACAGCGACTTGCGGCTGGATGCCACCGACGTGCCGGAATTCGATGCCTGGCGCTGGGTGGATTTCTGGTACCCCCTGCAGCATGTGGTCACCTTCAAGCGCGGGGTCTATACCCGCGCGCTGGACCACCTCGCCCCGCTGGCCCGCGCCGTGGCCGGCACCCAGGCCGTGCCGGAACCGACGGCCACCTTGCTGCCTTTGGCACGCACCAGCCCCTCGCGCTGGCGCTGACCCTGACTCCCGGGCTGCCTGCCTGAATGGCGGGATACCGCCCGTCGGGGAAATGTTGCATCGCAACATCCGACGATTTATGCTGCATCGCACAAACCGGCAAACCCTGCCGGATCACCATGCAGGAGACCGCCATGTACCAGTTCAACGACCAGTTCAGCAAAGCCGCGACCCAGTTCGCCGACGTCGCCGCCAACGTCAACCGCTTGGCGCTGGAAAACGCCGAGAAGGCGTTCGGCCTGCACCTGGCTGCCATCGAGGAAACCGTCAACGCCAGCTTCGCCTTCACCGGCGAACTGCTGCAGGTGCGCGACGCCGACAGCCTGAAGGCCGTGTGGCCGAAGGGCGTGCAGGTGGCCCGTGCCAATGCCGAGCGCAACTTCGGTGCCGTGCAGGAAGTGTTCGCCAACACCGTGAAGACCAACGAAGCGATCGGTTCGCTGGCCAAGGCACAGTTCGAGCAGGCCGGCGCGCAGGTCAAGGCCGAAGTCGAGAAGGCCACCAAGGCCGCCTCGAAGGCCGCCAAGTAATCCCTCCCCCTGGGACAGTCGCCGATTCGCTCCCCCCGATTCGGCGCAACCATGACCCGGCAGCTTCGGCTGCCGGGTTTTTTTGTGCCCGCCGCCCGCCCCCTGCCTTCTGGCAGATGCGGAATGCCGGCCTAATTCCGACAATGCTGCACCAGCAAGTTCACTATTCGAATACAATCGCGAATTCTTCTCTGTCGCATCCCCGGAAAACCCATGCCCGCCGCCACCTCCCACCGCCCCCCCAAGCCGGCCCTGCGCTGGGCCCTGATGCTGGCCGGCGTCATCGTCGTCTTCGGCGGCGTGTTCGCCCTCAAGGCGTTCTTCGCCAAGCAGACCAACAACTTCTTCGACAACATGCCACAGCCGGCGGTGGCGGTGTCGGCCGATACCGCCAAGACCCAACACTGGAGCACCGGCGGGGAAGCGGTGGGTACGCTGGTGGCGATCAACGGCACCAATGTCACCACCGAAGCCGGTGGCGTGGTGCGCCAGATCAGTTTCGAATCCGGGCAGCCGGTCAGTGCCGGCACCGTGCTGGTGCGGCTGAACACCGCCAACGAAGAGGCCACGCTGAAAGCGCTGGAAACCTCGGCGCGGCTGGCGGACGTGCAGGCACAGCGCTGGCAGCAACTGGGCAAGGACAAGCTGGTCTCGCTGGATGAGGTGCAGACGCGCACCGCCGCCGCCGCCAACGCGCGCGCGCAGGTGGAAGCGCAGCGCGCGCTGATCGCACAGAAGACCATTCGCGCACCGTTCACGGGCGTGCTGGGCATTCGCCAGATCAACCTGGGCCAATACATCGCGCCAGGCGCTGCGATCGTGTCGCTGCAGCAACTGGACCCGGTGTACGTGGATTTCACCCTGCCCGAGCAGATGATCGGCACGCTGGCCACCGGCAGCACCGTGCAAGCCACGGTGGACGCCGTGCCGGGGCAGACCTTCGAAGGCACGGTCACGGCAGTGGAGCCGCAAGTGGATGTCAGCACGCGCAACTTCAAGGCGCGCGCCACCCTGCGCAACCCCGATGGCACGTTGCGCCCGGGCAGCTTCGCCAAGCTGGGCTTCGGGCTGGGCGCGGCCCGTGACGTGGTGGTGATTCCGCAAACCGCGGTCAGCTTCAACCCGTATGGCAATGCGGTGTTCGTGATCACCAGCGAGAAGCGCAAGCCGGGCGAGACCGACGCCACCGGCAAGCCGCTGACCGGCGAGAAACTGGTGGTGAACCAGCGCTTCATCAAGACCGGTGCCACCCGGGGCGACCTGATCGCGGTCACCGACGGCCTCAAGCCCGGCGAGCGCGTGGTCACGGCCGGCCTGCTGAAGCTGCGCAATGGCAGCGAAGTGACCATCGACAACCAGATCCAGCCCGCCAGCGACAGCAAGCCGCAGGTCCAGAACCGCTGAGCGCCGCACGCGCGCCCCGCCCCGACATCCACCCTTTCCCGGCAGCGGGGAAGCGGGAGAACAAACGATGAAATTTACCGACCTCTTCATCAGGAAGCCGGTGCTGGCGATGGTCGTCAGCCTGTTCATCCTGCTGTTCGGCCTGCGCGCCTTCAGCGAAATGAACGTGCGCAAGTATCCGGAGATGCGCAACGCGGTGATCAGCGTCAGCACGACCTATTTCGGTGCCGATGCCGACCTGATCCAGGGCTTCATCACCACCCCGCTGGAGCGCGAGATCGCCAGCGCCGAGGGCATCGACTACATGACCTCGACCAGCGCGGCGGGGATGAGCAACATCCAGGCCTACATCCGGCTGGACAAGAATCCCAGCGAGGCGCTCACCCAGATCAGCGCCAAGGTCAACAAGATGCGCGGGCAATTGCCGCCGCAGTCGGAAGACCCGGTGATCGACCTGAAGCAGGGCGAGAGCATCGCCGGCATGTACCTGTCGTTTGCCAGCGACCGCCTCGATGGCAACCAGATCGGCGACTACCTGACCCGCGTCATCCAGCCGAAACTGGTCACCGTGCCCGGCGTGCAGAGCGCCGAGATCATGGGCGCGGGCAACTTCGCCATGCGCATCTGGCTGAAGCCGGAAAAAATGGCGGCGCTGAAAGTGACCGCCAGCGATGTCAGTGCCGCACTGCAATCCAACAACGTGCTGGCCGCAGTGGGTTCCACCAAGGGCCAGATGGTGGCCATCGACATGACCGCGCGCACCGACCTGCGCAACGCCGACGAGTTCCGCAAGCTGGTGGTGCGTGAGCAGGACGGCGCGATCGTGCGGCTGGGCGACATCGCCGACGTGGTGCTGGGCTCCGACAGCTACGGCACCTCGGTGCGCATCAATGGCGGCGACACCGCCACCTTCATGGCGATCAACGTCTCGCCGGACGCCAATGCGCTGGACGTGATCAAGGCGGTGCGCAAGGTCTGGGACAACGAGATCATCCCGCAGCTGCCGCAGGGCATGCAGGCCAGCATCCCGTACGACAGCACCGAGGCCATTCAAGACTCGATCAAAGAAGTGATCCGCACGATCGTGGAAGCACTGCTGATCGTGATCGTGGTGATCTACCTGTTCCTGGGCTCGCTGCGCAGCGTGCTGATCCCGGCGATTGCCATCCCGCTGTCGCTGGTGGGCGGCATGTTCCTGATGCTGTTGATGGGCTTCACCATCAACCTGCTGACCCTGTTGGCGATGGTGCTGGCGATCGGGATCGTGGTGGACGACGCGATCATCGTGCTGGAGAACATCCATCGCCACATCGAAGAAGGCATGACGCCGATGGACGCCGCGCTGCGCGGCGCGCGCGAGCTGGCGTGGCCGGTGGTGGCGATGACCACCACCCTGATCGCGGTGTACCTGCCGATCGGCTTCCAGGGCGGCATGACCGGCGTGCTGTTCACCGAATTCGCCTTCACCCTGGCCGGCGCGGTGCTGCTGTCGGGCGTGATCGCGCTGACGCTGACGCCGATGATGAGCTCGCGCATCCTCAAGGCGCACGACCCGGACCACCCCAAGGGCAGGTTCGAGCTGTGGCTGGACACCCGTTTCGACAAGCTGCACCACGCCTACCAGCGCCGCCTGCACAGCGCGCTGGAAACCAGGTCGGTGATCGCGGTGTTCGGCCTGATCGTGCTGGCCAGCTGCGCGTTCCTGTACATGGGCGCGCCCAAGGAACCGGCACCGATCGAGGACGAAGGCTTCATCTTCTCGGTGGCCAGCGCCGATCCGGTGGCCACGCTGGATTACGTGGAACGCTATACCGCCGCGATTTCCGGATTCACGCGCGGCATTCCGGAGATCAAGGAAACCTTCCTGATCAATGGCGGCATGGGCGGCGGCGGCGGCGCCAGCCCCAGCGCGATGGCCGGCTTCGTGCTCAAGCCCTGGAGCCAGCGCACGCGCTCCACCAACCAGGTGCTGCAACAGGCGTTGCAGCCTAAGTTGAACGAGATCACCGGCCTGAAGATGTTCGCGATGGTGCCGCCGTCGCTGCCCAGCGCGGGCGGCGAAGGTGGCGGTGAATTCATCATCGGCGGCGTGGGCAGCCTGCAGCAGCTGTCCGACCTGTCCGACGCGATCCTCGCCAAGGCCTATGCCAGCAAGCGTTTCATCTTCCTCGACAAGGACCTGAAGATCGACAAGCCGCGCATCGAGGTCAACATCGACCGCGACAAGGCGGCCACGCTGGGCATCGACATGCGCACGCTGGCGGCCGACATGTCGGCGATGCTGGCGGGTGGCTACAGCAACCTGTTCTCGATGCAGAACCGCTCGTACCGCGTCATCCCGCAGGTGCAGCGCAAGGATCGCCTGAATGCCAGCGACCTCGAGAACTACTACACCCGTACCCGCGACGGGAAACTGATCCCGCTGTCCACCATCGTGACCCTGAAGGAAAGCGCGCAGCCGCAATCACTCAAGCGCTTCCAGCAGCTCAACGCGGTGTCGATCATGTTTGCCCCGCGCCCTGGCGTGAGCAAGGGCGAGGCATTGGCCATTCTCGACCTGGCCGCCAAGGAGGTGCTGCCGCAGGGCTACAGCGTGGACTACGCCGGCGAGTCGCGGCAATTCAAGCAGGAGGGCGCGGCGATGTTGATGACGCTGGCGCTGGCGCTGATCGTGATTTTCCTGGTGCTGTCGGCGCAGTTCGAAAGCTTCCGTGACGCATTGATCATGCTGCTCACCGTGCCGATGGCCATTTGCGGTGCATTGCTGGCGCTGAACGTGCTGGCGCTGGTGGGCGGCATCCTGCAGGCGATGGGCGTCGAAGCCTTCCCCGGCATGAGCATCAACATCTACACGCAGGTGGGCCTGGTGACGCTGGTGGGCGTGATCTCCAAGCACGGCATCCTGATCGTGGAGTTCGCCAACAAGTTGCAGATCGAGAAAGGCCTGAGCAAGCGCGCGGCGATCGAGGAAGCCACCAGCATCCGCCTGCGCCCGGTGCTGATGACCACCGCCGCACTGGTGTTCGCGATGATCCCGCTGCTGCTGGCCAAGGGCCCCGGTGCCGCCTCGCGCTTCTCGATGGGCGTGGTGATCGCCTCCGGCATGACCATCGGCACCATGTTCACCCTGTTCGTGCTGCCGGCGTTCTACCTGTACCTGGCCCGCGACCACGCGCATGCCCCGCAGACGGATGCGGATGCGCCGCAGGAACCCATCCAGCCCTCCACTTGATGGGAAGGGCGGAAATGGGGTCCGGAAATGGGGTCAGAGTGGAGTTTTGCGGGCGAGCAGCTTTAGCTGGCCGACTTCCACCGCCGCAAAGTCCACTCTGACCCCATTCCCTGGCTTCAAGCCAACACCGGCAGCCGCAGATGCCGCGCAAGCAGCGCCGGGGCTGCGCCCGGCGCATGCGGCAGCACGCCCCAGCACGGGGCCGGCAGGCGTTCGCGCAGCATCGCAAGGTTGTCTTCGACGCGTGCCATCGTCGGGTCGATGTGCGAGGCGATCCAGCCCGCCAGATGCGCGCCGTCCTCCACGATCGCCCGCGCACTCAGCAGCGCGTGGTTGAGGCAGCCCAGCCGCAACCCCACCACCAGCACCACCGGCAGCCGCAGCGCGCGCACCACGTCGAGCTGCATCATCGAGGCCGACAGCGGCGCGGCCCAGCCGCCCACGCCCTCGACCACCAGGGCGTCGACCTCCGTCGCCAGCCGCGCATGCGCGGCGAGAATGGGCAGCAACTCCACCGCGACGCCGGCATCGCGCGCGGCGAGTTCGGGTGCCAACGGATGTTCCAGCGCGAACGGATTGATGTCCGCGTAAGCGAGTCCGGGCGCGCCCGCGGCCTGCAGGGCCAGCGCGTCCTCGTTGCGCCATTGCCCGTCGATGCGTTCACAGCCGCTGGCGACCGGCTTCATCCCCGCCGCGCGCAAGCCATGTCCACGCAAGGCGTGCAGCAGCGCGCAACTGGCCAGCGTCTTGCCGATGCCGGTGTCGGTGCCGGTGACGTAAACCGAGAACATGCGCCCGCTGCCTGCCGTGGAAAGCCCCCATGGTAAGCCCGGCGCGGCGAGTTGCTACACTCGCCGCATGAGCTTCAAGACCCAGGCCCTTGCCGGCACCAAACCCGAGCAATACACGCAACTGCTGGAGCAGGCGCAAGCGTTGCTGCATGGCGAGCGCGACCGGATTGCGAATGCCGCGAACCTGTCGGCGCTGGTGTACCACGCGCTGCCGGACCTCAACTGGGTGGGTTTCTATTTCTTCGACGGCAACGAGCTGGTGGTGGGCCCGTTCCAGGGACTGCCGGCTTGCGTGCGCATCCCGCTGTCCAAGGGCGTGTGCGGCGCTGCCGCCAGCACCCGCACCACCCAGCGCGTGGAAGACGTGAACGCGTTCCCCGGCCATATCGCCTGCGATTCGGCATCGCGTTCCGAGCTGGTGGTGCCGCTGTACCAAGGCGATGCCCTGCTGGGCGTGTTCGACCTCGACAGCCCCCTGCCCGCGCGTTTCGATGCGAACGACAAAGCCGGGCTGGAAGCTATCGCGCACGCTTATCTGGAATCGCTGGCATGACCGTGAAGATGCGCAATATCGGCCCGAAATCGGCCGCTTGGCTGCGCCAGGTGGGGCTGCGTTCGCTGCAAGACATCGCCGCGATTGGCACCGTGGAAGCCTTCATGAAGGTGCGCCGGGCCGGCTTCAAACCGGGCTTGAATTTGCTGTACGCGCTGGAAGGCGCATTGCTGGATTGCCACTGGCAAGACGTGCCCGAAGCGCGCCGCAGCGAGCTGGTGCAGGCCGCCGAAGCGGCCACCGCGCTGCTGCCACCGCCACGTTACCGGCCGGCGGCGGCACCGGTCACCACCACCCATCACGAGACCACCATCGCACCGGCATTTGCCCTGTTCGATGACGACCGTCATGCCGGTTCGGAATCCCCTGCCGACGACTGAGCCGCCAGCCGGCGGCGTGACTGCGCTAGAATGAGCGGGTTCAAGGTGATCCAACGGCATTTGCCTGCGGATTGAAACGGGAAGCCGGTGACGATGCTTGCATCCAGTCCGGCGCTGCCCCCGCAACGGTAAGCGAGACAAGGCTGGCATCGGCCACTGTGTACGCATCGACAGATGCCGGCATGGGAAGGCGCCAGACGGGACATCACGCGATGTCCGCTCGCCAGCCCGGAGACCGGCCCGGAACAGTCAGGTTGCGATGCGGCGGGCATTGCGTGACGCCGGCCTGCCCGTTGTCTGCGTGCATCGCCATCGTCTGCCATTCCCGCCTGCTTGCAGCCTCCCTTCCCCCCAGGGTGCGCGGGCGCGCGCGCCGGAGATGCAAACGATGTTTTCCCGCCACAACCCGCTACGCCTGTCCCCCCTTGTCCTGGCATTGGGCTTGCCCGCGCTTGCGCATGCCGCGCCGGAGGACGCCAAGGACCTCGACAAGGTCGTCGTCACCGCCACCCGTACCGCCACCACCGTGGACGCCTCGCTGGCAGCCGTGGAAGTGATCGACCGCGCGCAGATCGACGCCAGCAGCGCGCGTTCGTTGCCGGAACTGCTGCGCGGCCGCGCCGGCATCAGCATCGTCAACCAAGGCGGGCTGGGCAAACTGTCCACACTGTTCCTGCGTGGCACCGAATCCGACCACACGCTCTTTTTGATCGACGGCGTGCGCGTGGGTTCGCCCACCTCGGGCCTGACCTCGTTGCAGGACATCCCGCTGTCGCAGATCGACCATATCGAAATCGTGCGCGGCCCGCGTTCGTCGCTGTACGGCGCCGACGCCATCGGCGGGGTGATCCAGATCTTCACCCGCCGCAGCGATGCACAAGGCGTGCACGGCCATGGCCGCATTGCCGTCGGCAGCCATGCCCTGCGCGAAGCCTCGGCCGGCGTGAGTCTGCGCGGTGCGCGTGGCGGCGTGGGCGTGGATGTGGGCCACCAGAGCACCAACGGCATCAATGCATGCCTGGGTTATTACAACCCCGCCACTTGGGCCGGTGCGGGCTGCTTTATCGTGCCGGGCACCCATCTGGACCGCGACGGCTACCGCAATAACAACGCCAGCCTGCGCGCCGATTTCGCCCCGTCCGAAGCATGGCAACTGGATGCCCGCGCTTTCCGCGCCACCGGCCACAACGATTACGACGGTGATTACGTCGATAACTCCGACATCGTGCAGCAGACGGTGGGGGGCAGCCTGCGCTATGCGCCCTCGCAAGCCGTGCAGGTGAAGCTGACCGTGGGCCGCAACACCGATGATTCCAGCAATTACCTGGGCAAAGTCTTCAGCAACCGCTTCGTCACCACCCGTGACAGCGCCAGCCTGCAAGGTGATTTCACCGTGGCCCAAGGCCAGGTGCTGACCGCCGGTTACGATTTCCTGCGCGACCGCGCCAACGTCAGTGACAAGTGGTCGCCGTTCCGCGCCGCACGCGGTAACCGCGCGGGCTTCGTGCAGTATCAAGGTGATTTCGGTACGCAGGACGTGCAGCTGAGCCTGCGCCACGACAACAACGACCAATTCGGCGGCAAGACCACCGGCGGCATTGCCTGGGGCGTGGAGTTTGCCGGCAATTGGCGCGCCACCGCCAGCGTCGGCACCGCGTTCAAGGCCCCCAGCTTCAATGAGCTGTACTACCCCGGCTTCAGCAATCCGCTGCTGCTGCCGGAAGCCTCACGCAGCAGTGAAGTGTCGCTGGGCCAACACGGCAATGCATGGCGTTGGCAGGCCCACGCCTATGAAACCCACGTGGATAATTTGATTGCTTACGATGCCAGCAAAGGCAAACCCGGCAACGTGGAACTGGCGCGCATTCGCGGGCTGGAATTGACCGGCAATGCGCGCCTGGGCGAATGGGAGGTGCAAGCCCAACTGGGCTGGTTGCAGGCACGCAATCTGAGCAATGGCTTCCTGCACGGCAAGCAGCTGGCACGCCGGCCCACCCGCAGCGCGCGGCTGGATCTGGACCGCAACATCGGCGATTGGGGTTTTGGCCTGAGCGGCATTGCCGAAGCCGCCCGCTGGGACGATGTGGCCAACAGCCTGCGCGTGGGCGGCTACAGCACGCTGGATGGCCGCGTGTCCTGGCGCTTCGCCCCCGGCTGGACGCTGCAAGCCAATTTGGTCAACGCCTTCAACAAGCACTACCAAACCAGCGCGTGGTACGCGCAGCCGGGCCGCGAATACACCCTGAGCCTGCGCTGGCAGCCGCAATGAGTTGAAGGAGGCGCACCGCAAGGATGCGCGCAAGGACGCGATAAGGCCCGGCAGGGATGCCGGGCCTTTTTGTGTCCGTTGTCAGGGTTTGGATAGCGGGTTGGCCGCCCCTCTTGCGAAGCCGGCGGGATGCGCACACTATTGCGAGTAATTGATTACTCACCAATGGATTTCCGATGGCCCTCCGCTCCCGCCCGCTGCCTGCCGACGAACGTCGCGCCGCCACGGTGGACGCCGTGATTGCACTGGCTGCCGAGCAGAACCCCGGCGACATCACCACCGCCGCCATCGCCCAGCACATGGGCCTGACCCAGGGCGCACTGTTCCGGCATTTCCCGAGCAAGGATGCCATCCTGGAAACGGTGATGGGGTGGGTCAGTGAACGCCTGCTGGCGCAACTGGACGCTGCGGCGGCTTCGGCCGCGACGCCGCTGGACGCACTGGAAGCGATGTTCATGGCCCATGTCGACTTCGTCGCCCGCCATCCGGGCGTGCCGCGGATGCTGTTCGGCGAACTGCAGCGCCCCGGTGACACCCTCCCCAAGCGCATGGCGCAGACCCTGACTCAGGGCTACGCGCAGCGTCTGCGCGGGTATCTGGCGGCTGGCATCGCCTGCCGGGAACTCGATCCGGGTCTGGACCTGGACGCCGCCGCCACCCTCTTCATCGGCACCGTGCAGGGGCTGGTGATGCAATCGCTGATCGCCGGCGACGTGGCGCGCATGCGCCGCGACGCGCCCGGCGTGTTCGCCATCTACCGCCGCGGCATCCGGAGCCAGCCATGAGCCTGCCCGCCATTTCCCGCCGCACGCTGATGCTGGCCGCGGCCATCGTCCCGCTGCTGGCGCTGTTCGCCTGGGTCGCGGTGCGCTCCGGCCCGCTGGCGCCCACCGAAGTCACCACCCTTGGCGTCGCCAAGCGCGGCATCGCGCCAGCGCTGTATGGCATCGGCACCGTGCAGGCGCGCTACAGCTACAGGATCGGCCCGACCTACGCCGGGCGGCTGCAGCGGCTGGACGTGCACGTGGGCGATGCGGTCAAGGCCGGGCAGGTGCTGGGCGCGATGGCGCCGGTGGACCTGGACGACCGCATCGGCGCACAGCAGGCCGCCATTGCCAGCGCACAGGCGGCGCTGCAGCAGGCGCAGGCCCGCCAGCGCTATGCACAGGCGCAGGCCCAGCGCTACGGTCAATTGGCGCAGCAGCAGCTGGTCAGCGTGGAAACCGCGTCCGCGCGCCGGCAGGAGCTGGACGTGGCCAACGCCGGCCTGGCCGCCGCGCGCGACGACATCCGCCGCCTGCAGGCCGAACGCGACGCGGTGCAGGCCCAGCGCGGCAACCTGGCGCTGGTGGCGCCGGTGGACGGGCTGGTGGTGGCGCGCAACGCCGACCCCGGCACCACCCTGGTGGCGGGGCAGGCGGTGGTGGAAGTCATCGACCCGTCCAGCCTGTGGATCGACGCCCGCTTCGACCAGATCGCCGCCGGCGGGCTGGCCGCCGGCCTGCCGGCGCAGATCATCCTGCGTTCCGGCCAGGACCACGCGCACGCCGGCCATGTGCTGCGCATCGAGCCGGTCGCGGACACCGTGACCGAGGAAACGCGGGCCAAGCTCGTGTTCGCCGGATTGCCAGCGCCGCTGCCGCCGCTGGGCGAACTGGCGGAAGTCACGGTGCAACTGCCGCGCGAAGCTGCCATGCCCGTCATCCCGAATGCCGCCATCCGCACCGTGGGCGGCCAGCGCGGCGCGTGGAAACTGGTCGATGGCGCACTGGAGTTCGCGCCGCTGGCGCTTGGCCGCAGCGATCTGGACGGCAACGTGCAGGTGCGCAAGGGCCTGGCCGGCGGCGAGCAGATCGTGCTCTACAGCGAAAAGTCGCTGACCGCCAACAGCCGTATCCACGTGGTCGAGCGAATCCGGGGCACAGCAAAGTGATCAGCCTGGCTGGCCGCGACATCCTGCACGCCTGGGGCAAGTTCCTGTTCACCGGGATCGGGCTGGGCCTGCTGATCGGGGTCACCCTGACCATGGCCGGGGTGTACCGCGGCATGGTCGATGACGGCAAGGTGCTGCTGGACAACAGCGGCGCCGACCTGTGGGTGGTGCAGCGCGGCACCCTCGGCCCGTATGCGGAATCCTCCAGCGTGCCGGACGACCTGTGGCGCGACATCCACGTGCTGCCCGGGGTGGCGCAGGCCGCCAACGTCACCTACCTCACCATGCAGGTGCGGCAGGGCGAGCGCGATGTGCGCGCGATGGTGGTCGGCATCGCCGCAGGCAGCCCCGGCACGCCCGGCTGGCCGCCGCAGCTGGTGGCGGGCCGGCAGATCACCCGCGGCCATTACGAGGCGGTGGCCGACGTCGCCGGCGGGTTCCGCCTCGGCGACACGCTCGGCATCCGCCGCCATCGCTACACCGTGGTCGGGCTGACCCGCCGCATGGTGTCGTCCAGCGGCGACCCGATGGTGTTCATCCCGCTGAAGGACGCGCAGCAGGCGCAGTTCCTCAAGGACAACGACGCGATCTTGATGCAGCGCCGGCGCACCGCCGACAACCCCGCCTTCAACCGCCCCGGCGTGCCCGGCCTGCTGGAGGCAGTGACCGCTTCGCAAAGCAGCAACAGCGCGGTCAACGCGGTGCTGGTGCGGCTGGCGCACGGCCACGCCGCCAGCGAGGTGGCCGAACCGATCCGGCGCTGGAAGCGGCTGACCGTGTACGACCGCCCGCAGATGGAGGCGATCCTGATCGGCAAGCTGATCGCCACCTCGGCGCGCCAGATCGGCATGTTCCTGGTGATCCTGGCCGCGGTCAGCGCCGCCATCGTGGCGTTCATCATCTACACCCTGACCATGGACAAGATCCGCGAGATCGCCGTGCTCAAGCTGATCGGCACCCGCAACCGCACGATCGCGTGGATGATCCTGCAGCAGGCGCTGGTGCTGGGCGTGATCGGCTTCGTGGTCGGCAAGATCAGCGCCACCTTCGCCGCGCCGCTGTTCCCCAAGTACGTGCTGCTGGTGCCCGGCGATTCGGTGCTGGGCTTCTTCGCGGTGCTGCTGCTGTGCGTGGCGTCCAGCGTGGTCGCCATCCGGATGGCGCTGAAGGTCGATCCGGCCGAAGCGATCGGGGGTTGAACATGGCCGCCACCGGCATCCGCATCGAAGGATTGAGCAAGCGCTACGGCAGCGGCGACACCGCGGTGCTGGCGCTGAAGGACGTCAACATGCAGGTCGCACCCGGCGAAGTGGTCGGGCTGATCGGCCCCTCTGGCTCCGGCAAGAGCACCCTGCTGAAATGCCTGGGCGCGGTGATCGACCCCACCGCCGGGCGCATGCAGCTGGGCGATGAGGTGATCTTCGACGACGGCTGGAAGGTGCGCGACCTGCGCGCGCTGCGCCGCGACAAGATCGGCTTCGTGTTCCAGGCGCCCTACCTGATCCCGTTCCTCGACGTCATCGACAACGTCGCCCTGCTGCCGATGCTGGCCGGCGCGCGCAACGCCGAGGCGCGCGCGCGCGCGCTGGAACTGCTCACCGCGCTGGACGTGCAGCATCGTGCCAGGGCGATGCCGGCGCAGCTGTCCGGCGGCGAGCAGCAACGCGTCGCCATTGCACGCGGGCTGGTCAACCGGCCGCCGGTGATCCTCGCCGACGAACCCACCGCGCCGCTGGATTCGGAGCGCGCGCTGGCGGTGATCCGGCTGCTCAACGACATGGCCCAGCGCTTCCAGACCGCGGTCATCGTGGTGACTCACGACGAGAAGATCATCCCCACCTTCAAGCGCATCTACCACATCCGCGACGGCGTGACCTTCGAGGAGGCCGGCGAAGGCCGGGCCTTCGGCTGATGCACGGCATCGCCCTCAGGCGGCACCGGCCGCCTGTCCGGGCAGGTTGCCCTCCGCCAGTCGCCGGCAGGCACGCAGCAGGTCGTGGCAGTCCGCCGGCGGCAGCGGCGGGAAGAACAAATAGCCCTGCGCCTGGTCGCACGCATTGTTGCGCAGGTAGGTGAACTGCTCCTGCGTCTCCACGCCCTCGGCCACCACCTGCAAGCCAAGGCTGCGCGACAGCGCGATGATGGAGCGCACGATCACCGCGTCGTTGCCGCCACGCGGGATGTCGGTGATGAAGGATCGGTCGATCTTCAGGCAATGGATGGGGAAGGATTTCAGGTAGGCCAGCGATGAGTAGCCGGTACCGAAATCGTCGATGGCGATGCGCACGCCCAGCCGTTCGAGGTCGGTCAGCACCACGGTGGCGGCGGCGATGTCGTCCATCAGCACCGATTCGGTGATCTCCAGCTCCAGGTCGGCCGGCGCAAGGCCGGTTTCGCGCAGCACCTTGCTGACTTCCTCGGCGATGTCGCGCTGGCGGAACTGGCGTGCCGACAAATTCACCGCCATGGTGCCCGTGGGCAGCCCCTGGGCACGCCACTCCCGCAACTGCCGACAGGCTTCGCGCAGCACCCAATCGCCCACTTGCAGGATCAGCCCGGTGCGCTCGGCCAGCGGGATGAACTCATCGGGCCGCACCTGCCCCAGCTCCGGCGAATGCCAGCGCAGCAGCGCTTCCCAACCGGCCAGGCGACCGGATTCGATCTCCCATTTCGGCTGGTAGTGCAATGCCAGCTCGCCACGCTCCAGTGCGTGCCGGAGCCCCGCTTCCAGTTGCATGCGGCGCTGGAATCCACGATCGAGTTCGGTGCTGAAGCCCACCACGCAGTTGCGTCCGGCCAGCTTGGCCTGGTGCAGGGCCAGGTCGGCGTGGCGTAGCAGCGCGCTGACCGTATCGCCATCCTGCGGAAAGGTGGCCATGCCGATGCTGGCACTGATGCCCACGCGGTCTTCGCCGATCTCGAATTCGCGCGCCAGCGCCAGCAGCAGGGTGTCGCCCAGTTGCCGGGCCTGCGCCGGCTGCGCATCCTCGAGCAGGATCACGAACTCGTCGCCACTGAAGCGGGCCACGTCGCTGGCGGCGGGCAGGTTCTCGCGCAGGCGCGCGACGATGGCCACCAGCAAGCGGTCGCCCTGTTCATGGCCCAGGGTGTCGTTGACGTTCTGGAAGTGATCCAGGTCCAGCAGCAGCACCGCGCATGGCGCGCGGGTGGCACCGCCGCGCGCCAGCACCCGGCCCAATGCCTCGCCGAAGGCGGCACGATTGGGCAACCCGGTCAGGGCATCGTGGGTGAGCACGTGCCGCATCTGCCGGAACGGCCGGTTCACCGCCTCGGCATAGATCGCGCGGTACAGGAAGTAATAGGCCACCAGCTTGTAGACGTGGCCCAGCAGGTTGGCGGTGCTGGACACTTGCACGTAGATGGCAAGGAACACCTCGCTGGCCGCCATCAGCAGCAGCGCCAGCAGCAGGCTGCCGAACTCGCATTCGGAGATCCGTCGCCGTCGCCACACCGCCACCAGCGCCGCCAGCAGGTAGAGCCCGCAGATGCCCCATTCCAGCGCCACCTTCAACCGGGTCAGGCCCACGCCTTCGTGGTACATCGGCAGGATGCGTTCCGGCGCGGTCAACGGCAGCCACGCCACCGCCAGCACCAGCAGCAGCACCGCCAGGAACCACAGCCGACGCACCATCGGCACGTTGCTGACCGGGCGATCGGCCAGCAGCACGTACGCCAGCAGGCCGATGCCGGCCACCGCCCGCGCCAACAGCCAGAACAGGATCGCCTTGTGCGGGGTATTGGGGCTGATCAGGTCCGGCATGCCGGCATAGGCCAGCAGATGCAGCATGTCGAACAATCCCACCGCCAGGAACGCGCCGCCCAGTTCCATGGTGCGGCTGGAACGCGCGGCCTCCACCGCCCCCAGCCCAGTGAAGAACACCAGCGCCGACACCACCACGGTGAACACTTCCAGCAACGAATGCAGGGCCAGGAAATCCGCCTGCGGCAGCACCCACTGATGGACCGGCAACACCTGCCAGGCCAGCAAGGGCAGTGCGAGTGCCAGCAACAGGTAGCCGACGGCACGGTGCGGGGCTGGCTTCGGCATCGTTCCCCTCCGCTGATGGGCCGGATCGTCGGCAGGCGCCTGCATCCTATAACGGAAACCTGCCACGGACGTTGCAACCTCCGGCCTATGCGGACCGGCACCCACCATGCCACCATGCCCGCCCGCCGCCACGGAATTCCCGCGATGCACGAGATCGACGCCCTGCGCACGCTGGCCGTGCACGCCGCCCGGCACGCCTATGCGCCCTATTCCAACCTGCTGGTCGGTACCGCGTTGCGCGCCGCCAGCGGCAAGATCTACACCGGCTGCAATGTCGAAAACGCCTCGTTCCCCATCGGCAGCTGCGCCGAACGCGGGGCCATTGCCACGGCCGTGCAGGGCGAAGGCGCGCAGTTCGCATTGGTGGCCATCGCGGTGGCGGCGTTCAATCGCGCCGGTGAGCCGCTTCCGGTGACTCCGTGCGGCGCCTGCCGGCAAGCCCTGGTGGAATTCGGCGAAGAGGCGACGGTGAGTTTCCGGCAACCGGATGGGCACTGGCTGGAGGTGACCGCAAGCCAGCTACTGCCGCACCGCTTCAGCTTTCCCGCCGGCTAAAGCCAGCGCCACGCCGGCACTGCTGCCGGTGCATCCTCGCCCAGCGTGAATGCCGCGCGCACCTGTGCCGCCGCACGTTCGGCAGCAGCGGCGGTGCGCGCATGCACGATGGCCAAGGCCGCGCCAGCTTCCAGCCACTGGCCGCGTTCGGCCACCTCGGACAGCCCCACCGCCGGGTCGATGGCCGCGCCGGGCACGCGCCGCCCGCCGCCCAAATCGACCACGCATTCGCCCAGCGCGCGCACGTCGATGGCCTGCACCACGCCGGCGGCCTGCACAGTGACCTCCCGCTGCACCGGCGCCTGCGGCAGCGCGTGCGTGAACACGTCGGCCGGCCCACCCAGCGCCGCCACCATCCGCGCGAAGCGCTCCGCCGCCGCGCCGCTGTCCAGCGCCTGGTGCGCGCGCAACAATGCCGCGTCCTCGCTCTCCGCCAGCCCCGCCATGTGCAGCAGGCGCGCCGCCTGCGCGAGTACCAGCGCCTGCAGGCGCAGGCAATGCGGCCGGCCCGCCAGCAGGTCCAGCACGCCCTGCACCTCCAGCGCGTTGCCCGCGGTGCGCCCCAGCACCTGCCCCATGTCGCTGAGCATCGCCGCCAATTGCAGGCCGCTGCCGGCGGCCACTGCCTGCATGCGCGCGGCCAGCGCCTGCGCATCGGCTTCGGCGGGCGTCTGCGCGCCACTGCCGGTCTTGATGTCCAACACCAGCGCCTGCGCGCCGCCGGCCAGCTTTTTCGACAGGATCGAGGCCACGATCAACTCGGGCACGTCGACCGTGGCGGTGACGTCACGCACCGCGTACAGGCGGCGGTCGGCCGGCACCAGGTCGGCGCTCTGGCCGACGATGGCGCAGCCGGCCTCGCGCACCACCCACGCCAGCCGCGTGGGGTCGGGATTCACGTCATAGCCCGGCAGGCTTTCCAGCTTGTCCAAGGTGCCGCCGGTATGGCCCAGGCCGCGCCCGGAGATCATCGGCACGAAGCCGCCGCAGGCCGCCAGCAGCGGCGCCAGCGCCAGGCTCACGCAGTCGCCGACGCCGCCGGTGGAATGCTTGTCCAGCACCGGGCCGGGCAGGTCGCGCCAGTCCAGCCGGCGGCCGGAATCGCGCAGCGCGAAGGTGAAGGCGCGGCACTCGCCGGCATCCAGCCCACGCCATGCCACCGCCATCGCGAACGCGCCGACCTGCCCCTCGCTCCACGCCTCACTGGCGATGCCCTCGGCCAGCGCCTGCCACTGCGCGGCGTCGAGCCTGCGCCCCTCGCGCTTGGCGCGGATCAGCGCGGTGGCGGGCCAGGTGTTCATGCGGAGCGCGCGCGGTGCGGGCCGCGCGAAAGAAGGCGAAGCGACATCGGAATCACCGCAGGCAGCCGACGACCGGCGACGCCAGCCTAGGCGCGGCGGCGCGCGGCGGCCTTGATCCAGGACAATCTTTGATCGCCGCTTATTCCACCGTGACCGACTTGGCCAGGTTGCGCGGCTTGTCGACGTCGGTGCCGCGTGCCAGCGCGGTGTGGTAGGCCAGCAACTGCACCGGGATGGCATGCACGATCGGCGAGAGGATGCCGACGTGGCGCGGCGTGCGGATCACGTGCACGCCTTCGGATTCGCTGAAGCTGCTGTCGGCGTCGGCGAACACGAACATCTCGCCGCCGCGCGCGCGCACTTCCTGAATGTTCGACTTCACCTTCTCCAGCAGCGCGTCGTTGGGCGCGATCACCACCACCGGCATCTGCGTGTCCACCAGCGCCAGCGGGCCGTGCTTGAGCTCGCCGGCCGGGTAGCCCTCGGCGTGGATGTAGGAGATTTCCTTGAGCTTGAGCGCGCCTTCCAGCGCGATCGGATAGTGGGTGCCGCGACCGAGGAACAGCGCGTGCTGGCGCGGCGCGAACTTCTCGGCCCACGAGGCCACCTGCGGTTCCAGGTTGAGTGCGTGCTGCACGCTGCCGGGCAGGTGGCGCAGGGCCTCCAGCAGCTCGCCTTCGCGTGCCTCGCCCATCTTTCCGCGCAACTTGCCCAACGTGACCGCCAGCGCGAACAGCGCCACCAGCTGGGTGGTGAAGGCCTTGGTCGACGCCACCCCGATCTCGGCGCCGGCGCGGGTCAGGAACACCAGCTTGCTGGCGCGCGGGATGGCCGACTCCGGCACGTTGCAAATGGAAAGTGTCTTGTCTTGTTCCTGCGCCTTGGCGTACTTCAGCGCTTCCATCGTGTCCAGGGTTTCGCCGGACTGGGAGATGGTGACGACCAACTGCTTCGGGTTGCCCACCACGGTGCGGTAGCGGTACTCGCTGGCGATATCGACCGCGCAGGGCAGGCCGGCGAGTTCCTCGATCCAGTAGCGCGCGGTCAACCCGGCGTAGTAGCTGGTGCCGCAGGCGAGGATCTGTACCGACTCGACGTCCGCCAGCACGCTGGCCGCGTCCTTGCCGAACAGCGCGGGGTCGAAGCCACCGGCATCGAGGATGCCTTCCACGGTATCGCCGATCGCGCGCGGCTGCTCGTGGATTTCCTTCTGCATGAAGTGGCGGTACGGCCCCAATTCCAGCGAGGCCAGCGACACGTCGGACACGTGCACTTCGCGCGCCACCGGCGCATCGCTGGCGTCGAACACCTGCACGCCATCGCGGGTGAGTTCGGCGGTATCGCCCTCTTCGAGGAAGATCACCCGGCGGGTGGCGGAGACGATCGCGGACACGTCGGAGGCGACGAAATTCTCGCCTTCGCCCAGGCCGACCAGCAGCGGGCAGCCCATGCGCGCGGCCACCAGCGTGGACGGATCGCGCTTGTCGATCACCGCCAGCGCATAGGCGCCGTGCAGTTCCTTCACCGCCGCCTGCAATGCCGCCAACAGCGATTTGCCCTGCGCACGATGATGGTGGATCAGGTGGGCGACCACTTCGGTATCGGTCTGCGAGGTGAATTCGTAGCCCAGCGCCTGCAGGCGCTGCCGCTGCGCTTCGTGGTTCTCGATGATGCCGTTGTGCACCAGCGCCAGCTCGCCGTGGCTGATGTGCGGATGCGCGTTGGACTCGGTAACACCGCCGTGGGTGGCCCAGCGGGTGTGGCCGATGCCGAGGTTGGCGTCGAAGCCTTCCGCTTGCGCGGCGGCCTCCATCTCGGCGACGCGGCCGGTGCGGCGCACCCGGCGCACGTCCCCACCGGACAGCACCGCGATGCCGGCCGAATCGTAGCCACGGTATTCCAGCCGCTTCAGGCCATCCACCAACAAGGGAACGACATCACGCTGGGCAATGGCACCGACGATTCCACACATGCAACCCACCTCCTGACTCGAGGGTGGAAGTGTAACGGGGCCGCAGGCCGGCGTGTCCGGGCGGACATCGCAACCGTCCGGACGGACACTGCCGCAAGATATTTTTTCACTTCAAAATCAACATGTTGCGAGTTGGCACGCCGGTTGCTTATGCACCGGCATGGACACCTCATCGCCCAACACTTCCAGCCCCACCCGTGGCCGCATCCGCGATACCGCCGGGCAAGACCTGCGCATGAGCACGCCGGTCGGTACCGGCAAGCACCGTGGCCGCCAACTGGGCCTGGCGGCCACCGGCATCGCCGTGCTGGCGCTGGTCGGCTGGGTGGCCAGCGGCTGGCTGGGCGGCGCGAACTCCTATGACGCCGCGCGTCTGCGCATCGCCACCGTCACCCGTGGCGACCTGGTGCGCGACCTCAACGCCGAAGGCCGGGTGATCGCTGCCAACAGCCCCACCCTGTATGCCGTGGCTGCCGGTACCGTGCACCTCACCGTGGTCGCCGGCGACAAGGTCGCGCAGGGCCAACCGCTGGCCAGCATCGACAGCCCCGAACTGCGCAGCAAACTGGTGCAGGAAGAATCCACGTTGGCAAGTTTCGATGCCGCCGCCAGCCGCGCCCAGCTGGATGCGCAGATCACCCGCGCCAATGCCCAGCGTGCGCTGGACCAGGCCACCGTGGACCGCACTGCGGCGGCGCGGGATCTGGAGCGTTACCAGCGCGCGTTCGAGGGCGGCGCGGTGCCGAAGAACGATTTGAACCGCGCGCAGGACATGCTGAAGAAGGCCGAGATCGGCCTGCTCGCCGCGCAGCGGGATTTCCAATTGCAAAGCGCCGGGGCCGGGCTGGATGCGCGCAACAAGCAATTGCAGGCACAACGCCAGCGCGCGGTGGTGGACGAAGCCCGTCGGCAGGTGGACGCCCTGACCCTGCGCGCGCCATTCGATGGCCAGGTGGGGCAGGTGCAGGTGCCGCAGGGCACCCAGGTCATCGCCAACGGGCCGGTGCTCAGCGTGGTGGACCTGAGCCGCTTCGAGGTCGAGATCAAGGTACCGGAAAGCTTCGCCCGTGACCTTGGCCTGGGCATGCCGGCGCAGATCACCGCCAACAACGCGCAATACGCCGGCGAGATCGCGGCGGTATCGCCGGAGGTGGTCAATGGCGAGGTCACCGCCCGCGTGCGGTTTGCCAAGGGCAGGCAGCCGCCGGGCCTGCGCCAGAACCAGCGGCTGTCCGTGCGCATCGTGATGGACACCCGCCACGACGTGCTGATGGTGGAGCGTGGCCCGTTCGTCGAGCAGGACGGCGGCAACGTGGCCTACGTGGTGACGGGCAGCAGCGCGGTGCGCCGCGCCATCCGCACCGGCGCCTCCAGCCTGGCCTCGGTCGAAATCGTGTCCGGCCTGCAAGCGGGCGACCGCATCGTGGTCTCCGGCACCGACCTCTTCAACAACGCGGACCGCGTCCGCATCTCCGGCAACTGAGGCCGCGCCACCGCGCGCCTCCGGCGACCCGCCTCCGCACTTCCGACCAGCGACTCCCAAGGACACCCCGCCATGTTGAACATGCACCAAGTCACCAAGGTCTACCGCACCGAGCTGGTGGAAACCCATGCCCTGCGCTCGCTCGACTTGCAGGTTGCGGAGGGCGAATTCGTCGCCGTCACCGGCCCGTCGGGTTCGGGCAAGACCACCTTCCTCAACATCGCCGGCCTGCTGGAGGAATTCACCGGCGGCGATTACATGCTCGACGGCGTCAACGTGAAAGGCTTGTCCGACAACGCCCGCAGCAGGCTGCGCAACGAGAAGATCGGCTTCATCTTCCAGGGCTTCAACCTGATCCCCGACCTCAACCTGTTCGACAACTGCGACGTGCCGCTGCGCTACCGCGGCATGTCGGCGGGCGAACGCAAGCTGCGCATCGAGGACGCGCTGGGCATGGTGGGCCTGGGCTCGCGCATGAAGCACTACCCGGCCGAGCTCTCCGGCGGCCAGCAGCAGCGCGCCGCGATCGCCCGCGCGCTGGCCGGCAGCCCGCGCCTGCTGCTGGCGGACGAACCCACCGGCAACCTCGATTCGCAGATGGCGCGCAGCGTGATGGAGCTGCTGGAGGACATCAACGAACAAGGCACCACGATCGTCATGGTCACCCACGACCCCGAGCTGGCCGCGCGCGCGCAGCGCAACGTGCACATCGTCGACGGCGTGGCCACCGATATCCGCGTGGCGGTGCCGCTCACCCGCGCGCTGCACGCCACCCCAACCAGCCCCGCCACCGCCTGAGGCCACGCCATGTTCGGGTATTACTTCAACCTCGCCCTGCGCAGTTTCAAGCGCAACAAGGCGCTGACCGCACTGATGGTGCTGGCGATCGCGCTGGGCATCGGCGCATCGATGACCACGCTGACCGTGTTCCACGTGCTGTCCGGCGACCCCATCCCGCAGAAGAGCGATCGGCTGTTCTACGTCCAGTTGGACCCGGAAACGCGCGAAGGCTACAAGTCGGGCCGTGAACCGCAAGACCAGCTCACCCGCTTCGATGCCGAGGAACTGCTGCGCCAGAAGCAGGCCAAGCGGCAAGCGATGATGACCGGCGGCGGCGGCATCATCGAGCCGGAAGGCAGCACGCTCAAGCCGTTTGCCGCCGGGCTGCGCTATACCTCATCCGACTTCTTCCCCATGTTCGACGTCCCCTTCCGGCACGGGCGGCCATGGACCGCAGGCGACGACCAGGCACATGCACGCGTGGCGGTCGTCACCCGCGCGCTGGGGGAAAAGCTGTTCGGAAACACCAATCCGATGGGCCGCAACCTGCGCATCGACGGCCACGACCTGCGTATCGTCGGCGTCCTCGACCACTGGAAGCCCACTCCGCATTTCTACGATCTCTACACCGGCAGCTATGACAGTGACGAACAAGCCTTCGTGCCGATGGCCACGGCGCTGGAGTTGAAGTTGGGGCGCAATGGCAACATGAACTGCTTCGGCCGCACCCTGGTCAACGATCCCGAAGCCGAGAACGTGCCATGCGCATGGATCCAATATTGGGTGGAGCTGGACAGCGCCGGCGATGCCCCCGCCTACAAGCGTTACCTGGACAACTATTCCGAGCAGCAACGCCGCGCCGGCCGCTTCGAGCGCCCCGCCAACACGCGCCTGCGCAACGTGCCGGAACTGATGGCGTTCCGCCAGGTGATGCCCAATGACGTGCGCTTGCAGCTGTGGCTGGCACTGGGCTTCCTGGCGGTGTGCCTGGTCAATACCGTGGGCCTGCTGCTGGCGAAGTTCCTGCGCCGCAGCGGCGAAATCGGCGTGCGCCGCGCGCTGGGCGCATCGCGCATGGACATCTTCAAGCAGTGCATGATCGAATCCGGCGTGGTGGGCCTGGCCGGTGGCGGCATCGGCCTGCTGCTGGCCCTGTTGGGGCTGTGGGCGGTACGCCATCGCCCGAATGAATACGCCGCGTTGGCGCACCTGGACGGCAGCATGCTGCTGCTCACCTTCGCGCTGGCCATCGCCGCCAGCCTGCTGGCCGGCCTGCTGCCTGCCTGGCGCGCGATGCGCGTACCACCGGCCATCCAACTCAAATCGCAATGAGCGCTTTGCCCCTCCTTGCCGCGCACCGTGCGGAAGGAGGGGCCCCCTCATCTCCCGGAGCACACCATGGAAATCCGCCCGATCCTGTCCACGCTGGCGCGCCACAAGACCGCCGCCGCACTGATCGCACTGGAGATCGCGCTCAGTTGCGCCATCCTCTGCAACGCCATGTTCCTGGTCATGCAACGGCTGGACACCCTGCACCTGCCCAGCGGCATCGACGAGCGCAACCTGCTGCTCGCGCAAGTCGGCGCCATCGGCACGCCCGCCGATGGCGATGCGCGCACCCGCGATGACCTGGTGGCCCTGCGCGCGATTCCCGGCGTCACCGCCGCGGCGGTGGTCAACCAGGTGCCATTCCGCAACAACTCGTGGAATACATCGCTGTCCACCCGACCGGACCAGGATGTCCCCACCCTGACCGCCGCCCAGTACATGGTCGGCGAGGGTGCCCTGAAGACCATGGGCCTGAAGCTGGTGGCCGGGCGTGATTTCCTGCCGACCGAATTCAAGAGCGTGGATGCCATCAACAAGGCCAACGACATGTCGGCATTGAAATCCTCGGTCATCCTCAGCGCCCCCGCCGCCAGCAAGCTGTTTCCCGGCAGCAGCCCCATCGGCAAGACCATCTACATGGCCGACGTCCAGCTGACCGTGGTGGGCGTGGTGCAGACCCTGATGCGCCCGGGCCAGATGAACGGTAATCGCACCTATTCCGTGGTGTTTCCCGCCGCCATGAATTTCGCCAATGGCGGCAGGTATCTGGTGCGCGTGTCCGATCCAGCCCGCCGCACCGACGTGGCCAAGGCGATTGAAAGCACGCTGGCCAAGGTGGATGCCAATCGCGTCATCCAGCCCGCCATCACCTACGAGGACAGCCGCAACGAATACTTCGCCACCGACCGCGACATGATCGGCCTGCTGTTGATCGTCAGCGTGCTGTTGCTGCTGGTCACCGCCCTGGGCATCGTCGGCCTGGCCAGCTTCTGGGTGCAACAACGCACCAAGCAGATCGGCATCCGTCGCGCGCTGGGGGCCACCCGTGGCCAGATCCTGCGCTACTTCCAGCTGGAAAATTTCCTGCTGGCCAGCATCGGCATCGGCTTGGGGATGTTGCTGGCCTACGCCATCAACCAACTGCTGATGGGCAAGTACGAGTTGCCGCGGCTGCCGTGGCAATACCTGCCGGTGGGCGCGCTGGCGCTGTGGTTGCTGGGGCAACTCGCGGTGCTGGGCCCCGCCCGCCGTGCCGCCCGTGTCTCGCCTGCCATCGCCACGCGCTCGGCCTGAGCCCGCCACTACAATCAGCGCATGTCCACCCTCCTGATCATCGACGACAACCTCGCGGTCGGCACCGCACTGGAACTGCTGTTCTCGCTGCACGACCTGCGCACCCTGCATGCCACGTCGCCCGAGGACGGACTGGCGGTGCTTGCGCGCGAGCCGGTGGACCTGGTGATCCAGGACATGAACTTCGTCGCCGACACCACCTCCGGCGAGGAGGGCGTGGCTTTGTTCCACCAGATCCGGCAAGCCCATCCCGACTTGCCGGTGATCCTGCTGACCGCATGGACGCACCTGGAGGCCGCCGTGGAGCTGGTCAAGGCCGGTGCCGCCGACTATCTGGCCAAGCCGTGGGACGACCGCAAGCTGCTGGCCACGGTCAACAACCTGCTGGAGCTGGGCGAGTCGCGCCGCCAACTGGCGCAGACACGCTCCAGCGAACGTCAGCGCCGCAGCACGCTGCAACGCGATTTCGACCTGCGTGGCCTGGTCTATGCCGACCCCGCCAGCGAGGCCACGCTCGCGCTGGCCTGCCAAATCGCACGCGCCGACATCCCCGTGCTGATCACCGGCCCCAACGGTGCCGGCAAGGAGCGTTATGCGGACATCCTGCACGCCAATTCACCGGTGAAGGCGGGGCCGTTCGTGGCGCTCAATTGCGGGGCGTTGCCCAGCGAGTTGATCGAGGCGGAATTGTTCGGTGCGGACGCCGGCGCCTACACCGGTGCCGTCAAATCCCGCGAGGGCAAGTTCGAGGTGGCCGATGGCGGCACCTTGTTCCTCGATGAAATCGGCACCCTGCCGCTGGCCGGGCAGGTGAAGCTGCTGCGGGTACTGGAAACCGGGCGCTTCCAGCGCCTTGGCGGCAACCGCGAACGCAGCGTCAAGGTGCGCGTGGTCAGTGCCACCAATGCCGATCTTCCCGCGTTGATCGCCGGTGGCAGGTTCCGCGAAGATTTGTTCTACCGGCTCAATGGCATCGAACTGAAAGTGCCGGCACTGGCGGCACGCCCGCGCGACATCCTGCCACTGGCGCGGCACTTCCTTCCCGCTGGCAAACGCCTGGATGAAGATGCCGAACGCACGCTGCTGCGCCATCCGTGGCCGGGCAATGTGCGCGAGTTGCGCAACGTGATGCAGCGGGCGGCGTTGCTGGCGCCGGGGGATGTCATCGGCAGCGCCCACCTTGCCCTGCCCGTCACCGCAGACACCGCCCCTCCCGTTGGCGATGAACCGGACCGCGCCGCCATCGAAGCCGCGCTCGCACGCAGCGGTGGCGTGCTTGCACAGGCCGCATCCGAGCTGGGCATGTCGCGCCAAGCCCTGTATCGCCGGCTGGACCGGCTCGGCATCGCGCGGAGCTGAGATGCACTGGCTGCGCCGCCTTCCGGTCGTGGTACGCATCGGCGGAATGGCCGTCTGCGGCATCGTGCTGGCGGTCATCACCCAGCTGCTGCTGTCGCGCTGGCTGTTGCCATGGCCTGCGGCCGGCATCGCCGCACTGGCCGCCAGCATGCTCACGCTCCTGCTGGTTCGCCAAGCGTTGTCCCCGGTGCGCGCCCTGTTCCGGGCCCTGGCCGGCACCGTGGGCAGTTACCGCGATGGCGACTACAGCTTCGGCATCGCCTGGGAAGGCGGCGGCGACCTGGGCGACCTGGTGGCCGCGCACAATGCCTTGGGCGACACCCTGCGCGACCAGCGGCTTGCGCTGGTGCAGCGCGAACTGTTGCTGGACACGATGGTGCAGAACACGCCGGTGGCCATGCTGCTGGTGGATCCCGTGCGCCGCGTGGTGCTGGGCAACCTGTCGGCACGCCGCATGCTCGGCGACGGGCGACGTTTGGAAGGTCGCGCCTTCGACGAGGTTCTGGCCAACGCCGATCCGGCCCTGCGTGATGCCTTTGCACGTGGCGGCGATGGCATGTTCAGCGTTGGCAGCGAGGACGACGAGGACATCTACCATCTGTCGCGCCGCAGCTTCCATCTCAACGGCCGCGTGCACGAACTGGTGATGCTGCGCCAACTCACCGCCGAGTTGCGGCGGCAGGAAGTGCAGACCTGGAAAAAAGTCATTCGCGTCATCAGCCACGAGCTCAACAATTCACTGGCCCCCATCGCCTCGCTTGCCCATTCCGGCAGCGAACTGTTGCGCCGTGGCCAGCACGAGCGCCTGCCGACGGCGCTGGCCACGATCGAAGAGCGTGCACGCCACCTGGAAGGCTTCATCCGCGACTACGCCCGCTTCGCGAAATTGCCGGCGCCCCGGCTGGAACCGGTGAACTGGCAACGGTTCCTTGCTCAGCTGCGCACGCAAGTGGAGTTCATCGGCGAGTTGCATCCGCAGGATGGCATCGCCCGCTTCGACGCCGCGCAGATGGAGCAAACATTGATCAATCTGCTCAAGAATGCACACGAATCCGGCTCCGCACCGGGGGATGTCCGGCTCACCGTGCGCAAACTCCCGGAAGGCTGGCGCATCGAAGTGCTCGACCGCGGCAGCGGCATGAACGAAGCGGTGCTGGCCAACGCACTGCTGCCGTTCTATTCCACCAAACGCCACGGCACCGGCCTGGGGCTGGCGCTGGCACGCGAAATCACGGAAGCCCACGGCGGGCGCATCGCCTTGCTCAACCGCGATGGCGGCGGGCTGTGTGTGGCGATGGTGCTGCCGGGATGACCGCCTTGCAGCGTGCTGCCCACCGCCCTGCGTGATGCTCCGGCGCGTGCCGGAACATCACCAATCCATTCATCTTTCTGCCGCCGACCTGTGCGCCTGCTCGGCCTTGCGCCGGCCCGTGTAATACCACCACGGCCGTGGTTCGCCACCCTTGGCGAAATCCACCAGCGACAGGAACACGTCGATGACGCAGGGGTCATGCCGCGCGCCCGTCAGCCGGCACAATGCCTCATACATTTCCCACGCATCGCGCCCGGCCAGCTGCCGCGGTTCGTTGATCCCCAGCAAACGCAGATCCGCCGCCGTTGCCGTCCCCACATTGGGCAGGTCGGTCAGCGTGCGCACGGTGGCGCGGCGTACGCGTGCCGGATTCATGGCAGCTTCTTCAACGGACGCTTCCAGCCGTCCAGCGTGACCTGCGGTGCGCGCGTCAAGGTCAGCTTTCCCTCGGGTGCCGGCTTGCCGATGGTGGAGCCGGCACCGATCGTCGCCCCGGCGCCGATCGTGACCGGTGCCACCAAGGCGCTGTTGGAACCGATGAAGGCGCCATCGCCAATCGTGGTGGTGGACTTGTTCACCCCATCGTAGTTGCAGGTGATGGTGCCGGCACCGATGTTGACGCCGCTGCCGATCACCGCATCCCCCAGATAGCTCAGGTGATTGGCCTTGCTGCCACGTCCCAGCGTGGCCTTCTTGGTTTCCACGAAATTGCCGACGTGTGCGCCCTGCGCCAACACCGTCCCGGGACGCAGGCGCGCATAGGGGCCGACGTGCACATCGTCCTCGATGTGCGCGCCATCGATGTCGCAATGCGCCAATACCTGCGTACCGGCCCCGATCCGGGCATCCTTGATGCGGCAGAACGGCCCGACACGCACGCCATCACCCAGCACGACCTCGCCTTCGAACACGACATCCGCATCGATCTCGACATCCCGGCCCACCCGCACGCATCCACGGATGTCGATGCGCTGCGGGTCCATGATCCGTGCACCTTGCATGCACAGCGCCCGGGCCTGCCGCAGCTGGTAAGCACGCTCCAGTTGCGCAAGCTGCCAAGGGTCGTTGGCCCCTTCCGTTTCAACCGCATCCACCACCGTCACCACCGCGGCGGCGGCAAATTCCCGCGCAGCGGAGGCGAACACGTCGGTGAGGTAGTACTCGCCCTGCGCATTGTCGTTGCGCAGTTGCTCCAGCCAGCGCCGCAGCTCAGCGGCATCGGCCGCGATCACCCCGGTGTTGACCAGGCCGATCCGTCGCTGCGCCTCATCGGCATCCTTCTGCTCGACGATCGCCGCGACATGCCCCTCGGCATCCCGCACGATGCGCCCATAGCCGGTCGGGTCTTTCAGCTCGGCCGCCAACACCGCCAGCGACCGGCGGGACTCCAACAGCCGCTGCAAGGTCTGCGGCTGGATCAGCGGCACGTCGCCATACAGCACCAGCACGCGGGCATCACCCGGAATCGCGGGCATCGCCTGCTGCACCGCGTGCCCGGTCCCCAGCTGCTGCGCCTGCTCGGCCCAGTGCACGTCGCCCTCGTCGACGAACGCGGCCCGCACCTGCGCGCCGCCATGGCCGTACACCACGTGGATGCCGGCGGGGGACAGGACGCGGGATGCCGCAATGACATGCGCCAGCATGGGTTTGCCGGCGATCCGCTGCAGCACCTTGGGCAGCGAAGACCGCATGCGCTTGCCTTCCCCGGCAGCCAGGATCACCACGTGCAACGCTGCGGACATATTCGGACCCTTGGGTGGAAGGCATGGATTCTAGCCTGTGCGAAAGCCGCACGGCATAAAAACCCGGCTACCCCCCGCCATCGCGAACCACGATCCGACAAAGACAAAACCCCGGACCAGAAGGTCCGGGGTTTTGCGGGATAAAGACCCTGGCGATGACCTACTCTTGCATGGCTAGAGCCACACTACCATCGGCGCAGCTGTGTTT
>NZ_JAYRLK010000041.1:0-1623 GCF_041905325.1 Thermomonas sp. | reverse complement strand
GCAGGAGGTGCCGGACACGCAGGTCTATGACAACGGCTTCAAGATCCAGTGGGAGCACTTCATCCGCCACGTGGTGGAAGACGCCCCCTACCGCTGGACCCTGCCCGAGGGCTCCAAGGGCGTGCAGCTGGTCGAGGCCGCACTGCAAAGCTGGAAAGAGCGGCGTTGGGTGGATGTGCAGCCGCTATCGATTTGATAGCGCCTCACGCATGATCTACGCGGGCTGCAGCCTGTTTTAACCCATAACCTGGCCTTCTCCATGCCACTCCAGCTGATGCTTCCGCGCGCCGACGGCACGCTTGCACCCTACACCCTGAGCGGGCTGCGACCCGTGGCGCCCGCGCCGGGCGTTGCCTTCAACCGCATCGCCTATTCGGCTGCCCATGTGGTGGCCGATCCGCGGGCCGCCATCGACCCCTGGCTGCAATGCGCGGTGGACTGGGACGCCACCATCGCCTACCGCCAGCGCCTGTGGTCGCTGGGCCTGGGCGTGGCCGAGGCGATGGACACCGCCCAGCGCGGCATGGGGCTGGACTGGCCGACCTCGCTGGAACTGATCCGCCGCTCGCTCGACGCGGCGCGGGACTTCGGCCCGCAGGCGCTGGTGGCCTCGGGCTGCGGCACCGACCACCTCGCGCCCGAGGCCGCACGCAGCGTGGACGACGTGATCCGAGCCTACGAGCAGCAGATGGAAGCCATCGAAAAGCTCGGCGGCAAGCTGATCGTCATGGCCAGCCGTGCGCTGGCGCACGTGGCCACCGGGCCGGCCGACTACGAGCGGGTGTACAGCCGGATCCTGCGCCAGGCGAAGCAACCGGTGGTGTTGCACTGGCTCGGCGAGATGTTTGACCCGGCGCTCAAGGGCTACTGGGGCAGCCCCGATGTGGCCGCCGCGATGGACACGGCGCTGGGCATCATCGCGGCCCATGCGGACAAGGTGGACGGCATCAAGATCTCGCTGCTCGACAAGGACAAGGAGATCGCCATGCGCCGCCGCCTCGCGCCCGGCGTGCGCATGTACACGGGCGACGACTTCAACTACGCCGAGCTGATTGCCGGTGACGGCTTCGGCAGCGAACCCACGCACGGCCAGAGTGATGCCCTGCTGGGCATCTTCGACGCGATTGCGCCGGCCGCCAGTGCCGCCCTCGGCGCGCTGGCACGCGGGGACGTGGCCTCGTTCCACACCATCCTGGGCCCCACGGTGCCGCTGTCGCGCCACATCTTTGCCGCGCCCACACGCTTCTACAAAACAGGCGTCGTCTTCATGGCCTGGCTCAATGGCCATCAGAGCCACTTCACCATGGTCGGCGGGCAGCAAAGCACCCGCAGCCTGGTGCACCTGGCCGAACTGTTCCGGCTGGCCGACGCCGCGCATCTGCTGGAGCAGCCCGAACTGGCCGTGCACCGCATGAAGACCCTGCTGGCGCTGCATGGGGTCGACGCATGATGTGTGAAAGAGCCAAATCCCGATCCATTTCGCAGCAAAGACATGTGCGCCCGGGCCGTGGCGCTTCACTGGCGCGGTCACCGCTGCGCGGTGACTGCCCTGCGTTGCTCGGTCATGCGGCCCGTCGCGAAACTCGCTGTGTTCGCTGCGCTCACGCCGCTCAGACAGCCGCG
>NZ_JAYRLK010000040.1:0-1682 GCF_041905325.1 Thermomonas sp. | reverse complement strand
TGGCGCATGGCGCCCGCTGCTGCCAAAGGTCTCGTAGCGCAGGTCGGCCAGCGGGCGGCCGGCGGCGGCCCAGGCCCGGCGCGCGGCGTCCAGCATGGGGGCCGGGCCACAGACATAGAGCTGGGCGCCGGCAGGCAGCGCGGCAATTTCAGCGGCAAAGTCGACCGGTTGGCCCGCCAGCGTGACCAGCGCGTCGCCCAGTGCCTGGCGCAGCTCCGGCGCATAGGCCAGCTCGTCAACCGATCGCACACCGTACAGCATGCGGGGTCGCGCGCCCCGCGCGGCCAGTGCCTGGGCCATGCCCACCAGCGGCGTGACGCCAATGCCACCCGCCACGAACAGGCAGGCCGGGGCGTCCCAATCCAGCGGGAAATGGTTCTGGGGCTCGCTGATGCGCAGCCGGTCGCCCTGGGCCAGCTGCCACATGGCCAGCGAGCCGCCCTTGCCGTCATCCAGCCGCTTCACCGCAATGCGGTAGCACTCGCCATCGGGCAGTCCCACCAGTGAATACGAGCGCACCTGTGGCCGGCCGTTGACCATCACCTCCAGCTGCAGGTGGCTGCCCGGCGCGTGGGGCACGGCACCGCCAGTAGGACGGATGGTGAATTCGCGCACCGTGGGCGTGAGGTCGCGCAGGGCTTGCACGTGGGCGTCGGCCCAGGTCTGGCTGCTTTTCATGGTGGGTCTTCAGGTCAGGGGTCAGCTGCGTTTGCGGATCAGGCGCACGCCGGGCATCTGGTCAAGGTCATGGCTTTTCACGGCGTCACGCAGGTTGCGCTGGGCAATGCGCGAGTGTTCGCGCATCAGCGCTTCGGCGCGGGCGCCCTCGCGCCGCTCGATGGCGTCCAGCACCTGCCAGTGCTGGTCCTGCGCGACGATGAGCATGTCGCGCGCCTGCGGCGAATTGGCCTGCACCACCACAAAGCCCGATGGCGAGGCAAATGGCAGGCTGGCCACGCGCTCCAGTTCGCGCGCCATGAAGGCGCTGCCGGCCAGCTCGCCCAGCAGGCTGTGGAAACGCTCGTTCAGCTTCACATAGGCAGAGAAATCCTCGTCGCTCAGCGCCGGCTGGCGCAGCACCTGGTCAATGCGCTGCAGGCATTCGCGCGCTTCGCCCATCACCACCGGCGCCACGCCGCGCTCGGCGGCCAGCCGGGCCGCCAGGCCTTCGATGGTGCCGCGCAGCTCGATCGCCTCGGACACGTCGCGCTCGGAAAACGTGCGTACCGCGTAGCCGCCGTTGGGCAGGCTTTCGATCAGTCCTTCCTGCTCGAGCCGCATCAGCGCAGCGCGGATGGGCGTGCGCGAGACGCCCAGTTTTTCCACGATGCTCAGCTCGGCAATCCGCGCGCCGCCCGGCAGCTCGCCGGCCAGGATCATTTCACGCAGCCGCAACTGGGCCCGGACCTGGGCGCTTTCAGTGCCAATTTCGGCTGCAGCCCTCGTATCTTCTGCGTGAGGCGCTATCAAATTTGTAGCATTTGCCATGGGTGTACCGCCCTAGCCGAAGCGGCGGATGGGGATCACCGATGCACCGCCGCCGCGCGGGCGCTCGCGCGCCACCATGTTGTCGATCAGACGGCGCGCCCACATCGAACCGGCGTCGATGTTGAGGTTGTAGAACTGGTGGTCGGGGTGCTCGTGGATGGCCTGCTGCTGCGCCTCCAGCACCAGCTCGTCTT
>NZ_JAYRLK010000039.1:0-1715 GCF_041905325.1 Thermomonas sp. | reverse complement strand
TGCTGAACCAGGTGAGCGACGAGCGGGCCGAATGGCTGGTGCCCGGCATGCTGAAAGACAAGATCCAGGCGCTGCTGAAAAGCCTGCCGCAGCGTCCGCGCTCGCGCTTTGTGCCGTTGCCCGAATCCGCCAGCCGGTTGGCGGCGGCCCTCAGCACGCCGGAAGCCTGGGGCCACGGCAGCCTGACGGACGCACTGCTCAAGCGTGTGCGCGACGAAACCAGCCTGGACGTGAAGCGCGCCGACTTCAAGCTCGACATGCTGCCGGCGCACCTGTTCATGAACTTCCGCGTGGTGGACGAGCATGGCCGCCAGCTCGGCACCGGCCGCAACCTGGGCGCGCTGAAGGCCGAGCTGGGCGCCCAGGCGCGCGGCGCCTTCCAGGCGCTGGCGGGACTGAAAGTCGCTGCGGCCCCGGCCACTGCGCCCGGTTCAGAGCCAGAAATCGCTGAAACCCGCACCGATGCTGCGCAAGGCGCTACAAAAAATGTAGCAATTTCAGCCAGCCCGGCCCGGCCCGCCGACCAGCGCTACACCGGCTGGACCTTTGGCGAGATGCCGGAGCTGATGGAAATCCGCAAGGGCGGGCAGACGCTGATTGGCTTTCCAGCGCTGATCGATGATGGCGAGGCGGTGCGCATCGAGGTGTTCGACGAGCCCGAGGTGGCGACTGCCAGACACCGCGCCGGCCTGCGACGCCTGTTTGCGCTGCGGATCAGGGACGCGCTGAAGTACCTGGAAAAGAACATTCCCGACTTGCAGAAGATGGCGGTGGCCTACATGCCGCTGGGCACGCAGGAGGAGCTGCGCGACCAGATCATTGACGTCGCGCTGGACCGCGCCTTCCTGCTGGAGCCGCTGCCCCAGGATGAGTTCGACTTCAAACGCCGTGTGGACGAGGGCCGCGGCCGGCTGACGCTGATTGCCAACGAGGTGGCGCGGCTGGCGGGCGTGATCCTGCTGGAATACGGCGCCGCCATGCGCAAACTGAAGGACACGAAGAACCAGCCCGACGCCACCGCCGACGTGGTGCAGCAGCTGCAGCGCCTGGTGCCCAAACGGTTCCTGGCGAGCACGCCCTGGCCGCAGCTCCAGCACTTTGCCCGCTACCTGAAGGCCATCACGTTGCGGCTGGACAAGCTGCGCACCGACCCGGCGCGCGACGCGCAAAAGCTGGCCGAGCTGCGTCCGCAGGAGCAGCGCTACTGGCGCCTGGTGGCCGAGCGCAAGGGCACGGTGGACGCCCGCATGAGCGAATTCCGCTGGCTGCTGGAAGAGTTGCGCGTGAGCTTCTTCGCGCAGGAGCTGCGTACGCCGCAGCCCGTGAGCATCAAGCGGCTGGACAAGGTGTGGGGGCAGTTGAACCAGTGACCGTGTGCCCGGCGAGGTTCGTCGCTGGTGATCTTCAACCCTGACCAGAGCGTTTCCGCCGAGGTGCTGCGGGTGTCAGACTGACGCCTTAGAGCCGCGCCAGCCGCCCCAGCGCCGTCTGCAGCGTCTCGTCCTTCTTGGCGTAGCAGAAGCGCACGACGCGCTGGTCGAAGCCGCTGCCGTAGAAGGCCGACAGCGGAATGGCGGCCACGCCGACTTCGGTGGTGAGCCACTTGCAGAAGTCGGCTTCGGGCAGGTCGCGCTCGGGCACGGCCAGGCCCGAGATGTCCACGCACTGGAAGTAGCTGCCCTCGCTGGGCAGCAGGCGGAACTTGGTGGCCTTCA
>NZ_JAYRLK010000038.1:0-1817 GCF_041905325.1 Thermomonas sp. | reverse complement strand
GGCGCTTACGGGCGTGCGCTGGATCGAGGACCCCACCAACGCCGACCCCGGCTTCACACGCAACCGCATCCGGCAGGTCGTGCTGCCTGCGCTGGAGCAGGCATTCCCGGGGTTTCGCGATACCTTTGCGCGGTCGGCCCGCCATGCCGCGCAGGCGCAGGCGCTGCTGGGCGAACTGGCGCATGCCGACCTGCAGGCGGTAGGCGAACCGCCGGCCCTTGCGCCGCTGCGTGCGCTGAGCCGCGCGCGCGCCGCCAACGTGCTGCGCCACTGGTTGCGGCTGCGGCACGGCACGGCGCCGACCGCCGCCCAACTGGACGAATTGCTGGACCAGCTGGACGCCTGCACCACGCGCGGACATCGCATCCGGCTGAAGGTGGGGGCGGGTTTTGTGGAGAGGGCCGGGGACCGCATCGCCTTCATCGCATCGGTATAATCCCGGGGTTTGCGCGGAGCGGCCCGCTGCCGAACACGGGACTTCTCTTCAATCCGCCGCGTCTGTCCTTCCCTGCATTTTTCCAATGGCATTGATCGTTCACAAATACGGCGGCACGTCGATGGGCTCGACCGAGCGCATCCGCAACGTCGCCAAGCGCGTGGCCAAGTGGGCGCGCGCCGGCCACCAGATGGTTGTCGTGCCCAGCGCCATGAGCGGCGAAACCAACCGCCTGCTCGGCCTGGCCAAAGAACTTGCCCCTGCCAAATCGTCCGACGCCACCGCCCGCGAGCTGGACATGCTGGCCGCCACCGGCGAGCAGGCATCGTCCGCGCTGCTGGCCATCGCGCTGCAGGCCGAGGGCATGCAGTCTGTCAGCTATGCGGGCTGGCAGGTTCCCATCAAGACCAACAGCGCCTATACCAAGGCCCGCATCGAATCCATCGACGACAAGAAGGTGCGCGCCGACCTGGCCGCCGGCCGCGTGGTGATCGTCACGGGCTTCCAGGGCATTGACGACGGCGGCAACATCACCACGCTGGGCCGCGGTGGCAGCGACACATCGGCGGTGGCTGTGGCCGCCGCCATGAAGGCCGACGAATGCCTGATCTACACCGACGTGGACGGCGTCTACACGACCGATCCGCGCGTGGTGCCCGAGGCTCGCCGCCTGCACACCGTGAGCTTTGAAGAGATGCTGGAAATGGCGTCCATGGGCTCCAAGGTGCTGCAGATCCGCTCGGTGGAATTTGCAGGCAAGTGCAAGGTGCCGCTGCGCGTGCTGTCCAGCTTCACCCCCTGGGACATCGACATCAACGAAGAGGCCAAATCCGGCACGTTGATTACTTTTGAGGAAGACGAACAAATGGAACAAGCTGTCGTATCCGGCATCGCATTCAACCGTGACGAAGCCAAGGTGTCCATCCTGGGCGTGCCCGACAAGCCCGGCATCGCCTACAACATCCTGGGCGCGGTGGCCGACGCCAACATCGAGGTGGACGTCATCATCCAGAACATCTCCAAGGACGGCAAGACCGACTTCAGCTTCACGGTGCACCGCAACGACTACGCCAAGACCGTGGACCTGCTCAAGGCCAAGGTCCTGCCGGCGCTGGGCACGGATACCATCGAAGGCGACACCAAGATCTGCAAGGTCAGCATCGTGGGCATCGGCATGCGCAGCCACGTGGGCATCGCCAGCAAGATGTTCCGCTCCCTGAGCGAAGAGGGCATCAACATCCAGATGATCTCCACCAGCGAAATCAAGACGTCCGTCGTCATCGACGAGAAGTACATGGAGCTGGCCGTGCGCGCCCTGCACAAGGCATTCGACCTGGACCAGCCCGCAGCGTGAGTTTGCGGCGCGAGTCGTGAGATAATC
>NZ_JAYRLK010000008.1:0-94606 GCF_041905325.1 Thermomonas sp. | reverse complement strand
GACCAGCAGCGCGCCCACCATCACCTGCACCATGGGGCCGAAGTCGGTGTCGAAGTGGCAGACCAGGCGCTCGTTGCGGGCGAACAGGCGCGGCACGCTGGCCACGGCATCCACGCCCACCGAGAACAGGCGGCCGGGCACGTGCACGGTTTCGCGCAGGGTGCCGGTCCACGGCATGTGCACGCGGTGGTAGTCGCGCGGCGACAGGTACACGGTGGCGAAGCTGCCGTCGCGGAACGGGGCGGCATCGGCCTCGCTGCCCAGCAGTTCGGCGGCGGTGAAGCCTTGGCCCTTGGCCTGGAAGATGCGGCCCTCAACAATGGGGCCGCACTGGCTGATGTGGCCGTCGGCCGGCATCAGCAGGGCGCGCGGGTCGGCGTCGGGCGTGCGCGCGCCGGGCTTCAGCGCGCGGGTGAAGAACGCGTTGAAGCTGGGGTAGGCGGTGGGGTCGGGCTCCGCCGCTTCGCGGAGATCCACGCCGAACTTGCGGGTCACGGTGTCGATCAGCCACTGCTTGACTGAGCGGTTCGTGGAATAGGCCAGGCGCCGCGCCAGCGAGGACAGCAGGCGGTGCGGCAGCACGTAGGTGAGGGCGGTGACGGGGCTCATCGGGCGCTCTGGGTCAGCGTTTCAAGGTCGGCGGCGATGCCCTTCATGTCGAACGGCGGCTGCGCCACGCCCGCCATGCGGGCCTGCGGGTCCAGCAGCACCAGCGCGGCGCTGTGGTCGATGCTGTAGTCGGTCGCATCGCTGCTGGGGCCGGGCACCTTCATGAACACCAGCGACAGCGAGCGGGCGAAGGCCTCCAACTGCGGCACCGGCGCGGTGGCGGCCAGGGTGTCCGGGTGGAAGGCATGGGCATACTGCGCCACCACTTGCGGGGTGTCGCGTTCCGGGTCGGCGGAGACGAACAGCACGCGCGGACGGGTGGCGGCGGGCAGGGTGGCCCACTGCTTCTGCGCGCCGGCCAGCTGCGCCAGGGTGGTGGGGCAGACGTCCGGGCAGTGGGTGAAACCCAGGAACACCACGGTCCAATGGCCCTTCAGGGTGTCCGGCGTCAGCGCGCTGCCGTCGGCCTGCTGCAGCGCGAACGCCGGCAGCACGCGCGGGGTAGGCAGCAGGGTGACGGCGCGGGTGGCGGGCAGCGTGGGCAGGGCGGGCACCGCCGGCGCGTGGGCGCGACGTGAAGCCCAGAAACCCAGCCCGGCCGCCAACAGGGCAATGACCAGCAGGGGAAGGATGCGTCTGGACATGAATGTCTGGAATGAGGTCGACCCGCCATGATACCGGGGTGCCGCCGCTATACTTCACGGCCGTGCCCGCGTGTTGTTGCCCATGTCCCAGGAATTGCAGACCATCATCGACCTGATCCGCTACGGCGCCAGCCGGTTCAACGCGGCAGGCCTGACCTTCGGCCACAGCTTCGACAACGCGCTGGACGAAGCCACCCAGCTCACCCTGCACGCGCTGCACCTGCCGCACGACCTGTCGCCGGTGTACGGCAACGCCCGCGTGACCGAGGCGGAGAAGGAAGAGGTGCTGGCGCTGTTCCTGCGCCGCATCGAGGAGCGCATCCCCGCCTGCTACCTGACCGGCGAGGCGTGGTTCGCGGGCCTCAGCTTCAAGTCCGACCGCCGCGCGCTGGTGCCGCGCTCGCCGATTGCCGAGATGATCGAAACCGGCTTCCAGCCGTGGTTGGGCGACCGCGAGGTGCGCCGCGCGCTGGACCTGTGCACCGGCTCCGGCTGCATTGCGATTGCCATGGCGCACTACAACCCGGACTGGCACGTGGACGGCGTGGACATCAGCGACGACGCGCTGGCACTGTCGCGCGAGAACGAAAAACGCCTGCACGTGCAGAACGTGCGCTTCCTGAAGTCCGACCTGTTCGGTGGTCTTTCCGGCGAGCGCTACGACCTGATCGTCACCAACCCACCCTACGTCACCAACGACGAGACCGACGCGCTGCCGCGCGAATACGCGCACGAGCCGGAGCTGGGCCTGCGCGCCGGTGACGATGGCCTGGACCTGTGCCTGCGCATCCTGCGCGACGCGCCGCTGCACCTGTCGGAAGAGGGCCTGCTGATCTGCGAAGTGGGCGAGGCCGAGCAGGCGCTGGTCAAGCTGTTGCCGGAACTGCCGCTGGCCTGGGTGGAATTCAAGGTCGGGCAGATGGGCATCTTCGTCGCCGAATGCGCCGATTTGATCGAACACAACGCGCGGATCACCGAACTGGCTGCTGCGCGCGAGCCGGGCGCACCGCCGGCGGGGCTGTTCTGATTCGATGAACAGCTTCGGCCACCTGCTGCGCGTCACCACCTTCGGCGAATCGCACGGGCCTGCCATCGGCTGCGTTCTCGACGGCTGTCCTCCGGGCATTGCCATCGCACCGGAAGACTTCGCCCACGACCTCGCGCGGCGCGCCACCGGCAAGACCCGGCATACCTCGGCGCGGCACGAGGCGGACGAGGTGGAGATCCTGTCCGGCGTGTTTGATGGCGTCACCACCGGCACGCCGGTCGCGCTGCTGATCCGCAATACCGACCAGCGCAGCAAGGACTACAGCGCCATCGCGTTGCAGTTCCGCCCCGGCCACGCCGACTACAGCTACTGGCAGAAGTACGGCATCCGCGACCCGCGCGGCGGCGGGCGTTCCAGCGCGCGCGAGACCACGATGCGCGTGGCTGCGGCGGTCATCGCCAAGAAGTGGCTGGCCCGGCGCGGCGTCAGCGTGCGTGGCTGCATGACCCAGATCGGCGATGTCGTGCCGCACTCGCACGACTGGAGCGCGGTGGAAGACAACCCGTTCTTCTGGCCCTGCGCGGAACAGGTGGCGGAGCTGGAAAGCTACATGGATGCGCTGCGCAAATCCGGCGATTCGGTCGGTGCGCGCGTGCTGGTGGTGGCCGACGGCGTGCCGCCGGGCTGGGGCGAGCCGATCTACGGAAAACTCGATGGCGAGCTGGCGGCGGCGATGATGTCGATCAACGCGGTCAAGGGCGTGGAGATCGGCGACGGCTTCGCCGTTGTTGCGCAAAAAGGCAGCGAGCACCGCGACGTGATGACGCCGGATGGCTTCCTGTCCAACCATGCCGGCGGCATCCTCGGTGGCATCTCCACCGGCCAGCAGGTGTCGGTCTCGGTGGCGTTCAAGCCGACCTCCAGCCTGCGCCTGCCGGTGCAGGGGCTGGACGTGGACGGCAACGTGGTCGACGTGGTCACCACTGGCCGCCACGACCCCTGCGTCGGCATTCGCGCCACCCCCATCTGCGAGGCGATGCTGGCGCTGGTGCTGATGGACCAGGCGCTGCGCCATCGCGCGCAGTGCGGCGACGTGGGTGAGGTGTTGCCGCGCATCGACGGCATGAAATCGATTACCGACGCCAAACGATAGCGGCGCGCCGCCGGCTACGCCCCCACGGGCAGCGACGCGCCGCAAGCGGTCACGCAAGGTGGATTCCCATTCCTGATGCGGGCGCGCCAAGCCGCGCCGCAATCCCAGACGAGGCAAGACAGATGAGCAAGCAATACAAGGTGGCCGTGGTCGGCGCGACCGGCGCGGTCGGCGAGACGATGTTGTCGATCCTGGCGGAGCGCAAGTTCCCGGTCAGCGAACTGGTGGCGCTGGCCAGTGAGCGCAGTGCCGGTGGCCACGTCGATTTCCGCGACGACGAAGTGCTGGTGCAGGACCTGGCGACGTTCGACCCCTCGGGCGTCGACATCGCGCTGTTTTCCGCCGGTGGCGCGGTGTCGAAGGAATATGCGCCGAAGTTCGCCGCCGCCGGTGCGGTGGTGATCGACAACTCCTCCACCTTCCGCTACGACGACGACGTGCCGCTGGTGGTCAGCGAAGTGAATCCGGAGCAGGTGCGCAACCGCCCGCGCGGCATCATCGCCAATCCCAACTGTTCCACCATGCAGCTGATGCCGGTGCTGGCACCGATCCACAAGCTGTACGGCATCGAGCGCATCAACGTGGCCACCTACCAGTCGGTGTCCGGCGGCGGTCGCAGCGCGATGGAGGAACTGGGCCGGCAGACCGCCGAGCTGCTCAGCTTCCAGGACATCCAGCCGTCGAAGTTCCCGGTGCAGATCGCCTTCAACCTGATCCCGCACATCGACGAGTTCCAGCCCAACGGCTACACCAAGGAAGAGATGAAGCTGGTGTGGGAGACGCAGAAGATCCTCGGCGACGCGTCCATCCAGGTGAACCCCACCGCGGTGCGCGTGCCGGTGTTCTACGGCCACTCGGAAGCGGTGAACATCGAGACCAGGAAGAAGATCACCCCGAACGAGGCACGCGCGCTGCTGCGCGCCGCGCCGGGCGTGGAAGTGGTGGACGAGCACAAGGCCGGCGGCTACCCCACGCCGGTGACCCACGCCTCGGGCAAGGACCCGGTGTTCGTGGGCCGCATCCGCGAGGATTTCTCGCATCCGCGCGGGCTGAACTTGTGGGTGGTGGCCGACAACATCCGCAAGGGTGCAGCGCTCAATGCGGTGCAGATCGCGGAGCTGCTGGTGCAGCAAGGCTTGCCGGCGAAGGCAGGGTAAAGCTAGAGTCGCAGCGCCTAGGGTGGGGATGGAGAGCGCGTGAACCGAACATTGCGAACCGCGGTGGTTGCGGCGTTGTTGCTGGCGGCTGGCAATACCTGGGCCCTGGGCCTGGGGCAAATCCAGGTCAAGAGCAAGCGCAACCAGCCGCTGCTGGCGGAAATCCCGATCATCTCCACCACCCCCGGGGAGTTGGCCGCGCTGCAGGCGCGGCTGGCGTCGCCGGAGACGTTCCGCCGGGTGGGCCTGGCGCCCCCCAGCGGCATCGCCGCCGACCTGCATTTCACCCTTGGCAGCGATGCCAAGGGGCGTCCGGTCATCCGCGTGACCACGCTGCGCCCGGTGGAACAGGGGACGTTGGGGTTCCTGATCGAGGTGGATTGGGGGGCTGGCCGGCTGGTGCGTGAATACGCGGCATTGGTCGATGTGCCCACCACCGCCGGTGCCGTGGTGCAGCCGGACACCCAACTGCCGCAGGCGGCCGCGCCCAATCTGGTGCAACGGCCGTTGCCGGAGCCCAGTGCTGCTGCCGCGCCTGCACCTGCGCCTGTGCCTGCGGCAGTACCGCAGGCCGCCGCTTCTTCCCCTTCCGCCGAGCCCGCGGTCGAACCCGCTGCCGAGCAGGCTCCCAGCGTGGCGATTGCGCCCCTGCCACCCGCCCCGGCCAGCAGGCCAGCCGCTGCGCCGGTCGTGACGCCCGCGCCCGGCATGGCCCAATACGGGCCGGTGAAACAGGGTGAAACCCTGTCGAAGATCGCCAGCGGGCTGGATGTCCGTCGTGGCTTCAGCCTTGACCAGACCATGCTGGCGTTGTTGCGGGCCAACCCGGATGCTTTCCTGGGGGATGACATCAACCAGCTGCGCAGCGGCGCGGTGTTGCATGTCCCCGCCAGCGAGGACGTGGCGGGCGTGGATGCCGGCGAAGCCGCACAACTGGTGCGCCAGCAGATGCAGCATTGGCAGCAGGCACGGCGCGCGGTGCGCCAGCCGGAGGTCGCGGCTGCGCCGGTGGCACCTGCCAAGCCGGCCGCGGATGCAGCCGTCGCCAGTGCCGCAAGTGTCACCAAGCCGCAGGCCGACATGGCGCGGCCGCGCAAGCCGGTGGCGGCCAAAGCGCCGGCGCGGAAAGACGCCACGCCGGCTGCGCCGGCGCGGAAAGACGCCACGCCGGCTGCGCCGGCGCCAGCACCCACGCCGGCGATGGCGGCGGCCCCACGCCGCAGCGAGGCACGCTTGCAGATCGTGCCGCCAGCGGCACCGGGCAAGGCCACAGGAACGAAATCCGGCACCCACGCCGGCGGTGAGGGCAGCATGCTGCAGCAGGAATTGCGTCGTCGCGACGAAGACATCGCGGCCAAAACCGCTGAAATCGGCGAATTGAAGGAGCGCGTGGCGGCGCTGGAGCGGCTCAAGGACGAGCAGCAGAAGATGATTTCGCTGAAAGACAGCGAGTTGGCTGCGGCGCAGGCCAACCTGGCGCAAGCCAACAAGGCGGTGGCGCAGCCGGCACCGGCGACACCGGCGGCCAAGCCCAAGGCGGAAACCGCGCAGGCCGTGCCCGCCGCACCCGCCGACCATGGCGGGGCGATGCCTTACGTCTGGGGGGGCATCGGGGTCACCGTGCTGGCGTTGTCGGCTTGGTTGTTGGCCGGTCGTCGCAAGTCGGCCAAGCCTCCGGTGCGGCGCAGCATGTTCGACAGCGAGGCGCTGGCCGCCAGCATGGTGGCACCCGTCCGGCAGGCGGACGACGACGCCCGCAACGCGCCGGCCGTGGAGCCGGAGACACCGGAGCCTGCCGAGGCGGCTGCCGTGGCGTCCGCGCGCGGGGCGACGGTGGAAACCGTGATCGACCTGTCCAGCGTGCCCCCGGCTCCGCCGCGCATGGATGCTCCGGCCTGGCATTCGGGCTGGGTGCAGGCCGAGGCCCCCGGCCCGCGCGAGCCCCTGCCGTCCGCCGCCCCCGTGACTGCCGAGGCCGCCGAGGCCGCGGAGACGCCGCCTGCCGCCATCGACGACGACCTGCCGACGCCGACGGTGGATGCCGCGCCGGCGACGGCGGAACAACGCTTGAAGCTGGTGCGCGCCTTCCTCGACATGGGCGATGAATATTCGGCGCAGCAACTGCTGCTGGAACTGCTGGACGACCCCGACCAGGCCGCCAGCGACGAAGCTGCCCGCATGCTCAGCAAGCTGGTGGGCTGAGGGCTGGCCGGAACCACGATGCGGCTGGCCCTGGGGGTTGAATACGATGGCGGCGGCTTCTCGGGCTGGCAGCGGCTGAGTGCCGCCGGCTGCGTGGAGCAGGATGGCAGCCTGCAAACCGCGCTGGAAATCGCGCTGTCGAAGGTGGCTGCCGCGCCCATCGCCACCGTCTGTGCCGGCCGCACCGATGCCGGGGTGCATGCGCGTTGCCAGGTGGTGCATTTCGATACCGACGTCGTGCGCGACGCGCGCGGTTGGGTTCTCGGCACCACCGCCAACCTGCCGCCGACCCTGGCGGTGCGCTGGTGCGTGCCGGTGGCCGATGACTTCAATGCGCGGTTTTCGGCGCGGGCGCGACGCTACCGCTACCGCATCCTCAACCGCAACGCGCGGCCGGGGCTGGAACGCCAGTACCTGGGCTGGGAGCGCATGCCGCTGGATGCGGCGGCCATGCACGAAGCCGCGCAGGCGTTACCCGGCGAGCGCGACTTCTCCGCATTCCGCAGCGCGCAGTGCCAGGCCACCCACGCCCGCCGCAACCTGCAGGACATCAGCGTGACCCGCGTCGGCGACGAGGTGGTGGTGGAAGTGCAGGCCAACGCCTTCCTGCACCACATGGTGCGCAACATCGTCGGTTCGCTGCTGATGGTGGGACGCGGCGAACGCCCGGCGGCATGGGTCGCCGAGCTGCTGGAGGGGGGCGACCGCACCGTGGCCGGCCCCACCGCGCCGTCGGCGGGCCTGTTGTTTCTCGGCCCGCGCTATCCGGCCGAATGCGGCTTGCCGGTTGAGGTCACGCTGTGACGCAGCACACCCGCATCAAGTTGTGCGGCATGACCCGCAGTGAAGACGTGCAGTTGGCGGTGCAGTTGCGGGTGGATTGCATCGGCCTGATTTTTGCCGCGCGCAGCCCGCGCCGGTTGCCCTTGGCGGAGGCTGCACAGTTGCGCAGGCAGGTGCCTGCCACGATCAAGGTCGTGGCATTGCTGATGGACACCCCCGCCACCGACATCGTGCAGATGCTCGACGCCGTGCAGCCGGATGTCCTGCAATTCCACGGTAGCGAAGACGACGCCTGCTGCGCCGGTTTCGGGCTGCCGTTCTTCAAGGCGATTGCCATGGGGGATGGCACCGATCCGCTGCCGATGCTGGCGCGGTTCCCTTCCGCGGCGGGCTTCGTGCTGGATGGCCACGGTGCCGGCGAGGCCGGTGGCAGTGGCCGCCGCTTCGACTGGACGCGGCTGCCGGCCGTTGCGGGCACGCCGCTGCTGCTGGCCGGTGGCTTGCGGCCGGACAACGTGGCCGACGCCATCGCCATCGCCCACCCGTGGGGCGTGGATGTGTCCAGCGGTATTGAACAAGCCCCCGGCGTGAAAGATGCCGACGCCATGCGCCGTTTCGTGGCGGCGGTGCGTGCGGCCGATGCCGCAGCCGCGGCGGCAATCGGTTAGGCTATCGGCATCATGAAGACGCGTGCTCGCCGTCCTGCCCCTTTTGGCCGCTCGCTGCGGCGCTGGCGGCGCGTGCCTGCGGCGGCGGTGCGATAACCCGTTTCCGGCTCCCCGCGCATTGCCTATCCTTGTGACAGCGGCTTGCCGCCCGCTGCACGCCCGGTTCCGGAGACTTGCCTCGTGAATACCCCCGCTGACCAGTCCGCGCCCGCAGGCGTGGTCGATTTCCACGCCTGGCCCGACGCCCTTGGCCATTTCGGCCGCCACGGTGGCCGTTTCGTGGCCGAAACCCTGATCGGTCCCTTGCAGGAATTGGCCGCCGCCTATGACGCCGCGCGCGTCGACCCGGCGTTCATTGCCGCCTTCTACAAGGACCTGACCCACTACGTCGGTCGCCCCAGCCCGATCTACCACGCCGAGCGCCTCAGCCGCGAAGTGGGCGGCGCGCGCATCCTGCTCAAGCGCGAGGATCTGAACCACACCGGCGCGCACAAGATCAACAACACCATCGGCCAGGCGCTGCTGGCCAGCCGCATGGGCAAGACCCGGATCATCGCCGAGACCGGCGCCGGCCAGCACGGCGTCGCCAGCGCCACGGTGGCCACCCGGCTGGGCCTGGAGTGCGTGGTCTACATGGGCGCCACCGACATCGAGCGGCAGAAGATCAACGTCTACCGCATGAAACTGCTGGGTGCCACGGTGGTTCCGGTAACCAGCGGCAGCGCCACCCTGAAGGATGCACTGAACGAGGCGATGCGCGACTGGGTGACGAATGTCGCCGACACCTTCTACATCATCGGCACCGTCGCCGGTCCCGACCCGTACCCGCGCATGGTGCGCGACTTCAATTCGGTGGTCGGCCGCGAAGCGCGCCAGCAGATGCTGGCCGAATACGGCCGCCTGCCCGATGCGGTCACCGCCTGTGTCGGTGGCGGCAGCAATGCCATCGGCATCTTCCATGCCTTCCTCAACGACCCGGCGGTACGCATCGTCGGTGCGGAAGCAGCGGGCGAGGGCATCGACACCGGCCGCCACGCAGCGTCGCTGGCGGCGGGCCGGGTGGGCGTACTGCATGGCAATCGCACCTACGTGATCTGCGACGACGACGGCCAGATCACCGAAACCCATTCGATCTCCGCCGGGCTGGACTACCCCGGCGTCGGCCCTGAGCACGCCTTCCTGAAGGACATGGGCCGCGCCGAATACGTCGGTGTGACCGACGAGGAAGCACTGGCCGCCTTCCACCGCCTGACCCGCACCGAGGGCATCCTGCCGGCGCTGGAATCCAGCCACGCGGTGGCGCAGGCGATCAAGCTGGCGCGCGCGCTGCCGAAAGACGGCATCGTGCTGTGCAACCTGTCCGGGCGCGGCGACAAGGACGTGCACACCATCGCCGCCCGCGAAGGGTTGTCGCTGTAGCGATGCACTGCAAGCCCTTCCCTTGAAGGGGAGGGCTGCGGGCGACATGCCCCGGGCAGCTCCCCGCTCCGGTGGTTCCAGCTTGCGTTGGAGGGGGCAATTTGGCCTGCGGCCGGTTTTCGGCGAGAATGCCCGATTGACCCTTTGATCCCTTCTTTCAGGAGTACGGCCATGGCCGAAGAACAAGCCCAGCAAGAACCGCAGACCCAGGTCGAAGGCGGCAACCAGTTCCCGCCGCAGTTCTTCGACTGCGTCAATGAGTACCTCGAGCTGACCAACAAACAGTCGCAGCAGTATGGCGAGAAGAACATCAGCCTGGCCGCGCTGTTCGCCAGCGCGCGCTTCAATGCCCACGTGTTCCTGGCCAACGTCAAGCCGATCAGTGCCGCCGAAGAACGCACCGCGTTCCTCGACTACATGAGCACCATGTACCGCCGCATGCTCAACGAGCACCTGGACGGCATGGGCGAAGAGCGCGGCATCGACGTCGGTGATTCCGAACTGGCCGACGAGTACAAGGCCGCCGGCGTGCAGATTGGCCGCCTGAAGCAACAGGCCGCCTCCGCGGCCAATTGATGACCCGCTTGCAGCAACGGTTGGGCGCCTTGCGCCTGGCCGCCCGCAAGGCGCTGGTGCCGTTCATCACCGCCGGCGATCCGTCGCTGGCGGTGACCGTGCCGGTCATGCACGCACTGGTGCAGGCCGGCGCGGACGTGATCGAACTGGGTGTGCCGTTTTCGGACCCGATGGCCGACGGCCCGGTGATCCAGCGCAGCTCCGAGCGCGCCCTGGCACGCGGGGCGGGGCTTGCCTGGGTGCTGGACTGCGTGCGCGCGTTCCGTGAACAGGATGCGGCCACGCCGGTGGTGTTGATGGGCTACCTCAACCCGGTCGAGATCCGTGGCGCGGCGGCGTTCGCCGCCGATGCGGCGGCGGCCGGCGTGGACGGCATGCTGCTGGTCGACCTGCCGCCGGAAGAAGCCGAGGAATACCGCGCCGCCTTCGCGCACCACGGGTTGGCACTGATCTCGCTGGCGTCGCCCACCACGCCGCAGGCCCGCTTGCAGCGGCTGTGCGAGCAGGCCGACGGTTATCTGTACTACGTCAGCTATGCCGGCGTCACTGGCGCGGCGCACCTGGACGTGGGCGATGCGGGCCGCCATCTGGCGGAGGTGCGGGCCTTGGCGAAAGCGCCGGTGTTCGCCGGTTTCGGCATCCGCGATGCCGCCAGCGCGGCATCGATGGCGATGCATGCCGATGGGGTGGTGGTGGGCAGCGCGCTGGTTGCCACGCTGGAGGGAAGCGAGGATGCGGCACAGGCCGCAGCACGGGCCGAGGCCTTCCTGCGCCCCTTGCGGCAGGCCGTTGACGGGCTGGCGATCCCTGCCTGAGCTAGACTTTGGGGCTGTCACCCCGGCCAGCGCCGGGGTGGGAGCGTGCAATCGTGCGCGCGGCGCAACTTGCGGTGATCAAAACGAATGAGCTGGCTCAAGAAACTGATACCTGGCAACGGCATCCGCACCGACGCGGGCAGCGAACGCAAACGCAGCGTGCCCGAAGGGCTGTGGGAAAAGTGCGAGCGCTGCGGCTCGGTGCTGTACCGGCCCGAACTCGAAGAGAACCTCGAGGTCTGCCCGAAGTGCGCCTTCCACATGCCGATCCGCGCCCGCGCACGGCTGACGGCACTGCTGGACGACGCTGGCCGGGAAATCGGCGCCGAGCTTGGCCCGGTTGACGTCCTCAAGTTCAAGGACCAGAAAAGGTATTCCGACCGCATCAAGGCCGCGCAGAAGGCCACCGGCGAGCGTGATGCGCTGGTGGCGCTGGAAGGCAAGCTGGCCGGGCAGGACCTGGTCGCCGCCGCGTTCGATTTCGCCTTCATGGGCGGCTCGATGGGCTCGGTGGTGGGTGAACGCTTCACCCTGGCCGCCGAGCGCGCGCTGGAACTGCGCTGCCCTTACGTCTGCTTCACCGCCAGCGGCGGCGCGCGCATGCAGGAGAGCCTGTTCTCGCTGATGCAGATGGCCAAGACGTCGGCCGCACTGGGCCGCCTGCGTGCGGCCGGGTTGCCCTACATCGTGGTGCTCACCCATCCCACCACCGGCGGTGTATCGGCCAGCTTCGCCATGCTGGGCGACCTCAACCTGGCCGAGCCGGGTGCGCTGATCGGCTTCGCCGGCCAGCGCGTGATCGAGCAGACCGTGCGCGAGAAGCTGCCGGAAGGCTTCCAGCGCAGCGAGTTCCTGCTCCAGCACGGCACCGTGGACCAGATCGTCGACCGCCGCGAGATGCGCGAACGGCTGGCGCACCTGCTGGCGATGCTGATGAAGCGTGCGGCCCCGACCGACAGCGCGGAGGCCGCGTGAGCGCACGCAGGTATTTCGGCACCGACGGCATCCGTGGCCGGGTCGGCGAAGGCCCGATCTCGGCCGACTTCGTGCTGCGCCTGGGCAATGCCTACGGCCATGCGCTGGTGGCCGCCGCGCGCGACCGCCAGGAATGGCGCAAGCCGATGGTGGTGATCGGCAAGGACACGCGCATTTCCAACTACATGTTCGAGGCGGCGCTGGAAGCCGGCCTCGTTGCCGCCGGCGTGGACGTGCAGCTGATGGGGCCGATGCCGACCCCGGCGGTGGCGCACCTGACCCACTCGATGCGCGCCGACGGCGGCATCGTGATTTCCGCCTCGCACAACCCGCACCACGACAACGGCATCAAGTTCTTCTCCGCGCAGGGCGAGAAGCTGGATGACGCCACCGAGCTGGCCATCGAGGCCGCGCTGGATGCGCCGTTCTCCACCGTGGCTTCGGAAAATCTGGGCAAGGCGGTGCGCAATCGCGACACCATCGGTCGCTATGTCGAGGCCTGCAAGAATTCCGTGCCCAAGGGTTTCCACCTCGGCGGCATGCGGATTGTGGTCGACTGTGCCAACGGCGCCACCTACCAGCTGGCGCCGCTGGTCCTGCGCGAACTGGAGGCCCGCGTGGACGCCATCGGTGTGGAGCCGAACGGCGTCAACATCAACCAGGGCGTGGGGTCCACCCATCCCGAGGCGCTGGCCGAACGCGTGCGCGCCACCGGTGCCGCGCTGGGCATCGCCTTCGACGGCGACGGCGACCGCGTGCTGTTCGTCGATGCCGATGGCCGCGTCTGCGACGGCGACGACCTGCTTTACGTGCTGGCCTGCGACTGGCAGGAAACCGGCCGCTTGCGTGGTCCGGTGGTCGGCACGCTGATGACCAACTTCGGCTTCGAACAGGCGCTGGCCGCGCGCGGGATCGCGTTCGTGCGCGCGAAGGTCGGCGACCGCTACGTGCACCAGCAACTGCTGGCGAACGATGGCGTACTGGGCGGCGAAGCCAGCGGCCACATCCTGTGCCTGGACCGCGCCAGTACCGGCGACGGCATCGTCAGCGCGCTGCAGGTGCTGGAAGTGCTGCAGCGCCGCGGCATCGGCCTGGCCGATGCACTGAAGGACCTGCGCAAGGTGCCGCAGAAGACCGTCAACGTGCGCTTCGCCGCCGGCAGCAAGCCGGCCGAGGCGGCCAGCGTGCAGGCCGCGCTGGCACAGGCGCAGCGCGCCGTCGAAGGCCGTGGCCGCGCCTTCCTGCGCGCGTCGGGTACCGAGCCGGTGGTGCGGGTGACGGTCGAAGCCGACGATGCCGCACTGGTTGAGACCACCCTGTCCGCGCTGGCCGACGCCGTGCGCGCTGCCGCTTGATTGCAACGCCGTGATTCCCGCGCCCGCGGGAAGGAAGAACGCCATGACTTCGCAGATCCCCACGCTCGACATCCGCCGCTTCACCCATCCGGCCAGCCCGGCCGACCGCCAGGCCTTCGTCGATGAACTCGGCGCGGCCTACCGCGAATGGGGCTTTGCCGGCATCCGCAACCACGGCATCCCGCAGGCGCAGATCGACGAGGCCTACGCCACCTTCAAGGCGTTCTTCGCGCTGCCGGAAGCGGTGAAGAAGCAGTACCACGTGGCGGGCGGCGGCGGTGCGCGCGGCTACACGCCGTTCGGCGTGGAAACCGCGAAGGGCTCCAAGCACTTCGACCTCAAGGAGTTCTGGCATATCGGCCGCGAGATCGCGCGCGACTCGAAGTACGCCGCCGATATGGCGGAAAACCAGTGGCCGGCGGAGATTCCGGAATTCAAGCGGGTCGGCTACGGCCTGTACCAGTCGCTGGACGCGCTGGGTTCGCAGGTGCTGTCGGCGCTGGCGCTGCACATCGGCCTGGCGGAGAACTATTTCGCCGACAAGACCGATTCCGGCAATTCGATCCTGCGCCCGATCCATTACCCGCCGATCACCACCGACGACATCCCCAACGTGCGCGCCGGCGCGCACGAGGACATCAACCTGATCACCCTGCTGGTGGGCGCCAGCGCGGAAGGCCTGGAAGTGCTGTCGCGCAAGGGCGAGTGGGTGGCGTTCACCGCCGACGCCGACACCATCGTGGTCAACATCGGCGACATGCTGCAGCGCCTGACCAACCACGTGTACCCGTCCACCACCCACCGCGTGGTGAACCCGCCGGGCGAGAAGGCGCGCCAGCCCCGTTATTCCACGCCGTTCTTCCTGCACCCGAACCCGGATTTCCTGATCGACGTGCTGCCGTCGTGTGTCACGCCGGACAACCCCAGCCGCTATCCTGAGCCGATCACGGCGCAGGGATATCTGGAAGAGCGCCTGCGCGAGATCAAGCTGAAGTGAGGTGGCACGCTGCGGGTTGTCAGCTCATCCAGAAGAACACCGCCGCCATCCGTTCGTCTGCCAGTGCGCTGCCGCAATAAGCGGTGGCGCTGTGGATCAGCGCTGCGCTGTACAGCAGCAGGCGGTTGAAGCGATTGGAAATGCGCACGTCCTCGACGAACGACCCCGGTGGCACGAAGCGGGTACCCAACGCCTCCACCAGATTGTCGTGCGGTTTGTTCACCACGTTGCCGCCCAACTGGCCGCCCGGCATGCGTTGCCGGAAAAAACTGGTGCCGCATTGTTCCGGCGCGTCCGGGGTGAGGTAGAGCACCGCCGCGTAGCGGCACATGGCGCGCGAGTCGGTATGCGGGCGGGCCTGGGCTTCGCGCTCGCCAACCACCTGCACGCAGTTGTGGTTCAAGGTCTTGCCGTCGGGCGACGGCTGCACCCACAGTTTTTTGCCCCGGTCGCTTGCCGCACCTTGGCCTCCACGAGGGCCAACTCGTCCGCCTCCAGCGCCGGGATTGCGCGACGCCCCGGCCAGCTCTCGCCCGTATGCGGGAAGCCCAACGCCCAGTCCTGCTTGTCCAGGCATCGCTGGCGCACGGCCGGCGCATTCGGCAACACGTTTTCGAACAGCCAGTAATCGCGCCCTTCGGTGGGCTTGCGGTACGGCAGCATGCGCAGTAGCGGGAGCGGGCGATTCATCCCGCAACTATAACGGGGGTGCGGCAGGTTGCTAAACTTCGCCCCCCGACCCCGAGGTGTCCGCCATGCGTCGCAAAATCGTTGCCGGTAACTGGAAGCTGCAAGGCAGCCGTGAGTTCGCCCATGCCTTGGTGCAGGAGATCGTGGCCGCTGGCGTTGTCGGTGCGGACCTGGTGGTGCTGCCGCCGTATCCGTACCTGGGCGAGCTGGTGGCGAAGTTCGACGGCAACGGCGTGGCCTTCGGTGCGCAGGACGTGAGCGCGCACGCCAAGGGCGCCTACACCGGCGAAGTGGCGGCGGCGATGCTGGCCGATGTCGGCGCGCGCTACACGCTGGTGGGGCATTCCGAGCGCCGCCAGTACCACGCCGAAAGCAGCGAACTGGTGGCACGCAAATTCGTGGCCGCGCAGGCGGCCGGGCTGGTCCCGGTGTTGTGCGTCGGCGAAAGTCTGGAACAGCGTGAAACCGGCCAGACCGAAGCGGTGATCGCCGGCCAATTGCAGCCGGTGCTGGCGCTTGCGGGTGTTGCCGCCTTCGCCAATGCGGTGGTCGCTTACGAACCGGTGTGGGCGATCGGCACCGGGCGTACCGCCAGCCCGGCGCAGGCGCAGGACGTGCATGCATTCATTCGTGGTCAAATCGCCGCGCAAGATGCTACAATTTCGGATTCGCTGGCCATCCTGTACGGTGGCAGCGTGAAGCCCGACAACGCTGCCAGCCTGTTCGAACAGGCCGACGTGGACGGCGGGCTGATCGGCGGGGCCTCGCTGGTGGCCGCCGACTTTCTGGCCATCGCGCGTGCGGCGGCTTGATCACACAGAGAATATGCAACGATGTTGATGCAATTGATCAATGTACTGTACGTGCTGGTGGCAGTGGCCATCATTGCCTTCGTGCTGCTGCAGCAAGGTTCCGGCGCACAGGCAGGCTCCGGTTTCGGCGGTGGCGCATCGTCCACCGTGTTCGGTGCGCGTGGTGCGTCCAACTTCCTGAGCAAGAGCACCAAGTGGCTGGCCATCGTGTTCTTCGTCACCAGCATGGGCATGGCGATGTACGCCAGCAAGCAGGCCAACCGTGGTCCGGCCAAGCCCGATCTTGGCGTGGTGGCGCAGTTGCCGGAGACCCAGGCCAAGCCTGCGGTTCCCGCAGCACAGGTTCCCGTGGCCCAGCCGCAGTCGGCTCCGGCCGCGCCGGCGCCGCAGCCAGGGAAGTGACGTAAACCGCAACACGTTTTAAAATGCGCGGCCAGCAAGCCGTGGCATTGCCCAGGTGGCGGAATTGGTAGACGCACTACCTTGAGGTGGTAGCGATTTAGGTCGTAGGGGTTCGAGTCCCCTCTTGGGCACCATCCACCGGTTTCAGACAGTCCCGCAAGGGCTCACGAAACCCCTGAAACCCGCCATCTAGGCGGGTTTTTTGTTGCCTAGCGTTCCGGGGCGTCCCATTGCAGCCCGGCCAACGTGGGGGTACCGTTGGGGGTATCGGCCCCCTGCTGGGGGTATCGGGTGGGGGTATCGGCATGGCGGCGGACACGGGCAAGCTGACAGCGGTGGCGATCAAGGCGGCGAAGCCGGGCAAGCTGGCGGACGGCGGCGGGTTGTTCCTGCTGACCAAAGACAACGGGGCGAAGCTGTGGCGGATGAAGTACCGCCACGCCGGCAAGGAACGGTTGCTGTCCTTTGGCGCGTACCCGGAGGTTTCGCTAGCGGAGGCCCGCAGGCGACGGGACGCAGCGCGCGCCGCGATCCGTGACGGTGGCGACCCTGCGGCGGACAAGCGGGCGAAGCGGGCAGCGGATAAGCTGGAAGCGGCGGACAGTTTCAAGGCGGTGGCGGCGGAATGGCTGGGCAAGCAACGCCACGTGCTGGCCCCCGTGACCGCTACAAAGGCGGAATGGCTGCTGTCCCTTGTCCCCAGCCTAGACCCACTGCCGCTTGCGCAAGTGACCCCCCCGGCGATCCTGTCCGCGCTGCGCAAGATCGAGGGGCAGGGGCACCACGAAACCGCACGCCGGGTGAAGCAACGCATCGGGCAGGTGTTCCGCTATGCCGTGGCGCATGGCAGGGCCGACCGCGACCCGACCGCCGACCTGCGCGGGGCGCTGACCCCTGTGAAATCCAAGCCGCACGCGGCCATTACCGACCCGGCCAAGATGGGCGACCTGCTGCGCGCGCTGGAGGGCTATGCAGGCCAGCCGGTGACGGCGGCGGCGTTGAAGCTGGGGCCGCTGGTATTCGTGCGCCCCGGCGAGCTGCGGCGCATGGAATGGGCCGAGCTAGACCTAGACGCGGCGGAATGGCGCATCCCTGCGGCCAAGATGAAGATGCGAGAGGCCCATATCGTGCCGCTGGCATCGCAGGCGGTGGCGATCCTGCGCGACCTGCAACCGCTGACCGGGCGCAGCCGCTACGTGTTTCCCAGCCTGCGGACGGCGGACAGGCCCATGAGCGAAAACACGGTGAACGCGGCGCTGCGGCGGCTGGGATTCGATGGCGACACTATGACCGGCCACGGGTTCCGGGCGATGGCGTCCACGCGCCTGAATGAGCTTGGCTGGAAGCCGGACGTTATCGAACGCCAGCTAGCGCACGCCGAGCGCAACAAGGTGCGCGCCGTGTACAACCGGGCGCAGTACATGGCCGAACGCCGGACGATGATGCAGGCATGGGCCGACTACGTGGACAGCCTGCGCGCGGGCGGCACGGTGATTCCGATCAAGCGCAAGGCGAGCTAACCGAAAACCGCGACAAGTTGCGCCCATTCAGTTCCACGCTGGAAATCGTCCCGAATCCGTGAAACCCGCATCGCTGCTCACGCTGCGTCATCCACTCGGGAACGCAAGCGTCCACCGGCAAATTCCGCAGTGCCAACATCCAAAGGCGTGTAGTAAATAGATAGCCCGACACGACGCGTAAAGGCCCGCTGCATATCGCAACGGCGCGCATCGTGGAGGGCGATCAATGTCGAGTAGCAAACACCGAGCGAGGCTCTACGATCATTCATGCGGCACCGGTGGACTGCCGGCCACAACCGCATCCGGCGACCCCCTGACCCTGCTGCGCCTGCGCGAAGTTTGCCGGCGCACCGGCAAGAGTCGCAGCGATGTCTATCGCAGGATCGCGGCGGGCGACTTCCCGCAGCCCGTGAAGCTGGGCGAACGCGCCAGCGCATGGCCCGAGCATGAGGTATCCGCATGGATCGCTGACCGCATTGCAGCGCGCGATGCTGGGAGGGCGGCATGACTTGGCCTAATGAAATCGCCCTGACCCCGGCAAGTTTGGCGACCGACGGGGAACAGGGCGAGGGTGCTAAGGCTGGCGGCCCGAGCGATGCAAACGCTACAGGAACGCGCCGGGGCGGGCAATCGGCGGGCGTTCAGGGCGTTCCCCTTGCGAGGGTAGCGGTACAGGGTGCGGCGGCCCTGTTAGGTGCGTATGCGCGTCAAACAGACTTCCCGCCGGCTGGCATCGTGGAAGCTGCCGACCTGCTGGACGTGGCCCTGTCCGCGCTGGATGGTGCGACATGACGGGGCCGACGTTGAAGGGCTGCCGCTGCCAATGTGTCGCCTGCGGCGAATACTTCGGAAGCGAACGCGCGTTTGACCGGCACCGGGTGGGCGAGTATGCCGAGCCGGGGCAATGGCGGGGAACGCGCCGCTGTCTGCTGCTGGCCGAGATGATGGCCGCCGGGTGGCAGCGCAGCGCGAGAGGGTTCCTGCTGCAACCCGATCCCAGACGCGCCGGGGCTGGCGATGCAGGCCCGCGCGTGACCCTGCCGGCTATGGGGGTACAGGGGGCGATTGCAGGGAGGTTGAACGCATGAGCCGGCGCACTAGGGAGAAATTCAAGGGGCGCAAGAGCAACGGTTGGTTTTTCCGGTTCCCAGTTGAGGTGCTAGACAGTCCCGCGTACTGCGGGCTGTCTTTCAAGGCGCGGGCGCTGCTACTGGACATAGGCGCGCAATACCGGGGCAACAACAACGGCGACTTGGCTGCGCCATGGTCATGGATGAGGGCGCGAGGCTGGAAGTCCAAAGACACATTGAAACGCGCGCTGGACGAACTGCTGCAGGCGGGCATGATCGAGCTAACGCGGCAAGGCGGATTGCACTGTCCGAACCTTTACGCGGTGACGTGGATTGGCATCGACGATTGCAGCGGGAAGTTGGACGTGAAGCCGAACCCCGCACCGTCCAACCTGTGGCGGCAACCTGCGCGGGCTGCGGCATGACTGCGGCGCGAGCGCCACCCCGACCAGCGGGGCACACTGCCCCGACCATCGGGGCGAGGCCGGAACTTTTCGCCACGACTACCGGGGCACACTGCCCCGACCATCGTTCCTAAAACGCGCAATTCGCCCTATTCTGTGCCCCGACCATCGGGCACCTTCTAAGACTCTACCAAGCTAGGGGCGTTTACTCGGAGGCCCGGACAACCGCAGCGAGCCGACGAAAACGGCGGGCGCGCTTGCAAATAGCAGGGCGGAAACAATGCGGGCCGGAGTTTTTGGACGCCATAAAAGGGCGCGGCCCTAAAGTAGGCCCAAGTAGATGACGCTGGCAGGTTCGCTATCCCTGCGAACCCCGTGCCCGTGGATGACCTTGCGGCGTTGCACGTTGCCAGCCCGGACAGGTTGCCAGCATGGCGACGGCCTGCCAGTCGGGGAGCGCCGCGCGCTGGGGTCGGGGAAGTCTGACCCGAATAAAATAGGGAGGGAAAATTGCAGGCGGCCCATCGCAGAGTGCGACCTTGTGCGATCCGTCCTTGCGCGCGCTGGAGCCGGCAAGGCGGCTGGGGCTGCTACCCGGAGACAAGACGGGGACGCGCACGCGCGCGAGGGGGTAGCGGCTGCATTCTGGGGGTATCCGTGGGGGTACTTGGATTATTGGATGTGTAAAAAGAGTCGTCTAGTCAATCACATACGCCGCATATGCGAGTCCCCTCTTGGCACCAATAACTAGTCCGCGGAAGTTCGATACAGTCCGCGGAAATCCTCTGAAACCCCGCTCCGGCGGGGTTTTTCTTTGCCTGGGGGTCCGGCAGCGTCCGAGGGGATCCCATTGAAGCCGACCTATTTTGGGGGCACGATTGAGGGCACGTTCCGCCGTGGGGGCACGGTGGGCCCAATTTGGGGGCATGGACATGGCTAAAGAGACGGGAAAGCTCACAGTGCTGGCGGCCAAGAGTGCCGGCCCGGGCAAGCATTTCGACGGCGGCGGCCTGTACCTGGAGGTGCTTCCAAGCGGCTCGAGGATCTGGCGCTTGAAGTACCGGCACGCCGGTAAGGAGTCCAGGTCGACCTTTGGGCGCTTTCCCGAGGTAGGCCTGGCCGAGGCCCGGGAGCGCGCGGCCAAGGCCCGGCTAATGCTTCGGGATGGCGTTGCCCCGAATGCAGCCAAAACGGCACGGTTCGAGCTGACCTTGAAGGCTGCACGATATGGCCGGTAATGCGATCTGCGTACTTGGACTCAAGTCGCTCGGCGAGCAGCCCGCCGTCGCGGAGCCGACTGCTGGTCGAAACGCCAGTTGTGATGCGTTGCAGCTCAGATCCCATGGCGGCCCCTTCATGCTCCAAAGGGCGTAGCTAATCGTCTGGCTGTATCACAAGCTGAGACTGGAGCTCAGCGTCTGAGGCAATGGAGGATGGCGGCAGGTTGGCGGTTTTCGACCCAAAGCGGTCGTTCGCTATCTGCCCAGGACTGATTTGCCCGTTTCAACATCAGGTGAATCCAATCCGCATGCGCGATCCACGACCGGCCAGCGTGGCCTCCGCGCACAGAGCGTCTACGACAGAAGTAGCATTGGCGAAAGCTCTCACCCGGTGGCGGCGCGCGACGACCGCAAAGTCTCCCGGCGTGAGCTTCTTAGCAAACAGAAGATCACGGTCGTGGTCAGTGGCAGGGCCGATACCCCACTTCTCGAGGTTGCGCTCAAGCAGCAACCTCGCCTGCTCCGGCCTTAGGTAGTCCATCCGAATCTTGTAGTCGAACCGGCGCAACGCCGCTGGGTCGAGGTTGTCCATCAGGTTCGTGCTGGCGATAAACAGTCCCCCGAAACCCTCCAGCTGCGTCAGGAATTCGTTGACTTGGCTGGTTTCCCAGGAGTGTTGGGCGCCGCGCCGATCCTGGAGGAAGCTGTCAACTTCGTCGATCTGCAGGACTGCGCCATCCCGCGATGCCTGCTGGAAAGTCCGGGCCAGATTCTTCTCCATGACGCCAAGGTAGGGGCTTTGCAGATCGGACACGCGTTTAAGCATGATCGGTTTGCCCAGCGTGTCAGCCAGCCAGTGCCCGAACGCAGTCTTCCCGGTTCCCGGCGGCCCGTACAGGCAAATCCGGCCCATACCGGATGATGCGACGCCTTGGGCCAAGTCGGCGAGGTCTTCGCTGGTGTTGCACAGCGCTGGATCGAATGTCCCTGCCTCTACGCCGTTGAGCAGGCGCGCCAGCGGCGCGTGGCCCTGCGCCTTGAGAACGCCGTCGAGCACGGTCTCGAGCAGCTGGCCCGATTCTCCGGGATGTCCGATCCGGCGGATCACTTTGGAGGCGCGTGTAACGAGTGCCGGAGTTAGGCAGTCCACTCGGGACAGCCGACACAACTGTTCGCCGGGAACGAATGCGCCGCACTCACGCTCAAGCAATTGGAGGCGTTGCTTCTGCGGAAGTGCCTCGAGTTCCACCACGAGGTCGAAGCGTCGGACGAAGGCCGGATCCATCCGCCGGATGCTGTTGGCGATCCAGACGACCGGTACCGGGTTGTGTTCGAGGAGCTGGTTTACCCAGGCCTTGGACGATTCCGCGGTCGAGGGTTTGCCCACGAAGTCGCTGCCATCGTTGAAGATGGCTTCCACTTCATCGAAAGCGACGATCGCGCGGCGCTTTCCGAGTAGGAACAGGCCAGTAGCAGCGGCGCCGAGGCGGTCGCCTGCGCGCAGCGGATCGCCATCTTCGTCCTGGCTGGCAATGTCGAACAGCGGCGCGTCGATTTGCCGTGCCAATGTGCGTGCCAGTTCCGATTTGCCCGTGCCGGGCGAACCATGGACCAGGATGTTGACCCCTTCATGCTGCTGGGCCAGTGCGGTGCGTAGCAGGCGCTGGAGGACGTCGAAGCCAGGCGACATGTGCCCGTAGTCCTCTGCAGCCAGCGTCGGCGGGGGTGAAGACACCAAGAATCCGCCGAACAGGTCTTCGACAGCCTGGATTTTTGCAGTGGCCAGTTTCCGCAGGCCGCCGCGGCGAAGCTGGAGGTTGGCCTCAAGACCGCCGCCGGAGCGTGCCTCGATCATGCCCGATCGCCGCAGGCGCCCCATTGGCTCCAGTGCCTTGGCGACTTCCCGCTGCGATACGCCCAGTACCATGGCGATCTCCCGCGCGGGGTTGACCTTGCGGTCGTCCAGTTCGGCCGTCTCGTGCAGGCCGTCGTCGGCACGTAGACACACGGCAAGTGCCAGGATCAGACATTCGGTCCTGTTCAACGAGAATTGGCCTCGCAAGAATTCGATGTTCCTGCGCAGGCGTGCCGGGAGTGCGATGCCGTTGGCACGGCTCTCCAGACGCGCGAGGCTGGCCTCCAGCCGTCCGCCCACCTCGGACCTCCCGGGGGCGTCGGGCTCCAGAGCCGGGAGGCGCAGACGTCGGGCGATGCGCTCGGATCGTCCGGATTGGTGAGGGCGGTAGAGGCCCGAAACCGCTCCCAATCGAATCAGGATGCGCAGCATCCATAGCACGCGGATATCGCGGGTCTTCACCAGCCAGGGGTAGGGCTTGTTGGCGTTCGGAGGGTGTATCTCAGGAGAGTTCATTATGGCGGGTCGCAATGGGTCAGGCCTGCGATGATCCGGATGCGTGCGACGCGTGGCGTCGCATGGCACAGTAACCTGCCCAGACATGGAAACTGGCATGGTCGACGAAGCGGGAATGGCGGTGGCGCGACAATGGGCAATGCTAAAGCGCGTTCCCCGAAGCCCACTAAAGATCACCACGAAGGAACTGGAAGGCAGGTTGCTCGACGAAGGCTTCCAGGTCTCGCGTCGCACGATCGAACGCGACCTCCACCTGCTAGCGGCCGAGTTTCCATTGGTGCTTGACGATCGCTCTAAGCCCTATGGTTGGTCATGGGCCAAGGATGCGCATTTCGAGTTCATGCCGAGGCTGACCACACCACAGGCCGTGGCCCTGCAGCTTGCCCGTACCCACCTGCGCAACCTGCTGCCCCAGGCCATGCATAAGGAACTGGCCCCGATCTTCGATAGCGCCTCGCGAACGCTCTCAGGATCGGGCTGGAAGGACTGGCACAAGCGCACGGCGGTCGTGCCGATGGGCATTCCGCACATACCCCCGAAACTATCGACGGACGTGCTGATGGTGGTGCAGTCCGCGCTTGCCCACAGGCGTTGCATCCAAGTCCAGTACCGTGCCAAGGGAAGCCGGCAGGGGAAGGAGACGAAGATCCATCCGCTGGGCCTGCTCTCGCGCGGCCCAGTGGTCTATCTGGTCTGCACGCTTTTCGACTATGGCGATGTTCGACAACTGGCGCTGCACCGGATGGACGCCCCCGTGGAGATGGACGTGCGATCGAAGGAGCCGGCCGGGTTTGATTTCCAGGAGTACGTCAGCACCGAGGCGCGGCGGTACGGATCGGGTGGGAAGATCAAGCTCGTGGTGCGTTTCGACGCGACTGCGGCCGAACATCTGCGCGAGATGCCAATATCGATCGATCAGTTGATCCATGACATGGCGGATGGCCGGGTCGAGGTGTCGGCGACGGTCGAGGATGACGAGTTGCTTCGGTGGTGGTTATTGGGCTTCGGCCGGTGGGTCGAAGTGGTTGGCCCGGTCCGGCTGCGTGCCGAGCTAGCCGATGAGCTTCGGGCGGCGAGCAGTACATACCAAAGGAGCGAAGATAGCTACTAGATCACGGCGATCTTGCGACTTTGTCGGCCGCTAGAACAGCGTTTCTGACAGCTATCCACCGCGCTCTAGTACGGGAAAACATGGGCACACTGCTGGAAGTAAGATCTACTGAGAGGGGAGGAGAACTCATGATGATGAAAGCAAGTAAGGTCAGGTACGTGAAACTCGGGGCTGGTGGGATTTGGGAGCAGCCATGTAAGGACAGCAACGTGATGCGTGTTGGACTGTCCACTGGGCACCCGCAGACCATGCAGTGGGCAAAGGCGGGGGCATGGGACAAGATTGCGCAGGACTGGCGGGAGAATGGACACAGTGCCTCGGTCGCGACCAGGTACACGAATGAGACCCGCGAATACTTTGAGGACGATGGCACGACCCTATGGGTCACCTTCATTAATGGCTCCTTGCACTATGCGTTCCTGCAGCCTGGAAGTCCGACGGCGCTGGACGATGAAAGCTCATTCCGACCCGTGCAAGGGGAATGGCGGAACGTCGACCTGAAAGAGGGCAAGGTACTGGCGAAGTCCAACCTTTCCGGCACCTACACCAATTTGGCCAGCTACCGCGGTACGTCCTGCTGGGTACCCGATCCCCAGCGCCTTGTGGCACGCATCAACGGTATTGCATCGCCAGCCGTGCTGAGGGTGCAACAAGCGCAACAGGCGCTGGTTGAGTCCGGCGTGGAACTGTTGAAGATGCTCGGGCCCAAACCGATGGAGATCCTGTCCGACATGCTCTTTACAGCAGCAGGCTGGCGGAGGACTGGCGGCGTCGGCGGTACAACAAAGGCCTTCGACTTCTACTTGGAGCACCCGCTGACCAATGAACTTGCCGTGGTCCAGGTAAAGGCATCTGCATCTCAAAAAGAACTGGATGAGTTCGTGGATAGCTTCAACGCGGCACAGGTGTACACCCGAGGCTTCTTCCTCCACCACAGCAGCCCAAAGCCCCTGTCCACGGCGGACGAACGGGTCTATGTGATGAACGCTGAGGCGATTACCGAGCAGGTCATCGAGCTAGGCTTCATGCGCTGGTTGATTGAGGAAAACTCTTAGCTGCTTGTACTTATAGTTCCGAGATCTCCTGTTGCCCAGGATCCAGGCGGGTCCTGATCAATGTCCGCTACTGGCCGAATCCCGCCCTTCATGCCTTCGGAGCGCTACTTCGCAGCGGCAAGCTCCTCCCATCGAGTCGTGTAGCGCTTGGAGAGCGCCGACTGGTTCATCCCCCACACCGGCTTCTCCATCTCCCCCTTGCGCGACCGCCAGGCACTTGAGGCAAGTCCCAGCGCTCCACGCCCGAAACGCGCATTGGCACGATCCAGCACGTCCATGAGGACCTTTGAGCGCGGATCGGCCTGGGAGAACAGATCCGCCTGGTGCTGGTTCCCGTGGGTTAGGTCCAACAGGCCGACGCCGGCCTTCTTGTAGCGATACCCCTGCCGATACATCCCCCGCACGAGGTGCTGCGCTAGGCGCAGCACCTCGCGGGTGTCGGACGTGGGAGCAATCAGGCTCATGGCGCAGGAGGGATGGTATTGCCGGGCATCCGGCTTGAACGGGTTGGTGTTGAGCCAGACCCAGACGCCGTTGGCCTGCAGGGAGCGGGCGCGCAGCTTCTCGCAGGCACGCTGGGCGAAGGTCGCCACGGCCTGATGGAGATCCTCCATCTCGACGACTTCCCGACCAAACGAGCGGCTGACCACGATCTGCTTGCGGTCCGGCTCACTCTCTTCCAGGTCCGCACAGGCGATGCCCTGCAGCTCCCGCTGGGTCCGGGCCAGCACGACGCCGTAGCGGGCCCGCAGGGTCTCCGGATCGGCACGTGCAAGGTCGGCTGCCGTCAGGACGCCCTCGGCGCCCAGCCGCGCGGTGAGCTTGCGCCCGACGCCCCAGACGTCCTCCACGGGGAAGCGCTCCAATGCCGGATCCCCGCCAAGCACTGTCACGACCCCGTGGGACGTTTTCTTGGCCAGCTTGTTGGCGAGCTTCGCCAGCGTCTTGGTGGGGCCGATCCCCACACAGCAGGGAATCCCGACCCACTGCAGGATGCGGGCGCGCACCTGTCGGGCCACCTCCTCACGCTGGTCTTGCCGGATGCCGGCGAAGTCCACGAAGGACTCGTCGATCGAGTAGATCTCCACCCGGGCGAACTGGTCCCGCAGGATCGAGACGACCCGCCCTGACAGATCCCCGTAGAGCCCGAAGTTGGCCGAGAAAATCCGCAGCCGCCGGCGCAGGGGAAGGGGCACCTCGTGGATGGGCTGGCCCATGGCAATGCCCAGGTCCTTGCACTCCTGGCTGCGGGCGATCACGCAGCCGTCGTTGTTGGACAGCACGCACACGGGCTGCCCACGCAACTCTGGCTGGAATGCCCGCTCGCAGGACGCATAGAAGTTGTTGCCGTCGACCAGTCCGAACATGGAGGATCCGCCCAGGCAGGCTCAGGCCACCGGCAAGCGGGTGACGGACCCTACCTCGCTCCGAACCTGACGGATCAGGGCCAGAACGCCCTCGAAGCGCTGCAGTTCGGCCTCCTCGCTGGTGGCGCGCACATAGGTTTCCGGATCGTCCAGGACATCCAGCATCACGGCCGTGGCCGAACCGTCCTGGTCCAGGTCCAGACGGGCCTCGTAGATGCAGGTGGCGGTCCAGGAGCGCCAGCAGCGCAGGGTGTCGCCGTCCAGCCAGATGGCCCAGCGGTCGTCCATGTCCCGCGGCCACAGGCCTGCCTGCAGCCGTTCCAGATCATCCGCCGGAATCACGAAGCCGCAGCGCAGTGGCCAGCGGGCCCCGGCGAGCGGCTGCAGCTTGGCCTTCCAGGTCTCTGCCATCTCGCTCATCGCATGCGCCTCACTTGGCTGCGGAAGGACCAGGTCACCACGCCCCACACCTCCAGCTCGACATCGGGGGGCACCTGGATCGGCGCGTGGTCAGGATGGCCGGAGTGCAGCTCGAACCGGCCGGCCCGCTTCCGCAGCTGCTTGCAGACGAAGCCGCCCTCCCAGATCGCGATCACGATGTCCCCCGGTTGCGGGTTCCTGCTGCGATCCACGACGAGGGTGTCCCCGGGGTAGATGCCGAAGCCCACCATGGACTCGCCGGTGTCGGCCTCCATGAAGAACGTGGCAATCGGGTTGTCGATGCAGCGCTGGTTGAGGTCCAGCAGGTCCTCGACGCCGAAGAAGTCCTCGGCGGGCGAGGGGAAGCCGCAGGTGGCGCGCACAGACAGCAGAGGCAGCGCTAGGTGCGTCGGCTCGATGTCGGCGGGGCCGAAGGCGCCGGGCGGCAGAGGAAGCGTGGGGGCAGGAACGGGCATGGCGGCAGTCTCGGGGACGGTGGGCTCACCGTTTGAGACGGATCATGGTAGCGGGTTAGTAGTAATACTACTAACATGCCTTTGCCGGCAGGTACTTCCAGCTCACAGCTCAGGTCACGTGTGAGGCCTTAGGGATCCAGATACATGGGGAGCATGGATCCAACCACAAGGGGGCACTAAGATCATTCCGGCTAACCGCACGTTGGCGCTAAAGCGCCAACGTGCGAGTCAGGCGAAAGGTTGCAGCTGAAGTTCGGCGAGCCGTGCGTCGGAACCACTTCCGCCGCGTTTGACTTCGGGAAAGTCACCGACTTCCCTTGGAACTTCACGGTGGCGTCGGTTGCGTGAAGCGCTTCCAGGAGGGCGACGAAGTTGTTGTCACCAACTCGACTGTCAGCTTCAAATGGACCCTCGAATGTCATTCCATCAACCTCGATCGTGAACGCTGCAATACGGGTGTCGTCACTTGTCCGTACAAGCTCAACCGACGATCGGGCATCTGCGCTGCCGCCCTGCGTCGGGCAGCCGATATAAAGACGAAATCCTTCATGGTCGATGAAGTATTCAAGATTCCCCTGCCCGAAGCCTTCAATCCATTTCGGCCTGGAAGAGCTCTAAGACGCATGGGCAGTTTCGCTGTTTGCACCGGACTCAGCAGCAGCAGCCTCAGGCATGTTGAGCCTGCCGACACCAACAACCTTGAGGCGACCGGATACATCTGAAACCTTGACATGCACGGAGATGGCCGGCTCCCCGACGCCCTTGACCTCGACGAGTCCAGCTCCTCCCGAACAGTTGGCAAACGCAAAGGTATTTGGATAGTCCTGTGCATCGAGGATCGGGTCGCCATCAATGAGATCCGTGGCCGCATAGGCGCTGGCCACGGCTGGGTCAACCAAGGAGCTGACACGCATCAGTCATCGTCTCTCGAACCCGGGCCTCGGTGGAGTTGGCAATGCCGCAGTGCCTCGTGAAACGCCATCCAGCAAATCCATTCCGGAGATTCCTGGCGTCTTGACGTACAAATTGTAGTAGCCCTCGATGTCTGCCGACGTCCGCCGACATGTTCAGATCGTGAGCCAGCAGATCGTTGGGCTAGTCCTGGATGGTCACCGCTTTGGGGGCCTGTAAGGGGGCACGATCAAAAACCGGTTTCAGGAAGTTAAGGTGCAATGCGGTCTGTGGAGGACAGTTCGGGTTCCCTCTTGGCACCATCCACCGGTTTCAGACAGTCCCCCAAAGACTCACGAAACCCCTGAAACCCGCCATCTAGGCGGGTTTTTTGTTGCCTGCCGTTCCGGGGCGTTTCATTGCCGCGCGTGTGGATCGGGGGCGCGATGGGGGGTACGTTCCGCCGTGGGGGCACGGCGGGCCCAAAGCCCGGAGGATGGGGCGCACAAGGTGCCGGACTTCGTCCGGAATCATGAAAACGGGCACGTCCCTGTGCCCTCCAAAATCCGTCCCGGGCTCAGGCGGCCGGCATCCGCATGCCCGGTTCGCCGTGCCAGTAGCCGTTGCGCTGGCCGATCCGCACCGGCGCTTCGCTGGCGCTGCGGGCGGCGTCGAAATGGCGCACGATCGCTTCCATGTCTTCGGCCTGCGGGTACAGGCGCAGGATGTCCACGCCCAGCGCGTGCAGTTCGGGCAGCTCGGGCCCCAGGTCGGTGATTTCCTCGCCCTGCACCGAGATGCCGTTGATGCGCAGGAACGGGCGGCCTTCGCGGGTGGCCAGCGGCATGCCGTCGGGATAGTCGATGCAGCGGAAGCCGCACTGGTCCTTGGGTACGTCCAGCGCGCGCGCGGTGAAGCAGCGCGCCGAGAACGACAGCGGCAGCCGGCCCCAGGCGATCACCTCCAGCTCCGGCATGCTGCCGCCGTCTGCCAGCACGCCATCCTTCAGTTCACCGATCAGGGTGCGGCCCTGCTCGACGCCCGGCACCCAGCGGCGCAGGCCGTCTTCGCCCAGCAGTGCCAGTGCGCGGTGGTTGTAGACGTTCAGCGTCGGGCCGGCCACGAACGGGCGACCCTTTTCCTTGCACAGTTGCACCGCCGACAGGTCGTTGGCCTCGATCCAGAAGCCGCCGTGCGAGATCTGCCGGTCGAGCACGCTCAGTTCGGATTCGGCCTCGATCAGCGCCAGCGTGGACAGCACGATCTGCTTGCCGGAGGCGGCCAGTTCCTCCGCCAGTGCCAGCCAGTCGGCGGTGCGCAGTTCGCGGCGCTTGCTGCACACGGTTTCGCCGAGGTAGACGATGTCCACCGGCCAGTCGATCGCCTCGCGGTAGAACGCCAGCGTGCGCTCGCGCGGCCAGAAATATTGCAGCGGGCCAAGGCTCAGTTTCATCGGGATGTCCTTCAATGCCAGGCGCGGTGGTACGGGCCCAGCGTGGTCTGGTGGCCTTCGGCGTGGCGCGACAGTTCCGCCTGCCATTCCGGCTTGAGCTGCCAGTGCGCTTCATCGGCGATGACCTGGTCGATCGCCTTGCGCCAGGTGCGGGTGACGGAGCTGACGTAGGCCACGCCGCGCTGGCGGCCTTCGATCTTCAGCGCGGTCACGCCGATCTGCTTCAGCCGCGGCAGCAGCTCCATCGTGTTGAGGCTGGTCGGCTCTTCCAGCGCGTGGAAGATCTCGTTGCCGACGTTGAAACGTCCCTTGCACACGGTGGGGTAGCCGGCCGGCTCTTCCGGCTTGAATTCGTCGATCAACACGTCGTTCAGGCGCACGCTGCGGCTGCCGTCGTCCTGCTCGTCCCAGCGCACGAACTTCGCCGGCGAGCACACGCCGTGGCGGTTGGGCGAGGCGCCGGTGACGTAGCTGGACAGCTGGCAGCGGCCTTCCACCATGATGCACAGGCTGCCGAAGGCGAACACTTCCAGCGCCACCGGCGACTTCTCGCACAGCCGCTCCACCTGCTGCAACGACAGCACCCGCGGTAGCACTGCACGGGAAATGCCGAAGCGCTCGAACGCGTAGCGCAGCGCCGGCGCGGTGGTGGCGCTGCCCTGCACGGACAGGTGGCGTGGCAGCTGCGGATGGGTGCGGGCGGCGTAGTCCAGCACCGCCATTTCGGCGGCGATGATGGCGTCGGCACCCAGCGCGGCGGCCTTGTCCACGGCGGCGTGCCAATCCTTCAGGCGCGCGCTGTCGGGATAGGTGTTGAGCGCCAGGTAGACCTTGGCGTTCCTGGCGTGCGCATAGCGGATGCCGGCGCGCAGCTCCTCGTCGCTGAAGTTCAGACCGGGGAAGGCGCGCGCGTTGGTCTGGTCACGGAAGCCGGCGTAGACCGCGTTGGCGCCGGCATCCACGGCCGCCTGCAGGGCCGGCAGGTTGCCGGCGGGACAGACCAGTTGCATGCGAACGCTCCTGCAGGGAAAGCAGGCATGGTCGTTTCCGCATCGCGCAGCGTCATTGATTTGGGTCAAACGCGGGGAATCCACCGACTGTTCACGTTTTGACATGGGTCATGGCTGGTTGCATGGCCGCATGCGAAGGTGAGGGCAAGCGTGGCGACAGCCCGCAACCCGGAGACCTTCATGCAGTGCAAGAACATGCTTCCCATGGCCACGCTGGTGCTTGCCAGCGCATTGTTCGCCGCCCCGGTGCTGGCGCAATCGACCGCGCAGCACGACCACGCCGGGCATGCCGGGCATGCCGCGCCGGTGCAGGCACCGGCACAGCGCTGGGCCACGGATGCGCCGCTGCGTGCAGGCATGCGCGAGCTGCGCGAAGCCACCGAACTGCTGCACCACTACCAGATGGGGCATCTGGATGACACCCAGCGCGACAATGCAGTGGTGCAGATCGACGCGGCGATCAAGGACATGATCACCCACTGCAAGCTCAAGCCGGACGCCGATGCCGCTCTGCATGGCTTGCTGGTGAAGTTCATCGCCGGTGCCAATGCCGCGCGTGCCGGCAAGTTCGGCACGGCCGAACTGACCCCGATGCAGGAGGCGCTGGCGAAGTATCCGCAGTTGTTCGACGATGCCGGGTGGGACGCGGCGGACTGACTTCAGCCCGCCAGCACCCCGCGCCACAGCGCATCCACGCGCTTTTCCACGTCGGCATCCAGCTGGATGGGTTTGCTCCACGTCCGGCTGGTTTCCGCCGGCCACTTGTTGGTGGCATCCAGCCCCAGTTTCGAACCGAGGTTCGGGGTGGGGCTGGAGAAGTCGAGGTAATCGATCGGGGTCTTGTCGATCAGCACGCTGTCGCGCACCGGGTCGACGCGGGTGGAGATCGCCCAGATCACCTGCGACCAGTCGCGCACGTCGATGTCCTCGTCGGTGACGATCACGAACTTGGTGTAGGTGAACTGGCGCAGGTACGACCAGATGCCCATCATGATCCGGCGCGCGTGGCCGGGGTACTGCTTGCGGATCGACACCACCGCGATGCGGTAGGAACACGCTTCCGGCGGCAGGTAGAAATCCACGATCTCCGGAAACACTTTCTGCAGCAGCGGCACGAACACGTCGTTCAGCGCCATCGCCATCACCGAGGGCTCGTCGAACGGCGCGCGGCCCATGTAGCTGCCCTGGTAGATCGCGTCCCTGCGCAGGTGCATGCGCTGGATGGTCATCACCGGGAAATGGTCCTGCGCGTTGTAGTAGCCGGTGTGGTCGCCGAACGGGCCTTCCAGCGCGGTGTCGGCCGGGTCGATGAAGCCCTCCAGCAGGATCTCGCAGCCGGCTGGCGCGTCCAGCCCGGTCAGCGTGCTGGGCCACACACGGGTGCGCTGGCCGCGCAGCAGGCCGGCGAATTCGTATTCCGACAGCGTGTCCGGAATCGGCGCCACCGCCGCCAGCAGGGTGGCCGGGTCGGCACCGATCGCCACCAGCACCGGGAACGGTTTGCCGGGATGGGTGGCCTTCCAGTCGGCGAAGTCCAGCGCGCCGCCGCGGTGCGGCAGCCAGCGCATGATGATGCGGTTCCTGCCGATCACCTGCTGGCGGTAGATCGCCACGTTCTGGCGTGGCTTGCGGGTGCCGCGGGTGACCACGAGGCCGAGGGTGATGAGCTTGGCCGCATCCTCCGGCCAGCAGCGCTGGATCGGCAGGCGTGCCAGGTCGACGTCGTCGCCTTCCAGGGTTTCGTGCAGGAAGTCGGCTTCGCGCATTTTCTGCGGTGCCACGTGCGCCAGCTGCGCCAGCTCCGGCCAGCTGCCCAGCGCTTCGCGCAGGTTCGACGGCCATTTGGGTTCCTTGATCGCCGCCAGCAGTTCGCCGAGCTCGCGCAGCGAGGCCAGCGGGCGGCCGGCCAGCGCCGCCTCGATGCGGTCGCGGTGGCCGTAGAGGTTGCCCAGATAGGCGTGGTCACTGCCGACCGGGTGTTCCATCAGCAGCGCGGGCCCGCCTTCGCGCAAGGCGCGCAGGCTCAATGAGGTGGTTTCCAGTTCGGGATCGACCGGCGCGGTGACGCGCTTGAGGCGGTGTTGGCGTTCGAGTGCGGCCAGGAAGCCGCGCAGGTCGTGATGGCTCATGCGCAAGGGTCAGAGGGGGAGGGATCTGGTGGGGTCAGGGTGCCGGTGGCCAGCGCGGACTGCAGCGCGGTTTGCCACGGGGTGGTGTGCAGGCCGTGCGCGCTGCGCCATGCGGGGTCGAACAGGGTCTGCTGGTAGCGTTTGCCGCGGTCGCAGAGGAGGGTGACGATGCTGCCGCGCTCGCCGCGTGCACGCATGTGGGCGGCCAGTTGCAGGCAGGCGACGAAATTGGTGCCGGAGGAGCCGCCGTAGCGGGTGCCCAGCTTTTCCTCCAGCAGCAGGGCTGCGGCGATCGAAGCGGCGTCCTCGACTTCCGCGACCGCATCCACCACGTCGAAGATGAAGCCCGGTTCCACCCGTGGGCGGCCGATGCCTTCGATCAGGGTGGGCCGGCTGGCCACCGCGTTGCGGTCGCGCTGGCGCCAGCCTTGCACGTAGCCGCTGCCGGCGGGCTCGGCCACGCACAGGCGGGTTTCCAGGCGGCGGTAGCGCAGGTAGCGGCCGATGGTGGCCGAGGTGCCACCGGTGCCGGCACCGCAGACGATCCAGGTGGGCACCGGTTGTGGTTCCCGGCGCAGCTGGCCGAGGATGGATTCGGCGATGTTGTTGTTGCCGCGCCAGTCGGTGGCTTGCACGGCCAGGCCGAACTGGTCGAGGTGGCAGGCACCGCTGGCGGCATGCTCGGCGGCACGGGCGTGGACTTGCGACGGGTCTTCCACCAGGTCGCAGGTGCCGCCCAGTTCCTGCACGGCGAGGATCTTCTGCGGCGCGGTACAGGCCGGCATCACCGCGATGAAGGAAAGCCCCAGCAGGCGCGCGAACCACGCTTCGGAAATGGCGGTACTGCCGGAGGAGGCATCCACGACCGCCTGCCCGGGGGCCAGCCGGCCATTGCACAACGCGTACAGGTACAGCGAGCGCGCCAGTCGGTGCTTCAGGCTGCCGGTGGGGTGGCTGGATTCGTCCTTGAAGTAGAAGGCGATGTCCGGGAAACCGGGGAAATCCAGCCGCAGCAGATGGGTGTCGGCCGACCGCGTGGTCTCCTGTTCCAGCAGGGCGATGGCATCGTGCACCCAGGCACGGGTGGCGGGGGAATGGCGCGAAGGGTTGGTATCCATGGCGCGCATCATTCCGCGAATGCCGTCGCGGCTCAACCCGCGCGGCCTGCGTCCGCCAGCAGCGCGCGTACACGCGTGGCCAGATGGTCGAAATACAGGTCGATGTAGCTCACGCCGTTGTCCTCGTCCAACAGGTAGGGGTTCATCAGCGTGTGCCGCAGGATCACCAGCTTGCCGGCACCTTCTTCGTCCAGCGTGGCCATGTCCAGCCCCAGCGCATCGAGGATGCGACGGGTGTCGGCTTCGCCCAGCGCTTCCGGCCGCAGGGTGGTCACCGAGCCGAAGAACTGCTTGTTCTGCACCGGCTGGTGCGGGTCGATGCGGAGCTCGTCGTGCAGGCGACGAACGAAGGCGTTGGCCACCGCCACGCTGCGGTTGCCGGCCGGGTTCAGTGCCAGGCAAACCAGGTTGCTGTCGGGGGAAAACGGCACCAGCGCCTGCGCCACCCCGGCCACTTCGGATGCGAAATGACGTGCGCGCGCGTCGAAGGCTTCGGCGGCACGGATGGTCTGCGCCGGCAGCAGGCCGAAGTGGGCGTGGTCCAGCGGCAGCACCTGGTGGGTGACGTAGACCGCTGCCACCGCCGCGCCGGATTTGGAGCCTTCGGGAATGTACTGGCCCAGGCTGCGGTAGCGGGTCATGTAGTCCTGCGCGGCATCGCCGTGGAACACGTAATCGGCGGCTTCCGGCAACAGTGCCATCACCCGGTGGTCACGGCAGATGAACGCGCCGGAACCATAGGGCAGGTAGCCCAGCTTGTGCGGGTCCACGGTCACCGAATCGGTCTGCGCGATGGCCGCCACCGCCGCGTGCACGCCGACGGAGGGGAAGGCGCGGAAGCCGCGTGCCACGTCCGCATGCGCGCGCAGACTGCCGTCTTCGTTGCGGAACAAGGTGGCCAGATAGCCACCCCAGGCGGCGTCCACGTGCACGGCGAAGCCCAGCCCGCGCTCGGCGAAGCGCTGGCGGGCATCGACCACCGCATCCACCGGATCCACCGTGCCGTATTCGGTGGTGCCCATCACGGCCACCGCCAGCAGCACCGGCTGGCGTTCGCGCTGGCAGCGTTCCAGCGTGGCTTCCAGGGCTTCCACGTCGATCCGCATGCCGCGTTCCGGCAGCAGCTCCAGTTGATTGCGGCCCAATCCCAGCAGCTTGCAGCCCTTGCTCCACGAATAATGCGCGGTGATCGGCGCCAGCACCTTTGGCACCTTCAGTGCCGGATGGGCGGCGAAGAAATCCACCAACCCCAGATGTTCGATGCGTGCGGCCTGCACCCGCGCCTGCCACTGCCGGCGCTCGGCCGGGGCGGCCTGTGCCAGCCATTGCTGCCATTGTTCCAGCAGTGCCGTGGCGTGCTGCGGATGCAGGTTGAAGGCAGCGTGGTCGTCGTCCGGCAGGGCCAGCTCCGGTGCGTTGGCCGCGCGCAATGCCACCGGGAACGATTTTTGCGCCAGCGCCAGCCGCAATGCCTGGTAGTTGGCCACCGTACCACCGGAGGTGAGGTGGCCGAAGGCGCAATCGGGGCGCGTGGGGTCGGCCACGTACCCCAGCATCCGCGCCAGTTGCAGCCCCACCTTCACTTCCAGTTCCACCGTCACCGGCGCGGTGTCCTCGGTGACGTTGTTGGGGTTGTAGGGCAGGGTGAGGATCTGTGCCGCAAGGCCGGGCAGCAGCAAGTCGGAGGCCATGTGGCCGATGTAGCGCGGGCTGTGGAACGGCACCGATTTCTTCAACTGCGCCGACAACAGGTGCAGCTCGCGGCGCATGCGCGCCTCGAACGCCAGATAGTCCGGGTGATAGGCCGCACTGGTGCCGATCGCCAGCGGGTCTTCGGGGTGGAAATTGCGCCGCCAGTAGACGTGGTCGCGCAGGAATTCCACGACGAGTTTTTCCAGCAGGGTGTCGTTCTGCGCGTAGGGCCCGAGGAAGCAGGCATCGATCATCCGCGGCCTGGCATGGCCATCGCCGGTGGTCGCGGAATCAGGTGTGACGGACAAGGGCATACAGGGCTCCGTGGCTTAGCGCAACAGCAGCAGCCAGCCCAGTGGCTGGTGCATGCGGGCGATGCCATAGATGAAGAGGAAGGTGGCCAGCGCCGCCACGTAGAACGGCCAGCGTTGGCGCGGCGTGCGTTTCCGGCGCATGGCGAAGATGCCCAGCACCACGTACAGCACCACCAGCACCAGCTTCACCGTCAGCCAACCGTTGGCAAACACGCCCAGTGGCCGCAGCAGTGAAAACAGCATGGTGGCCGAGGTCAGCAGGATGGTGTCGATGGTGTAGCTGCCGTAGCGCGGCAGCCAGTGCTGTGGCCAGCGCGCCCCCAGCAGCGCGGCACCACCGCGCAACGCGAAAATCGCGCCGCTGCACAGCACCGCATGCACGTGCACCCATTTGATATGCGGGTACAGCTCCATCATCGGGTCCATGGGCAAGCCTCAGCCGGGACGCCCGTCGGCGCGCGGGCGCAGGTAGATCGACAGCGAGCGCAGCGCCCACGGCAGGAACGCCAGCAGCCAACCCGCCGCGGCAATCACCTGCCAGAAATAGCTGTCGGGCACGGCTTCGGCGGCAATGCGGGTGAGGGCCACCAGCTGCAACAGGGCGAACGCGAACCAGCCGGCGGCGGGCATCGCCATCGGCCGTCCCGAGTGGCCCTGCGTCACGCGGGTGACCATCGCCACCAGCAGGCTGCCGAAGAAGCCGATGTACAGCGCATGCTGCGGCCCGCGACCGAGCACGAAATCGTGGCTTGCCGCATAGATCGCGCTTTGCGCGGCAAACAACGCAAAGCCCACCGGCAGCCACAGCATGCCGAGGAACAGCACCCACAGGATGCCCGGTGCCTTGCCGCGTGGCCACCAGCGCCACAACAACGCCGCGCTGCCCAGCGCGAACAGGGCATCCACCGGCCACATCCAGGCATTGGCATGCGCCAGTTCCAGCCCCAGATGCACCGCCAGCAGGCCCCACATGGTCACCAGCACCCACAGCGGGCGCCACGCGCGGTAGCCGGGGATGACATTGCCGGCGAAGAACGGAAACATCCGGTGCGCCACCGTCATGTACACCGGCAGCAGCAGGCCGAAGGTGCCCAGCTTGATCGACACCACCACCGCCCACGGCCCCGCGCCATGCAGATAGGCCGCCATCATCAGCACCCCCAGCCAGCCCAGCGACAGTGCCGCGAAGCATGACCATGCATGCCAGGTGGGGCCCTTGCCGGCCCTGCGTTCGGCTTGCAGCGCCCGCAGCAGCTGCACCAGACCGTAGCCCCAGCCCACCAGCGCCATCACCACGCCGATGTGCACCATGGCGTCCTGTCCCAGCAGCATCCCGCCCACCACCGAGACCTGTCCGCCCAGCAGGCCCACCCCCACTGGCACGTAATGCCAGCGGGACAGATCGGGCACCCCCATCCAGCGCGGGAAGGTGGTCAGCAGGAAGCCGAACATGAAGGGCGGCAGCAACTGGTACTGCATGATGAAGGCGTGCATCCAGCCGCCGAACGGGGTGCCGCCGCGCAGGCCGACCACGCCCCAGCGCGCATCGATCAGCCACAGCAGCCACCAACTCATTGCCAGCAACACGTTGAGTGCACCGACGAAGAACAACAGCCGGTGCGGTGCCGCCGCCAGCAGGGCGGGCGACAGCCCGGTCGTGGAATTGGAATCGTTCAGCATCTTGTCCATGCCGCGCAGTCTCGCGCGCCGGGCGTGACGACGCCTTGATTCAAGTCAGAAGCCGTACGCCTTCGCGGCGGCCGCTGCCCTCCTCCGGACGGGGGTGCCTGCTTGCGTGCGCCCGACGGCCAAGGCTCAGGCCAGCCAGTGGTGCAGTTGGCGGTAAACCGCTGGATTGCCGAGCAGCGCCAGATGCCCGGTACCCATCACCCGGAATTGGTGCGCAGCCGGCAACCCCAGGCTGCGGCGGGGGTCGCGATGTTCGCCCAGGGCGCTGGCAACGGGGACCAGGCCGTCGCCACGCGGGGTGCGCGTGCTGGCTGCCACCTGCGTTGACGCAGCCACCGCATACGCGCGAATGCCGCCGGGCAATGGGTGAAAAAGCGATGGTGCAGCGGCGGACGCGTCTTCGATGGTGCCATGGCGCAAATCGCGGATGCCGGCGCTGCGCAATGCACCAATGCGCACGAACGGTGCGGTCCACGGGGTCAAGCCCAATGCGGTTTGTAGCATCTGGCCGGCACGTTCCAACGGTGCGCCATGATGCGGCGTGCCAAGAAAGACCACCTGGTCCAGCTGCTGTACCCAATCCCGTGATTGACGGGTGGCCGCCAGCAGTGCCGCCCGCGCCACCAGCCCGCCCATGCTGTGGGCGAGGATGGCGAAGCGCTCCAGCCGCACCGGCCAGGTCGCCAGCAACGACTGCAACAGCTGCGACAACATCTGCCCGTTGCTGGCAATGGACAGGCCCGTGTTGTAGTGGAAATGCACGGCGGTGTAGCCATGGTCGACCGCCAGTTGCGCGCCATGATCATGACCCTGATGCCGCCACTGCGCATCATTCATGCACAGGCCGTGGATCTGGAGCAGCAGCTTGGTCGTTGCAGCCGGCGGCGCGCGGAGTTGACCCTGCGCGTCCCGCCCCAGTGGTGTGCCGTTGCTGCGCAAGTCGGCGTGGATGGCCAGAGGATTGCCGCTGCCCAGCAGATGGTCGCCCAGTACGCCGTTGAGCACCGCCAGCATCGCGTCACGACGCGGTGATGCGGCGGTTTCAGGCAATTGTCCGGACAGCTTGGCCAGTGCATCGTCCAGCCCGCTGCCCACCCAGGTTGCGGTGCCGCGAACAGCCGCATAGGCGAGCCGTGAAATGCCGTGTGTGCGCGTGCCGCCGGCGCCACCCAGCACCCGTGCCGGGACCCCCAGCACATTGGCATGCACGGTTTCGGCAAGATCGGTGGTCGCGTTGATGCCGCAGACCAGCAATTGCACGAGACCGCGCAGATCCTCACCCAGCTGTGTGTCGGGGGCGTCGCGATGCGGGCGTGGATGCGGCACTGCGGCAGTCTTCATGGGGCCAGCCTAGCGCGGATGATCCGAGTGGATGCACCACGCCATTTCCCGCCGTCGGAAGCCGCCTGCCTTCCCCGGTCGGGATGCCGGCGATGTCCGTGCCCCGGACCTTGCCCGGCGCGCAGCGGACATCACTCTCCGATCACCAACTCCAGCGGCCCCTTGGCCGGCAGTTGCACGCGCAGGGGCTTGCTTTGCAGGTCGCCGGGCTGGGGCATGGCCTCGCCGCTGACGGACAGGCGTGCCAGCACATCCACCTGCTGCATCTGCGAGAGCTTCAGGGTGGGCATGGGGCTGTCGGCGTCGCTGAGGCTGGCATGCAGCGGCAATTCGGAAGCGGCGTGTTTCTGTGCCGCCACCGGCATCGGTGGGCCGCCCACTTGCCGTGCGATCACGAAGACGGTGGCGTTGGGTTGCAGGCGCACGCGTGCGGCCTGTGCTGGCTCCAGCGTGACCTTTACCGTCAACAGTGCGGCGGGTGTGGCGGCGGCCGGGGTGTCGGGCAGCGGCGGCAAGTGGGCCAACGCGCGTGCGGTGTCGATTTCCCCGCGCAGGCTGGCGGCGGTGGCGGCATCCACCTGCGCCAGCAGCGGCATCCAGGTGGCGGCGGCGTCGGCATTGTGGCCGGCCTGGCGCTGGGCCACGCCGAGGAACCAACGCGCGCGCTGATGGTTGGGATTGACCTGCAGGGCGCGATGCAGCAAGCCCAGGGCTTGCGTATCGAAGGCATGCTGCGGGGCGGCCATGGCGCGCGCCTGCGCGGCATCGGTGAGGATGTCGGCATCGTCCGGTGCCAGTGCCGCCGCCTTGGCGAAAGCGTCACGGGCGCCGTTGGTGTTGCCGGTGCGTTGGTAGGCCTGACCCAGCAGCACCCAGCCATCGGGCTGTTGCGGGTCGCGCGCCAACGCGGTTTGCAGCTGTGCGATGGCCGCTTCCAGCGTCTGCGGGGCTTGCCGTGCCGCCGGATCGAGCGCCTGCGGGGTGCCCTGCAAGGCGTACAGCAGCCCCAGCGAGAGCAGGGTGGCTGCGCCGATGCCCAGCGCGACGCCGCGCGCGGTGCGCCACAGCGGGCGCAGCGCGGTGGCCAGCACGATCAGGCCCAGCAGCGTCGAAATCGCGATGAGTGCGGCCATCACCATTCCTGCCCGTCGTCGCTGGCCACGTGGCCAGTGGCCGGCTTGCGTCGTCGCACGCTGGCGAACACCGCGCCTGCGCCACCCAGCAAGACCAGCCCCGGGCCGGCCCACAGCAGCCAGGTGCTGCGCTCGAAACGGGGTTTGTACAGCACGAACTCGCCGTAGCGTTGCACCAGGTAGTCCTTGATCTCGTCGTCGCGCTTGCCCTGCCGCATCAGCTCCAGTACTTCACGGCGCAGTTGCAGCGCGATCAATGCGTTGGAGTCGGCCAGCGACTGGTTCTGGCACATCACGCAGCGCAATTGCAGGGTGAGTGCGTGGAAGCGGGCTTCTTCGGCGGTGTTGCGGAATCGCAGTGGCGCGGCATCGGCCTGCTGGCCGGCCTGGGCGAAGGCGGGCAGGGTCGTCAACCACAGCAGCGCGGTGAGGATGACACGCAAGGTTTTGCTGTCATTCCCGCGCGGGAGTGACGCACACGGGCGTGCGGAAGTCGGCATCATTTTTCGGCCTCGATCTTGCCAAGCTGCGGCAGCAGTTCCCCGGCGATGATCGCGTCCGTCAACGGGCCCACGTGCCGCCAGCGCACGATGCCCTGGCCATCCACGAGGAAGGTTTCCGGCGCGCCATAGATGCCCCAATTCAGTGCGGTGCGGCCCTCGACATCGGACAGCACCACCATGTACGGGTTGCCGAACTGTTCCAGCCAGCGCAGCGCATCGGCCGGCTCGTCCTTCCAGTTGTAGCCCACCACGCGCAAGCGCTTGGTTTCGGCGAACCGGGTCAGCACCGGATGTTCCACCCGGCATTCCACGCACCAGCTGCCCCAGACGTTGAGCAGGAACGGCTGGCCGCGCAGGTCCGACAGCTTCACCGTGTAGCTGGGGTCGTGCAGCACCGGCAGCACGAACGCGGGTGCCGGCTTGCCGATCAGCGTCGACGGCAGGGCATCGCGGCCGGGCTTGCGGCTCATCCACACGCCGGCGGCCAGCAGTGCGGTCAGCACGGCGAAGGCGGCCAGCGGCAGCCAGCGGGACGGTTTCATGCAGCCTCCTTGCGGATGGTGCGGAAGCGGCGATCCGTTGCGGTGATGCCCGCGCCCAGCGCCATCAGCAGCGCACCGGCCCAGATCCAGCGCACGAAGGGTTTGATGTGGACACGCAGTGCCCATTGCCCATTGCCCAGCGCTTCGCCGATGGCGACATAGGCATCGCCAAATACCCCGCGGGCGATGCCCGATTCAGTCATCACCTGGCCGCCGGCGCGGTAGCGGCGTTTTTCCGGATGCAAGGTGGTATCGAAACGGCCGTGATACGAAACCTGCACGGTGCCGTAATCGGAGACGTAATTCGGGCCGGCCTGTTCGCGGATACCATCGAAACGGAAGCTGTATTGGCCCAGGCTGACGGTATCGCCGGCCTTCACCGCCAGTTCGCGTTGCTGGCCCAGCCCTTCCACCAGCAGGGCACCGATCAGGAACACCGCGATGCCCAGATGCGCCAGCGCCATGCCCCACATTTCCAGGGTCAGGCGGCCACTGGCGCGCAGCCGCTGCCACACGAAGCGCAGCGTGCCCGCCGCCACCCACACGGCCCCGAGCACACCGATGGCGGTCTTCCACGGGCCCTGCGGGGCAAGGAAAAACGCGGCGATGCCGGCCAGGGCAGCCAGTGCCGCCCACGGTGCGAGCAGCTTCAGCGGGGTGGACAGCCGTTCGCGCTGCCAGCGGGTCAGTGGGCCCAATGGCAGCAACAGCACCAGCGGGGCCATCAACAGCATGAACAGGGCGGCGAAGTAGGGCGGCCCCACCGAGACCTTGCCCAATTCCAGCGCATCGGCCAGCAGCGGGTACAGGGTGCCCAGCAGCACCATGGCGCAGGCGCTGGCCAGCAGCAGGTTGTTGAGCAGCAGCAAGGTCTCGCGTGAGCCGGCGGCGAAGGGTTTGGCGTCGGCATCGGTGTCCGGCGCGCGCAGCGCGTACAGCAGCAGCGAGCCACCGATGACGATGCCGAGGAAGACCAGCACGAACAGCCCGCGCCCGGGGTCGGCGGCGAAGGCGTGCACCGAGGTCAACACGCCGGAGCGGACCAGGAAGGTGCCCAGCAGCGACAGCGAGAACGCGGTGATGGCCAGCAGCAGGGTCCAGCCGCCGAAGCTGCCGCGTTTCTCCGTCACCGCTTGCGAATGCAGCAAGGCGGCACCGGCCAGCCAGGGCATGAAGCTGGCATTTTCCACCGGATCCCAGAACCACCAGCCACCCCAGCCCAATTCGTAATACGCCCACCACGAACCGATCGCGATGCCCAGCGTGAGGAAGCCCCACGCGGCATTGGTCCAAGGGCGCGTCCAGCGCAGCATCTGTGCGTCGATGCGTTTTTCCAGCAGGGCGGCAATGGCGAAGGCGAACGGCACCGCGAAGCCCACATAGCCGGCGTACAACATGGGGGGGTGCAAAATCAGGCCAGGGTCCTGCAGCAGCGGGTTGAGATCGCGGCCTTCGCCGGCGGCGGGCAGCAGGCGGGTGAACGGGTTGCTGGTGAACACCAGGAAGGCGAGGAACCCCAGCGCCACGATGCCCATCACCCCCAGCACCCGCGCCACCACCGGCAACGGCAGCGCCGTCGAAAACCGGGCCACCGCCGCCGTCCACAACGCCAGCACCAACGCCCACAGCAGCAGCGAGCCCTCATGCGCGCCCCAGACGGCGGTATAGCGGTACCAGATCGGCAGCAGCGAATTGGAATTTTCGGCCACGTACTGCACCGAGAAATCGCCCACCACGAACGCCTGGGTGAGGATGGCAAACGCCAGCCCCACCAGCAGCAGTTGCATGTACGCCGCCGGCCTTGCCACCGCCATCAGCGCCGGCAGCCCGCGTTGCGCGCCCAGCAGCGGCAGCAGGGCTTGCAGGGCGGCCACCAGCATGGCCAGGAGCAGGGCGACCTGGCCCAATTCAGGCAGCATCAGCGGGCCCCTGCGGCGGGGACGGCCGGGGCATCCTGTACCTGGTGCTTCTTGTGCGCCTGCGCCATCTTGTCGGCCACTTCCTTGGGCATGTAGGTCTCGTCGTGCTTGGCCAGCACTTCCTCGGCCACGAACACCTTGCCCCGCATGCGCCCGGTGGCCACCACCGACTGGTTCTCGCGGAACAGGTCGGGCAGGATGCCGGTATAGACCACCGGCAGGCGCGCATCGCCGTCATCGACGTCGAAGTGCGCTTCCATCGAGCCCGGGGCGCGCTTGAACGAACCCTTGGCCACCATCCCGCCCAGGCGGAAGCGGGCCTCGCCGCTGCGCACGTTGTCCCCGGCGCTGCCGCCCAGCACTTCGTGCGGCGTGTAGAGATACGCCACGTTGCGTTGCAGGGCCAGCGCGATCAGCAGGGTGGCGAGCCCGGCGGCGGCGATCAGGGCGAGGATCATGAGCAGGCGGCGTTTGCGGGTGGGGTGCATGGCGTATTGGTCAGTCCCGCGACAGCGGAAGTTCCGAGGAGGGGGCAGGGGCGGCGTGCCGGCGGGCGGCGCGCAGGCGGGCGGCGCGCAGGGCGGCGCGAATCTGCAAATGCGGGACGAGGACATCCCACAGCAGGATGAGCGCGAACACGGCGTAGGCCCCGATCACGTAGTCGCGGTAGCTCATCGCGCGTCTCCCGATGCCTGTTTCGCCACCCAGTCCTTGCCGGCTTCGCGGCGCAGGTTGTCGGCGCGGGCGCGGGCCAGCAGCGAGCCGAGGAACCACAGCTTGGTGCCGACGATCATCCAGGCCAGCGGCCACAGCATGCTGGCGTCCATGCTGGACTGGCCGAACAGGCGGATGGTCTGGCCCTGGTGCAACGAGTTCCACCACACCACCGACCAGCGGATCACCGGCAGCAGCGCCACCCCGACGATCGCCAGCAGGCCTGCCGCGCGCGCGGCATTGCGGCGGTCGTCGATGGCGGCGTACAGGCCGATCACGCCCAGGTACAGGAACAGCAGGATCAGTTCGGTGGTCAGGCGCGGGTCCCAGTCCCACCAGGTGCCCCACATCGGCTTGCCCCAGATCATGCCGGTGGCCAGCGTGATGGCGGTAAATGCGGCACCGCTTGGCGCGCAGGCCATGGCCAGGATTTCGCACAGCTTGATCCGCCAGATCAGCGCGATGGCCGAATAGAGCGCCATCAGCGCGAAGATGGCCATGCTCATCCAGGCCGCCGGCACGTGGATGTAGAGGATGCGGAAGCTGTCGCCCTGCTGGTAATCGGCCGGCACCACGCACAGCGCACCGTACATTCCCACCGCCATCGTCACCACGCCCAGCAGGTACGCCCATGGCGTCCAGCGCGCGGCGAAACGGTCGAAATACGGAGGCGAGCCGAGTTGGTGGAACCAGCGGATCAGCGGAGACATCGTGGCCTGTACGGGGCGGCAGGGGTGTGCCGCGGACAATCCTGCAAGGATACCAGCCCGGGCGGGCGGGTATCCCTGCAACGGATCGTGGCCAGGCTTATTGCACCTGGATGCTGCCCTGCATCAGCGCCAGGTGGCCCGGGAAGCTGCAGAAGAACTTGAACGGACCGCCGTCCTTGAGCTTGGCCACGTCGAAGCTGACCGACGCGGACTCGCCACCGCCCACGACCTTGGTGTGCGCGATCACGCGGGTGTCGCCGGCCTTGACGTGGGTGGCCGGGTCGGCGGCACCGTCGGCGGCGATGCCGGCCATGTCGGCTTCCTTCGCCACCACCACGTTGTGGCCCATCACGTTGGCGGCCATCGTGCCGACGTGCTTGAGATTGATGGTGAACTGGGTGCAACTGGCCGGCACGGTGATCGAGTCGGCGTTGTACTTCATCGCGTCGTCCGCTTCGAGGGTGGTGGCGCAGTTGGCCACCACGGCCGGCTTGCTGGCGGCGGGTGCGGCGGCTGCCTCGGCTGGGGCGGTGGCCGGTGCAGGTGCTTCGGCGGCCGCGGTGGCCGCGGGTGCGTCCGCGGCCGGGGCATCGGCGGGGGCTTCGGTCTTGCCGCAGGCGGACAGGGCCAGGGCAACGGCGCCGGCCAGCAGAAGGTGACGGGTCTTCATGAATGACACTCCAAAGAGGGGAATTCTGGCCGCGTGGCCAGCCTTGCCAGTGTCGATCAGTGGCCGTGAAATCGGCGTTGACTCGCCTCAAGCATGCGCGATGCGCAGTGCGGCGGCGGCGGTGAGCGGGGCCAGCACCAGCGCCAGCACCAGTCCGGCGCCCAGCAGCAACAATGCCCCCGTGGCATCCAGCCCCTGCGCGCTGGCCGCCACCGCCCCCGCACCGAACACCAGCACCGGCACGTACAGTGGCAGCGCCAGCAGGGCGACCAGGATGCCGGCGCGGCGCATCCCCACGGTCAGCGCGGCGACCACCGCCCCCAGCAGGCTGAGGATCGGCGTGCCCAGCATGAGCGAGGCCAGCAGGACCGGCAGTTGCGCATGTGGCAGGTGCAGCAATTCGCCGAGAACGGGCACCGCCACGACCACCGGCAACGCGGTGGTGGCCCAGTGCATCAACGTGCGTACCAGCACCAGCCACCACAGTGGCACCGGGGCCAGCATCCATTGCTCCAGCGAGCCGTCTTCGGCATCGCCCCGGAACAGGTTGTCCAGCGCCAGCAGCCCGGCCAGCAGCACCGCCAGCCACAAGACCGCCGAGGCTACCGGGGCCAGGGTGCGTGCATCGCCGCCCAGGCCCAGCGCGAACAGCACCACGGTGAGCAGCGCGAACAGCGCCGGTTGCAGGGCGTCGCCGCGGCGCGCCCACAGCAATTGCAGGTCGCGGATCATCAATGCGCGGGCAGCCTGCCACATCATGGTGCCGGCCTCTTCAGTTCCAGCAGGCGCGTGCGCACCGGCGGCGCCGCATAGGCGCCGTGGGTGGTGATCAGCGCCGCCCCGCCTTCGCGCAGGTGCGCTTCCACCATCCGGTTGACCAGCTGGATGCCTTCGAGGTCGAGGTTGGCATAGGGCTCGTCCAGCAACCACAGGGGGGCGGGCGACAGCCACTGCCTTGCCAGGCCGAGGCGCTTCTTCTGTCCGGCCGACAACGTGCGCAGTGGTGCATCCTCGAAGCCGCCCAGCCCCACGATGCCCAGCGCCGCATCCGGCCGCTGCCGGGCGCGCTTGCCATGCAGGCCGCAGAGGTAATGCAGATTCTGCAGGGCCGACAAATCCGCCTTCAGCCCCGGCAGGTGCCCGAGGTAAGCGATGTGGCGGGCGCGGGAGGCGGCATCGGCCGCCACTCCCTCGATCGTCAGCGTGCCGCCATCGGCACGCAACAGCCCGGCCAGCACGCGCAGCAGGGTGGTCTTGCCGGCGCCGTTGCCGCCCTGCACCAGCAGCGCCTCGCCGGTGTCGACGGAAAAATCCAGCGGCCCGAACACCGGCGCCTCGTCGCGCGAGAATGCCAGCCCGTGCGCGGCGAGCAGGGGGTGGGGAGGCGTGTGGGGAGCGGGCATGGGCCGCCGATTCTACCGGCCCGCCCGGCGCGCGCCCACCGGCCTGCGCCTGCGCGCGCATCCGGCCGGGCGTGGATTCCGTACACTGGAATGCCCGCTGCAAACGGCAACGACATGCGCCTGGACACCAAACTGCCGAAGGTCGGCACCACCATCTTCACCGTGATGTCGCAGCTGGCGGCCGAGCACGGCGCGGTCAATCTCGGCCAGGGCTTCCCGGATTTCCCGGTGCCCGCCCGGCTGGTGGATGCACTGGCCCGCGCCATGCAGGCCGGCCACAACCAGTACGCGCCGATGACCGGCATCCCCGCGCTGCGCCAGGCCATCGCCGCCAAGACCGAGCGCTGCTACGGCTGGCGCCCCGACGCGGACGCCGAGATCACCGTCACCAGCGGCGCCACCGAGGCGATCTTCAATGCCATCCACGCGGTGGTGCGCGCTGGCGAGGAAGTGATCGTCCTCGACCCCTGCTACGACTGCTACGAACCGGCCATCGACCTGGCCGGCGCCAAGGCCGTGCACGTGCCGCTGGACCCGGCCACGTTCGCCCCCGACTGGGACGCGGTGCGCGCCGCCATCACCCCGCGCACGCGCCTGCTGATGGTCAACAGCCCGCACAACCCGTCGGGCGCCATGTTCACCGCCGCCGACATGCAGGCGCTGCAGGACATCCTGCGCGGCACCGATATCCTGCTGCTCAGCGACGAGGTCTACGAGCACATCGTGTTCGACGGCGCCCGCCACGAGTCGGCGCTGCTGTACCCGGACCTGCGCGCGCGCGCGTTCGTCATCTCCAGCTTCGGCAAGACCTACCACTGCACGGGCTGGAAGCTGGGCTACTGCATCGCGCCGCCCGCGCTGTCGGCGGAGTTCCGCAAGGTCCACCAGTACAACGTGTTCTGCAGCTTCAACCCGGCGCAGCACGCGTTCGCCGAGATGATCGAGGCCGAGCCGGGCCACTACGAAACGCTGGGTGCGTTCTACCAGGACAAGCGCGACCGCTTCCGCGCGCAGCTGGCCGCCACCCGGCTCAAGCCGCTGCCGGTGCCGGGCGGCTACTTCCAGCTGGTCGACTATTCCGCGGTCAGCGACCTGCCGGACCTGGAGTTCGCCCACTGGCTGACCGTGGAGCACGGCGTCACGGGCATCCCGCTGTCGCCGTTCTACGCCGCGCCGCCGGCCGGGCAGCGCCTGCTGCGGCTGTGTTTCGCCAAGAACGAGGCGACCGTGAACGCTGCCGTCGAACGTTTGTCCAAGTTGTGACATCAATGCGGGAGACAACGCATGCAAGCCGACAAACTGATCGCGTTGGTGCTGGCATCGTTGCTGACTGCAGCCGCGGTATTGCTGGGCTGGCGCGCGGTCAGCGCCCGTCCGATGCCCGCACCCTCCACCGGAGCCATCCCCGTGAGCACGCGCCAATTGCAGGACATCTACTTCGGCATGGGTTGCTTCTGGGGCGCGGAAAAGCGCCTGCGTGCCGTGCCGGGTGTGGCCGCGGTGGAAGTGGGCTACGCCGGTGGCGACGCGCCGAAGGTGGGCTATGAGGACGTACTGCGCGAGGAAAAGCTGATCCGCGCCGGCCGCAGCCACGCGGTGAACCACGCCGAAGTGGTGCGGGTGCGCTACGACCCCAGGCAGTTGGATGTGATGGGGTTGCTGGCGACGTTCTGGGAGAATCACGACCCCACCCAGGTGGGCGGGCAGGGCAACGACCTGGGCAGCAATTACCGCAGCGCGATCTACTTCACCACGCCCGCGCAGCAGGTGCTGGCCGAGCAAAGCCGCGCCATCTACCAGGCCAACCTGGCCAAGGCCGGCTTCGGCACGATCACCACCGAGATCCTGCCGCTGCGCCATTACAACCGCGCCGAAGAATCGCATCAGGACTATCTGCTGAAGAACTCCGACGGCTATTGCGGCCTGGGCGGCACCGGCGTGGCATTCGGCAAGGGCGTCAACGGCCCGGCCACGCCGGCGCTGGATGCCGGCACGCTGGACCCCGCACGGCAATTGGTGGTGTACGAAGCGGAGGATTGCGCGTATTGCGCCCGCTTCGAGGCCGATGTGCTGGCCCACTGGGCCGCGCCGGTGGCCTATGTGCAGACCCGTTCGCAGCAGGCCCCGGGCGGCTGGCAACTGGCCAGGCCACTGGTGGCCACGCCCACCATCGTGCTGTTCCAGCAGGGCCGGGAAACCGCGCGCTTCACCGGCTATGCCGGCGACGTGCAGAAATTCTGGCAATGGCTGGGCTTCCACCTGCTCACCCCCGAGCAGCAGCAAATCGCCTTCGACAGCGGCACCGAGCTGCCCGGCACCGGGCCGTATCTGGAGGAGCACCGCCCCGGCACCTACGTGGACCTGATCAGCGGCGCGGCCCTGTTCCGCAGCGATGCCAAGTTCGACAGCGGCTGCGGCTGGCCCAGTTTCTTCGCGCCCAAGCCGGGCGCGTTGCTGTTCATCGAGGATCGCAGCCACGGCATGCACCGCATCGAAGTGCGCAGCGCCAGTTCCGGCATCCACCTGGGCCATGTGTTCGACGATGGCCCGCCGCCCACCGGCAAGCGCTATTGCATCAACGGCAAGGTGCTGCGCTTCATCCCGGATGCGCCGAAGGCGTAACTGTCACTGGAACCCCCATGCAGAATCTCCGCGTCTCCATCCTCCAGGGCGATACCCGCTGGCACGATCCGGCGGCCAATCGTGACTACTACGGACAGCGGATGGCCCCGCTGCATGGCACCACCGACCTGGTGGTGCTGCCGGAAACCTTCACCAGCGGTTTTTCCAACGACGCCATCGACAAGGCCGAGGGCATGGACGGGCCCACCGTGGCATGGCTGCGCGAACAGGCGGCGACGCTGGGTGCAGCGGTGACCGGCAGTGCGCAACTGCGCACGGAGCAGGGTGTGTTCAACCGCATGCTGTTTGCCACCCCCGATGGCCAGTTGGCCCATTACGACAAGCGCCACCTGTTTTCGTTCGCCGGCGAACACGAGCGTTACGCCGGCGGACACCAGCGTGTCGTGGTGGCATGGAAGGGCTGGCGCATCCTGTTGCAGGTCTGCTACGACCTGCGCTTTCCGGTGTTCTCGCGCAATCGGTTCGATGCCACGCAGGCGGGGCAGGCCGACTACGACCTGGCGCTGTACGTCGCCAACTGGCCGTCGCTGCGCAGTTACCCGTGGAAGACCCTGCTGCGCGCCCGCGCGATCGAGAACGTCTGCTACGTGGCGGGCGTCAACCGGGTCGGCACTGACGGCAACGGCCTGCATTATTCCGGCGACAGCGCGGTGATCGATTTCCTGGGGCATGCCGTCAGCGAATGCACCGACGAGGACGTGGTGTCCACCACCACCTTGCAGGCCGCGGAACTGCTGGCCCATCGGCAGCGCTTTCCGGCGCTGCGCGATGGGGATGCCTTCACCCTGGGGTGATCAGCCCAGCGGCGCGAAGCGTGCGGTGAAGTGACGCAGTTGTTTCGGCTGCGCCACGATGCTGTAGCCGCGCAGGGCTTTCGCGTTGCCGGCAACGTGCTCGCAGACCTCGATCACGTAGTCGATGTGGCTCTGGGTGTAGGTGCGGCGCGGGATGGCCAACCGCACCAGATCCATCGGCGCGGCCCGTTCGCTGCCATCGGCCTGCCGGCCGAACATCACCGTGCCGATCTCGCAGCCGCGCACGCCGCCGGCTTCGTACAGCGCCACCGCCAGTGCCTGCCCGGGGTAGTGCAGCGGGTCGATGTGCGGCAGCAGCGCGCGCGCGTCCAGATACACCGCATGGCCGCCGATCGGCTGCATCACCGGCACCCCGGCCTTGAGCAGCGCTTCGCCCAGATAGGCGGTGGAACGGATGCGGTAACGCAGGTAATCGTGGTCCACCACTTCCTTCAAGCCCTGCGCCAGCGCTTCCAGGTCGCGGCCGGCCAGGCCACCGTAGGTGGGGAAGCCTTCGGTGAGGATCAGCAGGTTGCGGCACTGCTCGGCCAGCACATCGTCGTTCAGCGCCAGCCAGCCGCCGATGTTGCCCATCGGGTCCTTCTTCGCGCTCATGGTCATGCCGTCGGCCAGGCCGGCCATCTCGCGCACGATGTCGGCCACCGCGCGGTCCTGCTGGCCGGGTTCGCGCTCGCGGATGAACCAGGCGTTCTCGGCGAAGCGGCAGGCGTCGAGGAACAGCGGCACGCCGTGCTGCTTGCACACCGCGCTGGTCTCGCGCAGGTTCGTCAGGCTCACCGGCTGGCCGCCGCCGGAATTGTTGGTGAGGGTGACGAACACCGCCGGCACGCTGCCCTTGCGTGCGTGCAGGAAGGCGTCCAGCGCGGCCGCGTCCATGTTGCCCTTGAACGGATGCAGGCTGGCCGGATCGCGGCCCTCGGCGATCACCAGGTCCACCGCCTCGGCACCGGTGTATTCCACGTTGGCGCGGGTGGTGTCGAAGTGGGTGTTGTTGGGAAAGCTTTTGCCGCTGCCACCGAGTGCGGTGAAGATGATCTTTTCCGCCGCGCGGCCCTGGTGGGTGGGAATCACGTGCTTGAACGGGAACAGCGCCTGCACCGCATCGCGGAAGATCCCGTAGGAGGGGCTGCCGGCGTAGGACTCGTCGCCATGCTGGATCGCCGCCCACTGGTCGCGGCTCATCGCACCGGTGCCGGAATCGGTGAGCAGGTCGATCATCACGTCATCGGAATGCAGCCCGAACAGGTTGTAGCCGGCGGCGGCCACCGCGTCGCGGCGCTGCTGCGGGGTGGTCATCCGCAGCGGGGCGACCGAATGGATGCGGAAGGGTTCGATGATGGTGCGAAATTCCACGACAGGCTCCGAAATGAGGACGGCCGCGATGCGCGGCCGTGGACAATGATGCAAACAGGTCGTGCCGGTTTGTCAAATCCGTGCGGAGGGGCATGAAGATGTGCTCGCCGCCTCTAGAATGCCGACATGCGCACCCATGCCGAATACAAGATGCCGGGCGGAAAACTGGTGGTGGCCGACCTGGCCGTCCGTGCCGGCCGGCTGGACGCGGTGGCCATCAGTGGCGATTTCTTCCTCGAGCCGGAGGCCGCCCTGGAGGCCATCAATGCGGCGTTGACGGGTTTGCCCGCCGATGCCGATGTCGCCGTGCTGGCGGCGGCCGTGCAGCGCGGGTTGCCGGACGGCGCGATGCTGTACGGCATCAGCGCGGAGGCGGTGGCGGTGGCGGTGCGGCGGGCGGTCGAGGCGGGAGCAAGTGCATGAGCCGTTGGGACGACCATCGATGGCAGTTGATCCACGCCGCACCGCAGTCCCCTGCGCTGCACATGGCGCTGGATGAAATCATCACCGACGAAGTGGCCGCCGGCCAGCGCGCGCCGACGTTGCGGGTCTGGGAATGGGCCTCGCCGGCGGTGGTGATCGGCCGCTTCCAGTCGCTGCGCAACGAGGTCGATGCAGGCGGCGCGGCGCGCCACGGCATCGAGGTGGTGCGGCGGATCACCGGTGGCGGCGCGATGTTCATCGAGCCGGGCAACACCATCACCTATTCGCTGTCCGCCCCGGAGTCGCTGGTGGCGGGCATGTCCTTCGAGCAGTCCTATGCCTTCATGGATGCCTGGGTGCTGGAAGCGCTGCGCACGCTGGGCATCGAGGCCTGGTACCAGCCGCTCAACGACATCGCTTCGAAAGCCGGCAAGATCGCCGGGGCCGCGCAGATGCGGCGCGGCAAGGCGGTGCTGCACCACGTGACCATGGCCTACGACATCGACGCCGACAAGATGCTGCAGGTGCTGCGCATCGGCCGCGAGAAGCTGTCCGACAAGGCCACCCAGAGCGCCAACAAGCGGGTCGACCCACTGCGCAGCCAGACCGGCCTGCCGCGCGCCGAGGTGATCGCCCGGATGATCGAGACCTTCCGCGGCTGCCACGGACTGGAGCAGGGCGAGGTGTCGGTGCAGGCCATGGCGCGCGCCGAGGCACTGGCGGCGGCGAAGTTCGCCACCCCGGCGTGGACGGCCATCGTGCCGTGACGCCGGCCTCACGCGGCTTGCCGCATCCTGCCCGGCCAACCCTGACCACAAGGAGCCCAACCATGTCCAGCGTCACCTTCCACGGCCAACCCGTTCGCGTCGGCGGCAGCCTGCCGCCAGTGGGCAGCAAGGCACCCGCATTCTCGCTGGTGGCCGGCGACCTGAGCGATCGCACGCTGGCCGCGTTCGCCGGCAAGCGCAAGGTGCTGAACATTTTCCCCAGCATCGACACCGGCGTATGCGCCACCTCGGTGCGCAAGTTCAACCAGCAAGCCGCGGCACTGGAGAACACCGTGGTGCTGTGCATCTCGGCCGACCTGCCATTTGCGCAGGGGCGTTTCTGCGGTGCCGAAGGCCTGAACAACGTCACCATGCTGTCAACCCTGCGCGGACGTGAATTCCTCACCGATTACGGCGTGGCGCTGGAGGACGGCAAACTGGCCGGCCTGGCCGCCCGTGCGGTGGTGGTGCTGGATGAGCACGACCAGGTGCGATATGTGCAACTGGTGCCGGAAATCGCCGAAGAGCCGGACTACGCGGCGGCGTTGGCGGCGCTGGGCTGATCCGGCCCCGGGCTCCCGGCCGGTTGAAGCGGCGGGCGTCCTGCCCGCCGTTGCGTTTACGCCGGCATCCGCCCGAACCTGCCGCTGTTGAAATCGGCAATCGCCTGGATGATCTCCTGCTGGGTGTTCATCACGAACGGGCCGTGACCCACCACCGGCTCGTCGAGCGGTGCGCCGGCCAGCAGCAGGCATTTCGCATCGCCCTCGGCGTCCAGCACGACCTGCGTTCCCGCCGTGGACAGGGTGGCCACCTGCGCGGCGTGCAACAGGCTGCCATTGACCTGCACGGTCCCCTCCAGCACCACCACCAGCGTGGTCCAGCCTTCCGGCTGCGGCAGCGCCACGGTCTTGCCTGCGGCCAGCCGCAGGTCCCAGACGTGCATGGGGGTGAAGGTGCGCGCCGGACCTTTGCTGCCGGCGTATTCGCCGGCGATCAGCCGCAGCGTGCCGGCATCGCCGGGCAGGGCGAGTGCGGGAATCTGCGCGTCCAGGATGCCCTGGTAGGCGGGCGGGGCCAGCTTGTCCTTGGCCGGCAGGTTCACCCACAGTTGCACCATTTCGAACGGGCCGCCCTTGGCGGCATAGGCGGGGGCGTGGAACTCCTCGTGCAGGATGCCGCCGGCGGCGGTCATCCACTGCACGTCGCCGGGACCGATGATGCCGCCCTGGCCGGTGGAGTCGCGGTGCTCGACCTCGCCCGCATAGACAATCGTGACGGTCTCGAAGCCACGGTGCGGATGCTGGCCGACGCCGCGTCGCTCGGTGGTTGGCCCGAAGCGGGTCGGGGCGGCATAGTCCAGCAACAGGAACGGGCTGCGCAGCGGCACCCTGGGCCCGTTGTAGTCGAACATCCCGTGCACCGGAAAGCCGTTGCCAACCCAATGCCGGCCGGGGGCAGCGAGAATGTCGATCACCTTTTTCATGGGAACTCCCGTGATTGCCGGCAGGGGCCGGCGGTTGTGGGAGGAGGATGGGTTGTTTCAGTCCTGCGTTCAATCGCTGGAAAAGTGACTGAACGTTCCATGCATGATCCTGTTTCGTGATGCTATTTCGTGAAGCTGACTTCCAGCGTGGTCATGAACGGTGCCTGCGGCGGCACGAACACGGGCTTGTCGCGGACGAACCGTTGCAGGCAGATCGCCAGCGGCGAACCGCCCTGGCGCCAGGTCTGCTGCACGCGGCCATCGGCATCCAGCCGCATCACGATGGTGAAAGCGCTGAAGTCCTGTTGCGGCTTGCCCAGCGCGCACTCCAGCACGCCGGCATCCAGCAGCTTGCGTTGCGCTGCCAGCATGGCCGCGTGTGCCGCGCCGGTGACGCCGGCTTCATCGGCATCGGCCTGCTTGCGGGCATCCACGTACTCCAGTGGGGCGCTGGCTGCGGCCGCCTGCGGCGGTGATGCCAGCAGGAGCAGGGCGGGCAGGAGAGGTATCGTCATGGGCGTTCCGGTTGAATGCGTTTGCGTGCCATTGGCCGCGCGTGGCCCCGCCGGACCCGGCCGGATCGGGAGGAATGGCATGACGGCAGTGCTATACGCTAACGCAATTTGCGGCCGATACTGGGGGCACGATGGAAAACCGGACATGGTGACTGCATGACACCCGCGCGCAGGTTGATGCAGGCGGTGCCGTTGGCGTGTGCCATGGCGCTGTTGCTGTTGTTTTCGGCGCAGGCGCAAGCGCAGGCACGCAGGGAGGATGTCCTGCGCGATCTGCGTGCGCACGGGTTCGCCTCGGCGTCGGCGGCCCTGGTGCGCCTGCAACGGGCCGAAGATCCGCCGGGAATGAACGTTCCGGCGGCCAGCCGCGCGGTCTATTACGGCACATTGCGCGAGCTGGCCGCGCAGGCACCCGACCGCAAGACCCGGCAGGACAGCATGCGTGCCTTGCAGGCGCTGGTGGATGCGGATGCGGGCTGCCTGCAGTGCCGCTTCGAACTGACACTGGCGAAACTGTACGAACTCGATGCCGGCAATGCGGACACAGCCGCTGCCGCGGCCTATCAGAGGGAGCTGCAGGCACTGCAGAGGCAATTGGCGACCCCCGAGTCCGAGCAGCATCTGTTGGCCGCGCTTGCGGCATGGGCGCGGGCGAAGGGAGAGCTCAATTCGGCGATCGCCCAGTACGTGCGTGCCGGCGAACTGGCCAGGAAAAATGGCGACGCCGCGGCACAGGTGCAATACCTCGCCAACCTGATCGGGCTGAATGCAGACCTGGGCGATGTCAAGCGTGCGCTGGCGGTTGGCGACGAGGCGTACCGGCAGGCCGAGGGCATTGGCTATCGGGCGCTGCTGGCCAGCATCCTGCTGGATATCGGGCATGCCAATGCACTGGCCGGGAAACGCCCGCAGCAGCGGGAGGCGTTGGAGAAGGCCCTGGTGCTGGTGGGGGATGACCCCGGCCTGGTGAATGACAGGATCATCATCCTGAACAACCTCGCGGATTTCTGGCTGTCACAGCCAGGCGGTTACCCGCAGACCTTGCGGTATGCGCGGCAAGCCCTGGCGCTGGCACGCCAGGTGGGGATGCGGAGCGGAGAGATCGCGCCGCTGGCCAACATCGGGATCGCGCTGGCGGGCATGGGGCAGGTGGAGGAAGGCGTGGCGGCCCTGCGCGAATCGCTCGACCTGTCGAAAAAAAGCGAGATCGATGTCTACACGCTGGGCATCACCCAGGAGCTGGTGCGCGTGCTGCGTGGGGCGAAGCGGTACGAGGAAGCGCTGGATGCCTTGCAGTCGATCATCGACTTGCAGGAAAAACAGGCACGCGAAGCGCGCGAAACCGCAGTCCTCGAGTTGCAGGAAAAATATTCCGCCGAGCGCAAGAGTGACCAGATCGAGAAGCTGGCGGCGCAGAACAAGCTCAAGCAGAGCCAGTTGGAAGCCGAAAGCTGGAAGCAGCGTTTGTGGCTGGCGTTGGCCGCCATTCTGGGGCTGGGGCTGTTCTGGCTGTGGCGGTCGATCGCGCGCGCGCGCCGGGCCAACCGCAAGCTGGCCGCCGCCAATGCCACGCTTGCCCTGCAATCGGCGACCGACCCGCTGACGGGCGCATTCAATCGCCGGCACACGCAGGCGTTGCTGGAGACCCTGCAAAGGACGTCCGGGCAGTCACCCCCGCAGCACATCGGCCTGATCCTGCTGGATCTGGATTTCTTCAAACGCATCAACGATACCCACGGGCATGCGGCGGGGGATGCGGTGCTGGTGGAGACGGTCAAGCGCTTGCAGGGGCGGCTGCGACAGAACGACGTGGTGTCGCGTTGGGGCGGCGAGGAGTTCGTGCTGGTGCTTCCCAACACCCCGGCCGCCGCCTTGCCGCGGGTGGCCAGGAATGTGCTGGAAGCGATTGGTGCGGCCCCGGTGCTGTTCGACGGGCAGGCGATTGCCGTCACGGTCTCGCTGGGAGTGGTGAGTTTTCCCCTCATGCCCGGGCAGACGTGGGCCGCCGCACTGGGACTTGCCGATTCCGCGCTGTACCTGGCCAAGGCCAGCGGGCGCAACCAGGCGATCTGCCTTGACCGGATCGACGTGGCCCCGAGCTGCGCGGAAGCCGATTTGATGCGGCTGCGGGAGGCCGGGCAAGCCCAGTGGCAGGTGCTGGAAGGGCCGTTGCAGCCCGTCCTTGCCGAGGCTGCGGTGGTGCAGGGGTCGCACGCGCCGGAGTGAATACCCGGTAGCCCGCATGCAGGGCCGGGGTGCAGCCGGGTGGGCCCGGCTGCCTTCAGCGGCGCAGGGCCTCAGCGATTGCCGCCGCGCGGGCCGCGATTGCCGCCACCGGGGCGGTTGCCTGCCGGACGCGGGCCACGCGGGCGCGGGGTGTCGCCTTGGTGGCCGTAGGGGTTGAAGCCGCCGCCGTGGGCATGGTCGGACGGGAAGTGCGGGGCGTTGCCGGGATGGCCGTAAGGCTTCGGTGCGCGTTGCGGACGCGCTTCGCCGGCATTGAAGCCACCTTCGCGGCGCGGGCCACGTTCACCGAAGGGCTTGGGGCCACGGGTGTCGCCGCCGAAGCCCGCACCCTGCGCACGCGGCTTGCCACCGCCGGGACGGTCGCTGGCCGGGCGATCGCCATACGGTTTGCTGCCAAAGGGGCGGTCACCGAATTTCTTCGGGCCACGCTGGCCGGGGTTGCGGTGGCCGGACGGCCCGGTGTCCACGCCGTCCGGCACGAACCAGGTGCGCATCGCCGCCGGATTGTCGCCGCGTTGTTCGCCGGGCTTCATGCGCTGGCCGGGCTGGCGCGGGCCTTTCACCTTCAGGCGCTTGTCGCGCTGTGCCGCGGCCATCTCGCCGCTGACGGTCAGGCCGCCGGACGGTTTCTTGCCGCCGCGGCGACCGCGGTCCTCGCGGAACTGGTCGAAGCGGCGCAGTTCGCGGCCTTCATCGGCGGTGGTGTGGCCGCCGACGTAGCCGTGGCTACGGGCATTGCCGGCGACCACGGTCTTGCCGGCCTTGCGCTGGCCCAGCACCGGCATCAGCGTCAGTGCGGATGGCGCGCCGTCCTCCAAACCCACCACCTTGCGCAGCGCGTCCACCTCGGCCTGCGGCAATTCCTGCGCCTGGCCGCGCAGCAACGGCTGCGGCAGGCGCACCTGCCCGTAGCGGATGCGCTTCAAGCGGCTGACCTGGCAACCCTGCGATTCCCACAGGCGGCGCACTTCGCGGTTGCGGCCTTCTTTCAGCAGCACCCGGAACCAGTCGTGGGAGTCGCTGCCGCCGATGCGTTCGATTTCGTCGAACTTGGCCGGGCCGTCTTCCAGCGCCACGCCGCGGGCGAGGCGGTCGATGAGCTTGTCGGAAACCTCTTCCTCGCCTTCCGGTGCGCGCACGCGGCAGACGTATTCGCGCTCCACTTCGAAGCTGGGGTGCATCATCGCGTTGGCCAGCTCGCCGTCGGTGGTCAGCAGCAGCAGCCCGGTGGTGTTGATGTCGAGGCGGCCGATGGCGATCCAGCGCGCGCCCTTCAGCACCGGCAGCGCGTCGAAGATGGTCGGCCGGCCCTCGGGGTCTTCGCGGGTGGTGACTTCGCCTTCCGGCTTGTTGTACATCAGCACGCGCGCCGGGTCGGTCAGCGCGCTGGCCACGAACGTCTTGCCGTCGATTTCGATCTTGTCGCCACCGGTGATGCTCATGCCGGTTTGCGCGGTTTCACCATTGACCTTGACCAGGCCGTCGGCGATGCGGGCTTCCAGCGCGCGGCGCGAGCCGAGGCCGGCCTGCGCCAGCACCTTGTGCAGGCGCTCGCTGATTTGCGGGGTGGCGGCGGTTTCAGTGGCGGCGCGCTTCAGGCTCAGCGGGCGGCGGGGGGTGTCATTGCTCATCTGTGTGCTCCGACGATGCGGCGGCCGCGTCGTCTCCATGGGGGTCTTGGTTGGGTTGGGGGTGTTCGTGCAAAGCGGGATCGGAAGCAGGGTCGGTGTCGATGTCTGTCTCCGGCGTGTCCGGGGCCAGTGGCGGCTGGTCAGACGTCGACTCCGACCCCACGTTCCCGGCGGGAATGACCGGTTCGAACGGCAGCTGCGGTTCCAGCTCGCCGATGTCGCGCAGCTCGGACAGCGGCGGCAGGTCGTCCAGTCGCTTCAGCCCGAAGTAGTCGAGGAAGGTCTTGGTGGTGGCCAGCAGCTCGGGCTTGCCGGGCACGTCGCGGTGCCCCACCGAGCGGATCCAGTCGCGTTCTTCCAGCGCCTTGATGATGTTGCTGTTCACCGTCACGCCGCGGATCTGCTCGATCTCGCCACGGGTGATCGGCTGGCGGTAGGCGATCAGTGCCAGCGTCTCCAGGGTGGCGCGGGTGTATTTGGTCTGGCGCTCGGTCCACAGCCGCGCCACCCACGGGTGCACGTCGGCCTGCACCTGGAAGCGCCAGCCGCTGGCCACCTCCACCAGTTCCACGCCACGCCCCGCGCCGGCGGCTTGCAGTTCCAGCAACGCGGCTTCCACGGCGTTGTCGGGAATCGGTTCGTCCAGCGGGAACAGGCCCTTGAGCTGGACCAGCGTCAACGGTTGGCTGGAGGCCAGCAGGGCGGCTTCCACGATGCGGGTGATCAGCGTTTGATCAAGCGTGGTCATGCTTGCGCTTCATTGGGGTCGGGGTCATCGAATTCACTGGACAGGTCTTCCAGTGCGGGGACGTCATCGCCGGTGGCCAGTGACTTCACGTAGATCGGTGCCATGGGTGCCTCCTGCACGATGTCCACCAGTTGCTCCTTGGCCAGCGTGAGCATGCCGAGGAAGGTCACCACCACGCCAAGGCGGCCTTCTTCCGGCGCGAACAGCGATTCGAAGCGGTGGAAGGCGCCATCGGCCAGCCGTTCCAGCAGCTCGCCCATGCGCTGGCGCACGTTCAGCGCGTCACGCTTGATCGCGTGCTGGGTGAACAGTTCCGCGCGCTTGAGCACGTCGTGCAGGGCCAGCAGCATTTCGCGCAACTCCACCGGCGGCGGCAGCCGCACGTTGGCGCGGTCGGGGACGTGTGCGCTGGCGACGGCGGTGTCGCGGTCCAGCCGGGGCAGGGTGTCCAGGTCCTCGGCGGCCTGCTTGTAGCGCTCGTATTCCTGCAACCTGCGCACCAGGTCGGCGCGCGGGTCGTCCTCGATGCCGTCCTCGCTGGGTGGCCGCGGCAGCAGCATGCGCGACTTGATCTCGGCCAGGATCGCGGCCATCACCAGGTATTCGGCGGCCAGCTCGAAGCGCATTTCGTGCATGGCCTGGATGTAGTCCACGTACTGCCGGGTGATCTCGGCGACGGGGATGTCGAGGATGTCCAGGTTCTGCCGGCGGATCAGGTACAGCAACAGGTCCAACGGGCCTTCGAAGGCGTCGAGGATGACTTCCAGCGCATCCGGCGGGATGTAGAGATCCCTCGGGATTTCCACCACCGGTTGCCCAAGCACCACCGCCAGCGGCATTTCCTGCTGCTGCGGATGCGGGCCCGGGTTGTGGTGGGTGGCATCTGCCGGCTGGGCGATGCTGGTGTCGGATGTCATCGGCTGGCGGCCCCCTCCGGGCCACACGGTCTGTTGCGTTGGCCGCAGTCGGCCGGGTCACGTTTGCGCCTGCGCTGTCCCGCCATGCCCGCACGCATCCACCCGGCTGGGCGGCATCGGAACGAGTGGCGAAGATGGCCGGACCGGCGTGCGCGGTGCGGCGTGGGGGTGCCGGAAGTCGCGCGGGCCGCAGGGTCGGGCCGGATACTGAAGGCGTTAGCCTACGCATTCCCCGCGAAGCTGTCCACTGGCCGCCTACAATGTCCTTCGTTCCGGTTCATGGAGGCAATGCGGCATGTGGTATGCGATTGAAGGCTACGACGGCACCGATGTGTTGGCCAGGCGGCAGGCCGCGCGGCCGCAACACCTGGCGCGGCTGCATGCGCTGCGCGACGAGGGCCGGCTGTTGCTGGCGGGGCCGTGTCCGGCGATCGATGCCGAAGACCCGGGCCCGGCGGGGTTTTCCGGGAGCCTGGTGGTGGCGGAGTTTGCTTCGCTGGAGGAGGCGCGTGCCTGGGCCGATGCCGACCCCTACTGTGCCGCCGGCGTGTATGCCCGCGTCGAGGTGCGCCCGTTCCGCAAGGTGTTGCCGTGAGCGGCTGGACCGAAGCCGACATCCCGCGCCTGAACCCGGCGCGGATCGCGAAGATGCACCGGTTGCTCACCGACGCCCTCGCGCCCACCCGGCTGGACATCCGTGACGACAGCCACCGGCACGCCGGCCATGCCGGCAGCCGCCACGGGCAGGGGCATTTCGGCATTGCCGTCGAAAGCGCCGCCTTCACCGGCAAGCTGCCGCTGGCCCGCCACCGGCTGGTCTATGCCGCGCTGGGCGACATGCTGCAGACCGACATCCACGCCCTGTCGATCGATGCCAAAGCCCCGGGCGAACAGGGGTAAGCCTCGCTATACTCATCCGCCGGCATCTCGGTGCCGGCTCTTTCCCCTCGTTGATTCAATGGCTTAGGGGTTCCAGACCTTCCACCATCATGGTGCTGCCGATTGGCCGCGCCACAGGTTCCGCGATCGCCGCATGCGCCTTTCCACCATCAAGCTCTCCGGCTTCAAGTCCTTCGTCGATCCCACCACGCTGCACCTGCCGACCAACATGACCGGCGTGGTGGGGCCGAACGGTTGCGGCAAGTCCAACATCATCGATGCGATCCGCTGGGTGATGGGCGAGAGTGCGGCCAGCCGGCTGCGCGGTGATTCACTGACCGACGTGATCTTTTCCGGCAGCAGCGCCCGCAAGCCGGTGTCGCAGGCCAGCGTCGAGTTGATCTTCGACAACAGCGACCACACCATCACCGGCGAGTACGCCGCGTTCAACGAAATCTCGGTCAAGCGCACGGTCAGCCGCGACGGCCAGAGCGGCTACTACCTCAATGGCGGCAAGTGCCGCCGCCGCGACATCACCGACCTGTTCCTGGGTACCGGCCTGGGGCCGCGCAGCTACTCGATCATCGAGCAAGGCATGATCTCGCAGGTCATCGAGGCGAAGCCCGAGGAACTGCGCGTCTACCTGGAGGAAGCGGCGGGCATCTCCAAGTACAAGGAGCGCCGCAAGGAAACCGAAACCCGCATCCGCCACACCCGCGAGAACCTGGACCGCCTGGGTGACTTGCGCGAGGAAGTGGACAAGCAGCTCCAGCACCTGGCGCGGCAAGCGCGGCAGGCCGAGCAGTACACCGCCTTGCAAGACGAGCGCAGGATCAAGGATGCGCAGTGGAAGGCGCTGGAATTCCGCGCGCTGGACAACCGCCTGCAAGGCCTGCGGGAGAAGTTGCTGCGCGAGGAAACCCGGCTGGAGCAGTTGATCGCCGAACAGCGCCACGCCGAAAGCGAGCTGGAAACCGGCCGCGAGCGCCGCGAGGCCGCCAGCGATGCCCTCAACACCGCACAGGCTGCCGTCTACCAGGTGGGCAGCACGCTGGCGCGGGTGGAACAGCAGATCGCCCACCAGCGCGAACTGTCGGTGCGGTTGTTGCGCGCGCGCGACGAGGCACAGGCGGCGCTGGCCGAACTGGGCAGCCACATCAGTGGCGATGCGCAGAAGCTCGACATCCTGCGCGAAGCGGTGGCCGAGGCCGAGCCGCAACTGGAATTGCTGCAGGAAGAAGACCTGCTGCGGCAGGACGCGCTGCACGATGTGGAAGCGCGGCTGGCCGACTGGCAGCAGCGCTGGGACGCGCACAGCCGCGAGCAGGCCGAAGCCTCCCGCGCCGGTGATGTGGAACGCACCCACATCGACCATCTGGACCGGCAGATCCTCGATGCCGACCGCCGCCGCCAGCAATTGCGCGAGGAGCGCGCCGGCCTCGACCTCGACACGCTGGCCGATGCCTTCGAGCAGCTGCAACTGCAACACGAAACCCAAAAGGAATCGCTGGAGTCGATGACCGGCGAGGTCGAGGCCCGCAAGCAGGCCACCGCCGAGGTGCAGGAGCGCCAGCGCGCGGCGCAGTCGGAACTGGCCGAGCTGCGCAAGCAGGCGCAGGCCGCCCGCGGCCGCTTGTCGTCTTTGGAAACCCTGCAGGCCGCCGCGCTGGGGCAGGAAAAGGGCGCGGCCAAGCAGTGGCTGGAAACCCACGGCCTGCACGACGCCGCCCGCGTGGGCGAGCGCCTGCAGGTGGAATCCGGCTGGGAAAACGCGGTCGAGGCCGCGCTGGGCCAGCTCATCGAGGCGGTGATCGTCGAGGCCCCGGAGCAGCTGGTCGATGCGCTGGGCGAACTTGGCGAAGGCCGGCTGGCGCTGGTGGCCGGCGCCACCGACGACACCGCGTACCCCGCCACGTCGCTGGCGGCGAAGGTGCAGGGCCCGCGCGCGATCCGCCGCCTGCTGGCGCGCCTGCACGCCGCCGACACGTTGGCGGATGCCCGCACGCTGCAGGCCACGCTGGGCGAGGGCGACTCCGTCATCACCCGCGGCGGCGAGCGCCTGGGCGACGGCTGGGTGCGCATCGCGCGCTCCGGCGCGGCCAAGCAGGGCGCGCTGCTGCGCGAGAAGGAAATCCAATCGCTGCGCAGCGATATCGAACAGCACCAGCTGCGCGAGCGCGAGCTGGAGGCCGCGCTGACCCAGTTGCGCGATGCGCACCTGGTGGCGGAGCAGCAGCGCGAGGACGCGCAGCGCCAGCTGTACATGGCGCACCGCAACGTGTCCGAACTGGCCGGCCAGCTGCAGAGCCAACAGGGCCGGCTGGAGAATGCACGCAACCGCATCGCCCGCATCGACGCCGAACTGGCGCAGCTGGGCGAGGCGTTGGAAGCCAGCAAGCAGCAGGCGGCCGAAGCCCGCGTCCGCATCGATGATGCCCTGGGCCGGATGGGCAACCTGGAGTCGGCCCGGCAGACGCTGGAGAACGAGCGTCGCTACCTCGCCGACAAACGCGAGGCCGCGCGCACCGCCGCCCGCGAGGCCCGGGATGCCGCGCATGCGCTGGCCCTGAGCCTGGAATCACAGCGCGTGCAGGTGGTGGCGTTGGCGCAGGCGCTGGAGCGCATGGGCGGCCAGCGCGGCCAGCTGGATACGCGACTGGGCGACTTGACCGCACAACTGGCCGAAGGCGATGCGCCGGTGCAGGCGCTGGAGGCCGAACGACAGGTCGCTCTGGAAGAGCGCGTGCGCAGCGAACGCGAACTGGCGCAAGCGCGCTCGCTGCTGGAGGGTATCGACGCCGAGTTGCGACAGTACGAACAGGTGCGTCAGCAGCGCGATGCACAGGCGCTGGAGCAGCGCGAGGCGATCGGCCAGCGCCGGCTGGAGCAGCAGGCGTTGGCGCTGAAGGCCGAGCAATTCAGCGCGGCGGTGACGGATGCCGGCTTCGTGATGGACGACCTGCAATCCACCTTGGAGGAGGGTGCCGACATCGCGGCGTGGGAGCGCGCGGTGGGCGAGCTGGATGCGAAGATGCGCCGGCTCGAGCCGGTGAACCTCGCCGCCATCGCCGAGCATGCCGAAGCCGCGCAGCGCAAGGACTACCTGGACGCGCAGAACACCGACCTCACCGCCGCGCTGGACACGCTGGAGGAGGCGATCCGCAAGATCGACCGCGAAACCCGCGGCCGCTTCAAGGACACTTTCGACCGCGTCAATGCCGGCGTGCAGGAACTCTACCCACGCCTGTTCGGTGGCGGCCACGCCTACCTGGAACTGACCGGCGACGATTTGCTGGATACTGGCGTCACCATCTTCGCGCGGCCGCCCGGCAAGCGCGTGTCCAACATCACCCTGCTGTCCGGCGGCGAGAAGGCGATGACCGCGGTGGCATTGGTGTTCGCGATCTTCCGCCTCAATCCCGCGCCGTTCTGCCTGCTGGACGAAGTGGACGCGCCGCTGGACGAGGCCAACGTGGGGCGCTTCACCGCGATGGTCAGTGAAATGAGCGAGGCGGTGCAGTTCCTGTTCGTGACCCACAACAAGGTGACGATGGAGGCGGCGCGCCAACTGTCCGGCGTCACCATGCGCGAGCCGGGCGTGTCGCGCCTGGTGTCCGTGGACCTGGCCGAAGCCGCACGCCTGGCCGGGGCCGCCTGATTGGAGAATGGATTGATGTCGGACATGACCCTGCTCCGGATCGGCATCGCGCTGGCGATGTCCTTGCTGTTGGGCGCGATCATCTTTTTCGGCCGCAGCCGCAAGGACGGACAGGGGCGGCGCGTGCCGCGCAGCGAGCCGGCGTCCGGGCCGGGCCGCATGGAGCCGTCGGCATCGCCCGACGATGACGGCATGCAGGCCGACTCCGATATCCGGGACACGTTGCCGTCGTCGCCGCAGGCGCGCGCGCGCCCGGCGCTGGGCATGCGCCCCAGCGACAAGTTCGACCGCATCGTCACCCTGTACGTGGCGGCCAAGGAGGGCAGCCGGCTGCGGGGCCCGGACATCGTGGTGGCGGCGGAAAAAGCCGGCCTGACCTTCGGCTACATGGATGTCTTCCACCGGCTGGTGGACGGGCGTCCGGAAGCGGGGCCGATCTTCAGCGTGGCCAATATCGTCAGGCCCGGCAGCTTCGACATGGCGACCATCGCCGAGCTGGAAACCCCGGCGCTGGCATTTTTCCTCACCCTGCCGGCACCGGTGCCGGCGCTGGACGCCTGGGACACCATGGGGCCGGCCGCGCAGCGCATGGCCGACCTGCTGGATGGCGTGGTGCTGGACGAGGAGCGCAGTGCGCTGGGGCGGCAACGCATCCAGCACATCCGCGAGGAGCTGCGCGGCTACGACCGCCAGAACGCCGCGCCGCCGTTGGGCAAGACCTCGCGCTGGTAATGCGTGGTGCAATCGATGGCCGGGCTCCCGGCCCGGCCATCGCAACGGCGTTTCAGCCGCCCGTCAAGCGCCGAATGCCGCGTCCGGCATCGCCATCAGCGAGCCTGCACCGGCTTCGATGGCGGCCTTGTGCGCCAGCGTGCGCGGCAGGATGCGGGCGAAGTAGAAGCGGGCGGTGTCGCGCTTGGCGTCCTTGAACGCCTGCGGGCGGTCGGAGGCGTTGGCGGCGGCGACACTGCGTGCCCACCAGTAGGCCAGCACCACGTAGCCCGAGTAGAACAGGTAGTCGGTGCTGGCCGCGCCCAGCTCGTCCGGGTTGCCGGCGGCGCGGGTCAGCGTCTCGATGGTGAGCTTGCCCCATTCCTTGCACTTGGCCGCCAGCGGCGCGAGGAACTCGGCCAGCGCGGCGTCGCCTTCGTGCTGCCTGGCGAAGGCTTCCACTTCGGCGATGAACAGCTTCAGCCCCGCGCCCTGCGTGGCCGCGGTCTTGCGGCCGATCAGGTCCAGCGACTGGATGCCGGTGGTGCCTTCGTACAGGGTGGTGATGCGTGCATCGCGGGCGTATTGCTCCATGCCGTGCTCCTTGATGTAGCCGTGGCCACCGAAGCATTGCAGGGCGTTGTAGGTGTTTTCGATGCTCCATTCGGTCAGGCAGGCCTTGGAGATCGGGGTAAGGAAGCTGACCAGGGTGTGCGCCCGTTCGCGCGCGGCCGGGTCCTGCGCCTTCTCCGCCACGTCGAGCAGCGAGTAGGCGTGCAGCGACAGCAAGCGGCCGCCTTCCACCAACGCTTTCTGGCTCAGCAGCATGCGCCGCACGTCGGGCTGCACCAGCAGCGGGTCGGCCGGCTTGTCGGGCTGCTTGGGGCCGGTCAGCGAGCGCGATTGCAGGCGTTCACGCGCGTAGCGCAGCGCGTTCTGGTAGGCGCGCTCGGACAGCCCCAGGCCCTGCACGCCCACGCCCAGGCGGGCCGAGTTCATCATCACGAACATCGCCTGCAAGCCCTTGTGCGGCTCGCCCAGCAGATAGCCTTCGGCACCATCGAAGTTCATCACGCAGGTGGCAGACCCATGGATGCCCATCTTGTGTTCAATCGCGCCGCAGCGCACCGCGTTGCGTTCGCCCACGCTGCCGTCGCGCGCCACCTTGAACTTCGGCACCACGAACAGCGAGATACCCTTGGCGCCGGGCGGCGCGTCCGGCAGCTTGGCCAGCACCAGGTGGACGATGTTCGGGACGAGGTCGTGTTCGCCGGCGGTGATGAAGATCTTGGTGCCGGTGATCGCGTACTTGCCGTCGGCGACGGGCTCGGCACGGGTCTTGAGCAGGCCGAGGTCGGTGCCGCAGTGCGGTTCGGTCAGGCACATGGTGCCGGTCCAGCGGCCCGCCACCAGCGGCTCCAGGAACACCGTCTTCTGCCAGTCCTCGCCGTAGGTCTCCAGCGCCTTCACCGCGCCGTGGCTGAGCATCGGGAAGTTGCCCCAGGCCAGGTTGGCGGCATCCACCAGCTCCGTCATCACCCCACCCAGCAGCGCCGGCATGCCCTGGCCGCCGTGCTCGGGCGCGTTGGTCAGGCCGGTCCAACCGCCTTCCACGAACGTATCGAACGCCTGCTTGAAGCCCGGTGGCGGGGTGACGCTGCCGGTGGCCTTGTCGAAGCTGCAACCGATGTCGTCGCCGATCTTGTTGAGCGGGGCCAGCACGGTTTCCGCGAAGCGCGCGGCCTCGTCCAGCACGGCGTCGGCCAGCTCGCGGTTGACCTCGGCAAAGCCGAGTGTTTCGAAGTGCGCTTCGGCGCCAAGGACGTCGTACAGGGCGAAGCGGAGGTCGTCGAGGGGGGCTTTGTAGGTGCTCATGCGCGCGCATCCGGGCAGGGACGGGCCGACCATCGGCCCGCGGAGGGTTTCAGCATACGACTGCGTATGTTGAGCGAAAGCTCTAGCGTCGGCAATGCCCTCAGCGCAGCGCCCCGGGCAGCCCGGGCACCGGCGACAGCGCGCTCTCGCGCTGGATGTCCCAGGATTTCTGCTGACGGTCCTGCGGGGTGGCGACGATGCTGCCGCGCAGGGTGTAGGACAGGCCGTGGCCGTCGGCCAGCGCGGCGGCGATGCGGGCACGACCGGCAGGCAGCGGAGCCACGGTGGCGTTGACCACATCGGCCGATTCCGGGCCGATGTCCAGGGCCGGCTGCACCTCCAGCCGTGCCGCCGCGCCGTTGTCGAAGTGGATGTCCAGCGCGGCCTTGTCGAAACGCATGGCCATGCTGCTGTAGTTCTGCAGGCGCAGTTGCACGTCCCACTGGCCGTCGGCGCGCACGGTGAGTTGCTGGATGCTGGCGGCCGGTTCCGACACCCTGCGCACCGGGCCGCTGCCGCAACCGGCCAGCAGCAGCGCCAACAGCCCCAGGCCGGCCAGCCGTGCGGTCACCCCGCGCATCAGTAGCCCGGCTCGCTGCTGCTCACCGGCAGCTCGCGGATGTACAGGTCCTTGGCGGTGATGAAGGCCTCGGCATAGCGGTAGGCCTCGCGTCCCAGGGCGATGCGCGCGGCGTCGTCCTGCGGCGTGTCGCGGTGGGCACCGACCAGTTGCGTGTACAAGGTCAGGGCGATGTCGTGGATGTCCATGGCGTGGCTCCCGCAGGTTGAAGCGCGAACATACACCCGTCGCGCATGGGCCGGAACCCATCCGGCAACGACAAGGCCCGGTTGCCCGGGCCTTGTCGAGGTACCGATGCCGGCTGGCTTACCAGATGACCACCTGGTGCTCCGCGTCGCGCACCATCGCGTCGCCGGGCTTGCAGCCGAACGCCTGCGCGAACGCCGGCATGTTGCTGGGGGCACCGATGGCGCGGAACTGCGCCGGGGCGTGCGGGTCGGTGTTCAGACGCACCTTGGCTTCGTCCGGGGTGAAGTTGCGACGCCACACGGTGGCCCAGTTGAAGAAGAAGCGCTGGTTCTCGGTGTAGCCGTCGATCTTGTCGTCGCCGGTCTTGCTGGCTTCCTTCAACGCCTTCTGATAGGCATCCCACGACACGTTCAGGCCGCCCAGGTCGGCGATGTTCTCGCCCAGCGTCAGCGCGCCCTTGACGTGGATGCCGTCGATCGCCACGTACTCGTCGAACTGCTTGACCAGCCGCGCGGTACGGGACTGGAAGCCGTCCATGTCGGCCTTCGTCCACCAGTTGTTGAAATTGCCCTGGGCGTCGAACTGGCTGCCCTGGTCGTCGTAGCCGTGCAGCATTTCGTGGCCGATCACCGCACCGATGCCGCCGTAGTTCAGGGCCGGGTCGGCCTTGGGATCGAAGAACGGCGGCTGCAGGATGGCGGCCGGGAACACGATCTCGTTCATCAGCGGGTTGTAGTAGGCGTTCACCGTCTGCGGGGTCATGCCCCACTCGCTGCGGTCCACCGGCTTGCCGATCTTGCCCATGTCGAAGTCATGGTTGAACTTCGCCGCCGCCATCACGTTCTGCACGTAGTTGCCGCGTGCGGTGGCCAGCCCGGCCCAGCTGCGCCACTTGTCGGGGTAGCCGATCTTGGGCGTGAAGCTGGCCCACTTCTCCATCGCCTTCTTCTTGGTTTCCGGGCTCATCCATTCGAGGTGTTCGATGCGCGCCTTCAGGGCTTCCCGCAGGTTGTCCACCAGCATCTGCATCTGCGCCTTGGATTCGGCGGGGAAATACTGCTGCACGTACAACTGGCCCAGCGCTTCGCCGGCGGAGCCTTCCACGGTGCCCAGCACGCGCTTCCAGCGCGGCTTCTGCTCCTTCTGGCCGCGCAGGGTGCGGGCGTAGAAATCGAAGCGTTCGTCGTTGAACTTGTTGGCCAGGAACGGTGCCATGCCGTCGATCGCGCTGATGCGCAGGTAGGCCTGCCATTGCGTCGCCGGGACGTCGGCCAGCATCTTGTCGAACTCGGCGAAGAACTGCGGCTGCGACAGCGAGAAGCCCTCCGCCTTGACCCCGTTGGCCTTGAAGAACGCCGACCAGCTGAAGTGCGGCGATGCCTTGTCGGCGTCGGCCATGCTCACGTAGTGGTACTGGTTGTTCGGGTCACGCAGTTCGATCGGCGACAGCGAGGCCTTGGCCAGCCGGGTTTCGAAGGCCAGCACGTCGGCGGCCTGCGTGTCGGCGGCGGCGGCGGCCACGCCGGCATTCTGCAACTGCCGGGACACATGCTTGACGAAGGCCTCGCGAATGGCCTTGTACTTGCCGTCCGGGCCGTCTTCCAGATAGTAGGCCTTCTCCGGCAGCGACAGCCCGCCCTGCATGGCGTAGCCGATCTTCATCGCCGAGTTCTTGAAATCCGCCTCGGCGCCGAAGCCGAACACCTCGCCGCGGCCGGCGGCGAATTCGTCGCGCAGGTACTGGGCGATGTCGGCCGGGGTCTTCAGCGCGGCGATGCGGCCCAGCATCGGCTGGATCGGGGTGATGCCGGCGGCCTCGATGGTGGCTTCGTCCATGCCGCTGGCGTAGATGTCGCCGATCAGCTTCTCGATGCCGGTGGCGCCCTGCTTGGCGGCGGCGGCCTCGGCGATGTTGCGGCTGGCCGCCTGCGAGCGCTCGTCGAGCATCTCGAAGCTGCCCCAGGTGGTCTTGTCGGCCGGCACCGGGTTGGCCGCCAGCCACTTGCTGTTGACGAAATCGGCCAGGTTGGTGCACACGTTCTTGCTGGCATCGAGGTCGGCCACGTTGAAGACGGCCAGCGGCGGCAGTGCGGATTTCACGGCGGCAGCCTCCGGCTTGGCGGCGGCGGTCGCTTGCTCCGGCTTGTGGCAGCCGGCAAGGGCGGCGGTGACGGCAAGCGACAGCAGCAGACGATTGGGGAGTTTCACGGGGATGGGCTCTGGCAATGCGGAAGCGGGAAGGGTAACGCGGCAGCGGCGTTGCGGCAGGTGCCGGTTGTCATGGGGGGGCGAGGGGGGTCAGGGCGTGAACCGCGGGGCGGACAATGCCATTTCGGTGACCGGGCCGTAGCGTTTCATCAGGGTGCGGATCCTGGCGGCATCGCCGATCACCACGATGGCCAGGTCCTGGCTGCCGGGAAACACCGTGCGCGCCGCGGCCACCTGCGCCGGGGTAGCGGCGGTCACTTCGTCCAGGTAGCCGTCGATGTGGTTGCGGCCTTCACCGTACACCTGCAACCAGGCGATGGCATTGGCCAGTTGCGGCGCGGTTTCCAGCTTCGGCGCGAATTGCCCGGCGATGTAGTGCTTCGCCGAGGCCAGCGTATCCGCGTCCAGCCCGTCCTTGTGCAGGCGGTCGAGGGTGGCGATGGCCAGGTCCATGGCCGCCTGGGTGGTTTCGGTCTTGGTATAGCTGGTGATGGCCACGTCCCCCGGCAGGCGCATGCGGCCGATGGCCGAATTGGCACCGTAGGTAAGGCCCGATTTCACCCGCAATTCGCTGTTGAGCATGGAGGTGAAGCGCCCGCCGAACGCGGTCTGCACCAGGTCCTGCGCGGCGCGGGCCGGGTCGTCACGGGTGGGGCCGATGTTGGCGAAGGTGAAATAGGTCTGGGTGGCCCCGGGCTTGTCCACCAGCAACACGCGGCGGCCGTGTTCGCGGGCCAGCGCGGTGACCTGCGGCAGCGCGCCGCCGGCCTTGGCCCAGCCGCCGAATGCCTCGCGTACTTGCACGGCCACGCTGGCCGGGTCGAAATCGCCGGCAATGGCGATGACCAGGCGGTCGCCCCCCAGCTGCTGCTGGCGGAATGCCTGCAAGTCCGCCAGGGTGATGCGCGCCAGGCTGGTTTCGTCGCCGCCGGTGGGACGCCCGTACGGGTGGTTGCGGAACAGCCAGGCATCGGAATACAGCTCGATCAGGCGGCGGGGGTCGGAATCCTTGGCGGTGGCAATGCCGGCAATGGCGTGCTTGCGCAACTTGTCGAATTCGCCGGCATCCATCGCCGGGCGCAGCAGCGCGTCGGCCAGCAACGACAGCATCAGGCCGGTATCCCGCGACAGGAATTGCGCGCTGCCCACCAGTGCTTCCGCCGCGCTGGAGAAATTCAGGCTGCCGCCGGCACCATCCACGGCTTGCGCAAATGCCAGCGCATCGCGGCTGCCGGCGCCCTTCGCCAGCAAGTCGGCCAGCAGGTCGGACGTGCCTTCCTTGCCGGCCGGGTCGGCCAGCGCACCGCCACGCACCAGCACCGTGGCGGCCACCAGCGGGACGTCGTGGCGCGGAATCAGGATCACGGTGGCGCCGTTGTCCAGCCGCAGGGTCTGGAAATCAGGCAGTTTCACCGCCTGTGCCGCGGCCGGCGGCGCCAGCACCATGGCCAGCAGGAAAGCGGCCAGGGCCGCGAACAGGGTATGCAACCGGCTCATCGGGTGGCCTCCTCGTGGGCGGTGGCGGCCACCGGCTGGACCAGCCCGGTGGTGCGGTTCTGCTTGCGCAGGATGGATTTGGCAAGGGCCTGCACGTCGGCGGCGGTGACCGCCTCGAATGCGGCCGGGGCCGCGAACGCCTTGCGGTAGTCGCCATGGAACACCGCGTATTCGCCCAGCAATTGCGCCTTGCCGTTGATCGTGGCCATCTGCTGCCAGAACCCGGCCAGTTGCAGGTTGCGGGCCTTGGTCAGTTCGGCGGCGCTCACGCCATCGCGGGCGATGCGCGCCAGTTCGTCGTCCAGCACGGTTTCCACCTTGGCCAGATCGCCACCCGGGGGCAGCATCGCGTACACCCACAGCAGGCCGGGGTCGAAGCCGGCTTCGGCGAACGCGCCGGCGGCCACCGCCAGCTGTTCGCGTTCCACCAGCCGCTGGTGCAGGCGCGAGGAGTCGCCTTCGGCCAGGATGCTGGTCAGCAGTTCCAGCGCCGGATACTGCGGGCTGCCGGCACCGATGCCGCTGTGGAAGGCGTAGGCGAGGATCGGCGACTGCGCGTCCGCGCGTTCCACCACCACCCGGCGCTCGCCCAGCTGTTCCGGTTCGACGGTGGTGACGGCCGGGGGGGCAGCCTGTTGCGGCAAGGGGGCCAGGTATTGGTCGGCCAGTTGCAACACCTGCGCGGGCTCGACGTCGCCGGCAATCACCAGCACCGCGTTGTTGGGGGCGTAATAGGTCTTGAAGAACGCCTTGAGGTCATCGCTCTTCCAGCGCTCGATGTCGCTGGGCCAGCCGATGGTGGGGATATGGTAGGGATGGGCCAGCCACGCGGTGGCCTGCATCTGCTCCATCAGCGTGCCCATGTTGTCGTTGTCCACGCTGGAACGCCGCTCGCTGTAGACCACCTCGCGCTCGCTTTCCACCACCTTCGGGTCGAAGGCGAGGTGCGCCATGCGGTCGCCTTCGAGATCGAAGATGGTCTCCAGCGCGCTGGACGGGAACCAGTCGGTGTAGATGGTCAGGTCATTGCTGGTGCTGGCATTGTTGCTGCCGCCGGCGGCTTCCATGGTGCGGTCGAACTCGCCCGGCTTCCGGCGCGTGGTGCCGTTGAACATCATGTGTTCGAAGAAATGCGCCAGCCCGGTGATGCCGGGGCGCTCGTTGCGGCTGCCGACCTTGTAGAAGGTGTAGTAGTTGGCATTCGGGATGTCGTGGTCGGGCCAGACGATGAGCGTCAGGCCGTTGGCCAGGGTCTTGCTGACGATGGCCTCGCTGCCGGGGACCTGGGCGGCGGGTGCTGGCGTTGCGGGGGCAGGCTGGGCCGCATGGGCGATGCTGGAGGCAAGGCCCAGCGCGAGCGTGCAGGCAAGGGATGACAGGCGCATGGGGAAATCCGGAGTTGAACCGCGCCAGCATGCCGAACCGTGACCGGGTTCGCCATCTGCCGGAAGTCGTGGGGCTGCGGTACGCTGGCCCCGGATCTCAGGGAGAGTACGCATGCGAGTGGAGTTTCATGGCGCGGCAGGTGAAGTCACCGGTTCGATGCATCTGGTGGAAGCGGCAGGCAAGCGCATCCTGATCGATTGCGGGATGGTGCAGGGCAGCCCCGAGGCGGAGGCGCGCAATTTCGCGCCGTTCCCGTTCGATGCCGCCGGGATCGATGCGCTGGTGCTCAGCCACGCCCACATCGACCATGTGGGGCGGGTGCCGCGGCTGATGCTGGCCGGCTTCGACGGGCCCATCCATGCCCAGGCCGCCACCGCCGACCTCCTGCCGATCATGCTGCTGGACGCGGCCTCGTTGCAGGAAAACGATGCGGACCGCAGCAACCGCAAGCGCAAGCCTGGCCAGCCCAAGGCGCACCCCCTGTATACCCGTGGCGACGTGCGCAACGTGCTGCAGCAAGTGCGCCCGCATCCCTACGACCACCGCGTGACCTTGTTCGAAGGCGTGGAGCTGGTGTTCCGCGATGCCGGCCACATCCTTGGTTCGTCGATCCTCGAGCTGTGGGCCGACGGCCGCAAACTGGTGTTTTCCGGCGATCTCGGCATGCGCAACGCCCCGATCCTGCGTGACCCGGCGGTGGTGCGCACCGCCGACCTGCTGCTGATGGAGTCCACCTACGGCAACCGCAACCACCGCGAGCGCGATGCCACCGTGCGCGAATTGGGCGAGATCCTCGATGCGGCCTGGCGCGAGAGCGGCAACGTGCTGATCCCGGCGTTCGCCGTGGGGCGCACCCAGGAGCTGCTGTACTGGTTCGCCCGCCACTGGAACGACTGGGACATGTCGCGTTGGCGGATCTTCCTGGACAGCCCGATGGCCTCGAAGGTGGTGCAGGTGTACGACCACCACCACGCCCTGTTCGACGCCGAGGCGCGGGAAGTCTGGCGCGGCACGCCCAACCCGTTCCGGCTGCCCAACCTGCGCGTCACCGAAACCGCCGAAGAGTCGATGGCGATCAACCGCATCCACGGCGGGGCAATAGTGATAGCCGGCAACGGCATGGCCAGCGGCGGCCGCATCCTCCACCACATGCGCCAGTGCCTGCCCAAGCGGCAGACCCGGATGGTGTTCGTCGGCTACCAGGCCGAAGGCACCCTCGGCCGGCGGTTGGTCGACGGCGCGCGCTGGGTACGCATCCACGGCCACGACGTGCGCGTCAACGCCCATCGCCACACCGTGGGCGGCCTGTCCGCGCACGCGGACCAGCAGGCGCTGCTGGAATGGTATGCCGGCTTCGATCCGCCGCCGCCGCTGGCGCTGGTGCATGGCGAAGACCTGGCGCGCGAAGCGCTGGCCGGCGAAATCCACGAACGCCACGGCGTGCAGGCGGTGCTGGCGCGACCGGGAATGGCGTTGGATGTGTGATGGGCGGCGCGCGGGTTTTCGGTTGATCCAGGGGCGGGGCCGGCGTCCCCGGCTGTCGCCAGGACGGGGTCAAGCCGGCCGTGGCGGCCGGCCGGGTACAGAATCCTCACGCCGCAGCCACCCCCGGAAAGGCGACCGGGGGGGATGCCCCCTCAATGCCCTTCGTCGAGGAATTTCTCCGCGTCCAGCGCCGCCATGCAGCCGAAGCCGGCCGAGGTGATGGCCTGGCGGTACACCTGGTCGGCCACGTCGCCGGCCGCGAACACGCCGGGGATGCTGGTCTGGGTGGCGTTGCCGTCGAGGCCGGTCTGGATCTTCAGGTAGCCGTTCTTCATCTCCAACTGGCCCTTGAACAGCTCGGTGTTGGGGCTGTGGCCGATGGCGACGAAGAAGCCCTGCACGTCGATGTCGCGGGTGCTGCCGTCCTGCACCGACTTCAGGCGCATGCCGGTCACGCCGCCGTCGTTGCCCAGCACTTCGTCCACGGTGTGGTGCCAGACGGTTTCGATCTTGCCAGCGGCGACCTTGGCGAACAGCTTGTCCTGCATGATCTTCTCGGCGCGCAGGGTGTCGCGGCGGTGCACCAGGTAGACCTTGCGGGCGATGTTGGACAGGTACAGCGCCTCCTCGACTGCGGTGTTGCCACCGCCGATCACCGCCACGTCCTGGTCCTTGTAGAAGAACCCGTCGCAGGTGGCGCAGGCGGACACGCCGCGGCCCTTGAACGCTTCTTCGGACGGAATGCCCAGGTACCTGGCGGTGGCACCGGTGGCGATGATGAGGGCGTCGCAGGTGTACTCGCCGGAATCGCCCACCAGCCGGAACGGCCGTCGGGAAAGATCGGCGGTGTGGATGTGGTCGAACACCACCTCGGTGTCGAAGCGCTCGGCGTGCGCCTGCAGGCGCGCCATCAGGTCCGGGCCCATCAGGCCGTGGGCGTCGCCCGGCCAGTTGTCCACCTCGGTGGTGGTCATCAGCTGGCCGCCCATCTGCATCCCGGTGATGACCACCGGCTTGAGGTTGGCGCGGGCGGCGTAGACGGCGGCGGTCCAGCCGGCGGGGCCGGAACCGAGGATGAGCAGACGGATGTGGCGGGATTGGGTCATGGCGAGGCTGGATGTCCGTGAGCGCGCAAGAGCTTCACAGCTTGGCGGCGGCAACGCCGGCTTGCAAGCGCCTGCGCCTGCAACACTGTTGGCCGCTGGCGTGCACCCAAGGTGCAACGAAACGGGCATGTTTGACGTATTATCAAAGACCTGTGGGAAATTCCTGAGGTCTGATCGCAGGTGGCGAAAGCGGCATCCGAGGCTGGCAAGGCTGGCCGGAAAGCGGCATCCAGAACAACGGCAACCGGCGCGGGCAATCCGCGGCGGCAGCGGTTGTGGCGCGATCTTGCCCTCATCGTGATTGCACCGCTGCTGCTGTACCTGATGGCATGCCTGTTCACCTATTCCCCGGCCGATCCGGGCTGGGACCACGGCGCCAGCCTGTTGACGCCGGTGCACAACCTGGGCGGCATCGCCGGGGCGTGGATCGCCAGTTTCCTGCTGTTCCTCACCGGTTACGTGGCGTTCCTGTTGCCGCTGGTGCTGGGGGCGATTGCGTGGATTGCATTGTTCGGCATGGATGTGGATGGCGATGGCCAGGCCGATCTCGGGCCGGCGTTGCGGCTGGTGGGCATTGTCGGCTTCCTGGTGGCGACCTGCGGCCTGCTGTACCTGCGCGGGTTGGCCGCGAACGATTTTTCCGCCGGCCCCGGCGGCATCCTCGGCACCCTGGCCGGGCGCTCCCTGCTGCGCGGTTTCGGCCCGCTGGGCTCCAACCTGTTCCTGCTCAGCCTGTTCCTGATTTCGGTCACGCTGGCCACCGGGCTGTCGTGGCTGGCGGTGATGGACCGCATCGGAGGCTGGGCACTGGCGTTGCCGGGGCTGCTCAACCGCGGTGCGCGGCAGGGCGTGAAGCAGGCCAGTGAATGGAACGAGGCGCGTGCGCTGCGCGAGGAACGTGAAGTGGCGCGCAAGGCCGACAGCGAGATCCGCCTGCGCCGCGAGAAGGTCAAGATCGAGCCGCCGGCCGCGCCTGCGGTGGAAAAAAGCGAGCGCGCCAAGCGCGAGCAGCAGATCCCGCTGTTCCACGCCGACGACGGCACCGGCATCCCGCCGCTGGCCCTGCTGGACGACCCCAAGCCGCAGCCCAAGGGCTACGACGCGCAGACGCTGGAAACGCTGTCGCGGCAGATCGAGTTCAAGCTCAAGGACTTCCGCATCGACGCCGAAGTCGTCGGTGCCTATCCGGGCCCGGTGATCACCCGCTTCGAGGTGCAGCCGGCGCCGGGCGTGAAGGTCAGCCAGATTTCCTCGCTGGACAAGGACATCGCCCGCGGCCTGTCGGTGAAGTCGGTGCGCGTGGTGGACGTGATCCCGGGCAAGTCGGTGATCGGCCTGGAAACGCCGAACACCCACCGCGAGATGATCTACCTCAGCGAGTTGCTGCGGTCGAAGGAATACGACAAGGCCGGCAGCCCGCTGACGCTGGCGCTGGGCAAGGACATCGCCGGCAAGCCCATCGTCGCGGACCTGGCGCGCATGCCGCACCTGCTGGTAGCCGGCACCACGGGTTCGGGCAAGTCGGTGGCGGTCAACGCCATGGTGCTGTCGCTGCTCTACAAGGCCTCCGCCAAGGACGTGCGGATGCTGATGATCGACCCGAAGATGCTGGAGCTGTCGGTCTACCAGGGCATCCCGCACCTGCTGGCGCCGGTGGTCACCGACATGAAGGAGGCCGCCAACGGCCTGCGCTGGTGCGTGGCGGAGATGGAGCGCCGCTACAAGCTGATGAGCGCGGTGGGCGTGCGCAACCTGGCCGGCTTCAACAAGAAGGTGAAGGACGCCGCCGACGCCGGCCAGCCGCTGCTGGACCCGCTGTTCAAGCCCACCCCGGGCATGGACGAGGCGCCGCCGACGCTGGAGCCGCTGCCGTTCATCGTCGTGTTCATCGACGAATTCGCCGACATGATGATGATCGTCGGCAAGAAGGTCGAAGAACTCATCGCGCGGCTGGCGCAGAAGGCGCGCGCCGCCGGCGTGCACCTGATCCTGGCCACCCAGCGCCCGTCGGTGGACGTGATCACCGGCCTGATCAAGGCCAACATCCCCACCCGCATCGCCTTCCAGGTGTCCAGCAAGATCGACTCCCGCACCATCCTCGACCAGAGCGGCGCGGAAACCCTGCTGGGTCACGGCGACATGCTCTACCTGCCGCCGGGCACGGCGATGCCGGAGCGCGTGCACGGCGCGTTCGTGTCCGACGAGGAAGTGCACCGCGTGGTCGAGCACCTGAAGCAGGTCGGCGGCCCCGACTACATCGACGGCGTGCTGGAAGAGTCGCAGACCCTGTACGACGGCAGCAGCGTGGGCGCGAACGGCCTCCCCGAAGCGGCCGGCAGCGACGACCCCGAGGCCGATCCGCTGTACGACCAGGCGGTACAGATCGTCACCGAAACCCGTCGTGCGTCGATCTCCGGCGTGCAGCGGCGCTTGAAGATCGGCTACAACCGCGCCGCGCGCCTGATCGAGGCGATGGAAGCGGTCGGCATCGTCAGCACGCCCGAGCACAACGGCGACCGCAGCGTGCTGGCACCGCCGCCGCCGCGCGGCTGAGACGCGCCGGGCCGCTGCACCTCTCATTCAGCCAATGCCCGACACACTTGCCTGCGACACCGCAGGAGAACCCCGCATGAAACTCGCCACCACGGCCCTGGCCACCCTGTTGCTGCTGACCGCCCATGCCGCCCATGCCGGCGCACGCGATGCGCTGGCCGTGTTCACCCGCGACCTGAAGGGGTTGGACGGGCAATTCACCCAGCAGGTGTTCGACAGCCGCGGCAAGCAGAAGGAAAGCAGCAGCGGCCGGGTGGCGGTGGCGGTACCACGCCTGTTCCGTTGGGAATACGTCAAGCCTTACCCGCAATTGATCGTGGCCGATGGCAAGCAGGTCTGGGTGTACGAGCCGGACCTCAAGCAGGTAAGCCGGCGTGCGCAGGGCGCGGAAGAAGCCAACAGCCCGCTGGCGTTGTTGCTGGAGCCGGCCAAGCTGGATCGCGATTTCGTGGTCAAGGACGCCACCGCGCAAGCGGGTACCGAGTGGCTGGACATCGCACCGCGTTCCACGGAAGCGGCATTCAAGACCGCACGACTGGGGTTCAGGCAGGGGCAGTTGGTGCAGTTGGAATACGTGGATGCGCTGGGCCAGCGCACCGTGATTGCATTCACCGGCTGGAAGCGCAACCCGGCGTTCGCCCAGGGTACGTTCACCTACGTCCCGGCCAAGGGCGTGGACGTGATCGGCAACTGAGCCTGCCGTCGCAGGGTGTGCGACCGCTGCGGCTAGAATTGGCGGATGCCACCGTCCCCCACACCGACAGGTTCCCTTGCCTTGCACGGCCGTGCCGGTGATGCCCTGCGCCCGCTGGCCGAGCGCATGCGTCCGCAAACGCTGGCGCAGATGGTGGGGCAACAACGCTTGCTGGCGGAAGGGTCGGCCTTGCGCCGCGCCATCGAGGCCGGACGCATCCACTCGATGGTGCTGTGGGGGCCGCCCGGTTGCGGGAAAACCACGCTGGCGCTGCTGCTGGCACAGCACGCACAGGCGGAGTTCGTGGCGATCTCGGCGGTGCTTTGCGGCCTGCCGCAGGTGCGCGAGGTGCTGGCGCAGGCGCAGGCCCGCTTCGAGGCCGGCCAGCGCACCTTGCTGTTCGTGGACGAGGTGCACCGCTTCAACAAGGTGCAGCAGGACGCATTCCTGCCGCATATCGAACGCGGCACGATCGTCTTCGTGGGGGCCACCACCGAAAACCCCTCGTTCGAATTGAATTCCGCATTGCTGTCGCGGTGCCGCGTGCATGTGTTGGAAGCGGTGTCGAGTGTCGACATCGCGCAGGCCTTGCGGCGCGCATTGCAGGACGCGCAGGGCCTTGCGGGACAACCGTTGCATGTGGACGACGCCGCGCTGGAGATGATCGCCGCTGCCGCCGACGGCGACGTGCGGCGCGCGTTGACCTTGCTGGAAATCGCCGCCGACATCGCCGCCGGCGAGGGCGGCGTGGTGTCCGCAGCCACCCTGCAGCAGGTGCTGGCCGACCGCACCCGCCGCTTCGACAAGGGCGGCGAACAGTTCTACGACCAGATCTCGGCGCTGCACAAATCGGTACGCAGTTCCAACCCCGATGCGGCGCTCTATTGGCTGGCGCGGATGCTCGATGGTGGGTGCGACCCGGCCTATCTGGCGCGACGGATGACGCGCATGGCGGTGGAAGACATCGGCCTGGCCGATCCGCGCGCACTGCAAATGGCCATTAACGCCTGGGAAGCCTTCGACCGTCTGGGCGCGCCCGAGGGCGAACTGGCACTGGCCCAATTGGTGATCTACCTTGCCAGTACCGCCAAATCCAATGCCGCCTATCAGGCATGGAACGCCGCCCGCGGCGATGTGCGGCAGCATGGCACCCAGCCTGTGCCGCTGCACCTGCGCAATGCACCGACAAAACTGATGAAAACGCTGGATTACGGCAAGGGCTACCAGTACGACCACGATGCCGATGGCGGCGTGGCGCTGGCCCAGACCGGTTTTCCCGATGCCATGGGCGAGCGCGTGTATTACCAGCCGGTGGCGCGCGGCATGGAAATCAAGCTGAAGGAAAAACTCGACGCCCTGCGCATGGCACGGGCGCAGGCGCGCGCGCAGACAGGCAAGGGGCAGGCCGAATGAGCCTGTGGTGGCAACAACTGCTGTTGGTGATGTGCGGCGGCGCGCTGGGCGCGGCCGGGCGCTTCTGGCTGGGCGGTGCGCTGCTGCGGCGGCTGGGTGAAGGCATCCCGTGGGGCACGCTGGCGGCCAACCTGCTGGGATCGTTCGCGATCGGTTTCCTGGCCGTGTGGCTGGAAGGCCGCGGCCCGCAGGCGCTGTACTGGCGCGCGTTCCTGATCGTGGGCGTGCTGGGTGGGCTGACCACCTATTCCTCGCTGATGCTGGAATGCCTGTTGCTGGCGCGCGGCCCGCGCAGCGCGGTGGCGTTGGCCTACCTGGGCACCACGCTGGCGGCTGGCTTGCTGCTGGTGTGGCTGGGCACGCGGGTGGCGGCGGGGTTGCGGCCGCCGCTGTGAGCCCGCTTGGATGGCGCGGCCTGGGGGGCGCGTCATTGCCGCCAACGCCGGGGCACGCAGGCCATCCCAAAGAGAAACCCCGGCCGGTGGCCGGGGTTTCAGGGGCGCCCAGGGGGAGGGCGGGGGAACCTGGAGCGGCTTGACGCTAGAACAGCTCGACGCTGCCGGCGTTCATGTTTTCCTGCAAGACCGGCTTGTGCGGCGGGCGTTCCCATTCGCCACGCATCTGGCCGATGCGGTTGCCGATCTTGGCCAGCGCTTTCTGCATTTCCTCGTCCTGGAAACCGTGGCTGCCTTGCAGCAGGTCATGCAGGGTGATGGCTTCGTTGTTGATCTGCGCCAGGCGGGTCAGGTGCAGGTCGGCGGCGCTCAACGCCTGCGTGGCGATGTCTTCGAATTGCAGCGAACGCACGGCGTCGGCCACCGAGGCGTCGATGGCGCGGCCGCAGTCGGCGATGTCACGGATGCCGTTGCCCAGGCTGCGATGGATGCCGTCCACGCGGTCCAGCATCGAGGCGGACTCGGCGCGGGCGACGCGGGCACGGTCCAGATCGCGGGAGGCCATCTGCGAAACGGTTTCGCGCACTTTGGCGATGGATTCCTTGGAGCTGTGGGCCAGCTTGCGGATCTGTTCGTTGAAGGCGGTGCTGCGTTCGGACAGGTTGCGCACCTCGTCGGCCACCACCGCGAAACCGCGGCCCGCCTCGCCGGCACGTGCCGCTTCAATGGCGGCGTTCAGCGCCAGCAGGTTGGTCTGGTCGGCGATCGACTTGACGTCTTCCAGCAGTGCGAAGATGCCGTCCAGATGCCCGGCCATCGCGTCGATGTGGCTGACCGTCACCCCGCTCTGGCCGCTGGCTTCCTCCAGCGCTTCCACCAATTGCTCCATCTGCTGCGAGGCTTGCTGGGCGAAGCGGGAAATGTCGATCGAGCCGCTGTCGTCCCCGGTGCGCTCCACCAGCCGCGCCACCACGCCGCTTTGCTCGCGCGACTTGCGGTTCACCGCCTCGAAACTGCCACCCAGCTTGGCGACGGAGTCGCGGATCAGGGTGCGGGTGCGTTCGAGTTCGGCATGCGAGCCGCTGATTTCGTTGCTGACGAAGCCGCGCAACTCATCCAGCAGATGGGCGTGGTCGCGCAGGATCTTGGTCTCGGCCTTGCTGGGCAGCGAGCGCCAGATCACCACGCCCCACGCCAGCGTTGCCGTGACCAGCAGAGCCAGGCGCGCGGCCATTGGCCAGCCCAACACTTCGGCAAGCAGCAGCAGCAACATCAGCACCATCGGCACGGCGATACGGAGCAGGGCGCGAGGTTCCATCGTCAATCTCGTCGGGGACTCAGTTGTAGGTAACGGCCACGCGGGGGGCGGTCTTTAGGCGGAAATCCGACATTTCTCATGCGGTGCTGGCCAACAGGGCGTGGCCGATCTCGTTCAAGGGCAGTACCTGTTGCGCGGCCCCCAACGTGTAGGCGGCCCCCGGCATGCCCCAGACCACGCTGCTGGCCTCGTCCTGCACGATGGTGGCGGCCCCCACCTTGCGCAGCGCCAGAAGGCCGCGCGCGCCGTCATCGCCCATGCCGGTCAGCAGGGCGGCGCTGGCATTGGCACCGGCGGCCTGGGCCACGGATTCGAACAGCGCATCCACGCTGGGGCGGTGCCGGCGCACCGGCTCGTCGTCACCCAGCCGGCAGCGCCAGCGTGCGCCACTGCGCTGCACGCGCAGGTGCAGGCCGCCGGGGGCGACGTAGGCATGGCCGGCCAGCAACGGCATGTCGTCCTCGGCATGCACCACGGTCATCTTGCTGTGCCGGTTCAGGCGCTCCGCGAAAGGTTTGCTGAAGGCGGCCGGGATGTGCTGGGTGATGACGATGGCCGGGGCATCGGCCGGCATGGTTTCCAGGATCGCGCGGATGGCCTCGGTGCCGCCGGTGGAGGCACCGATGGCGATCAGGCGATCGGTGGTGCGGTATTTGATTTCACTGGCCTGCGCCGGCATCGCCGAAGGTTGCAGGCGGGCCACGTGGGCGCGGGCGGCGTGACGGATTTTCTCGCGCAGGTCGCTGCCGTAGTCGGTCAGGCCGCGCTGGATGTCCAGCTTCGGCTTGGTGACGAAATCCACCGCCCCCAGTGCCAGTGCGTCCAGCGTCACCTGCGCGCCGGATTCGGTGAGCGAGGACACCATCACCACCGGCATCGGCCGCAGGCGCATCAGGTTCTGCAGGAAGGTCAGGCCGTCCATGCGCGGCATTTCGACATCCAGCGTGAGCACGTCGGGTTCGAGTTGCTTGATCTTGTCACGGGCGATCAATGGATCGGCGGCGGTGCCCACCACTTCGATGCCGGGGTCCTCGGTGAGGATTTCGGTCAGGACCTGGCGCACCAGCGCCGAGTCGTCGATGATCAGGACGCGCACCTTGCCGGGGCGCAGGGGGACTTGGTTGGCCATCAGAACAACTCCACGGAACCAGCCACGGGAACCTGCGACAGCCGGCTGCGGTAATCGCGTTCCACTTTCGCGATTTCGCCGGCGGCGGGCAGGCGTTTGACGAGCGTTCGCCCGGTACGAACGAAAAAAACCACCTTGCGTGGCTGGTTGCCGCCCAGATCCTCGGCAAGGATGGGGATGCGTTCGTTGTCCATGTAGGCGAGGACGAAATTGGCGTTGCGGGTGCCAATCGGATCCAGGGTCATGCCCGGCAGCACGTTGCCGCCGCCGAACACCTTCGCCTGCAGCCGCGCGCGCACGGCACCGTGCTTGAGCAGGCCGTTGATCAGCAATTCCATTGCATGCGCGCCATAGCGGGCACTGCCGTCGCCGGGGGCGGCGTCGGGCAGCATGAAGTGGTTCATGCCGCCCAGCTTGACCAGTGGATCGTAGATGCAGGCCGCCACGCAGGAACCCAGCACGGTGGCCAATGCCACCTCATCGGAGGAGACTTTCCAGTCGGCGGGCAACAGCTTGATGACGTCGGTGTCCAGCGCCGGGTCGTAATAGCTTCCTGCCGGCGGTGGGCGCGCGGTGGTCGCTCCGGCGAGGGCGTTCATCGCGCCTCCTGGGTCGCCTTGTAGATGGTGCGCCCGCAGGGCTGCACGATGTCGAGTGCGTGCGCGAAACTCTCCGAATGGCCGGCGTAGAAGCGCCCGCCGGGTGCCAGCAGTGGGGTGATGCGACGCAGCACTTCGTATTGGGTGGGCTTGTCGAAATAGATCATCACGTTGCGGCAGAACACCGCGAGGAAGCGCTGGCGCATGCCGTAGTCGGCACCCAGCAGGTTCAATTGGCGGAATTCCACCAGTTGCCGCAGGAACGGCTTGACCCGCGCCACGCCTTCGAACGGGCCGGTGCCGCGCAGGAAGAAATGGCGCTTGCGTTCGTTGGACAGGTCGGTGATGCGGTCGATCCCGTATTCCCCGTTGGCGGCGGTGGCCAGCGCGTTGGTGTCGATGTCGGTGGCGAGGATGCGCACCGGCGGGGTGTCGGTGCCGAATGCCTCGCAGGCGGTGATGGCCAGCGACCACGGCTCTTCGCCGGTGGAGGCGGCGCAGCACCAGATGTCCACCACGTCGCCACGCGGCGCGGCGCGCAGTTGCTCGCGCAGCGCATCGAAATGATGGGCTTCGCGGAAGAACGAGGTGAGATTGGTGGTCAGCGCGTTGATGAAGGCCTGCTCTTCGCTGTCCGGGTCGGCCTCGACCAGGTCCAGGTAGTCGCAGAAGCGTTCCAGCCCGCGCGCACGCAGACGCCGGGACAGGCGGCTGTAGACCATGTCGCGTTTGTGCTCGGCCAGGTGGATGCCGGCACGGGTGTAGATCATCTTGCAGACGCGGCGGAAATCGCGGTCGTTGAAATCGAAGCTGATGCCCGAGGCATCACGGTCGGCGGCGGCGTCGCCACGGCGGTCAAGCATGGCCCACCCCAGTCTGTTGTGCGTACAGCCGCGCCAGCAGCGTACCCGGATCCAGCGCGCGGGCATACAGGTATCCCTGCGCTTCGTCGCAACCCAGGTTGCGCAGCATCTCGGCCTGGGTGACCTGTTCCACGCCCTCGGCCACCACCCGCAGGCCCAGGGCCCGCGCCAGCATCACGATCCAGCGCACGATGGCGGCATCTTCTTCGTTGCCCAGCATGCCACTGACGAAGCTGCGGTCGATCTTCACCCGGTCGATCTTGAAGCGTTGCAGCATCGACAACGAGGCGTAGCCGGTACCGAAATCGTCGAACGCCAGGTTCACGCCTTTTTCGCGCAACCTGGCCAACGCCCCGGCACCGGCGCTGTCGTGGGTGAGCGCGGTGGTTTCGGTGATCTCCAGCTCCAGCCGTTCCGGCGCCAACCCGGAGGTGGCCAGTGCATCGCCCACGTGGTCCACCAGCTCGTCGCGCAACTGCGCCGGGAACAGGTTGATGCTGACCGAAGTGGCGATATCCGGCCACTGCGCGGCGTCCATGCAGGCGCGCTGCAGCACCCACGCGCCCACCTCGGCACCCAGTGGGCTGTGGGTGAGCACGTCGATGAATTCGCCGGCCGGCACCACGCCACGCAGCGGGTGGTGCCACCGCAGCAGTGCCTCGGCCCCGCAGATGCGGCCATTGGCAAGGTCCACCTGTGGCTGGTAATACATTTCGAACTCGCTTTGCGCGAAGGCGCGGCGCAAGTCGAGATCCAGGTCGCGGCGTGCCAGCGCCTGGGTGCGCATCGACGGCTGGTAACGACAGAGCTGGCGGCCACCGGTGGATTTGGCGCGGAACAGCGCCAGGTCGGCGCAGGCCAGCAGGTCGCCGCCGGGCACGTCGCCGCGCAAGGCGATGCCGGCACTGATTTCGGCGTGGATTTCGTGGCCCCGGATGCGCAAGGGCTGTTCCAGGTGTCGCAACCAGCTGGGCAGCAGTTTCCCGGAGTCGTCCGGGCTGGATGCCGCCAGGCGCGCATCCGGGCAGGCAATGGCGAAGACGTCGCCGCCGACACGCGCCACGCACAGGTCGGCCTCGGCGCGGATCTGCAAGCGATCGGCAAACGCCTGCAGGACGCGATCGCCCAGCGCATGCCCCAGACTTTCGTTGATCCACTTGAAACGGTCGATGCCGATCAGCGCCATGCCCCAGTCCGGGTGCGCCTCCAGGGCTGCCAGCAGGGCATTGCGATTGGGCAGGCCGGTCAGTGGGTCGTAATGCGCGAGGCGGTCCAGCTGCGCGCGCTGCTGGCTGGCTTCGGTGATGTCGTGCAGGATCAGGGTGGTGCCGTGATCCGGGCCGTGTTGCCAGGCCGTGCGGGTGGCTTCCAGCAGGCGCAGGCTGCCATCCGGGGCGACGATGCGCAGTTGCACGCTGCCGGTGCCACGACCGGCCAGCCATTCCTGCACCACGCCGGCATCGGCCTGCAGACGCAGCGGAAACAGGGTGTGCATCGGCACGCCGCCCAGCGCCGAACCGAACAGCCGCTCGGCAGCAGGGTTGCGCCATTGCACGTGGCCGTGGCGGTCGGCAATCAACACCGCTTCGCGCGCCTGCGCGCCGGCCTGGGTGACGATCTTGGCGGTGCGTTCGAGTTGGCGTTGTTCCAGCAGGTTGGCAGCCACCCGGCCCAACCGCGCCAGCGTGTCCAGTTGCGTAGGCGTGGGAACCTGGCGGGGGTGGCGGTCGCAGACCACCAGCGTGCCCAGGCGCTGGCCGTTGCCGGCATGCAGGGCGGTACCGGCCAGGAAGCGCACGGGGCTGCGCGGGCCGGCGGGGATGTCCGGCAGCACCAGTTGCGGCGCGCATTGGCCCCAGCAGCGCACGAACAGGTGATCCCGCGAGAGCGGCCCCAGCCGCATCCCCAGCCCGTGTTCGGCCAGCACCGCATGACGTTCGTCGGCACAACCCAGCAGTGCCGCCATGGGCGCATCGAAAGCGGCGGCCAGCAACGCCGCCACATCGGCCAGCCGGGAATCGGCAACCACCGCGACAGGCGCGATGTCATCGGCGGTGGATGCGGTCAACGGGGCGACTGGCGTGGGCTCGAAGGTCATCGACGCGCATGGTTGGCAAGGGGATGGGGCAAGGCGGCCGCAGACGCCGTGGGGAACGCATGCGACCGCATGGGCTTAGAACTCCTGCCAGTGCTGATCGCCGCCGCCACCTGCGGGGGCGTTGCCGCGCTTGCGCGGGGCCGGTGCGGCGGGTGCCGGTGCCGGCTTGCGCACGGCGGCGGCCGGGCGCGACACCGGTGGCGCGGTGCGCACTGCGGCGTGGGCAGGCGTCGGCACGGCATGCATCGCCGGGGTGGCGGCATGGGCGTGGGTCCGGCCACTGCTGCCCCCCACCCGGAACGCCGACACCGCTTCCACCAGTTGCGTGGCTTGCTGACGCATGCTTTCCGCCGATGCCGATGCCTCTTCCACCAGCGCGGCATTCTGCTGGGTGCCTTCGTCCATCTGGGTGATGGCCTGGTTGACCTGCTCGATGCCGCTGCTTTGTTCCTGCGAGGCGGCGGAGATGTCGGCGATGATGTCGGTGACGCGCTTCACGCTGCCCACGATTTCACCCATGGTGCGGCCGGCGGTATCCACCAGCGCGCTGCCTTCCTCCACCTTGACCACCGAATCGGTGATGAGCTGCTTGATTTCCTTGGCGGCACCGGCGCTGCGCTGCGCCAGCGAGCGCACTTCGGCGGCCACCACCGCGAACCCGCGGCCCTGTTCGCCGGCCCGAGCCGCTTCCACCGCCGCGTTCAAGGCCAGGATGTTGGTCTGGAAGGCGATGCCGTCGATCACGCCGATGATGTCGGCAATGCGGCGCGAGGACTGCTGGATCTCGCCCATCGTGCGCACCACTTGTTGCACCACGTCGCCGCCGCTTTCGGCCACGCTGGCCGCACCTTGCGCCAGCTGGTTGGCCTGACGGGCGTTGTCGGCGTTCTGCTTGACGGTGGAGGTGAGTTCTTCCATCGACGAGGCGGTTTCTTCCAGCGATGCCGCCTGCTGCTCGGTGCGCATCGACAGATCACTGTTGCCGGTGGCGATTTCGCTGGCGGCGGCGCTGATGCCGTCGGAGGTCTGGCGGATGTTGCCCACGATCTGCGCCAAACCATCCACCGTGCGGTTGGCGTCTGCGGCCAACTGGCCGAACTGGCCGGGCAGGGTGACTTCCACCCGCCGGGTGAGGTCGCCGTCGGCCACCGCCGAGAGCAGGCCACCCACCTCGGCCAGGCCCTGGTCGGCCGTGGCCATCAACTGGTTGAGGCCATCCAGCAATTCGCGGTAGACGAATTCGAAGCGCGAGGCGTCGCCGCGATGGCTGAAATCGCCGGCCACCGCCGCATCCACCAGCTTCTTGATTTCGCCATTGATCGCCAGCGTGCCGTTCTTCACCGAATCCACGGCTTCGGTGACGCGCGCCTTCTGGCCGGGGTAGCGCTCGATGTCTTCCGACAGGTCGCCGCGTGCATATTGGGCGACGATGCGGATGGCATTCATCTTCACACCGATGTGCGAGGCCACCAGTTTGTTGACCTGGTCGGCCATCACCCCGAAGGCCCCGGGGAAGGCTTCATCGTCGATGCGTTCGTCGATGTCGCCGTTGTTGTGCTGCTCGAACAGGGTTTCCTGCGCCCGTGCGAACTTGCGCAGGGCGTCCGCCGCCGCCTCCATGCCACGGCCGATGTCGGCGAGTTCGTCCTGGGTGTCCACCCGGATGCGGTCGCTGAACTGGCCGACGGCCAGCGCGCGCGCGCCGCTTTCGATGGTGGACAGGGCATCGCGGGTGCCGCGGGTGAAGCCCAGGAACAGGTAGGCGGAGGCCAGCAACGCCAGAATCACGCCGCTGGCCGTGAAGAAGGCCTTGCGCTGCAACGCGGCAATGGTGCGGTCGCCGGCGGCGTTGATGGAGGCGTTGACCGCCTTCATCGCCTTGTTCATTGCCAGCCGGGTGGCCTGGTCCTGCTTGGCGAATTCGGCCACCGGGAGGTCCGGTGTGTCTGCGTCCAGAATCCTGGCCTGAATCAGCTTGTTCTGTGCCTCCATCGCAGCCAGCGCATCCGCCATCGGCTTCCCAAACAGCGTTTTGCCCTCCGGCAAACCCTGTTCAATGGATTTCTTGCCATCGGCAATCTGGCCTACCAGATAGCTCTGCATGTTTTTATGTACGGCCAATGCCGTGCGGTCATTGACCCAGATGGCACCTTCACCCAGCACGCGGATGCCCACGATGGCCTGCTTGGCGCTGGCTGCCCACAGCTCTGGCAGCAGGATCCCGCCGATCTCGCCGCCACGCAGCATGGTGTTATCGGAGGCGATTGCCGTGATTGCGGTAAAAGTCAGCCTGCTGATTTCCGTACGCAGGGCAGCAAGTGCCGCAGTATCGGCATCCGGCCCACCCTCGCCATTTGTTGCCAAAGCCTTTTTCCAGGCGGCTCGCGTGTCCTTGGTGGCAGCAATCAGGTCTTCGTCGCTGAAATGTTCGGATGCAAACCAGGCATCAAAATCCGCCAGGCCCTTGTCGGCGGCGGCAGCGGCATCGCTGATGGCCTGGTCGCTGACGGTGGCATCCTTGGCCAGCTTGCGCGCCCGCAGTTCGCGATGTTCCTGCATCGCGCCAAGCGCAATATGAAGCGCCTGCAGCCCCACTGTGGCGGCGCGTGCTGTCTTGGCGTCACTCAATTCACTCATCGATCGCGACAGCACCAAGCCCGCCAGCACCCCGCAGGTGAGGGTGAACGAGGCGCCGATCAGCATGGCTTTCTGGCTGAAGCGGAATTTGGCCATCAAATGGATGGCCGGGGCAAACAAGCGATCGGCAAGCGAGGTGCTGCTGGGCATGGGTGTGTCCTGTGTGCGGCAAGGTTCAGGGGCCGTCTGTGCCGGCATCGGCCTGCCGGCTGGAATCTTTAACCGTTTTGAAACGGCAGGTGCTGCCCATGGCATGCAAGCGTGACTGGCATCGCAATTCACCGGGGATGGGGCCGGGCGGGCTCAAGTTCCACCCGGCATGGCCGTAAGGGCAGGTTGAGCGCATTTGCGCGCCGAACGGATCCGGAGCCTCCCATGCAATCACGTTTCCCCCGTGCCTTGACCCTGGTGGCGCTTGCCGTGGCCATGGCGTTGTCGCAGCCGGTGCTGGCCGGCGGCCCCATCAAGCGCGTCGACCCGGTCTACCCGCCGGATGCCGCCCGTTCCGGCACCACCGGTTACGTGGAGGTGGAATACAGCGTGGGCGCGGACGGCAAAGTCACCGACGTGTCGGTGGTGGATGCCAAACCGGGCCGCGTGTTCGTGGCGGCGGCGGTGAAGGCGGTCAAGCAGTGGGAGTTCGCCCCCGGTGAGGCGCACGGCAAGGTGAAACTGGAGTTCAAGCTGTAAGCCCAGCCTCCGAAGATTCCCTGGTTGCGACGAAAACGCGCCGCTGGTCGGCGCGTTTTCGCGTGCGCCGGCCGGCCAGTCGGGCCACGACGTTCGCGCGCCGTGGCCGATGCAGGCCGACCGTGGCAAAGCGTGCAGTCGGCCGGGTGCCGCCGTGACGGTCATCGCAACTCCATGCATCCGCCCCCGGGCGGCCTCAAGTCCGGCCGGCCGTGGCCGTCAAGGGGCGCGTCAGGCGCATTCACGCGCCGACCAACCCCGGAGCCCCCCATGCACTTTCGTTTCCCCCGTTCGTTGACCCTGACGGTGCTTGCCGCCGCCATGACCCTGTCGCTGCCGGCGTTGGCCGGTGCCCCGATCAAGCGCGTCAATCCGGTCTACCCGCCGGATGCCGCCCGTTCCGGCACCACCGGTTTCGTCGAGCTGGAATACAGCATCGGCCCGGATGGCAAGGTCACCGACGCCTCGGTGGTGAATGCCCAGCCCGGCCGCGTGTTCGTGGCGGCGGCGGTGAAGGCGGTCAAACAGTGGGAATTCGCGCCCGGTGAATCCTCGCACGGCAAGGTGAAGCTGGAATTCAAGCCGTAAACCTGCCTTGCGCAGGTGGGCCGCTGCAATGAAAACGCGCCGCAAGTCGGCGCGTTTTCGTGTGCTTGCAAGCAACAATGCGTGCGGAAACGGCCGTTCAGGCGGCCTTGGCGGCGACTTCGTCCGCCACCAACCCCATCTCGGTACTGGTCATCAGACCTTCGATGTCCAGCAGGATCAGCATGCGTTCTTCCATGGTGCCGATACCGGTGAGGAAGCGGCGGTCGATGCTGGTGCCCACTTCCGGCATCGGACGGATCTGGTCGGCGTTCAGGTGTGCCACATCGGACACGCTGTCCACCACCATGCCGACCACGCGGTCGGCCACGTTCAGCACGATCATCACGGTCAGGGCGTCGTATTTGGCTTCCAGGTGGAATTTCAGCCGCATGTCGATCACCGGCACGATGGTGCCGCGCAGGTTGATCACGCCCTTGATGTACTCGGGGGCATCCGGCAGCCGGGTGACGGTGTCATAGCCACGGATTTCCTGCACCTTGAGAATGTCGACGCCGAACTCCTCCTGCCCCAGAGTGAACGTGAGGAACTCGCCGGAGCCCGCCGCATTGGCCGCAGGCGTACCGGAAAGGGGCTTCGTGGCGGCGGGTGTGCTCATGATCGATCCGGAAGAGGGAAGGGGCAGCTGTCTTATCGGCGCGGCGTGTGGTTTTTTGAGGCTCAGGCCGCCTTGGGCAGGCTGTTGTGGTGCGGCAGGCTGCCGGCGTCGACGATCAGTGCCACCCGACCGTCGCCGAGGATGGTGGCACCGGCCACGCCGGGGATGCGGCGGTAATTGCGCTCGAGGTTCTTCACCACCACCTGTTGCTGGCCCAGCAGTTCGTCCACCTCCAGCGCCAGCCGCTGGCCCTGGGATTCCACCACCACCGCGATGGGTTGGGCTTCGGCGCGGGTGGCGGGCAGGCCGTACTGGGTGGCCAGGTCGAGCAGCGGCACGTAGTCCTCGCGCACGCGCAGCAGGCGGGACTCGCCGGCCACGGTCTTGATGTGGTCCTGCGCTGGTTGCAGTGACTCGATCACCATGTTCAGCGGCAGGATGAACACCTCACCGCCCACCGAGACGGTCATGCCGTCGAGGATGGCCATGGTCAGCGGCAGGCGGATCGACACCGTGGTGCCTTCGCCGGCGCGGCTGCGGATTTCCACCTGCCCACCGAGGGCGGTGATGTTCTTGCGCACCACGTCCATGCCCACGCCGCGGCCGGACAGGTCGGTGAGGGCTTCGGCGGTGGAGAAGCCGGGGGCGAACACCAGGTCCCAGATCTGGCTGTCAGTGGCGCTTTCCGGCACCGGGATGCCGCGCTCGGCGGCCTTGGCGAGGATTCTCTCGCGATTCAGGCCACGGCCGTCGTCGCCGACTTCGATGATGATGTGGCCACCCTGGTGGGCAGCGGAGAGACTGACTGTACCGGTTTCCGGCTTGCCGGCGGCGATGCGCTGTTCGGTGGTTTCCAGGCCGTGGTCGATGGCGTTGCGCACCAGGTGCACCAGCGGATCGACGATCTTCTCGATCACGCCCTTGTCCAGTTCGGTGGCCTCGCCGGAGGTCTTGAGGTTGACCTTCTTGCCCAGCCGCGAGGCGATGTCGCGCACCATCCGCGGGAAGCGGCTGAAGGCGAAATCCACCGGCAGCATGCGTACCGACATCACTGCTTCCTGCAGATCGCGGGTGTTGCGGTCCAACTGGCCCAGGCCGGCCAGCAGCAATTCGTGCAGTTGCGGATCCAGTTCGGCGGAGCGCTGCGCCAGCATGGCCTGGGTGATGACCAGTTCGCCGACCAGGTTGATCAGCGCGTCCACCTTGTCGACGGCCACGCGGATGGTGGTTTCCGTTGCGTCATGGCGGGCTGCGGGAACAGCCTCTGCGGCGGCGGGCTTGGCGGCTGCGGCGACGGGGGCGGCCGCTGCGGGAGCGGGGGCGGCCGCTGCGGGTGTCGCTGGCGCGGGGACCGGTGCGGCAGCAGGCGCGGCAGGCGCAGTGGCGGACACCAGGGGTTCGATGTTGAGCTTGCACTGGTCTTCGACCCAGGCAAAGGTGTCTTCCACCGCCGAACGCTTGATGTCGCCCACCAGTTGCAGGTCCCAGGCCAACCAGGCTTCGAACGGGTCCAGTTCGGTGAACGAGGGCAGGCCGTCATCGCGGCAGTTGACCGTGAGCTGGCCGAGTTCGCCGAGCTCGCGCAGCATGCGCAGCGGATCGTTGCCGCTCAGGAACAGCGAGCGTTCGGGGGTGAAGTCGATCTGCCAGCCGATCGATGCCGGTGCCGCCGCTGCAGCCGGTGCCGCTGCGGTGGCGGCCGGTGTGGCCGCGCTGGCGTCACCATTGAGCAGGCGTTCAAGGCCGGCACGCGTGGCTTGCAGCATGGCCTGGTCGATGGCGTTGCCGTGTTCGGCGGCCGCCAGCAGCATGTGCAGTGCGTCGACAGAGGCCAGCAGGGCGGAGATCGCCGCGCCGTCGAGTTGACGCCGGCCGCTGCGGGCTTCTTCCAGCAGGGTTTCCAGCAGGTGGGTGAAGTCGGCGATGGCGGTGAAGCCGAACGTGGCGCTGCCACCCTTGATGGAATGCGCCGCGCGGAAGATCACGTGGATGGTGTCGGCACCACCGCCGCCACTTTCCATGGCCAGCAACCCGGCTTCCATGGCGGCGATGTTCTCGCGGCTTTCTTCGAAGAACGTGGCGTGGAAGCGGGTGATGTCCATTGTCCGTCCTTGCGTGGATCAGCCCAGCACTTTGCGGACCGTGGCGAGCAATTGCTCCGGGTCGAAGGGTTTGACCAGCCAGCCGGTGGCACCGGCGGCCTTGCCTTCGCTTTTCTTGTCGGTGCCGGACTCGGTGGTCAGCATCAGCAACGGGGTGAACTTGTAGGTTGGCAGCGCCCGCAGTTGCCGGATCAGTTCGATGCCGTCCATGCGCGGCATGTTGACGTCGGTGATGACGGCATCGAAGCGCTGGGTCTTGGCGATCTCCAGCGCGGCGATGCCATCCTCGGCCTCCTGGACGGCATAGCCGCCGCCGGTGAGGGCGAACGCCACCATCTGGCGCATGGAGGTGGAATCATCGACGATCAAAAGGTTTGCACTCACGCAGCATCTCCGGGGGAGTTTTCAACGCCCAAGCTTACCGCCAGCGCCAGCTGGCGTGCAGCGTCCACGAGGGTGGGAGAAGGAAGGGTGATGGTGGTCTTGAAGCCGCGGGCGTTGCGGTCGCGGATGAAGGCATGCAGCAGTTGCAGCCCGGCCGTGTGCACCCGGCGCACATCGGCACCGGACAGTTCCAGCACTTCGTCGTCAAGATGCGGTTGCAGCGCCGATTGCAGGTCGGCGACTTGTTCGATGCCCAAGTCGGGTTGCAGGGACAAGGCCATGTGGTCTCTCGAATCGGGTCCAACCCCAAGCTGTTTAACGGCGCTGCCCGCGATGACTTGAGGGGCGGATTGAATCTGTGCCGCAGTGCACGCTTTGCGATTATTCGAAGACCGCGTGCGCGTCCAGCAGCACCGTGGGAGGGGCCCCGGGGGTGCGGGCGATGCCCATGCCGATGCGGTCGCGCAGACCCGGGGTCAGCGGCTCGATGTGGTTGGTGTCGAGGGTGACGACATCGGTCACGGACGTGACCAGCAGCCCGGTCAGTTCGTCGTGGTCTTCCAGCACCACGATGCGGGCGCGGTCGTCGGGGATCACTGCCCCGCGCCGCAGCCACAGGCCCAGGTCGTGCACCGGCACCACTCGGCCGCGCAGGTTCATCACCCCCAGCAGCGAAGGCACCGCGCCGCGCACGGCGATGACCGGGGCCATGCGCACCACTTCCTGCACCCGCAGCAACTCCACGGCGTAACGGTCCTCGCCCACGGCCATTCGCAGCCAGCGTTGGCCGGCCGGGGTGGGGGCGGCGCGCACCACCGCCGCGATGTCCAGTGGGCCGAACGGGCTGGGGCGCGGGGTGGCGGGGTCGCGGGTGGGGCGTGGCAGTGGCGGGGGGAGCGGCGGCGGGGTGAGGGCGAC
>NZ_JAYRLK010000037.1:0-1850 GCF_041905325.1 Thermomonas sp. | reverse complement strand
CTGCCGCGCTGCGCTTGCGCGGTGAGCCAGTGATTGACGAAGTCGGGTAGCCAGCCGATGGCGATCGGCTGCGTTTTCGCGTCCCACGGCTTGCCGCCGACCACCACGGCCGGATCCTGCGTCTCCAAAGGCGCCTCGGCGAGCGGGGTTGCGGACGCACCCTCGCGTAGCGCGCGGAGCCGCGCATCGGCGGCATCGCGGATGTGGTGCTCGGCGACGCGGATTCCGGTTGCGCCTACTGCACCTGCGGTGCCGGTCATGTCGCGCTGCGCCTGCTGCAACTGCGCCAGTTGTTGGTCACGCAGCTTCACCACCGCCTCCGCCGTGGTGGCCCGCGCAAACGCATTCTGCACGTCATCCGATCGGCCATCACCGCCGACCTGCACGGTCAGGCGCGCCACGAAGAAGGCCAGCACGGCGAGGAAGAAGAACAGCCGGAACGGGGTGACGTAGCGGACCTGGCGGCCGGCGAAGTATTCCAGGCTGAGAAAGCCGGGCCGCAGGTACAAGGGCTTGAGCGTGCGCACGATGCGCGCATCGAAATCGAACACGCTGTCCAGCAGGTCGCCGAGCACGCTGCCGATCGGCCGCATCAAGCCCTGCACCGGCTGCCCGCAGGCATGGCAATGCGGGCCTTGCAGGATCGCGTCGCAGTTGCGGCAACGCGGTGGCGGTTCCACTGCGGGCACAGGTGTCGGTTCGGCTTCGTTCTGCATGCGGATAAAATGACAGGCCGCGCGCGGCCACGCCAGCGCGCCTTCCTGCCTGCCCCATGTCCAATTCCGCCGACCGCCCCCGCTTCCGCAACGAAGTGGGCAAGACCGCCCGCCTGGCCGGACCGCTGGCGGCCGGACATCTGTCGTCCGGCCTGGTGAGTTTTGTCGATGCATTCATCGCCGGCCACCATGGCACCGCCACGCTGGCGGCGGTGTCGGTGGGTACTGCGCTGTTCTGGCTGCCGATGCTGGCGCCGATGGGCACGCTGATGGCGCTGCCGCCGGCGGTGTCGCAACTGGATGGCGCGGGCCGCCGTAGCGAGATCGGGCCGTTGTTCCGGCAAGCCCTGTGGCTGGCCGCTGGGCTGGGGTTGCTGCTGCTCGCACTGCTCTCGCTGGCACCCTTGCTGTTACGGCCGATGGGGATCACGCCGGAAATCGTGCCGGAGGTCACCGTCTTCCTGAACGCCGTGCGCTGGGGCATCCCCGCGTTCACCCTCTACCTGTGCATGCGCTACCTCAGCGATGGCCTGCACTGGTCGCTGCCGACCATGCTGCTCGGTTTCGGTGGCCTGTGCGTGCTGGCACCGGTCGCCTATGTGTTGACCAATGGCCTGTTCGGGCTACCCGAGCTGGGCGCGGAAGGGATCGGGATCGCCACCAGCTTGATGTTCTGGCTGCAGGCCTCGGGCTTCGCGCTGTATCTGGCGCGCAGTCGAAGGTTCGTCGACCTGCGCCTGTTCGCGCAGTGGGATTGGCCGCACTGGAACGTGCAGCGCGACTTGCTGCGCACCGGCTTGCCGATCGGCGTCACCATCACCATGGAAGGCGGGCTGTTCGCGGTCACCGCACTGCTGATCGGCCGTCTTGGCGAAGTGCAGGTGGCGGCGCACCAGGTGGCCCTGAACGTTGCCTCGATGTGCTTCATGCTGCCGTTCGGGATCGCCGAGGCGACCACGGTTCGGGTGGGCCATGCGTTCGGCCGCGGTGATCGTGACGGGCTGCGCCGTGCGGCCCTTGCCGGTTTCGCGCTGATGTTGTGTACCCAGACTGCATCGGCCTTGCTGCTGTTGTTCGGGCACGGCGCGGTGGCCGGCCTGTACAGCGCCGATCCGCAGGTGATCGCGCTGGGCG
>NZ_JAYRLK010000007.1:0-101099 GCF_041905325.1 Thermomonas sp. | reverse complement strand
CAGCAGAACCAGCAGCAGAACCAGCAGCAGAACCAGCAGCAGAACCAGCAGCAGAACCAGCAGCAGAACCAGCAGCAGAACCAGCAGCAGAACCAGCAGCAGAACCAGCAGCAGAACCAGCAGCAGAGCCAGCAGCAGAGCCAGCAGCAGAGCCAGCAGCAGAGCCAGCAGCAGAGCCAGCAGCAGAGCCAGCAGCAGAGCCAGCAGCAGAGCCAGCAGCAGAGCCAGCAGCAACGATCCGGGCAGGGCAACCCCGCATCGATGCCCGCACGGCCCACCCAGCCGCCGGCAGCGGAGCAGCAGGCGCAGGCCGATGCCGCGCAGCGGCGTCGCATGCAGCAGGCACTGCACTCGTCATTGCCACCACCAGCCGCCGCCCCCACGCCGCCGGTGTCTGTTCCGCGGCAGGAAACGGCGGCGCAGCGCGAACGCCGGTTGGCCAATCAGGCGTGGCTGCAACGGGTACCCGATGACCCCGGGGCATTGCTGCGCGCGCGCTTCCAGCTGGAAGCACGCCGCCGGCAAGCGGGAGAGGCGCGATGAGTCGCGGCATCACCCGCTGGCTGCTGTGCCTGTTGCTGGTGGTGGTCGCGTGGCCGGCCGGCGCGCAGACGCGGGCATGGCTGGATCGTGCCGAGATCACCGTGGGCGAGGTGGTGGCGCTCAACATCGCCACCGACCAACGCGTGGAGGCCATCGACGATGCGCCATTGCGCGTGCAGTTCGACATCGGTGGGCAAAGCGTGCGACGCAACACCGTCTGGGAAAACGGCCATGGCCAGTCCAGCACGGTGTTCGCGGTGGGCCTGCGGCCGCGCGGGCCGGGGATCTTCGAGGTGCCGGCGCTGCGGGTGGGTGGCGCAATGACGCGGCCCCTGCGACTGGTGGTGCATGCGGCGGCGGTGGCACCCGCCAGCGCGGATGCGGATGTGTTCGTGGAAACCGACGTGGATGCCAGCCGCCCGTACGTGCAGCAATCGGTGGGGGTGACCGTGCGGTTGCACTACGCGGTGCCGCTGCTGTCCGGTCAGCTGGATCTGGAGGCACCGGCGCATGCCAGCCTGCAACGGGTGGGCGAAGACATCACGTATCCGCGCCTGCTGGGCGGGCGTCGCTACAACGTGGTGGAGCGGCGCTATCTGCTGGTTCCGGAACGCAGCGGCCCGCTGCTGCTGGCGGGCGCGCGCCTGAACGGATTGCTTGCCAACACCGCGGCGGGTGGCTTGTTCATGGAGGATACGCGCCCGGTGGCCGCCGCCGCGCCCGCCCGCGCCTTGCAGGTGTTGCCGGTTCCGGCAGGTGCACCAACGCCATGGTTGCCGCTGCACGCCTTCACCCTGCGCTACCTGCAGCAACCGCGGCAAGCATGGGTCGGGCAGGCGGCCACGGTGGATGTCGAGGCCGTGGCCGATGGCGCCACGCCCGCGCAGATGCCTGCGCTGGAATGGCCGGCGACGGCCGGCGTGCAGGTGTTTCCCGAACCGCCGCAGGTGGAGGAGGGCTTCGTCAACGGACGTCCGCGCGCCACCGTGCGCCGCCGCTTCGCGCTGGTGCCGGGGCATGCCGGGCAGATGCTGATCCCGGGGCCGCGCGTGCGGTGGTGGAACGCGGACCTGCAAGCCGCGCGCGTGGCGGAATTGCCGCCGTTGCAACTCCAGGTCGTGCCGGGTGCCGTCCCCGTTGGCGGCCCGGCGCCGGCCACGCTGGCAACCGTGCCGAAGCGGGCCGTGCCGATTCCGCCGCGCCGGCAGGCATGGGGAGACTGGGCATGGGGATGGCTGGCATGGGCGGTGATCCTGCCGGTGGCGTGGCTGGCGTGGGGAGGGCGTCGACGGGCGGTGAGCGCGCGTCGGCTTGCACCTACCGCAGGCCCGACCCTGGCAGAGGCACTGCGCGCCGGGGGGTTGACCGACATCGCCCAGGCCCTGGCACACGCGGCCAGGGTGCCGGGTGATGACATGGAGGCGGTGTGCCGGCGTCTGCCGGACGCCGCGCAAGCCGATGCGGTGCGACAGATGCAGGCGGCACGCTGGGGACAAGGCGATCCACAGGAGGCTTTGCAGGCCCTGCGCAAGGCGTTTTCCGGCGGCGCGCGTTGGCGGCGGACGCACCAGGGCGGCAAATCCCTGCTGCCGCCGTTGTATCCGGACTAGGCGACAAGCTTTGTTAAGCTGCCGGTTTCGCCCGCCCCGCGAGCCACGCATGCACACTCTCGACACCACTCCCACGCCGCCCGCCAAAGGCCTGCCGCTGCACTACAAGGTGTTGATCGGCTTCGTGCTGGGCACCCTGTTGGGACTGGCCGCCCATGCCTATGCCACGGATGCCGCGTGGATCCATGGCGTGATCGACTACGCCACCAAGCCGTTCGGGCAGATCTTCCTCAACCTGCTGTTCATGCTGGTGGTGCCGCTGATTTTCTCGGCACTGGTGCTGGGCGTGGCGGAGCTGGGCGACATCGCCGCATTGGGGCGACTGGGCTGGAAAACCCTGATCTACACCGCCACCGTGACCGCTGCGGCGGTGGGCGTGGGGCTGCTCTGCGTCAACCTGTTCCAACCCGGCATGCACATGGATGCCGCGTTGGTGCAGAAAATCCTCAGCGGCAACACCCTCAAGGCCGGCGAGATCGTCAGCAAGGGCAACGAGCTGCGGCTGATGGATCTGCTGGTCAACATCGTGCCGCACAACATCGTCGGCGCGATGGCGGACGACAAGCAGAAGCTCGGCATCGTGTTCTTCGCGCTGATGATCGGCATCGGCCTGGTGATGAAGCCGACCGCCGGCACGCAGGCGTTCAAGAACGCGATGCATGGGTTGTTCGAAATCTGCATGCACCTGATCGGGCTGTTCATCCGCCTGGCCCCGTACGCGGTGGCGGCGTTCATGTTCAACCTGACCTTCCAGCTGGGCTGGGACGTGATCCGCAGCCTGGTGTGGTTCGTGGTGACGGTGCTGGTGGCGCTGGGCATCCATGGGTTCGTGGTGATTCCGCTGTGGCTGCGGCTGATGGGCAAGATGTCGCCGCGCACCTTCTTCCGTGAAACCCAGGAAGCCACCCTGACCGCGTTTGCCACCGCGTCGTCCACCGCCACCCTGCCGGTCACGTTGCGGGTGGCGGAAGAGAACCTGAAGCTGCCGCGCAAGGTCTCGCGGTTCGTGCTGACGGTGGGTGCCTCCGCCAACCACCACGGTACCGCGCTGTTCGAGGGCATCACCGTGCTGTTCCTGGCGCAGGTCTACGGCCTGCACCTGCCCCTGACCCAGCAACTGATGGTGCTGGTGCTGTGCATCCTGGGCGGCATCGGCACGGCCGGCATCCCGTCCGGTTCGCTGCCGGTGATCGCGATGATCTGCGGCATCATCGGCATCGACCCGGCCGGCATCGGCATCATCATCGGCGTCAACACCTTCCTCGACATGTGCCGCACCTCGCTCAACGTCACCGGCGACCTGGCCACTGCGGTGGTGGTGGCGCACCGCAGCGGCGAGAAAGACCTGGACGATGCGGCACTGGAGAAGCTGGACGAGATCGTGCGCTGAGGCCGTTGCCGGCTGGCTTCACTCCAGCAACGAGCGCAACATCCACGCGTATTTCTCGTGGGTTTGCAGGCGCTGGGTGAGCAGGTCGGCGGTGGGGTCGTCGCCGGCGGCATCCGCAGTCTTCAGCACCTTGCGCGCACAGCGGCAGACCGCTTCGTTGCCGGCCACCAGATGGGTGACCATGGCGCGCCAGTCGGAACTGTCCTGCGCGGCCGGCGGCTCGCCCAGCGTGGCCAGCGCGGCGAATTCGGCATAACTGCCCGGGGCCTTGAAGCCCAGCGCACGGATGCGTTCGGCGATGGCGTCCAGCGCGGTCCATTGTTCGGTGTATTGCACTTCGAACATGACGTGCAGGGTGTTGAACATCGGCCCGGTCACGTTCCAGTGGAAGCTGTGGGTGGTCAGGTACAGGGTGTAGCTGTCGGCCAGGAAGCGCGACAGGCCGTGAGCGATGTGCTCGCGATCGCGCTTGCCAATGCCGATGTCGATGCCGGGGGCCGCCTCGGCCGGCCGGGATTTGCCGGTAGCGGGGGACGCTTTCTGCTTGGCCATGACCAACTCCTGCTGCACGGGAAAAGGGGCTTGCGGCGACAATACGCCTTCCCAACGTCGGCTTGAAATCGACATTCACTGTTTGCAGGATCGATGGAACCTATTGCGCCAACCGCCCAGTCCGCCACCGCGCCGTCGCCCCGGTCGGCGCGCAAGCGCATCGACGCTGCCTTGACCCGCGATCGCGGGCGCTTGCTGGGGCTGTGGAAGCGTTGGGATGCCAAACCTGCCGATGCCGCGTTGCAGACCGCGTTCATGCAGGCACTGGACGCCTCGCTGGCAATGCGCGCGCGCCGTGTCGCGGCGTTGCCGGCCGCGCGCGTGGACGAGACGCTGCCGATCGCCGCGCACGCCGACGAGATCGTGACGCTGATCCGCAAACACCAGGTGGTGGTGATCGCCGGCGAAACCGGCAGCGGCAAGACCACGCAATTGCCCAAACTGTGCCTGGCCGCCGGGCGCGGCGCGGCCGGGATGATCGGCTGCACCCAGCCGCGTCGACTGGCGGCGCGCTCGGTGGCGCGGCGGGTGGCCGAAGAGTTGCAGGTGCCGCTGGGCGGCGCGGTTGGGTTCCAGGTGCGCTTCAACGATGCGGTGAGCGAGCAGACCGCGGTGAAGTTCATGACCGACGGCATCCTGCTGGCGGAAATCCAGAACGACCGCTGGTTGTCGAAGTACGACACCCTCATCATCGACGAGGCGCACGAGCGCAGCCTCAACATCGATTTCCTGCTCGGCTACCTCAAGCAGCTGCTGCCGCGCCGGCCCGACCTCAAGCTGATCGTCACCTCGGCCACGATTGATACGGCGCGCTTTGCCGAGCATTTCGGCGGCGCGCCGGTGGTCAGCGTGGAAGGGCGCGGCTACCCGGTGGAGATGCGCTACCGCCCGCTGGGTGAGCCGGCGCGTGCCGGCGGACAACTTGTCCGCCGCGCCGGCGAACGCCCGGCCACGGATGGCCGGGCAGGGCGATCCGAAGGTGGCGAGGTTTCGCCAAGGATGGCGGCGGAATCGTTGGAAGGAGCGGGCGAGCGCACGATCGTCGACGGCATCGTCGCCGCCTGCGACGAGATCCAGCGCGAGAAGTCCATCGGCGACGTGCTGATCTTCCTGCCCGGCGAGCGCGAGATCCGCGACGTGCACCGCGCGCTGGAGGCACGCAAATACCGGCACACCGAGGTGCTGCCGCTGTACGCACGGCTGTCGACCAAGGATCAGGACCGGGTGTTCCACCCAGGCTCGCAGCGGCGCATCGTGCTGGCTACCAACGTGGCGGAAACCTCGCTGACGGTGCCGCGCATCCACTACGTGGTCGATCCCGGCGTGGCGCGGGTCAAGCGCTACAGCCCGCGCCAGAAGCTCGACCGCCTGCATATCGAAGACATTTCGCAGGCCAGCGCCAACCAGCGCGCCGGCCGCTGCGGGCGGATCGCGCCGGGCACCTGCTTTCGGCTGTATTCGGAAGCCGATTTCGCCGCACGCGCCGAATTCACCGATCCGGAAATCCGTCGCGCCGCGCTGGCCGGGGTGATCTTGCGGATGCTGGCCTTGGGGCTGGGCGAGATCGAGCAGTTTCCCTTCCTCGAGCCACCCGATTCGCGCGCGATCGCCGACGGCTGGCAGCAGTTGGGCGAGCTGGGCGCGATCGACGCCCAGCGCAAGCTCACCGCGACCGGGCGGGCGATGGCCAAGCTGCCGATCGACGTCAAGCTGGCGCGCATGCTGGTGGCCGCGCGCGCGCACGGCGTGCAGACCGAAATGCTGGTGATCGCCAGCTTCCTCGGCGTGCAGGATCCGCGCGAACGCCCGGCCGATGCCCGCGCCGCCGCCGATGCCGCGCACGCGCAGTTCGCGGATACGAAGTCCGAATTCATCGGCATCCTCAAGCTGTGGCAGGCCTACCACGACGCACACGCCGAGCTGACCCAGTCGCAGCTGCGCAAATGGGCCGACAAGCACTTCCTCGGCTTCCTGCGCCTGCGCGAATGGTGGGAGCTGCACCGGCAGCTGAAGCTGCTGTGCGAGGAAACGGGGTCAGGTTCACTTCCTGCGAAAACTGAACCTGACCCCGTTTCCTACGCCGCCCTCCACCGCGCCCTGCTGGCCGGCCTGCCCACCCAGATCGGCCACCGCGGCGACAAGGGCCTGTACGACGGCCCGCGCGGCCGCAAATTCGCGCTGTTTCCCGGCTCGAAGCTGGCGTCGAAGCCGCCGCCGTGGGTGCTCACCGCCAATCTGCTGGACACCGAAAAAGTGTGGGCGCTGACCAATGCCGCGATCGAGCCGGACTGGGCGATCGCCGAGCTGCCGCATCTGCTGTCGCGCCGCCAGCACGACCCGCACTGGTCGCGTGCGCAGGGGCGGGTGCTGGGCAGCGAGCAGATCTCGCTGTTCGGGCTGGTTTTGGCACCGAAGAAGCCGGTGCACTACGGCGCGCTGTTTCCCGAGGAGAGCCGCGCGATCTTCGTGCGCGAGGCGCTGCTGACCGGCGAGATCAATACCCGCAGCGCTTTTCTGGCGCGCAATCTGCGCACGCTGGAATTGGCGCAGCAAGAAGAAGCCAAACAGCGCCGCGTGGGGCTGGTGGTGGACGAAGACTGGCAGGCGCGCTGGTATCTGGACCGGCTGCCGGCGCATGTGCACAACACGCAGGCGCTGGATGCCTGGTACGGAAAATTGTCGAAGGCTGAAAAGGCTGCGCTGGAGTGGAGCCGCGACGACCTGCTGGTGGCCGACCAGAGCGATGCCGCACGCTTCCCGGCCTGTTTGCCCTTGGGCGATGCGCGGCTGGCGGTGCAGTACCGCTTCGAGCCGGGCGCGGTGGACGACGGCATGACCGTGGCGGTGCCGCTGCACCTGCTCAATGCGCTGGACGCGGCAAGGCTGTCGTGGCTGGCACCGGGTTTCGTGGAGAACAAGGCGACCGCGCTGATCCGCGCATTGCCGAAGGCGCTGCGGCGCAACTTCGTGCCGGCACCGGATTTCGCCCGCGCCTTCGCGGAAGCATTCGCGCAACCGGACGCGGACAGCATCGAAGGCGCGCTGGCGAAGTTCCTGAAGAAGCTCTCCGGCGTGGAGGTCTCCGCGCTGGAGTTCGATGCCGCCGCCATCGAGCCGCATCTGCGCGCCAACCTGCGCCTGCTGGATGGCAAGGCGGTTCTCGCCGAATCACGTGATCTCGATGACCTGCGCAACCGCTTCGGCGAACGCGCGGCGCAGGCGTTCGCCCGCCTCGCGGCGCAAGGCATGGCGCAGGCGGGCATGGCCACGTTCCCACATACGCCGGTGCCGTTGTCTGTGCCCGGTGCCGGCGGCGTGCCGGCGTACCCGGCCTTGCAAGACGATGGCAGCACGGTGTCGCTGGCTTTGCACGCGCAGCGCGAGGTGGCCGAACGCCTGCACCCGCAGGGCGTGCGTCGGTTATTGGCCATTGCGCTGGCCGACAAATGCAAGCAGGCGCGCAAGCAACTGCCGATCCAGCCCAAGCTGTCGCTGCTGTACGCGGCGATCGAATCGAATGCGCCGCGCAAGGAGGAAAGGGGGTCAGAGTCACTTTTCCTTCGCCACGGGGGCAAGGCCGTGAAGCAGGGATGGAAAAGTGACTCCGACCCCCTTTCCCGCGACCGCCTGCGTGCGGATCTGGTCGAGGGGGCATTCGCCGCACTGACGGAAACAGGCCTGTTGGAGGTGCGTGATGCCGAAGCTTTTTCACGGCGGGCGGAGGCCATCGGCAAGGCGCTGTTCGGCGAGGCGATGGCGCGGCTCAGGCAGGCGGAAGCCATCCTGTCGCTGGTGGCCGAAGTACGCGCCAAGCTGGAATCGAAACTGATCGGCTGGGCACGCGCCAACCTCGATGACATGCAGGCACAGCTCGACGCGCTGGCTGCACCGGGCTTTTTGCGCAACACGTCGGCCACTGCACTGGCGGACTATCCGCGCTGGTTGAAGGCGCTCTCGCTGCGTGCCGAACGCGCCCAACGCGATCCGGTGCGCGACCAGCAGCGGATGCTGGAACTGGCGCCGTTCACTGCCGTGCTGGCTGCCGCCGATCCCGCCGACCCGGAAGCCATCGCATTGCGCTGGGAGCTGGAGGAACTGCGCGTGCAACTGTTCGCGCAGGAATTGGGCGCGAAGGGAGGCGTGTCGCCGAAGCGGCTGGCCGCGCGGGTGGCGCGGCTGGGCTTGCGCTGAGGGCGCGTCAGTCGTCGGTGCGTTCGCCGAGCAGTTCGCGCTGGCTGCGTTCCAGCTCTTCCGCATAACGCTTGCGTACGAAGCGTTCGGACAGCACGCCCAGTACCCGGCGATGTTCGTCCACCACGGCCAGTTCGTCGCTTTGGCTGCGGTCGAATTGGCGCATGATGGCAAGCGCATCGGCATCTTCCGCCAGTGCCAGGTCGCGGCTTTGCGCATGCTCCGCAACCAGCGATTGCGGCTTGACGCGGTCGGCATAGATGTCGGCCAGGACCACGATGCCGGCGTAGCCGCCAGCGGCATCCACCAGCACGATGCGGGTGGTGGCGCCCAATGGCAGGCGCTGGCGCACCTCGGCCACGCTCATCGCCGCCGGCAAGGTGATCGGCCCGCGCCGCATCATCACCCCGGCGGTGAGGTTGCGGACCCAGCCGACATCACGCGCACTCTTGATCTCGGCACCCCGCAGGTGGAAACGCCAGGTGGAGAACGAGAAACCGAAAATCTGCCGGGTCATCGCGCTGGATACCAGCACGGCGGCGATGGCCGCACTGGTCAGCGCGAAATCGTGGGTGCCTTCCAGCACCAGCATCGCCATCGTCATCGGTGCACCGACGATCGATGCCGCCAGGGCCGCCATGCCGATCAGCGCCGCGCCGGTGACGTCCAGTGGTGGATGACCGAAGGCCAGCCCCAGCAATTTGGCCACCACCGCGCCCAGCAGCGAGCCGGTGAACAGCGAAGCGAAAAACAAGCCGCCGCGAAAGCCAAAACCCAGCGAAATGGCCGAGGCCAGGCTCTTGAGCAACAGCAGCAATGCCAGCCAGCGCAAGGGCTCGTTCGCGGTCAAGTCCAGGTGTTGTGCACCGTGGCCGGACGACAGCACCTGCGGGGTCAGCATCGCCAGTGGAATCAGCAGCAGGCCGCCAATGGCGGGCCGCAGCCAGCGCGGCAGGCCGGTGCGTTCCACTCCCTGTTCGATCAAGGTCACCAGCCGCATGATCGCCACTCCCGCCAATGCACTGGCCACGCCCAGCAGGATGTACAGCGCGTAATCGCGGAATTCCAGGCCGATGTCGGTGGGGGGCGGCAGCATCGCCAGCTGCGCGCCGGCAGCCGCACGCACGGCCACCGCGCCCAGCACCGCCACCGCAACCGGGGCCAGCGCCGCCGGGGTGTAGGCGCCGATGACGATTTCGAAGCCATAGAACGCGCCTGCCAGTGGCGCATCGAACGCTGCCGCAATGGCTGCCGCTGCCCCGGTTCCCACCAGGATGCGGATGTCGGCACGGCGCAGGCGCAGGATGCGGCCCAATTGCGAGCCGGCCCCGGCTCCCATCTGCGCATACGCCGCCTCCAGCCCCACCGAGGCACCGCAGCCATTGGAGAGGATGGTCTGGGTGGCCACGATCAGGTTGTCGCGCATCGACATCCGCCCGCCGTGCAGGGCATTGGCTTCCACCGCGTCCACCAATTGCCGTTTGCGTGCGCGTGCGGCCAGGCTGATCAAGCCGATCGGCAGCCCGAACAAGGGCAGCGCCAGCAATTTCCACGGTGCCAGATGTGGCAGCGAGCTGAGCCGGTCGTCACCATCCGACAAGCCATACCACCATGCTTGCAGGCCGTGGGCCAGCGCGCCCTGCAGCAGCGACAGGCCGCCCGCCAGCAAGCCCACCAGCAGGGCCAGCACCAGGAAGGCATCATGACGGGTGCGAAACACCTCGCGCACTGCGGAGGTGAACGAGCGTACATGCTTGCGCGCGGACGTCAGCTCGGTCTCGAAGGGCATGCAGGGAGGCGATGGCGCGAAGGAGAGGCGGTCTAGGGTAACGCCGGATCAAGCACTTGCGTGTTGATGCATGGGGCGAGGGGCGCAATGCTGGCCGCTGCGGCCGTGTGCGGCTACTGTAAGCCCATGCCCAAGGGAATCGACACCATCACCTGCACCGACGCCCTGGCGCGGTTGCCGAAAGACGCATTGCCACCGGCGCTGGCAGCGTTGTGGCGCGAGCATGCCGAGGCTGGCGCACCGATGCGCGACCGTGCCGACGTGCTGGCCGATACCCTGGCCATCTTGGCATCGCTCAATGCCGATAGCGAAGTGCTGGCCGCCACCTTGCTGGATGCGCTGGTGGACATCGAGGCTCTTGCGCAGGCCGCCAAGCTGGCGGTGCCCGAGCGATTGCATGTGCTGCTGGAAGGCCAGCGTGCTTCCAGCCGGGTGTGGGCGCTGCATCGCAGCCACGGCGGTGGCCGCAACCCGGAAGGCATGCGCCGGCTGTTGCTGGCCTTGGTGCGTGATTTGCGGGTGATCCCCATTGTGTTGGCGCGGCAACTCTCGCGCATGCGCGCGGCGTGGCGGCTGCCGCTGGACGAGCAGCACGCGCTGGCGAAGATGACCCGCGACATCCATGCGCCGCTGGCCAACCGGCTGGGCATCTGGCAATTGAAGTGGGAGCTGGAAGACCTCGCGTTTCGTGCCCTGCAAACCGACGACTATTTGCGCATCGCGCAATCGCTGGACGACAACCGCAGCGGGCGCGAACGCTATATCGAACAGGTCAAGGCGCAACTGCGCGAGATGGTTGCAGCCAACGGCATCGAGGCCGACATCGCCGGCCGCCCCAAGCACATCTACAGCATCTGGAAAAAGATGCAGCGCAAGGCGCTGCCCATCGAAGAGTTGTACGACCTGCGCGCACTGCGCGTACTGGTGGACGACGTGCCCACCTGCTACGCCGTGTTGGGTTTGGTGCATGCGCTGTGGGTGCCCATCCCCAGCGAATTCGACGACTACGTGGCGCGGCCCAAGCCCAATGGGTATCGATCGCTGCACACGGCGGTCATCGGCCCCGAGGGCAAGACCGTGGAGGTGCAAATCCGCACCCGCGACATGCACGCGCAGTCGGAATTGGGCGTGGCCGCGCATTGGCGCTACAAGGAGGGCAGCAGTGCCGGCGGTGCGGCCATGGACAAGCGCATCGCATGGATGCGCAAATTGCTGGAGCAAGCCGCCGAGGCGGCAGGCGAGGGCGAGGCCGCGCCGTTGCAGGGCATCGACAGCGACCTGGTCGAAGACCGCGTGTATGCCCTCACGCCGAAAGGCGAGGTGATCGACCTGCCGCAGGGCGGCACCGTGCTGGACTTCGCCTATGCCATCCACAGCATGGTGGGCCACCGCTGCCGAGGCGCGAAGGTCGATGGCCGCATCGTGCCCTTGACCCACGCATTGAAAACCGGCGAGCGGGTGGAAATCCTCACCGGGAAAGTGGCCGAACCGCGCCGTGACTGGCTGCAGCCCAGCAGTGGCTTCCTGGCCAGCAGCCGCTCGCGCGACAAGGTGCGGGCGTGGTTCAACAAACTCGACCGTGCGCAAAACCTGAAAGACGGCCGCGAGCTGCTGGACCGCGACCTGCGCCGGATGGGTCTGCTGCACGCGGACTTGGCACCGGTGCTGGGCAAGTTCAACGCGCAAACCGAAGACGATTTGCTGGTGTTGGTGGCGTTGGGCGATGTCGGCCCCACCCAGGTGGGGCGTGCCCTGCTGGAACTCGAAAAAGCCACGCAGGAACCCGAGCCCCCGGCGCTGCCGGCCTTGCCGGCGAAGGCTGCGGCCCCGGCTTCGCCCGGCGCGGGCACGGTGACGGTGCAGGGCGTGGATAACCTGCTGGTGCAGGTGGCGCGTTGTTGCCAGCCCTTGCCCGGCGAGACCATCGTGGGCTACCTCACCCGCAGCCGCGGGGTGAGTGTGCACCGGCCAGATTGCGCCGCTTTTCTGCGGTTGGCCGGCAAGGAGCCGGCGCGGGTGCTGCCGGTGGAATGGGGCGCACGCCGCAGCGGCCAGCAAGTGGCCATCCAGATCGACGGCATCGACCGCAAGTGGCTGCTGAAAGACATCACCACCCTGGTGGCGCAGGTGGGGGTGCATGTGCTGAGCATGCAGTCGGAACAAACCCGCAACGGCGTGCGCGTGCGCTTGCAGGCGCGGATTGCCGATTTCGAACAACTGGGCCTGCTGCTGGCACGGCTGGAAGCACTGCCCGGCGTGGCCACCGCGCGTCGCGCATGAACCGCCGCGCCGGTGGGCAAGCCTTGCGCACGCGCTGGCACGGCCTGCCGCTGCGGCTGCGGCGTGGGCTGCAAGCAGGGGCCGGGGCCGCGCTGCTGGTGGTGCTGCTGGCGGTGCTGCTGCGCGACCCGTTGGGCCGCTGGCTGTGGCCTGACCCGCGTTACGACGCGCTGCGCCAACGCGGCGAAAGCGCGTTGCTGGCCGGCAAGCTGACGGCTGCCGACGGCAGTGGCGCGCGGGAATTGTTCGAAGCCGCATTGGCCCTGCAACCCGATCAACTGGAAGCACGCGACGGCCTGGCGCGGGTGGCGGCGGTGGCGCTGGCGCGTGCCGAGGCACGCTTGCAGGCGGGGGATTACGTGCAGGCACAGGCTGCACTGCAATTGGCGCGCGAGCTGCAAGCGCCGCAGGTGCGCATCGCGCCGCTGGACGCCAAGTTGCGCGCGGCGCAGGCGCGGGCAACGGGTGTCGGCGCGTTGCTGGTGCGGGCGCACGCGGCGTTGCTGGCCGGGCATTTCGACGACGGCGAGGCGGCGGCGCTGCCGCTCTACCAGCAGGTCCTGCAGGCGCAACCGCGCAACCAGCCCGCACTGGAAGGCCGCGAGGATGCGCTGGAAGGACTGTTGCGGCCGGCTCCGGCGGCCTTGGCGCGCGGGGATCTGGCGCAGGCGGTGGGCTTGCTGCGGCGCGCGGAGGCGTTCGATCCCGGGTATCCCGGCTTGCCCGCGCTGCACGCCGGGGTGGCGCGCGCGCTGGAGGCGCAGGAGCGTGGCATCCGCCAGCAGCTGGCGCGCGGGCGGGTGGAAGCGGCGGCGCAGGCCTGCCAGCAGCTGGGTGAACTGGAGCTGCCGCCGCCGTCGGGCGTGTGCGGCGCACCGCTGGGGGATGCCTTGCTGCGCGCCGCCGATGCGGCGGTTGCGGATTTTCGTTTCGATGCCGCGCAGCAATGGCTGGCGGCGGCCAGTGCCGCCGGTGTCGCCGCCGATCGCGTGCAGCAGGTGGATGCGCACCTGCGGCGTGCCCGGCAGGGTGCCATGCAGCTGCCGCAGGCCACCGTGCGAAGCGGCCGGTCATCGGTGCCGAAGCTGTTGAAGCGGGCCGCGCGGGCGCAGGCGCAAGGGCATTGGCTGACACCGCCGGGTGCCAGCGCATGGGATGCCCTGCGCGCGGCCCGGGCGTTGGCACCGCGCGACCCGCGCGTGCAGGCGGCTACTCGCGCGATGCTGGCAGCGGCGCGGCAGTGCCATGCGACGGCGTTGCGCGACAACAGCCTCGGGCGCGCGCGCGAGTGCCTGGACGCGTGGCGGCAGCTGTCGCCGGACGATGCCGGCGTGTTGGCGGCGCGGCGTCGCCTGGCAGCCCGCTGGCTGGCGGTGGGCGACGACCGGCTTGGTGGCGGGGACGTGCGTGGCGCGCGCGAAGCCTTGCAGCGTGCGCGCGACATCGATGCCGCGGTACCCGGCATCGACGTGCTGGCGGAGCGGCTGGCGCGTACGCAAGCACCGGCACAAGCGCCGGCACAAGCGCCGGCACAAGCGCCGGCACAACCACCCGTGCGCTGAAACCCTGCCTCAATCGAGGAACAGTGCGCGCACCACGGCGCGTGCCGCATCCTCGGAAAAATACCGGGCCACGTTGGCACGCCCGCCTTCCGCAAGGCGCTGCCACAGCGCGGCGTCGTCATGCAGGCGCAGCACCGCGTGCGCGAATGCCGCGGCGGTATCCGCCACCAGCACGTCGTCGCCATCACGCAGGTGCATGCCCTCGGCCGCACACGGCGTGGCCACCACCGGCAGGCCGTGCGCCATCGCCTGGTTGACCTTGCCCTTCACGCCGGCACCGTAGCGCAGCGGTGCCACCGAGACGCGGCAACCGTCGAGCCACGGTTGCAGGTTGGGCACGTGGCCATGCACGGTGATGCCGGGGATCGCCGCCAGCGCCGCCACCGCCGGCGGCGCATCCGCACCGATGCAATGCAGGCGCATGCCGGGCGCACGGGCGCGGATCAGCGGGAAGACCTCGGTGGCGAACCAGCATGCCGCATCCACGTTCGGTGGATGGCGGAAGCCGCCGACGAACAGCAGGTCGCGACGCGCCGGAAACCCGGGCCCCGGCGCTGCCAGCCGATGCAGGTTGGAAAGCACTTCCACCCGCGCCTGCGGCTGCGCCTGCAACAGCAGCGCCTGCTCCTCGGCACTGACCACCACGGTGGCATCGGCCTGCGCCATCACCGCCAGCTCGTGCGTGCGGGTGCGGGCCGCCGCCCGCAGCGCCGCGGCATCGCCGGCCAGGTGCGCGGCGCGCTGTTCGCGCAGGTGATGCAGGTCCACGGTATCGAACAGCCTGCGTGCTTGCGGTGCGCATGCCCGCAACAACGGGAAGACCTCGGCGGCCACGTAGTGCCGGCACGCCATCGCGACCTGGAAGCGCGGCCCGTGTGCGCGCAGCCAGGCGGGCAGGCGGGTGGCGTCGGGGGCATGCCAACACTCCACGCCCAGCGCCTGCAACGCGTGCGTGGCGTCGCCATCGGCGCGCAGGTTGGCGGGCACGAACACCACGTGCGCGCCCTCGTCGCGCAACAGCCGGATCAGGTTGAACAGCCGCAACGAACCGGAATCCCGGTCCGGGCGGGGCGTGTTGGCATCGACCAGCAACACTTGGCGCTGCCGGCGATGCAGCAGCGCGGGGGTGGGCGGGGTGCCGGCCGGCAGGTGCCGGCGCAGCGGTTCCGCCCAGACCTCCGCGAAAATCGCGCGATTGCGCACCTGCGCGGCCTTCGGCCCGCTGCCGGTATCGGTGCCGGCGGTGACGCCCTCGGCGTGCACCACCACGCTGGCCGGTTGGTACAGCACGCGGTGGCCGGCCGCGCGCACCTTGAATGCCAGGTCGGTGTCTTCGTAATAGGCCGGCGCGTAGCGCGCATCGAACCCGCCCAGTTGCCGGAACAGTGCGGCGGGAATGGCGATGGCGGCACCGCTGAGATAGTCGGCATCGCGCAGGTAGGCGTACCGGCAATGCGCGGGGTCGTCGAAGCGGCCGTAATTCCAGCCGCTGCCGTCGGCGAACACCACCCCGCCGGCTTCCTGCAAGCGGCCATCCGGATACACCAGCCGCGCCCCTGCCAGCCCGGTGCCGGGATGCTGGTCGAAGGTGGCCAGCAGTGCGTCCAGCCAGCCGGGTTGCGGCACGGTGTCGTTGTTGAGGAAGGCGAGGAATTCGCCACGCGCCAGGGCCGCACCATCATTGCAGGCGGCGATGAAGCCGCCATTGCAGGCACGCGCGTGCAGTCGCAGGCCGGCGATGTGTTGCAGGGTTTGCAGGCTGGCGTCGGGGGAGCCGTCATCCACCACGATCACTTCGAAAGGCGTGGCGGGCGGATGGGCGGCCAACGCGCGCAGGCAGGCCAGCGTATGCGCAAGCGCGCCGTGCACGGGGATCACGATGCTGGCGCGCGGTGCCGTCGCGGTGGGCAGCGCGAATGGCGCGAAGGCGCTGGCGGGCGGCGCGTACAGGGACAGCCGGGGCGGCAGGGTGGACGGCCGCAGTCGTTGCCACAGCAGGCGCGCGCTGGCGGCCATCCCGCGCGTGCGCAGGCTGGCCTGGACGCGCTGCCACCAGCGGCCGATGCGTCGCCACCAAAAGCCCGCGTCCCCGGGAACCGGCATGCGGCTGAACTCCTGCGCAAGATGGGGGAAATGCCGACGCGGCCGCCACGATGGCTGCGCTAGACTCGCCGTGTTTCCATTGTCGCATCCAGCCGCCAACACCCGACCATGCCCCGCATCCAAGACGAAGAAGACGAATTGCGCGACGACGATGACGGCGATGCGGGTGGTTCCGGCGGTGACGGTTGGCGGCGACGCCTGCTGGTCTGGGGGCTGGCGGCCAGCGCATTGCTGCTGGGCTTCCTCATCCCCTATCTGCTGTACCTGAATCACGAAGTCGGCGAGCGTTTCGGCCAGCTGCGCTGGCAGGTGCCCACCCGCGTCTACGCGCGTCCGCTGGTGTTGCGCACGGGGCTGGCGATGGACGCGCCGACCCTGCAATTCGAACTGGAGGCCGCCGGCTATCGCGCCGGCGACGGCCAGCGTGCCGGCAGCTATGCGCACGCGGGCGGGCGCTGGCGGATTTCCAGCCGCGGTTATGCCGACGTCGACGGGCGGGTGGCACCGATGGCGCTGGATGTCGTGCTGGCGGGCAGCGAGGTGGCGGGCATCCGCGATGTCGCCGGCCGCCGCGCGTTGCGCAGTGCGCGGCTGGACCCGGCGCGGATCGCCACGCTGTACGGGCAGAACCAGGAAGAGCGCCGGCTGGTGCGCATCGACGAGGTGCCGGAACTGCTGGTGACCGGCTTGCAGGCGGTGGAAGACCGCGATTTCAACCACCACATCGGCATCGATTTCAGCGGCATGCTGCGCGCCGCCTTCGTCAACGTGAAGTCCGGCGGCGACACCCGCCAAGGCGCCAGCACGCTCACCCAGCAATTGGCGCGCAGCGGCTTGCTGGGCATCGGCAAGGAACAGACCTTCTCGCGCAAGTTCAAGGAGATCCTGTTCGCGCTGCTGCTGGAGGCACGCTACGACAAGCGCACCATCCTCGAGGCCTATCTCAACCAGGTGGATCTTGGCCAGCGCGGCGCGCAATCCATTCGCGGTGTGGCCGCCGCTTCCGAATTCTGGTTCGGGCGCGACCTCAAGGACTTGTCGACCGAGCAGGTGGCGCTGTTGATCGGCATGGTCAAGGGGCCGAGCTGGTACAACCCGCGGCGCAATCCGGACCGCGCCACCGGGCGTCGCAACTTCGTGCTGGCGCAGATGCTGCAAACGCATCTGATCGACGCCAGGGAATACCAGCGCGCACTCGCCGCGCCATTGGGTGTCACCGCCAATGCGGGCAATCTCGCCGCCAATCGCTTTCCCGCCTATGTCGACCTGGTGCGCAAGCAGTTGGCGCGGGACTACCCGGCGGACAAATTGTCCGGTGCCGGGCTGGCGGTGATGACCGGGATGTCGCCCTCGTCGCAGGCACGGGCCGAGGCGGCGGTGACGCGTACCCTGCAAGCCCTGGGCACCAAGGGCCGGCCGCCGCTGGAAGCGGGGCTGGTGATGACCGACGTGCACGATGGCGACGTGCTGGCGGTGGTCGGCAGCCGCGATTACACCGAGCCCGGGTTCAATCGTGCGATCGATGCGCGCCGGCCGGTCGGCTCGCTGCTCAAGCCGTTCGTCTACCTGCTGGCGCTGGCGCAACCGGAGAAGTGGTCGCTGGCCAGCACCATCAGCGATGCCCCGGTGGACATCGGCCTGGGCCAGGGGCGCACCTGGCATCCGGGCAATTCCGATGGCCGCAGCCATGGCGACGTGCACCTGATGGATGCGCTGGCGCAGAGCTACAACATCGCCACGGTCCGCTTGGGGATGGCGGTGCAGCCGCAGCGGCTGGCGGGCCTGATCCGTTCGCTGGCCGGCATCGAGGCTGCGCCGCAGCCCTCTTTGATCCTGGGGGCGGTGGACCAGAGCCCCTACGCCATGGCCCAGCTCTACCAGTTCCTGGCCTCGGGTGGCGAAATCCAGCCGCTGCATGCGGTGCGTGGCGTGCTGGACGCGCAAGGCCGCACCATCAAGCGCTATGACAGCGATGCGCCACCGGCGCAGCCGGGGGATGCCGTGGCTGCGCGGCTGGTGGGCAGCGCCCTGCAATACGTGGTGACCGCCGGCACCGCGCGCGCGCTGCTGCGCGGCGGCCTGGGCCGGCTGGCCCCGGCGGGCAAGACCGGCACCAGCAACGACAGCCGCGACAGCTGGTTTGCCGGCTATACCGGCGACCACCTGGCGGTGGTGTGGGTAGGCAATGACCAGAACCAGCCCACCGGCTTGTACGGTGCAACCGGCGGCATGCGGGTCTGGGCGGAGATCTTTGCCCACCAGCCCAGTGCCCCGCTGCGGCTGTCCGGCGCGGGCGTGGACTGGCGCTGGGTACTGGACGGCCAAAGCACCGACGATGATTGCCCCGGTGCGCGCCGCTTCCCGTTCGTCGCCGGCCATGCCCCGGGTTACCAGGCGTGCCAATACACCCCGCCGCAGGAACTGGACGAGTTCGGCAACCCCCTGCCGCCGGCGGACGGCGAGGCGGCGGACGGTCCGCTGGCACGCGCCGGCGATGCCATCCGCAACTTTTTCGGCGGTGGCGATCCGGCCAGGCCGGCCCCGCCGGCAGCGGCCCCGCCGCCACCGGCGCGGCCCACGCCGTGAATGCCGCGCAGCCCGCCCGGTCACGGCTTGGGCAGGCCAGCGCAGCGGCACTGATGGAGGGTGCCGCGCTGGCGCAAGCCCTGCCCGGTTTCCGCCCGCGCCCGGCGCAGCAGCGGCTGGCGGTGGCGGTGGCGGATGCGTTCGAACAGCGCGAGGTGCTGCTGGCCGAAGCCGGTACCGGCACCGGCAAGACCTTCGCCTATCTGGTGCCGGCGCTGCTGTCGGGGATGAAGACGATTGTCTCCACCGGCACCCGTGCGTTGCAGGACCAGCTCTATCTGCGTGACCTGCCACGCGTGCGCGAGGCGCTGGGCGTGGGCCTGAAGACCGCGTTGCTGAAGGGGCGCGCCAACTACCTGTGCCGCTACCGGCTGGAGCAGGCCAAGGGCGAACCACGGTTCACCACCCGCGAGCAGGCCAGCCAGTTCCAGCGGATCGTTGCCTGGAGCGGCCGTACCCGCAGCGGCGACATGGCGGAGATGGAATCGCTGGCGGAGGATTCGCCGCTGCTGCCGCTGGTCACCTCCACCGCCGACAACTGCCTGGGAACCGAGTGCCCGTTCTGGAGCGACTGCTTCGTGGTGCAGGCGCGCCAGCGTGCACAGGTGGCCGACCTGGTGGTGGTCAACCACCACCTGCTGCTGGCCGACCTGGCCCTGAAGCAGGAAGGCTTCGGCGAGATCCTGCCGGGCGCGCAGGCGTTCATCGTCGACGAGGCCCACCAGCTGCCGGAGCTGGCCGCGCAGTTCTTCGGCGAAGGGCTGGGTGCCCGTCCACTGGTGGAACTGGCGCGCGATGCGGTGTCCGAGTGCAAGGACGTGCCGGGCGCGCTGGCCGCAGTGCAGGAGCCGGCGCGCGCGCTGGAAGCCGCCACCCGCGCACTGCGTGCGGCGATGGACAACCTGCCGCTGCGCGGCACCGCCTGGCGGGCGCTGGATGAAGTGGATGTGGAACCGGCCCTGCGTGCCGTGCTGCAGTCTCTGCAAGACTTGCAGGACGTCTTGGCCCCCTTGCGGCAGGCCGCGCCGGGCCTCGATGCCTGCCACGTGCGTGCGCATGACCAGCTGGGGCGGTTGCAGCGCTGGTTGGGCGAGAAGGAAACGGGGTCAGGTTCAGTTCCCGATGACGTTTGCCGGGCATCGGCAAAAACTGTGTCGGAAAGTGAACCTGACCCCGTTTCCCTTTCGGTGCACTGGTACGAACTCACCCCACGCGGCTTTCGCTTTCAACGCACGCCCTTGGATGTTTCGGCTCCGCTGCGCGCCCATCGTGAGCAATCCAATGCCGCGTGGGTGTTCACTTCCGCCACGCTGGCGGTGGCCGGCAAATTCGAACACATGGCGCAGCGGCTGGGGATCACGCATGCGCGCGAGTTGATCGAACCCAGCCCGTTCGACTGGGACCGCCAGGCCTTGTGCTACCTGCCGCCCCACCTGCCGGAGCCGGCCAATCGCGCATTCGGCCAGGCGGTACTGGACGCCGTGCGGCCGGTGCTGGAGGCGTCCGGCGGGCGAGCGTTCCTGCTGTTCGCTTCGCACCGCGCGCTGCGCGAGGCCGCCGACGCGCTGCGCGATGCGCCGTGGCCGCTGTTCGTGCAGGGCAGCGAGCCGCGCCACGTGCTGCTGCAACGGTTCCGCGAGTCCGGCAACGGCGTGCTGCTGGGCACCGCCAGCTTCCGCGAAGGGGTGGACGTGGCCGGCGATGCGCTGTCGGTGGTGGTGATCGACAAGCTGCCATTCGCTGCCCCTGACGACCCGGTGTTCGAGGCGCGGTTGGACGCGATTCGGCGCGCTGGCGGCAACCCGTTCCGCGACGAACAGGTGCCACAGGCGGTGATCGCGCTCAAACAGGGCGCAGGCCGCCTGATCCGCACCGAAACCGACCGCGGCGTGCTGGTGCTGTGCGACCCGCGCCTGCTGGGCAAGTCCTACGGCAAGACCTTCCTCGATTCACTGCCGCCGTTGCCGCGGGTACGCGACGTGAAGGCCGTGCAGGCATTCTTCGCGGATAATTGAAGCCATGAGACTGCTTGCATTCGAGACTTCCACCGAAGCCTGTTCGGTTGCCGTGTCCGTCGATGGGCGGGTGCTGGAGCGCTTCGAACTCGCCCCGCGCCGGCATACCGAACTGGCCCTGCCGTGGGCGGAGGCGCTGCTGGCGGAGGCCGGCATCACCCGTCGGCAGCTCGACGCCGTTGCCGTCGGGCGCGGCCCCGGCGCCTTCACCGGCGTCCGCCTGGCGATCGCGGTGGGACAGGGCATCGCGCTGGCACTGGACCTGCCGCTGGTGCCGGTGTCCACCCTGGCGGCGCTGGCGATGCGCGGTGCGGGCGAGCGCTGCATTGCCGCGATCGACGCCCGCATGGGCGAGGTCTACCTGGGGCGGTTTGCCCGCGCGGGCGCGGGTGTCCGCGCCTTGTCCACTGAAGTGGTGGTGCGGCCCGAGCTTGCGGAGCTGCCCGATGGCGACGGCTGGCACGGCGTGGGGACCGGCTTTGGCGCGGCGGACAATGCGCTGCCGGCGCGTTTCGGCCAGCGCCTGGCGGCGGTGGATGCACAGGCGCTGCCGCATGCGGCAGACGTGGCGCAACTGGCGGCACTGGCGCTTGCCGGTGGTGAAGGGCTTGCCCCGGAACGGGTGGAGCCGGCCTACCTGCGCAACGACGTGGCCCTCACGCTGGCACAGCAGCAGGCTCGCCGCGCCTGAGCGCCCCGCACGGCATCCCGCTTTTGGCTATGCTCAATGCATGGACGTTGCCGCAGGGGGAAACGTGAAAGTCCGGATGTTGACGTGGGTGATGCTGCTGGCCGTGCTGCCGGCACTGGCGGAGGACGTGCCCTTCAACGGGCGCACCCTGCAGGTGGATGCCGAGCAGGAGGCGCGACCGATCCTGCGCATGGCCAGTTCCCGCTACAGCATCAACCGCTCCGCCGAGCAGTTGGTGAACCAGGCACAGGCCTGCCTGGCCACCGTGGCCGGGGCAACGGCGGGTACCGCCGATCCGGCACAGGGCAGCCTGCAGGGCAGCCTGCAAGTGAACTACCGCGCCCGGTTCGCGTCGTTCACCGCGCGCAGCCAGCTGCGGATGGAGGCCGGCAATGGTTACTTCCAGTTCGTGCAGACCGACCTGACCGAAACCCAGGACGGTGGTACCGATGCGAACGCGCAGGGCGGACCCATCTCGCAGAAAGCCTCGGGCTGGGAGAAAGCGGTGGGGGCACTGGCGCAGAGCGAGGACAAGCTGGTCGACTGCCTGTATCGGTAGCGCGGGGCCGCTTCAGCGGTCGATCAGTTCGCCCCCCGGCATGAATTGCCAGGTGCGGGTGACGTGCAGGATGTCCGGGTCATCCACCGTCTTCGGCAGGGGCGCGAACGGTGCCGACAGCCGCACGATGCGCTCGGCGGCGTCATCCAGCATCGGGATATGGCTGGATTGCACGATGCGGATGCTCTCCACGCTGCCGTCGCGGCGTACCCCCACGCTGATCACCACCAACCCGCCGATATGGCGGCGGCGGGCTTCGTCCGGGTAGTTCAGGTTGCCCACGCGCTCCACCCGGTCCACCCAGCCGCGCAGGTACTGCGCCCAGGCGTATTCCTTGGTGCTGGCGGAGACGAACTTGCGCTTCGGGCGTTTGGCGTATTCGGCCGAGCGCAGCTGGATTTCCGCCGCCAACCGCGCCATTTCGATGTCGTGATCGATTTTCTCGCGCCCCGGCGGCAACGGCTCCGGGCGGGCATCGGGGCGCGCCGACGGCAGTGGCACGGCGGTGTCCGCGCGCGTTGCACTCACCACCCGGGTCTGCGGCGGCGGGCTGGGGGCGGGCGTCTGGGCGTGCAAGGGGCGCGGTGCCAGCCCGTCTTTCGGTTGCGGCAGCGGGCCGGCCTGCGGGGCACCGGGGCGGTTGGACGTGTCGTGTTCGCCGCCCCCTTGGTTGTTGGCCTGGGCCAGGAAGTCGGCCTGCGCCGGCGTCAGCGGCGTCTGCGTGCGGGTCTGGATCACGTCGAGGGTGGGTACCAGCGGCGCGGCGTCTTCCAGGGTGAAACCGATGCCGAGGATGACTGCGGCGTGCAACAGCAGCGACAGCACCACCGTGGCGCGCAACCGTTCGCTGTCGCCGATCCGGGGCGGCGCCGGCGTGGCCGGAGCGGGTGCGACGGTCGTCATCCGGCGTGAAGGCGAGATTCGATGCAGTCGAACAGGCGGCCGGCGATGTTCAGGCCGAATTGCGCGTCCAGCTCGCGGATGCAGGTGGGGCTGGTGACGTTGACTTCGGTGAGGGAGTCGCCGATCACGTCGAGGCCGACGAACAGCATGCCGCGCCGCTTCATCTCCGGCCCGACCTGCGCCGCGATCCAGCGGTCGCGCGCGCTCAGCGGGCGGCCCTCGCCGCGGCCGCCGGCGGCCAGGTTGCCGCGGAACTCGTCGCCCTGCGGGATGCGGGCGAGGCAGTAATCGACCGGCTCGCCGTCGACCAGCAGGATGCGCTTGTCGCCGTCCACGATCTCCGGCAGGTAGCGCTGGGCGATGGCGAGGTGGCGGCCGCCTTCGGTCAGTGTCTCCAGGATCACGTTCAGGTTCGCTTCCCCGGCGCGGGCGCGGAAGATCGAGCGTCCGCCCATGCCGTCCAGCGGCTTCAGCACCGCCTCGCCCTGCGCCTGGACGAAGGCCTTGAGCGCGGCGGCATCGCGGCTGACCAGGGTGGGCGGGCAGCATTGCGGGAACAGCAGCGCCGCCAGCTTCTCGTTGAAGTCGCGCAGGCCCTGCGGGTCGTTCACCACCAGCGCGCCCTGCGCTTGCGCCAGCCCGAGGATCTGGGTGTCGTGCAGATAGGCGGCATCCACCGGCGGGTCGGTGCGCATCAGCACGGCCTGTCCGGGGCCGAACTCGAGCGTGCCCCAGTCGCCCAGCGTGTAGTGGTCGCCCTGCGCCTCGCGGACTGCCAGCGGTGCCACGGTGGCGACGGCGCGGCCGTCGCGCACCGCCAGCCCGCCGGGGCGGACATAGTGCAGGCGATGCCCGCGCCGCTGGGCTTCCAGCAGCATGGCGAAGGTGGAGTCCTTGGCGGTCTTGATGGAGCCGATGGGGTCCATCACCACCACCACATCAAGGGCTGGAAGGTGCGACATGGGTGCGTCCCGTGGGGGGTGGCGGGATGGTAGCAGGCGGCGCGGCGCAGCCCCGGCGGCCACATGATGCTTGACACGTCGGCCACGGGCTGGGATATAGACAGTCCGCAACGCGCGCAGACGCGGCGGTTGGCATTGGCGCAAGGGGATTACATGGCGCAGCAGGACGGCACCGACGGCAGCCTCAAGGGTTTGAGGGTGATGGTCATCGATGATTCCAGGACGATCCGGCGCACGGCGGAGACCCTGCTTGTGCGCGAGGGCTGCGAAGTGGCCACCGCCACCGACGGGTTCGAGGCCTTGTCGAAGATCGCCGACCACAACCCGCAGATCATCTTCGTCGACATCATGATGCCGCGGCTGGACGGCTACCAGACCTGCGCGCTGATCAAGAACAACCAGACGTACAAAAACGTGCCGGTGATCATGCTTTCGTCGAAGGACGGTTTGTTCGACAAGGCCCGAGGCCGTATCGTCGGCTCCGAGCAATACCTGACCAAGCCCTTCACCCGTGAAGAGTTGCTTGGCGCCATCCGCACGTACGTCAACGCCTGACCGGGGGGTAGGGCACTCATGGCACGCATTCTGCTGATCGAGGATTCGCCGACCGAAGCCGCGGTCATGGTGCAGTTGCTGGAACGCAACGGCCATCAGGTCACCACCTCCGGCAGTGCCGAGGACGGCATCGCCAGCTGCAAGCGCGACAAGCCGGACCTGGTGCTGATGGACATCATCCTGCCCGGCATGAACGGCTTCCAGGCCACCCGCGCGTTGACCCGCGATGCCGAAACCAGCCACATCCCGGTGCTCATCATCAGCACCAAGGGGCAGGAAACCGACCGCGTCTGGGGCATGCGCCAGGGTGCCAAGGACTACATCGCCAAACCGCCGCGCGAGAGTGACCTGGTGGCGCGGATCAACGCATTGATCGGGCACTGACCGCATGGCCAAGCGTGGCAAGCACAAACCAAAGGGGCGTCCGCAACCGGCCATGCCGGTGGCCGTCGATGCCGCCGCCGCAGGCGCGGCAGCGGTGGATGCCGAGGAAGCCGTCGCGGCAGCGGGCGATGCAACGGAAGTTGATGCCGATGCCGATGCGATGGACGCCGCTGCAGGCGTCGCCCCGGCGGCAGCAACCGCGGAAGCAGAGGCTCCGGCCGTCGCCGCACAGCACTCCGGTGTCCGCATCGCGCCGCTGCATCCGCGCGATCCGCGCGCGCCGTTCCTGGTGCTGGCCGACTACGAGCAGCGCAGCCTGGCGCACGTCGCCGGCCTGCCCGAGCAGCTCGACGCCCCCGGCCTGTGGCGCGGCGTGGCGTATCGGGTGGGCAGCCACCGGCTGGCCTCGGGGTTCAACGAGGTGGTTGAAATCCTGCCGCTGCCGGCACTGACCCACGTGCCGGGGGCATTGCCTTGGCTGCTGGGCGTGGCCAACATCCGTGGCAGCCTGTTGCCGGTCGTGGATCTCAAGCAGTTCCTGGAAGGCGAGCGTACCGTGCTGCACGAGCGCCAGCGCGTGCTGGTGGTGCGCCAGCCGGGTGGCGACGTCGCCATCACCATCGATGAGCTGTACGGCCAGCGCAGTTTCATCGAAGCCCAGGGCATCGACGCCAGTGCGCTGACCGAAGGGCGCTATGCACATTTCGTCGATCGCGCCTACCGCATGAACGACCAGGACTGGGGCGTGTTCAGCCTCGAGCGCCTGGCCCGTACCCCCGAATTCCGCCAAGCCGCCGCCTAACCCGCGGACTCCCAAGCAAGCCGAGGTCGCAACATGAGCAATTTGATGGATTCCGCCGCCGGCAAGGGCCGCAATCTCAGCACCAACTTCTGGATCTGGATGCTGATCGGTTCGCTGGTCGTCTTCGCCGGCAACACCTTGTACGCCACCACCAAGGCCTCGCGCCTCGGCGGTGCCAGTACCGCGGCGTCACGCCTGCAGCTCAACTCGCAGCGCCTGGCCAACCAGGGCCGCGAAGCCATCGACGGCAACGGGCAGGCATTCGAGGCGTTCAAGGCGACCAAGGGCGAAATCGATGCGGACATCAAATGGCTGAACGACCGCTTCGGCGACTCTGCCGACGTGTCGCGGCCGATCACCACGGTGTCCGGTACCTGGGCGCCGCTGGGCAAGCGCGCCGACGAAGTGCTGGGTTCGCAGCAAGTGGTGCTGGCGCTGGCCGGCCACGCCGACAGCTTCACCAACAAGGTGCCGCAGTTGCAGGCACAGCTGAACGAAGTGCTGCGCGGCCTGGTGTCGGGTGGTGCCACCTCGGCGCAGGTGTTCACCGCGCTGAACCAGGTGACGACATCCTCGTCGATGGCGCGCCGCATCGCCGAACTCCGCGCCGGCGGCGATGGCGCGCAAGTGGCCGCCGATGCACTGGGCCGCGACGCCGCGATGTTCGATCGGCAGATGAATGTGCTGATCAACGGCAGCCCCGACATCGCCAAGGTCAGTGCCGCCGGTGCCGTCGGCGCTCTCAGCCAGGCCAATACCCTGTGGCAGGGCATGAAGAAGGATCTCGACGCCATCGTCGGCGATTCGCGCAAGCTGATCGGTGCGCAGGCGTCGGCGGCGGCGCTGGCCACCGGCTCCGACAAGCTGCTGGGCGACAGTGAAAGCCTGTTCGCGGCGTTCACCTCGTTCGGCTCACTGAAGGACACCAGCGTCATCGGCGGCGTCTGGGTCAGCATCCTGTCGGGTGCGGTGGCGCTGTTCTCCATCGTCGGCCTGCTGTGGGCACTGGGCCGCGCCCAGCGCATCCGCTACCAGACCACCAAGGAACTGAACGACCGCAACCAGGAGGCGATCATGCGCCTGCTGGACGAAATGGGTTCGCTCGCGGAAGGCGACCTGACCGTGAAGGCGACCGTGACCGAGGACATGACCGGCGCGATCGCGGACTCGATCAACTTCGCGGTGGAGCAGCTGCGCACCCTGGTGGCCACCATCAACGACACCTCGGTGCAGGTGGCGTCCAGCGCGCAGGAAACCCAGGCCACCGCCATGCATCTGGCCGATGCCGCCGAACACCAGGCGCAGGAAATCAACTCCGCCACCAACCGCATCAACGAAATCGCCACCAGCATTAACCAGGTGTCGCGCAACTCCGCCGATTCGGCCGAGGTGGCGCGGCGCTCGGTGCAGATCGCAACCAACGGCGCCGGCGTGGTGCGCCAGACCATCGCCGGCATGGACAGCATCCGCGACCAGATCCAGGAAACCTCCAAGCGCATCAAGCGGCTGGGTGAAAGCTCGCAGGAAATCGGCTCGATCGTGGAACTGATCAACGACATTTCCGAACAGACCAACATCCTGGCGCTGAACGCGGCCATCCAGGCGGCATCCGCAGGTGAGGCGGGTCGCGGGTTCGCGGTGGTGGCCGACGAAGTGCAACGCCTCGCGGAACGCTCTTCCGGCGCCACCAAGCGCATCGAATCGCTGGTGCAGACCATTCAGGCCGATACCAACGAAGCGGTCAGCTCGATGGAGCAAACGACCTCGGAAGTGGTCGCCGGTGCGCGCCTGGCCGAGGACGCGGGTACCGCGCTGGGCGAGATCGAAAAGGTGTCGTCCGACCTGTCGGGCCTGATTGAGGGCATCTCGGTGGCGGCGCAGGAGCAGTCCACCGCGGCCACCAACATCACCCAGGCCATGAACACCATCCAGTCGATCACCGCGCAGACCTCGCAGGGTGCCAGCCAGACCGCCGAGTCGATCGGCAATCTGGCCCAGCTGGCCGCCGACCTGCGTCGCTCGGTCGCCGACTTCAAGCTGCCTGCCTGACGCCGGGCGAAGACAGGGATCGGGATGAACAACACCCTCCAGGCCAGCCCCGCATCGCAGGGCCTTGACGGAGCCTCGACATGACGACGGCCCTGCGGGACGCCATCGACCATACCGCGCTGGGTTGGGTCAAGCCCGAGATCGACGAAGCCCTGCGGCAGGCGCGGATCGAGCTTGAAGCCTTCGCCGAAACGCCGGCGGAGGCCATGCCAATGGCTACCTGCATGAGCCACCTGCACCAGGTGCAAGGCACCTTGCGGATGCTCGAATTGCAGGCCCCGGCGATGGTGGCCGGAGAAATGGAAGCGTTGGCGGCCGCCATCCACGACGGCACCGCTCCCGCCCAGAATGACGTGCTGGCGGCGCTGATGCGCGGTTTGGTGCAACTACCCGATTACCTTGAACGCCTGCAGGGCGGGCACCGCGACATCCCCATCGTGCTGCTGCCGCTGATCAACGAGCTGCGCGCCGCGCGCGGTGCCGAGCCGCTTGCGCAGGACGCCCTGCCCAGCCTGCTGGTGGCACCGACCGAAGCGGAAATCGAACATGCGCGCGGCAGCCTGGCCGGGCGCAACCGCGCCCTGCTCGATACCGTCGCGGCCGCGATCAAGGAAGACCTGCTGAAGGTGAAGGACGCGCTGGATTTGCACCTGCGCGGCAGCCAGGGCAATCCGCAGGAGTTGGCACCGCAGGTCGAAGCACTCGATCGCATCGGTGAAACCCTGGGCATGCTGGGCCTGGACAGCGCCCGGCTGGTGGTGCAGGAGCAGCGCAAGCTGCTGCATGCCATCGCCAGCGGCGCGCGCCCCTTCAGCGAGGGCGACCTGCTGGACGTGGCCAGCGCACTGATCTACATCGACCACTCGCTTGACGATCAAGTGACGCGGCTGGGCAGCTTCGATGCCGGCAGCGATGCCGGCGACCTGTTGGCGCAGGAATCGCGCAAGGTCATGGGCGCGCTGACCCGTGCCGCGGTGAGCAATTTCAGCGAAGTGCGCAGTGCCTTCGTGGCCTTCGTGGAAACCAATTGGGACCATGCCGCGCTGGAGCCGGTGCCGCGCCTGCTGACCGAAGTCGCGGGTGCGTTGCGCATCCTCGAATTGCCGCAGCCGGCGGAGTACCTGGATGCGTTGCAGCAGTACAGCAAGGCGGAGCTGATCGGGCGCAAGCAGGTGCCGGGCGGTCGCCAACTCGACACGTTGGCCGACGCACTGGCCAGCATGGAGTACTACCTCGAGTCCCTGCATGACCCACTGGGCCAGCGCCTGGACTTGCTGGACAAGGCGCGAGCGAGCCTCGAAGCCCTGCATTACTGGCCGATTCCGCAAGCCAGCGCGGCGGCACCCGCCGCAGTCGACGTGCCGGCGGCTCCCGAGACTGGGGCCGCCGTGGCAGCCGCCGTGACGGAGATGCCTGCCGCCGACGCACCGGTCGATGCGGCCGCCAATGCGCCGGCCGACGAGCCGGCCGACGAACCCGCCGATGAAACTGCGGGCACCGCCCTGCCTGCGGCGGCAGCCGTGGCCATCCCGCGTGCCGCGGGGGCGGTGGATGCCGGCTTCGTGTCGGCAGGCGAGGAAATCGACGACGAAATCCGCGAAATTTTCCTGGAGGAATTCCAGGACGAGATCGCCAACATCGACCAGTTGCTGCCGGCGTGGAAGCTGGCACCGGACGATGCCGAGAAGCTGCGTCCGTTGCGGCGCGTGTTCCACACCCTCAAGGGCAGTGGCCGCCTCGTCGGTGCCAAGGTGCTGGGCGAATTCGCCTGGCACGTCGAAAACATGCTCAACCGCGTGCTCGATGGCTCGCGTCCGGCCAGCCATGCGGTGGTGGCGTTCGTTGGCAACGCACGCGAACTGTTGCCGCAGCTGCATGCGGCACTGCGCGGCGAAGGCAGCGTGCAGGTCGACATCCCGGCACTGGAAGCGGTGGCCGACCGACTGGCAGCGGGTGAAGACGTGCTGTTGGCGGCCATGCCGGCCGCCGCGCCGGTTGAACCGGATGTCCCCGTGCCGGCAGCCGCCGTGAGTCACGCCGAGGTTGCCGCCCCCGACACGGTGGCGGTCAATGTCGATCCGGTGCTGCTGGAAATCCTGACGGCCGAGGTGGGCGGGCATCTGGAAACCGTGGATGCGTGGCTGCTGCAAGCGCAAGCGGGCGATGCCGCCATCACCGATGCACTGGTGCGTGCCGTGCACACCCTCAACGGCGCGTTCGCAATGACCGAAGTGCCTTCGGTCACCGCCTTCACCGCCCCGGCCGAAGGGTTCATCAAGCGTCTGCGTGCGGTACGTGCGCCCGCCGATGGCGATGGTGTCGCGGCGTTGGCGGAAATGGCCAGCGCGGTGCGTGCTTCCACCCTGGCCCTGCAAGCAGTGCCGGCATTGGTGCCGTTGCACGTCGCACTGGCGGCGAAGTTGTCGGCGTTGCGCGATGCGTTGCCGGAGGCCCATCTGCCGGTGGAGCCCGTGCTCCCCGACGAGACGGAGGCCGAAGCCGAGCGTCTGGCCGCCGAGCAGGCCGAAGCCGAGCGTCTGGCCGCCGAGCAGGCCGAAGCCGAACGTGTGGCTGCCGAACAGGCCGAAGCCGAGCGTCTGGCGGCCGAACAGGCCGAAGCTGCACGCCGGGCTGCCGAACAGGCCGAAGCCGAGCGTCTGGCGGCCGAACAGGCCGAAGCCGAGCGTCTGGCGGCCGAACAGGCCGAAGCTGCACGCCGGGCTGCCGAACAGGCCGAAGCCGAGCGTCTGGCGGCCGAACAGGCCGAAGCCGAGCGTCTGGCGGCCGAACAGGCCGAAGCTGCACGCCGGGCTGCCGAACAGGCCGAAGCCGAACGACTGGCGGCCGAACAGGCCGAAGCCGAACGTCTGGCGGCCGAGCAGGCCGAAGCCGCACGTCTGGCCGCCGAACAGGCCGAGGCCGAGCGTCTGGCCGCCGAACAGGCCGAAGCCGAGCGTGTGGCGGCCGAACAGGCCGAAGCCGAACGACTGGCGGCCGAACAGGCCGAAGCCGCACGTCTGGCGGCCGAACAGGCCGAGGCCGAGCGTCTGGCCGCCGAACAGGCCGAAGCCGCGCGGCAGGCCGCTCTGGAAGCGGCGTTGCTGGAGGCCGAGCGTGTGGCGGCCGAACAGGCCGAAGCCGAACGTCTGGCGGCCGAACAGGCCGAAGCCGAGCGTCTGGCGGCCGAACAGGCCGAAGCCGAGCGTCTGGCGGCCGAACAAGCCGAAGCCGAGCGTGTGGCAGCCGAACAGGCCGAGGCCGAACGTCTGGCAGCCGAACAGGCCGAAGCCGAGCGTCTGGCGGCCGAACAAGCCGAAGCCGAGCGTGTGGCAGCCGAACAGGCCGAAGCCGCGCGGCAGGCCGCTCTGGAAGCGGCGTTGCTGGAGGCCGAGCGTGTGGCGGCCGAACAGGCGGAAGCCGAGCGCGTGGCGGCTGAACAGGCCGAAGCGGCGCGTCTGGCCGCCGAACAGGCGGAAGCCGAGCGCGTGGCCGCCGAGCAAGCGGAAGCGGCACGGCGCGAAGCGGAACGCCAGGAAGCCGAACGCATCGCGGCGGCACGTGCCGAAGCCGAGCGTCTGGAGGCCGAGCGTGCCGCTGCCCGGCGTGCCGAAGCTGAACGCATCGAGGCCGAACGCCGCGCTGCCGAGGCCGCCGCCGTCGCCAAGGCGCGCGAATTGGCCGCGTTGGCGATGTTGCAGTCGTCGGCGGTGGCCAGCGAAGATCCGGACGAGGCGCTGGATACCGGCGAGCTCGATCTCGAACTGGTGGACATCTTCGTCGAGGAAGCCGGCGATCTGCTGGATCACTCCGATGGCGTGCTGGCGCAACTGCGCGAAACCCCGGACAGCAACGAACTGGTGGTCGAACTGCAGCGCGACCTGCATACCCTGAAGGGTGGCGCGCGCATGGCCGGGATGATGCCGGCCGGTGAGCTGGGCCATGCCATGGAGTCGCTGCTGGAGGCGGTGGCTGCACAGAAGGTGGAGTTCGGTGCGGATGGCATCCCGCTGCTGGAGCGCGGCTTCGACCGCCTGCACGGCATGATCACCCGCATCGCCGCGCGCCGCGCGATCGGCATGCCGGAGCAATTGATCGAGGAGTTCAACGCCCGCGCCGAGCGGCGCGAGGTGGTGGCAAGGCGGGTGGAGCATGCCGCGCCGGACACCGCCGCGACGACAGTGGACATGGCGTCCGTGTCGGGTGGCATGCCGCCGGTGGTGAAGAAACCGGAACTGCCGCCGTTGACCGCGCCCGTGGTGCACGACGGGATCGGCGACGACGACGACATCGGCGTGCGCGCGCCGCAGGAGCAGGTGCGCATCCGCGCCGACCTGCTCGACCGTCTGGTGAACTACGCGGGCGAAGTCGCCATCTATCGCGCCCGTCTGGAACAGCAGTTGTCCGCGTTCCGCAGCACCGCGCAGGAAATGGAGCAGACCAACCTGCGTCTGCGCGACCAGTTGCGCCGCCTGGATTCGGAAACCGAAGCGCAGATCATCGCCCGCTTCCAGCGCGAAGGCGACACCGGCAACGAGGCCTTCGATCCGCTGGAACTGGATCGCTTCAGCACCCTGCAACAGCTCTCCCGCGCGCTGGCCGAGTCGGCCGCCGACTTGCAGAGCCTGCACGGGTCGATGGAAGACCTGACCCGCCAGTACGAAACCCTGCTGACCCAGCAGTCGCGCGTCAGCTCGGAGTTGCAGGAAGGCCTCATGCGCACGCGCATGCTGCCGTTCGACTCGTTGGTGCCGCGCCTGCGCCGCGTGGTGCGCCAGGCCGCCGGCGAAACCGGCAAGCAGGCGCAACTCAAGCTCGACGGTGCCCAGGGCGAACTCGACCGCAACGTGCTGGAGCGCATGACCGCGCCGCTGGAGCACATGCTGCGCAATGCCATCGCGCACGGGCTGGAGCAACCCGATGCCCGCGTGGCCGCCGGCAAGCCGGCGGAAGGCAGCATCCGCGTGGCGGTGCGCCGCGAAGGGTCGGAAGTGGTGTTGCAGATCGCCGATGACGGTGCCGGCCTCAACCGCGCCGCGATCCGCGCCCGCGGGATCGAGCGCGGGTTGCTCGCGGCCGAGGCGCACCTGAGCGATGCCGAGCTGGACATGCTGATCATGCAGCCGGGCTTCTCCACCGCCGAGACCGTCAGCCGCCTGGCCGGCCGCGGCGTGGGCATGGACGTGGTGGCCAGTGAAGTGCGCCAGCTGGGCGGCTCCATCGACATCGCCTCCCGCCCCGGCGAAGGCACCACCTTCACCTTGCGCCTGCCGCAGACGCTGGCGGTCACGCAGGCGGTGTTCGTCAAGATCGCCGACACCGAATTCGCGGTACCGATCGCCTCGGTGCGCGGCGTGGGCCGCATCAGCCGCGAAGACCTCGCCAAGGGGGGGGGCAGCTACCGCTACGGTGGCGAGGATTACGCCCTGCACGACCTTGGCTCGTTGGTGGGTACCGCTCCGGCCAAGGCCGAAGGCCATCTGCAAATGCCGCTGCTGCTGGTGCGTGCAGGCGAGCTGCGGGCGGCGGTGGCGATCGACCAGGTGGTGGGCAGCCGCGAAATCGTGGTCAAGACCGGCGGTCCGCAATTAACCTCGGTGCCGGGTATCTTCGGTGCCACCATCATGGGTGATGGTCGCGTGGTGGTGATCCTCGACGTGCCGCCGCTGGTGCGTCGCCATGCCGCCGCGGTGCTGGAGGAAACGGCGGTCGCTCATGTGCCGGTGGAACATCGGCGGGTGCCGCTGGTCATGGTGGTGGACGACTCGGTCACCATGCGCAAGGTCACCGGCCGTGTGCTGGAGCGCCACAGTTTCGAAGTGGCGACCGCCAAGGACGGCCTCGATGCGCTGGAACGCATGGCCGACCTCATCCCGGACCTGATGCTGCTGGACATCGAAATGCCGCGCATGGACGGTTACGAGCTGGCCACGGCGATGAAGGCCGATCCGCGCCTGCGCAACGTGCCGATCATCATGATCACCTCGCGAACCGGCGAAAAACACCGCCAGCGGGCGATGGACCTGGGTGTCGAGCGCTACCTGGGCAAGCCGTACCAGGAAGTGGAACTGATGCGGAACGTGTTCGAGCTGTTGCAGCTTGAGCCGGTGGGCGCCGGGCTGTTGCAATGAACAGGCGGCGTGTGGTGGTTCTGGCGCGTGCGGGTGGCGCACGCGATCGCACCGAAGTGGCGGTGCGCGAGGCCGGTGCCGACGTGGCGGCCTCGCTGGATCCACTCACCACCAGCATCGACGACGTGCGCGCGGTGGCACCCGATGCGCTGGTGGTGGTGCTGGACCCGGTGGCGGAGACCGCGCTGGGCAAGTTCGACGACCTGCTTGCCGATCCCGCGTTGGAGGTCATGTTCGATGATGCCGACGTGGCGGCGCGGCGCGATGGCTGGGAAGCGGCGCGCTGGGCGCGGCACATGGCCGCCAAGCTGTACGGCCACGGCGATGTGCTGCCGGCGGTGCCGGAGCGGGCGGGTCGGCACGACTTCAACGCCGAGATGCAGGAACTGACCTTGCAGGTGGCCTCGATGCCGCAGGTACCACAGGCTCCAGCGCATCCGCCACGGCAGCGCGAAGGCGCCGTGGTGGTGGTGGCCGGCATCGGTGGCCCGGATGCGGTGCGCCAGTTGCTGGCGGCGCTGCCGGCCAATTTCCCGCGCCCGGTGCTGTTGCGGCAGAAAATCGAGGGCGGGCAGTACGACAAGCTGGTGCGGCAAATGCAACGCGCCACCACCATGCAGGTGGTGCTGGCGCAAGCCGGCGAGCCGTTGCAGCAGGGTGCCGTGCACGTGCTGCCGGATGGTCTGGACGTGGGTGAGACTCCTGCCGGACTGGTCTTTATCGAAACCGCGGCGGAGCCGCGGTTTGCCGCGCTGCCTGCCGGCGACAGCGCCATGCTGCTGCTCAGTGGCGCCGACCCGGGCATGCTGGATGTCGCCATGACCCTGCGCTGGGGCGGTGGGCTGGTGTACGGTCAGGCACCGGAAAACTGTTTCGACCCGGCCGCCAGCAAGGCGCTGGTGGCGCGCGGCGGCGAATCGCGCAGCCTCGCGGTGATGGGTCTCCAATTGCTTGAACGCTGGCACGCTTGAGGTAATCCATGTCCGACGTCGCTCCCATCATCCGAGGCGTGCTCATCCAGGTGGCCCAGGCGCGCCTGCTGCTGCCCAATGCCACCATTGCCGAAGTGCTGTCCTATGCGGAACCGGAGCCGATGTCCGATGTCCCGGCCTGGCTGCTGGGGCGCATCCGCTGGCGTGGCTGGCAGCTGCCGCTGGTATCGTTTGCCCGCTTCGCCGGCCTGGCCGAGGAAGCCGGCGGCCTGGGCAGCAAGGTGATCGTGCTCAAGGCGCTGGGCGGTGACGTCAAGCGTCCGTACTTCGCCATGTTGACCCAAGGCTTCCCGCGACTGGTGACGGTGACCGAAGCCGCGTTGGCCACCCTGGACGACGGCGGGGACCTGCCGGAGGGCGAACTGGCCCGTGTGCGCCTCAACGAAGACGAGGCGGTGGTGCCGGACCTGGCGGCGCTCGAGTTGCGCTTGCAGGAAGCGCTGGCGGCGGCTGCCTAGCCACGTCTAGCCAAGGTCGCCGCACAGTGCCTGGAGTGCGCTGATCGCGGCGATGCCGGCGGTTTCGGTGCGCAGCACGCGCGGCCCCAGCCGCAGCCCTTCGTAGCCTGCGGCGACCAGGTGTTCGCGGTCGCGCGGCGACCAGCCGCCTTCCGGGCCGATCGCCAGCGTGCAGGCGCGCAACTCGCCGCCTTGCAGCAACGCCAGCGTGCTGTCGGCGAACGGGTCGAGGAGGAAGCCGCGGCCCTCGCGCAGCGCGGCAACCTGCGCCAGCGACTGCGGTGCCAGCACCTCGGGCACACTGGCGCGACCGCTCTGCTCGCAGGCGGAAATCACCACTTCACGCCAATGCGCAAGGCGCTTGGCGGCACGCTGCGCGTCCAGCTTCACTTCGCTGCGTTCGCTGTCCACCGGCAGGATACGGGCAACGCCCAGTTCGGTGGCCTTTTGCAGGATCCAATCCATCTTCTCGCCGCGCGCGATGCCCTGCAGCAAGGTGATGCGCAGCGGCGACTCGTTGTCGACCCGGCGCGCGCCGACGATCTCCGCGCGTGCGTCGCGCTTGCCGGCGACGACGATGCGGGTGTCGTAATCGAAGCCGTCGCCGTTGAACAGCACGCAGGCATCGCCCACCTGCAGGCGCAGCACGCGAATCAGATGCGCGGCGGTGCCTTCCGGCAGGACGATGGTGTCGCCCGCGTGCAACGGCAGGTCGACGAAGCTGCGGGTCAGGCGCATGGCGAGGCTTCCTCCAGCGCAGTGGCGGTGGCTCCGGCCAGCATGTCGAGCTGCGCGTCATCGATGCAATAGGGCGGCATCCAGTACAACACATCGCCCAGGGGGCGCAGCAGCACGCCCAATTCCAAGGCTTTGCGGTACAGCCGCAGGCCGCGGCGGCCGGCGATTTCCACCGCGTGGCCGTCCTCGTCGCTGCCGGTTTCCGGGTGCAGTTCGATGGCGACGATCATGCCGGTCTGGCGCACTTCGGCCACCTGTGGATGTTGCGCGAAAGGCGCGGCCAGTGCGGCCATGCGGGCAGCGGTCCGGTGGTTGCGGGCGATCACGTCGTCGGCGTGCAGGATGTCCAGCGAGGCCAGCGCCGCCGCGCAGGCCAGCGGGTTGCCGCTGTAGCTGTGCGAATGCAGGAATGCACGCTCGCGCGAGTCGTCGAGGAAGCCATCAAAGATCGCCTGCGTCGCCAGCACCGCGCACAGCGGCAGGAAGCCGCCGGTGAGGCCTTTCGACAGGCACAGCAGATCCGGCTGGATGCCTGCCTGCTCGCAGGCGAACAGCGTGCCGGTGCGGCCGAAGCCCACCGCGATTTCATCGGCGATCAGGAACACGCCATGCAGATCGCACAGTTCGCGCACGCGGCGCAGGTAAGCCGGATGATGCATGCGCATGCCGCCGGCGCATTGCACCAGCGGCTCGACGATCATCGCGCAGACTTCGCCGGGATGCGCGTCCAGCAGGGCTTGCAGCGCATCGGCGGCACGCTCCGCACAGGCGATGGCCGCGGCCTCGTCGCGGCTGCCGAATGCATCGGGCGAGGGGGCGAACAACACGTCCAGCAGCAGCGGGGCGTACACCCGGCGGTACAGCGGGATGTCGCCCACCGACAGTGCCCCCAGCGTTTCACCGTGGTAGCTGTTGGCCAGCGTGACGAAGCGCGTGCGCCGGGTGTCGCCACGGTTGTGGAACCAGTGGAACGCCATCTTCAGTGCGACTTCCACACCGGACGAACCGTTGTCGGCATAGAACACCTTGGCCAGCGGCTGCCGCCCGGCCTGCTGCGGGGCGCAAGCCAGCAGGCGTTCGGCCAGTTCCACCGCCGGTGCGTGCGAGAACCCGGCCAGGATGACCTGCTCCAACGTGCGCGCTTGCCGGCCGATGGCCTCGGCGATGCGCGGTTCGGCATGGCCATGCAGGTTGGTCCACCAACTGCTGACCCCGTCCAGCACGCGGCGGCCGTCGAACCCCACCAGCCACGCACCTTCGCCATGCGCGACGGGGAACAGCGGCAAGGCATCGGGGTGTTCGCGCATCTGCGTGCATGGGTGCCACAGCACGGCCAGATCGCGTGCGCGCCAGTCGCTGGCGGCGGCTATCATGGGGGCATCGTGAAGTCCTTTCATCCGCCCATTATCGCCGGGGCGGGCGCATGAGCCATCCGCTGCCCGTCATCCACGGCATCACCGAGCACGACGCCGGCCCGTACCGGATGGAGACGCTCGACCTCGAGTTCTCCAACGGCGAGCGCCGCCGCTACGAGCGCCTGCACGGGCGCGGGCATGGCGCGGTGGCGGTGGTGCCGATGCTGGATGCCGACACCGTGCTGCTGGTGCGCGAATACGCGGCCGGCGTGCACCGCTATGAACTGGGGCTGGTGAAGGGAAGGATGGATGCCGGCGAAACCCCCGAGCAGGCCGCCAACCGCGAGCTGATGGAAGAAGCCGGCTACGGCGCGTCCGACCTGCACGTGCTGCGCAGCCTGAGCCTGGCACCCACCTACATGAGCCACCAGACCCACGTGGTGCTGGCGCGCAACCTGTACCCGCAGCGGCTGCCGGGCGACGAGCCGGAGCCGCTGGAACTGGTGCCGTGGAAGCTGGCCGACCTCGGGCAACTGATCCTGCAGGAAGATTTTTCCGAAGGCCGCACCATCGCGGCCTTGTTCATCGCCCGGGAGTGGCTGCAACACCATGCTGAACCTTGATGCCCTGCGTGACGGCGTGATTGCGATTGCGCGCCAAGCCGCCGCCGAGATCCTGCGGGTGTACGAAAGCGAATTCGCGGTGCAACACAAGGATGACGATACGCCGCTGACCGCCGCCGACCTCGCCGCGCACCGCTGCATCGTCGCCGGCCTGGCCACACTGACGCCGGATATCCCGGTGGTGTCGGAAGAGTCGAAGGCACTGGACATCACCCAACGTCGGCAATGGCGGACCTTCTGGTTGGTGGATCCACTCGACGGCACCCGCGAATTCGTCAAGCGCAACGGCGAGTTCACCGTCAACATCGCCCTGATCGAGGACGGCGTGGCGACCTTCGGGGTGATCCAGCAACCGGTGACCGGGATGCTGTGGCACGGCCGGCCCGGGCAGGGCGCGTTCAAGCGCGACGGGCGCGTGGACACGCCGATTCGCGCCGCCGTTCCCGCGCCCACCCCGTTGCGCGTGGCTGCCAGCCGTTCGCATCGCGATGCGCGCACCGACGCGGTGATCGCGGCGTTGCCGGGTTGCCTGGTGCTGGGCTGCGGGTCGTCGCTGAAGTTCTGCAGGATCGCCGAGGGCGTGCTGGACCTGTATCCGCGCTTCGGCCCCACCAGCGAGTGGGACACCGCCGCCGGGCAGGCGATTCTGGAAGCCGCCGGTGGCGCGGTGCTCGATCCACAGGGCCGGCCGTTCCGCTACAACCAGCGCGACACCCTGCTCAACGGCGATTTCGTGGCGTTGGGCGATGTCGCCGTGCGCGCGCGGTTGCCGGCATGAGCGACATCGCGGAATTGCTCGCCATCATGGCCAGGCTGCGCGACCCGGACGGTGGCTGCCCGTGGGATCTGCAGCAGAGCTTCGCCTCCATCGCGCCCTACACCATCGAGGAAGCCTACGAAGTCGCCGATGCCATCGACCGCGGCGACCTGGCCGACCTGAAGGACGAACTGGGCGACTTGCTGCTGCAAGTGGTGTTCCATGCGCGGATGGCGGAGGAGGCCGGTGCGTTCGCGTTCGGCGACGTGGTGGCGGCGATCTGCGACAAGCTGGTGCGCCGGCATCCGCATGTGTTCGGCGACACGCATGTCGACGGCAGCGGCGAGGTGCTGCGCCATTGGGATGCGATCAAGCGCGCCGAGCGCGCCGCCAAGGGCGAAGCCGACACCTCCGCGCTGGCCGGCATTGCGCGCGGCCTGCCGGAATGGCAGCGGGCGGTGAAGCTGCAGCACAAGGCGGCCAAGGTCGGCTTCGACTGGCCCGGCCCGGCGCCGGTGCTGGACAAGCTGGCGGAAGAGATCGACGAGGTGCGCGTGGAATTCGACGCAGTGGCGGCCGACCCGGGCGATGCCGCCGCGCGCGACCGGCTGGAGGACGAGCTGGGCGACGTGTTGTTCGTCTGCGCCAACCTGGCGCGGCACGCGCACGTCGACGTGGGCAGCGCGCTGCGCCGCGCCAACGCCAAGTTCGAGCGCCGCTTCCGCGCGATGGAGGCGCTGGCCGCTGCCGACGGCGGCCTGGCCGGCAAGCCGCTGGATGTGCAGGACCGCTATTGGGTGCAGGCCAAGCGGGCCGAGAAACCGTAGCGCGGGCCCGTGGCGCGGCGCATCACTCCAGGAAGATCAGCCACGCCGCAACGAGGATGAGTCCGAAGCCGGCCCAATGGTTCCACTTCAGCGGTTGCCCCAGGTACCAGATGGAAAACCCGGCGAACACCAGCAGGGTGATGGCCTCCTGCATGCCCTTCAATTGCGGCGCGCTGTAGACGGCGCTGCCGATGCGGTTGGCCGGCACCATCAGGGAGTATTCGAAGAACGCGATGCCCCAGCTGACCAGCACGACCTTGTAAAGTGCCACGTCGCGATGTTTCAGGTGGCCATACCAGGCGAAGGTCATGAACACGTTGGAGCAGATCAACAACAGCGGGGCAAGCAGGCGGGCGTAGGGCATGGCGGGGTGTGGGCGGGAGGCGTCACGGGGCGTCAAGGGTAGCGCCCTTCACACCGCATCAACCGGGTTTCCGGCATGGTCTGGCCAGGTAGACGGGAAGCGAGGCACGCATGCGCGAGCACGATCACGCGGGGCTGGTGCTCATCGTGGAAGACAACCGCAACATTTCCGAGATGGTGGGTGAATACCTGGAAGGTCGCGGCTTCGAAGTGGACTACGCCGCCGATGGCGTGGATGGCTACCGGCTGGCGTCCGAGAATGTCTACGACGCGATCGTGCTGGACCTGATGCTGCCGCGGCTGGATGGCATCGAAGTGTGCCGCCGCCTGCGCGGCGAGGCGCGCAAGGCCACGCCCATCCTGATGCTGACCGCGCGCGACACGCTGGACGACAAGCTGACCGGGCTGTCGTCCGGGGCTGACGATTACCTCACCAAGCCATTTGCCATCCGCGAGCTGGAGGCGCGGCTGCATGCGCTGATCCGCCGCGAACGCCGGCAGGTGGGCGGGGAGGTCCTGCGGGTGGGCGATCTGGAACTGGACCCCGCGCAGTTGCGCGCCAGTCGCGCCGGCCACGAGTTGCAGTTGTCCCCGATCGCGCTGCGTTTGCTGGCGATCCTGATGCGGGAATCGCCGAAGGTGGTGAGCCGGCAGGACATCGAACACGAGATCTGGGGCGATGCGCTGCCGGATTCGGACACCCTGCGCAGCCATCTCTACAACCTGCGCAAGGTGCTGGACAAGCCGTTCGGCCGGCCCTTGCTGCACACCGTGCAGGGGGCGGGCTACCGCCTTGCCGAGCTGGCGTCCTGAGGCTGCCGCGGAAGACTTGCGCGCATGACTTCGACCGGCCCCTGCCAACTGCCGCCGTCCGCCAGCGACCCCGACGGCGCGCGTGCCAGTGATTTCATGCGCGATGCCAGCCACGAGCTGCGCACGCCATTGACCGTGGTGCGGGTGGCCAGCGACCTGATCGCCCACGATGACGGCCTCTCCGACGCATCGCGGCGCTCGCTCGAGCGTATCCAGGCGGCCGTGGCGGACATGGAGGCGGTCATCGACGCACTGCTGTTGCTGGCACGCGGGGAGCAATGCGCGCTCGACACGGACGTGTTCCCGGTGCGCGAAGTGGTGGAACACGCGTTGGCGCGCCTGCAACCCCTGCTGGAGCACAAGCGGTTGCGGCTGGAGACGGAGTGGCGGGCCGCCCCGGTGTTGCTGGCGCCGCCGTGCGTGCTGCGGGTGATGCTGGGCAACCTGCTGGCCAATGCCGTGCGCTTCACCGATGCGGGCGTGGTGCGGGTACGCCTGCTGGCGGACCGGGTGGAGGTGGAGGATACCGGCATCGGCATGGATGCGGCCACGCTGGCGCGGGCCTGCGAGCCGTTCTTCCGCGGCGAAGCGGCCACCCCCGGGCTGGGCCCGGGCCTGGGCCTGTCGATCGCCCATCGGCTGGGGCAGCGCTGCGGCTGGCGTTTGCGGCTGCAAAGTGTCCCGGGGCAGGGAACCTGCGCCGGCATCGAGTTCGGGGCCTCGCTCCGGGACTGATGGCGCGCTGCGGGCGCTTGCGCGCATCGTCAGACTGGCCGTCGTCAACCCGATGCGCAGTCGCGCGTTCTTGCCGTCACCCTTCCCCATTCATTCGCCGCATGAGCCCGACACGCCCGTCCGTCCGTTCCCTTCCCTTGCGCAAACTGGGGGTTCTCGTGGCCGTGCTGGTGCTGGCGGGGGGCGGCTGGCATTACTGGAACAAACGCAGCCAGGCCGCCGCCGACAGTGGCTACCGCACCGAAACCGTGCAGCGCGGTGACATCCGCGTGGCGATTTCCGCCACCGGCACGCTCAGCGCCATCACCACCGTCACCGTGGGCAGCCAGATTTCCGGCCAGGTCACCGACGTGCTGGTGGATTTCAATTCGCCGGTGAAGAAGGGCGACGTGCTGGCCCGCATCGACCCGTCCACCTACCAGGCCCAGTTGGAGCAGGGCAATGCGCAGATCGCCAGCGCGCGTGCGCAACTGGCGCAGGCGCAGGCCAGCCTGCGCAATGCCACGCTGGACTTCCAGCGCAAGCAGGAACTGGCTGGCCAGAAATTGATCGCCCGCAGCGACCTGGATGTGTCGCGGGCCGCGCATGACCAGGCGCAGGCGCAGGTGGCTGCGGCGCAGGCCCAGATCCGCCAGCAATCGGCGGCGTTGAAGACCACCCAGGTCAACATCGCCCGTGCGGTGATCACTTCGCCGGTCGATGGCGTGGTGCTGACCCGGTCGATCGACCCCGGCCAGACCGTGGCCGCCAGTTTCTCGGCACCGGTGTTGTTCACGATTGCTAGGGATCTGTCGAAGATGAAGATCGAGCTGGCGGTGGATGAATCCGACATCGGCCAGGTCAAGTTGGGGCAGACCGTGAGCTTCACCGCCGACGCCTTCCCGGATCGCCAGTTCAAGGGCGTGGTGCAGCAGGTGCGGATGGCGGCCACCACCACCAACAACGTGGTGACCTACCCGGTGGTGGTCAGCGTCGACAACGCCGACGGCACCCTGTTGCCGGGGCTGACCGTGAATGCCCAGATCGAGGTCAGCAAGCGCGACGGCGTGCTCAAGGTGGGCAATGCGGCGCTGCGCTACAAGCCGGCGGAAGGCTCGCCGCTGGCCGACATGAAGCCGGAAGGTGCGTCCGCGGGCGGTGGCAACGGCGGGCGCGGCGCGGGCATGGGCGAGGATCTGCAGCACTTGGCGGGCACGCTGGCGCTGCGGCCTGCGCAGCAGGCCGCCTTTGATGCCGCGCTGGAGGACATGAAGCGCCAGCAGGCCGAGCGCGCGGCGAAGATGCAGGAGGCCGCCAAGCAGCAGCAAAACGGCGGCAGCCGGCTGTTCGGCGGTGGCATGCGCTTTGGCGGTCCGGGCGGCGGCGGTGGCGATGCGGCGATGCTGGCGCAGATGCGCGCGCGCATGCGCGATCGCATGAACCAGCAATTCGCCGCATTCGTGAGCACGCTGGACGACGACCAGCGCGGCAAATGGGTGGCCGGCGTGGATGCGCAGGTCAACGCCAAGCGCGTGGTGGCCTACCGGCTGGTGAACGGCAAGCCGGAGGCGGTGATGATCAAGGTCGGCGTCAGCGACGGCACCAGCACCGAAGTCTCCGGGCGCGGCATCAAGGACGGCGACCTGTTCATTTCCGGCGAGCGCGCGGCCTCGGAGAGCAAGTGATGGCCGGCCCCGTCCCGGTGATCCTCGCCCACCAACTGGGCAAGGTGTACGCCGCCGGCACCGAGGCCGAGGTGGTGGCGCTGAAGAACGTGAACCTGCGCATCGAGCGTGGCGAATTCGTCGCCATCATGGGGCCGTCCGGTTCCGGAAAATCCACCCTGATGAACCTGCTGGGGTGCCTGGACACCCCCACCAGCGGTCGCTGCGAATGCGATGGCGTGGACGTGGCCACCCTGGATGCCGAGCAGTTGGCGCAGTTGCGGCGCGACAAGATCGGCTTCGTGTTCCAGGGCTTCCATCTGTTGTCGCGGATGGACGCCACCGACAACGTGGCGATGCCGATGGGTTATGCGCAGGTGCCGCCGGCTGAGCGGCGGCGGCGGGCGCTGGCGGCATTGGAAGCGGTGGGCCTGGCCGGGCGCACCGACCATTTTCCCAACGAGTTGTCCGGGGGCCAGCAACAGCGCGTGGCGATCGCGCGTGCGCTGGTCAACAGCCCGCCGATCCTGCTGGCCGATGAACCGACCGGCGCACTGGACAGCAAGACCGGCGAAGAAATCCTCACCTTGTTCAAGCGCCTGCGCGACGACGGCCATACCGTGATCCTGATCACCCATGATGCACAGGTGGCGGCCCATGCCGATCGCACCTTCGTGATGCGCGATGGCGAGTTGTTCGCGCAGACCGCAGCGGAGGCCGCATGAACATCGCCGACATCCTGCGCACCGCGTTTTTCGCGCTGCGCGGCAACTGGATGCGCAGTGCGCTGACCTCGCTGGGCGTGATCATCGGCATCGCGGCGGTCATCGTGATGGTGTCGATCGGGCAGGGCACGCAGGCGGAAATCGACAAGATGGTGTCGGGGCTGGGCTCGCAGCGGCTGGACATCGGCAGCGCCGGTGGCATGGGCCCGGGCGGCGCGCGGATGGCGCAGGGCAGCCGCTGGTCGCTGACCGAAGGCGACGTCGAGGCGATCCGCAGCGAAGTGCCGGAAGTGCAGTACGTGGCCGGTTCTTTGCGTGGCGGCACCCAGGTGGTGTTCGCCGAGAACAATGCCTCCACCCAGTGGCAAGGCGTGCAGGCGGATTGGTTCGCGATCAACGACTGGCGGATCGCGCAGGGGCAGGGCTTCGATGCCGGCGATTACGGCGGCGGTGCCAAGCCCGTGCTGCTGGGCGAAACCGTGCGCAAGAACCTGTTCGGCGACGAAAGCGGCATTGGCCAGACCGTGCGCCTGGGGCGGGTGCCGTTCACCGTGGTCGGCGTGCTGGGCAGCAAGGGACAGGGCGGCTTCGGGCAGGACCAGGACGACCTCGTGGTGGTGCCACTGGAAACCGCGCGTCGCCGGCTGTCCACCTCGCAGGGCATGCCGCCCAGCGCGGTGCAGGCGATCGCGGTGGGCGTCGACGACGCCAGGAACCTGGATGCCGCGCAGGGCGAAATCGAGGGCCTGCTGCGCCAGCGCCACAAGATCGAACCCGGTGCCGACGACGACTTCGCGGTGCGCAACATCAGCCAGATCGTGGCCACCCGTACCGCCACCACCAACCTGATGTCCAAGCTGCTGGGCGCGGTGGCCGGCATTTGCCTGATCATCGGCGGCATCGGCATCATGAACATCATGCTGGTGTCGGTGACCGAACGCATCCGCGAGATCGGCCTGCGGATGGCGGTGGGCGCGGGCCCGCGCGACGTGCGCCGGCAATTCCTCGCCGAGGCGATGCTGATTTCGCTGATTGGCGGCATCATTGGCATCGCGATCGGGGTGGTGGGGGCGCTGCTGGTGGGCAAGTTCGGCGGCCTGCCGGTGCAGCTCGACGCCAAGGTGGTGCTGCTGGCCGCCACGTTCTCGATCTGCACGGGGCTGTTCTTCGGCTATTACCCGGCACGCAAGGCCAGCCTGCTGGACCCGATCGAGGCATTGCGCTCGCAATGATGGGCTCCCCCGGCGCGGGCGCGGGCGCGCACGCGCCGGGCCGGGGGGCTGTGGCAGAATGCCGGTTCGTTCCCTCGGCCCGATACCGCCCGATGCCAGACCGATTCATTGTCCTGTTCACCTGTTGCCGGGCAAACCTCCGTGGCTGACCTGTACGGGCATCTGCCGCGCGGCCCCGCGGGCGTCCTGCGCGCCGCCAAATGGTCGATGCTGGGGCTGCGCGCGGCGTGGCTGCACGAGTCCTCGTTCCGGCTGGAAGTGTGCATGTTCGTCGTGCTGGGGCCGGTGGGCTGGCAATTGGGCCAGACCGGCGTGGAGCGCGTGCTGCTGATCGGCAGTTGCCTGCTGGTGATGGCGATGGAGCTGATGAACTCCTCGATGGAAGCCGTGATCGAGCGTTATGGCGCGGAACACCACGAACTGGCCGGACGTGCCAAGGACATGGGGTCGGCGGCGGTGTTCGTGTTGATGATGAACGTGGTGCTGGTGTGGGCGGTGTTGCTGCTGCCGCGCTGGCTTTGAACCGCGCCGGCCGGCGCGACATGACGAGACCGACATGGATCTGAGTTTCCTGGCGTCCCCCGACGCATGGCTCACCCTGGTGACCTTGAGCGCGCTGGAAATCGTGCTGGGCATCGACAACCTGGTGTTCATTTCGATCGCGGTGGGCCGCCTGCCGGAACACCACCGGCCGCTGGCCCGCAAGCTGGGCATCGCGGTGGCCTGCGTCACCCGCATCCTGCTGCTGGTCGCACTGGCGCATCTGGCGCGGATGGAGAAGACCCTGTTCGAGATCGGCGGGATGGGCATCTCGATCCGCGACCTGGTGCTGATCCTCGGTGGGGCGTTCCTGCTGGTGAAGGGCGCGCTGGAAATCCGCGACCTGATCAGCGGCGGCGAGGACGAGGACCCGCGCACCACCCAGGCGTCCTCGGTGTTCTGGGCGGTGATCGCGCAGATCGCGGTGATCGACATCGTGTTCTCGCTGGATTCGGTCATCACTGCGGTGGGCATCGCCCAGCACATTCCGATCATGGTGTTCGCCATCCTCGCGGCGGTGGCCATCATGCTGCTGGCGGCCAATCCGCTGGGCGCGTTCATCGATGCCAACCCGACCGTGAAGATGCTGGCGCTGGCCTTCATCCTGCTGGTCGGCGCGGTGTTGATCCTCGACGGCCTCGAAGTCCACGTGCCCAAGCCCTACATCTACTTCGCGATGGCGTTCTCGGTGCTGGTGGAGTGGCTGAACCTGCTGATGCGGCGTCGCGCGGCCGCGCACAAGGTGCCCGGCGCCGGCGACTGGTGAGCCCCGTTTTTCGAGCAGGAACCCGGATGCACATGCCTTATCTGCACCAGATCGACCCCATCGCCGTGACGCTGGGGCCATTGAAAGTCCATTGGTACGGGCTGATGTACCTGCTGGGGTTCGCGGTGGCCTGGTGGCTGGGGCGGCGACGGGTGCGCGCCGGTCGCTTGCCCGGGGTGGACGACAACGGCTTCTCCGACCTGATGTTCTACGCCATGCTCGGCGTGGTGCTGGGCGGGCGCGTGGGCTACATGCTGTTCTACGACCTCGGCAACTTCCTCCACGACCCGCTGTTGCTGTTCCGGGTCTGGGAGGGCGGGATGAGCTTCCACGGCGGCCTGCTGGGGGTGCTGGCGGCGATCGCTTGGTGGTCGCGCCGGCAGCGCCTGCACTTCTTCGATACCGTCGATTTCATGGCGCCGCTGGTGCCGGCCGGGCTCGGTTTCGGCCGGCTGGGCAACTTCATCGGTGGCGAGTTGTGGGGCAAGCCCACCGTCGGGACGGCGTTCGAGCGCATCGGCGTGGTGTTCCCGCGCGCATTGCCGGAACCGTTCGCGTCGATGGATGCGGCCACCTTGCGCACGTATTTCGAAAGCGGCGCGTTGAACGCATTCGCCCGCCACCCGTCGCAGCTGTACCAGGCGTTCCTGGAGGGCCTGGTGATGTTCTGCGCGCTGGTGTGGTTCTCGCGCGTGCCGCGCCCGCGCTACGCGGTGTCCGGCCTGTTCGCGCTGCTGTACGGCTGTTTCCGCTTCCTGGTGGAATTCGTGCGCGAACCCGATGCGCAGCTGGGCTACCTTGCCTTCGGCTGGCTGACGATGGGGCAGGTGTTGAGTGTGCCGCTGGTCCTGCTGGGGCTGTTCTGGCTGTGGCGCTCGCGCAGCGCGCCCACGCTGCACCCGGAAGCACGCTGATGCGGCCATATCTGGAGTTGCTGCGGCACGTGCTGGAGCACGGCACCCAGAAGGCCGATCGCACCGGCACCGGCACCCGCAGCGTGTTCGGCTGGCAGATGCGCTTCGACCTGGCGCAAGGCTTCCCGCTGGTGACCACCAAGAAGCTGCACCTGCGCTCGATCATCCACGAGCTTCTGTGGTTCCTGCAGGGCAGCACCAATATCGCCTACCTGAACGACAACAAGGTGTCGATCTGGGACGAATGGGCCGACGAAAACGGCGAACTCGGCCCGGTCTACGGCAAGCAGTGGCGCAGCTGGGAAGGGGCCAATGGCGAAACCTTCGACCAGATCCGCTGGGTGGTGGACGAGATCCGCCGCAATCCGGACTCGCGCCGTTTGATCGTGTCGGCGTGGAACGTGGCCGACCTGCCGAAAATGGCGCTGATGCCCTGCCACAGCCTGTTCCAGTTCTACGTGGCGGACGGGAAACTGAGCTGCCAGCTGTACCAGCGCAGCGGCGACATCTTCCTGGGCGTGCCGTTCAACATCGCCAGCTACGCGCTGCTGACCCACATGGTGGCGCAGGTCTGCGGGCTGGGCGTGGGCGATTTCGTGCACACGCTGGGCGATGCGCACCTGTATGCCAATCACTTCGAGCAGGCGCGCGAGCAGCTCGCGCGCACGCCGCGCGCGCTGCCGGCGCTGAAGCTCAACCCCGACGTGAAAGACATCTTCGGCTTCGGCTTCGAGGACATCGCCATCGAGCGCTATGACCCGCTGCCGGCAATCAAGGCGCCGGTGGCGGTGTGAGCCGGCCATGCGCGTTTCGCTGATCGCCGCACTGGATCGCAATCACGCCATCGGCCGCGGCAACGCGTTGCCCTGGCACCTGCCTGACGACCTCAAGCGGTTCAAGGCGCTGACCTTGGGCAAGCCGGTACTGATGGGGCGCAAGACCGCGCAGTCGCTGGGCCGTGCGCTGCCGAAGCGGACCAACCTGGTGCTGACCCGTGGCGGGCAGGTGCCGTTCGCCGGGATGCAGGCGGTGGCGTCGCTGGCAGCGGCCTTGGCGCGGGCGACGGAAGAATGCGACGAGCTGTGCGTGATCGGTGGCGGCGAGGTCTATGCGCTGGCGCTGCCACAGGCCACCCACCTGCACCTGACCCATGTCGACACCGTCGTCGCTGGCGCGGATGCGTTCTTTCCGCGCTTCGACGCCGGCGACTGGCGGGAAACCGCACGCATCGCGCATGCCGCCGATGCCACCCACGCCTGCGGCTTCGTGTTCGTGGATTACGAGCGCGTCTGATCGGTGCGCGGCGGCGTGGCCGGGGGGGTGTTGCCGTGCGGCTTGTGCGGGCGGGCCGGGCGCGGCTTGGGCGTGGGGGCCGGTACATCGCGACCTGGGACTTGCACCATGTGCAGGCCATCCGCATCCAGTTGCAGGGCGGTGAGCTTGCCGCTCCACACCGCGCCGGTGTCGATGGCATGGATGCCGTGGCCGATGAACAGCCCCAGCGTGCTCCAGTGCCCGCAGACGATCTTCAGGTCGCGCGGGGCGTGGCCGGGCACCGCGAACCACGGATACAGGCCGGGTGGCTGGCTGCCGGGTGCACCCTTGTGTTCGAACGCGATGCGCCCGCGCGGGCTGCAATAGCGCATGCGGGTGAAGATGTTGATGATGGCGCGGTCGCGTTCCAGGCCGTTGAGGCGGGGCGACCAGTCCGGGCCGTCGCCGTACATGTTCTTCAGCAGCTTGCGGTAATTGTCGCCACGCAAACGGCTTTCCACTTCGCGCGCATGCTTTTCCGCCAGCTGGGTGGTCCACTTCGGCGCCAGCCCGGCATGCACCATCATCCAGCCCAGCTTGCGGTCCACGTGCGCCAGCTTGCGCCCGCGCAGCCACGCCAGCAGTTCCGGCGCGTCCGCGGCGAACAGCACGCCTTGCAGGTCCGGGTTGACCCGGCGCTGTTCGTCCGGGGTGCGTTCGGCCACCGCCAGCAGCGACAGGTCGTGGTTGCCCAGCACCACCTCGCAGTGCTCGCGCAATGAATGCACCAGCCGCAGGGTGTCCACGGACTGTCCGCCGCGATTGACCAGGTCGCCGCAGAACCACAGCTTGTCCGCCGCAGGATCGAAGTTGATCTTGTCCAGCAAGCGGCGGGTGACGTCGAAGCAACCTTGCAGGTCGCCGATTGCCCAGACGGCCATCTCAGGTCACCGCCGTCAGTGCAGGGTGCGCGGGATCGACAGCGTGAACGCCGGGATCGGAGCGGCGAAGCGGGTGCCGTCGTCGGCCAGCACGTCGTAGCTGCCACGCATGGTGCCGATGGCGGTTTCCAGCACCGCACCCGACGTGTACTGGAAGCCTTCGCCGGGGCGCAGCCACGGTTGCTCGCCGACCACTCCTTCGCCCACCACCTCGCGGACCTTGCCGTCGCTTTCGGTGATCAGCCAATGGCGGCCGAGCACGCGGGCCGGCACCTTGCCCTGGTTGCGGATGTGGATGGTGTATGCGAACACGTAGCGGCCTTCCTCCGGCGCGGATTCGGCGTCCAGGAAGTGGGCATCCACTGCGATGTCGAATTGGTAGTCGGTATTGCTCATGCGTGCATTCTAGCCGTGCCGGGCGCATTGCCGCAGCAGCGGGTTCAATCTTCGGCGGGCAGATTGGCCAGGCGCACGAAGCCGGCCACGTCCACCTGCTCGGCACGCGCGTCCGGGCGCAGGCCGGCGGCCTCGATGAGGGCGGTACCGGCCACCCCGTGCAGGGCGTTGCGCAGGGTCTTGCGGCGCTGGCCGAAGGCGGCGCGCACCACGTTGGCGAAGCGCACGCGGTCTTGCACGTCGATGCACCCGGCGGGTTTCGGCAGCAGCCGGACCACCGCGGAGTCGACCTTGGGTGCCGGCCGGAACGCACCCGGCGGCACCACGAACAGCGGCGTCACCGTGCAATACGCCTGCAACATCACGCTGAGCCGGCCATACACCTTGTTGCCGGGGCCGGCGGCCATGCGTTCCACCACCTCTTTTTGCAGCATGAAATGCATGTCGCGGATCGCGGCGGCGTGCTCCAGCGCGTGGAACAGGATCGGCGAACTGAGGTTGTAGGGCAGGTTGCCGGCCAGCCGGATCCTGCCGTCGGCCGGTGCCAGCTGCGCGGCCAGCGCGGTGAAATCCACGCCCAGTACGTCGCCTTCGATCAGGTGCAGCGTGCCGTGTTCGCGCGCGGCGGCCTGCAGGGGCGCGTGCAGGTCGCGGTCGAACTCGATGGCGGTGACTTCGCCATGTTTTTTCAGCAGCGGGAAGGTCAGTGCGCCCTGGCCCGGGCCGATCTCGACGATGGCGTCGCCCGGCTGCGGGGCGATGGCCTGCACGATCTTGTCGATCACGCTGCGGTCGTGCAGGAAGTTCTGGCCGAGATGCTTTTTGGCCGGCTCGGTGAAGGGCGTGCTCATAGCAGGCGGGTTCCCAGCGGCACGTCGCGGTCCGGCACGCACAGCGCCACCGCGCCGTCGGCGTCGTGGAAACCGGTGACCAGGCATTCGGACATCAGCGGACCGATCTGCTTTTTGGGGAAATTGACCACGGCGACCACCAGCCGCCCGACCAGTTGTTCGGGCGTGTAATGGACGGTGATCTGCGCACTGGACTTGCGCACGCCGAGTTCGGGGCCGAAATCGACCTGCAGCACGTAGGCCGGCTTGCGCGCCTGCGCGAACGGCTGCGCCGAGAGGATGCGGCCGACGCGCAGCTCGACCCTCAGGAAATCGTCGAAGCCGATCGTGCCCATCATGCGCCCGCGCGCCGCGCCGCCAGTTGCGTGCAGGTGCGGATCGCGGCGTACAGGCTGGATGGATCGGCCACGCCCTTGCCCGCCAGTTCCAGCGCGGTGCCATGGTCCACCGCCACGCGCGGGTAGGGCAGGCCGAGGGTGATGTTCACTGCGTTGGCGAAGTCGGCGTGTTTGAGTACCGGCAGGCCCTGGTCGTGGTACATCGCCAGCACCGCATCGAAGCCGCGCAGCTTGTCGGGCAGGAAGGCGGTATCGGCCGGCAGCGGGCCGACCAGGTGCATGCCCTCGGCACGCAGGCGTTCCAGGGTGGGCAGGATGATGTCCAATTCCTCGCGGCCCAGATGACCGTCCTCGCCGGCATGCGGGTTCAGGCCGAGCACGGCGATGACCGGGTGGGCGATGCCGAACTGTGTGCGCAGCGCGGTGGCCACGGTGTGCAATGTGTGGGTCAGCGCCTGCGGGGTGATCCGGTCCGCCACCTCGCGCAACGGCAGGTGCACGGTCTGCAGGGCCACCCGCATCCGCGGGTTGGCCAGCATCATCACCACCTTGCAGCCGGCTTGTTCGGCCAGCAGGTCGGTGGTGCCGGTGAAGGTGATGCCGCCGTCGTTGATGACCGCCTTGTGCACCGGGCCCGTCACCAGGCCTGCCAGCTCGCCGTCGATGCAGGCGCGGGCCGCATGGCTGATCGCATTGATCAGCGAGGCGGTATTGGCCGGATTGGGCTGCCCGAAGGCACAGGCCACCGGATGCGGGTATTCGACAATGGCCAGGCTGCGTGGATGCCGTGGTGGTTCGCCGTGGTGGTGCAGATGCAGTGGCAGGCCCAAGGCAGTGGCGGCGCGCTGCAACGTGGCCGCATCACCATGCACCACCAGTTCCGCGTCCCAGTCGCGCTGGGCTGCGTGCACCAGCAGTTCCGGGCCGATGCCGGCGGGTTCCCCCGGGATCAGGGCGAGACGTGGGCGCATCAAGCGATCAGTGCATCTCGTCGGACATGAACGTGCCGGCCGCACTGGTGCCCTGTTGCTCCTGCGAGGGGGTCACCTGGCGGTGCTCCTTCGGGGTTTCGGGCAGTGCCGGGCGGGTGGAGCGGCCTTGTGCATCGCGCACGTCCACGTAGGCTTCGCCACGCATCTCGCGCAGGAAGCGGTTCCACTCTTCTTCCAGCTTGCGCCGGCCGATGGTTTCCCGAACCTGCGCACGCAGGTTCTCGTCACCGGCGGCGATCTCGCGGGTGCCGCTGCGCTGCACGATCAACCAGCCGGCATCGCTGCGGAACGGGGCGGAGGTCTGGCCATCGGACAAGGCGGCGACCTGCATGCCGAACGTGCTGCCGTAGGTGTCGGCGCCGAACCAGCCCAGATCGCCACCACGGCGGCGGGTGGCGGCATCGTCGGAGCTCTCGCTGGCCAGCTTGGCGAAATCGGCGCCGCCGGCCAGGCGTGCGGCCAGGGTGTCGGCCTTGGCCTTGGCGGCGGCTTCGTCGGTCTTGTCGTCGACCTTGACCAGGATCTGCCGGGCCGAGAACTGGGTGACCTTTTCACCGCTGCCGGCGGCTTGGGTGCGGGTACCCACCAATTGCAGCAGCTGGAAGCCGCTGGGGCCACGGATCGGGCCGAGCACCTGGCCGTCCTGCATTTGCTGGATGGCGGTGGCGAAGGCTGGCGGGATTTCATTCGCGCTGCGCCAGCCAAGGTCGCCGCTTTCCAGCGCATTGGGGCTGTCGGAATAGCGGACGGCGGCGGCGGCGAAGGTCATTTCGCCACGGTCGATCAGGCCCTTCACGCCTTCGATTTTCTTCTGCGCGGTGGCGATCTGCTCCGGCGTGGCCCCATCCGGGGTGGCCACCAGGATGTGGGCCAGGTGGAATTGCTGACGGGCGCTGGCGGCGGTGTTGGCCATGGCGGCATCCACTTCGCTGTCGCTGACGTTGATGCGGCCCTGGGCGAAGCTCTGGCGCAGTTTCTGGGTGACGATTTCGTCGCGGATGTTGTTGCGGAAATCGGTGAAGGTGATGCCATCCTGCGCCAGCCGCGCGCGCAGCTGGTCGACGTCCATGCCGTTTTGCTGGGCCACGCCCTGCACGGCGTGCTCCAGGTCCTGGTCGGTGGCGGTGATGCCGGCGTCGGTGGCGCGTGCCAGTTGCAGGCGTTGCAGCACCAGGCGCTCCAGCACCTGCCGTTCCAGCACGTCCTGCGGCGGCAGTTGCTCTTCGTGGCCGGCGTACTGGCTGCGGATGTTGGCGACCGCGCGATCCAGCTCGCTGCGCAGGATCACGTCCTCGTTGACCACCGCGGCGACGCGGTCGACCGGTTGCAGCGCCGCGTCCTGCGCCTGCGCGCCGCCGGCAAGCAGGAGCAGCGGCAGCAAAGTGGCCAGCAGGAGGCGGGGGGCACGCAGACGGGGGCTTGGCATCATGGAGGAGTATTCGCGTTGGCGGGCGTGGAGGGCTGGCCCGTTGCGGTCTGCGGCGGCACCAGATAAAGATCGTCGCGATTGTAGCCGAGGATGGACCTGCGCAAGGCGCGCTGGGTGTCCTGGCCGGCCGAGCCCAGCCCCTTCAGCTCGATTTCGAACATCAGGGTGTTGCCGAGGTCGCCGACGCGATTTTGCACGTAGCGGCGCAAGACAAACCGAACCGCGACACAACAGCTGTCCCACTGTACCCCGGCCAGGCTTTCCAGCGTCTTGCTGTCGCGCAGCGAGTAGTACTGGCGGCCCACCAGGCTCCAGCTGGCATTGACCGGGTACAGGAAGGACAGGTCCACCTGCTCCAGCAGCGAGCGGCGGTAACGGTAGGACAGGTTGAAGACGCCTTGGTTCCGGAACAGATAGCGGGCGCGCACGCTGGCCAGGTCGGTGCGCCGGAATTTCGGGTCGCGCTGGTAGGAAGCGCCGAAGGTCCAGCGGTCGGTGGGGGCGTAATTGGCATCCACCACCCAGGCCGAGCGCCCTTGCTCGGTGATCGGCTCGAACGGCAGGCGCACCCGGGAATCCTGGAAATAGCGGATTTGGCCGATGCTCGCGGAAAAACGCTCGAAACCGTCGGCCTGGCGGATCATGCGGGTGCTCACGGCCAGCGTGAGCTGGTTGGCGTCGGCCTGGCGGTCGGCACCGGTGTAGCGGTTGTCGCGGAACAGCTGGTTCCAGCTGAACGTCAGTGGCTGGGTGTCGAACACCGGCATGCCGTTCTGGTCGGCATAGGGGACCTTCAGATAGAACAGCCGCGGCTCGATGGTTTGCAGGTAGTCCTGGCCCTTGGCCACGGTGTCGCGGTCGAAGAACAGGCCGGCATCGAGGCTGAAAATCGACTGCCCGCGCGAAGGACTGTCGCTGCCCAGCGTTTGCCCCAGCGCGTGATCCAGCGCATAGCTGGTCTGGCGGTAGGCCAGCGTGGGCCGCAGGAACCAGGCGTCACCCTCCAGCGGGAGGCTGATCCAGGGTTTCAGGTCCAGGCGTGCGCCGGCCGGGTAGGACGGGTGGTGGAAGCGCACGGTTTCGGCGGCGATGCCATAGCGCAGTGCACCGACCGCCCCCCGTTCCCAGTCGAGGAAGGCCCGCGGCAGGCGGTCGAAAGGCAGCGCGGCGCTGGACAGCGTGTAATCGGCCAGCTGCCAGTGGTCGGCGCTGATGCCGGCGCTCCAGTCGAGGCCTTGCCCGTACAGGCCGGCGCTGCTGTAGGCGGTGGCTTGCGAGAGGCCGTCGAGGCTGCTGTTGAAGTCCTCGTAATAGCGCGGGTCGCTGATCCAGTTCAGGTTGGCGCGGAATTGCCAGTGGCTGCCGACTGTCTGCGTGCCGATGAAGGCGAACTGGCTGCGCGCGCGGTCGCGCAGGCGGTCGTGGTCCATCCACGCGGCTTCCAGCGTGCCCTGGCCACCGGCGTTGAGGTAGCGGAATTCGCCGCCCAGCTGGACGCCGCGCGCACTCATCCAGCGCGGGCTGAGGGTGGCGTCGTAATTGGGGGCGAGATTCAGGTAGATCGGCTGGCGCAGGTCGAGGCCGTTGCGCCCGGAGTTGGAGAACGAGGGGAACATCAGGCCACTGCGGCGGCGTTCGTCGGTCGGGAACATCAACACCGGCATGAACAGCACCGGGACCTTGCCGACCCGCAAGGTGGCACCGTAGGCCACGGCGCGGCCGTGCTCGCTGTCCATGTCGATGCGCGGGGCATCCAGCTCCCAGTGCCGCGCTTCCGGCGGGCAGGTGGAATAGCTGGCGCCGCGCAGGCTGCCGGACTGGCCCGCCAGATTCAGGCTGTGCGCCTTGCCGTTGCCGCGGCGCGACAGCAGCTGGTATTCCAGATCCTGCATCGAATGGGTGTCGGAATTCTGGTCGCCCTCTGCGCGCGCCGCGCGCAGGCGCAGCCCCTGCGCCTGGTAGCGGACGCTGCCCTCGGCGACATAGCGGCCGGCGGCCTTGTCGAAGGTGAGCTGGTCGGCGGCCATGAACTGGTTGTCGCGGTGCATGGTGACGTTGCCCTTGAACACCGGGTTGGCCTCGGTGCCGCTGACGTCGTCGCCCTCGAGGTCGATGGGGGCCTTGGACTTGTCCAGATGCAGGCCTTCCGGTGCCAGCGCGGCATCGGCGAAGGGCGGCACCACGTCGCCCACCGGGCACAGGCCCCAGTTCTGCGGCGGGTCGCCATCGGCGGCGCGCGCGGGCAGGCTCAGCGCGATGCACAGGGACAGGGGGAGCAGGCGCAGGACGGGGCGCACGGGCATTCCGGGAAAGCGAATCGGGCGGTTAGCTTGCCGGAAGCGGCTGGCAGCGGCAAACCCGGGTGGCTGACGCCGGGGGTGTTACAGGCGCAGCGCGTCGATGTGCGCCACGCAACCGTCCGCCAGCGCGGCCAGGTCGTAGCCGCCTTCCAGCAGGGACACCACCCGGCCATCGCAATGGCGGTTGGCCATCTGCACCAGTGCGCGGGTGATCCAGGCGTAATCCCCGGCTTCCAGCTGCATGCCGGCCAGCGGGTCGCGGCGGTGACCGTCGAACCCCGCCGACACCAGCAGCAATTGCGGTCGGAACGCGTCCACCGCCGGCAACAGCCCCTCCTGCCAGGCGTCGCGGAACATCTCGCCACTGCAGCCGTCCGGCAGCGGGGCGTTGAACACGTTGCCGCAGCCGGTTTCATTGTGCGCGCCACTGCCCGGATACAGTGGCCACTGGTGCGAGCTGGCGAACAGCACGCGCGGCTCGCTGGCGAAGATGGCCTGCGTGCCATTGCCGTGATGGACGTCGAAATCGACGATCGCCACCCGCTCCAGCCCGTGCTTGTCGAGCGCGTGGCGGGCAGCAATGGCGATGTTGTTGAACAGGCAGAACCCCATCGCCGCATCGCTGGTGGCATGGTGCCCGGGTGGGCGCACCGCGCAGAACGCGCGGCAGGTGCCCCCGCCCAGCACGGCATCCACGGCGGCAACGCCGGCACCGGCGGCACGCAGGGCGGCTTCGGCGGAACCGGGGGACAGCACGGTGTCGGGGTCCAGCTGGATCAGGCCCTGCGGCGAAGATTCCAGCACCGTGGCGAGCAACTCTTCCGCATGCACGCGCAGCAACTGGCCGCGGCTGGCGCGGGGGGCCTGTTGCCAGTCGATGTCGGGGAACGCCGCTTCCAGTGCGTGCAGCACGGTGCTCAGGCGCGCCGGGCGTTCCACGTGCCCGGGGCCGGTGTCATGGGCAAGGCAGGCCGGGTGGGTGAAAACCTGGATCACGGCGAACCCCTGCCTGTGGCGCTTACTTGCGGCGTTCGTGCTTCCAGAGCACTTCGCCGTGGCCGCTGGCGCGCGCCAGCACGCGGCACAGCACGAACAACAGGTCGGACAGCCGGTTCAGGTAGCGCACCGGCTGTGGACGCACGTCTTCCAGCCGCGTCAGTGCCACCGCCGCGCGCTCGGCACGGCGCACCACGGTACGGGCGACATGGCAGTGCGCCGCGGCAATGCCGCCGCCGGGCAGGATGAATTCCTTCAATGGCGGCAGCGCGCGGTTGTAGTGGTCGATCTGCGCCTCCAGTGCGTCGATGTCGGCATCGAAGATGGCGGCGTGGCCGGGAATGCACAGCTCGCCACCCAGGTCGAACAACTGGTGCTGGATGCGTGTCAGCAGCTCGCGCACGTCCTCCTGCATCTCGCTGGCCAGCAGCACGCCGATGCAGGAATTGGCCTCGTCGACGGTGCCGTAGGCGTCCACCCGCAAGGAGTCCTTGCCGACGCGGGACCCGTCACCGAGACCGGTGCTGCCATCGTCGCCGGTGCGGGTGTAGATCTTGCTGAGACGGTTGCCCATCAGACCGTCTGTGCGTGCAGCGCGGGATTGTGCCGGCGCAGCAATTCGAAGCCGCCGAACAGCAGCGCCGCGTAGAACAAGGTGCCCAGCACGGTCCACTGGAAGAACGGGATGCCGGCGGCGAAGGATGCGGCCAGTCCGGCGGCGTCATGGGTATACAGCGCACCGAACGCCCACACGCCGGCATTGGTCAGCACGAAGAACAGCAGCGAGCCGGCCAGCGAATAGCCCAGCACGCGGGTGCTGCCGACCTTGCCACGCAGGCCGAAGCCCAGCACGGTGGACAGCGCGATGCTGGCATACACCAGCAGGTAGCCGGCGCTGGCGAAGTAGCTCCAGTAGATGCCGCCATTGACCAGGCCCAGCACCAGGTCGGAGGCGAACATCGCCACCAGCGGCACCAGCAGTGCCCAGCCCCGCTTGGCGAAATAGGCGCCGCCGAACAGCGCCACCGCCTCGATCGGCGAGAAATTCGGCGGATGCGGCAACACCCGCGTCAGCGCGGCGGCGAAGATCAGCAGGGTGAGCAGCAGCGGGCCGGCGGGGAGCAGCGAAGCTTGGCGATTCATGGCATTCGGACAGGGGAACTGCGGAGCCGTTAGCATAGCGCAATGTCCACGCTCTCCTCTTGCAGCGACCGCGCGCACGACGTCCTGATCGTCGGCGGCGGTCTGGTCGGTGCCAGCCTTGCCATCGCGCTGGATGCGCTGGGGCTGGATGTCGGAATGGTCGAGGCAGCACCCGCCGGTGCGTTGCCGCCGGTGTTCGACCAGCGCAACCTCAGTTTTGCCGAGGCCACGATCCACGCCCTCGACGCGCTGGGCGTGCTGGCGTTGATGCGTGCGCCCAGCGGGCCGATCCGGCGCATCCACGTCAGCCGCAGTGGCGACTTCGGCCGCATGCAGTTGGAGGCAGCCCGCTACGGGCGGACGGAATTCGGGCGGGTGGTGGTGGCGCGCGACTTCGGCGAAGCACTGGAGGCGCGGTTGGCGCAGCTCCGGCATCTCGTGCGCTATCGCCCGGCGCGCTGCGTCGGGCTGGGCGAGGGAAGCGATGGCCTGCGCGCGCTCCGCATCGCCGATGACACGGGCGAACGCACCCTGCGCACGCGGCTGTTGGTGGCCGCCGACGGTGCCCGCAGCACGGTGCGCGACGCACTGGGCATCGCGACGCGCGAGCACGATTACGGCCAGACCTTGTTCGTCGCGCGCCTGCGTGCGCAGCGTGCGCCCGACGGCACCGCCTTCGAACGCCTGACCGACCACGGCCCGACCGCGCTGCTGCCGCGCGGCGACGGCCATTACGGTCTGGTGCACGGGGTGCCGCGCGAAGATGCGGAGGCGGTGGCCGCGCTCGACGATGCGGCGTTCCTGGCGCGTGTGCAGGACGTGTTCGGCTGGCGTGCCGGGCGTTTGCAGGCCGTGGGGCCGCGCAGCAGCTATCCGATGCAGGGCGGCGTGGCGGAATGCCTGATCGCGCCGCGTGCGGTGCTGGTGGGCAACGCCGCGCAGGCCATCCATCCGCTGGGTGCGCAGGGCTTCAACCTCGGCCTGCGCGATGCGCTGACGCTGGCCGAATGCATCGCCGAGGGCCGTACCGACCCCGGCGACGATGCCGTGTTGCGCCGGCATGCGTTGCGGCGGGTGGACGACCGTGCACGCACGCTGGCGTTCTCCGACGGCCTGGCGAAGTTGACGGCCAACGACACCCCGCTGGTGCGCCCGCTGCGCAGCGTCGGGCTGGTGGCGGGCGACGCCCTGGGCTGGCTGCAAGGCTGGCTGGTGGGCGGCGCGATGGGCTATCGCGGCGACGTGCCGGCACTGTGCCGGGGTGCGGCATGAGCCGGCGCGGCAGGTTGGATGCGGTGGTGGTGGGGGCGGGCGTGGTGGGCGCGGCCAGTGCGTTGATGCTCGCCCGCGAGGGCCTGCACGTCGCGTTGGTGGAGGAGCGCGCGCCGACGCCGTGGCAGCGCGCGGCGCGCGACCTGCGGGTGTTCGCCTTCGCCCCCGACAATGCCGAGCTGCTGGATGCGCTGGGCGTGTGGAAGGCGATTGCCGACACCCGCGTGCAGCCCTACCGCGGCATGTGCGTCCGGGATGCGGCCGGCGGTGCGCCGCTGCGCTTCGATGCCGATGCACTGGGCGAAGCGCAGCTGGGCTGGATCGTCGAGAACGGCCTGCTGGTGGATGCGCTGTGGAACGCACTCCCGGCGGCCGGCGTGCGCCTGCACTGCCCGGCCAAGGTGGACACACTGGTGCAGGACGCCGATGGCGTGCGCCTGGGCCTGGATGACGGGCGGGTGCTGGAGGCGCGGCTGGCGATCGCCGCCGACGGCGGCCACTCCGCGCTGCGCCGGCTGGCCGGCATCGAGGCACCGTCGCACGACTACCACCAGCGCGGGCTGGTGGCTTTCGTCGCCAGCGAAGCGCCGCATCGCGACACCTGCTGGCAGCGCTTCCTGCCCACCGGGCCGGTGGCGCTGCTGCCGTTCAACGACGATGGTGATGCCGATCTGCGGGGCCGCCTCGGTTCGATCGTGTGGACGCTGCCGGATGCCGAGGCACAGCGGCTGCTGGACGCGCCGCCGGCGCAATTCGAGCGCGCGCTGTCGGCGGCCTTCGGGGGCGAGCTGGGCGGCTTCACGTTGCAGTCGCCGCGCGCGGCGTTCCCGTTGCGCCGGCAATTGGCGCAGCGGCAGGTCGAAGGCCGCGTGCTGCTGGTCGGCGATGCTGCCCACGTGATGCACCCGCTGGCTGGGCAGGGTGTGAACCACGGCCTGCGCGATGTCTCCGCGCTGCGGGCACTGCTGCGCGACGCGCAGGCCAAGGGCGGCGACATCGCAGCGCCGGTGCGGCTGGCGCGCTGGGCACGCACCCGCCGCAGCGACAATGCGCTGGGCGCGCACGCCTTCGATGCCATCAATCGCGTCTTCAGCAACGACGCCCTGTTGCCGACCCTGCTGCGCGGGCATGCGCTGGGGTTGGCCGGCAAGCTGCCGCCACTGACCCGTGCCCTGTGGCGGCACGCGGCGGGGCGCTGAGTGCGGCCATCGCATGCCCCGTGTGGGCGGTATCTACGTGCGTGAGGTGGCGAAGACCGTGATTTCCTCGCGGTCGTGGTAGAGCTGCCTGGCACGGATGGTCAGCGGCTTGCCGGCCTGCTGCGCGAACAGGTCCAGGCACAGCCGGGTTTCCTGCCAGCGCTTCTTCATCGGCAATTTCAGGTTGAAGATCGCGTGCCGGCACCAGCCTTCGCGGAACCAGGTCGCCATCCGCTCGGCCACCCGGCGCGGCTGTTCCACCATGTCGCAGACCATCCAGTCCAGTGGCTGCGGCGGCTGCCAGGAAAAGCCGTCGGCGCGCAGGTGCTGCACCATGCCGGTGTCCAGTACGTGCTGGCGCAGCGGGCCGTTGTCGATGGCCGACACCCGCAGGCGGTGGCGGGTCAGCACCCACGTCCAGCCGCCGGGTGCCGCGCCCAGGTCGGCGGCCACCATGCCTTCCTTCAGCAGGCGCGTGCGTTCGTCGTCGGTGAGCAGCACCAGCAGCGCTTCCTCCAGCTTCAGCGCGGAGCGCGACGGGGCGTCCTTGTGCATCCGCAGCCGCGGCACGCCCAGCGGCCACGGTGCGCTGTCGGCGGGCAGGCTGGTGGCGAGGAACGCATGATCCCCGGCCACCAGGAACACATGCAGGCGCGGCAACCGGCGGCTGTCCTGCTGGGTCAGCAGGTTGGCCTTGCGCAGCGCCGGCCGCAGCGCGTTGCCCAGGCTGCGCGCCAGGCCGGCCAGCGGCTTGCCGGCGTCGGAATCGGGGTGCTCCATGACCAGCTCGCCGAAGCGCGGCCCGCCCTGCAGCGCTGCCAGCATCGGCGCGATGCGGTCGCTCGGGTCCAGCCCGCTCAGTTCGGCCAGCAGGCGCAGCTTCTGTCGCGCGAAGATCAATTGTGCGAACGGCAGCGCACGATCCAGCGCTTCGCCGTCTTCGCAGAAAAACACCACGTAGCCGCTGTCGCGCTCGGTGCGCGCGTAGCCGGCGATGCCGGCCTGCGCGGCGCGTTCGGTCAGTTCGCCGGCCAGCTCCGGTTCGAAGCCCTGGCGGCAGTAGCACAGCAACGCGTCAATAATTCGGTCCACCCAGTTCGCCGTAGGTCCTCAGCACCGCGCAGGCGGCGTCGCGCTGCACGTCGCGCACCACCTCGATCCCGCGCTTGTGGAGTTCGCCCACCCAGTCCGCCGGCAGCGGGCCTTCGTCGAAGGCGGTCAGTGCTTCCACGTCCTCGGCGCGGGCACCGATCAGCAGGCGGTCGATGCCGGCCCACATGGTGGCGCCGTAGCACTGGCAGCAGGGTTGCGCGGAGGTGGCCAGGGTGACCGGGCCGCCGAGTTCGTTGAGGCGGAACTGCTGCAGGCGCTGCTGCGCCAGCATGTAGGCCATGGTTTCCGCATGCGCCAGCGAGCAGCTCTGGCGCACCACCCGGTTCACGCCCACCGCGATCAGCTGGTGCTGCGGGCTGAACACCGCCGCGCCGAACGGGCCGCCGCTCTGGCGTTCGACGTTGTATTTCGACAGCTCGATGGCGAAGGCGACCTTGGCTTCGTCGCTGGAGAAGTCGCGGCCGGCCACGTCCAGCTCCAGCACCCAGATGGGCAGGGTGATATGCAGCTGCGCGGGAAGCGGCATCGCCATGTCAGGCCTTCTGCGCCCAGGTGTCGCGCAGGGTCACGCTGCGGTTGAACACCGGCGCGTCGGCCTTGTGGTCGTAGCGGTCGGCGACGAAGTAGCCCAGCCGCTCGAACTGGAACCCCTGCTCGTTTGCCGCCTGCGCCGCCGCCGGCTCCACGTAACCCGTCACCACCTTGCGCGAATCGGGGTTGAGGTAATCGACGTAGGTCTTGCCGCTGCTCTCTTCATTGTCGGGATCGGCGACGGTGAACAGGCGATCGTACAGGCGCACTTCCGCCGCCACCGCGTGCTTCGCGCTGACCCAGTGGATGGTGCCCTTGACCTTGCGGTTGGCGCCTTCCATGCCGGGACGCGATTCCGGGTCCAGCGTGCAGCGCAGTTCCACCACGTGGCCATCGGCGTCCTTGATGGCCTCATCGCAGCGGACGATGCCGGCCCCGCGCAGGCGCACTTCGCCGCCCAGGGTGAGGCGCTTGAAACCCTTCGGCGGCACTTCCTCGAAGTCCTCGCGCTCGATCCACAGCTCGCGCGAGAACGGGATGCCGCGCTCGCCCAGCGCCGCGTCCTTCGGGTGGTTGGGGAACGTCAACGTCTCCTCATGGCCGGCGTCGAGGTTGGTCAGCACGACCTTCAGCGGATCGATCACCGCCATCCGCCGCGGCGCGTGCGCATCGAGGTCGTCGCGCAGCGCGCCTTCGAGGATGGAGATGTCCAGCAGCGAGTTCTGCTTGCTGATGCCCACGCGCTCCACCATCAGCTTCAGCGCGGACGGCGTGTAGCCGCGGCGGCGGATGCCCTGCAGGGTGGGCATGCGCGGGTCGTCCCAGCCATCCACCAGCCTGTCGGTGACCAGCGCCATCAGCTTGCGCTTGCTCATCACCAGGTAGTTGAAGTTCAGCCGCGAGAATTCGATCTGGCGGGGCTTGCCGGCTTCCTTCGGCAGGCCCTTGGCCAGCAGCGGCTCCAGCAGCTCGGGGTGGCCGGCCAGGTCCACGTGGTCCACGCACCAGTCATACAGCGGGCGATGATCCTCGAACTCCAGCGTGCACAGCGAATGGGTGATGCCCTCGACGGCATCGCCCAGCGCGTGGGCGAAGTCGTACATCGGGTAGATCGGCCATTCGTTGCCGGTGTTCTGGTGCTCCACGTGCTTGATCCGGTACAGCGCCGGGTCGCGCAGGTTGATGTTGCCACTGGCCATGTCGATCTTCGCGCGCAGGGTGCGCGCACCGTCCGGGAACTCGCCCGCGCGCATGCGCCGGAACAGGTCCAGGTTCTCCTCGACGCTGCGTTCGCGGAACGGCGAATTGCGGCCCGGCTCGACCAGGCTGCCGCGGTATTCGCGCACCTGTTCGGCGGACAGGTCGCAGACGAAGGCCTTGCCGTCGCGGATCAGCTTCTCGGCGGCGAGGTAGTACACGCCGAAGTAGTCCGAGGCATGGCGCAGGCTGTGCCAGTCGAAGCCCAGCCAGCGCACGTCGTCCTGGATGGCGCGCACGTATTCGGGGTCTTCGCGCGCCGGATTGGTGTCGTCCAGGCGCAGGTTGCAGACGCCGCCGAACTCCTGCGCGACGCCGAAGTCCAGGCAGATCGCCTTGGCGTGGCCGATGTGCAGGTAACCGTTGGGTTCCGGCGGGAAGCGCGTCTTGATCGCGCTGTGCTTGCCGGAGGCGAGGTCGTCCTTGACGATCTGGCGGATGAAGTCGGTGCGGACGGGGGCGTCGGCGGCGGGCGTGGGCTGGTCTGAGGACACGGGAGTCTGGCGCGGCGTGGGTAGCCTGCAAGTTTAGCCGAGCCTGCCCGGATGGGCCGAAGCGGCGTAATCTGCGCGCCATGCGCGATGTCTATCAAGCCGGAAACCTGATCGATGCCCATCTGGTGAAGCAGGCACTGGAAGCCGAGGGCATTCCCGCATTCGTGCGTGGCGAGGCGCTGACCGGCGGGATCGGCGAGCTGGGTGTGTTCGGGCTGGTGGGGGTGATGGTGCCCGACGCCGCCTGGCCGCAGGCCCGCGATGTGGTGCTGGCACTGCATCTGGGCGAGCAGGCGCTGGCCGACGACGATGAAGAATGTGCCGGTGCGCAGCCCGCATGAGTGCCGTGCATCCGCAGCGCGCGGCCGGCCTGGAATTGCTGCTGGGGGCCGCCATCATCGGCAGCAACGGCCTGATGGTGCGGCTGGCGGCGATGCCGCCGACCGTGGTGGCGTTCTGGCGGATGCTGCTGGCGGGCGTGCTGCTGGCCGCGCTGGTGAGCGCGCGCCACGGCTGGCAGCCACTGCCGCGCAAGGCGTGGCGGTGGCTGGTGGTGCCGGTGGTCGCCTTCGCGGTCGACCTGTGGATGTGGCACAAGAGCATCCTGCTGGTGGGGCCGGGGCTGTCCACCCTGCTGGCCAATGCGCAGGTGTTCTTCATGGCCATCGCTGGGGTGCTGCTGTTCGGCGAGCGGCTGCACGCGCGCTTCGTCGCCGGCGTGCTGCTGGCGTTCTTCGGCCTGTGGCTGCTGCTGGGCGCCGACTGGGCCACCTTGCCGGCGCAGTACCGCTGGGGGGTGTGGCTGGGGCTGGGCGCGGGCGTGTGCTACGCCGCCTACAACGTCGGCATCAAGCGTTCGCAGGCGGAGGCCGGCATTGGCCGCGCGCGGGTGCCGGTGGAGCAGGTGCTGTGCTACGCCGCGTTCGGCAGCGCGCTGTGCCTGGGGTTGATCGGCTGGGCCGAGGGCGAGGCGTTCGCGCCGCCGTCGTGGCGCAGCTGGGGCGTGCTGCTGGCGCTGGCGGCGGTCGGCCACTGCCTGAGCTGGGTGCTGATCTCGCGCGCGATGGGCGTGCTGCCGGTGGCGCTGGCCGGCCTGCTGCTGCTGGCGCAGCCGATCGTGGCCTACCTGCTCGACGTGGTGTTCCTCGACATCAGCATCTCGCCGCGGCAGTGGGCGGGGCTGGCGGTCAGCCTGGCCGGGATCTTCGTGGCCGGGATGAAAAGCCGGCAGGACCATGCCGCGCAGGAGGCCTGAGCCGTCCTCACGGCAGCCACTGGCACCAGTACTGCAACTCGCTGCCCTTGCTGGGTTCGTAGACGTACTGGAAACCGGTGAAACCCCAGCCGTCGGCGCGCGGGTCGAACAGGGGGCGGTAGCTGGCCTGCTGGATCAGTACCGGGGTGTCACCGCTGGTGCCATAAGCATAGGTGCGCACGAATTTGCCCTGATCCGGAAGATCGGCGTACACCAGCTTGAATTCGAAATAACGGCCGATCTTGCGGCTGGCCACGCGGTAGGGCTGCGCGGTGGGCTGCGCGTCGACGACCCATTCCTCGCCGCCGTAGATGACGTGGCAGCGCGCGGTGTCGGCGTGGGCGGCGCTGGCCATGCACAGCAGGGCCGCCACGGCGGCGGAATGGTGCAGGTTCATGGGGCCCCCGTGCATTGGCGAACGATGGTGTCGCCGGCGCGGCCGCAGGGGCTGCTGGCGGCGAAGGCGGGATGCGGCACGCCGTCCTTGTCCAGCCGCGCCACGTAGGTGCGCCAACTGCGCACGCCGTCCGCGCCGATGTCGGCCGAGAGTACCCAGCCGGTGGTGGTGGCCTCGGTCTCGAAGCTGTTGAACAGGAAGTTGCCGAGGCTGTAGATGATCGGCTTGCCCTTGTAGATGTCGGCACCCTGGGTGACGTGCGGATGCCCGCCCACCACCATGTCGGCACCGGCATCGATCAGGCGTCTTGCAAACGCGCGCAGGCGCGGGCTGGGTTGCGGCTCTTCTTCCCAGCCCCAGTGCATGAACGGGATCACGATGTCGGCGTGGTGGACGCGACGGGCGTCGATCACGTCCTGCAGCACCTGCTCGTCCTCGCCACTCCAGGCCACGCCGGGCGTGCCGGCGCCGGCCTCGAACGCGCGCGGCTTGAATTCCACGTAGGCCAGCAAGGCGATGCGCAGGCCGTTGCGCTCCAGGATCAGTGGCGCGTGCGCTTCGGCCAGATCGTGGCCGCCGCCGAAGTACGGCAGTTGCGCGGCACGCATCAGGCCCAATTGCTCGGCGAAGGCGGCCTTGCCGAAATCGCCGGAATGGTTGTTGGCCAGCGACAGCGCGTCGAAATGGCGCTTGAGCACCGGCAGGACCTGCGGGCTGGCGCGGAAGGTGAACGGCTTGGCCAGCGCGTTGCCGCCGGTGGCCACCACGCACTCCAGATTGCCGATGCGCAGGTCGTGGCGGTCCAGCAGCGGCTGGAACGGGGCCAATGGGTCGGTTCCGGCGGCGATCAGCTCGCCGGGGCGTTCGGCCACCATGACATCGCCGACGAAGGCCAGCGAGACTTCGCGCGTGGGCGGGGTGGCCGGCGCGGCGGCGGCCAGCGCGGGGCACAGCAACAGGGGCAGCAGGCGTTTCATCGGCGCATCATGGCGCATTCGCAAGCGGCCTGCGCGCCGCTCAGGGTGACTCCACCGCGCAGACGAACACCAGTTCGCAGGCCCCGTCGCCGCTGTCGTCGCGGCGCAACGAGCTGACCCAGTGCCAGCCGTCGCGGGCGTCGATGCGCACCAGCCAGCCATCGATGCGCACGTGGTCGCCCGCATGCACGCGATCGAGCGCGCGGGCAACGTCGGCATCGGCCGGCAGCATGTGCATGTTGGCGCTGCTGCGCACGATTTCGTCCACCGGAATCGGCGGTTGCTGCTGCCAGCGGTAGCGGTACCAGCGGCCGCCCTGGCTGATCGACAGGCGCGACAGTACCGTATCGTCGTTCATCCGCCCCCAGCCCAGCGCCAGATCCATCGGCGAATACGTGGCGCCGGCATCGAACCGGTAGTTTTCGCGTCCCAGTACCCGCGCGGTCACGCTGAAGCCGGCCAGCGGCGTCAGCGTGGCGTCGGCGATGGCGGGCAGCGCCAGGCCGGCGGGCACGGTGGTCTGCAACGGTGGCGCGCCGGCCGGTACGCGCGGTGGCAGCGGGCAGGCCGCCACGTGGCCCGGCGCAGGCGTGGGCAGGGTGCTGCGTGGATGCGCCAGCCACCAGGCCAGCAGCAGGCAGGCGGCACAGGCCAGCACGATGCCACCGTGTCCGCGCATGGGACTCCAGGATCAGGGGGTGGCCAATTGTGCCTGCGCGCACTCGGCCAGCACAGCGGCCATGGCGGTGAGGAAGCTGTCCCGGGCGGAGGATTTGCGCCATGCCAGCGCGATCCGGCGGCTGGGCGCGGGGCTGTGGAAAGGCACCAGCACCATGCCCGCAGGCTGGGCGATGGACGGGTGGGTGGCCAGTTGCGGCAGCAAGGTCACGCCCACGCCGGCGGCCACCATCTGCCGCAGGGTTTCCAGGCTGGTGGCGCGGAAGCCGGATTTTTCCTGTGCCCCGGACAGGCGGCACACATCCAGCGCCTGATCGCGCAGGCAGTGGCCGTCTTCCAGCAGCAGCAGGGTTTCGTGGTCGAGATCGCTGCCGGAGAGCACCTTCTTCTGCGCCAGCGGGTGGCCGGCGGGCGCTGCCAGCAGGAAGGGCTCCTCGAACAACGGCTGCGCATGCAACTGCTCGTCGTGGATCGGCAGCGCCAGCAGGGCGGCATCCAGCTTGCCTTCGTGCAGACGTTGCAGCAGCACGTCGCTTTTTTCCTCCACCAGCAACAGTTCCAGTTGCGGGAACTGCTGGCGCAGGGCCGGGACCACATGCGGCAACAGGTATGGCGCCAGGGTGGGGAACACGCCCAGCCGCAGCGTGCCCGATGCCGGGTCGCGGCTGCGGAGCGCGGCCTCCTTCATGTCCTCCACGTCGGCCAGGATGCGGCGTGTGCGCTGCACCACGTCCTGCCCGACGGCGGTCAGCATCACCTTGCGCGGGGCGCGTTCGAACAGGGCTACACCCAGCTCCTCCTCGAGCTTCATGATCTGGGTGGACAGCGTGGGCTGGCTGACGAAGCAGGCTTCGGCCGCCTTGCCGAAATGGCGCAGGTCGGCAAGGGCGACCAGATATTTGAGGTCACGCAGGTTCATGCGGCCTTGGCCTCGACGGGGGCCGAATGGCGGATCAGGAAATCGAACGCCGACAGCGCGGCGGTGGAGCCGGCCCCCATCGCGATGGCGATCTGCTTGTAGGCCTGGGTGGTGGCGTCGCCGGCGGCGAACACGCCGGGCAGGCTGGTCTGGCCGCGCGGGTCGGTCACGATTTCGCCGCGCGGGGTGAGTTCCAGCGCGCCCTTCAGCCATTCGGTGTTGGGCATCAAGCCGATCTGCACGAACACGCCCGCCAGTGGCACGCTGCGGGCTTCGCCACTGCTGCGGTCGGTGTAGTCCAGCGCGTGCAGCTTGCTGCCGTCGCCGCGCATCGCGGTGGTGAGTGCGTTCACGTGCACTTCGACGTTGGGCAGGCTGCGCAGTTTGCGTTGCAGCACGTCGTCGGCGCGCAGCCTGGCGTCGAACTCCAGTACGGTGACGTGCGAGGCGATGCCGGCCAGGTCGATTGCCGCTTCCACGCCGGAGTTGCCGCCGCCGATCACCGCCACCGGCTTGCCCTTGAACAGCGGGCCATCGCAGTGCGGGCAGAACGCCACGCCCTTGTTGCGATGTTCGTCTTCGCCGGGCACGCCGGTGGTGCGCCAGCGTGCGCCGGGAGCGAGGATCACGGTTCTGGCGTGCAGCATCGCGCCGCTTTCGAGTTGCAGCGCGGCCATGCCGCCTTCCTGCGCCGCCGGGTGCAGTGCGGTGGCGCGTTGCGCGGTGATGACATCGACGCCGTAGCTGCGTACGTGCGCTTCCAGCTGGGCGGCCAGTCGCGGGCCTTCGGTGTATTCAACGGATGGCAGGTTTTCGATCGCCAGCGTGTCCAGCACCTGGCCGCCGAAGCGCTCGGCCAGCAGGCCGGTGCGGATGCCCTTGCGTGCGGCGTAGATCGCCGCCGCCGCGCCGGCCGGACCGCCGCCGACGATCAGCACGTCATACGGGGCGCGCGCGTTCAACGCTTGTGCCGCCCGCGCCGCGGTGCCGGTGTCCAGTTTGGCAAGGATCTGCTCGATGCTCATGCGACCGCCGTCGAACGGTGCTCCGTTCAGATACACGGCCGGCACCGACATCACCCCGCGGGCCTCCACTTCGGACTGGAACAGCGCGCCGTCGATGGCGATGTGGCGGATGCGTGGATTGAGCACGCTCATCGCGTTCAGCGCCTGCACCGTGTCCGGGCAGCTTTGGCAGTGCAGCGACATGTAGGTTTCGAAAGCGAAATCGCCATCGAGTGCGCGCACCTGCGCGGCCAGCGCGTCATCGATCTTCACCGGGTGGCCGCCCACTTGCAGCAGGGCCAGCACCAGCGAGGTGAATTCATGGCCCAGTGGAATCCCGGCGAAGGCCACCGCGGTGTCGCTGCCGGCGCGGCGGATCAGGAACGAGGGCTTGCGCGCAGCATCGCCGCTGGCGCGGGTGATCTTCGGCGACAGCGCGGCGATTTCGCCCAGCAGTGCGTCGAGTTCGCGCGCGGCCTCGGAGTCATCCAGCGAGGCGACCAGTTCGATCGGCTGCTGCAACTTCTCCAGATAGGCGGCGAGCTGGGTCTTGAGGGTGGCATCCAACATGGGGGACTCCTGGCATGGCCCCTCTCCCGCAAGCGGGAGAGGGGGAGGGGGGAGGGTGGAACTCAGATCTTGCCGACCAGGTCCAGCGACGGCGCGATGGTCTTGGCGCCTTCCTTCCACTTCGCGGGGCACACTTCGCCGCTGTGGTTGGCCACGTATTGCGCGGCCTGCAACTTGCGCACGGTTTCCGACACGTCACGCGCAATCGCGTTGTCGTGCACTTCCATCGTCTTGATCACGCCGTCGGGGTTGATCACGAAGGTGCCGCGCAGGGCCAGGCCTTCCTCGTCGATGTGCACGCCGAAGGCGCGGGTCAGCTGGTGGGTGGGGTCACCGACCAGCGGGAACTGCGCCTTGCCCACCGCCGGGGAGGTTTCGTGCCACACCTTGTGGCTGAAATGGGTATCGGTGGTGACGATGTAGACCTCGGCGCCGGCCTTCTGGAATTCGGCGTAATGCTCGGCGGCGTCTTCGATTTCGGTGGGGCAATTGAAGGTGAAGGCGGCCGGCATGAAGATCACCACCGACCACTTGCCTTTCAGGCTGGCGTCGGTGACTTCGATGAACTTGCCGTTGTGGAATGCGTTGGCCTTGAACGGTTGGACCTGGGTATTGATGAGGGACACGGGGTTTCCTCCTGAAGAGATGCGGGTGGGGTTGGAACGGGGCCAGCATAGGTCGGGATAATGGATACTGGAAATTGATTGTAAAAATACTATCGATAGTAACCAGCTATTGAGATAGGGCGTGTTTGGCGGAATGCAAACCGACGCCTACCATCCCGCCATGCCAATCCCCGCCGTCACCGTTGCCGCCTTGGCGGCCCGCGCCCGTACCCGGATCGACCCCGTCGACGCCGACCTGCTGCTGGCGCACGCGCTGGGCAAGTCGCGCAGCTGGCTGTTCGCGCATGCCACGGACACGGTGGATGCCGCCGCCGCCGCGTGCTTCGAGGCCTTGCTGGCCCGCCGCGAGGCGGGTGAGCCGGTGGCCTACCTGGTGGGCAGCCGCGGCTTCTGGACACTGGACCTGGCGGTCGGGCCCGCCACCCTGATCCCGCGCCCGGACACCGAATTGCTGGTGGAGCAGGCGTTGGCACGGCTGCCGGCGGGGCAACCATTGCGCATCGCCGACCTCGGCACCGGCAGCGGTGCCATCGCGCTGGCCTTGGCCAAGGAGCGCCCGCAGGTGCAGGTGGTGGCCACCGATGCCAGCCCGGAGGCGTTGGACGTGGCGCGTGCCAATGCCCGCCGCAACCACGTGGGCAACGTTGAATTCCGCTGCGGAAGCTGGCTGCAACCGCTGGCCGGCGAGGTGTTCGGCCTGATCGCCAGCAACCCGCCCTACATCGCCGAGGGCGACCCGCATCTGAGCCAGGGTGATTTGCGTTTCGAGCCGGCGGCGGCATTGTCCAGTGGTGCCGACGGCCTGGACGCCATTCGCACCATCGTGCGCGATGCGCCTGCCTGCCTGTGCCCCGGTGGCTGGCTGCTGCTGGAGCATGGTTGGGAGCAGGGCGATGCGGTGCGCGCGCTGCTGGTGGAAGCCGGCTTCGTCGATGCCGCCACCGCGCGTGACCTCGAAGGCCGCGAGCGCATCACCCTTGGGCGTCGTCCGTAGAACGCTGCGCGGGCCGGCGGTGCAGGCTCCGCTCTACAATGCGTGTTCCCACATCGCACGGATGTCCGCCATGCGCACGTTGTACCCCGAAATCACGCCCTACCAGACCGGCACTTTGCAGGTGGATGACCGCCACACCCTGTACTGGGAGCAGTGCGGCAACCCCGAAGGCAAGCCGGTGGTGTTGCTGCATGGGGGGCCGGGCGGTGGCTGCACCGCCAACATGCGGCGTTTCCATGACCCGGCCAAGTACCGCATCATCCTGTTCGACCAACGCGGAGCCGGCCGCAGCACGCCGCATGCGGATTTGGTGGACAACACCACATGGGACCTCGTGGCCGACATCGAGACGCTGCGCGGGCATCTGGGCATCGAGCGCTGGCAAGTCTGGGGTGGCAGCTGGGGTTCCACTTTGGCACTGGCCTATGCCGAGGCCCACCCGCAGCGGGTCACCGAGCTGGTGCTGCGCGGCATTTTCATGCTGCGCCGCTGGGAGCTGGAATGGTTCTATCAGGAAGGCGCGTCACGCCTGTTCCCGGATGCGTGGCAGCACTATCTCGATGCGATCCCCGCAGCGGAGCGAGGCGACCTGATCGCCGCCTATCACCGCCGCCTGACATCGGAAGATGCGCAGGTGCGGCTGGACGCGGCGCGGGCTTGGAGCATCTGGGAGGGGGGAACCAGTTATTTGCGGATTCCCGCGGACTACGCCGACACGCATGGCGATGCCGAGTTCGCGCTGGCGTTTGCGCGAATCGAAAACCATTACTTCGTGAATGGCGGCTTTTTCGAGGTGGAAGACCAGTTGTTGCGTGACGCGCACAAGATTGCCGACATCCCCGGCGTGATCGTGCATGGCCGCTACGACGTGGTCTGCCCCGTCCAGAATGCATTCGACCTGCACGCCGCCTGGCCGGCGTCCGAGCTGATGGTCAGCCCGACCTCGGGCCACTCCGCCTTCGAGGCGGAGAACGTGGATGCGCTGGTGCGGGCATCCGACCGCTTCGCCTGATTCCCGGCCCGCGGCTCATTCCGCCGGCGAGCCATCCGGGTTGTGGTCGATCATCCACAGCCCGGCCCACAGCTTGAGATCCAGTTCGAAGCCTTCGGCCTGCTTCTGCATCAGCCACGCCGGTGCCTGTGCGCGCGGCACCGCGTGGACGGTGATGTCTTCGTCGTCCACGCCGCCGCCTGCGCCGACGCGCGTCAGCGCGCGGGCGCGCACGAAGGCGATGCGTTCGTTGCTCATGCCGGAGCTGGTGGGGCCGGTGAGCAGCACCTCCACCTTGCCGGGCGACCAGCCGGTTTCCTCGATCAACTCGCGGCGCGCGGCGTCGATCAGGGTGTCCTGCGCGTGGTCGTCGCCCACCAGTCCGGCCGGCATCTCGATGGTGCGTGCACCCAGCGGGATGCGGTATTGCTCGACGAACAGCACCTCGTCCGCCGGCGTCACCGCGATCACGATCACCGCCATGCCCTGGCCGTGGGTACGTTCGCAGGATTCCCAATGGCCGATCTTCACCAGCCGCAGCCACTGGCCTTCGTACAGGGTCTGTTTGAGGTTGGTCATGCGCCGATGCTAACGCAGACGCATATCAGGAAAATCGAAGCAATGGCGCCAGCCGGCAGGGGTACGTTCGAGCGCGCCATGGATGGCGCGCGGCCGCGCATCGGAGCTGGATGCGTAGCCCAAGCGGCGAACGTGCCCCCGCCGGCTGGCGCCATTGCCAGGCTATGAACCCGCCGCGTCGGCCAGCCGCTTGCGCGTCATTGGCCCGAAGTTCACCCATTCGGCGAGCGCGGCCAATTCGTCGGCATCGCCCGGGCGGCGGCGGAAATCGCCTTCCGGGAGCGGTGCATCCAGCGCGATGGTGGTGAGCTGCCGCCACAGCAGGGCGGCGTCGCGTTGTTCGCGCAGGCGCGTGGCCAGCGTGGCGGCACCGCGCAGGCGCAAGTAGGGCACCTCGTCGATGCGGGCCAGCAGCGCATCCAGGGTGCCGAAGTGGGCCAGCAGCACCGCCGCCGATTTCGGGCCGATGCCGGTGACGCCGGGGATGTTGTCCACCGCATCGCCGGTCAACGCCAGATAGTCGGCGATTTGATGCGCGTGCACGCCGTGGCGTGCCTTCACGCCGTCGGCGCCCCAGCGCTCGCGTTTGGCGTAGTCGTACTGCTCGTCGAGGGTTTGCAGCAACTGCGAGAGGTCCTTGTCGGCGGACACGATGACGCTGCGGAAGCCCTGGCCCCGCGCGCGGTGCGCCGCGCTGCCGATCAGGTCGTCGGCTTCGTAATCGCCGTGCGCCAGCGTGGCCAGCCCCAGTGCCTGGCACAGCGCCTTGCACCATGCGAACTGGCGCTTGAGTTCGGGCGGCGCGGGGTCGCGGTTGGCCTTGTAGGCCGGATACAGCGCGTTGCGGAAGCAGGAGTCCAGCGCCTCGTCGAAGGCGATGGCGATGTGCTGCGGGCGCTCGCGTTCCAGAAGTTCCAGCAGGAAGCGCGCGAAGCCGTGGACCGCGTTGGTGGGCCAGCCGTCGGCGTCGTGGAATTCGTCCGGCATCGAATGCCAGGCGCGGAACACGTACAGCGAGGCATCGACCAGGTGCAGGGTGGGTGCGGTCATGGCGTCGGCGGCCAATCCGCCAGCAATGCCCCTGCCTGCGGGCGCTCGCGCTCCGGCACCGCCAGCGTGGCGGTGCCGATGGCAATCGTGCCCACCAGCTGTTCGTCGCTGGTCAGCCCCAGCGTGTGTTCAAGGAACCCGCGGTCATGGGCCGGCCAGCCGGTCAACCATTGCGCACCGAAGCCTTCCGCCTGGGCGGCCAGCAGCAACTGGAATGCCACGCAGCAGGCACTGGAGAAACGCTCGGACGCCGGGATTTTTTCGTCATCGCCCAGCTTGGCAATGACCGCGATGGTGACCGGGGGCAGGGTGAACCGGATGCGCAGTTTCTCCATCACGGCATCGCCGGTGGCCGGCTCCAGCACCCGCAACCGGGCCTCGGCGGCATCGGCCAGCCGCTGGCGGGCATCGCCGGCGATGCGCAGGAAACGAAACGGCACCCGCTTGCCGTGGTCGGGCACGTGCACCGCGGTTTGCAGCATTGCCAGCAATTGCGCATCGCCGGGGCCGGGTGCAGCCAATTGGCGGGTGGGGGTGGAATGGCGGGTCAGCAGGGCTTGGAGGGTCAACATCAGCGAACGTCATTGCGGGGAGTGGCCATGGTAGCGGTAGGATGCAGGGATCGAATCGACACGGGGAATGCGCGATGGCGGTGATCGTGGGCGTGGCACGCGAGACGGCGACCGGTGAGCGGCGGGTGGCGTTGAGCCCGGAAACCTGCAAGAAGCTGGTGGCGTTGGGTGCCACCGTGCGCATCCAGCCGGGCATCGGTGCGGGCGCGTACTTCCCCGATGCCGCCTATGCCGCTGCAGGTGCGCAGCTGGACGAAAATGCACTGGCCGATGCCGACCTGGTGGTCTGCGTGCAGCCGCCGTCGAATGCGGCCATCGCCGCGCTGAAACAGGGCGCGGTGCTGGTGGGCAGCCTGCATCCGCAGGCCGATGCGCAGCGTGGCGAGGCGATTGCTGCCCGTGGCCTCCAGGCCTTCCCGCTGGAGCGACTGCCGCGCACCACCCGCGCGCAGGCGATGGACGTGCTCAGCTCGCAGGCCGGCATGGCCGGCTACAAGGCGGTGTTGATCGCCGCGCAGCTGGCGCCGCGGTTCTTCCCGATGCTGACCACCGCCGCCGGTACCATCCGGCCTTCGAAAGTGCTGGTCGTGGGGGCCGGCGTGGCAGGCCTGCAAGCCATCGCAACAGCCAAGCGGCTGGGTGCGGCGGTGGAAGGCTTCGACGTGCGTCCGGAAACCCGCGAGCAGATCGAGTCGCTGGGTGGCAAGTTCCTCGACCTCGGCGTCAGTGCCGCTGGCGAAGGCGGCTATGCGCGTGCGCTGACCGACGAGGAGCGCGCGCTGCAACAGCAGCGGCTGGCCGACCATCTCAAGGGGATCGACGTGGTGGTCTGCACCGCCGCCGTACCGGGCCGGCCCGCACCCAAGATCATCAGTGCCGAGATGGTGGCCGGCATGAAGCCCGGCAGCGTGCTCGTGGATCTGGCTGCCGAAACCGGCGGCAACTGCGCACTGACCCGGCCCGGCGAGCACGTGGAAAGCGGCGGCGTGGTCATCGCCGGCCCGCTGAACCTGGCCTCCATGGGGGCGCAGCACGCCAGCGAAATGTATGCCCGCAACGTCTTCAACTTCGTCAGCCTGCTGTTGAAGGACGGTGCCCTGCACTTCGACTGGAATGACGAATTGCTGGCAAAGACGGTGTGGCCGGAGCGGGCACCCGGCTGAGCCATGCTCAATGCGGCGGCGACCCGTTGGGTTGCGGCGGGGCCGGATGCGCCTTGGCCCAGTCGGCGCGCTGTTGCGGGCCCATCTGCCGCCATTTCTCCATGAAGTCGTGGCGGGCCGCCTTGTCCAGTCCGCGCACGGCGTGGAAGACGGCGCGGGCTTGGTCGCGTTGCTCCGGAGTCATTCCCTCCCAGCGCTCCATGCCTTGGCGGGCGTGGTCGCGGTCCGGCGGCGGCATGTCCTTCCAGCGCTTTGCGTATTCCATGAATTTCTGCCGGCGCTCGGGCTCGCGATTCCAGCGGTCGCGCACGGGGGCGATCAGCAGATCGCGTTGTGCCGGGGTGAGTTGTTCCCATGCGGGAAGCGGCGCTGCGGGTTTGGCGTCCTGCGCCCGGGCGCAGGGGGCCCGCGCCAGCAGGGCCAGCAGACCCAGGACGGGGGGAATGCGGTGGGTCATGGGGGGTTACTCCATTGCCAGCTGGCGCACGTCGGACGTGCCCAGCCAGGCGTAGAACGAAGGGTCTTCTTCCAGCATCGGGTTGCTGCTCGTGGCTGGAGCGGGGACGGAACGCGCAGCGGCCGCTGCGGGTGCCGTTGCCGCCAACGCTGCGTGGCCGGTTGCCGGTACGGCCGTCGGCGTGGTGGACGGCGAATACAGGCGCAGACCGATGGCCAGGGCCCCCAGGGTGGCGAAGCTGGCGGCGGCATAGCGCAGGCCGTGGCTGCGGCGCTGCGGCTGGCCGCGCAGGGCGGCATTGCGGCGTTGCACCAGTTGCGCCTGCACCTGCGGCGACACATGCGCCAGTGCGGCGGCATGGTGGCTGCGGATGCGGGTATCGAAATTGTCCGGGTTCCCGTTCATCGGAAGTCCTCCAGTTGTTTTTGCAGCGCCTCGCGCGCGCGCGACAAGTGCGTTTTCACCGAGCCTTCGCTGCACCCCATGACGCGGGCGGTGTCGGCCACGTCGAGTTCTTCCAGCACGCGCAGGGTGAAGGCTTCGCGTTGGCGTGCCGGCAGTGCGCGCAGGGCGGCGCTGATTTGCTGCCAGGCTTCGCGGCCGTCGTGGCTGCGCGATGGATCGGGTGCGTCGTCGGCCCAGTCCATGGGCTCGCCGTCCTTGCCGGTGCTGCCCGGCAGCAGCCAGCGCAAGCGGAACAGGCTGCGCCGCTGCATGTCGGTGATCTTGTTGCGCAGGATGCTCCAGAACAGCGGGCCCCATTCCGATGCCGGGTGCGCGTGATACCCCAGCATCTTCAGCATCGCCTCCTGCACCGCGTCCAGTGCGTCCTCGCGCTGGCGCAGGCCCAGTTCGGCGAAGCGGAAGGCGCGGGCCTCGATGCCGCGCAGGAATTCCTCCAGCGTGGCCGGCGGGCGGGCTTCCTGCGGGCGCGGTCCGGTGTTCACCGGGCCAAGCTTAGCGGTGGACAGCAGCAGCATGGGGTTGCAGGCCTCGTGCCGGACGGAATGGGGATGGTCATGCGGAAAACGCATGGCACACGCCTTGGTTGACATGGCATCCGCGCGCAAGCCGTGTTAATGATGCAGGCAGGCAACCGGGGAGGGGCATCGTGGGCGACGGTTTCGTGGCGCTGTATATCTTCATGCTGGCGGCGATCGCCGGCCACGTCATCATTTCGCGGGTGCCGGTGATCCTGCACACGCCACTGATGTCGGGTTCCAACTTCATCCATGGCATCGTGCTGATCGGTGCGATGGTGGTACTGGGCGAAGCGCAAACCCCGCTGGAGCAAGCGCTGGGTTTCGTCGCGGTGCTGCTGGGCGCGGGCAATGCCGCCGGCGGCTACGTCGTCACCGAACGGATGCTGGAGATGTTCAAGGCCTCCAAGAAGCCCGGGGGCGCGGCATGAGCGCGCTGCTGGTCAAACTGAGTTATTTCGTTGCCGCCACCCTGTTCCTGCTGGGCCTGCAACGCATGGCCAGCCCCAAGACCGCGCGCAGCGGCATTCAATGGGCGGGCGTGGGCATGCTGATCGCGACTTTCGCCACCTTCTTCCTGCCCGGGCTGCACAACATCGGGCTGATGGTGGCGGCGATCGCCATTGGCGTGGGCCTGAACTGGGTCTGGGGCAAGAAGGTGGCGATCACCGACATGCCGCAGATGGTGGCGTTGTTCAACGGCATGGGCGGCGGCAGCGCGGCGGCGATCGGTGCGGTGGAGCTGGTCAAGCTGGCCGGCAAGCCGGGCGCGCATGATGTGGTGGGGTTCGTGATGACGACCACCAACGATGTCACCACGATGCAGCTCAACGTCGCCTTGCCGCTGGCGGTGACCGGCGCGTTGATCGGCGCGGTGTCGCTGACGGGTTCCGCCATCGCCTGGGCCAAGCTCGACGGCCGCATGGACAAGCGCTACACCTTCCCCGGCCAGCAGTATTTCAATGCATTGGTGGCGCTGGCGGCGGTGGCCTGCGGAGGGATGGCGCTGGTCACCCTGTCGCTGCCGTGGATCCTCGCCTTCTTCGTGCTGGCCTTGCTGCTGGGCGTGCTGATGACGCTGCCCATCGGCGGTGCCGACATGCCGGTGGTGATCTCGCTGTACAACGCCTTCACCGGCCTGGCGGTGGCGTTCGAGGGCTACGTGCTGGGCAACGAGGCGCTGATCATCGCCGGCACCATGGTCGGCGCGGCCGGCATGCTGCTCACGCGGCTGATGGCGAAGGCGATGAACCGCAAGATCGGCAACGTGCTGTTCTCCGATTTCGGCGGCGGCTCGGCGCAGATGCAGGCCATCGGTGGAGCAATGAAGCCGATCGAGGCCGCCGACGTGGCGGCGATGATGGCCTATGCCGAGCGCGTGGTGATCGTGCCCGGCTACGGCCTGGCGGTGGCACAGGCGCAGCACAAGATCTGGGAGCTGACCCAGCGCCTGATCGAACGCGGGGTGAAAGTGAAATTCGCCATCCACCCGGTCGCCGGGCGCATGCCCGGGCACATGAACGTGCTGCTGGCCGAGGCGGGCGTGCCGTATGACCTGATCGCCGACATGGACGACATCAACCCCGAGTTCGCGCAGACCGATGTATCGCTGGTGATCGGCGCCAACGACGTGGTGAACCCCGTCGCCAAGACCGACCCGGCATCGCCGATCTACGGCATGCCGATCCTTGATGTGGTCAATTCGAAGAACACCATCGTCATCAAGCGAGGCAAGGGCACCGGGTTTGCCGGCATCGAAAACGCGCTGTTCTACGCCGACAACACCCGCATGCTGTACGGCGACGGCAGCGAGATGGCGAACGCGCTGGTCAGCGAGCTGAAGGCGCTGGACGGCGGCCACTGAGGCCCAGCCACGCCGCCAGCAGCAGGCCGACGGCGTACAGGGCCAGGTCGCCGCGGGCGGTGGCCAGGGTGGCCAGCAGCCAGGCGTAATGCGGCCCGATCTGCAAGGCCGACACCCACGGGCGGATGCCGAAGTTCTGCCCGACCTGCCCGGCCACGATCAGGAAATTGGCCGCGGCAATGACGCCCGCGGTGGCCACCACCGCCCAGCCGGCGCGCGTGGTGCCGGCGGGCCATTTGCCGATCTTCAACAGCAGCGCCATGTCCAGCGCCGCCAGCGGGGCCAGCCAGGCGCATTGGCGGCCCAGCAGCAGCGCCAACAGCATCCAGGCCGCCGCGAAGCCGGCGGCACCAAGGGCAAGCAGGGGCAATGCGAACCAGCGCGGCCTGGAAACCGGGGGAAGTGGCATCGGTCGGGCTGATCGAAGTCAAGGGAGCGGCGATGATCCCATTGCGGTGGCAGACGGGCAATGCGATTGGGACTAGAATGGTACGGATTAAGTGACCTTCCCCGCCCCCGCCCATGTATTCACGCAGCAGTGAACCCGTCCGTTTCGAACGCGACTGCAATGCCGTTCTCGTTCCCCAAGGGGATGAAGTCGTCCTGCCGGTTGGCACGGTGGGCTACATCACCCAGGCACTGGGTGGCAGCTGGACGGTGTTCGTCGAAGGCAACCTGATGCGCATTGCCGGCGAGGATGGCGATGCCATCGGCAAGCAGCCGGCCGAGCCGCTGGCATTGCCCGAAGGCGCCACCGACGCCGATGTCGAGCAGGTGGTGTGGGAGCAGCTGCGCACCTGCTTCGACCCCGAGATCCCGGTCAACATCGTCGACCTCGGGCTGGTCTACCTGGCCGAGCTCTATGCGCCGGAAGGTGGCGGGCGTGGCGTGCGCGTGCGCATGACCTTGACGGCACCGGGCTGCGGCATGGGTGACATCCTGATCGACGACGTGCGCAGCAAGCTGACCAAGATTCCGACGGTGGTGGATACCGACATCGAACTGGTGTTCGACCCGCCGTGGAACCAGAGCCTGATGTCCGACGTGGCCAGGCTGGAAACCGGCATGTTCTGACCCTGCCGGCGCGGGCGGGCGCGTCGGGATCGCGTGCGCCTGCGGCCATCCTGCCGAAGTCGGTTCACATGGCCCGCCGGCACGAGTCACGGTGCTCGTGTGCGCTCCGACACAGAGCCATGACCAAAAGCCCAGCCCGCGAATGTCACAAACTGACGTGAATTGTCAGCGCATTCGTATGTTGCGTTGCGGAAATTTTCAGCATCCGAACACTTGCCGCGCCCGTCGCGGGTCCTGGCCAGCCGCCCCTGTTCCGCCGGAAAGGCTTGCTGTAGTTGCATTTGCAACGATTCATGCAATTTGGTTATGTGGATATGTCCATCGGTTCTTGACAGGCGATGGGGGACAGGACAAATGTTCGCGATCGCTACGGAACGGTTCAGTTTCGGGCGAGGTCTGTCACGGCAATCACACGGCGATCCACGCCGGGGGCGGGCAGGCGGGCGGTACCGTTGTTCGTCAGTCGCCATCCGGGCGACACCTCAACCAACAACCCAGGGGTAATGCCAGTGATTCGTTTCCGTACCACGCACGTTCTCGGTAGCGCCATTCTGCTTGCGCTCGCCACTACCGGCGCGCAGGCGGCCAACCGGGCCGATTTGCACCAGAGCAACATCTCGCAGCTGCGCCAGCAGTACCAGTCCCTCACCGCCGGCAGCACCGCTGGCAGCATGGCGCACCGTCGCCATGAGCAGTTCATGCGCCTCGATGCCAGCAACACCCTGCTGATGCAAGCCAGCCGCGCCGACCGCGGCGTGCGCAACTACCGTTACAACCAGGCCTGGAAGGGCATTCCGGTGTACGGCCAGGGCATCGTGGTCAGCGAAGACGGCGCCGGCAACGTGCGCGGCATGTTCGGCACCAAGGTGTCCGGGCTGGAGCAGGACATCGCCTCCACCACCCCCAAGCTGAACCGCGCTGCGGCGCTGGTGGCCGGCAAGCGTGCGGCACTGGGCAACGGCCTGGCCGGCATGCAGACCCGCAATGAGAAGTCGGACCTGGTGATCTTCATCGACGACGCCGGCAAGGGCCACCTGGCCTATGCGGTGACCTTCTATGCCGATTCGATGGTGGGTGGCAACCCGACCCGTCCGGTGGTGATGATCGACGCGCTCAGCGGCCAGGTCATCAAGAAGTGGGAGAACCTCCAGCATGCGCTGGTCGGTACCGGCCCCGGCGGCAACCAGAAGACCGGCCAGTACGAGTACGGCACCAACTACGGCTATCTGGACGTCACCCAGAGCGGCAGCACCTGCACCATGAACAACGCGCAGGTGAAGACGGTCAACCTGAACAACGCCAGCACCAATACCAGCACCACCGCGTTCTCCTATACCTGCCCGCGCAACACGGTGAAGGCCATCAACGGCGCCTACTCGCCGCTGAATGACGCGCACTACTTCGGCAGCGTGATCTTCAACATGTACAACGCGTACATGAACATGAACCCGCTGACCTTCCAGCTGGTCATGAAGGTGCACTACAAGACCGGTTACGAGAACGCCTACTGGGATGGCACCGCCATGACCTACGGCGATGGCGCCAGCACGTTCTATCCGCTGGTCAGCCTCGACGTGTCCGGCCATGAAATCTCGCACGGCTTCACCGAGCAGCATTCCAACCTGACCTACTCCGGCATGTCCGGCGGCATGAACGAAGCCTTCTCCGACATGGCCGGCGAAGCGGCCGAGTTCTACAGCCGCGGCAGCAATGACTTCCTGGTGGGTGCGGAAATCTTCAAGGGCACCGGCGCGCTGCGCTACATGTGCAACCCGACCCAGGACGGTGGCTCGATCGACAACGCCGCCAACTACACCAGCAGCATGGACGTGCACTACACCTCGGGCGTGTACAACAAGGCGTTCTGCACCCTGGCCAAGAAGACCGGCTGGGATACCAAGAAGGCCTTCCAGGTGTTCGCGCGCGCCAATGCCAACTACTGGACCGCCAGCAGCACCTTCAACCAGGGCGCTTGCGGCGTGGAAACGGCGGCCACCGACCTGGGCTACACCAAGGCCGACGTGACCTCCGCGTTCACCGCGGTGGGCGTGTCGTGCTCGGGCGGCGGCGGCGGTGGCAGCACCGGCGGCACCCTGACCAAGGGCGTGACCGTGACCGGCCTGTCGGCCGCGACCGGCGGCGAAGTGGTGTACACGCTGGCCGTGCCCTCGGGCTCGACCAACCTGAAGTTCACCATGTCCGGCGGTACCGGCGATGCCGACATGTACGTGAAGTTCGGCAGCACCCCGACCGACAGCTCCTACGACTGCCGTCCGTACCTGTCCGGCAATGCCGAGAGCTGCACGATCGCCGCGCCGTCCGCGGGCACCTACTACGTGCGCATGAAGGCCTACTCGGCGTTCTCCGGCGTCAGCCTGCTGGGTGACTACAGCACCGGTGGCGGTGGTGGCGGTGGTGGCAGCACCACCACGGTGAACCTGCCGTCGGTGGCCAAGGGCAGCTGGTCCAGCACCTACTCGTTGGCGGTGGCGGCAGGCAAGACCGCGACGATCAGCATCGCCGGTGGCACCGGTGATGCCGACCTGTACGTGCGTGCCGGCAGTGCGCCGACCACCAGCAGCTACACCTGCCGTCCCTACAAGACCGGCAACACCGAGTCCTGCAGCCTGACCCCGACCACCGCCACCACCTACTACATCAAGGTGAACGCGTACTCGGCCTTCTCGGGCGTCACGTTGAGCTACGGCACCAACTGAACCTGATCGGCTTCTTGCTAGACCTCGACCCCGGCTTCGGCCGGGGTCTTTTTTTTTGTTTTCCTCCCGAGATAGGGGAGATCCTGATTTCGCCGTTGGCGTGGCTGGCTTCCGGGTGGGCGCGTCAGTCGATGGCTTCGAAACGGTTGGCAGCCACGTTCTTGCGCACCATCAGCGGGTTCCAGATGCGGCCGTTCATGGCGATGTACACGCCCTCCGGCAGCGACTGCACCGCACCGATCGCGCAGCCGATGTTGAACTCGGCGTCGGAGCCGCGGAAGCGCGCCGGGCTGAGCGCGCCGGTCATCACGATGGTCTTGCCGGGGATGCTCTGCAGCACCTTGCCGGTGGCCACCATCGAGTCGGTGCCGTGGGTCACCAGCACGTGGCGGGTGGGCTGGGCGGCAATGGTGGCGCGGATCAGTTCGCGGTCGGCATCGGTGATGTGCAGCGAATCCTTGCGCAGGATCGGGATCACGTTGAACTGGAAGGTCACCCCCAGTTCGCGCAGGATCATGCCGATCTGCGGCTCGCCGATCTGGTAGTCCGACTTGTCGTCGAAGTAGATCTTGTCGATGGTGCCGCCGGTGGTGACGATGAGCAGAGTGTCCATGCCGGCATTGTCCGTCAAAACGCGGCGCAGGGCACCCCCGTGGGGCCGGGTTCAGAGCGCGGGCAGCCCCAGCAGCAGGCATAACGGTTGCAGCAGCGCGCCATAGGCCAAGGCTCGCGCCGGCAGGGCGCGCAAGGGCTGCCGCACCTGCGCGGCGCTGGCGGTGCGCACGCTGCGGGTGGCGGTATGCGCGGACAGGCAGGCCGCATCGAAGGCCAGGCCGCAGTCGTCCAGCAGTTGGCGGATGCGGGCCTCCGGTGCGGCCAGCAGGTCTTCGTAGCGGTGCAGGTGGATGCGTGCGGGGGCCTGCCCGCGCCAGGTCTCCATCGCGCGCTCGCAGCCGCGCATGTAGCAGGCGATGTGGGCGAGGTCGTTGGCGAAATGCGGCTGGCTGTAGAACTGCTGCTTGTAGCAGGACCACGCGGTTTCCAGCGGGTCGCGGCGGGTTTCGATCACGGTGGCACCCGGCAGCATCGCGCGCAGGATGCCGACGTGTTTCCAGTTGTCCGGTTGCTTGTCGGTGCTGCGCGGCCGCGTCGTGCGCCAGTGCGCGGTGCGTTGCAGGTAGGCCTGCCCGAGCCGGTGCCAATCCTGTGCGCTGGCCTGCGGGACCCATTGCGGATAGGACAGGCCACGGCGGCGGGACTCTTCCTGCAGCACGTTGCCGAGGTCGGGTAGTTCGCTGGCCCCTTCCACCTCGGGATGGGCGGCGAGGATCTGTTCGAACAGGGTCGAGCCGGAGCGCGGCAGGCCGACGATGAAGATGACCTCCTGCCCCAGTGCGGGGTCCCGTGGCGTCGGCAGGCTTCGGCTGGCGTGCAGTGCCTGTTCGACGAAGGTGTCGAAGGCCTCGGCACGCCACGGTGTCAGCCGTTGCTGCAGGGCGTTGGCGGCGGCAAATGCGGTGAACGCAGCCTCGTGCCGACCGTGGTCTTCCTCCAGTTTGCCCAGCGCGTGGCCCATCGCCACGCGGTCGCTGTCGGCGATGTCGCGGCGTTGCAGTTGGGCGCGAAGTGCATCGGCGTCGGCGTCGCCCAATGCCACGGTCTTGATGTTGGACAGCCCGCGCCAGGCGTCACCGCAGGCCGGGTGCAGGCGCAGTGCCGCCCGATAGTGCGCGGCGGCCTCCTCGAAGCGGCCGGCGTGCGCCAGCGCGTCGCCCAGCAGGATCTTCGGCGGCAGCGCCTGCGGGGCCAGGGCGATGCCTTGGCGCAATGCGGCGATGGCGGCCTCGGTGTTGCCGGCCAACTGGTGGTTGCGGCCCAGGTTGAACCACGCCATGACGTGGCCCGGGTCCAGCGTGAGTGCGTGCCGCCAGCTGGCCATCGCCGCCTCCGGATCACCGTGGGCCGCCTGCGCGGTGCCCAGGTCGCTGTGCAGTTGGGCATCGGTCGGGGCCCGCTGCAAGGCCTGCTGCAAGGTCGCCAGCGCCTGCGGCACGCGGCGTGTCTGCAGTTGCACGATGGCCAGGTAGCGCAGCGGTTCGGGATGGGCGGGGGCTTGCGCGCAGGCCTGCAGCAACAATCTTTCCGCACGCCGCGGATCGCCATCGCGCAGCGCGCGGGCACCGGCGTGCACCTGGGCGATGAGTTCCGGGGCCAGCCCGGCCATGCGCGGATCCTGCGTCATCCTGGCCCCCGTTGCCTGGCACGGCGGGCGCGGTAGCCGGGCAGGCAGGTGGCGTGGATCACCAGCAGCGACAGCATGGTTTCCGTGGCGGCCCAGCCGCGCAGGGTCGGTTCGGACCACAGCAGCATCACCCCGTGGCTGAACCACAACAGGGCGAAAATGGCGGCGAAAAAGCCGATGCGCGGCCACTGGCGCAGTGCGCCCAGGCCCAACACGGCCGGCGGCAAGGCAAACGCCAGCAAGCCCGCCAGTGGCTGCGTGTGCTGCCACGACCACCCGCAGAACAGTGCCGCCAGCGCGAACAGGGTGGCCGCCAGATAGCGCTGCGTCATGGGTGCAGGCGCCGGGCAAGATCGGCCACGCGCCGCCCCAGCGCACGGGCCAGCTGGGTCTCGTCGTCGCTGGGTTCCGGGTGGTCGTGGGCACCGGCGACATGGCTGGCGCCGTACGGGGTGCCGCCGCTGCGGGTGGTGCCGAGGGCGGGCTCGGTGAACGGGATGCCGGCGATCACGCAGCCGTGGTGCAGCAGCGGCACCAGCATCGTCAGCAGGGTGGATTCCTGCCCGCCGTGCATCGTCGCGGTGGACGTGAAGACGGCGGCCGGCTTGCCCACCAGGGTGCCGCTGGCCCATTCCGCACCGAGGGTGTCGAGGAAATGCTTGACCGGCGCGGCCATGTTGCCGAAGCGGGTGGGGCTGCCCAGCAGCAGGCCGGCGCATTCGGCCAGGTCGCTCTTTTCGACATAGGGCGCCCCGGCTTCCGGCTCCGGCGGCTGCGCGGTCTGGGTGACGGCGGCGACCGGTGGCAGCGTGCGCAGGCGGGCCTGCATGCCTTCCACTTCGCCAATGCCGCGCGCGATCTGGCGGGCCAGCCGCGCCACCGAGCCGCCGCGGCTGTAGTACAGGACAAGGATTTCCGGCATGGGCGCGGGGCTGTTCGGGAAAGACGCAGGATAGGGCATGCGGTGCCCGCATGGCATCGGTTAGTCTTGCCAGGATGCAGCTCATGGAATCCTTCCGGCGCGGATGCGAGCGCCTGTGCGAACCCGCCCGCCTCGGCAGCTTCGGACGCTTCGTGCTCAAGCGCTACCTGGGCGACCGCCTGTTCGAATCCGCCGGTGCGCTGGCCTTCACCACCGCCTTCGCGCTGGTGCCGCTGTCGGTGGTGGTGTTCGGCGCGCTGTCGGTGTCACCGGTGTTCGATGCCTGGAGCGCGCGCCTCACCGACTACATCTTCGCCAACTTCGTGCCCAGCGCGGCGCGTGCGGTGTCCGGCTACCTCACCGATTTTTCCAGCAAGACCCAGTCGATGACCGTGGCCGGTGCGCTGGCGCTGGTGGTGTCCTTGCTGCTCACTTTGCGCAGCGTGGAAGCGGTGTTCAACCGGATCTGGCGGGTGCCCACCGCGCGCCCCAAGCTCAGTCGCTTCCTCGTCTACTGGACGGTGTTGACGTTGGGCACGCTGGTGGCGGCGGCGAGCTTGGCGCTATCCACCCGGTTCTTCGCGCTGGCGATTTTCGAAACCCTGCCGGGGCGCTGGCTGGAGGCGATCTTGCTGCGGGCGGCACCGATGGTGATCGAGTTGCTGGCGTTCGCTGCGGTGTTCAAGGTGGTGCCGCACCGCAGCGTGGCCTGGCGGCATGCCTTCGCCGGTGCGGCGTTGTCGATGCTGCTGTTCGAAGGGGTGAAGTGGGGGCTGGGGCTGTACCTGTCCAGCTTCGACTCCTACCAGAAACTCTACGGTGCCGTGGCGCTGCTGCCGATCGTGATGCTGTGGATCTACCTGAGCTGGGTGTCGATCCTGTTCGGCGCGTCGTTCGCGTCCTCGTTGTCGGCATTCCGCTACCAGCCACGCGACCTGCGCCTGCCGCACGGGCAGGAACTGTACGGATTGTTGCGGATGCTGGGTCGTTTCCGGGCCGCGCGCGCGCGCGGCGAGGGACTGTCCAGCGAGCAACTGCTGCAACTCGAACCCGGCCTGACCGACACCATGCTGCAGGAACTGCTGGGACGGATGGACGAGATCAACGTGCTGCAGCGGGCCGAGAGCGGGGAGTGGTTGCTGGCGCGGGATCTGGATGACGTGCCGCTGGCGGAGTTGTACGAGGCGGCCCACCTGCGGGTGCCGCTGGCCGAGGCGGCTGCACCCGCCATCGACCCGCTGGGCCTTGCCGCGCAAGCCGTGCTGGCGAACTTGCGCACACCGCTGCGCGAGCCGTTGCAGCAGAGTGTGGAGAAGATTTTCGAGGGAGTGCCGGACGCATGATGTGGAAGCGCGCCTGTCTGATGGTTCCGTGCTTGTCATTGCTGCTGGCGGCCTGCGGGCCGGGCGACAAGCAGGCACCGACGCCGGCCACCGGCAACCCGCCCGCAGCGGCGGCAGCGGCAACGGCAGGGCCGGTTGCCGAAGGCGCTGTGCCGACGCTGCAAGTACGGACGCTGGAAGGCAAGGCGTTGGCCCTGACCGATCTGCGCGGCAAATGGGTGGTGGTCAATTATTGGGCCACCTGGTGCGGGCCGTGCATCGAGGAAATGCCGGAGCTGTCGGCCTTGGCGGCGATGCGCGAGCACATCGCGGTGATCGGGCTGGCCTACGACGAAGCCAGCCCCGACGAGTTGCGCGCTTTTCTCAAGCAGCACCCGGTGGCGTATCCGGTCGCCCGCATCGACATGTACGAACCGCCCCGGGACTTCGGTGCGCCGAACGTGCTGCCGGCCACCTGGCTGATCGCCCCCGATGGCCGCCTGGTGCGCAAGTACAGCGGCCCGCTGACCGCCCGCATGCTGGAGGACGACATCGCCCGGTTGGGCGGGCCGAAGCCGGGCTGACGCGGGTGCGGTGTCCGCCCCCCGGTTCGGTTTGCGTGACTTCCGGGAAGACGCGAGGCATGTCATGCCAGAATCGCCACAGGGGATGCAAACGGACACGGCATGATCGGCAAGTTCATCGGAGAGCTGAAACGGCGCAACGTGCTGCGCGCGGCGGTGCTCTACATCGGCGCGGTGTGGGCGCTGGCGCAAGGCATCGCCCAACTGGGCCCGGAATTGGGTGCACCCGAGGCTGCGACCCGCTGGTTCCTGATCGCCAGCGCCATCGGTTTCCCGTTCTGGCTTGCCTTCTCCTGGTTCTTCGAACTCACCTCGGAAGGGCTCAAGCGCGAGAGCGAAATCACCGCGGAAGCCAAGGCCGGGCAATCCCACCGCAAGGTGGATCTGGCCATCATCGGCGTCCTCGTGGTGGCGGTGGTGCTGCTGCTCACCGATCGGCTGGTGGGTGAGCCGGCACGGCCCGCGCCTGCGATCACCGCAACGGCCAATTCCATCGCCGTGCTGCCGTTCGAAAACGGCAGTGGCGACAAGGACCAGCAGTATTTTTCCGATGGCCTGTCGGAAGGCTTCATCATCGCCCTGAGCCGCATCGAAGGCTTGCGGGTCATCAACCGCAAGTCGGCCTTCCTGTTTCGCGACAGCCGTGAAGACGATGCCGCCATCGCCGCCCGCCTCGGCGTGGCCAACCTGCTGGAAGGCAGCGTGCAGCGTGCCGGTGACACCGTGCGCATTCGTGCCAGCCTGATCCGTGCAGCCGATGGCAGCACGCTGTGGGCCGACAGTTTCGATCGCCCGTACAAGGATCTGTTTGCGTTGCAGGACCAGATCGTGGGGTTGGTGGCGGAGGCGCTGAAGGCGCGCCTGCAGCCCACCCCCGCGCGCGTGCGCCAGACCGACCGCCCGCCCAGCGGCAGCCTCGATGCCTACAACGCCTACCTGCAAGCGCACTCCAGCACCGACGCGGAAGTGGCGTTGCAGTCGTATGACCGCGCCATCGAACTCGACCCCGGCTATGGCCTGGCCTATGCGATGAAGGCGCGCACCCTGATCGATGTGGTGTCCGGCGGCTTGAGCGGGCAGCAGGCCGCCGCTGCCTTCAAGGACGCCGATGCCGCCGTGCAGCAGGCGATCCGGCTGGCCCCCGGGCAGGCAGCCACCCACATCGCCCGCGGCTGGTTGCTGATGCTGCGTGATTTCGATTGGAAGAACGGTGAAGCGGAACTGCGCAAGGCGGTGGAGCTGGCACCGGAAGACGGCGACGCGCTCTACCAGCTCGGGGTGGCGCGGGCCAGCCAGGGCGACCTGCCGCAGGCGGTGGAACTGACCCGCCAGGCACTCAGGCTGGACCCCTTGAATGCCAACTGGTACCGCTGGCTGGTGGCCTATCTGATGCCGCAGGGCAAGCTGGACGAAGCGCGGCAGGCGATCGGCAAGGCCATCGAACTGGAGCCGCGCGCCATCTACAACCACCACCTGCTGGCGATCATCGAAGTGCTGCGCAAGGATGCGGTGGCCGCACGCCGGGCGGCCGATGCCGAGCCGCCCGGGCCGTGGCAGGATTTCGCGCAGGCACTGGCGGCGCAGATCGGGCCGGACCGCGCCGAGGCCGACCGGCGTCTGCAAGATTGCATCGGCCAACATGCCGAGGGCTGGGTATTCCAGATTGCGCAGGTGCAGGCGCTGCGTGGCGACCCGGATGCGATGTTCCAGTGGCTGGACCGGGCCTGGCAGGCGCGTGACCCCGGCATGCAGTCACTGCTGTATGACGCGCTGCTGCTGCGTTACCGCGCGGACCCGCGTTACGCAGCGCTGGCCCGGCAGGCCGGCCTGCCGTGGCCGGCGGCTACGGCGACGCCGGTACCTTGAAGGCTTCGATCGGCTCCAGCACGCCGTAGTGCTCTTTCGCCGGTGCCGCCGACAGCGGCGGGAAGGCGATGGCCGGCACCTCCACCCGCGTTTCCGGCAACCGGTCCAGCAGGTCGCGCAACAGGGTCAGCCGGCCCAGCTTCTGGTCGTTGAAATCCACCAGCGTCCACGGTGCGTGGCGGGTGTGGGTGGCCTTGAGCATCGCTTCGCGGGCCTCTGTATAGGCGCGGTAGCGACTGCGTGCCTCCAGGTCGATGGGCGAGAGCTTCCAGCCCTTGAGCGGGTCCGACAGCCGCTCGGCGAAACGCTTTTCCTGTTTTTCCTGGTCGCAGCACAGCCAGTACTTGAACAGCAGGATGCCATCTTCGACCAACTGCTTCTCGAACTGCGGGGTGGCATGCAGGAAGGCCTCCACCTGCGACTTGCTGGCGAACCCCATGACCTGCTCGACACCGGCGCGGTTGTACCAACTGCGGTCGAACAGCACGATTTCGCCGGCCGCCGGCAAATGCGTGACGTAGCGCTGGAAGTACCACTGGCTGGCTTCGCGCTCGGTGGGTTTGGGCAGCGCCACCACCCGGCACTGGCGCGGATTCAGGTGCTCGCGGATGGCGTCGATGGCACCGCCCTTGCCGGCGGTGTCGCGGCCTTCGACGATCACCAGCAGGCGCTGCCCGGTGTGCTGCACCCAGCGCGCCGCCAGCGCCAGTTCCACCTGCATCGGTTGCAGCAGGGCTTCGTATTCGCTGCGTTTGAGTTTGCTCATTTGCCGGCGGCCCGCGGCTGCATGCTGCGTACCACTTCCAGCAGCGCGCCCTGCTGGCGCTTGTTGAGGCTGCGATAGACCGCCAGCAGTTCGTGTTCACCCTTGCTGCGGGCGGGGTCGAGGGTGGTGGCGATTTCCGCCAGCAACGCGCCTGCGGGCACGCCGAAAGTCCGTGCCAGGGCGTTGATCTGGTCCTTTCCGGGGACCTTTTCGCCCTTCAGCCAGGCATTGACGGTGCCGATGCCGGCACGCGGGATCGCGGTGGCGATGTCGGCGACCGACAGGCCGCTGGCCTTGCTGAGCATGCGCAATGTGGTGGCGATGGACATCGGCGTTCCTTGGCGGGCGGACGAACGTCGAGTGTAGATCGGTTGCGGAACGCTGCGGGCAGGCCAAGCGCCCGCGGCCGGGAGGCTTGGCTGGCCGCTCCCCTCAGAATGCCAACGAATACCACTGGCTGGTGTCTTCCTGCCAGCCGGCGGCGCGGTACAGGGCGCGCGCGGCGGCGTTGTCCTGCGCGGTTTCCAGTGCGATGCCGGCGGCACCGTCGGCACGGGCGAAGGCGGCGGCGGCCTCCAGCAGGGCATGGCCGACGCCGCTGCGGCGTGCGCCGGCATCCACGTACAGATCGTTCAGGATCCACGTCCTGGCGGTACGCACCGACGAAAACATCGGGTACAGCTGGGCAAAGCCGATCAGGGCAACCCCGCGACGCGCCACCAGCACCACCGATTCGCCGAAGCGCAAGCGCTCGCGCAGCCATTGGCGTGCCCGGGCGAGATCCGAAGGCTGGCCGTAGAACTGGCGATAGGCATCGAACAATTGGCTCAGTGCGTCCAGCTCGGCAGGGCCGGCGCGGGTGATGGACAGGGTCATGGAAGCTCCTTGTGCGGCACGCCCACGCAGGTGGGCTTGGGGTGTCTCGAGGGCGGTGCGGGGCAACGGCAAGGGACGGCGGGCATCACGCCTCGCGCGCCAGTCGAGCCAGTGCTTCCGCCTGCTGCTCCTGCTGCAGGCGTTGCACCAGCGGGCCGAGGTCGCCTTCGAGGATGTGGGGCAGGTCGTACAGGGTCAGGCCTTCCACGCGGTGGTCGGTGATCCGGCCCTGCGGAAAGTTGTAGGTGCGGATGCGCTGGCTGCGGTCGCCACTGCCCACCTGCAGCTTGCGGTCGGCGGCGGTGGCGGCGGCGCGCTTTTCCAGCTCGGCTTCCACCAGCATCGCCTGCAGGCGCTTCATCGCCTTGTCGCGGTTGGCGTGCTGGCTGCGCTCGGTCTGCGATTCCACCACCACGCCGGTGGGCAGGTGGGTGATGCGGATCGCCGATTCGGTCTTGTTGACGTGCTGGCCGCCGGCGCCGGAGCTGCGGAAGGTGTCCACCTTCAGGTCGGCGGGATTGAGGGTGATCTCGGTGTCGCCGTCGCTTTCCAGCGCGATGATCGCCACCGTCGCCGCCGAGGTGTGGATGCGGCCCTGTGACTCGGTGGCGGGCACCCGCTGCACGCGGTGGGTGCCGGATTCGTACTTCAGCTGCGCGTAGGCGCCAGCGCCTTCGATGCGGGCGACGATTTCCTTGTAGCCACCGTGTTCGCCCGGATTGGCCGACTCCACCTCGACCCGCCAGCCGCGCGTTTCCGCGTAGCGCGCGTACATGCGGAACAGGTCGCCGGCGAAGATCGCCGCCTCGTCGCCGCCGGCGCCGGCGCGCACTTCCAGATACAGGCCGCCATCGTCGCGCGCGTCCTTCGGTACCAGCTGCGCCAGCAGTTCGCCTTCCAGCTGGACCAGGCGGGCAGTGGCGGTTTCGATCTCGTCGTCGGCCAGCTCGCGCAATTCCGGGTCGTCGCGCATCGCCTGCGCGGCAGCCAGGTCCTCGCGGGCCTGTGCCTCCGCGGCCAGCGCGTCGGCCACCGGCTGCAGGCTGGCGAATTCGCGCGAAAGATTGCGGAAGCGCGCCTGGTCGGCGGCTACCGCCGGATCGGCCAGCAGGCGCTCCACTTCCTCGCGCCGCTCCAGCAGCGCTTCCAGTTTGCGGCGCAGGGCGGGGGTCATGGGCCGTCGTTGCCCGCATCGGGGCCCGGGAACAGGCGTTCGGCGGCGCGTGCCAGCTCGGCGTCGCCGCTGCGGGCGGCTTCGCGCAGCGCCACCGTGGGGGCGTGCAGCAGGCGGTTGGTCAGCGTGTGCGCCAGCAGTTCCAGCGCTTGTTCGGCCGGCATCCCGGCGGCCAGTTGCTGGCGGGCCTTGGCCAGTGCCTCCATGCGCGCCGTCTCGCCATGCGCGCGCAGTTGCAGCAGCGTCTGCTGGCGGCCACTGGCCTGCCAGTGTTCGACGAAGCGTGCGGTTTGCAGTTCGATGATGGCCTCGGCCTGCTGCGCGGCCTCGCGGCGGCTGCGCCGGTTGTCTTCGAGCGCCCGTTCCAGGTCGTCGACGGTGTAGAGGAACACGTCGCGCAGGCCGGACACGTCTTGCGCGATGTCGCGCGGGACGGCCAGGTCCAGCAGCAGCATGGGCCGGTGCCGACGCGCGCGCAGTGCGTGCTCGACTTCCTGACGGTGCAGGACCGGCGTGCGTGCGGCAGTGGCGGAAATCACGATGTCGGCCTCGGCCAGGTGTTTGTCCAGCTCACCCAGCGGCAGCGCGATGCCGCCATGGCGGCTGGCCAGCTCCTGCGCGTGGGCGAGGGTGCGGTTGGCGATCAGCAGCCGTTGCACGCGGGCTTCCACCAAGTGGCGCGCGGCCAGTTCGATGGTTTCACCGGCACCGATCAGCAGCACGGTGGACGCGTCCAGGCGGGCGAAGCTGTCCTGTGCCAGCCGCACCGCGATGGACGCCACCGACACCGGGTTGGCGCCGATGCGGGTGTCGGTGCGGGCGCGTTTGGCGGTGGTGAAGGCCTGCTGGAACAGGCGGTCCAGCGGGCCGCCCAGGGTGCCGGCCGCGCGCGAGGCCGCCCACGCCTGCTTCACCTGGCCGAGGATCTGCGGTTCGCCCAGCACCAGCGAATCCAGCCCGCTGGCGACCCGGAACAGGTGGCGCACGGTGTCGGCATCGTGGTGGCGGTACAGGTAGGCGTGCAGGTCGGGGCCGGCCTCGGGGTGCGCGGCCAACCAGTCGGCCAGCGCCTGGCCGTCGCCATCGGCATGTGCGTACAGCTCGGTGCGGTTGCAGGTGGACAGCAGCACCGCCTCGTGCACGCCGGGCAGCCCGCGCAGTGCCGCCAGCGCGGGGGGCAGTGCCTCCGGGCCGAACGCCACCTTCTCGCGCAGGGCAACCGGCGCGGTCTGGTGGTTGATGCCGAGGACGTGCAAGCTCATGCGTGGTGGCAGCGGAAGCGGGGCGGAATCGTTCAGGTGCCTGCGCTAAGCTGCGGGCCCAACCCGTCATTGTACCGGTCTGTCCATGCCCAACCCGCATCTGCTGTCGCGAAGCTTGCTCCTGCTGGTGGCCTTGGCGATCGGCGGAAGCGTGGCCGCAGCCACGCGATCGGCCGCGGCCGCACCCCCGGTCGACCCGCTGGAAGCCAGCCTGGCCGGCGAATTCGCCCTGCAAGGCGGGAAATTGCCGGATGCGGCACGCGCCTATCTGGCCGCCGCGCGCGCCGCGCGCGACCCGGTCTTGGCCGCACGTGCCACCCGCATCGCCCTGCTGGCGGATGAGGATGCACTGGCCCGCGACGCCTGGGCGGTCTGGCACGCACTGGCACCGGTCGCCACCCCGGAACAGCAGATGGTGGCCACCAGCCTGGCGTTGCGTGGCGGCCACAAACGGCTGGCGCGGCGCGAGCTGCAAGCCCTGCTGGCGGGGACGGGTGGCTGGCAGGCCAGTCTGGCTGCATTGCTGGGCGCGGTGGGCAAGCAGCCGGTACTGGTGGGCGACATGCTGGGGGAGCTCATCGATGCCGGTGCGCTGCCGGACGAATTGCCGGCATGGCTGGGGTTCGGCGGGCTGGCGCAGCGGCTGGAGCGTCCGGACGTGGTCGAACGCATCATGCGGCAAGTGGTGGCGCGTTTCCCCGGCGAGCCGCGGGTGGCGTTGCTGCGCGCGCAGCTGTCGCGTGAGGCGGGCAATCTGGATGAAGCGCGTGCGGTGCTGCCGCCGCTGGAAGCCCCGGCGCGGCTGTCCCCCTCCTTGCGCTGGGCGCTGGCGGGCGAATACGAAGCATTGGGCGACACCGGCAAGGCGGCGCAGGTGCTGGCCACCGGTGCCCAGGACGAAACCAGTTTCGCCCAGCGCGCGGCCTTGTTGGACAAGGCCGGCGACAAGGCCGGACTGGACGCGCTGTACGCCGAACTCAAGCGCGACGCCACCGATCCCAACCCGGTGCGACGCCTGCTGCTGGGGCAGGTGGCGGAATTGCTGGAGCGCTACGACGAGGCCCTGGCCTGGTACGCCAGCGCCCCCGGCCAGCGCGCCCAGGGCATTGCCCGCCTGCGCAGCGCCAATGTCCTGCATGCCATGGGGCGGCCGCCGCAGGCCTATGCCGAATTGCGCGCGTTGCAGGCCGATGCGGCACTGGATGAGGACGCGCGCCGCGATGCCTACATGCTGGAGGCCGAGTTGCATGCCAAGGACAAGCAGGTCGATGCCGAACGCGATGCCTTCGCGCGCGGCCTGGCGGCACAGCCCGACAACATCGACCTGCTCTACGCACGCGCACTGATGTGGGAGCGTACCGACGACATCGCCCGTGCCGAAGCCGATTTGCGCCGCATCCTGGTGATTGCGCCCGACAACGTGGCCGCACTCAATGCGCTGGGTTATACCCTGGCCGACCGCACCCGCCGTTATCGCGAGGCGCTGGAGCTGATCGACCGCGCCCGCGTGGCCGAGCCGGGCAACGCGGCGATCATCGACAGCTATGGCTGGGTGCTGTTCCGGCTGGGCAAGACGCGCGCGGCGCTGGAACAGTTGCGGCGTGCCTATGCCCAGCAAAAAGACCCGGACATCGCCAGCCATCTGGGCCAGGTGCTGTGGGTGCTGGGGCAGCGGGAGGAGGCACGCAGATACTTCGAGGAAGCGCGCAAGCTCGAACCGGGCAATCGCTCGCTGCAACGTGCCTTGCAGGACACCGGCGCGTGACCGGTGCGAGGCTGGCGGCGATCGCGTCGGTGCTGCTGGCCGGGTGCGCCAGCCTGCCGCCGCCCGCCACAATCGACCCGGTGGCTGCCGCAGCGGCCCAGCAGGCCCGTGCAACGGCGCTAGGGCTGGCCGGAGGCGATTGCGCCGCCCCCGACTGGGCGCTGTCCGGACGGGTGGCGTTGGCCAATGGCCGCGAGGGCGGCAGCGGGCGGCTGGAATGGGCGCAGGCGGCAGGTCACCTGCGCCTGCTGCTGACCGCCCCGGTGACCCGGCAGGGGTGGCAACTGGACGTGGATGCCGCCGGAGCCACCTTGTCCGGGCTGGAGGGCGGGCCGCGCAGCGGCACGGACGCCACCCGGTTGCTGCGCGACGCCACCGGCTGGGACATTCCGCTGGCGGCATTGGGCTGCTGGCTGCGGGCGGTGGCGGCACCGGCCAGCGTCGGGCCGGCCGTGCTGGCCTACGGCCCGCACCAGTTGCCGGTGCGGCTGGAGCAGGGGGGCTGGGTCGTGGAGTACGACGGGTGGGCCGTGGATGCGGCCAGTGGACAGTCGCTGCCGACCCGGGTGGAAGCGCGCCGGGGTGATGACCGCGTGCGGCTGGTGGTGGACCGCTGGGGGCGGGAATGACGCAAGCGTTTCCCCCCGGCGAGGGGTGGCAGGCATGGCCGGCACCGGCCAAATTGAACCTGTTCCTGCGCATCACCGGCCGTCGCCCCGACGGCTACCACGCGCTGCAAACCGTATTCCGTCTGCTGGACTGGGGCGATACCGTTCATGTGCGGCTGCGCCAGGATGCCGGCATCCACCGCCAAGGGGCGGGTGCGATGGGCGTGGCCGAGGCCGATGATTTGCTGATCAAGGCAGCGAAACTTCTGCAAATGGAGGCAAAAACGGCGCAAGGCGCTGACATCGGTATAGAAAAACGTATTCCGATGGGGGGTGGATTCGGTGGCGGATCGTCCGATGCGGCGACCGTGCTGGTGGCGCTGGATCGGTTGTGGGGGCTGCACCTGGGGCGGGATCGGCTGGCCCGCCTGGGGGTGCGCCTGGGGGCCGATGTCCCGGTCTTCGTGCACGGGCGCAATGCCTGGGCCGAAGGCGTGGGCGAGCAGTTGCAGCCACTGGCGCTGCCGCCGGCCTGGTACGTCCTGGTGTCGCCGCCGGTCCATGCGGCCACTGCGGCAATGTTCCAGTCCCCGGATTTGACTCGGGATGCCGCGCCCGTGACAATAGCGGGCTTCCTTTCCGGGATCGTGCGCGACAATGCGTTCGAGCCGGTGCTGCGGCGTCGCGAACCGGCCATCGAGGCCGTGTTCAAGGCGCTGTCGCGCATCGGCCAACCGCGTTTGACGGGTTCGGGCAGTGGCTGTTTCGTGGAGTTCGCCACGCGCGAATCCGCCGAGGCGGCACTGGTGGCGTTGCCGCCAGGCATCCATGCCTGGCTGGCACGCGGTGCGGAAAGGTCGCCGCTGCTGGAGGCAGTGGAGCACTACACCTAGGGGCGTCGCCAAGCGGTTAAGGCACCGGGTTTTGATCCCGGCATGCGTAGGTTCGAATCCTTCCGCCCCTGCCATTCCCTGCGCGTTCACGCAGCGTCCACCGCCACCCAACCATGGCCATCGCGATGCAAGACAACTCCAACATGCTGGTGTTTTCGGGCAATGCCAACCGGGCGCTGGCCGATGCCGTCTGCCGCGAACTGGGCGTGCGCCAGGGCAAGGCGCTGGTCAGCCGTTTCTCCGACGGCGAGGTGCAGGTCGAGATCGAGGAGAGCGTGCGCGGGCAGGAGGTGTTCGTCCTCCAGCCCACCAACGCGCCGAGTGCCGAGAACTTCATGGAGTTGCTGGTGCTGATCGACGCGCTCAAGCGCGCATCGGCCTCCAGCGTCACCGCGGTGGTGCCGTATTTCGGTTATGCCCGCCAGGATCGCCGCCCGCGTTCGGCGCGCGTGCCGATCACCGCCAAGGTGGCGGCCAAGATGTTCAGCGCGGTGGACACCGACCGGGTGCTCACCGTGGACCTGCACGCCGACCAGATCCAGGGGTTCTTCGACATCCCCGTCGACAACGTCTATGCCTCGCCGCTACTGCTGGCCGACATCTGGCGCGTGCATGGCACCGACAACGTGATCGTGGTGTCGCCGGACGTCGGTGGCGTGGTGCGCGCGCGCGCGATCGCCAAGCGGCTGGATGACGCCGAACTGGCCATCATCGACAAGCGCCGTCCGAAGGCCAACGTCGCCACCGTGATGAACATCATCGGCGACGTCGAGGGCAAGACCTGCGTGCTGGTGGACGACATCGTCGATACCGCCGGCACCCTGTGCGCGGCCGCCAATGCGCTGAAGGAGCGCGGTGCGGTGAAGGTGGTGGCCTATTGCGTGCACCCGGTGCTGTCGGGTGCGGCACTGGACAACCTCAACAAGTCGTCGCTGGACGAACTGGTGGTCACCGACACCATCGCGCTGTCGCCGGCTGCGCGCGCCTGCGGCAAGATCCGCCAGCTCAGCGTGGCCGAGTTGCTGGCCGAAACCATCCGCCGGATGGCGTTCGGCGAGTCGGTCAGTTCGCTGTACGTCGACTGATGCCACATTCGCGCCGCCGGCTTGCCGGCGGCGCACCCCACTCACCTGGTCGCGGGTGAGTGTTTTCGCCGCCGCGAGGCGGCTTCATCGCAACAGAAGTGAGTCATTGCCATGTCCGAACACACCATCAAGGCCACCGGCCGCAACGTCGAGGGGAAGGGTGCGAGCCGCCGCCTGCGTCGTGCCGCCCAGTTGCCGGCCATCGTCTACGGCGCAAACGCCGCCCCGCAGGCCATCCAGATCGAGCATGAAGCCATCTGGCTGGCCAGCCAGCACGAGTGGTTCTACTCGTCGCTGCTGAACCTGGATGTCGACGGCAAGGTCGAGCAGGTGCTCCTGCGCGACATGCAGCGCCACCCGTACAAGCAGCTGATCATGCATCTGGACTTCCAGCGCGTGGACGCCAACCAAGCCCTGCGCACCAAGGTGCAGTTGCACTTCAAGAACCAGGACAAGTCTCCGGCGGGCAAGACCGGTGGCGTGGTCATCATGCACGAGCTGACCGAAATCGAAATCAGCTGCTTGCCGAAGGACCTGCCGGCGGCGATCGAAGTCGACCTGTCCGACCTGGCCATCGGTGGCGTGGTGCACCTGTCCGGCCTGACGCTGCCGGCCGGCGTGGAAATCCCGGCACTGAAGCTGGGCAAGGAACACGACGTCGCCGTCGTGGTGGCCAAGCACGGCAAGGAAGAGGTGGTGGATGCCGCCGCGCCGGCAACGGCGGAAGTGCCGGCCACCAAGGCGGCCAAGAAGGACGCGAAGTAACCGCCTTTGCCATCATCTCCGCCCGTGCGGGGATGATGGTTGGGGGTTGGAAGCATGCCGATGTCAGGTCTTCGCCTCATCGTCGGGCTGGGGAATCCCGGTGCCGAATACGCCAGAACCCGGCACAACGCCGGGTTCTGGTTTATTGACGCGCTGGCGCTGGATGCGGGTGCGCGTTTCGGGCTCGAGAGCAAGCTGTTTGGCGAAACCGCCAAGCTGGTGATTGCCGGGCAGCCGGTGTGGTTGCTGCGGCCGGCCACGTTCATGAATGCCTCGGGCAAGTCCGTCATGGCGGCGCTGCGCTACTACAAGATCGCGCCGGAGGAGATGCTGGTGGTCCACGACGAGCTGGATCTTGCGCCCGGCGTGGCGCGGCTCAAGTTCGACGGTGGCCACGGCGGCCAGAACGGCCTGCGCGACACCATCCGCTTGCTCGGACACGGCAAGTTCCACCGCTTGCGCATCGGCATCGGCCATCCCGGTCACAAGGATCAGGTCACGCCGTGGGTGCTGGGCCGACCCGGGCGCGACGACGAAGAGGCGATCCTGCGGGCCGTCGGGGCCGCGCAGGACGTGCTGCCGCTGGCAGTGCAGGGCAATTTCCCGGATGCGATGACGCGGCTGCACACCCCGCGCACGCAATGAATTCATCGTGCCGGCAGCCTGCCGGCGCGGCAACGGAGCAACACGCGACATGGGCATCAAATGCGGCATCGTCGGACTGCCGAACGTCGGCAAGTCCACCCTGTTCAACGCGCTGACCAAGGCCGGCATCGCCGCGGCCAACTTCCCGTTCTGCACCATCGAGCCGAACGTGGGCGTGGTGCCGGTGCCGGATCCGCGCCTGAATGCGCTGGCGGAGATCGTCAAGCCGCAGAAGTGCATCCCCACGGCGGTCGAATTCGTCGACATCGCCGGGCTGGTGGCCGGTGCCGCCAGCGGCGAGGGCCTGGGCAACAAGTTCCTGGCCCATATCCGCGAGGTCGACGCGATCTGCCATGTGGTGCGCTGTTTCGAAAACGACGACGTCATCCACGTCAACAACAGGATCGACCCGATCGCCGACATCGAGACCATCGACACCGAGTTGGCGCTGGCCGACCTGGAGTCGGTGGACAAGGCGATCGCCCGCTACGAGCGCGTGGCCAAGGGCGGGGACAAGGACGCCAAGGCGAAGATCGCGGCGCTGGGCAAGCTGCGCGCTGCGCTGGACGAGGGCAAGGCTGCGCGCACGGTGGCGCTGGACGATGAGGAAAAGCTGGCCATCCGCGAGCTGTTCCTGCTCACCCTCAAGCCGGTGATGTACGTGGCCAACGTGCTGGAAGACGGCTTCGAAGGCAACCCGCACCTGGATGCCGTGCGCGCCCGCGCACGCGGCGAGGGTGCCAAGGTGGTGCCGGTGTGTGCGGCCATCGAGGAGGAGTTGAGCCAGCTCGAGGATGCCGACCGCGATGTCTTCCTGGCCGATCTCGGGCTGGAGGAGCCGGGCCTGAACCGGGTGATCCGGGCGGCCTACGAGCTGCTGGGTCTGCAGACCTATTTCACCGCCGGGGTGAAGGAGGTGCGTGCGTGGACTGTGAAGGCGGGCGCCACCGCGCCGCAGGCGGCGGCAGTCATTCATACCGACTTCGAAAAGGGCTTCATCCGTGCCGAAACCATCGGCTTTGAGGACTTCATCAAGTATCGTGGCGAAGCGGGCGCGCGCGATGCCGGCCGGTTGCGGCTGGAAGGCAAGGAGTACCGCGTGCAGGAAGGCGACATCCTGCATTTCCGCTTCAACGTCTGATGGCATCGGGCCCGGTGCGGAGCGTGGCGACAGGCTTTTGAAAAATATGTGGCCGAGCCCGTTGACAAGCGGGTAGGTGACGCCCAAAATAACGGGCTCTTTGAGGGGTCGGCATGAACTCTCTTGGAAAACTGGAGGGATACCCAAGCGGCCAACGGGGGCAGACTGTAAATCTGCTGGCTTACGCCTTCGGTGGTTCGAATCCACCTCCCTCCACCATTCGAATCCGCTTGCGGAGTCGACAAGTTGAAGAGTCAAGCCGTCGGCCTTACCAGCCGAGGGTGCAACAAGGCAGGGCTCCCGGTGCGGGAGTAGTTCAATGGTAGAACTGTAGCCTTCCAAGCTACTAGCGCGGGTTCGATTCCCGTCTCCCGCTCCACCATTGCGCAACAGGTCCTGCTGCAAAATCTGCTCACGTAGCTCAGTCGGTAGAGCACCTCCTTGGTAAGGAGGAGGTCGAAGGTTCGATTCCTTTCGTGAGCACCATCTTCGAAAATCACGCCCGCTCCGGTGGGCAACTCCAACGAGACGCAGCCATGGCTAAGGGTAAGTTCGAACGCACCAAGCCCCACGTGAACGTGGGCACCATCGGTCACGTGGACCACGGCAAGACGACGCTGACGGCGGCGCTGACCAAGGTGGGCGCGGAGCGTTTCGGTGGCGAGTTCAAGGACT
>NZ_JAYRLK010000036.1:0-1923 GCF_041905325.1 Thermomonas sp. | reverse complement strand
ACAGCATTTCCTGGAAGATGCGGAACACGGCCATCGCTGCAGGTTCGGGCAGCTCCGGCGCGGCGTCCACCTGCATCTGCCAGTCCAGCGCCAGCTCGGCCGACTGCACGAACTCGTGGGCCTGCCACTCGAGCGCGGCCCACAGGCCCTGGTGGTCCAGGATGCTGGGGCGCAGGTCGGTGATGATGCGGCCCACGTTGTCGACCGCGTTCTCGATCAGGCGGCTCATGTTCTGGCACTTGCTGCGCATGCGCTCGCGCATGGCCTGCGCCGCCTCGGCCTCGCGCGACTGCTGCTCCGCCAGGCGCTTGTCGAGCCAGTTCACGTCCATCTTCAGCGCCACCAGGAGGCTGCCCAGTTCGTCGTGCACTTCGCGGGCGATGCGGGTGCGCTCTTCCTCGCGTACCTGCTCGGAGTACGCCGCCAGCTCGCGCAGCTGGCCCAGCGCCACCGACAGCTCGCGCGTGCGCTCGGCCACCCGCAGCTCCAGCTCGTCCTTGGCTTTTTGCAGGGCGTCGGCGGCGCGCTTGCGCTCGGTGATGTCCACAAAGGTGATGACCGCGCCGCGCACCTGCGGCCCGTCCATGATGGGGTGGCTGGAATACTCCACCGCGAATGCGGTGCGGTCGCGGCGCCAGAACACCTCGGTGTCGATGCGGCACGGCAGGCCGCGACGGAAGGCATTGAAGATCGGGCAGTCGGTGTCGGGGTAGTGCGAGCCGTCGGCATGCGAATGGTGCGTCAGCTCGTGCATGTTGTGGCCCAGCACATCGGCCGGCTCCCAGCCCAGCATGCGCGCGCCCGCCCGGTTGATGAAGGTGCAGTGCCCGGCCAGGTCAATCCCGAAAATGCCCTCGCCCGTGGACTCCAGCAACAGCCCAAGCTGGTGCTGCCAGAGCGGGTCGGGCGCAGAGGCGGGCGGGTTTTGCCATTTCAGGGCGTCAGCATGCATGGGCTTGGTGCATGCAATGGTCGTGCCAGATTGGTGCGCCCCGTTCGCGCCATTTTGGTGCGCTAAAGTCCCAAATCACCCAGGCTGGGGTGGTCGTCGGGCCGCCGACCCAGCGGCCAGTGAAACTTGCGATCGGGCGCGGCAATGGGCAGGTCATTGATGCTGGCAAAGCGCCGCTGCATGAAGCCCTGTTCGTTGAATTCCCAGTTCTCGTTGCCGTAGCTGCGAAACCACTGGCCCGAATCGTCGTGCCATTCGTAGGCAAAGCGCACCGCAATCCGGTTGCCCGTGAAAGCCCACAGCTCCTTGATGAGCCGGTAGTCCAGCTCGCGCGCCCACTTGCGCTGCAGGAAGCCGCGCACCTGCTCGCGGCCCACCGGGAACTCGGCGCGGTTGCGCCAGCGCGTGTCTTCGGTGTAGACCTGCACCACGCGGTCGGGGTCGCGGGTGTTCCAGGCGTCTTCGGCCATGCGCACTTTCTGCGCAGCGGTTTCGGCGGTGAACGGGGGCAGGGGTGGCTTGGTTTCCATGGGGTTCCTTGAAGTAGACAGACCTGTCTACAATCTACCACATGGATCTGAGCCACCTGCCCGCGCGCGAGCGCATCCTCGTCACGGCGCATGCATTGTTCTACCGCGACGGCATCCGCGCCACCGGGGTGGACCGGCTGATTGCCGAGTCTGGCGTGGCCAAGCTCACCTTCTACCGGCACTTTCCGTCCAAGGACGATCTGGTGCGCGCCTTTCTGGACTACCGGCACGAGCGCTGGATGGCCTGGCTGGTGGACGCGCTGGGCCGCCACGGCGCACGCCCGGGCGGCGGCCTGGCGCCGCTGGTGGCGGCTCTGGCCGAATGGTTTGCCGACCCGGCGTTCCGCGGCTGCGCCTTCATCAATGCGGTGGCCGAAGTCGGCGGCAGCCTGCCCGATGCCGTGGCCATCGCGCGCCGCCACAAGCAGGAGATGACCGACG
>NZ_JAYRLK010000035.1:0-1923 GCF_041905325.1 Thermomonas sp. | reverse complement strand
CGGGCTGCCATGCTCAGCCCCCCGTGACCGGCGGGAAGAACGCCACTTCGCAGCCTTCGGTGAGCACGGCGTCGTCGGCGCACATGACCTGGTTGAGTGCGGCGCGCACTGCCCGGCCCCGCGCCAGACTGTCGGCGGCTGCCCCGCCACGCGCGACCAGGCTGTCGCGCAGCGCACCCACGGAGCCGGCTGCGGTGTCCACCTGTTCACTGCCCTGCCCCATGGCCTCGCGGATCGATGCGAAGTACCGGACGGTGACCTTCATGCCAGCAGCTCCACAAACGGGATGAACTGCACCGTGTCGCCCGGCGCAATCGTGGTGTCGGGCGGCGTATCCACCAGCCCGTCGCCCCAGACCATCGACGTCAGAACGCCCGAGCTCTGGTTCGGAAACAGGTCCAGTCCGCCCGCCGCGTTGCGCCGCACCCGCAGGAATTCACGGCGTTTATCGGCCCGCGGCCACGCGAAATCTGCGCGGGCCGCTATCGTTTTTGTAGCAAGCACGGCCGCGCCCTGCAGCTTGAGGACGAAGGGCCGGACCAGCAGCAGGAAGGTGACGAAGCTCGACACCGGGTTGCCGGGCAGGCCGATGAAATGCGCACCGGCGACCCGGCCATACGCGAACGGCTTGCCGGGCTTGATGGCCAGCTGCCATAGATCCAGCGTCCCGAGCGCCTGCACGGCCGGCTTGACGTGGTCTTCCTCGCCCACCGACACGCCGCCACTCGTGACGATCAGGTCATGCCCCTGCGCGGCCGCGCGCAGGGCGTCGATGGTGGCGTCCAGCCGGTCGGGCACCACGCCGAGATCGGTCACCTCGCACCCCAGGCGACGCAGCAGGGAACGCAGGAAGAAGCGGTTGGCGTTGTAGATCGCGCCAGGCTTCATCTCTGCGGGCGGCACGGTGCCGGGCAAGACCAGCTCATCGCCGGTGGAAAACAGCGCCACGCGGGGGCGTCGCACCACCGGCAGCTGCGCGAGCCCGATGCTGGCCGCCATGCCCAGCGCCGCACTGTCCAGCCGCCGCCCCTGCGCCAGCACCACGGCACCGCGCGTCACGTCTTCACCGGCCCGCCGGATGTGCTGGCCCACCGGTGGCGGTGCCCTGAACCGGACGGCCCCATCGCCGGCCGGCTCGGCCTCTTCCTGCATGACCACCGCGTCAGCGCCGGCCGGGATGGGCGCACCGGTAAAGATGCGCGCCACCGTCGCTGCGGCCAGCGGCATGCCTTGCGCGCCAGCGGCGATGCGCTGGCTGACGGGCAAGACAGCGCCCGGCACAACATCCGCCACCCGCACCGCGTAGCCGTCCATCGCGCTGTTGTCCTGCGGCGGCACCTGGAGCGCGGACACCAGGTCCTGCGCCAGCACGCGGCCATCGGCGTCAAAGGTGGACACCTGCTCGGTGCCGGGCAGCGCAGTGGCACGCGACAGCAGGTCGGCCAGAACATCGTCCAGGGGACGCAGCGGGGTGCGGGGTACCGGGGGCGCGTTCATGAAAACATTTCCGGGAGGTAGTCAAACCGGTCTGCATTGTCGGTCAGCCACTGCGCCACGGAATCGGCGTTGTTCAAATCCAGCACAGGCCGCAGGGTGGCTTCAGGCAACTGGTCAGGCGCGTCGGTGGCAATGGCCACGATGAAGTCGTCGTCCGGGTAGCGGGGCTGGTGGCCGGACGCCGGACGCCAGATCTCGATCTTGAGCAGGTTGCTGTCGCGAAAACCCTCCACCAGCACCCAGTCCACGCCTTCATACAACTCGGCCAGCAGGTGGTGCACCGTCAGCGCGGCCGGTTGTTCGAATTCACGCATCAGTGCCAGCCGGCGGTCCGACGCCACCACCACCTCGAAGGCGCCCGCCTGACGGTGGCGGAAACTGTCCTTGCCGGGATGGTCGATGTCAAACCGGTGGTGTGCGTGCTTG
>NZ_JAYRLK010000034.1:0-2014 GCF_041905325.1 Thermomonas sp. | reverse complement strand
GCTCGGAGTCGGTGAAGAACATCCAGGGTGCGTGGGTCAACGACATCAAGGTGGTGACCGACGCCGAAGGCAATGTGAAGGAGTGGCGGGTGAACCTGCGGATCACTTTCGTGGTGCATTGATCCAGGGCCGGAGGCTGATGCGGGTGTCACGCACCCGCCAGCAGCCCTCGCACGCGTGCCAGTTCCGCCTTGTCGCCGCCCGAGGCTTCCATCGCCTGCTCGGTGAGGCCGTCCAGCAGGTGCCGCGCTTCGTCGCGCTGGCCCTGTTCGATCAATGCTTCTGCCAGCGACAGGCGGAAACTCTGCGCCGCCGCGTTGCTTTCGCCGAATTGCCGGCGCAGGTCGCGTTCGACGTCACGCAGCAAGGTGATGGCGATATGCCGGTCGCCACAGTTGTGTTCCATCAGTCCCAGGTTGCCGGTTTCGATCAACGTGGCCTGCTTGCCATTACCGTAGCGTGCGGCCATGCGCCGGGCCACGTCACGCTGGATCGGCAGGGCAACCGCGCAATTTCCGGCGCTGTCCTGGATGCTGGCGATGGTGGAGCGCAGCGTCAGCGTCTGGTAGTTGTCTGCGCCGTAGATGCGTTCCGCAGTGGCTGCTGCTGCCTGTGCCAGCGGCAGTGCTTCGTCGTACTTGCCTTGGTTGCGCAGTGCGCGCGCCAAATTCATCTGCACGGTGGCGACACGGTTGCCACCGATCTGCTTCGCGTCCAGCAGCGGATCAGCCAGAATCGCCCGCATCAACGCGATGGCCTTGTCGGGTTCGCCAGAACGGCTCAGCGCATCGGCCAAGTTCATGCGAATCACGATGGCACGCTGCGTGTCCATCGGGGACAGCATGCGCTGCAGGGTGTCCGCGCGCACCCAAGCCGGTAATGCCTGTTTGATCTGCAGCTGTTGGTGATGGAAGATGCCGCGTGCGAACGCCGCATCCAGTGCCAGTTCATCGTTGCCCTGCAGGCGTGCGCCGGCTCTGGCGTCGGTTTCGGCAAGCAGCCTGCCTGCTTCCTTGAAATCGGTGTTGCGGCTGGCGTAGACCAGTGTGCGTACCAGCGCGTAGGCAGTGCGCAGGGTCAGCGTATTGTCCGCGCCGAAGGCGGAGGTGAAATCGCGCAAGGCCGCGCGCAATTCCTCCACGCCACGCTCGCCTTGGCCCAACGTGCGCCACGACTGCCCCAGCGCCGCGTGGATGCTGCCGCTGATCTCCGGTTGGCTGCCAAACTTGCCGTCGACGCCGCGCGAGGCCGCATCCAGCATGTCCTTGATGGTGGGGTCGCGTTCGAACGCACTGCCACCGGGGCTGACCGCGCCGATCAGATCGTTGCTGAGGAATTCCACGACCGCGCGAGCCCGCGCTGCCTGCTTTTCGGCGATGTCGCGTTGCTGTTCGGCGATGCGGTGTTGCTGCTCGCTATGCCACCAGAAGTACAGGCTGCCACCCAGCCCGAGCAGTAGCGCGGCGAACGCCGCAATTGCCCACGGACGCCGCGCGCGGCTGCGTTCCAGCGCGCTGCGCAATGCGGAAGCGGCGTGTTCGTCCGCTTCACGCTGCGCAAGTTCGGCGCGGCGCTGCGGCAGGCGACGCAGGTGCTCGGCCAGTTCGGCGGCGCTGGTGATGCGGCGGGCGGGGTCGGCATCGGTGGCGTGGGCGATGTCCTCGCGCAGAAGCGGGTCCTCGATGTCGCGCTCCCAGCCCGGCGTCAGTGGTTTGCGCAGGTCGCCGGCCAGCCATTGATAGAGCAGCATGCCCAGTGCGTAGACGTCGCTGCGCACGGTGGCCGGTTGCCCGGCCAGCAGTTCCGGGGCCAGGTACAGCGGCGTGCCGGAACTGGTGTCGCCGCCCACCTGGGTCAGGGTCATGCCCAGCGCGGTGATGCCCAGTTCGGCCAGCCGCTCGGGCTGCAACAGACGGCTGCTGCCGAAATCGGTCAGCCGCGCCTGCCAGCCGTCGCCGCGCGCGGCGACCAGTACATTGGCCGGTTTCAAGTCCTTGTGCAGGATGCCCACCGC
>NZ_JAYRLK010000033.1:884-2058 GCF_041905325.1 Thermomonas sp. | reverse complement strand
AGACGACACGATCTATTCCGGCACCGTGGGCGCCGCGATGGAGGGCTACCTGTTCGGCATTCCCGCGATCGCCTTTTCGCAGACCGACAAAGGCTGGAAGCACATCGACGCCGCGGCCCGCGTCGCGCGTGAACTGGTTCAGCAGCTTGCGCGCCAGGAGCTGTCCGGGGCGGCGCCCTGGCTTCTGAATGTGAACATTCCCAGCCTGCCGTTTGAGCAGATCAAGCCGCCGAAGGTCTGCCGGCTGGGCCGGCGCCACGCCGCGGAAAAGGTCATCGCCCAGGACAGCCCCCGCGGCGAAACCATGTACTGGATCGGTGGCGCAGGCGCGGCCAAGGATGACGCCGAGGGAACGGATTTCCACGCAACGGCGCTGGGCCATGTGGCGCTGACCCCGCTCAAGGTGGACCTGACCGATCACGACAGCCTGCGCTATTGGGCGCAGACGGCACAGCGCCTGGCGGCGGAGGCTGCATGACCACGCCCCGCAGGCCGGGATTTCCGGCGCGGCTGGGCCCGGCGTCCGGGCCGGCACCACAGGCGCGCAAGCCCGCGTTATCCGCTGCACAGCGACCCGGCGCCGTGGCCGCTCGCCCGCAAGGCGTGGGCCTGGACTCCAGCGCCGTACGCGCAGGCATGGTGCGCAAGCTCGCCCAGCAGGGCGTGTCCGATGCGCGCATTCTGGCCGCCATGGGCCAGGTGGAGCGCCACCGGTTTGTGGACAGCGCGCTTGTCAATCAGGCGTATGAGGACACCAGCCTGCCGATCGGGCTGGGCCAGACCATTTCAAAGCCCAGCGTGGTGGCGCGCATGGCCGAGCTGCTGGTGGGGGGCGTCACTGGTGCGGACGGAAAGCTGGGCCGTGTGCTGGAGATCGGCACCGGTTGCGGCTATCAGGCTGCAGTGCTGGGGTTGCTTGCCGCCGAGGTCTACAGCATCGAGCGCCTGCGTGGCCTGCACGACCGGGCACGCGAGAACCTGCGGCCGTTTCGCCTGGCGAATGTTCACCTGCTGTTCGGCGATGGGATGGCAGGGTACCCCAAGGGCGCGCCGTATGCCGGCATCATCGCCGCGGCCGGTGGCGATGCCGTGCCGCAGGCATGGATCGACCAACTGGCGGTGGGGGGGCGCATCGTGGCGCCCATGGTCACGGCCGCCGGGCATCAGGCTTTGG
>NZ_JAYRLK010000033.1:0-874 GCF_041905325.1 Thermomonas sp. | reverse complement strand
AACAAACTGTTCTTGAGAGCGTTCACTTTGTCCCCCTAAAATCAGGCATCGCTTGAAGGGAAACAACAGGATGACCGAGTCGTTGAACCGGGGCGCAGGCATTGCGCTTGTCGTGGTGGTGGCTGCCGTGATGGCGGGGTGCGCGTCCAGCTCGCGCACGCCGGCGCCGGTGGAAGACCGCGGCGCCGGCGTGTCCCGGCCTGGCCCTGTGGCAACTGAAACCGCGCCTGCCGCAGGCAAGGTATTGCCCGGCGCGGAAAACGCCGGCAAACCCGGTTACTACACCGTCAAGCCAGGCGACACGCTGGTGCGTATCGGGCTGGAGCATGGGCAGAACTGGCGCGACCTCGTGCGCTGGAACACGCTGGAAAATCCCAACATCATTGAAGTCGGCCAGGTGCTGCGTGTGGTGCCACCCACGTCTGCTGTCGCCGCGGCTGACACCGGTGTCGTGGTGCGGCCGATCCCGTCGGGCACAGCCGCAGCCGGCACGCCGACCCAGGCGGCCAGCGCGCCGCGCCCTGCTGCCGCCGCGTCCGCGCCTGCGCCTGCGGCTAGCGCTTCCGCACCCGCGGCGGCTTCGGCCGCGACCGGCAACGACGAAGAGGTGGGCTGGGCATGGCCCGTCAACGGAACGGTGATCGCCGGCTTCGATGACGCCAAGAACAAAGGGGTTGATATAGCCGGCAAGGCGGGTGACGCCGTGGTGGCCGCGGCCGATGGGCGCGTGGTGTATGCCGGGGCAGGACTGCGGGGCTACGGCAACCTCATCATCCTCAAGCACAACAACACCTATCTGTCGGCGTACGCCCACAACCAGACTCTGTTGGTCAAAGAGGACCAGTCGGTGCGCAAGGGGCAGAAGATTGCCGAG
>NZ_JAYRLK010000032.1:0-2107 GCF_041905325.1 Thermomonas sp. | reverse complement strand
GGCCACCGTCAGCGGGGCAAACTGGCGTGTGTCCACCGCTGCCTTGTCCATTTCAAACCAGGGGTCGGGCTCGCCATCGAGCGCGAACTGCAGTTGTTCCCACAGCGCCTTGCGGCCTTCGTGGTCGTCCAGGATGCGCTTCTTCACGTAGTCCAGGCCCACGCGGTTGACGTAGTGCACCGTGCGCTCCAGGTACCAGCCTTCCTGGCGGTACAGCTCGCAGAAGGCGCCGGTGTACTCCAGCACCTCGGCGGCTGTCTTGAGCTTGACGAAGAAGTGCGCCACCTCGGTCTTGATGCCACCGTTGCCGGCGATGTACATCTCCCAGCCGCTGTCCACGCCGATGATGCCCACGTCCTTGATGCCGGCCTCGGCGCAGTTGCGCGGGCAGCCGCTGACGGCGAACTTGACCTTGTGCGGGGCGTACATGCGCCACATGGCGCGCTCCAGGTCCTTGCCCATCTGCGTGCTGTCCTGCGTGCCCATGCGGCACCACTCGCTGCCCACGCAGGTCTTCACCGTGCGCAATGCCTTGGCATACGCGTGGCCGCTGGGCATGCCGATGTCCTTCCACACATGGGGCAGGTCTTCCTTCTTCACGCCCAGCAGGTCGATGCGCTGGCCGCCGGTGACCTTGACGGTGGGAATCTTGTACTTGTCCACCGCGTCCGCAATGCGACGCAGCTCGCTGGCGGTGGTTTCGCCGCCCCACATGCGGGGGATCACGCTGTAGGTGCCGTCCTTCTGGATGTTGGCGTGGCTGCGCTCGTTGATGAAGCGGCTTTGCGGGTCGTCCCTGGCCTCCTTGGGCCAGGTGCTGATCAGGTAGTAGTTGACGGCCGGACGGCAGCTGGCGCAGCCATTGGGCGTCTTCCAGTCCAGCGCCTTGAACACATCGGCGATGGTCAGCAGCTTGCGGCCATCGGGCAGCGGCGTGCGGATGGCGTCGCGCACCGCCTGGTGGCCGTGGTCGGTGCAGCCGCACATGGCCTTGAGCTTGGGCGTGGCGGAATAGTCCCCCCCGGCGGTGAACATCAGGATCTGCTCAACCAGGCCGGTGCAGGACCCGCAGGACGCGCTGGCTTTGGTGTGCTTGCGCACCTCGTCCAGCGTGAACAGGCCTTTTTCCTTGATGGCCTTGCAGATGCTGCCCTTGTTGACGCCGTTGCAGCCGCAGACTTCGGCGTCGTCGGGCATGGTGGCGGCCTTGCTGTGGCCCTCGTGGCCGGTGTCGCCGATGTTGGACTCGCCGAACATCAGCTTGTCGCGGATGTCGCTGACGCTGCGGCCGTCGCGCAGCAGCTTGAAGTACCAGCTGCCGTCCACGGTGTCGCCGTACAGGCAGGCACCCACCAGCTTGTCGTCCTTGATCACCAGCTTCTTGTAGACGCCGCCAAACGGGTCGCTCATGACAATTTCTTCGGTGCCCTCGCCGCCCTGGAAGTCGCCGGCCGAGAACAGGTCAATTCCCGTGACCTTGAGCTTGGTGGAGGTGAGTGAGCCGGTGTAGCGGCCAATGCCGAACTGCGCCAGGTGGTTGGCCGCCACCTTGGCCTGCTCGAACAGGGGCGCGACCAGCCCGTAGGCAATGCCGCGGTGGGCGGCACACTCGCCCACGCTGTAAATGCGCGCGTCGGTCACGGTCTGCATGGTGTCGTTGACCACAATGCCGCGGTTCACATGCAGCCGGGCCTTCTCGGCCAGTTCGGTGTTGGGGCGGATGCCCACCGCCATGACCACCAGGTCCGTGTCAATCTCGGTGCCGTCCTTGAACTGGACGGCCCGCACCCGCCCAGCCTCATTGCCCAGCAGCGCCTGCGTCTGGGCGCCGATCATGAACTTCAGGCCGCGCGCTTCCAGCGACTTCTGCAGCAGCTTGCCAGCCACGTCGTCCAGCTGGCGCTCCATCAGCCAGGGCATCACATGCACCACGGTCACGTCCATGCCGCGTTTCATCAGGCCGTTGGCGGCCTCCAGGCCCAGCAGGCCGCCGCCAATCACCACCGCCTTCTTGTACCTGGCTGCGGCCTCGATCATGGTGTTGGTGTCGGCGATGTCGCGGTAGGCGATCACGCCCTGCAGCTCCTTGCCCGGCACCGGCAGGATG
>NZ_JAYRLK010000031.1:0-2153 GCF_041905325.1 Thermomonas sp. | reverse complement strand
CCCACTGCGCGAACAGACGCAGGTCGGCGAACCTGCGGCTGCGCGACAGGTACAGCGCGAAGCCCGAGGCCTGCAGCCAGAACATCAAGCTGGTGGCGATCCCGATCCCTTCCGCGCCCAGCTCGGGTAGCCCGAACAGGCCATTGGTCAACACATAGGCCACCGGCGCCAATACGCACAAGCCGCCGAAACCGAGCAGCATGGTCGGCAGTGACCAGTGCAGGCCATCGCTGAGGTAGCGCATGCACAGGTAGAGGGTGAAGGCAGGAATGCCCCAGCGCACGGCGTTCAGGAAGGCGGTGACCTCCGGCACGATCGCGGGCGTGATCCCCATCGGCCGCAGCAGCAGCGGTGCCAGCGAGAGCAGCGCAAGCAGCAGCAAGCCGAGGCCCGCGGCCAGCCACAGCGCTTGCCGGAACAATGGCCCGATCTCGCTGCGACGGCCCGCGCCATCCAGTTGCGACACCGCCGGCGGCAGCGCCATCAGCGTGCCCATCGGCGCCAGCATCGGCAGCCAGAACAGCGCGGTGCCCACCGACACCGCCGCCAGCGTCGCGGTGCCATGGTGGCCGGCGATCAATGCATCGACAAAACTCACCAGACCGGACGACAGATGCCCGGCCGCCAGCGGTCCGGCCAGGCGGGCGGTCTTGCCCACTTCGCTGCGGAAGCGGGGGCGGTCGGCGGAATTGGACATGGGGCAGGCAGGAAGGCGCGCTGGCGCGGCCGCGCGCGGCCTGTCATTTTATCCGCATGCAGAACGAAGACGACGTGCAATCGCCATCCGCGGAGCCGGCCCCGCCACCGCGTTGTCGCAACTGCGAGGCGGCCCTGCAAGGCCCGCATTGCCATGCCTGCGGGCAGCCGGTGCAGGGCTTGATGCGGCCGATCGGCAGCGTGCTTGGCGACCTGCTGGACAGCGTGTTCGATTTCGATGCGCGCATCGTGCGCACGCTCAAGCCTTTGTACCTGCGGCCCGGCTTCCTCAGCCTGGAATACTTTGCCGGCCGCCAGGTCCGCTACGTCACCCCGTTCCGGCTGTTCTTCTTCCTTGCCGTGCTGGCCTTCTTCGTGGCGCGCCTGACCGTGCAGGTGGGCGGTGATGGTCGATCGGACGATGTGCAGAACGCCTTTGCGCGGGCCACCACGGCGGCGGCGGTGGTGAAGCTGCGTGACGAGCAACTGGCGCAATTGCAGCAGGCGCAGCGCGACATGACCGGCACCGCAGGTGCAGTAGGTGCAACCGGCATTCGCGTCGCCGAGCACCACATCCGCGATGCCGCCGATGCGCGGCTCCGCGCGCTACGCGAGGGTGCGTCCGCAACCCCGCTCGCCGAGGCGCCTCTGGAGACGCAGGATCCGGCCGTGGTGGTCGGCGGCAAGCCGTGGGACGCGAAAACGCAGCCGATCGCCATCGGCTGGCTACCCGACTTCGTCAATCACTGGCTCACCGCGCAAGCGCAGCGCGGCAGTGACAACGTGGCCCGCCTCGAACGCGATCCCGGCGCGTTCAAGGACGCGATGCTCTCGGTCATCCCCACCACCTTGTTCGTGCTGGTGCCGGTGTTTGCCTTGCTGCTGAAGCTGGCCTACCTGTTCCAGCGCCGGCTGTACATGGAGCACCTGATCGTGGCCCTGCACAGCCACGCCTTCCTGTGCCTGTCCTTGCTGTTGATCCTGCTGGCAACGGTACCCGCTTCGACCTTCGCGCCGGATGGGTCATGGACGTACATCCTGTTCGCCTGGTTGATCGCATTCCTGGTGGGCTGGACCTTGGTCTACCTGCTGCTGACGCAGAAGCGCGTCTACGCGCAAGGTTGGCCAATGACGCTGGTGAAATTCACCGTATTGGGCATGATCTATTCCGTGCTGCTGGGCCTGGCCGTGAGCGCCTCGGCCCTGATCGGACTGGTGGAAATGTGAGCGCCACCGTCTGCTACGAGGTGAACATCACCCTGGACAGTGCAATCGAGACGGACTACCGCGCCTGGCTGGCCGCGCATGTTGCGCAGATGCTGGCCTTGCCGGGCTTCATGTCGGCACGCGTCCTCGATGTGCGCGATCCCGTGCCGGCGGATGGCCACGTCGCCTTGTGCGTGCAGTACTGGCTGGCCGATGCGGCGGCCCTGCAGGACTATTTCGACCAACACGCC
>NZ_JAYRLK010000030.1:0-2242 GCF_041905325.1 Thermomonas sp. | reverse complement strand
GCCGATCTCCACCCAGTGCCTCATGGCCTCGGGCGCGGCGCTCTCCTTCAAGCTGCGCAAGCAGAAGCGCGTCGCGGTGGCGGTGTGCGGTGACGGCGGCAGCTCGAAGACCGATTTCTACGCCGCGATCAATACCGCCGGCGCCTACACCTCGCCGCTGGTGCTGTGCGTGGTCAACAACGGCTGGGCGATCAGCGTGCCGCGCAGCGCCCAGACCGGCGCCGAGACGCTGGCACAGAAGGGCCTGGCCGGTGGCCTGTATTGCTTGCAGGTGGACGGCAATGACCTGATCGCGGTGCTGGAAGCCATGCGCCGCGCCACCGAGCGCGCACGCAAGGGCGAAGGCGGCAGCGTGATCGAATTCATGACCTACCGCCTGCACGACCACACCACCGCCGACGACGCCCGCCGTTATCGCGGCGAGGACGAGGTCAAGGCGGCGTGGCTGAAGGAACCCTTCATCCGCCTGCGCAAGTACCTGGTCAGCAAGAAACTGTGGAGCGAGGCCGAGGAAAAGGCCTGGATCGAGGAGTGCGCGAAGAAGGTGGACGAGGAAATCAACGCCTACCTCAACACCCCGGTGCAGCCGGTCGAGGTGATGTTCGACTATCTCTACGCGGAGCTGCCCGAGGACCTCAAGGGCCAACGTGCAGAAGCGTTGGCACGGGAGGGCCGGGCATGAGCGCGCAACCCATTTGCCTGATCGAGGCCATCACCCAGGCGCTGGCCTACGAGCTGCGCCACGACGAGCGCGTGGTGGTGCTGGGCGAGGATGTCGGCGTCAACGGCGGCGTGTTCCGCGCCACCGCCGGGCTGTCGGCCGAGTTCGGCCCCGAACGCATCCTCGATACCCCACTGGATGAAACCAGCATTGCCGGCCTGACCGTGGGCATGGCCTCGCAGGGCATGCGCCCGGTGGCCGAGGCGCAGTTCGACGGCTTCGTCTATCCGATGGTGGATTTCATCGTCTGCCACGCCGCGCGCATGCGCTACCGCACCCGTGGCCGGCTGACCTGCCCGATGGTGCTGCGGGTACCGTGGGGCGGCGGCATCCGCGCGCCGGAGCACCACAGCGAGGCCAACGAGGCGATCTTCACCAACGTCCCCGGCCTGCGCGTGGTGATGCCGTCCAGCCCGCAGCGCGCCTACGGCCTGCTGCTGGCGGCGATGCGCGATCCGGATCCGGTGATCTACATGGAACCCAAGCGCATCTATCGCCAGTACAAGGAACTGGTGCCGGATGACGGCGAAGCCCTGCCGCTGGACGTGTGCTACGTGCTGCGCGACGGCAGCGACATCACCCTCGTCACCTGGGGCGCGCAGGTCAAGGAAACCCTGGAAGCCGCGGACGCCCTGGCGAAGGAAGGCATCAGCGCCGAGGTGATCGATGTTGCCACCCTGACCCCGCTGGACTTCCCGACGATTGCCGAATCGGTGAAGAAGACCGGCCGCTGCGTGATCGTCCACGAAGCCCCGCGCACCGCCGGATTCGGTGGCGAGATCGCGGCGCGGATTGCGCACGAATGCCTGTTCGACCTGTTGGCACCGGTCGAGCGCGTGACCGGCTACGACACCCACATCCCGCTGTTCCGGCTGGAAATGAAGTACCTGCCGAGCGTGGACAAGGTAGTCGCTGCGGCCAAGCGGGCGATGGCGTATTCGTGATGGTGGGTTGAGACCCGCCTTCGCCACGGCCGGGCATTGCATCGGCGGGTCGAGACCCGCCCTACGAAACCGAAAATCAGGATCTCGCAAATGAGCAAGAAATTCCTCCTCCCCGATCTTGGTGAAGGCCTGCCGGATGCCACCATCGTCGAATGGCACGTCAAGGTCGGCGACGTGATCCGCCTCGACGAAAACCTGGTCTCGATGGAAACCGCCAAGGCGGTGGTGGACGTGCCCTCGCCGGTCTCCGGCAAGGTGCTCAAGCTCGCCGGTGGTGCCGGTGACGTGATCGTCACCGGCAAGTGGCTGGCCGAGTTCGAGGTCGATCCCAACCTGCCGCAGCGCGCGGAAGGCCAGGACACCGGCCATCACCACGGCGCCGCGCATGATGACGAACCCGAACCCGCGCCGGCACCCGCTGCCGCAGCGCCCGCCCCGGCCGCCGCAAGTGGACGCGAGGATGCCGGTACCGTGGTCGGCGCGATGCAGGTCGGCAATGCCGTGGTCAGCGAGGCCGCAGTCGCGGTCGGCGGGGTCAAGGCCGTGCCGGCGGTGCGCGCGATGGCGCGCAAGCTGG
>NZ_JAYRLK010000029.1:0-2308 GCF_041905325.1 Thermomonas sp. | reverse complement strand
TGTCGGTGATGAACGGCTTCCAGAAGGAAGTGCGCGACCGCATGCTCAGCGTGGTGTCGCACATCGAGATTTTCGCGCCGCAAGGCGCTGCCTTGCCAGACGTGAACCGCACGCTGGCCGAAGCGCGGCGCAACCCGGCGGTGACGGGCGCCGCCCCGTTTGTGGCCGCGCAGGCCCTGCTGGCCCGGGGCGAGGACATGAAGGGCACCCTCGTGCGTGGCATCGACCCGGCGCTGGAACCCGGTGTGACGGACCTCGCGGTGGAACTGAAGGACACGGCACTGTCGCGGCTGGTTCCGGGCGAATTCGGCATCGTGCTGGGCGGTGAGCTGGCGCGCGCGCTGGGGGTGCGCCAGGGCGATGCGGTCACGCTGATCGCACCCAGCGGTCAGGTCACGCCGGCAGGCGTGGTGCCGCGGCTGAAACAGATGACCGTGGTCGGCACCTTTGATTCCGGCCACTACGAGTACGACTCCGCGCTAGTGATGCTGCACGTGGAAGACGCCGCGCGCATCTTCCGTCTGGAAGGCCCCACCGGCATCCGCCTGAAAATCCGCGACCTGCACGCGGCGCGTCAGGTGGCTGCAGAACTCGGCGGCTCGCTCACCGGCGACCTGCTGATCCGCGACTGGACGCGTCAGAACCGCACCTGGTTTGCCGCGGTTCAGCTCGAGAAGCGGATGATGTTCATCATCCTCACCCTGATCGTGGCCGTGGCTGCGTTCAACCTGGTCAGCACCCTGGTCATGACGGTGACCGACAAGCGCGCTGACATCGCGATCCTGCGCACCCTGGGTGCCAGCCCGGGCAGCATCATGGGGGTGTTCATGGTGCAGGGCGCGATGGTCGGCGTGATCGGGACCTTTGCCGGCCTGCTACTGGGCCTGGGCGTTGCCTTCAACATCGACGTGATCGTGCCGGCGCTGGAGCGGCTGTTCCAGGCGAGCTTCCTGCCCAAGGACATCTACCTGATCAGCCGCATGCCGAGCGATCCGCAGCAAAGCGACATCCTGCCGGTAGCGCTGATCTCGCTGGTGCTGGCCTTTGTGGCCACGATCTACCCGAGCTGGCGCGCCAGCCGTGTCAATCCGGCGGAGGCGTTGCGATATGAGTGAAGCCGCCACCACCGTTCTGCAGGCGCGCGGCCTGACGAAGCGCTTCCACGAGGGCGTGATCGACCTCACCGTGCTGCACGGTGTGGATCTGGACGTGCAGACCGGCGAGACGCTGGCCATCGTCGGCGCCTCGGGCTCGGGTAAGAGCACGCTGCTGCACCTGTTGGGCGGGCTGGACGCGCCGACCAGCGGCTCGGTGCAACTGCTGGGCCAGCCACTGGCGCAGCTGGATGCGGCGGCCCAGGGCCGGATGCGCAACCAGCACCTGGGCTTTGTCTATCAGTTTCACCACCTGCTGCCGGAATTCAGCGCCCTGGACAACGTGGCCATGCCGCTGTGGATCCGTCGCCAGCCGCGCGAACAGGCGGCCCGGACGGCCCAGCGCATGCTGGCCAGTGTGGGCCTGCAGGACCGCATTCACCACCGTCCGGCCGAGCTGTCGGGCGGCGAACGTCAGCGCGTGGCCATCGCACGCGCATTGGTGACGCAACCGGCCTGCGTGCTGGCGGATGAACCGACCGGCAACCTGGACCGCAGCACTGCTGACGGCGTGTTCGACCTGATGCTCACACTGGCGCGCGACCACGGCACGGCGTTTGTGGTGGTGACGCACGACGCCACCCTGGCGGCGCGCTGCGGGCGGCAACTCCAGTTGACCTCGGGGCGACTCGGTTGATAAGGCGATTGCTATCGATTTGATAGCGCCCTACGCATGCTCCGTGCGGGCTACAGGCTGGTTCTTCAAAGAATCCGGTTGAACCAGAGCAGCGACAGCACGCCTGCCAGCAGTGCCAGCACCGCTGCGCCCAGCGCGAAAAGACTGGAGACTTCGGTCTCCTTCTTCTCGACCGTCAGGCGCGAGCTCAGGGTTTCGTAGACCTTCTTGAGCGTCTCGGCCGTGCCGGCATAGAAGTACTCGGCCTGCGTCTTGTTGGCCACGGCCTTGAGGGTTTCCTCGTCGAGCCGCACGCGCATGGACCAGCCTTCAAAGCCGATGGTTTCGCCGTCCACCGTGCCGATGCCCACGGTGTACACCCGCACGCCGCGGTCGGCAGCCATCTTCGCAGCCTCCAGCGGATCCACCCCGGTGGTGCGCTGGCCGTCGGTGAGCATGATGATGGCGGCCGAGTTGTAGGAGCCCGGCGCCACCGGGGTGAATTCCTTTTTTTCCTTCGGCGGCTCGTTGAGCGGGC
>NZ_JAYRLK010000028.1:0-2463 GCF_041905325.1 Thermomonas sp. | reverse complement strand
TGCCGATGGTGGCCGTCCAGAAGTGGACCTCGATGGCCTTGATGCTGTACATCTTCTTCTGGCCGAACAGGCGCGGGATCAGGTAGTACAGCGAGCCCATGGAAATCAGGCCGACCCAGCCGAGGGCACCGGAGTGCACGTGACCCACGGTCCAGTCGGTGTAGTGGCTCAGGGCGTTGACGGTCTTGATCGACATCATCGGGCCCTCGAAGGTGCTCATGCCGTAGAACGAGAGCGACACGATCAGGAAGCGCAGGATCGGGTCGTCCCGCAGCTTGTGCCAGGCACCCGACAGCGTCATGATGCCGTTGATCATTCCGCCCCAGCTGGGCGCCAGCAGGATCAGCGAGAACACCATGCCGATGGATTGCGTCCAGTCGGGCAACGCGGTGTAGTGCAGGTGGTGCGGGCCGGCCCACATGTAGGTGAAGATCAGCGCCCAGAAGTGCACGATGGACAGGCGGTAGCTGTACACCGGACGGCCCGCCTGCTTCGGGATGAAGTAGTACATCATCCCGAGGAAGCCCGCGGTCAGGAAGAAGCCCACCGCGTTGTGGCCGTACCACCACTGGACCATGGCGTCCTGCACGCCGGCGTAGGCCGAGTAGCTCTTCATCAGCCCCGCCGGCACCGCTGCACTGTTGACCAGGTGCAGGATGGCCACCGCGATGATGAAGGCCCCGTAGAACCAGTTGGCCACATAGATGTGGCGGACCTTGCGGATGCCGATGGTGCCGAAGAACACCACGGCGTACGCCACCCAGACCAGCGTGATCAGGATGTCGATCGGCCATTCAAGCTCGGCGTATTCCTTGCCGCTGGTGTAGCCCAGCGGCAGGCTGACGGCGGCCGCCAGGATGACCAGCTGCCAGCCCCAGAAAGTGAAAGCCGCCAGTTTGGGCAGGAACAGCCGGACCTGGCTGGTGCGCTGCACCACGTAGTAGCTGGTGGCAAACAGCGCGCAACCGCCAAAGGCAAAGATCACGGCATTCGTGTGCAGCGGACGCAAGCGGCCATAGCTGAGCCAGGGAATGCCGAAGTTGAGTTCGGGCCAGGCGAGCTGGGCAGCGATGAACACGCCCACCAGCATGCCGACCACTCCCCACACCACGGCCATCAGGGAAAACTGCCGGACGACGGTGTCTTCATAGACGCCTGCGTGCGGCTGATCCAGTTGTGTTTGCTCTGTGTTCATCGGGCACCTTTTATGTTTCGGCGCCAGTGTCGGCCGCAAGGCGGCAGACCGGGTTGACGAAAGTCAATCGGAGCGAAGAATCCGCTCGCCTTCGGCGTCCACATCGTCAAACTGGCCACGCCAGACGGCCCAGCCCAGCGCGCCCAGGATCAGCAACGCCAGCGCGATGGACAGCGGGATCAACAGATACAGGATGTCCATCTCAATGCGCCTCCGGCGAACGCGCCAGGCGCGCCGCATTCATCACCACCACCAGCGAACTCGTGGCCATGCCCAACCCCGCCAGCCAGGCCGGCATCCAGCCGGCCACGGCCAGCGGCACGCAGACCGCGTTGTAGCCCGCGGCCCAGGCCAGGTTCTGCCACACCACGGCCCGGGTGCGTATGGCGTGGCGCAGCAGCGCGGGCACAGCGGCCAGCTGCCCGCCCATCACCACCACGTCGGCACGCGAACGCGCCAGCGCGGCCGCCTCGCCCAGCGTGAACGAAAGGTCCGCCAGTGCCAGCACCGGCGCATCGTTGATGCCGTCACCCACCATGGCCACGCGGTGCCCGCGCTGCTGCAGCGCGCGCACATGGGCCAGCTTGTCTTCGGGGGAGCGGTCGCCGAACGCGGTGTCGATCCCGGCGCGCCAGGCCAGGCGCTGCACCGCGCGCGACCGGTCGCCCGACAGCAGCTGAACGTGCAGGCCCATGCCCCGCAGGGCCTGCACCGCGGCGACCGCGTCGGCGCGGACCGATTCACCCAGGTCGAACGTTGCGAGCCATCCCTGCGCGTCCGCCAGGTGCGCCTGCAGCAGATCGCCGGCACATTGCTGTGACGGCGCATTGCACAAGCGCGCGGAGCCCAGCCGCAGCACCTGCGCCGCAGCGCCCTCGCCCACAGTGCCGTGCAGGCCCTGGCCCGGCAGTTCCCGAACGTCCACCACCACCGGCGGCCCGTCCGGGGCCGCGGCCAGCAGCGCACGCGACACCGGGTGCAGCGAGTGCTGGGCCAGCGCTGCCGCCAGCCGCAGCGCGACTGCTGGCGTGACACCGTCACGCACGCGCACGGCCTCCACGGCCATGCGGTCGTGCGTGAGTGTGCCGGTCTTGTCGAACACCACGGTGTCAATCCGTGTCGCCGTCTCGAAGGCCTGCAGGCGTCGCACCAGCACACCGCGCCGCGCCAGCGCACCAGCCGCTGCCAGCGTTGTCGCTGGCGTGGCCAGCGACAACGCGCAGGGGCAGGTCACGATCAGCACGGCGATCGCCACGCCAATCGCATGG
>NZ_JAYRLK010000027.1:0-2480 GCF_041905325.1 Thermomonas sp. | reverse complement strand
TCGGGCATGTCGGCCACCACGGTGGCGCCGGCCACGCTCCAGGCGCCGCGGTACTCCTCGCGCGGGTCGCACACCGTCACCGCGAAGCCGCTGAACAGTGCCATGGTGGCCAGGTACTCGGTGAGCTGGCCCGCGCCGATCAGCAGCATGCGGTACTCGGGCCCGAAGGTGTTGACGAGCGCGGCGTCCGTCACTTTCAGTTCCTCGGGCGCCAGGGCTTCGGCCAGCGTGACGGCACCGTCGCTCAGGCGCACGGTGCGCTGCATCAGCTGGCCGGCTTCCAGCGCCGTGACCAGCTGCGCCAGGCTGGCGGCGTCAGGGTCGTATTCCAGCAGCAGCTCCAGCGTGCCGCCACAGGGCAGCCCAAAGCGGTGCGCCTCGTCAGCGCTGATGCCGTACTTCACAAAACCCGGCGCGCCACTGGGGATGTGCTTGTCTTCGCCCTGGCCTGAATAGGCCTGGGTGAAGCGGTAGATCAGGTCGTCTTCAATGCAGCCCCCGGACACCGAGCCCACCACCGCCCCGCTTTCGCTCAGCGCCATGATCGAGCCGATGGGCCGCGGCGAACTGCCCCAGGTGCGCACCACCGTGGCCAGCAGCGCGCGCTGGCCCGCTGCGCGCCAGTCGCGCAGCGTGCGCAACACCATCACGTCGAGGTTTTCCATCGCGTCGCTCCGGACTGGCCTCAGCGTGCCAGCAGCCAGATGGCGGCCAGCACCACCGCCGCCCCCACGGCCCAGGCCCACACGGGCACTTTGGCACCCGCAGCCGGTGGGGGGCTGGCCGCCTCCACCTTGGCAGCAGCAGCGTAGGCCTCGGGGTGCTGGCGCTGCATTTCGTCGTCAAAGCGCTTGAAAAAATCTTCTGCCATCGACTTGGCCACCCCGTCGATCAGCCGCTGGCCAAGCTGGGCAATCTTGCCGCCCACCGAGGCGTGCACGGTGTAGCTCAGCACACAGCCACTGCCCTCTTGCGATGGCGCCAGCGACACCTGGGAGTTGCCCTTGCCAAAGCCGGCGGCGCCGCCCTGCCCGTCAAAGGTGATGGTGTAGCTGTTGGGCGGGTTGATATCGCTCAGCGTGATCTTGCCGTTGAACTTGGCCGCCACCGGGCCGATCTTGACCGCCACGCCCACGGCGTACTGGTTGGGGCCGGTGGACTCGACCTTGTCGCAGCCGGGGATGCAGGTCTTCAGCACCTCGGGGTTGTTGAGCGCGTCCCAGGCCTGCTGCTGGGTGATGGCGAGCGCGCGGCTTCCTTGCATGTCCATTTTTTTGTTTCCTTCTAGTTTTTCATGACGGCGGCAAGGCTTGCCGCCAGGTCTTCCAGTTTGCTGATGTTGTGCACCGCCAGCATGCCATGCGCGGCCTTGGCGGCGCCCCGCGCCACGGGGGCGTAGCCGTCAAAGCGCAGCAGCGGGTTGAGCCACAGCAGGCGGCGGCTGCGCCGGCGCAGCCAGCCCAATTCGCGCGCCAGATCGGCCGGCTCGCCGGTGTCCAGCCCGTCGCTGATCACCAGCACCAGCGTGCGCCGGCCCACCAGCCGGCGCGCATGCTGCTCGCGCAGCGTGGCCAACGCGTCGCCCAGGCGGGTGCCGCCGGCAAAGTCGCTGATGGCCAGGCTCGCGGCGGCCAGCATTTCGTCGGTGTCGGCCAGCCGGAAGGCGGGCGTCAGGTCGGTCAGGTGGGTGCCAAAGGCGAACACGTCGGTCCGCCCGCGGGGGCCGTGCACGCTGCGCGTGGCCGCATGCAGAAAACTCAGCAGCAGCCGCGAATAGCGCTCCATCGAGCCCGACACATCCACCAGCACCAGCAGCGGCAGCGGCTGGGCATGGCGCTGCAGGCGGCGCAGCTGCATGATCTCGCCGCCGGTACGGGCGGCGTCGCGCATCACGCCGCTCCAGTGCACGCGTGCGCCGCGCGTGCCGGGCCGCACGCGGCGCGACGGCACGCTGGGCACAGGCAGCGCCACGTCGCGCGCCAGCCGCTCCACGAGCCGGTATTCGCTGCCGCTCAGGGCGTTGAAGTCGGCATGCTTCAAGCGCTGCAGGTCGCTGGCCGTCATGGCGGCGTCAAACTCCACCTTCTGGTCTTCCTGCTTGGGCTTGGCCGCCTGGCCGTAGGCTTTCTGGGGCTGAAGCGCCTCGCGCACGCGCGGGCGGCGCTTGCTCGGCTCGGCCTTGCCCTCGGCGCTGGGCAACAGTTGCGACAGCAGCTTGTTGGCGACTTCGGGGTTGCGGAAGTAGATGTCAAACAGCTCGCGGAACACCATGCGGTCCTGCTCGCGGCTCACCAGCACCGCCTCCATCGCCGCACTCAGGTCGCCCTTGCTGCCCACGCCCACCAGCAGCGCAGCCTGCTGTGCCAGCGCAATGCGCGCACTGTCCAGCCGCACACCCGCGCGGCGCAACGCCCGGCCAAAGCCAGTCACGTTGTCGGCCAGTTTGCCGGTGCGAGCGTCGCCTAGTTGCATGGGCTCAT
>NZ_JAYRLK010000026.1:0-2537 GCF_041905325.1 Thermomonas sp. | reverse complement strand
CCGCCATCTTCGTGGTCGCCGCGGTGATTGCCGTGGTGCTGGGCTTCAGCCCCAAGTTTGGCGCGGTGATCCAGGCCATCCCGCTGCCGGTGATGGGCGGCGTGAGCATTGTGGTGTTCGGCCTGATCGCCGTGGCCGGCGCCAAGATCTGGGTCGACAACAAGGTCGACTTCTCCGACAACAAGAACCTGATCGTTGCCGCCATCACGCTGGTGCTGGGTACCGGGGACTTCACGCTCAAGTTCGGCGGGTTTGCGCTGGGCGGCATCGGCACCGCCACGTTTGGCGCCATCCTGCTGTACGCGCTGCTTAACCGCAAGGCCTGAGCGCGGTCTCAGGGCAGCAGGCTCTGCGGCCCGCGCATCGGCGGTGGCGGGGACATCCTGAACAGCGGCTTGGCCACCGGCCCGCTGGCCACAAAGGGCAGGCCAAGCCAGCCGCCGGCCAGGCTCAGCCGGCCGCTGGCCTGGAGCTGGCCTCGGTAGACCTCCGCCTCGCCGGTGGTGCTGTAGCTGCCGGCCTTTGCCTGTAGCCGCGTGTAGCTGAAGCGGATGCCCTCGTCGGTGTTCTGCGTGTCCAGCCGCGCCGTCAGGCTGTCAAGCCGGGTCTGCCCCGCGCGGTCGCTGCCGAGCGAGCGCACCGCCTTGTCCAGGTCCAGCTTCAGCACCACCGCCTGCGCAACCGTGACGTCGCTGGTGGTGTGCAGCGAGCGCACCAGGTCCAGCAGCGTGTGCCCGCGGGCGCGCACCACCGTACGGGCCGACGCCTTGCCGCCGATGGGCGAATGGCGGTTGAAGGTGCTCATGGCCAGGGGCAGGTCGATGCCGCTGGGCGCCAGTTCGCCGCTGAGCGCCAGGCCCAGTTCCGGCAGCTCGTGCAGGGTCAGCTGGCCGTGGGCCGTGCCGCCCGCCACCACCGTGCGCACCTGCCAGCGGTCGGCGTCGCCGTCGCGGGCCAGCGTGAAGCTGAAGGGCGCGGGCGCCCCGGGCCGGCGCAGGACGGCCTGTCGGGGCCGCCAGCGTGCGTCGAAGTCCACCTCGCCATCAAACACCGTGGCGATACCGCTGTAAGACACCCAGGTCAGGTCGCGAAAGACCACCTGTGACAGCGGCAACGGCGCCTGCTTGAAGCCGACGTCCGGCGGCGTGACACGCCCGCGGAACGCCCGCAGCGCACCCCGCGGCACCTGGGCCCCGTCGATCTCCAGCCGGTCCACCGCCAGCACCTTGCGCAGCAGCGGCAGCACCTGCGGATACACCGCGATGCGGGCCAGAACGATGGGCTCGTCCTGCAGGGTGCGCACATCCTCCAGTACCACGGCCACCACCGGTAGCAGCTGCAGGTGCGCCTGGCCAATGCGCACCGGCGTGCCGAGCGCGGCCAGCGCAGAGGTCTCGAGCCGGCTGCGCAAGGCTTCGTCGCCGGGCAGCCAGGCCCACACGGCCAGTGCCATGCCGCCCACCAGCAGCAAGCCGCCGGCGGCGCCCCAGGCCCAGAGATGCGTTCGTTTCATCGTGCCAGCGTAACCGCGCGCCGGCGCCACGCCTGTAGGCGACAGTCGCCGACCGGGGCCGGCCGATATAGTGCGTGGCTCAAGCAACCGGAGGAACGACCCCATGGCGATCTGGAAGAAGCCCATTTCCGTAGCGCACCTGACGGAGATGCACCAGGACACGGCGGTGCGGCATCTTGGCATTGAGTTCCTGGAGGTGGGCGACGACTTCATCACCGCCCGCGTGCCGGTGGACACGCGCACCCGCCAGCCCTATGGCCTGCTGCATGGCGGCGTGAGCGTGGTGCTGGCCGAGACGCTGGGCTCGTGCGGCGCCGCCTATTCGTGCCCCGAGGGCTACCGCGCCGTGGGGCTGGACATCAACGCCAACCACCTCAAGGGCGCCACCAGCGGCTGGGTCACGGGCATCACGCGGCCGGTGCACATCGGCCGCACCACGCAGGTGTGGCAGATCGACCTGCGCAACGACGCCGGCGAGCTGACCTGCGTGTCGCGCATCACCATGGCGGTGCTGGCGCCGAAGTAGGCGCACCCGGCGGAACTTGTCGCTGAGCGCCCGGCTCAGAGCCGGATGCTGTACCGCCGCGCCCTGGCGCCACTTGCCCTGTCCCTGGTCGCGCTGACCCTGTGGTTACCCGCCGCGCAGGCCCAGGCCACTACCACCCCAATAGCGTCCGCTGCTTCGTCGGCGCCTGCGGCGGGCGAGGCCATTGCGCCCGACAACCTGGCCGCGGCGCTGCGCGCGGGCGGGTACGTCATTTACTTCCGCCACACCGCCACCGACTTCTCGCGCAACGACGCCGCCAGCCGCAGCCATGACGACTGCGCCAACCAGCGCCTGCTGTCGGCCGAGGGCCGCGCCCAGGCGCAGCGCATCGGCCAGCAGGTGCGACGGCTCCAGCTGCCCGTCACCGAGGTATTGGCCAGCCCGATGTGCCGCACCATGGACACCGCCCAGCGCATGCTGCAGCGCGCGACGCCGCGGGTGGAAATGCGGGAACGTGAAGGCGACGACTACCCCGGT
>NZ_JAYRLK010000016.1:0-15048 GCF_041905325.1 Thermomonas sp. | reverse complement strand
CAGCAGCGTGTCCAGATCGCCGCCGGGGTCGATCACGGCGGCCTGCTTGGTGGCGTCGTCCCAGACCAGGGAGCAGTTCTGCTGGAAGGGGGTGACGGGGATGGTGAGGTAGTGGAGCATGCGGGGGATTTTGGCAGCGGTTGCCGGGAGCCGGCCAGCCCTCATGCGCTGAGCAGGATCTGCGGGCCGCCGGCACGCTTCAGCGCACAGGCGACGACTATTCGAAATCCCGTTTGTGACTATCCGTCCTATTCCATTGTTTAAACACATGGAGCGCACGAAACTTGTGCGATGCGATCGGGCGGCGCGTCAAACGGCTACCTGAATGCGCGGCTGGGACCAACCTTACTGCTCTGAGAGAAAGGCGAGAAACGTCTGTGGAGAGAACACCAGTTTTTGATGACTCGGCCGCCCTGACGGCCGAAAAGGAAAGCTGGGCGCGTGGATTGTCCCTGCGCAACACGATCGACGGCGCACCCTGCGCGCATGGCGCACCGGTGGCCGTGGTCAATCCTGCAACAGGGATGCCTTTCGCCGAGGTGGCAGGCGCTGGCAAGGCCGATCTGGACCGGGCCTTCAGCGCGGCGAGCATCAGCTTCGGCCAATGGCGCCACACCCCTTGGGCCGACCGCACGGCCCTTCTGCGCAAGTTCGCCGATGCCGTGGCCGCGGACGAGGAGGCCCTGGCGACCCTGGTGACCCTGGAGCAGGGCCGTCCGCTGGCGTTCGCGCGTGCCGAGGTGCGGCGCAATGCGGAGGCGATCCGCCAGATGGCCCAGTTGGTGGTGCAGCCCGCGGTCCTGAAGGACGACGACCGGTCCCACGCGGTGCTGCACTACCGACCGCTCGGTGTGGTGGCGGCGATCGCGCCGTGGAACGTTCCGGTCACCATGGCGGTGGGCAAGCTGCTGCATGCGCTGCACGCCGGCAATACCCTGGTCCTCAAGCCCTCGCCCTACACGCCGCTGGCCACCTTGAGGCTGGGGGAGATCGGGCGCGGCATCTTCCCGCCCGGCGTGTTCAACGTCGTGGCCGGCGGCAACGAACTCGGGCAATGGATGTCAGAGCATCCAGCGGCCGCCAAGGTCACGTTCACCGGTTCCACGGCGACCGGGCGCAAGGTGGCCCAGAGCGCCGCCAACGATTTCAAGCGCGTTACCTTGGAGCTGGGCGGCAATGACGCGGCCTTGGTGCTTGACGATGTCGACGTCGATGCGGTCGCCGCCCGCATTTTTGGCGCGGCCTTCGTGAACAGCGGCCAGATCTGTATGGCCATCAAGCGGCTGTACGTGCAGGAGGGTGTCTACGACCCGCTCGTCGAGCGCCTCGCGACCTTCGCGCGCAATGCCCGGGTAGGCAATGGTCTCGCGCCGCAGACGCAACTCGGCCCGGTGCAGAACGAGGCGCAGTTCCGAATCGTGCAGGAGTTCATTGCGTCCGCACGGGCCGACGGCGCCGACTTCGCTGCCGGAGGGCACGTGCTGGACCGCCCGGGCTATTTCGTGGCGCCCACCATCGCGCTGGGTCTGGGCGAGGGCAGCCGCCTGGTCGACGGGGAGCCGTTCGGCCCCGTGCTGCCGGTCATGCGGTTTCGCACAGTGGAAGAAGGCATTGCGCGTGCCAACGCCACGCCCTACGGCCTGGGCGCCTCGGTGTGGTCGGACGATGCGCAGCGGATCGAGCGCGTGATCGCCGGGCTGCAAGCCGGGACCCTCTGGGTGAACGACCACGCGGCGCCGGACCCGATGGTGCCGTTCGGCGGGATCAAGCAGTCCGGCCTGGGCCGCGAATCGGGCCTGCTTGGCCTGAAGCATTTCATGGAGCCGGTGTCGGTGATCACGCCGCGCATGCCGCGCGCATCGTGGTTCGTACCGTGAGCGCCACCCGTTGCCCCTTTTTGAACCTGAATTTCAACACGGAGACATCACCAATGACCACTCGACGCAACGTCATCGCCTCGCTGCTTGCCGCCACTGCATGGACCGGCAGCGCCCGCGCGCAGCTGGGCACCCGGCCCCTCACCATCATCGTGCCGTACCCGCCAGGCGGTCCGGGGGACATGATGGCGCGCGCCATCAGCGAAGGCCTGGGTGAGCGGATGGGCCGGCCGGTGATCGTGGACTACAAGCCGGGCGGGGCTGGCTCCATTGCCGCATCGGCGCTGATGCAGCAACCGCCGGACGGCAACACCCTGCTGGTGGCGGAGATGTCCGTGCTGTGCACCAACCGCCTGCTGTACCGCAAGCTCCAGTACGACCCGATGACGGACTTCACCGCCGTGGCCCCGCTGCCGCAGATGCCCGCGGTGCTGTACGTGCCCTTCAGCAGTCCGGTCAATTCGATCGCCGACCTGGTGGCTGCCTCGCGCGTGCGCTCGTTGAACTATGCGACGCAAGGAAATGGGTCGGTTGGCCACATTCTGGGCCAGTTGCTTGCAACGGCTACGGGTGCCCAGCTCAACCCGATTCCGTACAAGGGGGCGGCACCCGCGATCACGGACCTGCTGGGCGGGCAGGTCGATTTCCTGTTCGACGGCATGGGCCCGGGCCTGCAGCACGTGAACACCCAGAAGCTCAAGGTGATCGCGGTGGCGGGCCCCAAGCGCCTGCCCCAGGTGCCGCAGGCACCCACCACGGCCGAAGCCGGCGCGCCCGCGGTGTCGCTCACCGTCTGGTTTGGTGCGGTGGCCCGCGCCGGCACGCCGACGGCGATGGTCCAACGCCTCAATCAGGAGATCAGCGCGGTGATGGCATTGCCCAGGAACATGAGCCGCTTTGGCGACCTCGGCTTCCAGTTCGTGAACCAGTCGCCGGCCGATTTCCAGAAGTTCGTCGTCAGCGAGTCGGCGAAATGGGGCGCCTTCTTCAAGGAACGCAACATCGTGCTGGAGTGACGCGACGCGCTGGCCAGGCCTCCTTTGCGATTCGACCTTCGATCCATGTTCAACAACAAGACCTTCATCGTCACGGGCGTGAGCTCGGGCATCGGCGCCGCAACGGCGCAGCTCCTGCGGGCCCAGGGAGCCCGGGTGCTGGGCGTCGATGTGCGCGAGCCTGACGGCCACGTCGACGACTTTCATCAGGCCGACCTGGGCAACCGGGCGTCGCTGGACCGCCTGGTGGCCGCGTTGCCGCACGGGATCGACGGGCTGGCGAACATCGCCGGCCTGCCGCCCACCCATGCCGCCGCGCAGGTGCTGCGCGTGAACCTGCTTGCGCCCAGGTACCTGACGCAGGCGTTGGTGCCCAAGCTGGCCGACGGTGCGTCCATCGTCAACCTGGCGTCGGCGGCCGGTGCTGGCTGGGCGCGCGCCGTTGCGGCTATCCAGGCCACCGCCACGCTGGACTTCCCGGACGCCGAAGCCTTCTGCACGGCCCATGGCATCGAAGGCCCGCGCAGCTACTTTTTCTCGAAGGAGGCGCTGATCGCCTGGACGATCCAGAACCGCTGGACCTGGCGCACCCGCGGCATCCGCATGAACGCCGTCAGCCCCGGGCCGGTGGACACGCCCATCCTTGGCGACTTCGTCCGCACGCTCGGGGCCCAGGCCAGTGAGCGCATGCGCACCCTGGACCGCCATGGCACGCCTGCCGACATAGCGCCGGTCGTCGCCTTTCTCTTCAGCCCTGCATCTGCCTGGATCCGGGGCACCAACATCGCCGTGGATGGCGGACTGTCGGCGCACGCGCTGGATGAGCTGCACGGGCTGTCGGCAAATGCGGCGCCGCCACCTCAACATCAGTAAGGAACGTCGTGAACACCGCATCCCACACGAACTCCGGCCGCTCGATCGAGATCGGGGGCGTGACGCATGCCGCCCCGATTCCTGCGGGTGCCCGGGTCGGCAACATCCTGTACTCGTCCGGAATCATGGGCAAGGACCCGTCCACCGACCAGTTGCCGCCCGATGGTGCCGCGCAGGCGAGGTTCACCTTCCAGAACCTGCGCACGCTGCTGGCCAACGGGGGGGCGACCCTGGGCGACGTGGTGCGCATCACGGCCTACGTCAAGGACAACGGCCAGCGCGATGCACTGAATGCCGAGTGGCTCCAGTGCTTTCCGGATCCCCACGACCGGCCGGCCCGTCACACGCAGGTGGCCGACCTGCCCGGCGGCATGCTGCTGCAGATCGAGGCCGTGGCGGTGATCCGCGAGCGCTGACCGGCCCACACCGACAACACATTCCCGAGGCATTCAAATGATCATCGATTCTCACGCGCACGTCATCGTGCCGCCCGAAAGCTACAAATTCATGGGCGAACTGGTGGCGAGCCGGGCCAATCCCGCGCTGCCGCCCAGGCTGACCGATAACGCCGTGCGCGAAGCGGCCCAGGTCATCCTGGACATCATGGACAAGGTCGGCACCGACATCCAGTTCCTGTCGCCGCGTCCCTACATGCAGATGCACTCGGTCAAGCCGGCTGCCGTGACCGCGCTGTGGACCCGGCACATGAATGACCTGGTCTATCGCACCGTGCAGATGTTTCCCACGCGCTTCCGCGCGGTGGCGGGCCTGCCGCAGTACCGGGACGAAAGCCCCGCCAACTGCCTGCAGGAACTCGACTTCCGCGTCAGGGAGCAGGGCTTCATCGGCTGCCTGCTGAACCCCGACCCGACCGAGGGCGACGGCGCGCCGCCTCCCGGTCTGGGAGACGAGTTCTGGTATCCGCTGTACGAGAAGCTGTGCGAACTGGACATCCCCGCGCTGATCCACTCGGCCGGCAGCTGCAGCCCGCGGGAGAGCTACACGCTCAAATTCATCAACGAGGAGAGCATCTCCATCATCTCGCTGATGAACTCGCGGGTGTTCGAGAAATTCCCCAACCTGAAGCTGATCGTGCCGCACGGCGGCGGCGCCATTCCGTACCACATGGGCAGGTTCCGCGCGTGGACGGTGCGCGCGGGTGGCGAGTTCTTCGACGACAAGCTCAAGCGCCTGCACTTCGACACCACCACCTACGACAAGGACGCGCTGGAGCTGCTGTTCAAGGTGGTGGGGCCGGACCGCGTGCTGTTCGCCACCGAGAACCCCGGCACCGGCAGTGTTGTCGATCCCGCGAGCGGCCGCGCCTATGACGACCTCAAGCCCGTGATCGAGGAAATGGCGTCGCTGACCGAGCAGGACCGCCGCAACGTCTTCGAATGCAACTGCACCCGCCTGTACACCCGCTTCCGCAAGGACGCGTAAGGAGCGCATGAGATGGCACAGGTTGTACTGGGCATCGGCGCATCGCACACGCCGCTGCTGACCCTGACTGTGGAGCAGTGGCAACACCGCGCCGCGGCGGACTACGCGAACAGGGAGCTGAACCTCTCGGACGGGCGGCTGCTCACATACGAGCAGGTGCTGGCCGAACTCGGCCCTCGCAGCGCCGACGTGATCGCGCCCGGGATCCTCGCGGCCAAGGAGCGTGCGTGCGCCGCCGCCCTGGACCGCCTGGCCGATGAACTCGTACGGGCCGCGCCCGACGTGGTGGTGATCGTGGGGGACGACCACCACGAGATGTTCACCTCCGCCAACCAGCCGGCCATCTCGATCTACCACGGCGCGCAGATGGTGACCAGCGACCTGTTCGGCGACGAGGGTGCGCCCCCCTGGGTGCACGACATGGGCCGTGGCTACCTGATGGACGCGCAGCACCGGCTGGACGGCGCGCCGGACTTCGCGCTGGATCTGATCCGCGGCCTGGTGGATGCGCACTTCGACATCGGTGCCTGCAGCCACATCGAAGCGAACGGCCACGTGGGCCTGGGGCACGCCTACGGCTTCATCGTGCAGCGGCTGTTGCGCGGGCGCAGCGTCCCTATCGTGCCGGTGCTGCTGAACACCTACTACGGGCCGAACGTACCGACCGCCGCGCGCTGCCACGACCTGGGCCAGGCGATTCACCGCACGATCGAGGCCATGCCGGGGGACCAGCGGGTCGCGGTGGTCGGCTCCGGCGGCCTGAGCCACTTCGTGGTCGACGAGGACCTGGACCAGCGCGTGCTCGGCGCCATCCGCAGCGGTGACCACGCGGCCTTGCGCTCGATTCCGCGGGGGGCCTTGAACTCCGGCTCCTCGGAGATCCTGAACTGGATCGTGGCCGCGGGCGCCGTAGGGCCCCTGCCCCTGGCCTGGAGCGAGTACCAGCCGCTGTTTCGCACGCCGGCCGGCACCGGCGTGGGTGCCGGGTTCGCTGCGTGGAGACTGTGATGACCAACGAACATCAACGCCAGACGCTGGGCGATCTGCTGCGTCGCTCGGCACGCCGCCACCCGGACAAGCTGGCCATCCGCTGCGGCGCGGTGGAATGGACGTACGCCCAGTTCGATACCGTCTGTTCGCGCCTGGCGACCGGGCTGGCAGCACAAGGGGTGGCGGTCGGTGACCGGGTGGCTGTGCTGGCGCGCAACTCGCATGCTTTCGCGGCACTGCGCTTCGCCGTGGCGCGGCTGGGCGCCGTGCTGGTGCCGATCAACTTCATGCTCAATGCCGAAGAAGCCCGGTTCATCCTGGCGCATTCCGGTGCGCAGCTGCTGTGCGTGGACGCCGGCCTGACGGCGCTGGGCCGCCAGGCTAGCGAGGCAACGGCGGTGCGCACGCTGGTGTGGCTGCCGTCGGAAGACGAGACCTTGCCCGAGCCCGGCCTGGTCACCTTTGACCAGTTGCAGCAGCAGGGCGGGCAGCCGCCGGAACGCGAACTGAACGGGGCGATGCTGGCGCAGATCGTCTACACCAGCGGCACCGAGTCCCGGCCCAAGGGCGCGATGCTCACACACGACGCGGTCATCTCGGAGTACGTCACCTGCCTGGTGGACGCCCAGGTCGCAGAGAGCGACATCGTGCTGCACGCCTTGCCGCTGTACCACTGCGCCCAGCTGGACGTCTTCCTCGGGCCGTGCGTGTACGTAGGCGCCACCAGCGTCATCACTTCAAGGCCCACGCCGGACAACCTGCTGGCGATGATGGCGTCCAACGGCATTACCTCGTTTTTCGCGCCGCCCACGGTGTGGATCTCCCTGCTGCGCTCGGCCGCGTTCGACGGCACCGACCTCAGCCGGCTGGCCAAGGGCTACTACGGCGCGTCCATCATGCCGGTGGCGGTGCTCCATGAGATGCAGCAGCGCCTGCCGCAGGTACGGCTGTGGAACCTGTACGGGCAGACCGAGATCGCACCGGTGGCCACCGTGCTCAAACCCGAAGACCAGCTGCGCAAGGCAGGGTCGGCCGGCCGGCCGGCGCTCAACGTGGAGACCCGCGTGGTCGATGACGAAATGCGCGACGTGGCCGTGGGGGAGGTAGGCGAGATCGTCCACCGCTCGCCGCAACTGCTGACCGGCTACTACCACGACGACGAACGCACCCGGGCCGCTTTCGAGGGTGGCTGGTTCCACAGCGGCGACCTCGCCACCATGGATGCGCAGGGCTACATCACCGTGGTCGACCGCAAGAAGGACATGATCAAGAGCGGCGGCGAGAACGTTGCCAGCCGCGAGGTCGAAGAAGCCATGTACGGTATCCCCGGCGTGTCCGAGGTGGCCGTGATCGGCCTGCCGGATCCGCACTGGATCGAGGCCGTCACCGCGGTCGTAGTCGCCAAGCCGGGCCATGTGCTGACCGAGGCCGGTCTTCTGGCCGCCTGCCGCGAGCGGCTGGCGGGCTTCAAGGTACCCAAGCGCGTCATCCTCACCGACGCCCTTCCCAAGAACCCCAGCGGCAAGCTGCTCAAGCGGGAGCTGCGCCAACGCTATGCCTGAGCGCACCATGCAAGACAACATTCCCCGGCGCCTGCTGCGCATCGACTGCTGCGCCGTGTCCGACGCAATGGACAAGCTTGGCCTGAAAGACCAGGTCGCCAGCGGCCTGGCGCAGCGCGCCACCACCCGGCGCATCGCCGGGCGCGTGGTCACCTACCGCCTGGTCGCGGCGGCCGACGCGCCGCCGGCCGCCGGCGCGCCGCGCCACCTGGGCACCACCGCCATCGAACTCGCGACTGCCGGCGACGTGATCGTCGTGGAACAGCGCACGGGCATCGACGCCGGCAGCTGGGGTGGAATCCTGACCCTGGGCGCCAAGGTCAAGGGCATTGCCGGTGTCGTAGCCGACGGACCCGTACGCGACATTGACGAGGCCCGCGCATACGGCTTTCCGGTCTACTGCCGTTCGCTCACGGCCCGCACCGCCCGCGGCCGGGTGGCGGAGGTCGAGGTCAACGGCGCAGTCACCATCGGCGGCGTGCTGGTGAACGCTGGCGATTACGTCATCGCGGATGGCAGCGGCGTGGCCTTTATTCCGGCGACCGAGGCCGTGCGGGTGCTGGATGCCGCCGAAGCCATCGCGGCGCGGGAAGCCGCCATGGCCAGGGCCCTGCTGGCGCGGCAGCCCATCACGCAGGTCATGGGCGCAGATTACGAACACATGCTGCGCTGAAGGCGCAAGAAAAATGATCATGAAAGAAGACACCAACGTCGCGCGCGCGTCGCGCCTGGACACGGCCACCCTCAGCGATGCACTGGACCGCCACGGCCTGGCCGGGCAGTGCTACAAGATCAAGCCCCGGTCCGCATCGTTTCGCATGACGGGTCGCGCCTGGACGCTCCAGTACGGTCCGGCCGGCAACCCGCCAGGTACCGTGGGCGATTTCATCGACGATATCGAGCCGGGTACCGTGGTCGTGCTGGCCAACAACGGCCGCGATGACGTCACCGTCTGGGGTGACATCCTCACTGAAGTGGCGCACCACAAGGGCATCGCCGGCACGGTCATCGACGGGATCAACCGCGACGTCGCGCTCGCCCTGGAACTCGGCTACCCGATCTACAGCCGGGACAACTGGATGCGCACCGGCAAGGACCGGGTGCAGGTTGAGGCAACACAGATCCCGGTGAGCGTCGGCAACGTGCGCATCGCGCCGGGCGACTTGCTGCGCGGCGATGCCGACGGTGTGGTGGCCATTCCACGCGAATTCGAGGACAAGGTGCTCGACTCGGCCGAGCAGATCCAGCGGGCCGAGGACGCGATCCGCCAGTCGGTTCGTTCCGGCATGAGCCTGCGTGAGGCGCGTGAAAAGCACCGCTACCACCAGCTGCAGACGCGGGAGACGACATGAGCGCGCCCGCCACGCCCAGCGGCCCCACGATCGCGCAGGAGTTCGCCCGCCCTGATGCGGCGACGGTCGAGGCCGCCCGCCAGCTACCGGTGGCCACCCTGCACGAAGCGGGCGGCCGCATCGGAGTGATGCCGCACGCCATCAAGCCGGTTGCGCCGGCGTTCCGCATCTGCGGGCCGGCCGTGACCGTGCACTCGCCGGGCGGCGACAACCTGTGGCTGCACCGCGCCATCTACGTGGCCCAGCCGGGCGACGTGCTGGTGGTGCACGTGAGCGACGCGCACGACTTCGGCTACTGGGGCGAGATCATGTCCTGCGCGGCCCAGACCCGCCAGCTGGGCGGCCTGGTGATCGATGGCTGCGTGCGCGACGGCGCCATCCTGGCCGACTTCGGCTTCCCGGTGTTCGCCCGCGGGCTGTGCATCCGCGGCACCGGCAAGGACTTCGGCGCTCGCGGCTGGATCAACCATCCCACGCTGTTCGGCGACCTGACCGTCCATGCAGGCGACCTCGTCGTGGGCGATGCCGATGGCGTGGTTGCCATTCCCCGTGAGCAGGCCGGTGCGGTGGTGCAGGCGGCGGTGGCGCGCGAGCGCAAGGAAGCGGACGTGATTTCGCAGATCCGCCGCGGGGCCCGCACGCTTGAGGTGTATGGATTCTGAGGCACCCACCCTGCCCGGGCCTCGGTACCAAATATTCGCCTTTACGTTTTCTGCTATTGAGGGAATGACATTGTCTAAATAGTAGTGCCCAACCAGAATTCCCATGCGCGCCGGCAGCGATTCAACCTTTATCAACAAACGGAGACAACCTCATCATGAACAACACACAGCGTCCCCCCATGATTTCGCACAGGCACCGGGTGCGGGGCAGGGCTACCGCGGGCGCATTGGCTTGCGCCACGCTGGCACTCGGTGCGTCCGGCGCCTTCGCTCAGGGCAGCGTCACCTTGTACGGCAACGTGGATGCCAGCGTGGTGTCCAGCCGCAGTGGCGCGCCCGGCGTAGGCGCGCTGACGGCCGTGACATCAGGCATCGGGTCCTCGTCCCACTGGGGCCTGCGCGGCGTGGAAGACCTGGGCGGTGGCATGAAGGCCCTGTTCCAGCTCGAGATGGGTTTCGACCTGGACACTGGCGCCTCCAAACAGTACACGGGTGACTACGGCAGCGCCACGCCGGCCGCGCCCACCGGAACGGCGGTGGCGGGCTTCAATCGCCGCTCCGCCGTGGGTCTGGAGACGCCCTATGGCACGGTGACCCTCGGGCGCGACTACACGCCTCTGTTCTATACCGCCGTGACCACCGACACCATCCGGGGCGCCCAGTACCTGGGCAACATCCAGCTGCTGACGTCCCTGCTCGGCGGTCCGGAGCGCAGTGCGCGCAACAGCAACGTCCTCACCTACACCTCGCCGATCATCGGCGGGTTCCGGGCGCGCGCGGCCTATGGGCTGGGTTCGGAGAGCCCCGGTGGCGCAGGCCGGCCGCCGCGCGACACGAACAAATTCATCGGGGTCGGGGGCGAGTACATCGGCGGCGGGCTGACCGTGAGCGGCTCGTTGCAGCAAGTCAAGCTGGCACTGACCGCGGGCACGCCGGCGGCCTTCACCGGCATCGCGAACCGCACGGACATGGCCCTGGGCACGCGTTATGTGTTCGGCAACTACTCGGCATCGGTCGGCCATTTCCGCGTGAATGGGCCGGTGGACGGATCCGACACCTGGCTGGGCGGTTCGGTCGCGTTTGGCGCCAGCACCGTGTACGCGCAGGTTCAGCGCATCCGGCAGGACAACCCGAACGGCGCCGAACGGCGAGGCACCAGCCTGGGCCTGACCTACACCTACAACCTGTCCAGGCGCACCATTGCGTACACCTCGTTCGGCCGAACCTCGAACAATGCGACCGGCCAGTTTGCCCTGCTCGGCAACGACGTAGCCTTTGCGGCGGGTGCGCCGGGCGCCACACCCCGTGCCGTGGCGATCGGGGTGCGCCACTCCTTCTGACTTCGTGCCTTCCGCCCGGCACGCTCCTGTTCAGGCAGGGCAGCGTGCCCGGCTGCAGCGCCATGCTCACCAGCATCAATCTGCACCGTCTGGATTTGCCATCGCTGCGCCTGGTCGTGGAGTGCACGCGGGCGGGGTCCCTCTCGGCTGCCGCGCAGGCCTGCCATATGTCCGTCTCCGGCGCGAGCCACAAGCTTGCGCGGCTCGAAGAAGGGCTGGGCGCGGCACTGTTCCTGCGCCACCGCCGCGGCCTGGAGGCCACGGAGGCGGGGCGGCGGGTCGCGCTGGCGAGCCTGGAAATCTTCGAGTCGCTGGATGCGATGGCCAGGCTGCTTGAAGAGTCGAAAGCCGGCGTGTCAGTCGTGCGGGCCGCGCTTACTTCAGCTGGACTCCATGCATGAGGGCCTCGACGGTGGCGGTCTCATCCTTGATGCGGTTCCTCAGGCCGTCTGGCGACGTGCCCACCGCCTGCCAGCCCTGGTTCAGCAGTTTCTGGCGGGTTTCGGCGTTGCGGACGATGGAGGGAACCACCGCCGCCAGCCGGTCCTGCGCGGCCTTCGGCAGGCTGGCCGGGCCGATCATTGCGGCCCAGACTTCCACATTGAAGTCGCGCACGCCGGCGTCGGCGAGCGGCTGCGCCTCGGGGGCGACCGCGCTGCGCCCACCGGCCAGCCCGATGACCTTGAGCCTGCCGGCCTTGGCCTGCGGGATGGCGATGCCCGGCGGGACCAGGGCCATGTGAATCTCACCGCCGATCATGCTGGTCACGACATCGGGGTTGCCCTTGAACGGGATATGGACAGGCGCCAGCCCCTTGACCTTGGTCTTGAGCACTTCCATACCCAAATGGCCCATGGAGCCGTTGCCGACCGAACCGTAGTTCCACCTGTCGCCTTGCTGGACGGCGGCCGTGAAGAATGCCGCACCCGTGGGCGAGTGTGCAGGTGCGACCAGGACCAGGGGAGCTGTCGCCAGCAGCGAGATGAAGCTGAAGTCCCGAGCCACGTCGTAGGGCAGCTTCGTGCCCAGCATCTTTGCTGTGACCAGGCTGTTGCTGGCCAGCGCGAGGGTGTGGTGGTCCGTGGCCCGGGCAACCTGCTCCACGGCGATCTGGCCACCCGCCCCGGCCTTGTTCTCGACGATCACCGGCTGCCCCAGTGCCATGGACAGCGGCTCCGCCAAAGTGCGAGCCAGAGTGTCGGGCGTGGAGCCTGCGGGGAAGCCAACCAGCAGCCGGACGGTCTGAGTGGGCCATCCCGCCTGGGCGCCGCGCTGCTGGGCCTGCGCCATCGGCGCCAGGCAGGTCACCGCTGCGGCCAAAGCCGCCATGTTCAGGCTGCGTCGTTTCATGGCGGGCTCCAGGAATCCGGTGAAATGGTTCATTGAATATCGCGCCCAAGGTAGGCGCCATCGGCTTGCAGGCGCTGCTGCAGCTGCGCGACCGGGAGGTCCCGCGGGCGCACGCCGGCGTTCACCGCCAGCGCCGCGGCGGTCCCGGCCGCCTGCCCCATCACGAAGCAGCCGCCAGAGACCCGTGCCGCCGCCTGGCCCGTATGCGTCATGGAGGCGCAGCGCCCGGCCACCAGGAGGTTGTCCACGCGCTGCGGCAGCAGGATGCGGTAGGGCAGGTGGTTGAACCCGCGGCAGTTTGGAATGTCCTGCCACCGGAAGGAAATGTTCCCGGCCACATGCTCCTCGATCATCCAGCCGTTGACGCCGATGCTGTCCTCGAAGCTGGCGCACTGAAGGACATCATCCTCGGTCAGCTGGTACTCGCCGACGATGCGACGGGTTTCCCGCACACCGACCTGCGGGGCGATCTCCAGGATGTAGGAGTTCTCGAACCCGGGTGCGGACGCGCGCAGGAACTGGAAAAAATCCACGATCTGCCGCCGTCCCTCGACCTCGGCATCGCTGAGCTGGGCCGCATCGGTGCCGTCCACCGGATGACCATCCGCATTCGCCAGCTGGGTGACGTTGGCCCGCCATTCCGACGGATTTTTTTGCGGGCGGATGATGGGCGTCTTGCGCGGGAACTTGCGGCCGGACTTCCCGGCCTCGTCCATGAGGTGCCCGAACCGGTCATACGCGTCCCCCGCCACCGCGGCGTCGACGCCGTTGACCCTGAACATGGTGGACGGGTACATCATGTCGCGCGCGCTGGTCCCTTTTTCGAACGGCGCGGCGGCCTGCGCTGCCAGGTCGCCGTCGCCGGTGCAATCGATGAAGGTCTTCGCCAGCACCGCGTAACGACCGGACTTGGTTTCGATCAGGGCGGCGCGAATTTCGCTGGGGCTGTGCATCAGGACCCCGACCAGTTGGGCATGGAACAGCAGCCGGGCGCCACTGCCCAGCACCAGGTTGTCCGCCGCCACCTTGAAGGCCGCGTTGTCGTACGCCTGGGCGGCTATCTTGCCGAGGATCACGTGCGGCTCGCTCAGGCCGTTCAGCGCGCGGATGCCGGCCAGCAGGTCGTCGGCCACGCCGTGCACGACCTGCCGGATGTGGCCGTACACGTTGGCATGCAGCCCGCAGAAGTTGGTCACACCCGCGGCGGTGCCCATGCCGCCCAGAAAGCCATAGCTCTCCACGAGCAGGGTGGAGCGACCCAGGCGTGCCGAAGCCACGGCAGCGGCGATACCGGCCGGACCGCCGCCGAGCACGACAACGTCGTACTCGCCCCAGACCGGGGTGTCGCGGCTGGGCTCGTTCACAGTGGCCGGCTGGATGGTGTGCATGCGGATGTCCCCTGAACAGGCAAATGTCGTGATTGCCGCCATTCTGTTTTTGGCACACTATTAAGGCAATGAGATGGCTCGAATATTCAATAACGGAAAGATAAATAGTGGACCTGAAACTTCTGGCTGTCTTCGACGAGGTCTACAAGACCCGCAGCGTCTCCCGGGCCGGCGACAACCTGGGGGTGGCCCAGTCATCGGTCAGCATCTCGCTGGCGCGGTTGCGGCGTCACTTCGGGGATCCGCTGTTCGTGCGCACCGCGGATGGCATGCAGCCCACGCCGCACGCCACGTCGCTGGTGGCGCCGGTGCGCCAGGCCCTGGAGCTGCTGCGCGGCATCACCCGGCAGCAGGCCGCGTTCGACCCGGCCACCGCGCAGCGCACGTTCCGCATCTGCATGACCGACATCACGCACCTGGCCCTGTTGCCCCCCCTGGTCAACCGCCTGCGCGAGATCGCCCCGGGCATCAACCTGGAGATCACGCACATCTCGACCCAGACTCCGAAGATGCTGGAGTCCGGCGAGGCGGACCTGGCCGTCGGTTTCATGCCGCAGCTGGAGGCGGGGTTCTACCAGCAGAAGCTTTTCGACCTGGACTTCGCCTGCGTGGTGCGAAGCGGCCACCCGCGCGTTCGGTCCAGGCTCACCGAGGCCATGTTCCGGCGGGAGAACCACGTCGTGGTGACTGCATCCGGGACCGGGCAAAACCTGGTGGAGGAAGAGCTGCAACGGCTGGGCGTGGAGCGCAACGTGGCGTTGCGCGTGCCGAACTTTCTGGGCCTGGGCGGGCTGGTGGCCAGCACAGACCTGATGGTGACGCTGCCCAGCCGGGTGGCGCAGACGCTGGTGCGCATCGCCGACGTCAAGGCCATGCGGCCGCCGTTTGCGCTGCCGACGTTCTCCATCAAGCAGCATTGGCATGAGCGCTACAAGCAGGACCCTGCCAATGGATGGCTGCGTGCCGTGATCTCGGATCTGTTCCTGGCATAGCGATCAGTCTGGCGACCGCACGATGTGCTGCACCGCCACGCTGGCGCGGGTTTGTGGGCTGCCTAGAACCAGGTCCGCACGGCATCGACGACGATGCAGTCGTCGTCGATCACATACAGCACCTGCCACTTGTCGAAGGTCGTGCAAGGGTGCGAGACGCCCAGGCTCACCAGGTCGCCGACTTCGACGCCGTGTCCGGGCGCCAGCGTGAGGTTGGTGTGCTG
>NZ_JAYRLK010000002.1:0-427170 GCF_041905325.1 Thermomonas sp. | reverse complement strand
ACTTCGACACCGACTTCGGCCCCATGGTGCAGGTGATGGTGGGCGCGCTGCTGGTCTCCGGCGTGGAAACCGTGTGGGGCGGCGTGGAAATCCCCGCCTACGGCGACGCCATCACCCGCAAGGACTACCGCAGCCGCGGCATCACCCTGGAACGCTTCGCCGAGATGGCCCGCTTCAACTACGGCAGCACCGTCATCGTGCTGCTGCCCAAGGGCGCGGCCACGCTGGACCCGGCGCTGCACGCGGAATCCCCGGTGCGGCTGGGGGAACGGCTGGCGCTGCGGGACTGACGGCACCGTTCGGCTGATTCCCCTCCGGAAACGACAAGGCCCGCAGAAATGCGGGCCTTGTGCGTTGTGGGAAGGGCGGATTCAACTCTCAATCGCAACACCAATGGTTGTGAAGAGGCCCAGGCGACCTGATCTGTGCAACTTCACCGCCAAGTGGAGTTGCCATGGCCTCAGGCCGCCTGAACCTGCAAGAACGATATCGCATCCACGCACTGCTTGAAGCCAACTTCAGTGCCCGCAGCATCGCCATCATGCTGGATCGCAACGCCAGCACCATCAGCCGTGAGATGCGACGTAACCGGAAGGGGAAGCACTACCAGCCGGATGCCGCCAACGACATGGCCCAGCGGCAAAGGGCCGGGTGGGCCGGCGGGGCCCCACCATAGCGCCCGGCGGGCGCGGCAGCGGCGCAACACGGCGATGGACACGCCGGCAACGGAAGGGACTGCCCACTTCAAAACCACCTTCAGTCACAAAAAACCGTGGGGAAGCGGCTTTTTTGTCCTGTTATGACTTGTTCTTCACGTTTCAACGCATACTGGCCATTCAGGAACTGGATGCGCGACGCGATGCGAAAGGAACTCGAAAACACGTTGCTGCACTGCCGCAATCTTCCCTCTCCGCCGGGGGTGGCGCTGCGGATCATCGAGCTTGCGCAAGACCCCAATGCCACGCTGGGCGACACCGCCCAGGTCATCAGCACCGACCCGGCCCTGAGCGCCCGCCTGCTGCGGGTGGCCAATTCGCCGCTGTACGCCACCCGTCGCCGGGTTGGCACGCTGGCGCAGGCCATGACCATGCTGGGCGTCAACGCCACCCTGAGCCTGGCGCTGGGCTTCTCGTTGATGCATGGCCTGCGCGGCCGCAACGGCACCGCCGAGCTGCAGGAGCAGATCTGGCGGCGCAGCGTGCTGGCGGCGCTGGCGGCGCGCATCCTGGGCCAGCAGGTCGGGGTGGGCCGCACCGAAACCCTGATGCTGGCCGGCCTGCTGCAGGACATCGGCCGGCTGGCGCTGCTGCAAACCCTGTCGGAAGGCTACGCCGCGTTGTGTGGCCAGGCCGCCGACAACAACACCTTGCGCACGCTGGAACAGGCGGCATACGGCGGTGACCATGCCGAGATCGGCGCGTGGCTGGCCGGGCAATGGAACTTGCCGGATTACCTGATCGAGGCGATCGCCGAAAGCGAGTCCGCCGCCACCGAAGACCCCTTCCTGCGCTGCGTGCAGGCGTCCGGCGCCATCGCCGACCTGTGGCTGTGCAAGGGCAACCCCAGCGACGAGTTGCTGGAACTGGTGCAGTTCCGGGTGGCGGCCTGCACCGGTGACGCCAACGCACTGGACGAGCTGTTGCCGCTGATCGGGGCGGCGCTGCCGGAAGTCAGCGCGATATTCGAAGTCCGCATCGAGCATCCGGCGCACTTGCAGTCGATCGCCGAACACGCCCGCGAGCTGCTGATCCTGCGCAACCTGCGGCAGATCCAGGAGATGGCGCAGGCGCGCAACGATACCCAGGCCATGGAAGAACGCATGCGCCAGCTCACCGAGCAGTCGCACCGCGATCCGCTGACCGGCGTGTTCAACCGCCTGCACCTGGACGAAACGCTGGAGCAGGAGTTCACGGCCGCCGGCGAGAAGCACCCGCTGACCATCGCACTGCTCGACCTCGATGATTTCAAGCTGATCAACGACCGCTTCGGCCACCTGGTGGGCGACCAGGTGCTGCGCCAGTTCGCCCAGACCGTGCAGCGCACCTTGCGCAGCAGCGACGTGGTGGCGCGCTATGGCGGCGAGGAATTCCTGCTGCTGCTCAACTATTCCGACGAAGCCGCCGCGACCCAGGTGCTGCAACGCCTGCTTGAAGACGTGGCGCAACTGCCGATGGCCGTGGTCGACGGGCAGCCGGTGCACGTCACCTTCTCCGCCGGCCTGGCCACCCACAACGGGCGGGACGGCAGTTTCGGCAGCGCGCGCGAGTTGCTGCAGGCCGCCGACAACGTGCTCTATGGCGCCAAGCGCCAGGGCCGCAACCGCGTCCACCTGCACACACCCTGAGCACGCGGCAGCCGCGCATGCAGCCCGCAGCGCGCTTTCCGCTAGAATGAGCCGGGTCCCCGCCAGCCGCTATCCGCCATGACCGAACTTGCCTATCGCCGCGTCCTGTTGAAATTGTCCGGCGAGGCATTGATGGGGGATGAGGACTACGGCATCGACCCGAAAGTCCTCATCCGCCTTGCCCGCGAGGTGATCGAGGCCAGCGAGGCGGGCGCGGAAATCGCGCTGGTGATCGGCGGCGGCAACATCTTCCGCGGTGCCGGCCTTGCCGCCGGCGGCATGGATCGCGTCACCGGCGACCACATGGGCATGCTGGCCACGGTCATCAACGCGCTGGCGATGCAGGACGCGCTGGAAAAACTGGGTGGCAAGGCGCGCGTGATGAGCGCGCTGAAGATCAACGACGTCTGCGAGGATTACATCCGCCGCCGTGCCATCCGCCACCTGGAAAAACGCCGCCTGGTCATCTTCGCCGCCGGCACCGGTAACCCCTTCTTCACCACCGATTCCGGCGCGGCGCTGCGCGCGATCGAGATCGGCGCCGACCTGCTGCTGAAGGCCACCAAGGTGGACGGCGTGTACGACAAGGACCCGAAGAAGTACTCCGATGCGGTCAAGCAGGACACGATCTACTACGACGAAGTGATCGCCCGCAACCTGCAGGTGATGGATACCGCCGCCTTCGCCCTGTGCCGCGACGCCCGCCTGCCGCTGCGCATCTTCGACATGGCCGAACCCGGCGTGCTGCTGCGCATCCTGCGCGGCGAGCCGATCGGCACCCTGGTGCGCGCCCGCGATTGAACCGCGCCGGGCACCTGCATTGCCGCTTATAATCGCCGGTTTGCAGAACCTGACCGGAGCCCCGCCATGCTGAACGAAATCAAGAAAGACGCCCAGGCCCGCATGGCCAAGAGCATCGAGGCACTGCGCCACGCCCTGGTCAAGGTGCGTACCGGCCGCGCCAACGCCGGCCTGGTGGACAGCATCAAGGTCAACTACTACGGCTCGGACATGCCGCTGTCGCAAGTCGCCAGCGTGTCGGTGGCCGATGCCCGCTCGATCGTCATCACCCCGTGGGAAAAGCAGATGGTGGGCGCGGTGGAAAAGGCGCTGCTGGCCTCCGACCTCGGCCTGACCCCCAACACCGCCGGCACCACCATCCGCCTCAACATCCCGGCGCTGACCGAAGAGCGCCGCCGCGACCTGACCAAGGTCGTGCATGGCGAGGGCGAGGATGCCAAGGTTGCCGTGCGCAACATCCGCCGCGACGCCAACCATCAGGTCAAGGAACTGCTGAAAGACAAGCAGATCACCGAAGACGAAAGCACCCGCACCGAGGCCGAGATCCAGAAGATCACCGATGCCGCGATCAAGGATGTCGACGAGGTCATCAAGGCCAAAGAGCAGGAGCTGATGTCGGTTTGAGGTTGGCGAGCCTGCCCGTGCCAACCCTTGCCCAGCCCATTCCGCGCCACCTTGCCATCATCATGGATGGCAATGGGCGCTGGGCGCAGCAGCGCCACCGTCCGCGCCTCATCGGCCATCGCGCCGGCGCGCAGGCGGTCAAGCGTTGCGTGGAGTTCTGCCTCCGGCAAGGCATCGAAGCGCTGACCCTGTTCGCCTTTTCCAGCGAGAACTGGAACCGCCCCGCCGAAGAAGTGGGCGGGCTGATGAAGCTGTTCCTCGGCGCGCTGGAGCGCGAAGTGGACGAACTGCACCGGCTGGGCGCGCGGTTGCGCTTCATCGGCGAACGCAGCCGGTTCGACCCGGCGATCGTGGCCCGCATGGAAGCCGCCGAACGCCTCACCGCCGCCAACACGCGGCTGCACCTGAACATCGCCGCCAGCTACGGCGGGCGGCAGGACATCGCCGCCGCCGCCCGCGCGCTGGCGGAAGAAGTGGCCGTTGGCCGCCTGCATCCTTCGCAGATCGACGCGGATGCGCTGGGTGCCAAGGTCGCACTGGCCGACCTGCCCGCCCCCGACCTGTTCATCCGCACCGGTGGCGAACTGCGCATCAGCAATTTCCTGCTCTGGCAGCTCGCCTACACCGAGCTGTGGTTCACCGATGCGCTGTGGCCCGACGTGGACGCCGCGCTGCTGCAACAGGCACTGGACGACTACGCCGGCCGCGAACGCCGCTTCGGCCTGACCAGCGCGCAAGTGAAAGGCCACGCCGCCGGGAGACACCCTTGACCAAGACTCGCGTACTGGCCGCATTGGTCATGGCACCTGCCGTTATCGCTGCGGTGCTGCTGCTGCCCACCGGCTGGCTGATGCTGCTCAGCGCCATCGTGTTCCTGCTGGCCTTGTGGGAGTGGCTGAAGCTGGCGGGGGTCGAGGACACGCTGGCCCGCAGTTCGCTGCTGGCCAGCAATCTGGCGCTGATGGTGGCGCTGGTCTGGGGTTCGCGTTCTTCGCAGGCCAACAGCCTGCCGCTGTTCCAGCTGGCAGTGGTGCTGGGCGTGGTGTGGTGGCTGCTGGCCCTGCTGTGGCTGCGCCACTACGACTTCGCGGCCCGCCCCGACAGCAAGTCGCGCATGCTCAAACTGGCGGCCGGCTCTGCCGCGATCGTACCGGCCTGGTGCGCGCTGGCGGTCATCCACCACGATGGCCAGCACGGTGCCGGTTGGCTGCTGCTGGCCCTGTTGCTGGTCTGGGCCGCCGACAGCGGCGCGTATTTCGCCGGCCGCAAATTCGGCGGGCAATGGTTCGGCGGGCGCAAGCTGGCCCCGCGCATCAGTCCCAACAAGACCCTGGAAGGCGTGGCCGGCGGCGTCGGGCTGGCCATGCTGGTGGCCATCTGCGGTGCACTGGTGCTGGGCACGCGCGCAGCGCAACTGCCGGCGGTGGCGCTGGTGGCAGCCTTGACGGTGCTGTTCTCGGTCGCCGGCGACCTGCTGGAAAGCCTGCTCAAGCGCCATGCCGACGTGAAGGATTCGGGCACCCTGATTCCCGGCCACGGCGGCGTGCTGGACCGGGTGGACAGCGTGCTGGCGGCGCTGCCGGTGTTCGCGCTGGGCAAGATCTGGCTGGGGTTCTGACGATGCAGCGGGTTGCAGTACTGGGAGCCACCGGCTCGATCGGCACCTCCGCGCTGGACGTGATCGCACGGCATCCGGACGCGATGCGCGCCAGCGTGCTGGCGGCCGGCAGCAAGGTCGATGCACTGCTGGCGCTGTGCCGCACGCATCGTCCCGAGCACGCGGTGATCGCCGACGCGGCGGGTTACGCCGCGTTGCGCGACGGCCTGCGCGATGCGGGCCTGGCGACGCAAGCACATGCCGGCAGCGAAGCGCTGGACGCATTGGTCGCGGGTGATGCCTGCGACACCGTGGTGGCGGCGATCGTCGGTGCCGCCGGCCTGCCCTCCACGCTGGCGGCGGCCCGCGCCGGCAAGCGCCTGCTGCTGGCCAACAAGGAATCGCTGGTACTGGCTGGCGAACTGCTGATGCGCGAAGCCCGCGCGCACGGGGCCACCATCGTCCCGATCGACAGCGAACACAACGCCATTTTCCAGTGCCTGGCCGACGGCAACCCGCCGGCACGCATCACCCTGACCGCCTCCGGCGGGCCGTTCCGTGGCTGGAGCCGCGACGCGCTGGCGGCCGTCAGCCCCGCGCAGGCGGTGGCACACCCCAAATGGTCGATGGGGCCGAAGATCTCGGTCGATTCCGCCAGCCTGATGAACAAGGGGCTGGAAGTGATCGAGGCCCACCACCTGTTCGGCGTGCCGGGCGATGCCATCCGCGTGCTGGTGCATCCGCAGTCGCTGGTGCATTCGCTGGTGGATTTCACCGACGGCAGCACCCTCGCCCAGCTTGGCCTGCCGGACATGCGCACCGCGCTGGCCGTGGGGCTGGGTTGGCCGCGACGGATCGCCTCCGGGGTGGCTCCGCTGGACCTGCTGGCGCTGGGCGGCAAACTGGAATTCGAAGCCCCGGACCTGGCCGCCTTCCCCTGCCTGGCACTGGCCTTTTCCGCGCTGGCTGCGGGCGGCACCGCGCCGGCCGTGCTCAACGCCGCCAACGAGGAAGCCGTTTCAGCCTTCCTTCAGGGCCGGATCGCTTTTCTGGACATCCCCGACACCGTTGCCGCCACCCTGGACGCCATGCCCGCCCTCCCCGCCGACACCCTGACGGCCCTGCTGGACGCCGATGCGCGCGCGCGCGCACTGGCCCACCACCGCATCGCCGCATGCGGGGGCCGCGCATGAGCGATTTCCTCGGCTCGCTGTGGTGGCTGCTGGTGGCGCTGGGGGTGCTGGTCACCTTCCATGAGTTCGGCCACTTCTGGGTCGCGCGCCGCTGCGGGGTGAAGGTGCTGCGCTTCTCGGTGGGCTTCGGCACGCCGCTGTGGCGCTGGCACGGCAAAGACGGTACCGAATATGCGGTCGCCGCGATCCCGCTGGGCGGTTACGTGCGCATGCTGGACGAGCGCGAGGGGGAAGTGCGCCCGCACGAACGCCATCTGGCATTCAACAGCAAGCCGATCTGGCAGCGGATGGCGGTCGTGGCGGCAGGCCCGCTGGCCAACCTGGTGCTGGCTTTCCTGTTGCTGTGGGGGATGCTGGTCATCGGCCGCCCCGATTACGCGCCGGTGGTGGGTCAGGCCACGGCCATTGCCGCGCAGGCGGGCTTGCAGCCCGGCGACCGGGTGCTGGCGCTGGGCGACCGCGCCACGCCCACCTGGAGCGAACTGGCGATGGCGCTGGCGGTGGCGGCACTGGACCGGCAGCCGGTTGCCCTGCAAGTGCGCCGCGCCGACGGCAGCACCGTCACCCGCGACCTGCCGCTGCAACACCTGCCACAAGGCATCGATGAGTTGCGCACGGTGGCCGCCATCGGCCTGCTGCCACGGCATTTGCTGATCCCGGCGGTGGTGGGCAGCGTGCGCCAGGGCACCCCGGCATGGGGCGTGCTGGCCGATGGCGACCGCATCACCGCGATCGACGCGCACCCCGTCAGCAGCTTCGAGGACATCGCACCGCTGGTGGCCAAGCTGGGCGAACGCGGCGGGCCGGGCATGGTGGAGGTGGAACGCGATGGCGAGCGGCTGGCGCTGGAGCTGACCCCGCAGCGCACGCAGGCCGGCGGCGGCATCCCGCAATGGATCCTGGGCATCACCAATGCACCGGCCGGTGCCCCCCCGCACGACGCCGTGCTGCGGCTGGGCCCGGTGGCGGCGGTCCCCGCCGCGGTGCGCGAAACCGGGTACCAGGCCAGGCAGTTGGTCGACATGGTGGCGCGCGCCGTGTCCGGCCGGGTATCGGTGGAAAACACCGTTTCCGGACCCATCACCATCGCCCGCGCGGCCAATGATTTCGCCGCCCGCGGCCCGGCGTGGTTCCTGAACTTTCTGGCCCTGCTGTCGGTCAGTCTGGCGTTGATCAACCTGTTGCCGATCCCCGTCTTGGACGGGGGTCATCTGCTGTATTACCTTATCGAGCTGGTGATCCGCCGCCCGTTGGGTGAGCGGGCGCTGGCCGTGGGCCAGTACATCGGCCTCGCGATGATCGCGGGGCTGATGGGCCTGGCGTTCTACAACGACATCCTGCACCTGGTGTCGTAGCAACTCCCCAATGCGTGGTGCCGCCCCGTGCGTCACCGATCCTTCCGTAACCGGACGCCCCGACCAGCGCCCGACATGGCCGTTTCGCCCAACAGGATGTTCCGAATGACCCGACCCTTGCCCCGCCGCCTGCTCACCCTTGCCCTGGCCTCGGCACTTTCCCTGCCGGTCTGGGCGCAGACGGCACTCGCACCCTTCACGGTCAGCGACATCCGCATCGACGGCCTGCAACGCATCGGTGCCGGCACCGTGTTCACCTACCTGCCGGTGGAGCGCGGCGACACCCTCGACCAGGGCAAGGCGGCGGAAGCCGTGCGCGCGCTGTACAAGACCGGGTTCTTCGAAGACGTGCGGCTGGATCGCCAGGGCAACATCCTGGTCATCACCGTGACCGAGCGCCCGGCGATCAACAAGCTCACCCTGTCCGGCAACAAGGACCTGAAATCCGAAGACCTGCTCAAGGGCCTGAAGGACATCGGCCTGGCCGAAGGGGAAACCTTCAACCCGCTCAACCTGGACCGCGTCACCCAGGAACTGACCCGCCAGTACAACAACCGCGGCAAGTACGGCGTGCAGATCACCCCCAGCGCGGAACACCTGGACCGCAACCGCGTCAACCTGACCATCACCATCAAGGAAGGCAAGGCGGCGCGCATCCGCGACATCAACCTGATCGGCAACGACAGCTTCCCCGACGAGGACATCACCAAGGGCTGGGAGTCGCACACCAGCAGCTGGCTGTCCTGGTACAAGCGCGACGACCAGTACTCGCGTGAAAAGCTCTCCGGCGACATCGAGAAGCTCAACGCCTGGTACCTCAACCGCGGCTATGTCGACTTCAGCCTCGATTCCACCCAGGTGGCGATCAGCGGCGACCGCAAGGACATGTTCATCACCGCCGGCATGACCGAAGGGCAGGTGTACAACTTCTCCGACGTCACCGTCTCCGGCGATACCGTGTTGCCGAAGGCGGAACTCGAGAACATCGCCGGCCTCATCCATCCCGGCAACACCTTCTCGCGCGCCGCGCTGGAAATGGTCACCAACGCCATCACCCTGCGCCTGGCCAACATCGGCTATGCCTTCGCGCGGGTGAACCCGGCGCCCACCATCGACCGCGACAAGCGCACCGTGGCGATCGACTTCCAGGTGCAGCCCGGCCCGCGCGTGAACGTGCGCCGGATCGTGTTCAAGGGCAATACCCGCACCGCCGACACCGTGCTGCGCCGCGAAATGCGCCAGTTCGAAGGCGCGTGGTATTCGCAGGCGGCGATCGACCGCAGCAAGGTGCGCCTGGACCGCCTGGGCTATTTCGAATCGGTGGATGTCGACACCCAGCCGGTGGCCGGCTCCGACGACCAGGTGGACGTGACCTACACGGTCAAGGAAACCACCTCCGGCAGCATTTCCGCCGGCGTGGGCTATTCGCAGCTGTCCGGCCTGAACCTGTCGCTGCAACTGTCGGAAAACAACTTCCTCGGCACCGGCAACCGCGTGTCGATGGCGCTCACCCGCAGCGTCTACCAGAAGCGCTACGACTTCTCCTTCATGAACCCGTACTTCACCGACGAAGGCTTGTCGCTGGGCTACAACCTGTGGTGGCGCGAGTTCGACTACTCCAGCTTCAACGTCGCCCAGTACTCCACCAACAACGGTGCCTTCCAGGTATTCATGGGCCTGCCACTCAGCGAAAGCGATTCGGTCTCGCTGATGCTGGGCATCGACTCCAACGAAATCCTCGCCTTCGACGGCTCCACCCCGCCGCCGCTGCTGGACTACATCAAGGCCGTGGGCCAGCGCACCTTCCATTCCTGGCGCGCGCAATTGGGCTGGGGCCGCGATACCCGCAACAACTACTTCACCCCGGTGGTCGGCAGCAGCCAGAACCTGTCGGCGGAAATCACCCTGCCCGGCTCCACCGTCGAATACTTCAAGTTGAGCTACGACATCTCCAAGTACTGGCCGCTCAGCCAGATGCTGGTGCTGCGCACCGCCCTGAACCTGGGGTATGGCGATTCTTGGGGCAAGGACTTCACTCGCAATCTCTGCTACACCGCGCCGCTGCCGCCGGTGCCGCCCACCCCCACCAACCCCAACCCCACCCAGCCGCCGGCACCGCCGCCGCCCACCGTGCCCTGCCTCACCACGTCGCCGGACTTCGTCAAGACCGTGCACGGTACCGGCCTGCCGTTCTTCGAGAACTTCTACGCCGGCGGCATCGCCTCCAGCGGCAAGGTGCGCGGCTTCATGGACAACACACTCGGCCCGCAATACACCTCCAGCTATGGCTACAAGCAGCCGCTGGGTGGTTCGGTGCTGCTGGCCGGCTCGGTGGAAGCGATCTTCCCGAAGCTGTTCGACAGCCCGGCCGCGCGTGTCTCCGCCTTCCTCGATTTCGGCAACGTCTACGACGGCTGGAAGAATTTCAGCACCAGCGAGATGCGCGTTTCCGCCGGCGTGGCGCTGCTGTGGCGTTCGCCGATGGGGCCGCTGTCGATCAGCTACGCGTTGCCGATCCGCAAGAAGGACGGCGACCAGATCGAACGGTTGCAGTTCAACTTCGGCGGCCAGTTGTAAGCACCGCGCGCGGGCATGATGGCGACCTCGTTTCTCGCTTCCGCGCTGGCTGAGCGGTTCGGACTGGTGCTGCGCGGCGAGGATCGCCCGGTGCACGGTGTCGGCACCCTGGCCGACGCCACTGCCGCGCAACTGGGCTTCCTCGCCAATCCCCGCTACCGTACCCAGCTCGCGCAAACGCGGGCGGGCGTGGTGGTGCTGCGCGAGGCCGACGCGGCGGGCTTCGACGGTACCGCGCTGCTCGCGCGCGACCCGTACGTCGCCTACGCGAAGATTGCCGCCCTGTTCGACGCCAAACCCGAGCGCGCACCCGGCGTGCACCCCGCGGCCTGGGTCGATCCCGCGGCCCACGTCGACCCGACCGCGCATGTCGGCCCGCACGCCAGCATCGGCGCACGCAGCCGCATCGGCGCGCATGCCGTGGTCGGCCCCGGTTGCGTGATCGGCGACGATTGCACCGTCGGGGAAGGCTGCGAGCTGGTGGCGCGGGTCACGCTGGTCACCCGCGTGCGCCTGGGCCAGCGCGTGCTGGTGCATCCCGGTGCCGTGCTGGGGGCCGATGGTTTCGGCATCGCGATGGATGCCGGCCACTGGATCAAGGTGCCGCAACTGGGCGGCGTGACGGTGGGCGACGATTGTGAAATCGGCGCCAACACCACCATCGACCGCGGCGCACTGGAAGACACCGTGCTGGAAGCCGACGTGCGCCTGGACAACCAGATCCAGATCGGCCACAACGTCTGGATTGGTGCACACACCGCCATGGCCGGCTGCTCGGCAGTGGCCGGCAGCGCACGCATCGGCCGCCACTGCCTGGTGGGCGGCGGCGCCGGCATCCTCGGCCATCTGGAGGTGTGCGACCGCGTGGTCATCACCGCGATGTCGCTGGTCACCCATTCCATTCGCGAGCCCGGCGAGTATTCTTCCGGCACGCCGTTGATGGACAACCGCAGCTGGCGCAAGAGCGCCGCCCGCTTCAAGCAACTCGACCGCATTGCCCGGCACGGCGCAGGCGGCGACAAGGACAACGCATGACCGAATCCACCGCCTCCGTGACCCTGCCGGTCACCAGTGCCGAAATCGAACAATTGCTGCCGCACCGCTACCCGTTCCTGCTGGTGGACCGCGTGGTCGAATTCGAAAAAGACAAGCGCGTGCTGGCGTACAAGAACGTCAGCTACAACGAGCCCTTCTTCACCGGCCACTTCCCCGGCAACCCGGTGATGCCGGGCGTGCTGGTGGTGGAAGCACTGGCCCAGGCCGGCGGGCTGCTGACCCAGCTCTCGCGCGATCCGGGCGCGGGCGAAGGCCAGGTGTTCTATCTGGTAAAGGTGGACAACGCCAAGTTCAGCAAGATGGTGAGCCCCGGCGACCGGCTGGAGCTGGACGTGGAACTCAAGCGCCGCATCCGCAACATGGCGCAGTACGTGGGCGTGGCGCGGGTCGACGGCGAGCAGGTGGCCTGCGCCGAAATCCTGTGCGCGGCGGCGGCCCGCCAATGAGCGACGGCGCGCCGCTGATCCACCCGACCGCGGTGATCGACCCGCGTGCACGGCTGGGCACGGGCGTGCAGGTGGGCGCGTATGCGGTGATCGGGGCCGAGGTGGTGATCGGCGACAACACCCGCATCGGCCCGCATTGCGTGGTCGACGGCCCCACCACCATCGGGCGCGACAACGTGTTCCATGGCCAGGCGGCAGTGGGCACCGCACCGCAGGACAAGAAATACCGCGGCGAGCGGGTCGAGCTGGTGATCGGCGACGGCAACCAGGTGCGCGAATTCGTCACCATCAACCGCGGCACCGGCGACGGTGGCGGCATCACCCGCATCGGCAACCGCAACTGGATCCTGGCCTATACCCACATCGCCCACGACTGCATCGTCGGCAGTGACTGCGTGTTTTCCAACAACGCCACCTTGGCCGGGCACGTGACGGTGGGCAACTTCGTCATCATCAGCGGCTTCGCCGGTATCCACCAGTTCTGCCGGATCGGCGATTACGCCTTCATCGGCATGGGTGCGTTCGTCAACGGCGACGTGCCGCCCTACCTGATGGTGGCGCAGGAAAAATACGCGCGCCCGCGCGGGATCAATGCCGAAGGCCTGAAACGGCGCGGCTTCGACGCCAACCGCGTGGCTGCGATCAAGCGCGCCTACCGCGCCCTGTACATGGGCGAAGCGAAGCTGGAGGAAGCCAAGGTCGAGCTGGCGGAGATCGCCGCGGCCAGTGCCGACGTGCGCGCGTTCCTCGACTTCATCGACGCCGGCGAGCGGCCGTTGCTGCGGTGATTTTCATTGCGTTTGTCGCGCAGGCGGCCGGGGTTTGCCTCACGTCGCTCCCCGATACTCGCCTGGTTGAGGCAAGCCCCGACCACCTGCACGACCCGACTTGTTCGCGAGATGCTGCATGACGATTCGCATCGCCCTCTGCGCCGGTGAAACTTCAGGCGACCAGCTTGGCGCGGGCCTGATCGAAGCCCTGCGCGAGCGATTCCCCGACGCGCAGTTCGCCGGCATCGGCGGCCCTGCGATGCGTGTGGCGGGCATGGACACCTGGCGCGATGCCAGTGAACTTGCGGTGATGGGCCTGGTGGAAGTGCTCAAGCACCTGCCCCGCCTGCTCAAGCTGCGCAAGGCGTTCCGCCAGCGCGTGCTGGACTGGAAACCCGATGTCTTCATCGGCATCGACGCGCCCGACTTCAACCTGGGGGTGGAGCGCTGGCTGAAACGGCGCGGCGTGCGCACCGTCCACGACGTCAGCCCGTCGATCTGGGCGTGGCGACAGGGCCGCGCTTCGAGCATCGGCAAAAGCGCCGACCGCGTGCTCTGCCTGTTCCCGATGGAACCGCCGATCTACGCGAAACACGGCGTGGATGCCGCGTTCATCGGCCACCCGCTGGCCGATGCGATCCCGCTGCATCCGGACCGCGCCGCCGCGCGCGCCGCCCTCGGTGAGCCCGCCGAGGCGCCGATCCTCGCGCTGCTGCCCGGCAGCCGGCTGGGTGAAATCCGCGGCATGCTGCCCGACTTTGCCGAAGCCGCACGCCGGCTGGCGCGCGATGTCCCCGGTCTGCGCGTGCTGGTGCCGGCCGCGAACGCACAGTGCCGCGCCGCCATCGACGCCATCCTGGAGAATGCGCCCATCTTCCGGGTCGTCGACGGCCAGGCCCAGCGCGTCATGATCGCCGGCGATGCCGTGCTGCTCGCCTCCGGCACCGCCGCGCTGGAAGCCATGCTGTGCAAGCGGCCGATGGTGGTGGGCCACCGCATCGCGCCGCTGACCTACCGCATCGTCAAGCTGTTCGGCCTGCTGAAGTCCACGCACGTCAGCCTGCCGAACGTGCTGGCCGGTGACGCCGTGATCCCGGAGCTGCTGCAGGACCGCTGCACGCCGGCCAACCTGCACGCCGCGTTGCTGCACTGGTTCCGCGATGCCGATGCGGTGGCCGCATTGCAACCGCGCTTCCTCGCCATCCACGCCATGCTGCGCCGCGATGCCTCGCGGCGTGCGGCCGATGCCATCGCGGACGTGTTGCCACCATGCACCTGATCGCCGGGGTGGACGAAGCCGGGCGCGGCCCGCTGGCCGGGCCGGTGGTGGTGGCGGCGGTCATCCTCGACCCGGCGCGACCGATCAGCGGGCTGGACGATTCGAAGAAGCTGTCCGAACGCAAGCGCGACGCGCTGTATCCATTGATCATCGAACGCGCGCTGGCCTGGCACATCGAACACGTCGAAGCCGACGAAATCGACCGCCTCAACATCCTGCAAGCCACCCTCGCCGGCATGCGGCGGTCGCTGCAAGGTCTCGCGGTCGCACCCGCGCATGCGCTGATCGACGGCAACCGCCTGCCCGATGGCCTGCCCTGCCCGGCCACCGCGATCATCGGCGGGGATGCCAGCGAGCCGGCGATATCCGCCGCATCGATCCTCGCCAAGGTCGCCCGCGATGCGCGCATGCGCGAGCTGCATGCGCACTACCCGCACTACGGCTTCGACCGCCACAAGGGCTACCCCAGCCCGCTGCATCTGGCCGCCCTGCACGCGCATGGCCCCTGCCCGCAACATCGGCGCAGTTATGCGCCGGTGCGCAGGGCGCTGGAGATCGCGCGCGAAGGTTGAAACCGACCCCGCCTGTCAAGCCTTGTCCCTCCTGCCCACCGGCCCTACCCTGCCGGTTCACCACGCGAAACCGCGATGCCCGCACGCTTCGTCCACTTGCACCTGCACACCGAGTTCTCGCTCGCGGATTCCACCATCCGCGTGCCCGAGAAGCCGGACTATGCGCGTCCGGAAAAAGCCGGCGACCGGCCCAACCTGCTCAGCCGCGCGGTGGAACTGCAACTGCCGGCGCTGGCCGTCACCGACCGCAACAACCTGTTTGCGCTGGTGAAGTTCTACAAGGCGGCGGAAAGCGTGGGCATCAAGCCGATTGCCGGCGCCGACGTGCTGGTGGCCGATGGCGGCGACGCGCCTTCGCAACTCACGTTGCTGTGCCGCGACCAGGATGGGTATCTGAGCCTGTCGCGCTTGCTCAGCCGGGCCTGGCTGGAAGGCCAGCGCGGCGACTGCGTGGCGATCGATCCGGAATGGCTGCGCGACGACCATGCCGGTCTGTTCGCGATCGCCGGCCGTGCCAGCCTGGCCGGGCGGCTGGTGCAGGCCAATCGGCACGACGTGGCCGAGGCGCAGCTGGCGGAATGGCGCCGCGTGTTCGGGGACGACCTGCACCTGGAACTGACCCGCACCGGCCGCGACGGCGAGGAGGCGTTCAACCAGTTCGCCCTGCACGCCTCCGGCAAGCTGGGCCTGCCGGTGGTGGCCAGCAACGACGTGCGCTTCCTCGATGCCGCCGGCTTCGGCGCGCACGAGGCGCGCGTCTGCATCTCCAGCGGCCGCGTGCTGGATGATCCGCGCCGCCCGCGCGACTACAGCGCGCAGCAGTACCTGCGTTCGACCGAGGAAATGGTCAAGCTGTTCGCCGACGTGCCGGACGCGCTGGACAACACGGTGGCGCTGGCGCAGCGCTGCAACCTGCAGCTGAAACTGGGCACCTATTTCCTGCCCGCCTATCCGGTGCCGTCCGACGAAACGCTGGACAGCTGGATCCGCAGCCAGGCGCGCAACGGCCTGGAAGCGCGGCTGCAGAAGAACCCACTGGCACCCGGCAAGACCCGCGAGGACTACGACGCGCGGCTGGAATTCGAGCTGGAGACCATCATCAAGATGGGCTTCCCCGGCTACTTCCTGATCGTGGCCGACTTCATCCAGTGGGGGAAAAACCAGGGCATCCCGATCGGCCCGGGCCGCGGCTCCGGTGCCGGCTCGCTGGTGGCGTGGGCGTTGCAGATCACCGACCTCGACCCGCTGCCGTACAACCTGCTGTTCGAACGCTTTCTCAACCCGGAACGCGTGTCGATGCCCGACTTCGACATCGACTTCTGCATGGACCGGCGCGACGAAGTCATCGACTACGTGGCCCGCAAATACGGCCGCGACCGCGTCAGCCAGATCATCACCTACGGCACCATGGCCGCCAAGGCGGTGCTGCGCGACACCGGCCGCGTGCTCGGTTTCGGCTACGGCATGGTGGACGGCATCGCCAAACTGATCCCCAACATCCTCGGCATCTCGCTGAAGGATGCGATGGGCCAGGGCAAGGGCGGGATGGACGGCGAAATGGCTTCGCCGGAGCTGATCCAGCGCTACGAGAGCGAAGACGACGTCCGCGACCTGATCGACCTGGCGCTGCAGTTGGAAGACCTCACCCGCAACGCCGGCAAGCACGCCGGCGGCGTGGTGATCGCACCGACGCCGCTGTCGGATTTCTGCCCGCTGTACGCCGAACACGACCACGGCACGCTGGGCAAGAACCCGGTCACCCAGTTCGACAAGGACGACGTGGAAGCGGTGGGACTGGTGAAGTTCGACTTCCTCGGCCTGCGCACGCTGACCATCATCGACTGGGCGGTGAAGGCGATCAACGCGCGCCGCGCACAGGAAGGCGGCGAACCGATCGACATCGCCGCGATCCCGCTCGACGACGCCTCCGTCTATCGCAACGTGTTCGCCAACGGCAATACCGGCTCGGTGTTCCAGTTCGAATCCTCCGGCATGCGCCGCGCGCTGAAGGATGCGAAGCCGGACCGCTTCGAGGACCTGATTGCTCTGAACGCACTCTATCGCCCCGGCCCGATGGAGATGATCCCCTCGTTCGTGGCGCGCAAGCACGGCACCGAGACGTTCGAATACCCCGACCCCCGCACCAAGGGGATGCTCCAGGAGACCTACGGCATCATGGTCTACCAGGAGCAGGTCATGCAGATGGCGCAGATCGTCGGCGGCTACTCGCTGGGCGGCGCCGACCTGCTGCGCCGCGCGATGGGCAAGAAGGTGCCGGCCGAGATGGCCAAGCACCGCGAGATCTTCCGCGAGGGCGCGGCCAAGGGCGGGGTCAGCGCGGCCAAGGCCGACGAGATCTTCGACCTGATGGAGAAGTTCGCCGGCTACGGCTTCAACAAATCGCACGCCGCCGCGTACTCGCTGGTCGCCTACCAGACCGCGTGGCTGAAGCAGCACTACCCGGCCGAGTTCATGGCGGCCACCCTGTCCAGCGACATGGACAAGACCGAGAAGGTGGTGGCCTTCCTCGACGAAGCGCGCGGCCTCGGCCTGGCCGTGCTGCCGCCGGACGTCAACGCCTCCGGCTTCATGTTCGAGGCCACCACCCCGGACACCATCCGCTATGGCCTCGGTGCGGTGAAGGGCGTGGGCCAGGGCGTGTGCGAGGCGATCGTCGCCGCGCGTAATGGCGACGGCGTGTTCCGCGACCTGCTCGACTTCTGCCAGCGCGTCTCCGCCGCCGGCCTCAACAAGCGCACGCTGGAAGCACTGATCCACGCCGGCGCGATGGATGCCCTCGCCGTCAACCGCGCCTCGCTGATGCTGCAACTGCCGGAGGCGATGAAAGCCACCGACCAGATGGCGAAGAACCGCGAAGCCGGCATGTTCGACATGTTCGGCAACGGTGGCGGCAGCGACATCCGCATCGAGCTGCCGGAAACCACCGAATGGCCGTTGGCGCAGCTGCTGCAGGGCGAACACGACACCTTGGGCCACTACCTCAGCGGCCACCCGATGGACCCCTGGCGCGACGACGTGATGCGACTGGTGGGGCATGACCTGTCGGCGATCCCCGGCATCTGGGAAAGTGGCGCGCGCGGCCATCGCCCGCAGGAAGGCCGCAGCTGGCGGCCGATGGTGCAAACCGTGCTGGCCGGGCAAGTGGTCGGCGTGCGCAAGCGCGGCGAGTCGCAGGCGTTCGTGCAGTTGGAAGATGGCCGTGGCCGGGTTGAATGCGGGTTCTTCGCCGAACAATGGGAGGAATTCGCCCCGCTGCTCACCCGCGACCAGATCCTGGTGGTGGAAGGCGGGCTGCGCGAAGACGAATTCAATGGCGGCCATTCGCTGCGCGTCAGCCGCTGCTGGAACTTCACCCAGCTGTGCAACCAGCAGGCGCAGCGCATTTCGATCCGCATCGACCTGCGCCACCCGCAGGCGCTGGGCCGGTTCGAGGACATCCTGAAAACCCACGCCGGCCCCACCCCGGTACTGCTGGAAGTCATCACCGCCGCCGGCATCGGCCGCTTGACGCTGGGCAGCGGGCGCGGCTTGCGGGTGGATGCCGGCTTGCCTGGCCTGCTGCGCAGCCTGCCAGGCGTGGGCACGGTCAACGTGCAGTTGGCACGGCCGTGGACATCGCCGAAGCCGGAATGATGCCGGCCCTCGCCCCCAACGCCCTTTCTCCTTCCCGGGGCGAGGGGCGGGGTGCGGGCGAATGACCCTACCGTTCGGTACGGTGGTCGTACTGCGCTAAACTTGCACGGATGAATCCGAATTACCTCGACTTCGAGCAGCCGATCGCGGACCTGGAAACCAAGATCCAGGAACTGCGACAGGCCAGCGACGGCCCGGCACTCAACATCGACAAGGAAGTGCAGGCGCTGCAGGACAAGCTGCGCAAGCGCACCGCGCACATCTTCCGCGATCTCACCCCGTGGCAGGTATCGCAGTTGTCGCGCCACCCGCAGCGCCCGTACACGCTGGATTACGTCAAGGTCATCTGCGACGAATTCCAGGAGTTGGCCGGCGACCGCGCCTACGCCGACGACCAGGCCATCGTCGGTGGCCTGGCCCGCATCGACGGTCGCCCGGTGATGGTGATCGGCCACGAGAAAGGCCGTGACAACAAATCCAAGGTGCGCCGCAACTTCGGCATGCCCAAGCCCGAGGGCTACCGCAAGGCGCTGCGCCTGATGAAGCTGGCCGAACGTTTCGGCCTGCCCATCCTCACCTTCATCGACACCATGGGCGCGTGGCCCGGCATCGACGCCGAGGAACGCGGCCAGTCGGAGGCCATCGCCCGCAACCTGCTGGAAATGGCCGAACTGCGCGTCCCCATCGTGTGCACGGTGATCGGCGAAGGCGGCAGCGGCGGTGCCCTGGCGATCGGCGTCGGCGACCGCACCCTCATGCTGGAATACAGCACCTATTCGGTCATCACCCCGGAGGGTTGCGCCTCGATCCTGTGGCGCGATGCCGCCAAGGGCAAGGACGCCGCCGAGCAGATGGGCATCACCGCCAAACGCCTGCTGGGGCTTGGCCTGATCGACAAGGTGGTACGCGAACCCACCGGCGGCGCGCACCGCAACCCGGTGCAGATGGCGAAACGCCTGAAAGCGGTGCTGCTGAACGAGCTGGACGCGCTGGACGGCGTGCCGGCCGCCGAACTGCTGGAGCGCCGCTACCGCCGCCTGCGCGGCTACGGTGCCTACGACATCGCCACCTGATTCCGCAGGGCCGGGCATGCCCGGCCGTACCTTGCCGACATCCGCGGGGCATGCGCCGCCCTACACTGGCGGCATGCGCCTGCCCGAACCACCGCAGCCTTCCCCCATCCTGCTGGGCTTCAGCGGCGGGCTGGATTCCACCGTGCTGCTGCACCTGCTGGCGGCGGACGACGGGATTCGCCGCAACGGCTTGCGCGCCATTCACGTCCACCATGGCCTGCAACCGTGCGCAGGCGATTGGGTGGCGCATTGCCAGCATGCGTGCGCATCACTCGGGGTGCCGCTGACCGTCGCCCACGTCGACATCCAACGCGCATCCGGCCTCGGCCCGGAAGGTGCCGCGCGTGCGGCACGGCATGCCGCCTTCACCGATGCGCTGCAGGAAGGCGACATCCTCACCCTGGCCCACCACCGTGACGACCAGGCCGAAACCTTCCTGCTGCGCGCACTGCGCGGTGCCGGCGCGGATGGCTTGGCGGCGATGCGGCCATGGCGTCGTCATGGCCACGGCTGGCTGTGGCGACCGCTGCTCGATCTTCCGCGCGCCGTGCTGCACGACTACGCATCGCAACGGGATATTGCCTGGGTCGAAGACCCCAGCAACCCCGCGCTGGACGCCGACCGCAATTTCCTGCGCAATGCGGTGCTGCCGCTGCTGCGCCAGCGCTGGCCACATGCGGCGGCCAGCTTCAGCCGCAGCGCCCTGTTGTGCGCACAGGCCAGCGACCTGCTGGCAGCTGGCGATGCCGATGCCCTCGCCGGCGCCCGCCAGGATGCACGCACGCTGGACATCACCGCCCTGCGCGCGCTGCCCGCGCCCCGTCGCGCCCGCGTGCTGCGGCGCTGGGTCGCGGAACTGGGGCTGCCGCCACTGCCGGGTAACGGCATCGTCCAGATCGAACGCGAGCTGCTGGCCGCGCGCCACGACGCCAGCCCGCGCTTCGACTGGCAGGACGCACGGGTCTGGCGCTGGCGCGGCCTGCTGCACGCAGACGTGCTGCGTGCCCCGCTGCCAACCGACTGGAACCAGACTTGGGATGGTCGCGCAGCCTTGCCGTTGCCGGGTGGCGAGCGACTGCAGCTGGTGGGCGCACCAGGCTTCGACGCACCACTGCGCGTGCAGGCGCGGCGGGGCGGCGAACGCATCGTGTTGCCGGGCCGCCAACACTCCCATGCCCTCAAGCATGTCCTGCAGGACGCCGGCATCCCGCCCTGGCAGCGCGAACGGCTGCCGCTGCTGTTCACCAGCGATGGCACGCTGCACGCGGCGGGTGACCGCATCCTGTCGGCGTCGCTCGACGCCTGGCTGCGCGCCCACCGTGCCCGCCTGCATTGGCACGTCGTGCCGTAAACTTCCCCCATGGCCAAGAAACCCGCCCCGCAGGACGCCTCCCCGGTTGCCGATTTCGAGCAGTCGATGCAGGCGCTGGAAGACCTGGTCGGCAAGATGGAAGCCGGCGAGATGACGCTGGAAGAATCGCTGGCCGCCTACGAGCGCGGCGTGGGCCTGTATCGCCACTGCCAGGGTGCACTGGAACAGGCCGAGCTGCGCGTGCGCCAACTCAGTGACCCGGCCAAGCCGGACACCGCGCGCGACTTCGATGCCGGCGATGACCTCGGCTCCTGAATTCGCGCGCTGGCAGGCGCGCATCGAAACCGCATTGGCTGCTGCACTGCCTCTGGCAACCGCGCCGCCACAACGCCTGCACGCCGCCATGCGGCATGGGGTGTTGAACGGCGGCAAGCGCATGCGCCCACTGCTGGTGTACGCCACCGGCACCGCACTGGGAGCGGCTGCGGAAGAGCTCGACGACGCCGCCGCCGCGGTGGAACTGGTGCACTGCTATTCGCTGGTCCACGACGACCTGCCGGCAATGGACGACGACGATCTGCGGCGCGGCCAACCGACAGTGCACGTCGCCTTCGACGATGCCACCGCGATCCTGGCCGGCGATGCGCTGCAGTCGCTGGCGTTCGAACGGCTGGCCTGCGCACCGCAACCGGCCGAGCGCCGCGTGGTGATGCTGGCCGAGCTGGCGCGCGCCTCCGGCGTGGCCGGCATGTGCGGCGGCCAGGCACTGGACATCGACGCCACCGGAAAAGGGGGGCAGAGTGGCATTTCACAAGTGGAAAGCCACTCTGCCCCTCTTTTCTCCCTTGTCGAACTGGAGCGCCTGCACGCCCTGAAAACCGGCGCGCTGCTGCGTTGCGCGGTACGCCTTGGCGCGCTGGCGGCCAGCGCCGCCCCCGCGCAGCTGCAGGCCCTGGATACCTATGCCGAAGCGCTGGGGCTGGCCTTCCAGATCAAGGACGACCTGCTGGATGTCGAAGGCGACGCCGCCACCCTGGGCAAGACCGCCGGCAAGGATGCCGCGCAGCACAAGGCCACCTTCCCCGCGCTGCTGGGAGTGGCGGCCAGCCGGGAGCGCCTGCGGGTGCTTTCCGGCAGGATGGAGACGGCGCTGACCACATTGGACGTGGACACCACCGCGCTGGCCGCGCTGGCGCGCAAGGCCATCGACCGCAGCCACTGACGGAGGCTTTCCCGCATGGCACGCAGGAACCGCTTGAAGGCCATGCAGGACCATGCCGACGCCGCGATGGCGACGCTGGCACTGCGCTTCACCAATGCCTGGTCGTGGGTGGAGCGCGGTTACCGGCGGCCCCTGACCCGGTTGGCGCTGCTGCTGAAATTCACCTTCTACCCGCTGCTGGCGCTGGCCGCATTGGGCTGGCTGGGCTGGGACTACAGCCACGACCGCAGCCTGAATTCCGCCGAGGACGGCATCTTCGATACCGTGATCCAGTGGCGCCCGCTGGAACCGCAGCCTTCGGGGCGCACCGTGGTGGTGGACATCGACGATTGCTCGATCGACTACTACCGCAGCCGCGGGCTGGGGGGCTGGCCGTGGCCCCGGCAACGTCACGCCGACCTGCTGGACGCACTCGACCGCGCCGGGGTACGTGCCGCCGGCATCGATATCCTGTTCCTCGACGCGATGCCGCAGGATCCGCAAGGCGATGCCATGCTGGACGCGATGGCTGCCGGCGGCGCAGGCCGCTTCGTGTTCGCCGCCAAGCGCCAGGACCCCGCCTTCGATGCCGACGCCCCGCTGCGCGCCGCGCAATTGCCAGGTGCTTTCCGCACCGATGCCCACCAGCCGCCGCCGGGCCCGCCGGTCATGGTGCTGCTGCCCTATGGCACGGCCATGGCCCGATACGCCGCGCTCACCAACATCAGCCGTTCACAGGACGGCGTGCTGCGCGATGTCCCGCTGCGCGAAGACGCCGGTGGCTGGGCGCTGCCGACCCTGCCGCTGCGCGTGGCGACCTTCCTGCAACACCGCCCCGCCACCTCCTACCCGGCACGCGTGCGGGTGAACTGGCGCGAACGCAGCCGCATGCCCTACATCAGTGCCGCCAACCTGATCGAAGGCAGGCCCGTCTGCAAAGGCGAGCCCGGCGAACGCCCCCCCGTGCTGCGCAACGCCGTGGTGTTGGTGGGCTATACCGCCGCCGGCATCAGCGACACCAAACCCACCCCGGTCAACCCGGCGATGCCCGGTGTGGAAGTCTGGGCCGAGGCCACCGACGCGCTGCTGCACGACGGTGCGATCTGGATGCCGCCACCGGCACTCAAGTACCTGCTGGCCGCCTTGCTGGTGTTGTTGACCTGTTATGCCTTCTGGCGTGGCGAGCCGCACGAGGACGTGGATTCGATCTTCGTGGCGGTCAATGGCCTGCTGCTGGCCAGTGCGGTCATCGGGCTGACCTTCTTCGGCGTGTTCCTGGACATCTTCGCCAGCATTGGCTTCGTCAGCCTGTGTTTCGGGCTGTGCCGGATGTACGCCTCGGTGCAGCGCGGGCGCGCGGTCGGCAACAACGACTATCGCGAGGAATACGATCCCGAGCGGCACCCTTGGCTGGTGATGGGCCGGCTGCGTTTCGTCGCGCATCCGGAACTGGGCCAGTTCGTGGCGATGCGCGGCAAACGCGAATACCGCCGCCTGCTGCGCCGCCAGCTGTATGCCGGCAGCGCGGCGGTGATGGTGGAGGGCATCGTGGAGCGCAAGAGCTGGCTGCACGACATCCTCGACGACCTGATGGTGCTGATCTGGAGCGGCACCGACCAGGCCGGCGTGCTGGCCGCCGCCAAGCACGAACTCGACCAGCTGCATCACGTCCTGAACGCCGGCGACCTGCGCCTGCACGACTACGGCCAGGTGCTGGTGTGCATCAGCGCGGCGGAAATCGACGACGCCGACGACAGTTCCCATCGCGGCGAGCGCCTGCGCCTGCGCGAGTTGCTCGGTCGCGAACTGCATGCCGCCGACGAAATCCCGCTGGCGGCAGACAACCGCTGTATTCTGGAGCCGGGACACGCACTGGACTTCACCGCAGCGCCACCCCAGGGGAACCCATGAACCAACCTGCCTTGCGCCTGTGTATCGCCATCGGTACCGCCATGCTGTGCGGCCTGCTGTGGGCCGCCAATGCCGTCGCACCTGCCGCCACTCCGGCCACCGTGGCCAAACCAGGGGTGCAGGCGCGCGCCAAGCCCGACTTCGCCGCCCCCACCGTGGCCGCGCTGGCGCAGAACAGCAGCGTCAGCGTGACCGGCCAGCAAGGGTTGTGGTTCAAGCTGGCGCTGGCCGGTGGCAAGGCCGGCTTCGTGCGCGTCAACGACATCCGCGTGACCTACGGCAGCAAGGAAACCGGCGGGCTGGCCAGTGCCCTGTTCAGCGGCAAGGCCGGCAAGGGCCGCGTCACCGAAACCGCCAGCGTGCGCGGCCTCGATGAAAGCAAACTGCAAACCGCACGCTTCGACGCCGAGCAGTTGCAGTTGCTGGAGTCCTATCGCGCCACCCCGGAACAGGCCGATGCTGCGGCGGCCAAGCGCGGCTGGACCACCACCGAAGTGCCCTTCGCCGAGGAATTCAAGCCGAAGCAGGACGGCAAGCCGCAGCCCAGCCAGGCGCAGAAGCGAGCCCGCCTGGGCATGGCCAGCGGGGTACTGTCGATGTTCAACCCCATGCTGGGGCGCACCGCAGGCAGCGGCGACAAACTGATGGGCAAGTCGGAAGCGGAAATCAGCGAGGAAGAACAAACCCTCGGCCCGCTGATCGCCGGCCGCGTGCTGGGCGCCGTGCCGTTGCTGAAGGACCCGGCCGCACAGAAGCGGGTGAACCTGATCGGCCGCTGGCTGGCTTCGCGCACCAGCCGTCCGGAACTGCCGTGGACATTCGGGGTGATCGACGATGGCGAGCTCAACGCCTTCGCCGCACCCGGCGGCTATGTACTGATCACCCGCGGCCTGTACCAATTGCTGGCAAGCGATGCCGAAGTGGCCGCCGTGCTGGGCCATGAGCTCAGCCACGTGGTGCAGCGCGACCACTATGAGGTCGTGCGCAAGCAGGAATTGCAGGCCGCCGGGCGCGATGCCGCCCTGAGCCACGTGCAGACCGGTGGCGGGGTGGCCGGCGGGATGGTGCGCGACTATCTGGAAAAGAACGGTGCCGCGATCCTGCTCACCCAACTTGACCGCAATGCCGAATACCGTGCCGACCATGCCGCCGGCATCTATCTGGCCCGGGCCGGCTGCAACCCGCTGGAGTTGTACGCGGTGCTGCAGAAGATGGCCGCGCTGGGCTCCGCCTCGCCGCGCCTGGCCAGCCTGTACAAGACCCACCCGCCGCTGGACAAACGGCTGGATGCACTGGACAAGCGCGGCTATGACGACCTGTCGGCGTGGCTGGGCCGCTGAGCCGGCTCGACCGGCCAAGTGGAGTCACTTCCAGGGCGCCGCTCCTGATGCGGGCAAGCACGCATATGCCCCTCGCTTTGCCCATGATCTTCCCGAAAAGAATTATCGGGGGGCACCCGCAATGTCGGCGGGCAGTGCCCGGCGCAAGCCACGAATCGAAATCACGGTGCGCTGGGTAAGATCCGTGAACTCACCCTCCAGCAAAGCCTGCGCTTTCGCCCCATCGCCGCGCTGGCTTGCATGCACGACGTCACCGGCCACGATGTGGAAGCGGCGATGCAGGTCAAGCAGCTTCTTGTATTCGGGCATATCGCCTAGCTGCCGGCCGGGGCCATGCAACCACTCCCCAAGCTGACAAAGGTCGGGGCGAGAAACCTTCTCGGCATCCAGTTGCTCATTGCCGCCATGCAGGTAGGTCTTCAACCGTACCTTCCACTTTTGATGGCGATCGATCATGTCATCGAATGAGCCGATCTTCGCATCCTCGCTCCGCAACACGGCCGTAACCGGCGTGTCGACATCGAGGGCTTGCCGCTCCGTCCCAGCCAACCGGAACATCGCCACCGCCGCCACCAGTTGCCGGGCCTGCTCTTCCATCGAACGCGCCGCCGCGGTGGCCTGCTCCACCAGCGCCGCGTTCTGCTGGGTGGCATCGTCCATCTGGGTCACCGTCTGGTTGACCTGCTCGATACCGGCGCTCTGCTCCTGCGAGGCGGCGGAAATATCCGCCATGATGTCGGTGACCCGCTGCACCGAGGTGACGATCTCGCCCATGGTGTCACCGGCCCGATGCACCAGCCGTGCGCCATCGGACACCTTGCCCACGGACTCGTCGATCAACTGCTTGATTTCCTTCGCTGCCCCCGCGCTGCGCTGCGCCAATGCGCGCACTTCGCTGGCCACGACCGCGAAACCACGCCCCTGCTCACCCGCACGCGCCGCTTCCACCGCCGCGTTCAGCGCCAGGATGTTGGTCTGGAAGGCGATGCCGTCGATCACCGAAATGATGTCGGCGATCCTGCGCGAGGACGACTCGATGGCATCCATCGTGGCCACCACCTCGCCCACCACCTGACCCCCCTGCGTGGCCACCCCGGTGGCACCCTGCGCCAACTGGTTGGCCTGGCGGGCATTCTCCGCGTTCTGCTTGACGGTGGAGGTCAACTCTTCCATCGACGCCGCGGTTTCCTCCAGCGATGCCGCCTGCTGCTCGGTCCGGCGTGACAGGTCGTCATTGCCGGAAGCGATTTCGCCGGCAGCGGCGTTGATGTTGCCGGCGGCATTCTGGATGCGATCGACGATCCCGGCCAACTGCTCCACGGTGGCATCGGCATCGTCACGCATGCGTGCGAACACGCCCTGGAAATGGCCACGCATGCGGTGGGTCAGGTCGCCACGGGCAATGGCCTGCAACAGCGCGGAAATCTGCCCGAGGTTGTCGTCGGTGGTCTGCATCAACCGGTTCAGGCTGAGCACGATCTCGCGGAACGCGAACTGGTAGCTCCCGGCATCGCCGCGCTGGCTGAAATCGCCATTGGCCGCCGCCTCGCCCAACTGGCCAATCACCTGGCTGATCGCCACCAGATTGCGCTTGATCGTGGCCATGGTCTCGGTGATTTCGGCTTTCTCACCCGGCAGCGCCGGCATGTCGCGGCTGAAATCACCGACAGCATAGTGGCTGGCCAGTTCGATGATCTGCTTCTTCAGCGCGATATGGCTGCCCACCAGCGCGTTGACACCGGCCACCATGGTGCCGTATTCGCCGGGGAATGCATCGGCATCGATGCGATGGCTGATCGCACCGGCATCATGCTGCCGCCCCATCTCGCTCTGCGCCGCGATCACCGCGCGGATCTGGTCGCGCATGCTGCGCTGCGATTGCAGCAACTGCCCCAACTCGTCGTCGCCATGCTGCGGGATCTGGGTATCCAGCCGCCCCCTGGCCACGTCCGCCGATACCCGCACCGCCTCGGCCAGTGGCCGCAGCACCAGTGCGCGCAACAACATGTACAGGCCGGCACACAGCACGCTGGCCGACAGCAGGCCCACCAGCACCACGATCAGCAACTGCGTCCGCGCCTGTGCGGTCAGCAAGCTGCGCGGCACCATCACCCCGAGCGCGAAGCGACGGTTGTTCTCGCCGATCTGCAACGGTGCATACACCTTCACCATGCCCTGTGCATCGGCCTTGAAATCGGTGTACAGCTTGTCTTCCGAGGTCGCGGCCAGCACCGCCTTGGTGAACGGATCGTCCAGCTTCTTGCCGATCCGTGCCGGGTTCGGCGAACCGATCACCGTGCCCATCGGCGACAACAGCTCGGCATGCCCTTCGCCCATCGGGCGCAATTTCGCCACGCGCTGCTGCAAGGTGGAAAGCTCGAAGTCGGACGTCACCACGCCCAGCACATTGCCGTCCTTCATCACCGGGATGGCGATCGTGGTCAGCGTCAGGGTCTTGCCGCCCACCTCGTACGGATAGGGCTCGATGATGACCGGCTTCTTCAGCGTCTTCGGGGCGACATACCACTCGCCCAGATTGGGGTCTTCGTAATCACGCAGCGGCTCGGTCACCAGCTTGTCGCCCACCCGCGCCCAGTAGCTCATGAAGCGGCCGGTGGCGTCGTGGCCAGGCGTGTTCACGAACTCGGCATCCTTGCCGTCGAAGGCATTCGGCTCCCACAGCGTGCACATCCCGGCACGCTCCGGATGCAGTGCCAATTGCTGTTTGAGTGCAAGATCCACCGCCGCACGGCTGACATGTCCCTGCTCGACCTGAAGGTCCTCGGCCAGGGTCTGCACCGAGTCGTAGGTGCGGCTGAGGTCGTGGGCGATGTTGCGTGCCTCCAGTTGGGCAAGGCTTTGCAGCGAGCCTTGCGCGGAATCGAGCAAGGCATTGCTGCTTTTCCAGTAACTGATCGCGGCGGTCAGGCCGAAAGCGGCCACCGTGATCAATGCCACCCCCTTCATCAGGCGGGTGGCGATGCCGGCGCTGCGGCCCGCCGAGGATGCAACCGTCTTGGGTCTGCCCATGATGCCCTGCCCTGTCTGCGTACCCCGGAAAACCAACGACCCGTCCCGGCCGCCCCTGAATCCCCGGCCCGGTCAGGGCCGGTACACCACCTTCACGCTGCCATCCACCGCACCATCGCTGATGTAGCCGATCGCCGCCGGATTGGCCGCCACTGCGTCACGGACCGCAGCATCGCCGGACAACTTGCGCGGCGGCTGCGCCCTGCCGGTGAAGGTCAACTGCGCCCAGTAGGCCTTCATCTGCGCGGCATCCTTGTCCGCAACACGGCTGTAGAACTCGTTGCGCACCGCGGCACCCTCGGCCTGGTCGATCGGGCGGGCCACCTGGCCGTTGGGCAGGCCGTCGGTCTTGGCCAGGTAGATCTGCGCCACCTGCGCCTTGCTGAGCTTGTCCACGTCGCTCTTGGCCGACATCACCACCACCACGCCGGCGTGCGCCGCCACGCTGGCCAGCCCCAGCAGCGCCGCCGCCCCCAATTTCCACATGCATGCAGTGTTCATGGCAGCCTCCGGTCAGAACACGAAATCGACGGATGCGGAGACGAGGTTGTACCCGCGTCCCGGCACGAACCCCGGCTGGATGTTGTCGAGGCTGCCGAACGCACCGGCATGGTTCCTGACATGCATGGCCTGGAATTTCAACGCCATGTTGGAGTGCACGTCCCAGCGCAGGGCGGCGGAGTAGCTGTGGCGATTGCTGTTGTTGCTGACCACGGCGGCATTGAGCAAGCCGAACGGATCCAGCGGGCCGGGCATCTCCTGCCCGCGCACGTCGACGTGGGCAACCGTGAACGACGGCGTCCAATTGCCGTGCCGGAGTCCCACGCTTGCATATCCGGAGGTGGTCTTGCCACTGATCGAGGGGGCGTAGTCGGCCTTGATCGCCTCGGCGCGCAGGAACCAGTTGCCCGGGTCGTAGCTGTAGCCGATGCCGCTGAAGCTGCCGTCCATGCTGCGTGGATCAAGCCGCGCGGCGACGGCGGCCAGCGGGGGGATCGGCAGGTTGCGATAGGTATCGAACAACGCGGTGATGTCGCTGGTGACGTAATGCGCACGCCCGATGATGTGACTGACACGGAAACTGGAAGCCCCGTGGTCCGCCGTCACCGCGATCCCGCGCATCGCCGTGACGCTGGCTTTCACCGAGTCGATGCGGCCATAGAACCCCTGGATGCCGATGATCGTTTCACCGGCATTGATGTTGTAACGCCCCTCGATGCCATCCATCGGCAGCAGGTAGTTGTAGACCTCCATCGGCGGCCGCGCCCACGGCAAGGCATACCCCACCCGCTGGTATTCCGACAGCATGTACAGCGGTGCGTTGATGCGGCCCAGGCGGGCGCTGAACTTCGGCGAGAACCGGTATTTGACGTGCGCCATGGTGATCCTGGGCGCGTAGTCCTCGTGCACGGCGTACTCGCTGACCGCCTGCAACACCCCGGTGAAATCGTCGGTGAACTTGACGTCGAGCTGCACCCCGAGGCGTGAATCCAGCCGCGCCGAGGTGGCATCGCTGGCACCCACCCCGTGGTCGGTCTGGAAATCCGAGGTCACGTCGGCCTTGTCCTCGCTGGAATGCGCAAACCCCACCGTGCCGAAGCCGCTGAACTTGAACCGGGAGTCGTCATTCTGCGCCCACGCCCCCTGTGACAATGCCAAACCGACCGCCACCACGAGCCAACGCGACGTCTGGTGCATATGCATCCCCTTTGTGGATGAACGATGTGCCATGCCAACCTGGCAACGTCGGATGCAAGACAGATGGGCCACACCCACGCCTGCACCCGCCCGCAGGCGGTATTGCATCGTTTAACGGCGGCTTCACGAAGCTCTTGAGTACCGTGGCGGCGACACCCTGCCCGGCACGGCGGCGGGTTTCAGCGGCGCCGACAGCCCGCCAGCAGGTCCTGCCCACGCTGGTAGACGCCGGTCTGCACGTCGAACAGACCCAGCACGGTGGAGAACAGGTTATCGTGGCTGGCAGGCTGACCGGCCGCCGCGTGCAGGCAGGCCATGTCGATGCCGGCATCCTGCACCATCCCCGTGGACAACCACAGCACCATCGGCACATGCAGCTGTTGCCTGGGGGCGATGGCATACGGCGCGCCGTGCAGGAACAAGCCGTATTCGCCCAGCGATTCGCCATGGTCGGACGCATACAGCAGCGCTGTATCGTGGCCGGTCTGGTTGCGCAGCAGGTCGATCGCCCGGCCCAGCACCGCATCGGAATACAGGATCGCGTTGTCGTACGCGTTGACGATGTCCTGGGTGGGGCAACGGCTGAGTTCGGCAGTGGCGCATACCGGCTGCCAGCGCTTGTAGGCCGCCGGGTAGCGTTCGAAATAATTGGGCCCGTGGTTGCCCAGCATGTGCAGCACGATCAGCGCGTCGCCCGGCATGGCGTCGATCTTCGCTTGCAGGCCGGCCAGCAGGATTTCGTCGAGGCAACGCCCGTCGGCGCACAGGCCCGGGGCATCGTCCGGGCCCATGGTGTGGTTGGGCACGCGCGCGCAAGTCCCCTTGCAACCCGACTGGTTGTCGCGCCACAACACGCCCACGCCGGCCCGCGCGGCCACATCGAGCACGGATTCGTGGCTGCGGATGGCATCGCGGTCGTAACGCGCACGGCCGAACGGCGACAGCATGCACGGCAGCGACACCTCGGTGCTGGTGCCGCAGGCCACGACATCGCGGAAGTTGACTACACCGCGCGCCGCCAACGCGGGGGTGGTCTGGCGCGCATACCCGTTCAGGCCCCAATGGTCGCCACGCACGGTTTCACCCACCACCAGCACCAGCAGGCGCGGCTTGCGGGCCTGCGCGGCGGGCGGGCGCACCGCGTCCAACCCCACCTGCTGGATCGGGCCGCTGCCGCCCTTCCTGGACGGCTTGAGCACATTGACGAGCGAGACGATGAAATTGCCGGGGGTGATCTTGTAGCGCAGCACGGGATCGCTGCGCATCATCGGCAGGATGCCCTGCGACGCCGACGCCAGTGCCCCGGCGGTCAGCAGTGCCATTGTCAGCAGGAACCCGGCGCGCAGCAGCAGGCCGCGCCGCCAGCCACGCACCACGGGCCGCGTCAGCATCACCAGCGTCGCCGGCAACACGCCCAGCAACAGCACGTGCAGCACCATGCGCACCGACAGCAGCTCGCGGCTTTCCGCCACGTCGGTGTGCAACACATTGCGGATCATTTCGGCGTCGAACACCACCGCATAGCGGGTCATGTACCAATGCGCCAGCGCGGTCACCACCAGCAGCAGCGCCAGCAACGGGCGCGCCAGCCGCCACCAGCACAGCAGGCCCAGCAGCAGCGCCTGCAAGGCGAACACCGCCACGCCCAGCGCCAACTGCACCCGCAGCGCGCCGTTGGCTGCCTGCACCGCTGCCCACAACGGCCCGTTCATCGCCAGCACGAACCACGCGCTGGCAAGCAGGAACAAGGCCTCGACGGACAGCCGTGGCCGCCACCACGGACCGGAATCCTGGCCTGCTACCCGGGTATCGCGACTGCTATCCACCACGTCCTGCCTGCCTGCATTGGTTGCCGTCATCGGCGCGCGACACTAGCACCCCTGCCTGCGGATGCAACAGTGCGCCACGTTCGGGGCGGTCAGCGACCGCCGCGACGCTCGCCCTGCTGGCCACCGGCACGCGCCTCGCGCTGGCCCTCGCGCGCCGGTTTCTGCCCGGCATGGGCACGGGCTTCGGGATTGCGCGGCTTGCCATGCGGACGGCGATTGCGGGCGGGACGCGGGGCACGCGGGGCGTTGTCGAACGGCTTGGCATCGCTGCGGATCGCGCGCGAGGGCTCGAAGCCGGGCACGGTTTCCATCGCGATCTCGCGGCCCAGCAGCTTCTGGATCTGGCGCAACAGGTGCGCCTCGTCCGGCGACACCAGCGAGATCGCCTCGCCGGTCGCGCCATTGCGGCCGGTGCGGCCGATGCGGTGCACGTAGTCCTCGGCCACCATCGGCAGGTCGTGGTTGATCACCAGCGGCAGGTCCGGGATGTCGAGGCCGCGCGCGGCCACGTCGGTGGCGACCAGGATGCGGGTCTTGCCGCTCTTGAACTCGTTCAGCGCCTTCTGGCGGGCGGCCTGGCTTTTGTTGCCATGGATCGCCAGCGCCGGCAGGCCGGCCTTTTCCAGCTGCTCCGCCAGGCGGTTGCAGCCGTGCTTGGTCTTGCCGAACACCAGCACCTGCTCGCTGTGGCGGCGGGCCAGGATGTCGATCAGCAGGTCGCGCTTCTTCGCGCCATCGACCGGATGCGCGTGGTGGCTGATGGTCTCGATCACGGTGTTCTGTGCGGCCACCTGCACCTGCTGCGGGTTCTGCATGAACTCCAGCGCCAGCGCCTTGATGCGCGGCTCGAAGGTGGCCGAGAACAGCAGCGTCTGGCGCTGCGCCGGCACGTGCTTCATGACCCGCTTGATCGACGGCAGGAAGCCCATGTCGAGCATGCGGTCGGCTTCGTCCAGCACCAGCATCTGCACGTTGCCGAGCTTGCAGGTGCCGCGCTCGAGGTGGTCGATCAGGCGGCCCGGGCAGGCCACCAGCACGTCCACGCCGCGGCGGAACGCTTCCACCTGCGGCTGCATGCCGACGCCGCCGAACAGCGCGGTGACGTTGAGGCGCAGGTGCCTGGCGTAGCTGCGCAGGCTCTCGCTGACCTGCACGGCCAGCTCGCGGGTGGGGGTGAGCACCAGCACGCGCGGGCGGTGCAGGCCCTCGGGCTTGGGCATTTCGGCCAGCTTCTGCAGCAGCGGCAAGCCGAACGCGGCGGTCTTGCCGGTGCCGGTCTGGGCGCCGCCCAGCACGTCGTGGCCGGCCAGCACCAGCGGGATCGCCTGCTGCTGGATGGGGGTCGGGGTGGTGTAGTTGTTGTCGGCAAGCGCGCGCAGCAACGCGGGCGCAAGGCCCAAAGATTCAAACGACATGAGGAAACTCCTGTGCAAGCGCCACGCAAGGCGTGGCGCAACCCGGGCGTTCCTGTTGGACGAAATCGCCCAATCCGCGCCGCAGGCAAACGATGGCACGACGCCGGGTGTCCGGGCCGTGTCTGCGCGACGAAAGGCGTACGGGTGGGGAAGAAAGCCGCGAAAGCGGCAGGCTCGATCAGGAAAACGCACCTTTCGCGGCAAGCGAGAGGCGATCAGCCGTGCGCAGAACCCGCCCATTGTACGCGACTGCGCCGCGCGACGCTGAACGACGACTATCATGCCGTGCCGGCGTGGGCATCCCGCGCGCCGGGCCTGCCGTCACCGTCCGCATCGGAAGCAGTCACCCGCGCATGCCACAGCCTCTTCGCCTGCTCCACCGGCTCGACGCCACCCCCGATGCCCCGTTCCCGCCCCCGGAGCGGGCGCTGGCCGATCCGGACGGCCTGCTGGCGGTGGGCGGCGACCTGTCGCCCTCGCGCTTCCTCAACGCCTATCGCAGTGGCATCTTCCCGTGGTTTTCGGAAGGCGAACCGATCCTGTGGTGGTGCCCGTCGCAGCGCGCGGTATTCCGCAGCGATGGCGTGCACCTGTCCTCGCGCCTGCGCCGGCGGCTGCGCAACAGCGGCTGGGCGGTGCGCGCCGACAGTGCCTTCGCGCAGGTCGTCGCCGGCTGCGCCGCGCCACGGGCGGGACAGGGCGGCGGCACCTGGATCACCGACGACATGCAGGCTGCCTATCTTGCCCTGCATCGCCTCGGCCACGCCCACAGCATTGAAGTGTTCGATGCCGAAGACCATCTGGCCGGCGGATTGTTCGGCCTGTCGTTCGGGCACATGTTCTGCGGCGACAGCATGTATTCGGTGGAATCCGGTGCATCCTCGCTGGCACTGGCGGCGCTGGCGCGGCGGTTGCGCGACTGGGGCTGGCCGCTGATCGATGCCCAGGTTCCCAATGCCCATACGCGCCGGCTGGGGGTGGAAAGCTGGCCACGCGGACGCTATCTGGCGGCACTGGCCGGGTTGCGCGACCTGCCGCCGCCCCCCGGCCACTGGCGTCTCCGCTTCGGCGAATGGCCGGCGTCCGCGCTGGTGGATTAACGGGATTTTTGCAAGACCCGCCCCGCCGTGGCAGAATGTCGGACTTTGGAGCCTGCATCCGGGCTCTTCCGCATACAGGAACCGCTCCGGCAGACACATGGCGAAAGACGACGTCATCGAATTCGAAGGCACGATCTCCGAAACCCTCCCGAACACCATGTTCCGGGTAAAGCTGGAGAACGGCCACGAGATCATCGCCCACATCTCCGGCCGCATGCGCAAGAACTACATCCGCATCCTGACCGGCGACAGGGTGAAAGTGGAAATGACGCCCTACGACTTGACCAAGGGCCGCATCACCTATCGCCACCGCTGACCGCCCCATCGGGCGCACGGCCACCACCCAACGCCCCGCAAGGGGCGTTTCGCGTTTTTGCGCCGGCCACGCCATGGCCACACGCCGGCCTCCACGCGATGGCCGCTTGCGCAAGCACACGGCGTCTAGTAAGAAGTCGCAAACCGGGGCTGGCGCTTTCGCCACGGATCAATACATGCCACGTCCGCCCGAGAGGTCACCCACTTGCAGCACGCCCGGCCGCGCGCCTCGCTGATCCAGCGCTTGTCCCTGAGCATCTGGGGGCTGTTCCTGCTGCTGCTGCTGCTGCTGACGACGCTGGGCTGGCTGGCCATGCGGGCCGCCGCCGACCGGGCCGTGCCGTGGCTGGCGCAACGCACGGTGGATCTGCACGCCCGTGCCGACGAGGGGTTGTTCCAGCACGCCGAGGCCAGCGTCCGCCGCCTGCAAGCGGAACTGTTGCGCCGGCTGGATGCCGCCGACCCGGACGCCACCCAGGCCCGCTTCAGCACCCTGTTCGCCCGCAGTCCCGACGGCCTGTGGCGGCTGCGCCCGGAACTGGTGGACGTGGCGAACGCCCCTACCCTGTACCTGCACCAGCCTCCGCGTGGCCTCACCCCATCGGCGAAAATCCGCGCCGTGGTCAGCCATGACCTGCTGCGCGAACAGGGCCCGGCACTGGTACCGCCGTTCTACTCGGCGTACATGGATTTCGTCGAAGACGGGCTGATGGTCTACGCCCGCGACAAGGATTGGGGCAGTGCCGCCGACGCGTCCTACACCAACACCGGCTACCCCACGATGCAGGGCTCCGAGCCGCGCCACAACCCGGCACGCAAGGTGTTCTGGACGCCGGTTTACCAGGACCGGCAAGCCAATGCGTGGATGGTGTCGGTGATCAAGCCGCTGGACTGGCACGGCCAGTGGGTGGGCACGGTGGGCCACGATGTCTCGGTGCAGACCCTGCTGGACACGATCGCCGCCAGCCATGACGACGAAGGCACCCGGCTGATCGTCGATGCCGACGGCAACCTGATCGCCCACCCGCACCTGCGCGAGCGCATTGCCGCCGCCGATGGCCATTTGCAGTTGGCCAACCTCAACGAACCGGCGTTGACCCAGGCCTTCGCCCTGCTCTCCGGCAGCCATGCCGACAGTGGCGTCGGCCGTACCGCCGATGGCCGCCAATGGGTGGCCTGGTCGAAGATGCGCGGCCCCGGTTGGTACCAGGTCTACCTGTTGCCGCAAGCGCGGGTGGACAACCTGCTGCTGTGGGGGTTGCTGGGATTCTTCGGTCTCGGCGTACTGGGCCTGCTGCCGGTGGTGTGGTTGCTGCGGCGGCGGGTACGACGGCTGTTTGCCGCACCGCTGCAACGGCTGACGCTGGCCGTGGATGCCCTGGGTCAGGGCCGCACCCCCGCCCCCATCGCCATGCAGGGCGACGACGAACTGGGCCGGCTGGCCGGTGCCTTCGATGCCATGGTGGAGGAACTGACCCAGCAGCACGCCCTGCAGGCTACCCATGCGCACCTGCTGCAGACCGAGGTGGACGAACGCCGCCAGTTCATGACCCGGCTGGAAGAAGAGCGCGCCCGCCTGCTGGCCCTGCTGGGGGCGATGAAGCGCGGCATCCTGTTCGCCGACGCGAACGGGCGCGTGACCTATTGCAACACGGCCTTCCTCGACCTGTGGAAGCTGCCGACGACGGTGAGCCTGGCGGGGCACTTCGCCTGCGACGTGTTCGACATGACGCGCAGCACCGTCGTGGACAAGGCTGGCTTCCAGAACCACGTGCGCAAGGCGCTGTCCAATCACGACGATTCCAGCCAGTTCGAAACCGCCCTGCAGGATGCGCGCATCCTGCTGCTGGGCTCGCATCCGGTACGCGACGCGCAGGGCAGGCACATCGGCTGGCTGTGGATCCACGAAGACGTCACCCATGAACGCCAGACCGCCGAACAGCTGATCCAGCTGGCGGAGCGCGACACCCTGACCGGCCTGCACAACCGGCGCAAGTTCGAGGACGTCCTGACCGAGTTCTTCCGTGGCACCGAACGCACGCCCAGCCAGGCCGCGCTGCTGTTCTTCGACCTCGACGAATTCAAGTACATCAACGACACCTTCGGCCACCGCGCCGGTGACACCGTGCTGGCCCGCATCGCCACCGAAGCCATGACCCTGGTGCGCGACGACGACCTGCTGTTCCGGCTGGGTGGCGACGAATTCGCGGTGCTCATGCCACATGCCAGCATCAGCGATGCCCAGCATCTGGCCGAGCGCATCGTGCGCAAGATCGCGCAGACCCCACTCGTGTTGCAGGACCGCACCCTGCAACTCACCACCAGCCTCGGCATCGCCCATTACCCGACATTGGCGGGCAACATGCCGGACCTGCTGGCGCACGCCGACACCGCCATGTACCAGGCCAAGCACCTCGGCAAGAACCGCTGGCGCGTGTATCACCCGGACCGCGATGCCGCGCAGGAAATGCTGGCCCACATGGGCTGGAACGACCGCATCGCGCGCGCGCTGGAGCATAACCTGCTGCGCCTGCACTTCCAGGGCATCTACCGCGCCCACAACGGCCACCTGGCGCACCTGGAGGCGCTGGTGCGGATGGTGGACGAAGCCAACCCGGACACCCTGATCCAACCGGCCCAGTTCATCGGCCATGCCGAAAAAAGCGGACGCATCCTCGACATCGACCGCTGGGTGATCCGTGAAAGCATCCAGTTGCTGGCATCGCACCCGCACCTGCCGGCACTGGCGATCAACGTCTCCGGGCGCTCGTTCGACGACCCGGAGCTGTCCGACTACATCAGTGCACAACTGCACGAGCATCACGTCTCGCCCAAGCGGCTGCTGGTGGAACTGACCGAAACCTCTGCCGTCACCGACCTGAGCGATGCCTCGCGCTTCATCGATGCCCTGCGCCGCACCGGCTGCACCATCTGCCTCGACGACTTCGGCACCGGTTTCTCCTCGTTCGCCTATCTCAAGTACATCAAGGCCGACGTGCTGAAGATCGACGGCATGTTCATCCGCGACCTGCCGCACATGCAGGACAACCAGGTGTTCGTGCGCGCCATCATCGACGTGGCACGCGGCATGGGCAAGCAAACCGTGGCCGAGTTCGTGGAAGACGGCAAGACCTTGCTGATGCTGCGCGAGTTGGGAGTGGACATGGTGCAGGGCTTCCACCTGGACCGCCCGCGCGCCAATCATCCGGCCTTCAACGCGCCACCGGCGATGCTGGAACCGGGCTGATGCCGATCAGTCGAGGTCGAACCCTTCGGCCATCACGTAGCGCCAGGCTGTCGCCGATGCCAATGCCGTCCCCGGCTCCTGCCAGCGCAACTGCATTCCCGGCTGGCCCGCCAACGCCAGCGCTCCCTGGCCGAACGACCAGCTGAAGGCCTCCGCCCGTGCGTCGGCGCACTCGCAAGCGGTCACCTTGCGCGCGGCGCGTGGCAGCAACCCTTCCCCGCCACGCTTGCCGCGCGCCTCCTTCAAGGTCCACAGCGCATGGAAGACGGCGGCCTGCCCGGCGGCATCCTGCGCACGCAAGCGCCGCACTTCGTCGGGCGAGAAGGCAAATGCCGCCAGCGCCCCCCAATCCCGCGTGCGCCGGGGCAACTCGATGTCCACCCCGACCGGCACCTCCGCCAGTGCCAGTGCCAGCCAGCCGTCGCTGTGGCTCAACGAAGCATGCAGCGACAGCAGCGCCCCGCCCGCGAACACCGCCGGACGCCCACCGGGATGGGCGTGGACTTCCAGACTGCCGGCATCCCGTCGCAACCACTGCGCCGCCAACTGGCGCAACTGCCAGTGCCCGGCCAGGAAGGCATCGCGACGCGCGGGTGCGGCCATCGCGTCCAGCCGCTCGCGCTCGCCGGCTGTCAGCCACGCCAGCCCCGCCGCACGTGCCTGCGCGGCCACCGCATCCACCGGCACCAACTGGAGCCAGGCGGTCGTCGTCATCCGCGCGTTGCCACCTTGGTCATTCCTCCACCAACGCCGGCAGCAATTTCTCCGGCTCGGCCTGCACGTCCAGCACCAGCTCGCCATCCACCGCGTCCAGCGCCACCCGGCCACCGGCCACCAGCTTGCCGAACAACAGCTCGTCGGCCAGCGGGCGCTTGATCTTGTCCTGGATCAGCCGCGCCATCGGGCGCGCGCCCATCAGCGGGTCGAAACCCTGCTGGCCCAGCCATTCGCGCGCGGCCGGGGTGGCGCTCAAGGTCACTTGCTTGTCGTGCAACTGCAATTCCAGCTCGATCAGGAACTTGTCCACCACCCGCAGGATGTGCTCGAAGCCCAGCGCCTGGAACTGCACCACCGCGTCCAGCCGGTTGCGGAACTCGGGGGTGAAGCCGCGGCGGATCGCCTCCATCGCGTCCGGGCTGTGGTCCTGCCTGGTAAAACCAATGCTGCGGCGTGCCGCCTGGGTAGCCCCGATATTGGTGGTCATCACCAGCACCACGTTGCGGAAATTGGCCTCGCGGCCATTGGTGTCGGTCAGGGTGCCGCGATCCATCACCTGCAACAGGATGTTGAAGATGTCCGGATGCGCTTTTTCGATTTCATCCAGCAGCAGCACGCAGTGCGGCGTCTTGACGATCTTCTCGGTCAGCAGCCCGCCCTGGTCGAAGCCGACGTAGCCGGGGGGCGCACCGATCAGCCGGCTCACCGAATGCGGCTCCATGTATTCGCTCATGTCGAAGCGGATCAGCTCGATGCCGAGCTGCATCGCCAACTGGCGGGTGACCTCGGTCTTGCCCACGCCGGTGGGGCCGGCGAACAGGAAGCTGCCGATGGGCTTGTCGGGCTCGCCCAGGCCGCTGCGTGCCAGCTTGATGGCCGAAGCCAGGGTGTCGATGGCCGGATCCTGGCCGAAGATCACCATCTTCAGGTTGCGGTCCAGGTGCCGCAGCACGTCCTTGTCGGATGCGCTGACCTGCTTGGTGGGGATGCGCGCCATCCTGGCGACGATGGTTTCGATTTCCTCGACGTCGATCAATTGCTTGCGGGTGTCCGCCGGCTGCAGGCGCTGGCGTGCGCCGGCCTCATCGATCACGTCGATCGCCTTGTCCGGCAGCAGGCGGTCGCCGATGTGCTTGACCGACAACACCACCGCCGCCTGGATGGCGTCATCGGCATAGGTCACGTCGTGGTGTGCCTCGTATTTCGGTCGCAGCCCCTTGAGGATCTCCACCGCCTCGCCCACCGTGGGCTCGACGATGTCGATCTTCTGGAAGCGCCGCGCCAGCGCGCGGTCCTTCTCGAACACGCCACGGTATTCCTGGTACGTGGTCGAACCGATGCAGCGCAACTCGCCGTTGGCCAGCACCGGCTTGATCAAATTGGAGGCATCCATGGTACCGCCACTGGCGGAACCGGCGCCGATGATGGTGTGGATTTCATCGATGAACAAGATCGCGTGCGGCTGCTTCTTCAGCGATGCCAGCACGCCCTTCAGGCGCTTCTCGAAGTCGCCGCGGTACTTGGTGCCGGCCACCAGCGCACCCAGGTCCAACGCGTAGATCACCGCCTCGGACAGCACCTCCGGCACCTCGCCATCGACGATCCGCTTGGCCAGCCCTTCCGCCAGCGCGGTCTTGCCCACGCCGGACTCGCCCACGTACAACGGATTGTTCTTGCGGCGGCGGCACAACACCTGGATGGTGCGCTCGATCTCGCTGGCGCGGCCCACCAGCGGGTCGATCTTGCCGGCCAGCGCGGCCTCGTTGAGGTTGGCGGCGAACTCGGTGAGCGGGTCGCCCCTGGATTCGCCCTCGCCGACCTCGCCCTTCGCCTCGCCTTCCTGCGCACCGGGCGCAGAGGCATCGTCGGCCTTGGCGATGCCATGGGAAATGTAGTTGACCACGTCCAGCCGGTGCACGTCCTGCTGGTTGAGGAAGTACACGGCGTGCGAGTCCTTCTCGCCGAAGATCGCCACCAGCACGTTGGCGCCGGTGACTTCCTTCTTGCCGGAGGACTGCACGTGGTAGACCGCGCGCTGCAGCACGCGCTGGAAACCCAGCGTGGGCTGGGTGTCACGGCCATCGTCCTCGGCCAGCCTGTTCACCGACACTTCGATGGCGTTTTCCAGCTCGTCGCGCAGGCGTGGCAGGTCGGCACCCACCGCACGCAGCACGCCTTCCGCGGACGGGTTGTCCAGCAGCGCCAGCAACAGGTGCTCCACCGTCATGAATTCGTAGCGCGCCTCGCGGGTGCGCTTGTAGCACTGGCCGATGGTTTGCTCGAGATCCTTGCTGAACATGGGCATTGCCCTCCCGGTACGCCTGCTTCCTATGTAAGGTGCAATCGCCCCGGGAACAAGCCCCGCCGGCGCCACCCGCATGGAACACTGCCTTCCAGCCCGTTATCGGCCGGAATCAGGCGCGCTCCATGGTGCACAGCAGCGGATGCTGGTTGAGGCGGGCATATTCATTCACCTGCGCCACCTTGGATTCGGCGATTTCGCGGGTAAACACCCCGCAGATCCCGCGCCCGCGCGTATGCACATGCAACATCACCTGGGTGGCCTGCTCCAGGCCCATCGCGAAAAACTGGATCAGCACGTCCACCACGAAATCCATCGGGGTGTAATCGTCATTCAGCAGCAACACGGTATACAGCGGCGGGCGCGCCAATGCCGGTTTGGCAGGTGCCACCGCCACGCCGTGGTCGTGCCCGTGCTGCGGCTTGTCGGGAAGGTTGGACATGGGCAAATTATACGGCGCAGGCCGCGACGCGGCCCTGCGCCTTCCCTTGGAGCTTCGATGTCCCCGTCTGTCCTGCCCACCGTTCCCCCACAGCGCGCCTCCTGCGGGCGCAGCCGATGACGACCGGCGCGCGCCGCACATGGCAACCGGATGTCACCGTGGCCACCATCGTGGCCCGCGATGGACGCTTGTTGTGCGTGGAGGAAATGGCCGACGGCCGGCCCGTGCTGAACCAGCCTGCCGGACATCTGGAGCCGAATGAAAGCCTGCTGGAAGCGGCCCTGCGCGAGACGTTCGAGGAAACCGGCTGGCACGTGCGCCTGACCCATTTCATCGGCGCCTACCAATGGCGGGTGCCCGGCAGCGACCGCCACTACCTGCGCATGGCCTTCGCCGCCGAGCCGCTGCAGGAAGTCGCGGGTGCACGGCTGGACGACGGCATCCTGCGGGCACTGTGGTTGACCCCGACGGAGCTGCAAGCCGAAGTCGCGCGCCACCGCAGCCCGCTGGTCTGGCAGGTGGTGGCCGACTGGCTGGGTGGCAGCCGCTATCCGCTGGCACTGGCGCGGCAACTGGCATGAAACCCGAGGCGGTGGTGGTGGGGGTATCCGGCGGCGTGGACTCGTCGGTCGCCGCCTTGCTGCTGCGTGACGCCGGCTGCGCCGTCACCGGGCTGTTCATGCAGAACTGGAACGACGACGGCAGTGGCGAGTGCCGGGCCGAGGACGACCGTCGCGATGCGGTGGCGGTCTGCGGGGCGCTGGGCATCCCGATCCGCTTCCGTGATTTCTCGAAGGAATACTGGAACGGCGTGTTCGCGCATTTCCTTGCCGAGTACGCCGCCGGCCGCACGCCCAATCCGGACGTGCTGTGCAACCGCGAGATCAAGTTCAAGCACTTTCTGGATGCCGCCCGCGAACTGGGGGCCGATGCCATCGCCACCGGTCACTACGCGCGGGTGGACCACGACGGGCGCAGCTTCCGCCTGCTGCGTGCGATCGACCGCGGCAAGGACCAGAGCTACTTCCTGCACCAGTTGGGGCAGGCGCAACTGGCGTTCACCCGCTTTCCGCTGGGCGCGCTGCACAAGCACGAGATTCGCCGGATCGCGGCCGAGCACGGCCTGCGCACCGCGGAAAAGAAGGATTCCACCGGTATCTGCTTCATCGGCGAGCGCGATTTCCGCAGCTTCCTGGCGCACTACCTGCCGGCGCGCGAGGGCGAGATGCACACGCCCGACGGCACCCGCATCGGCCGTCATCCGGGCGTGTTCTATTTCACCCTCGGCCAGCGCGAAGGCTTGCACATCGGCGGCGTGCGCGGCCGCCCGCAGGCACCGTGGTTCGTCGTGGCCAAGGACGTGGCACGCAACATCCTGTACGTCGACCAGGGCCACGACAGCCCGTGGCTGCAATCGACCTCCTTGCGCAGCGAAACCACCCACTGGATCGCCGGCACGCCGCCGGCCGTGCGCTTTGCCTGCACCGCGCAAACCCGCTACCGCCAATCCGACGAGGCCTGCGAAGTCCGCGTGCACGACGATGGCACGCTGGACGTGGCGTTCACCCGCCCGCAGCGTGCGGTCACGCCCGGACAATCGCTGGTGCTTTACGATGGCGAAGTCTGCCTGGGTGGCGCGGTGATCGCCGCCACCGATGCCCCCGTTCCCGGAAACCCTGCATGAGCAACCCCTTCGACGACCGCGTGCTGGCCCTGGCCGGGCTGCTGCAAGCACTGGCGCAAGTGCGACGCATCGCCGATACCGGGCAGTCCGACACCGCCGTGGTGCAAGCCTCGCTGGACAGCGTCTTCCGCATCGATGCCATCGACACCGTCGCCGTGTACGGGCAGGTCGACCTGCTGCGCCCCGGGCTGCGGCAATTGCGCGACTACCTCGCCAACGGCAACAAGGACGAAACACTGGGAAAGCTGGCGCTGGCGGTGCTGCAACTGGAGCGCCGCTTCCAGCGCGACACCGTGGTTGCCGGCAAGCTGCAAGCCGGCCTGCTGCGCCTTGCCCCGCAGGCGCAGGCGCAGGGCAGCACGCACCCGGATGTCATCACCGAGCTGGCAAAAATCTACGCCGACACCCTCGGCACCCTGCGCCCGCGCGTCATGGTGCAAGGCAACCCGCACTACCTCGGGCAAGCCGGCGTGGTCGCCGAAATCCGCGCGTTGTTGCTGGCCGCCCTGCGTTCGGCCGTGTTGTGGCGGCAACTGGGTGGCAGCCTGTGGGATCTCGTGTTCCAGAGGCGGTCGATGGCGGCTGCCACCGACGCCCGCCTGCGCTGAATCACTCAATCGTTGTAGGTGTATTCGCCGACCTTGCAGACATTGACGCCTTCGCGGATGACCGCATCGCCATCGCTGAACACTGCCTTGAAATCGTACACGCAGGCACCGCTGCCGTCGTCGATGTCGATCCTCACCGAGCGCCCCGGGCGCAGGGTGCTTTCCCCGAGGATGTCTTCCTCCCACGACCCGCTGGACACCCGCGACGCATAGAAGCGCACCATGGTGTAGCTGGTGTTGTTGACGATGCGCACGCGACGGTCGGCGGCATCCGCTTGCCCGGACAGCGCCAGGCCAATGACGACGGCCACGCTTGCGGCCAGGATCGAAGAACGGAGGAAGGTCATGACGACAGGCTCCACGGGAGGAATGCGATGGGAAGGCGGCACCGGCGCGATATCGTTCCGGTGCCGCCATTCTAATGAACCGACGAAGCATGGGCCATCCCGCATCCACGGGAATGCCGGCGGCAACAAAAACGCCCGGCCATGCCGGGCGCTCCTGTTGTTGCGGGTGGTGTCGCTTACGCCGCCACCGTCTCCGCCACGTCCTTGTACTCCTCGATCTGGTCGAAGTTCATGTAGCGGTAGATCGCATCGCCGTTGGCGTTGATCACGCCGATGTCGGCCATGTACTCGGCCTTGGTGGGAATCCGGCCCAGGCGCGCGCAGATCGCCGCCAACTCGGCTGAACCCAAGTACACATTGGTGTTGCGGCCCAGGCGGTTGGGGAAGTTGCGGGTGCTGGTGGACATCGCGGTGCTGCCCTCGCGGATCTGCGCCTGGTTGCCCATGCACAGCGAACAGCCCGGCATTTCGGTGCGCGCACCGGCGTTGCCGAACGTGCCGTAGTGGCCTTCCTTGGTCAGCTCGCTGGCGTCCATCTTGGTTGGCGGTGCGATCCACAGGCGGGTGGGCAGGTCGCGCTTGCCTTCCAGCAGCTTGGCGGCGGCGCGGAAGTGGCCGATGTTGGTCATGCACGAACCGATGAACACCTCGTCGATCTGTGCGCCGGCGACGTCGGACAGGGTCTTCACGTCGTCCGGGTCGTTCGGGCAGGCCACGATCGGCTCGTGCACGTCGGCCAGGTCGATGTCGATGATGGCGGCATATTCGGCATCGGCATCCGGCTCCAGCAGTTGCGGGTTGGCCAGCCACGCCTCCATCTTCTCGATCCGGCGCGCCAGCGACCGCGCATCCTGGTAGCCCTGCGCGATCATGTTCTTCAGCAGCACGATGTTGCTGTTGAGGTATTCGATGATCGGCTCCTTGTGCAGGCGCACGCTGCAGCCGGCGGCGGAACGCTCGGCGGAGGCATCGGACAGCTCGAACGCCTGTTCCACCTTGAGGTTCGGCAGGCCTTCGATTTCCAGGATGCGCCCGGAGAAGATGTTCTTCTTGCCGGCCTTGGCCACGGTCAGCAGGCCCTGCTTGATCGCGTACAGCGGGATGGCATTCACCAGGTCACGCAAGGTGACGCCCGGCTGCAACTCGCCCTTGAAGCGCACCAGCACCGACTCCGGCATGTCCAGCGGCATCACCCCGGTAGCGGCGGCGAACGCCACCAGCCCGGAGCCGGCCGGGAACGAAATTCCGATCGGGAAACGGGTGTGGCTGTCGCCGCCGGTGCCCACGGTGTCGGGCAGCAGCATGCGGTTGAGCCAGCTGTGGATCACGCCGTCGCCCGGGCGCAGGCTGATGCCGCCACGGGTGGAGATGAACTCCGGCAGGGTGTGGTGGGTCTTCACGTCCACCGGCTTCGGATAGGCGGCGGTGTGGCAGAACGACTGCATCACCAGGTCGGCGGAAAAGCCCAGGCAGGCCAGGTCCTTCAACTCGTCGCGGGTCATCGGGCCGGTGGTGTCCTGGCTGCCCACCGAGGTCATCTTCGGCTCGCAATAGGTGCCGGGGCGCATGCCCTTGCCTTCGGCCAGGCCACAGGCGCGGCCCACCATCTTCTGCGCCAGGGTGAAGCCCTTGCCGGTATCCGGCGGGTTGACCGGCAGGCGGAACAGGTCGGTGGCCGGCAGGCCCAGCGCCTCGCGCGCCTTGGCGGTCAGGCCGCGGCCGATGATCAGCGGGATGCGGCCACCGGCGCGCACTTCGTCCAGCAGCACTTCCGACTTCAGCTCGAAGGTGGCGATCACTTCGCCGCCCTTGAGCGCCTTGCCTTCGTACGGACGCAGCTCGATCACGTCGCCGTGCTGCATCTGGCTGACGTCCAGCTCGATCGGCAGCGCGCCCGCGTCTTCCATCGTGTTGTAGAAGATCGGCGCGATCTTGCCGCCCAGGCAGACGCCGCCGTCGCGCTTGTTGGGAATGTAGGGGATGTCGTTGCCGGTCCACCACAGCACGCTGTTGGTGGCGGACTTGCGGCTGGAGCCGGTGCCCACCACGTCGCCGACGTAGGCCACGGTGTGGCCCTTGTCCTTGAGCTTGAGGATCTCGCCGATCGGGCCGCGCTTGCCGTCTTCCTCGGGCTGGAACGGCGCATCCGGGCGCGCGTTCTTCAGCATCGCCAACGCGTGCATGGGGATGTCCGGGCGGGTGGTGGCGTCCGGCGCCGGCGACAGGTCGTCGGTATTGGTTTCGCCGGGCACCTTGAACACGGTGATGGTCAGGCTTTCCGGCACTTCCGGCTTGCCGGTGAACCACTCTGCCTCGGCCCAGCTCTTGAGCACTGCCTGCGCATGGACATTGCCGGCCTTGGCCTTCTGCTCGACATCGTGGAACGCATCGAACACCAGCAGGGTGTGCTTCAGCGCGTCAGCTGCCACCGTGCCCAGCTCGGCATGGTCCAGCAACTGCACCAGCGGTGCCACGTTGTAGCCGCCCAGCATGGTGCCCATCAGTTCGGTGGCGCGGGCCGGGGAGATCAGCGCGTTCTGCTCGCTGCCAAAGGCGATCGCGGCCAGGTAGCTGGCCTTGACCTTGGCGGCGTCGTCCACCCCGGCCGGTACGCGCTGGCTCAGCAGTTCCAGCAGGAACGCGCCCTCGCCCGCCGGCGGATTTTTCAGCAGCTCGATGACGTCCGCGGTTTGCTGCGCGGTCAGCGGCAGCGCGGGGATGCCGAGCGCGGCGCGTTCGGCTTGGTGGTTGCGGTAGGCGTCCAACATGGGGGGAGTTCCTTGTCTTGGTGCGGGTCTCAATCCTTGGGAACGATCAGCTTCAGACCCTTGAAGTAATCGCGGTAGAACGGGGCTTCGAACGTCACCAGCGCGTCGCATTGCAGCAGGGCGTGGGCACCGGTGAGGAAATCGGCGATCGGGCGGGCCTGGCCTTCGCGCTGGCGCTGGCGGCGTTGCATTTCACCGGCACGCAGGGCGGATTTGGCTTCCACTGCGCTGTACAGCACACCCATGTCTTCCAGCGCGGCCAGCACTTCGGCGCCGTCCCGCAGTGCCGCACAGGCACGGGCCAGGGCGGCATCGCAGACCACCACCCGGCCAGAGCCCAGAGTGTGCCGCAAGGTGGCCTCCACCGCATCGGCATGCGGGCCGTCGGCCAGCAACTCGACCAGCACGGCGGCATCGACGGCGATCATTCGCCTTGACCCTGGCCCGGCGCGGGGGCATCCAGCGCGAACTTGCCGCGCACGCGGGAAATGGCGTCATCCACATGCTTGCTCAGCACGATGCGGCTGCCATCCAGCTCCACTTTCAGCACGCTGCCCTTGGTCAAGCCCAGCGCATCACGCACCGGCTTGGGAAGGGTGATCTGGCCGCGCTCGGCAACGGTGGCTTCCACGGGCAACCCTGATTCACGAGGTAGGCCGTGATTATACATACTTTTCGAAGCATACCGCACGGCAGTGCGCCGGCCCGGGCTCAGCCCATGTTGGTGCGCGCGCCACCGGCATGCTTGGACAGGTACAGCGCCCGGTCGGCACGCTGGAACAATTGCAACGGCGCTTCGTCCTGCACGTCCTGCTGCACCAGCCCGCCGCTGAAGGTGACGTAATTGGGCCCCACCTCGCCGCTGTACCACGTGCGGTTGCGGGCGAATGCCGAATGCAGGCGCTGGCTGAGCTGCCAGCCGCCGTCCTTGTCGGTATCGGTGAGCACCACCGCAAAGGTGTCGCCCCACAGCCGCGCCGGCAGGTCCGAGGTACGGCAGACCGAGCGCAGCAGTTTGGCCACTTCCACCAGCACGTTGTCGCCCATCGCGTGCGACCAGCTCTCGTTGATCTGCTTGAGGTGGTCGATATCCAGCAGGATCAGGCTCAAGGCCTGCCCATGGCGCTTGCTGCGGGCGAAATTCTGGGCGAAGTATTCGTTGAAGGCGCGCCCGTTGGGCAGGCCGGTCAGCGGGTCTTCGTGGGCAAGGCGTTCGAATTCACGGGATTGCTCGTCCAGCCGCGCCAGCAGCTCGCCGCGCTCGCGCATGGCGGTCAGCAGTTGTTCGCCTTGCCGTTGGTGCTCGTGGCCCAGCGTCTGCATCTGCCCGCGCAGGCGCTCGGCATCGCGGCGGTCGCCCAGGCCCAGCACCCGCCCCAGCACGCCGCCCAGCACCAGGGCCAGCAACAACGCGCCCCAGAACCAGGCCGGACGCGGGCTGCCACCGGCCGCCGGTACGGCCGCCGCTGCCAGCGCAGGCAGCAACGCAAGCGCCAGCCAGGCCCAACGAGCCAGCCGCAGTGTCAGGAAGTGCCTTGGCGTTGGATTCATCCGCATTCAATCCGACTTAACATCGAAACCGCAAGATGGCAGGCATCCCACCAAACCGCCACCCCTTCGGCACAGCAGGAGCATCCCCATGCGCAATTCCTTCGCCACCCGCTCCGTCCTGCACGTTAACGGCAGAGCTTACGCTTTCCACAGCCTGCCGACGCTGGGCCGGCGCTTCGATCTCGCCCGTCTGCCGTATTCGCTGAAAATCCTGCTGGAAAACCTGCTGCGGCACGAGGATGGGGTGGGCGTGCTGCCCGCGCACATCGAGGCGGTGGCGAAGTGGAACCCGCAGGCGCTGCCGGACACCGAAATCGCGTTCATGCCGGCGCGGGTGATCCTGCAGGATTTCACCGGCGTGCCCTGCGTGGTGGACCTGGCGGCGATGCGCGACGCGGTGGTGAAGCTGGGCGGGCGGCCCGAGCAGATCAACCCGCAGATCCCGTCGGAACTGGTGATCGACCATTCGGTGCAGGTCGACGTGTTCGCCCGTGCCGATGCGCTGGACGAGAACGGCCGCATCGAATTCGAGCGCAACGCGGAGCGCTACGGCTTCCTGCGCTGGGGCCAGAAGGCATTCGCCGACTTCAAGGTGGTGCCCCCCAGCACCGGCATCGTCCACCAGGTGAACCTGGAATACCTGGCGCGGGTGGTGATGACCCGCGAGATCGCGGGCGAGACCTGGGCGTTCCCCGACACCCTGTTTGGTACCGACAGCCACACCACCATGGTCAACGGGCTGGGCATCCTGGGCTGGGGTGTGGGCGGCATCGAGGCCGAAGCGGCGATGCTGGGGCAGCCGTCGTCGATGCTGATCCCGCAGGTGGTGGGCTTCGAGCTGACCGGCAAGCTGCCGGAAGGTGCCACCGCCACCGACCTGGTGCTGACCGTCACCCAGATGCTGCGCCAGCATGGCGTGGTCGGCAAATTCGTGGAGTTCTTCGGCGACGGTTTGCAGCATCTGCCGCTGGCCGACCGTGCCACCATCGGCAACATGTCGCCGGAATACGGCGCGACCTGCGCGATCTTCCCGATCGACGCCGAATCGCTGCGCTACCTGCATCTGTCAGGTCGCAGCAGCGAGCAGATCGCGCTGGTGGAAACCTATGCCAAGGCGCAGGGCCTGTGGCACGACGCCGGCAGCCCGCGCGCGCAGTACAGCTCCACGCTGGCGCTGGACATGGCCACCGTGCAGCCCTCGCTGGCGGGCCCCAAGCGCCCGCAGGACCGCGTACTGCTGGCGGACATGCAGACTGCCAGCGGCAGCGCCATCGCCCAGCTCACCGCCGCGCGTGACAAGCGCAGCAGCGAGGTGGCCGACTTCATCGCCGAAGGCGGTGGCGCCGCGGTGGGCAACGAACAGCACGGCAAGGGCCAGGCCGACATCGCCCTCGACGGCCAGCACATGCGCCTGAAGGACGGCGCGGTGGTCATCGCCGCCATCACCTCCTGCACCAACACCTCCAACCCCGCGGTGATGGTCGCGGCCGGCCTGCTGGCCCGCAACGCCGCCGCGCGCGGGCTGACCCGCAAGCCGTGGGTGAAGACCTCGCTGGCGCCGGGCTCGCGGGTGGTGACCGACTACCTGCAGAAGGCCGGCCTGCTGGACGAGCTGGAGAAGATCGGCTTCTACACCGTGGGCTACGGCTGCACCACCTGCATCGGCAACTCCGGGCCGCTGCCGGTGGAGGTGAGCGCCGGGATTGCTGCCGGCGACCTGTGCGTGGCATCGGTACTGTCCGGCAACCGCAACTTCGAAGGCCGCATCCACGCCGAAGTGAAGATGAACTACCTCGCCAGCCCGCCGCTGGTGGTGGCCTACGCGCTGGCCGGCAGCACCACGGTGGACTTGACCTGCGAACCGCTGGGCAGCGACCGCGACGGCAACCCGGTCTACCTGAAGGACATCTGGCCCAGCAGCGCGGAGATCCATTCCACCATCGCCGCCACCATCGGCCCGGACATGTTCAAGGCCAACTACGCCGACGTGTTCAAGGGCGATGCGCGCTGGAACGGCATCGCCTCGCCCGACGGCCAGCTGTACGCCTGGAGCGGCGATTCCACCTACATCAAGAACCCGCCCTACTTCGACGGCATGACCATGGCGGTGGGCCGCATCGACGACATCGCCGGCGCGCGCGTGCTGGGCTACTTCGGCGATTCCATCACCACCGACCACATCAGCCCGGCCGGCAGCATCAAGAAGGATTCGCCCGCCGGCCGCTACCTGCTGGCGCGCGGCGTGCAACCCGCCGACTTCAACAGCTACGGCAGCCGGCGCGGCAACGACGACGTGATGGTGCGCGGTACCTTCGCCAACATCCGCATCAAGAACCGCTTCTTCGATGGCGAGGAAGGCGGCAACACGCTGTACTTCGGCACGCAGCCGCCGGAGAAACTGGCGATCTTCGATGCCGCGATGAAGTACAAGGCCGACGGTACCCCGCTGCTGGTCATCGCCGGCAAGGAGTACGGCACCGGCTCCAGCCGCGACTGGGCGGCCAAGGGCACCCTCCTGCTGGGGGTGAAGGCGGTAATCGCGGAAAGCTTCGAGCGCATCCACCGCAGCAACCTGGTGGGCATGGGCGTGCTGCCGCTGCAGTTCAAGGACGGCCAGACCGCGACCACGCTGGGCCTGAGCGGCACCGAGACCTACGCCATCACCGGCCTGGCCGATGGCAGCAGCAAGACCGCCACCGTCACCGCCACCGGCGACGACGGCACCGCGGTGGTGTTCGAGGTAGACGTGCTGCTGCTCACCCCGAAGGAAGTGGAATACGCCCGCCACGGTGGCGTTTTGCAGTACGTGCTGCGGCAACTGGCGGGGCGCTGACCACCGCAGGCGGGGGCTTGCCGCGGGCCGCTTGTCAAGAGTGACGCCATCGCCCCGGCACCGGACAATGGCGGATTCCGATTTGCATGAATCCGCCCCGATGACCGACGTTTCCCCCGCCCTCGCCCGCAAGATCGCCTCCACCATCGCCGGGGAAATCGGCGCACAGCCCGCGCAGGTACAGGCGGCGGTGGGGCTGCTGGACGAAGGCGCCACCGTCCCCTTCATCGCGCGCTACCGCAAGGAAGTCACCGGCGGGCTGGACGATACCCAGCTGCGCAACCTGGAAACCCGGCTGACCTACCTGCGCGAGCTGGAGGACCGCCGCGCCGCGATCCTGTCCAGCATCGAAGAGCAGGGCAAGCTGACCGACGCGCTGCGCGCCGACATCGACGCCGCCGACAGCAAGTCGCGCCTCGAAGACCTCTACCTGCCGTACAAGCAGAAGCGCCGCACCCGCGCCCAGATCGCCCGCGAAGCCGGGCTGGAGCCGCTGGCCGACGGCCTGCTGGCCGACCCGACGCAGGTGCCGGAAGAGTTCGCCGCCGGCTTCGTGGATGCCGACAAGGGCGTCGCCGACGCCAAGGCCGCGCTGGAAGGCGCGCGTGCGATCCTGATCGAACGCTGGGGCGAGGACGCCGCGCTGCTGGGCGAACTGCGCGAGTGGCTGGCGCGCGAAGGCCTGATCCGCGCGAAGGTGGTGGACGGCAAGGAGGCCGCGGGGGAGAAATTCCGCGACTACTTCGACCACGCCGAGCCGCTGGCGAAGATCCCCTCGCACCGCATGCTGGCGCTGCTGCGCGGCCGGCGCGAGGAATTCCTGCAGCTGGACCTCGACCCCGGTACGGATGCCGAGGCGGGTCACCAGTACGCCGAGGGGCGCATCGCCCTGCACGCCGGCATCGACACGCGCGGCCGCGCCGCGGACACCTGGCTGCGCAACGCGGTGCGGCTGGCGTGGCGCGCCAAGATCCACATGCACCTGCTGCTGGACCTGTTCAACCAGGCACGCGAGAAGGCCGAGGGCGAGGCCATCGCCGTGTTCGGCGACAACCTCAAGGACCTGCTGCTGGCCGCGCCGGCCGGCCCGAAGGCCGTGCTGGGCCTCGATCCCGGCCTGCGCACCGGCGTCAAGGTGGCGGTGGTGGATGCCACCGGCAAGCTGGTCGCCACCGACACCATCTATCCGCATGAGCCGCGTCGCCAATGGGACCAGTCGCTGGCGACGCTGAAGAAGCTCTGCCTCGCCCACGGCGTGCAGCTGATCGCCATCGGCAACGGTACCGCCTCGCGCGAGACCGACAAGCTGGCCGGCGACCTGCTCAAGCTGGTGCCAGAGCTGAAGGCGCAGAAGATCGTGGTGAGCGAAGCCGGGGCATCGGTGTATTCGGCCTCGGAGCTGGCGGCGAAGGAGTTCCCGACCCTCGACGTGTCGCTGCGCGGCGCGGTCTCCATCGCCCGCCGCCTGCAGGATCCGCTGGCCGAACTGGTGAAGATCGAACCCAAGGCGATTGGCGTCGGCCAGTACCAGCACGACGTGGACCAGTACCGCCTCGCGCGCGCGCTGGATGCGCGGGTGGAGGATTGCGTGAACGCCGTCGGCGTGGACGTGAACACCGCCTCCAGCGCCCTGCTGGCGCGGGTCTCCGGCCTGTCCGCCACGGTGGCGGAGAACATCGTCGCGCACCGCGATGCCAACGGCGCGTTCAAGTCGCGCAAGGCGCTGCTGAAGGTGCCGCGCCTCGGGGACAAGACCTTCGAGCAGTGCGCGGGCTTCCTGCGCATCATGGACGGCGAGCAACCGCTCGATGCCTCTTCCGTGCACCCCGAGGCCTATCCGGTGGTCGAGCGCATCCTCGCGGCCGGCGGCAAGCCGGTGAAGCAGATCATCGGCGACAGCGCGTTCCTGCGTTCGCTCAAGCCATCGCAGTTCACCGACGAGCGCTTCGGCGAACCCACCGTGCGCGACATCCTGAAGGAGCTGGAGAAACCCGGCCGCGACCCGCGTCCGGAGTTCAAGGCCGCCACTTTTGCAGACGGGGTTGAGGACATCCGCGACCTCAAGCCCGGCATGGTGCTGGAGGGTGTGGTCAGTAATGTTGCTGCGTTCGGCGCGTTCGTGGACATCGGCGTGCACCAGGACGGATTGGTGCACATCTCCGCGCTGTCCGACCGCTACGTGAAGGATCCGCGCGAAGTCGTGAAGGCCGGCGATATCGTCAAGGTCAAGGTGCTGGAGGTGGACGTGGCGCGCAAGCGCATCGCCCTGACCCGGCGCATGGACGATCCGGTGGGCGAGGCGCGTCCCGACGAACGCGGCCCACGTCGCGACGACCGCAACAGCCGCCCCGCACCCAAAGCCATGCAGGCCGCGCAGCAGAAGGCCCCGTTCAACAGTGCGATGGCGGATGCCTTGAAAGGACTGCGGCGCAACTGAACCCGCATGGGCGCCGCCGCCTGCCTCGACGACGGCGCTCAGTCCTTCAGGGCGTGAATCCCAGGCAGGTTGCGGCCCTGCTCATGGAAGTCCATGCCGTAACCGAACACGAAGGCATCCGGCACCTGCACGCCGACGTGATCCGCACGGATGCCATCGACGCAACGGCCATGGACTTTCTCCGCCAGCACCGCGATGCGCACTTCGGCCGCCCCCTGATCCTCGCACCACTGCTTCACCGCCAGCAGGGTGTGGCCTTCGTCGAGGATGTCGTCGGCCAGCAGCACCTTGCGGTCGCGCAGCGGCGTAGCCGGGCGATGCAACCACGCCAGCCCGGAACCGCTGGTCTGGCCGCGATAGCGGGTCGCATGCAGGTAATCGAACTGCAAGTCCAGCCCGCGCTCGCCCAGCGCGAATGCCAGCTGCGAAGCGAACGGCATGCCACCGTTCATCACCGTGAGGTACAGCGGCACCTCGCCAGGCGCATAGGCATCGCGCAACGCGTCGGCCATGCGTTCGATCGCCGCCTCCAGCGCCGCGCGGTCGAACAGCAGGTGCGACGACGCCAATGCGTCGGTCAACTTCGGTACGGTCATGCCACGTCTCCCACGGTATTGGCACCGGAACGCGCACCTGCGTCCAGCACGGTTTCATGCAAATCCCCCAGCCTGGCCTGCACTGCGGGCCGGCGTGGGTCGGCCAGCAAGGCATCCCAGCCTGGCGCTCCGCGCCCCAGCAATGCCGCCAAGGCAAGGGTGTTGGACACGCGTCCGGCCATCGCCTGCAAGGCCTCGTCCACCACATCCACATGGCAGACCAGCACGGCATCGCATCCGGCGTCCAGGTGCGCGTTGACGCGCGCCGCGATGCCGCCGGCCGCATGCGCCGCCGCCATGCTGATGTCATCGGAAAACACCGCGCCGCGAAATCCCAGCCCGCCATCGGCAACCGCACCACGCAGGATGCCGCCGATCCAGCGCGCGGAATACCCGGCCGGCTCCAGTGCCACCTGCGGGTAGGTCACATGCGCCATCATCACCGCCTGCGCGCCGGCCTCGATGCCGGCCACGAACGGCAACAGGTCGGCAGCACGCAATTCCTCCAGCGTGCGCGGGTCGTTGGCCATGTCGAAATGGGTGTCTTCCTGCACCGAGCCATGCCCGGGAAAATGCTTGAGCGTGGCGACCATGCCGGCTTCGTGCATGCCCGCCACGTAGGCCCGGGCGAACGCGGCCACCACCTGCGGGTCCGCGGAAAAGGCGCGGTTGCCGATGGCGCGGTTGCCGCGCCCCAGGTCCACCACCGGGGCGAAACTGAGGTCGATGCCGGTGGCGCGGATTTCGCTGGCCATCAGCCAGGCGTGCTCGCGCGCCAACGCCAGCGCGGCATCGGCATCGCGCCGGTACAACGCCTCGAATCCCTGCAACGCCGGCAGCGCGCTGTAGCCTTCGCGGAAGCGCTGCACGCGGCCGCCTTCCTGGTCCACGCACAGCAGCAACGGGCGCGGCGTGGCTTCACGGATGGCCTGCACCAGTTCCGCCACCTGCGCGCGGCTGGCGAAATTGCGGGAAAACAGGATCACGCCGGCGCAGGCATCGTGCTGCAACCATTCGTGTTCGCGCGGCGTCAGGACGTGCCCGCCAAGGCCGATGACCAGCATTTATGCATTCTCCAGGTCGCGGGCGGCGCGCTCGTCCTCGCGCCATTGCGAGAACGGGCGCGAGGCCAGCGCCAGATTGTAGTAGCGCGCGGCATGGGTGGCTTCGACGCCCACCCAATCGGGCTGCGCGAAGGTTTCGTCCTCGCCCGCCAGCTCGATCTCGGCCACCACCAGCCCGGCGTTGTCGCCGAGGAACTCATCGACTTCCCACAAATGGCCGGCATGCTCGACGTAATGGCGGTTCTTCTCGACCAGCCCGCCCACGCACAACTTGAGCAGCGCACGCGCCTCCGGCACCGGCACCGGGTATTCGAACTCCTGCCGGGTCGTGCCCAGTTCGCGCGACTTGATGTTGAGAAAGGCAGCGTCGCCTTCGATGCGCACCCGCACCGAGGCCCGCATCGCGCCGGAGTCCACCAGCGCCAGGTCATTGAGGTAGCCCTGCGCCATCGGCACCACCTTGTGCGCCGCCGCGCGCCAGCCGTCGTTGCGCGGCAGGAACTTGCGCTCGATCTCGATGCCCATGCTCAGTTCTTCTTCGGCGGATCGAACACCGCGATGGATTCGACGTGCGCGGTGTGCGGGAACATGTCCATCACGCCCGCCTCGCGCAGCGTCCAGCCGGCCTCGTTGACCAGCCAGCCGGCATCGCGCGCCAGCGAACCCGGGTGGCAGCTGACGTAGACGATCTTCTTCAGGCCCTTCAGCGGCAATTGCTTGAGCACCTCGATCGCACCGGCGCGGGCCGGGTCCAGCAGCAGCTTGTCGAACCCCTGCTTCAGCCACGGCTGCCCGGCCAGGTCCTGGGCCAGGTCGGCGGCGAAGAACTGCACGTTACCCATGCCGTTGTGCTCGGCATTCAAACGCGCCCGCGCCACCAGCCCGGCGTCGCCTTCCACCCCGATCACCGCGCCGTCGCCGGACGCGCGCGCCAGCGGCAGGGTGAAGTTGCCCAGCCCGCAGAACAGGTCCAGCACGCGTTCGCCCGGCTGCACGTCCAGCAGGTCCAGCGCGCGGGCGATCATCGCCGCGTTCAACTTGGCATTGACCTGGATGAAATCGAGCGGGCGGAACAGCAGCTCCACGTCCCACTGCGGCAGCCGGAACGAAAGCTGCGGCACTTCCCCGCCGAGCGGATGCACGGAATCGTTGCCGCCGGGCTGCAGGAAGATGGCGAACCCATGCGCCTGCCCGAACGCGGCCAGCTTCGCCCGGTCCGCCTCCGACAACGGCTGCAGGTGCCGGAACACCAGCGCGATGGCGGCATCGCCGGCGATGAACTCGATCTGCGGGATGTCGCGGCGCGCGTCCATCCCGTCCACCAGCGCGCCCAGCGCGTCCAGCTTGAAGCCCAACTGCGGGATGACGGTATGGCACTGCCGCAGGTCGGCGACGAAACGCGGGTCGGTTTCGCGGAACCCCACCAGCGTCTTGTCCTTCTTTTCCACCCGCCGCACCGACAGCCGGCCCTTGCGGCGATAACCCCAGCTGTCCGCTTGCAGCGGCGGCAATACTGCGCCGGGTGCGACATGGCCGATGCGTTGCAGGTTGTCCAGCAGCACCTGTTGCTTGTAGGCGATCTGCTTGCCCTCCTCCAGATGCTGCAACACGCAGCCGGCGCAGACGCCGAAGTGCGGGCAGCGCGGGGTCACGCGGTCGGGGGAGGCTTGCAGCACCTCCAGCGTCCTGGCTTCGTCGAAATGCTTGGAGCGCGCGGTCTGCTGCACGGACACGGTTTCGCCCGGCAATGCGCCGGCCACGAACACCGCCTTGCCGGCCTGCGGATGGCCGTCCGGCCAGTGGGCAACACCGCGACCGTCATGGCTGAGATCGCGGATGGAAACGGTTTTCGGGGTCTGGTCGAGGCGGGCCACGGGACGAAAGGTTGCTGGGTGGCCGGCCATTGTCGCAGACCTGAGCACAAAGCCCGAGAGCGCAGGGGGACGCAGGCGGTATCCTTAGCGTTTTGCCGAATCATGGATACGCCGCATGCCCGCGCTGACCAGCCAGCTTGACCTCCGCTCGCAGGACTTCCTCGACAACGCCGCCTTCCACCGCGCACTGGTGGCCGAACTCGACCGCCGGCTGGCGCGCGCGGCTGACGGTGGCGGCGAACAGGCCCGCGCCAAGCACACCGCCCGCGGCAAGCTGCTGCCGCGCGAGCGCATCGATGCCCTGCTCGACCCGGGCGCGCCGTTCCTCGAGATCGCGCCGCTGGCCGCCGAGGGCATGTACGACGATGCCGCACCCGCCGCCGGCATGATCTGCGGCATTGGCCGGGTGATGGGGATCGAGGTGGTCATCGTCGCCAACGACGCCACCGTCAAGGGCGGCACCTACTTCCCGATGACGGTGAAGAAGCACCTGCGCGCGCAGGAAGTGGCCCGCGAGAACCGCCTGCCCTGCGTCTACCTGGTCGATTCCGGCGGCGCCTTCCTGCCGCTGCAGGACGAGGTGTTCCCGGACAAGGAGCACTTCGGCCGGATCTTCTACAACCAGGCCCGGCTCTCCGCGGAAAACATCCCGCAGATCGCGGTGGTGATGGGCAGCTGCACCGCCGGCGGCGCCTACGTGCCGGCGATGTGCGACGAATCGGTGATCGTCAAGGAACAGGGCACGATCTTCCTCGGCGGCCCGCCTCTGGTGAAGGCGGCCACCGGCGAAGTGGTCGATGCCGAAACGCTGGGCGGCGCGGACGTGCACACCTCGATTTCAGGCGTGGCCGACCATTTCGCCGAGGACGACCGCCACGCGCTGGAAATCGCGCGCGGGATCGTCGGCACCTTCAACCGCAAGAAGGTGCTGCCGGTGGCGACCCAGCCGGCGCGCGAGCCGCTGTACGCCGCCGAGGAGCTGTACGGCATCGTGCCGAAGGACGCCCGCCGTCCGTTCGACATCCGCGAGGTCATCGCCCGCATCGTCGACGGCAGCGAACTGCAGGAGTTCAAGGCGCGCTACGGCAAGACCCTGGTCACCGGCTTCGCCCACCTGCACGGCTACCCGGTCGGCATCGTCGCCAACAACGGCATCCTGTTCGCCGAATCCGCGCTCAAGGGCGCGCACTTCATCGAACTGTGCAACCAGCGCGGCATCCCGCTGGTGTTCCTGCAGAACATCACAGGCTTCATGGTCGGCAAGAAGTACGAACAGGCCGGCATCGCCAAGGACGGCGCGAAGATGGTGACCGCGGTGGCGTGCTCGCACGTGCCCAAGTTCACCGTGGTGATCGGCGGCAGCTTCGGCGCCGGCAACTACGCGATGTGCGGCCGCGCCTACGGCGCGCGCTTCCTGTGGATGTGGCCGAACGCACGCATTTCCGTGATGGGCGGCGAGCAGGCGGCATCGGTACTGGCGACGGTCAAGCGCGACGGCATCGAGGCCAAGGGCGGGGTCTGGACGCCGGACGAGGAAGACGCGTTCAAAGCGCCCATTCGCCAGCAATACGAAGACCAGGGCAACCCGTATTACGCCACCGCGCGGCTGTGGGATGACGGCATCATCGACCCCGCCGATACCCGCCGCGTACTGGGGTTGGGGTTGTCGGCATCGCTCAATGCGCCGATCGAAGATCGCACGCGTTTCGGCGTGTTCCGGATGTGATGCGGGCCACGCCGGAGTTCGCGTATTCAGGCAACAAGATGCTGTAAATGGTGATAGCCTCGGGAGTTCGCCCCGAGGAGACTGCGCATGGCCATCTGGAAAGACACGAGCCCGGCCCCCAAGGCCAATGACAGCACCCGCTTCGATTTCGCTCCGCCGCCCCCGGCGGCAGATCCGGCACCGGCCAACACCCCCTCTTCCGTGCGCGCCGTGGAAACACCCGCCCGGGAGTCGGTGATCGCCTCGGACCTGACCATCGAAGGCAAGATCGAAGGCAGTGGCCATATCCGCATCGCCGGCAAGTTCAAGGGTGACATCAAGGTGCAGGGCAACCTGGGTATCGACCAAGGCGCCAAGGTCTCCGGTGGCGTATCCGCCAACAAGGTGACGCTGGCCGGCGACCTGGAGGGGAACATCAGTGGCGCGCAACAGGTGGAACTGCTGTCCACCGGCGTCATCAACGGTGATCTGAAGGCCGGCAGCCTGACCGTGGCGGCCGGCAGCCGCATCCGCGGCCACGTCGAATGCGGCTGGGGCAAGGACGACAAGCCCGCCGCGAAGCCGGAGAACGGCAGCGCCGCATGAGCGCCGCCCGCAGCGGCGTGGCGGGCGCCACCCGCCCCTGCCCGCATTGCAAGGCGCTGATCCTGGAAAGCGCGGCGGTCTGCCCGGCCTGCCGTGGCCACCTGCGTTTCGACACCCCGGCCACGGCCGCCAGCGAGCGCAGCGTGCCGTTGAAGGTGGAAGGCAATCTCGAGGCCCCCGGCTCGGATGCGCTGGAATACACCGTGGTGGTGGTGGTCCGCAATGAACGCGGCGAAGAAACCGCCCGCCACGTCGCCGGCGTGGGCGCAGTCTTCCCCGGCGCACCACACAGCTTCAGCGTGACCGTGGAAGCAACCACCGCAGCGGCCGGCAAACGCCGGCTGCGGCATTGATCAAGCGCCGAACAACGCCTGCATCCGCGTCGCATCGGGCCGTTCCAGCACCCCGCGCTCCGTCACGATGGCATCGATCAAGCCATGCGGGGTGACGTCGAAGACCGGATTCCAGGCACGCACGCCCTCGGCCACGGTGCGACGGCCCTTGTAGGACAGAAGTTCGCCGGGGTCGCGCTCTTCGATCTCGATGAGATCGCCCTGCGCCGTGGCCATGTCCACGGTGGAGGACGGTGCCACCACCATGAACTTCACCCCATGATGCTTCGCGGCGATCGCCAGCTGATAGGTGCCGATCTTGTTGGCGGTATCACCATTGGCGCAGATGCGGTCGGCCCCCACCACCACCCACTGCACCTGCCCGGTCTTCATCAGGTGCGAGGCGGCGGAATCGGCGATCAGGGTGGCATCGATGCCGTCTTGCGCCAACTCCCACACGGTCAACCGCGCGCCCTGGTTCCACGGCCGGGTTTCGGTGGCGAACACGCGCGCGATGCGGCCGTCGGCCACGCCGGCGCGGATCACGCCCAGCGCGGTGCCGAAGCCGGATGTAGCCAGCGAGCCGGTATTGCAGTGGGTCAGCACGCCGCTGCCGGACGCGATCAGCGCGGCACCGGCACGCCCCATGGCGCGATTGGCGGCAAGATCTTCGGCCTCGATGGCGCGGGCCTCCCGTTCCAGCGCATCGCACCAGTCGCGGCCGGCACCCGCCAGCACGCGGCGCATCCGCGTCAGCGCCCAGGCCAGGTTGACGGCGGTGGGACGGGCCGCATTCAGGCGCTGCAAGGCCGGCTCCAGTTGCCGCGCGGCGTCAACCGGGTCGCCGGTTTCCAGCCCGCGTCCGGCCAGCACCACGCCCCAGGCTGCGGCGATGCCGATGGCGGGCGCGCCGCGCACGGTCAACGCGCGGATGGCTTCGGCCACCTCGTCGCTGCTGCGACATGCTGCATGAACCACGGTATACGGCAGGATGCGTTGGTCCAGCAGTTCCAGCGCGTCTCCAGTCCAGCGGATCGGGCGCACATGGTCGTAACGGTCGTAATCGATGTCGAGTCCATTCATGCGCCCATTTTAACCATGACCGGAGTCACGCATTGGCGGGTGCGGCATGCCCGCACCCGCCAGGCAGGCATCAGAAGCTGCGGAACTCCGCGCGACAGCCCTGCGCCACCCAGATGCCGCGGTTTCCATACCCCCAGGTACGCCCCTCGATGCATGCGGCATTGGACAATTGCCGCAACAGTTGCACCCCGGCGCGGGTGTTGGCCGCGCATTCGATGTAGCGGCCGTCGATGGATTCGCAGCGGAACGTGCGGCCACGATCGCCGTAGTCGGAGTTCCCCCAGCCGCCGCCATGGCCGCCGCGGGCGGCGGCAAATTCGCCCCGGCAACCATCCGTGACCCACACGCTGCCACGGTCGCCCCCCCAGCTGCGCCCCTCGATGCACGGCGAGCGGGAAAGCTGCCGCATCAACTGCGCACGGCCACGGTCTGGAAGGTTGCAACGACGGAAGCGCCCGTCATCGGATTCGCAGCGCACGGTTTGCCCGATACCGCCATACCCGCCGCCGTAGCCGCCCGCATAACCGAACACGCGGAAATCGGCGCGGCAACCATCCGACACCCAAACGCCCCGCCGGCCCTGCCCCCAGGTACGGCCTTCGATGCAGGGGCTGCGCGACAGTTGACGCTCAAGCATCATGCGTCCACCACTGGCGGGACACTCGCGGGTGCGGCCGTCGATGGACTCGCAGCGCACCACATCGCCGCGATAACCATCCGGCAGGTAGGACTGGGCCGCCACGGGAGCGGCAGCAAACGCGGCCAGCACGGCAACCGCAGCAGCAATAAAGGTACGCATGATCCTCCTCCTCACTCGGCCCGGCATGGGCGCGATCCTCGTGCATGGACTGTAAGCAACCCGGATGAATCGCGGGCAAAAATCCGGCATCTCCCCCGGATTCGGATACCACGCATTCAGTTTTGCATTCAGGCCTGGCTGAAGTCGAACGCCAGCACCTCGGCAATCCGCGATGTGCCTTGCAACGCCATCAGCAGCCGGTCCACCCCCAGCGCCACCCCGGCACAAGCCGGCAGGCCGTGTTCCAGCGCCGCCAGCAGCGGCGCATCCAGCGGGATCGCCGGCAGACCGCGCTGCGCGCGCACCTGCGCATCGCGCTCGAAGCGCGCCCGCTGCTCCTGCGCATCGCGCAGCTCGTGGTAGCCGTTGGCCAGCTCCAGCGGGCCCAGATACAACTCGAAGCGTTCCGCCACCGGCGGATCATCTTCGCGAATGCGCGCCAGCGCCGCCTGCGAGGCCGGCCAGTCGTGCACCGCCAGCAGCACGTCGCTGCCGAACAGCGGCTGCAGCCGGTGGGTCATCAGCAGGTCCAGCCAATCGTCGCGGGTCAGGCCCTCGGGATCGATGCGCACCTCGCCCAGCGCGCTGCGCAGGGTATCGACGTCGGCAGTCAGCGGGTCGAGCTGGAGGTGCTGCCAGTACAGATCGCGGAAGGTCGTGACCACCGGCACGGCGTCGCGCCCCACCAGCGCCAGCGCGGCGCGGATCAGCGCCACGGTTTCATCGAGCAGGCGCAGGTGATCCCAGCCGACGCGATACCACTCCAGCATGGTGAACTCGGGGTTGTGGCGGCCGCCGGCCTCGCCGTCGCGGAACACGCGGCCCAGCTCGTAACAGTCGCCGATGCCCGCCGCCAGCAGTCGCTTGAGCGCGAATTCGGGCGAAGTGCGCAGCCAGCGCGTGCGCGGCGCGCCGTCGGTGCGGCCGGAAAACTGCAGCGAGAACGAGGCGATGTTCGGTTCGGTGTTGCCGGAGCGCGACAGCACCGGGGTTTCCACTTCCAGCACAGCGCGGGAATGAAAGAACTCGCGCACGAGGCGATTGAAGGCGGCGCGCAGGCGCAACGCATCGAATGTCGCAGCCGGCTTCCAGAACTCGCTCTCCCCCGCCCGCGGGGCAGTCACGGTATTGCGCCTGCCCTGCTCCCCCGCCCGCGGGGCAGTCACGGTACTGCACCTGCCCTGCTCCCTCTCCCCCGCCTGCGGGGCAGTCACGGTACTGCGCCTGCCCTGCTCCCCCGCCCGCTGGGCAGTCACGGTACTGCGCCTGCCTTGCTCCCTCTCCCCCGCCTGCGGGGGAGAGGGTTGGGGTGAGGGGGAAAAACGACTGCCCTTGCCACGCATCGTCAGCCCATGCCCCGGCTGCACGGAACCCTCCGCCAGCGCCCGACAAATCGCATCCAGCACGTCTTCCGTCTGGCCGAGCACTTCGTGATTCCAGAACCGCAATACCCGATAACCAGCCGCCTGCAAGGCGCTGGTGCGCGTGCGGTCGTACTCCGCCCGATCGAGATGCTGCCCGCCATCGGCCTCCACGACCAGTTTCCGTTCGACACAGGCGAAGTCGGCGACGTAGCCGCAGACGCGGTGCTGGCGGCGGAACTTGTATCCGAGTTGCTGGTTGCGCAGATGCGACCAGAGCCGTTGTTCGGCATCGGTCGGCTCGGCGCGCATGTGTTTGGCGTTGTCCATCCACTTCCCCCCTCACCCCACCCCTCTCCCCCGCAGGCGGGGGAGAGGGGGCCACAGCAAAGCAGCAGGCATTCAGCCCCTCTTTTCCCCACCTGCCCCCTCTCCCCCGCCTGCGGGGGAGAAGGAGCCACAGCAAAGCAGCAGGCATTCAGCCCCTCTTTTCCCCACCTGCCCCCTCTCCCCCGCCTGCGGGGGAGAAGGAGCCACAGCAAAACAGCTGGCATTCAGCCCCTCTTTTCCCCACCTGCCCTGCCCCCTCTCCCCCGCCTGCGGGGGAGAGGGTTGGGGTGAGGGGGGCTGTCAGGCATGCTGCGCCAAAAATACCAGCAGGCGCGCTTCATCCCAGACCTCGATGCCAAGTTCCTCGGCCTTGGCCAGCTTGGAACCGGCCTCGCTGCCGGCGACCACGAACGAGGTCTTCTTCGACACGCTGCCGGCGGCCTTCGCGCCCAGCGCCTCGAGCTTCTCCTTCGCCTCGTCGCGCCCCATCGACGCCAGCGTGCCGGTCAGCACCACGGTCTTGCCGTCCAGCGGCCCGACCGCCTGTGCGCTGCGCTCGGGCAGGCGCGCGCGCAGCTCCGCCTGCGCCTGCGCGGCGCGCAGCAGCAACCCGGCGTTGGCCTCGATCTCCAGCCACGCAACCAGCGCGCCGGCGGTCTCTGCGGGCAGGCCGGCGGTGACCAGGTTGTGCACGGGCGCATCCAGCAGCGCCTGTGCGTCGGCGAAGGCGCTGCCAAGCTGGCTTGCACGCAATTCGGTGAGTTTCGGGATCTCCAGATCGACCAGCAGCGTCGCCAGGTCCAGCGCCTCGGCCAGCTTCGGATTCGGCGCACGCGCATCGGTGATGCGCACGCCGCGCGCCAGCAAGCGGTCGATCACCTGCTGGTTGCCGGGCTGGTCGAGGAAATGACCGAGCGCGCGCGCGACTTCGCCACCAATGTCGGGCACGCGCTTGAACAGCGGCCACGGCAGGTGGCGGATCAGTTCGAGGTCGCCGAACCACTGCGCCAATGCCTTGGCGGTGCTTTCGCCGACGTGTTCGATGCCGAGCGCAAACAGGAAACGCGCCAGCGTGGTGTCGCGGCTGCGGTCGATCGCCTCGATCAGGTTGTCGGCCCATTTGGTCGCCACCTTGCCGGCCTTGACGGTCTCCGGCACGGTGCCGTCACGCTCGTCGGCGCGCCGCTTCATTTCCAGCAGGTCATCGAGGGTCAGGCGATACAGGTCGGACACGTCCTGCAGATAGCCGAATTCGGCCAGCGATTCGATGTAGCGCTCGCCGAGGCCGTCGATGTCCATCGCGCGGCGCGAAGCGAAGTGGAACACCGCCTGCACCCGTTGCGCCGGGCAACTCAGTTCACCCGAGCAGCGCCACACCGCGGTGCCCTCCTCGCGCACCACCTCCGCGCCGCAGACGGGGCAGCGCATCGGCATCGACCACGGCTGCGTACCGGCTGGCCGCTGCTCCAGCACCACCTGCACCACTTCCGGGATCACGTCGCCGGCCCGGCGCACGATCACCGTATCGCCATTGCGCACGTCCAGCCGCGCAACGTGGTCGGCGTTGTGCAGCGTCGCGCGGGTGACGGTGACACCGCCGACCTGCACCGGCTTCATCAGCGCCCACGGCGTCACCGCGCCGGTGCGGCCGACGTTGACTTCGATCGACTCCAGCACGGTCATCTGTTCCTGGGCCGGGAACTTGTGCGCGATGGCCCAGCGCGGTGCCCGCGACACGAAGCCCAGCTCGCGCTGGCCGGCGTAGTCGTCGAGCTTGTAGACCACGCCATCGATGTCGAACGGCAGGCCGTCGCGGGCCGCGCCGATGCGCTGGTAGTACGCCAGCAGCCCGTCGACGCCGGTCACCACCGTAGCGAGGTCGCTGACCGGAAATCCCCATTCGCGCAGCAGCGCCAGCGTGGCCGAATGGGTGGCCGGCAGCGCGCCGCCCGCAACCTCGCCGATACCGTAGGCGAAGAAGCTCAGCGGCCGCTGCGCGGTGACGGCCGGATCGAGCTGGCGCAGCGAACCGGCGGCGCCATTGCGGGGGTTGGCCAGCACCTTGCCGCCGTGCAGGCGCGCGTGTGCGTTGTACTTCTCGAAGTCGGCGCGGGGCATGTAGACCTCGCCACGCACTTCCAGCACGTCCGGCCAGCCACTGCCGCGCAGCTGCAACGGAATCGCCTTCAGCGTGCGCAAGTTCGCGGTCACGTCCTCGCCGCTGGCACCGTCGCCGCGGGTGGCGCCCTGCACGAACACGCCGTGCTCGTAGCGCAGGCTGATGGCGAGGCCGTCGAGTTTGGGCTCGGCGGAAAACGCGAGTGCGCCGCGGTCCAGCGTTTCGTCGATGCGGCGCACGAAATCGCGCACTTCCTTGTCCGGGTCTTCACCAGGCTTCGGATCGGGATTGGTGAACGCATTGCCCAGCGACAGCATCGGGATGGCATGGCGGACTTCGGCGAACCTGCCAGACGGCGCGCCGCCGACGCGCCGGGTGGGCGATTCGGCGGTCGCCAGTTCCGGATGCGCGGCTTCCAGTTCGTCCAGTTCGCGCAGCATCCGGTCGTACTCGGCGTCCGGGATGTCCGGCGCGTCGAGGACGTGGTAGCGGTAGCTGGCGTCTTCCAGTTTTTTCCGCAGCTCGGCGGCGCGTTCGGCGGGTGATGCGGTCATGACCGGATTTTAGCCTCACCGGCTACTCCAGCCCGAACCCCGCATCGCGCGCCAGCACGTCGAAGCCGGGGAAGGAGGTCGCCACCGTGGCAACATCACGAATGTGCACGTCGCCAGCGGCCCGCTGGCCTGCCACCGCGAAGGCCATGGCGATGCGGTGGTCGTCGTGGCTTTCGACCGTGCCGCTGCCCAGCGGGCCGGGATGGATCGTCGCGCCGTCGGCGGTTTCATCCACGCGCCGGCCCAGCGTGCGCAGGCCGGCGGCCATCACCGCGAGGCGGTCGGATTCCTTGACCCGCAGTTCCGCCGCGCCGCGCACGACGGTGGCCCCCTCGGCGCAGGCCGCGGCGATGAACAGTGCCGGGAACTCGTCGATCATGTCCGGCACCAGCGCCTCGGGTACCTCGATGCCGCGCAGCGGCGCATGCCGCACCACCAGGTCGGCCACCGGCTCGCCGCCGTGGATGGCGGCATGTTCCTCGCGGATGTCCGCGCCCATCATCCGCAGCACCTGCAGCAGGCCGGTGCGGCGCGGGTTCAACCCCACCTGTCGCAACCGCAATTCGGAACCCGGCACGATGCTGGCCGCAACCAGGAAGAACGCCGCCGAGGAGAAGTCCGCCGGCACCGCCACGTCGGTGGCACGCAGGCGCTGGCCGCCGCGCAGGCGCGCGAAACCGGGCGAAAAGGCGATGTCCACGCCGAACGCCGACAGCATCCGCTCGGTGTAGTCGCGGGTGGGGTGCGGCTCGCGCACCACGGTCTCGCCAGCGGCGTACAGCCCGGCCAGCAGCAGCGCCGACTTCACCTGCGCGCTGGCCACTTCCAGCATGTGGTCGGTGCCGACCAGCGGCTGGCCACCGTGGATGCGCAGCGGCGGCGTGCCGCCGTCCTCGGTATCGATGCGCGCGCCCATCTTGGCCAGCGGCACGGTCACGCGCCGCATCGGGCGCTTCGACAAAGAGGCATCGCCGACCAGCACCGAATCGAACCGCTGCGCCGCCAGCAGGCCCGCCAGCAGGCGCATGCCGGTGCCGGCGTTGCCGCAGTCGAGCGGGCCAGCGGGTGGCCGCAGGCCATCGACGCCGACGCCGTGCACGATCCGCCGCGACGGCGATGGCGTCTCGCTGCGCACGCCCAGCCGCGCGAAGATCGCCGCGGTGGCGCGGGTGTCCTCACCTTCCAGGAAGCCGTCGATGGTGGAGACGCCGTCGGCCAGCGCCGCGAACATCACCGCCCGGTGCGAGATCGACTTGTCCCCGGGGATCGCCAGCATCCCGCGCAGTGGCACGCCCGTGCGCGCCACCCAATCCTTCGCCCCACTCACGCCAGCACCTCGTCCAGCGCGGCAAGCAGCCGCGCATTGTCGTCCTGCGTGCCCACGGTGATGCGCAGGCAATCGCCCAGCCCGTAGCCGCCCATCGGCCGCAGGATCACCCCGCGCGCCAGCAGCGCCGCCTCCACGCGGGCGGTGTCATCGCCGAACTCGACCAGCAGGAAATTGGTCTGCGAGGGCGACACCGCCAGCCCGCGCGCGCGCAGCGCGCCGGCCAGCGCCTGCCGCTGCGCGCGGTTGGCATCCAGCGAGGCGGCAAGATGCGCGGCGTCGGCCAGCGACGCCTGCGCCGCCGCCAGCCCTGGCGCATTGACATTGAAGCTCTCGCGCACCCGTTCCATCACCGCGATGCAGTGCGGATGCGCCAGCGCGTAGCCCACCCGCAGGCCCGCCAGCGCATGCGCCTTGCTGAAGGTGCGGGTGACGATCAGGTTCGGATGCGTCGCCAGCAGCGGCAGCGCGCTGGCGTATTCCAGCGCATCGACGAATTCCGCGTAGGCCTCGTCGACCACCACCAGCACCTCCGCCGGCACGGCTTCGAGGAAGGCTTCGAACGCCGCGCCGGAATACCAGGTGCCGGTGGGATTGTTGGGGTTGGCGAGATACACCAGCCGGGTGCGCGGGGTGATCGCCGCGCGCAGCGCATCGAGGTCATGGCCGCGCGGCATCGCGTGGTCGCGCGGCAAGGCGGGCGCCAGCCGCAGGGTTGCGCCCGCCGCCTGCGCGGCCAGCGCATACACCGCGAAACCGTATTGCGAAGCCACCACCTCGTCGCCCGGCCCGGCGAATACCTGCGCGAACTGCATCAGCAATTCGTGCGAGCCGTTGCCCAGCACGATGCCGGCATTGTCGACGCCCAGGCTGTCCGCCAGCGTGCGCTTCAGGTCGCCGCCCAGCGGATCGGGATACACATGCGCGCCGGCCAGCGCGGCGATGGCGGCGCGGACCGCCAGCGGACTGGCGCCGAGGGGGTTCTCGTTGGAGCCCAGCTCCAGCAGCGGCCGCGGCGCGGCGCGGCGCAGCGCGACGAGATCGTGGCCGGGATCGTAGGCGCGCAGTCCGCGGATGCCGGCGTTGGCAAGCGAAGCGAAGTCGATCATCTCAGAGGATCGCCACCGGATAGGAACCCAGTACGCGCACTTCGTCACCGGCGGCGTTGATTTCCGCCAGCGCGTCCTTCAACGGCGACTCCTCGCAGTGGCCGGCCACGTCGATGAAGAACGCGTACTGCCACTTGTGGCCGTGCTCGGGCCGCGACTCGATCCGGTTCATGCTGATGCCGCGGCGGGCCAGCGGCTCCAGCACGCCGTACAGCGCGCCAGGGCGGTCGCGGATGAACACCAGCAGGGAGGTGCGGTCGTTGCCCGACGGCGGGAACGCTTGCCGTCCGATCACGAGGAAACGGGTGGTGTTGTCGCTGCGGTCCTCGATCGGTCCGGCGATCTTGCGCAGGCCGTACACCACCGCCGCGGACTCGCCGGCGATGGCTGCCGAATCGTCGGCGTTGCGCGCACGCCGCGCGCCCTCGGCATTGCTGGAGGTCGGGATCTTCTCCACTCCCGGCAGGTGGGTGCGCAACCAGCCACCGGCCTGCGCCAGCGCCTGCGGATGGCCGAAGATGCGCTCCACGTCCTCCAGCCGCCCGCTGCGCGAGAGCAGGTACTGGTGCACGCGCAGCTCCACCTCGCCGCAGATGCGCAGCGGCGAGGTCAGGAACAGATCCAGGGTCACCTGGATGGTGCCCTGACCCGAATTCTCCACCGGCACCACCCCGAAGTCGGCGCTGCCGCTGGCGACCTCCTGGAACACCTCCTCGATGCTGCCCAGCGGCAGGCCGTGCGCGGAATGGCCGAAATGCTTGTAGACCGCCTGCTGGCTGAAGGTGCCCTCCGGGCCGAGGTAGCCGATCTTCAACGGCTCCTGCTGGGCCAGGCAGGCCGACATGACCTCCCGGAACAGCCGGACCAGCACGTCGTCGGCCAGCGGGCCATCGTTGCGGTCCACCACCCGCCGCAGCACCTGCGCCTCGCGCTCGGGACGGTAGTAATCCACCGCGGCCGCCAGCTTGCCCTTGGCCCGGCCGACCTGGTGCGCCCAGTTGGCACGCTCGGCGATCAGCTGCTGGATCTGCAGGTCGATGCCGTCGATCTGCGCGCGGACCTGGGCCAGGTCGAGTTTGGGCTCGGCAACAGCCACGGCGTTCTTCGCGGGCTTTTTCGCGGGCTTTTTCGCGGGCTTTTTCGCGGGCTTTTCCGCGGGCTTTCCCGCGGCCTTCTGCGCACCCCTTTTCGAAGTGGCTTTCGTCGTGGTCGGGGTTTTCTTAGCCATGGGCCTGCTGGAACTCCCGCATGAAATCGACCAGTGCCTGCACGCCGGCTTCCGGCATGGCGTTGTAGAGCGAGGCGCGCATGCCGCCGAGCACGCGGTGGCCCTTCAGTGCCACCAGCCCGGCCTGCTTCGCCTTATCGAGGAAGATCCTGTCCAGCGCAGGATCGTGCAGGAAGAACGGCACGTTCATGCGCGAACGCGCGCCCGGCGCCACCTCGTTGCGGTAATAGCCGCCGGAGCCGTCGATGGCGGCGTACAGCAGCGCCGCCTTGCGCGCGTTGCGGAGGGCGAACTCGGCCACGCCGCCTTCCTCCAGCATCCACTTCACGGTCAGACCGAGCACGTACCAGTTCCAGCTCGGCGGGGTGTTCAGCATGGAATCGGCTTTCGCCTGCGCGGCGTAGTCGAAAATCGGCGCGCGCGGCTGACCGGCGCGTTCCAGCAAGTCGCGGCGCACGATCAGCACGCTGATGCCGACCGGGCCCAGGTTCTTCTGCGCACCGGCGTAGACCGCGCCGAACCGGGCGAGGTCCAGCGGTTCGGAGCCGATGGAGGAGCTGAAGTCGGCGATCAACGGCGCATTGCCGGCGTCGGGGATGTCCGGCCACTCGACCCCGTGGATGGTTTCGTTGGCGGTGACGTGGACGTAGGCCGCGTCGGGCGAAAGCTGCCAGTCGGCGCGCGCCGGTACGTCGCGGAAACCGCCGGCCTCGCTGCTGACGGCGGTGCGGGCGTCCACGCAGTGCGCCGCCTGCTTGAGCGCGGTCTTGCCCCAGTGGCCGCTGACCACGTAGTCGCAGGGCTGGCCGGGCGCGGCGAAGTTCAGCGGCAGCAGCGCCTGCACCGTGGTGGCGCCGCCGGCGGTGAAGATCACCGCGTAGTCGTCGGGGATCGCCAGCAGGGTGCGCAGGTCGGCCTCGGCCTGTTGCGCCACCTTGATGAACTCCGGGCCGCGATGGCTGATCTCGAGGATCGACGCGCCGCAGTCGCCGAACTCCAGCATCGTGGCCTGCGCTTGGCGCAACACGGGTTCCGGCAGCATCGCGGGGCCGGGGCTGAAGTTGTAGGCGCGTGACATCGGGGCATCCGTCGGGTGGAAACGTCCGAGTATGCCGCAGCGCAGCACGCTTGCGGATGCGGTTGCCGCGGAAACTGTCCATGACGTTTTCGCATCCTGCGAAAACGCCGCCAGCGGTCAGAATTTTTCGCCCAATACCCGCTTGATCTCGGACTCGATGGGGTCCCTGAACATCGCCTGCAGGAAGCCCAGCTTGGCGGTGACGTGCAGCGCCTGGTCTTCCAGGGCGATATGGCCGTCGATGCCGCTGCGGGTGAAATGCAGGGTATCGCCCTCCCAGTGGTATTCGATCTGGAAGCGGTCCTCCAGTTTCGCCGCCACCTCCTCGATGGCCTTGCGGGCTTGCGCCAGGGGAAGCGTGTGGGGGTGGCGGATATCGATGCGGGACATGGCGTCTGGACGTTGCCTGGGGCTCGCATTCTGCCGCGATGCCCGGGCGCGAACAATGGCGCGCACGCATGCTAGATTGCGCGACGATGAACGATTTGCGCCTGCGCTTCCGCAACACTCCCCGCCCCGACCTTGCCCTGGAAACCGGGATGGTGGCGCTGGGCCTGCACCCGGACGGGCTGGCCCCGGTGGATGCCGATGCGCCATGGCTGCTGCAGCTCTGCCATGACCGCCGCGGCACGTGGATGACGGTGGCCGACCACCAGCGCGGGGTGCACCTCAATGGCCGTCCGGTGCGCCAGCTGGCGATGCTGCGCGCCGGCGACAGCATCCACGTGGACGAACACGAACTGCTGCTGCTGGCGGCCAACGATGATCGCGGCCCCGTCCCTCCGGCCGCGCCCCGGGATGTCGCCGGCAACCTGCGGCTGGTCCTGCGGGGTGTCGGCGGCCCCCACCACGGGCGCAGCTTCAGCCTGGAAAAACCCCGCCGGGTCGGCAGCGCCGCCAACGCCGACCTGCGCATCGATGGCCACGGCATAGCCGCCGAGCATGCGTGGGTGGAAGCGGTGGGCGGCCAGGCGGTCCTGCGCAGCACCGCCTCCGAGGTCCTGCTGAACGGCCAGCCGGTGCGCGAGGCGGTCTTGCGCAACGGCGACCAGCTCACGTTCGGCGTGCACCATCGGTTCGTGCTGGAAGGCCCGCCCCCCGGGGTTGCCGCCCCCCCGTGCCCGCAGGTGCACGCCGAAGCGGACGCCCCCCCCAGCCTGCCGCAACGCAACTGGACACAGCGCATCCCGTGGCTGTTGGTGGCGGCACTGCTGCTGGCCGTGGCCTTGACTGCGCTGCTGGCCTTCGCGCCGCACTGACGCCGCGCGGGCGGGCCCTTCAGCCGAAGCCGAAGGGGTCCATCTCGGCGGCAAACAACCGCTGCATCACCCGGGTTTCGCCGACGCAGATATCGGCAATGAACGCCTCGGCATCGTCCAGCTCCGCGAATGCCGCAAAGCCACGCTCGAGGAAGGACTGCAACGCGCCCAGCCCGGCCGCCCGTGCGGGCAACCGGGACAGCCGCAACAGGCGTCCCACCCCGGGCATCCGCAACGCATCCGCCAAGCCCTGCCCCACCTCGCCGATCAAACGGATTTGCAACGCGCGCAAGCGACGGTGACCTGCCTGCCGGTAGGCGCGGGCGTACAACGCCACATCCAGCGCCCCCGGCTGCGGGGCCAGCGCTTGCAATGCCTGCGCCACCCGCAGGTCGAGCGCATGGCTGAGTGCGGCCAGCGCGATCCCGCCCGCCAGCGTTTCCAGCAACGCCGCCGGCAACACCTTCTGCATGCGCGGCACCACCCGCGCGATGTCGGCATCGCGCTGGCGAAAATCCTGGTCTCCATACACATCGGCAAGGAAGAAATCCGCCGCCGCACGCCGCGACGGGTCGGCGCGAAGGGTGGCGAAACTGCGCTCCAGACGCCGTGCCTGCCACGCCTGCAAGGGCTTGAGCCACGGCAATGCATTACGGGGTTCGTGCCCCGCATCGAACAGCCGGCGATGGAGCGCGAGTGACCGCGCCAGGCGCGCGTGGAGATCGGTACGGCGTTGCATCCGCGCAGTGTCCACGGCGAACGCCCACTGAAGCAATACTCGATGGTACGGCGCTACACTCGGGCCAATCCGCAAGAGTTGTCGCCCATGTTGTCACTGCACGCCGCCCGCACCCCCCCACCCCACCCCGCCGCGGCCCGGATCGGCTTGGCCGTGGCCGGCGGCGGGCCGGTGGGCGCGATGTACGAACTGGGCGCGCTGCGGGCACTGGACGAGGCGTGCGACGGGCTCGACCTGACCCGGCTGGATTGCTACGTGGGCGTCAGCTCCGGCGCGTTTTTCGCCGCCGGGCTGGCCAACCACATGGATACCGCCGAGCTGTGCCGGATCTTCATCACCGGCGACAGCCATGACGTGCGCTTCCGTCCGGAAGTCTTCCTGCGCCCGGCGCTGGCCGAATACCTGCGGCGCGTCGCGTCGATCCCGCGGCTGGCCACGCGGCTGGCCCGCGACCTGGCCTCGGGGCGCGGCGACTCCGGCTGGTCGGACCTGCTCAACCGGATCGGCAGCCTGGTGCCCACCGGGCTGTTCGACAACGCCGAAATCGAACACTTCCTGCGCGACGTGTTCACCCGCAATGGCCGCAGCAACGACTTCCGCAAGCTGGACCAGCCGCTGTACGTGATCGCGGTAGACCTGGACAGCGGCGAAGCGGTGCGCTTCGGCGACACCGGCTGGGACGACGTGCCGATCTCGCGCGCAGTGCAGGCCAGTGCCGCCCTGCCCGGGCTGTATCCGCCGGTGGAGCTGCCCGACCGGAACGGGCAAACCCGGCACTTCGTCGATGGCGCCCTGCGCCGCACCATGCACGCATCGGTCGTGCTGGAACGCGACATCGACCTGTTGCTGGGGGTCAACCCGCTGGTGCCGTTCAACCCCGGCAGCGATGCCGGCGATGACTTGCAGGCGCATCGCTTCGGTGATCGCCGCATTGCCCAGGGCGGGCTGCCCGGCGTGCTGTCGCAAACCCTGCGCACCATGCTGCAGTCACGCATGCAGGTCGGGCTGGCGCGCTATCCCCAGCAATACCCGCAGATCGACCAATTGGTCTTCGAACCCAACGCCGCAGACCGCGAATTGTTCTACACCAACATCTTCAGCTACTCCGCGCGCCGCCGCATCTGCCAACTGGGCTACCGCAACACCCTGACCGACCTGCGCGAACGCCGCGGGCAGTTGGAACCGCTGCTGGCACGCCACGGCATCCGCCTGCGCGAGGACGTGATCGCCGACCGCCCGCGCTCGATCATCGCCCACCTGCCGCCGGCCCGGCGCGGCACCGCCGCCACCGCCCGCCTGGAACGCGCGCTCGACGACATCGAACACCGCCTGCAGCGGCGCGACATGGTGTGAATGCTCTAGTCACCCACACGATCCTGACCACCACTTTCATCTAGCAAAGCGTCCACGACGCGGGAGCACGACCATGGCCAAGCTCAAGAAATCCGCCGCCAAGACCGCCACCGGCAAGACCGGCAAGGCCAAGTCCACCGGCACCCGCAAGTCGCACGCCGCACATCCGACGAAGTCGCTGACCGAGTCGGCGCAGCAGATCTGGCTGGCCGGCATGGGGGCGTTCAACCGCGCGCAAGCCGAAGGCAGCAAGCTGTTCGAAACCCTGGTCCGCGACGGCCTGTCGCTGGAGCAGACCGCGCGCAAGTTCGCCGGCAGCCGCGCGGGCGTGGTGCGCGATGCGGTGGAAGGCCACGTCGGCCAGGCCCGCGAGCGTGCCGCCGATACCTGGGACAAGCTGGAGAAGGTGTTCGAGGACCGCGTGCAGCGCGCCCTGGTGAAGCTGGGCGTCCCCGGCCGCGATGACCTCAATGCATTGACCGAGCGCGTCGAGCGCCTGACCGATGCCCTGCGCAAGGGCAATGGCGCAGCTCCGAAACCTGCGACCAAGCCGGCAGGCACGCGCCGCGCCGCCACGGCCACCAAGCCATCCGCCAAGCCGGCCAAGCCGGCCAAGCCGGCCAAGCCGCGTGCCAAGGCCACCAAGCCTGCCGCCGCCCCGGCCGCACCCGACGCCGCCTGAGCCCGCCCAAGCCCCACCAGCCCGGGCATTTCACGCTCCCTCCCTCCGTGATCCCACCGGGCTGGTGGGCAATTCGGCAGGCCACGCTGGCCTGCCATGGCATGTGTTCGCGTATCTGCCGGTATAGTGACGCACCTCGCGTTTCCGGCCCGTCCCCCGCATGTCTCACATCCTGATCGCCCTGTTTGTTTTCGTCCTTGTCGGCCTGGCGCTGACCTATTGGCTGCGTCACGCACACGCCCGGCAAACTCCGGCATCCACCAGCGAGCGCAACGCCGAACTGCTGGCCAAGCTGCACTGGCGCGAATTCGCCAGGCTGGTGCTGCAAGCGATGCATGGCCGCGGCTACGCCCCGGTCATCGAAGACGGCATGCCTGCCGACGGCATCCCCACCGATGGCAGCGACATCCTGCTGGCACGCGGCAGCGAGCGTGCGCTGCTGTCCTGCAAATACGGCAGCGCCTCGGTGGTGGGCGCGACCTCGCTGCTGGGGCTGGCCAAGTCCGCCACCCTGCGCGGGGCCGGGCGTGCCATCGTGATCACTCCCGGGCGCTTCGACGACGAAGCCATCCGGCTGGCACAGGAACAGGACATCGAACTGATCGACGGCGAGGCGTTGTGGCCGGAAGTGCGGCCCTACGTCACCCGCAACGAAGCCGCCACCCCGCCCCCCTCTACGCGACCTGCCGCCCCCGCAGCGAAAGCACTGGCATGGGCCTGGGGCGGTGCCGCCGCGGTCGGCCTGCTGGTCTGGGGAGGCATGCAACTGACCGCGCAGAACGCCGCCGCCGAGCAGGACCTGCCCCCCTCGGTATTGAATGCCGCGCACGCCGCCAAGCCCGCCGCAGCCCCCGCCACCCCGGCCATGGATGCCGGCGGTGTACCGACCGACCCGAAGGCGCTGGACCAGCGCCGCAAGGAAGTGGCGCAAAGCATCGCCACCCTGTTCGGCATCAGCCGCGCGCTGTGGTCCACCCAGTCCACCCTGATGGTCTACCTCAGCACCGAAGAAGCCGACCCGATGAGCGAGCTGTGCCCGCTGCTGGAACGCTACCCGGAGCTGGCCGCCTCGCGCGTGCAATTGCAGCCACCGGCCGGCAGCGCCAAGCCGGTGCGTTTCAAGCAATGCCGCACTTACTGACGCAACGCCCCCTGCATTGAAACCCTGCGCCCGCCACGGCGCGCGCAGGGCCGGGGACGCGGCCTACCAGTGCACCCCGCGCATCAACGAGGCGAACGCGATCTGCTCCTGGCTCGGCGCTTCCTCGCGCAGCGCCTGCTTGTCGCCCTTGGCCGCCGCCGAATCCGGGAACAGCTCGAACGCCGTGCTCATCACCACTTCGTAAGCCTTCGGTGCCACCGCATTGACCAACGCGGCGAAGATGCCCAGGCGGGTGGCGATGCGGCTGGACCGTTCGATGATCCCCTTCACCACCAGGTCCGCCGCCTCCTCGGGGGAAAGCGTGGGCACGCTGTCGTACATCTTGGTGGGCGCGATCATCGGCGTCTTCACCAGCGGCATGTTGATGGTGGTGAAGCTGATGCCCTTGCCCGACAGTTCGCCCTGCGCGCAGCGACTGAACGCATCCAGTGCGGCCTTGCTGGCCACGTAGGCGGAGAACCGCGGCGAGTTGGCCAGCACGCCGATCGAACTGATGTTGATGATGTGGCCCTTGCGCCGCTGCACCATCGTGGGCATGAAGCCCATGATCAGGCGGATGCTGCCGAAGTAATTCAGCTGCATGGTCCGCTCGAAGTCGTGGAAACGGTCGTAGCTGGCTTCGATGGAGCGGCGGATCGAGCGACCGGCATTGTTCACCAGGATGTCGACGTGGCCGTGGTCCTTCAGGATCGTCGCCACCAGCCGGTCGCAGTCGGCCATGTCGGCCAGGTCGGCGGTGTAGGCGAAGACCTTGCCGCCGCCGGCCTTCATTTCATCGCGGGCCTTGAACAGTTCCTCCTCGCCACGCGCCACGATCACCGTGGTGGCACCCGCCGCCGCCACTTTCTGCGCGGTGGCCAGGCCAATGCCCGACGAACCGCCGGTGATCACCACCACCTTGCCGCCCACCTTGCCCTTCAGGCTGCGATCGATGAACAGGTCGGGGTCGAGGTGGCGCTCCCAGTAATCCCACAACCGCCATGCGTAGTCCTCCAGCCTCGGCACCGTGATGCCGCTGCCCTTGAGCGCGCGCTCGGTTTCACGGTTGTCGAAGCGGGTGGGATAGACGATGAACTTCAGCACCCCCTTGGGAATGCGGAAATCACGCAGCAGCATGCCCACGAATCGCCTGACCGGCGGCAGGCTGCCCACCGCCATGCGCACGCCGCCGGGGATGAACGCGAACATGCGCGCATCGATGCGCATGGTCATCTCCGGCGCGTGGCCGGCACGGGCGAACGTGTTGATGACTTCGCCGGCACGCAGCGGATCGGGGTCGGTCAGGTGGAAACAATGGCCGTCCAGGCGCGGCTTGTGGGCGATGTGGTCCATCGCCGCTGCCACGAAATCCACCGGCACGATGTTGATGCGCCCGCCTTCCAGGCCCAGCATCGGCATCCACGGCGGCAAGGTCTGCCGCAGCTTCTTGATCAGGGTGAAGAAGTAGTACGGCCCGTCGATCTTGTCGATTTCACCGGTCTGCGAATGCCCCACCACCATGCCGGGGCGATAGATGCGCCACTTGATGCGCTTCTCCGCGCGCACCAGTCCTTCCGAATCGTGCTTGGTGCGCAGGTAGGGGTCGTCCAGCCCCTCGGCTTCCTCGAACATGTCCTCGCGGAACACGCCCGGGTACATGCCGGCGGCGGCGATCGAGCTGGTGTGATGGAAGCAGCCGGCCTTCATGGCGGCAGCGAGGTCCAGGGCGTGGCGGGTGCCGCCGATGTTGGCGGCCTGCTGGCTTTCGGCGCTGGCGGCCATGTCGTAGACCGCGGCCAGATGGAAGAAGTGCTTCACATGGCCGGCCAATGCGCGTACCTGCGCGGGCGCCACCCCGCAGGCAGGCGCGGTCATGTCGCCCTGCACCGCCAGCACGCGCTTGGGATCCCAGCCGCGATCACGCACCAGCGCATCGAACTTCTTCTTCGACCCCTTGCGCACCAGCACGTGGATGGTGCCCTTGTGCTTGAGCAAGTGGTCGATCAGGAAGCGGCCGATGAAGCCGGTGCCGCCGGTGATGAAATAGCTCATTGCGCGATCTCCTTCGGGGCCATGGGCGCGATCATGCGCCGCCATCCCGCTACGTTGCCAGAGCCGCGCGCGCACCACAATTCCCCGCCGTATTGACCCCTGCGATGACGCGTGTTGTCATGGGCGCAACCACACCGGGGGACCCACCATGGCCGACCTGAAAGCCCTGTTCGAGCAAGCCGCCAAAGACGTACATGCGCTGACGGAGCGCCCGGACAACGACACCCTGCTGCGCCTCTATGCGCTCTACAAGCAGGGTTCGGAAGGCGACGTCAGCGGCCCCAAGCCGGGGTTCTTCGATTTCGTCGGCACCGCCAAGTACGAGGCATGGACGAAGTTGAAGGGCACCGCGCAGGACCAGGCGATGCGGAAGTACGTGGACCTGGTGAAGAAGCTCACCGCCTGAGGACGCCGCGCATGGCCAGGCAGACCCGCCAGCGCATCCTCGATGCGTCCCTGTCGATGTTCAACGCGCAAGGCGAGCCGAACGTCACCACCAACCACATCGCCGACGAGCTGGAAATCAGCCCGGGCAACCTGTATTACCACTTCCGCAACAAGGACGACATCATCGAGCAGTTGTTCGCCGGTTACGAAGCGCGCATGGATGCCGCGCTGGCCGCGCCGGAGGGCCGGCTGCCCGGGCTGGAGGATGTCTGGCTGCAGCTGCACCTGGTGTTCGAGTGCATCTGGGATTACCGCTTCCTGTACCGCGACCTGGTGGACATCCTCAGTCGCAACCGCCGCCTGCGCCTGCGCTTCGCGCGCATCCTCAAGCGCGCCGACGAACAGGCACACACGGTGATGCGCGGGTTGGTGCAGGCGGGGGTGATGCGCGCATCGGCCGACGAACTCAACGCCGCCGCCACCAACGTGCTGGTGATCGCCACCTTCTGGATGAACTACGCCGCCGCGCGTGGCGACAAGGACGAGCAGGCATCCATCCGCGCCGGCATCGTGCAGGTGATGATGTTGATCGCCCCGTTCCTGCGCGATGCCGAACGCCTGCACCTGAACACCCTCACCCGCGCCTACATCGACTGACGCCGCGCACCACGCCGGCCCGCACTACACTGCCGGCATGGCCGACACCTTCCTGTTCTACGACCTCGAGACCTTCGGCAGCAACCCGCGCCAGAGCCGCATCGCCCAATTCGCCGCGATCCGCACCGACACCGCGTTGCAGCCGGTGGATGCGCCGATCAGCTTCTTCGTGCAGCCGGCCAACGATCTGCTGCCCTCGCCCGACGCCACCCTGGTCACCGGCATCACCCCGCAGGACGCGCTGCGCGACGGGGTGAACGAAGCAGCCGCCTTCGCCCGCATCCACGAGGAAATGGCGCGCCCGGGCACGTGCAGCGCCGGCTACAACTCGCTGCGCTTCGACGACGAATTCATCCGCTACGGGCTGTACCGCAACTACTACGACCCCTACGAGCGCGAATGGCGCAACGGCAATTCGCGCTGGGACCTGCTCGATGCGCTGCGGCTGATGCACGCGCTGCGCCCGGAGGGCATCGCCTGGCGACAGCGCGAGGACGGCAAGGGCACCAGCTTCAAGCTGGAGCACCTCGCCGAGGACAATGGGCTGCGCATCGGCGATGCCCACGAAGCGTTGTCGGACGTGCGCGCGTTGATCGGCGTGGGGCAACTGTTCCGGAACGCGCAACCGAAGCTCTGGGACTACGCCTTGCGCCTGCGCGACAAGCGTTTTGCCGCCAGCCTGCTGGACACGGTGCACATGACCCCGTTGCTGCACATTTCCCAGCGCTATCCGGCCGCGCGGCTGTGCGCCGCGCCGGTGCTGCCGCTTGCCGTGCATCCGCTGTATGAGGCGCGGGTCATCGCATTCGACCTCGATGCCGAGCCGGATGCCCTGCTGGAACTGGATGCCGATGCCATCGCCGCCCGCCTGTACCTGCGCCAGGACGCGCTGCCGGAAGGCGAAAGCCGCATCCCGCTGAAGGAAATCCATACCAACAAATGCCCGGCGCTGGTGCGCTGGGAACACCTGCGCGAAGCCGATTTCACGCGGCTCTCGATCGATGCCGGCAAGGCCACGGTGCGTGCCGATCGCCTGCGCGCGGCCGGCCCGGCGCTGGCGGAAAAGCTGCGCCGGGTCTATGCGCGCCCGCGCCCACCCGCCACCGTGGATGCGGATGCCGCGCTGTATGACGGCTTCATCGACGGCAGCGACAAGCGCCTGCTGACCCAGGTGCGCACCACCCCGCCGCAGCTGCTGGCGAATGCCAGCTTCGCCTTCCGCGACCCACGCCTGTCGCGACTGCTGCTGCGCTATCGCGCCCGCAACTGGCCGGACAGCCTGCTGCCCGCCGAACGCGCGCAATGGGACGAGTATCGCCGCCAGCGCCTGCTGGGCGACGATGGGCTGGGCGAACTCAACCTGCCGCAGTACCACGCCCGCGTGGCGGAACTGCGCAGCGAGCACGCCGCCCATCCGGGCAAGCTTGCCCTGCTGGACCACCTCGATGCCTGGGTGCAGGACGTGGTCGCAGGGCTGGCCTGAGCCACCTCGGCATGCATGCGGCACGCCCGGTTTCCGGGCCGGCGGCCGCGGTGGCACGACGACCGGGCTTGCCCGGGCGTCCGCGTTTGCGCACGATGGCGGGATGAAAACCCGATCGCGCCGGCTGCTCATCCTCGTCCTCGTGTCGCTGCTGGCCTTGGCCGGCTACGTGGCCGCGGGCCCCTGGCTGGCGGTCAACGGCATCCGCCACCTGGTGGCCAGCGGGCAAACCGGCGAGCTCTGGCGGTTCGTCGATTACGCGCAACTGCGCGACAACCTGCGCCCGCAGATCCGCGAGCAGATCGCCCGTGGCGTGCTGCCAAGCGCCAACCGCATCGGGTCCGGCAAGCGCATGGCGGATGTGATCGACCTGCTGGCCAAGCCCACCCTGGATGCCATGGCATCCCCGCAGGGGGTGGCCACCCTGCTCACCGGAAGTTCGCTGGGCCGCCGCGCCGGGCTGCCACAAGGCGCACCCAACGACCCGTTGGCGGATGCGGAGACCCGTTACGAATCGGCGTCACTGTTCACCGCCAGCGTGCCCAATGCCGACGGCGACACCGTGGTGTTCGAGTTCCGCCGCAGCGGGCTGGGCTGGAAGCTGACCGGCCTGCGCCTGCCCGCGCACTGACGTGCGCCGCGCTGCGCCAGGACAGGGCGTCGAAGTCCTGGTTGCCGCGGCACTTCCCTAATTGGCCTCGCCGGCATTGGCCACGCCATGGGGGACGTGCCCGGCGGCGACGTGGCGGCGCGCGGAGTCGATGTTGTGCGGGGAGTCGTCGAAGAAGATGTCGGCGCCGAAGGCCTCCAGGAACGGCCCCTTGTCGCGCCCGCCCAGGAACAGCGCCTCGTCCAGCCGCACGCCCCACTCGCGCAGGGTGCGGATCACCCGTTCGTGCGCAGGGGCCGAGCGCGCGGTGACCAGCGCGGTGCGGATCGGCGAATCCGCACCCGGCGGAAACGCCGCCTGCAAGCCGTGCAACGCCGACAGGAAACCACGGAACGGCCCGCCGGACAGAGGGTCATGGGCGCGCGCACGTTCATGCCGGCCGAACGCCTCCAGCCCCTGCTCGCGGGATACCCGCTCGCTTTCATCGCCGAAGATCACCGCATCGCCATCGAAGGCGATGCGCAGTTGGCGCTGGCGCGGCTCGCTGGCTTTTTCCGGCAGGATGGTGGCCGCCGCCACCCCGGCCGCCAGGGCCGCCCGCACCGATTCCGGGTTGGCGGACAGGAACAGCTGCGCGCCGAACGGCTTGATGTAAGGCCATACCGGCGCACCGGCGGTGAAGGTGGCGCGGCGGATGTCCAGCCCGTGGTGCTGGATGGAATTGAACACGCGCAGCCCCGTATCGGAGGAATTGCGCGACAGCAGGATCACCTCCACCCGCGGCGCATCGGCCGGCGTGCCGGCATTCAGCGCCAGCAGCTTGCGCACCAGCGGGAAGGCGATGCCGGGCGGCAACACGTCATCCTCGCGTTGCCGCTGGTAATCGGCGAAGGCCTGGATGCCTTCGCGTTCGAACAACGCATGGCTGTCCTCCATCAGGAACAGCGCGCGCGCGGTGATCGCCACCACCAGGGGCGTGGCGGGCGGAGGGCTTGGTCCGGCAGGCTCAATCATGTGCATCCCGTTGAAACAGCACGCGCTCCGGCCGGTGCAAGGCGAAGCCCTGCGCGAAATCGACATTCATGCCGGCCAGCAGGGTCATGATATCGGCCGAAGACACCCATTCGGCCACCACCTGCAACCCCTGCAGATGGCCGATTTCGGCCACCGCCTTGACGATGGCCTGCGACATGCCGTCATCGGCCAGCCCCTGCACGAAGCTGCCGTCGATCTTGAGCACGTCCAGCGGCAGGTTCTTGAGGTAGCCGAAGGACGACATGCCGGCACCGAAGTCGTCCAGGGCCACCCGGCAGCCCAGTGCGCGCAGTCGCGCCAACAGCACGCTGGATGCGGCGAAATCGCGCATCGCCACGGTTTCGGTGATTTCGAACAACAACCGTCCCGGGGCGATGGCATGCTGTTCAACCAGTTGTTCGATGCGCTCGAACAAGCCATCGTCCTCCAGGCTTGCGCCGGAAAGGTTGATGGCGCAGGTGGCCAATGCCTTGCCATCGGGGTGCAGCAGGTCCAGGTGCGTCAGCGCGGTGTCCACCACCCAGCGGTCGATCAACGGCATCAACCCGTAGCGTTCGGCGGCGGGCAGGAACGCACCCGGCAGCACCACTCCACCGGCTTCGTCCCGCAACCGCAAGAGCAGCTCGACATGGGTACCCGTGCCCGGTGCCTGTAGTGAGCGCAACTCCTGGTAGTCCAGCAACAGGCGTCCGTCGCGCAGCGCGTCGCGCACGCGGTTGGCCCATTCCATCTCGCCCTGCCGGCGCGCCACCGCCGCGTCCGCCTCCGAATGCACGTGCAGCCGGTTGCGGCCCGCTTCCTTGGCCAGGTAACAGGCGGCATCGGCCTGCGCGAACAACTCGCGGATCGAGGTGGCCGCCTCCAGCATCACCACCCCGATGCTGGCGCTGATCATGTAGATGCGTTGTTCCCACGGGAACGCCAGACGCTCGATCGCAAGGCGCAGGCGTTCGGCCACGTAACGCGCGTCCACGGCCGTGGCGGCATTCGCCAGCAGCACGCCGAACTCGTCGCCCCCCAGGCGGCCCAGCACGTCTCCCGGCCGCAATTCCTCGCCCATCGTCAACGCCAGTTGCACCAGCAAGGCGTCACCGGCGGCGTGGCCGGAGGTATCGTTGATCAACTTGAATTGGTCCAGGTCGATGAACAGCAATGCGCCGCCGTCGGTGCCGGCCACCTTCAGCCGGGCCTGTACCCGGGCCTCGAACTCTTGCCGGTTGAACAGCCGGGTCAGGGCATCATGGCTGGCCTGGTAGCTCAGGCGCTCGGTGAGTTGGCGCTGCTCGGAAATGTCATTGGCCACCAGCAACCACATCGGCACGCCGTCGATCTCGACCGAAGCGGCCATGGTGCTGGCCCAGAAACTGGTGCCATCGGCATCCTGCATCTGCACCTCGCGGGCCACCGCCGTGGTGTTTTCCAGAGTGGCCCATTCGGCAATGGCCTGGCCATCCAGCATCATCGACAGGCCGGCAAACCCGGTCCGGGTGGCCAGCCGGCTGCGCGCCGCCGCGTTGCGATAGACGATGGTGCCGTTGTCCTTGCGCGCCAGCAGCACCAAGCATGGCAGCAGCTCGTTGAGCTTGCGGAAGCGTTCCTCGCTGCCGTGGAAGCGCCGGCTCATGGCCGCAGCCAGCACCATCGCCCGCGCGCGGGTGCTGGCCAGCGACCACGTCAGCGCCGCCAACAACGTGCTGATGACCACGCCCAGCCACAACACGTCCCGCCAGACCCCGGCAGCCTGCGGGGCAGCGCGCACATGCGCCTGGAGTTCCCAGCTGCGCCCCCCGAAACGAATCTGCCGGCGGATGGCCGGCCCTGCTGCACGCGGGCCGTACTGCCGCGACAGCAACATGCGGCCGGACCCGTCGCTGCTATCGAAGACCATCACGTCGGCCAGCGCCGAGGGGGGGATCTGCAGCGCCAGTGCAATCAGGTCCTGGGCACGAAAGGACGCGCCGATGGAGCCGATGCTGGCCTGCCGCCGCCCCGCCAGCGATTCGGGGGCCAGCCCCCCGGCATACACCGGCAAACGCAGGATGAAGCCAGCCGCCGCCCGCCCCTGCGCTTGCAGCTGGCGCAGCGGAAAGGCCGCCGACATCGCCACCTGGTTGCTGTCGCGGGCACGCTGCAACGCCTCCATGTTGGCCGGCTGCGAGGCCACGTCCAGGCCGGCGATTGCCTCGTTGCCCTCCAGCGGCGCGTACAACGTGGTGATGTAATGCTCGCCGTCGGCTGGCTGCCGCCGGGCATAGGCAAGCGCCTGCAGGCTGTCCCTGACCACGCTGTTGCCCTGCATGTTTTCGTAGGCCCGCGCGTATTCGCTTGCGCTCACGTCGTCGGACGCAAGATAGACCGACTGGAATGCACGGATCAGGTGCTCGCATTCCTCGAGCTGGCGTGCCACGCCACCGGCGACCTGTTCGACCTGCTTGCCGGCTACCCAGCGCATCTCGTCCTGGCTTCGATGCCATTCGAAGCGCACCAACCACGCGGTCAGGCCCAGTCCCAGCAACAACACCAGCAACGCCCAACCCCACGCCGCCCGCGCCGGGGCCGGTTGTTGCCACCGCGTGCCAATGGCTTCGGTTTCCCGGCTATCGAATGGCATCCGTTCCCTCGCTGTGCGCGCGGCCTACGCGGCAAACTGTTCGATCAGGATCCTCTCTTCCAGATTGTGCTCGGGGTCGAACAGCAAAGTCACGCTGCGGTCGCGCGACTCCCGCACCAGCACCTCGGTAACGTCGCGCACCTCGTGGGAGTCGGCGGTGGCGCTGAGCGGGCGCTTGTGCGGGTCCAGCACGCGGAAGCGCACTTCGGTGCCCGATTTCAGCACCGCCCCGCGCCAGCGCCGCGGTCGGAACGGCGCGATCGGCGTCAGCGCCATCACGTTCGCCCCCAACGGCAGGATCGGCCCGTGGGCGGAAAAGTTGTAGGCGGTGCTGCCGGCCGGCGTGGCCAGCATCACCCCGTCGCAGATCAACTCATCCAGCCGCACCTGGCCATTGAGCTCGATCGCCACGTGCGCGGCCTGGCGGGTCTGGCGCAACAGCGAGACCTCGTTGAATGCCAGCGAACCGACACTGGCGCCGGATTCCGTCTGCGCCAGCATTTCCAGCGGATGCAGCACCGCCGGTTCGGCCGCAGCGATGCGTGCCAGCAAATCGTCCTCGGAACGATAGTGGTTCATCAGGAAACCCACCGACCCCAGCTTCATGCCGTACACCGGCCTGCCCAGGGTGCCGTGGCGATGCAGGGTTTGCAGCATGAATCCATCGCCACCCAACGCCACGATCACGTCGGCATCCTGCGGCGCATGCAGGCCATGGCGTGCGATCAACGCCGCCAACGCGGCCTGGGCATCATCGGTAGGGCTGGCCAGCAAGGCAAGGCGGAGCGTACTCATGGCGGCAGGATAGCAAGAGCCGACGCCCGCACGACGATGGGCGCCCCGTGCAGGGCGCCCATCGCGGTTTCCGGCGGTGGCCGTCGGCTCAGCTGCGCTGCGCCAACTGCGCCACGCGCTGCACCGCCACCGATGCGGTGGGGTAATCCAGCGCCTTCTGCGCGGCCAGTTCGTTGAGCATCGCCAAGGTAAACCGCAGCGCGCTGTCATCGCGCTGCAACCATGCCTGCACCTTGGCATCGGCATCCTTGCCCGGCATCGCCAGCACCTGCCCGGTCAACGTGCGCAACTGCGCGGCCAGTTCGTCGCGCAGCACCCCGCGGGCCACCGCGTGCCAACGACCTTCCACCTTCAGCGCCTCGATCTGCGCGCGCAGCCACGGTTCGCGCAGGGCGTCGGCCAGGCGGAAGTACGCCTTGGCGACGTCCACCGGTCGCAGTTTGCGCTCGCGCGCCAGCTCGATGATGTTCGGGCTGGCCTCCAGGTACGGCAGTGCCGCGAGCTGGTCGGCCAATGCCGCCGGCACGCCCTTGGCACGCCATTCCTGGCGGCTGACCTCGAAGGCCGGACGCTGCGACGGCGGCAGGATGCCCTCGCCGGCACGGATGTCGGAGAAGCCGTCGTGGTAGCGCTCCACCGCGGTGGTGATGGCCGGCACCGCGCCGGGGCGCGCCAGCAGCCAGCGGGTGAACCCGCGTTGCAGCTCCCAGATCACCTGCAACGCATCCACCTGCACCGACTCGGCCACCTTGCCGTCCAGTGCGTCGATCTGCGCCCACAACTCGCGGGCATCCAGCGTCTCGCGGGTGATGGTGTAGGCACGCGCGATCTCGCCGATGCTGCGGCCGCTGTCTTCCTGCATGCGCATCAGGAAGGTGGCACCCATCCGGTTGATGGTGGAGTTGGTGACCGCGGTGGCGATGATCTCGCGCTTCAGGCGGTGGCCTTCCATCACCTTGGCGTACTTGGCCTGCAGCGGCTCCGGGAAATAGCGCACCAGTTCCTTGGACAGGTACGGGTCTTCCGGCACGTCCGATTCCAGCAATTGCGGGAACGCCACCAGCTTGGAATACGACAGCAGGATCGACAGCTCCGGACGGGTCAGGCCCTGGCCACGCAGCTTGCGCTCGACCATCTGCGCATCGGTGGGCAGGTACTCGATCTGCCGGTCCAGCAGGCCCTGCGCTTCCAGCGTGGTGATGAAGTGCATCTTCGAGCCCAACCGGGCTGCGCTCATGCGCTCCATCAGGCTGAGCGCCTGGTTCTGGCGGTAGTTGTCGTTCAGCACCAGCTTGGCCACCTCGTCGGTCATCGACGCCAGCAGCTTGTTGCGGTCGGCCAGCTTGAGCTTCTTCTTCTGCACCTCGCCGTTGAGCAGGATCTTGATGTTCACCTCGTGGTCGGAGGTGTCCACGCCGGCGGAGTTGTCGATGAAGTCGGTGTTGAGCAGCACGCCCGCCTGCGCGGCCTCGATGCGGCCCAACTGGGTCATGCCCAGGTTGCCGCCCTCGCCCACGATCTTGCAGCGCAGCTCGCCACCGTTGACGCGCAGCGCGTTGTTGGCGCGGTCGCCGACATCGGCATGGGTTTCGCCGGAAGACTTCACGTAGGTGCCGATGCCGCCGTTCCAAAGCAGGTCCACCGGTGCCTTGAGGATGGCGCTGAGCAGTTCCGCCGGGCTCAACGACGCCACCGCCGGGTCGATGCCCAGCGCCGCCTTGGCCTCGGCCGACAGCGGGATCGACTTCGCGCTGCGCGGCCACACGCCGCCACCGGCGCTGATCAACGACTTGTCGTAATCGTCCCAGCTCGAACGCGGCAGCTTGAACAGGCGCGCGCGTTCCTTGAACGACGCCGCCGCATCCGGGGTCGGGTCGATGAACACGTGACGATGGTCGAAGGCCGCCACCAGGCGGATGCGCTTGCTCAGCAACATGCCGTTGCCGAACACGTCGCCCGACATGTCGCCGATGCCCACGCAGGTGAAGTCGTCCTTCTGGCAATCGCGGCCAAGCGAGCGGAAATGACGCTTCACCGACTCCCACGCACCGCGCGCTGTGATGCCCATGCCCTTGTGGTCGTAGCCCACCGAACCACCGGAAGCGAACGCATCGTCCAGCCAGAACCCGTGGGCCTGCGAGATGCCGTTGGCAGTGTCGGAGAAGGTGGCTGTGCCCTTGTCGGCCGCCACCACCAGGTACGGGTCATCGCCATCGTGGCGCACCACGCCTGCCGGCGGCATCACCTTGCCGTCGGCCGACAGGTTGTCGGTGATGTCCAGCAGACCGTTGATGAAGCGCTTGTAGCAGGCTACGCCCTCGGCGAACCACGCATCGCGGTTCTGCGCCGGGTTGGGGGCCTGCTTGCAATAGAAGCCACCCTTGCTGCCCACCGGCACGATCACGGTGTTCTTCACCATCTGCGCCTTGACCAGGCCCAGCACTTCGGTGCGGAAATCCTCGCGGCGATCGGACCAGCGCAGGCCGCCACGCGCCACCGGCCCGAAGCGCAGGTGCACGCCTTCCACGCGCGGGCCACACACCCAGATCTCGCGGTACGGGCGCGGCTTCGGCAGGTCCGGCACCTTCGCGGAATCCAGCTTGAAGCTGACGTAATCGGCGGGGCCACCGTCCTTGCGCAGGCCATCCTTGTATTCGATGTAATAGCTGGTGCGCAGGGTGGCGTCGATCACGCCGATGAAGCTGCGCAGGATGCGATCCTCGTCCAGGCTGGCCACCCGGTCCAGCAGGCCCAGCAGCGTGTTGCGCGCGGCCTCCACCTGCTGTTCGCGCTTGCCCTCGCGCGCTTTCACCAGTGCCTTCAGCATGTCCTGCGCGGCGGCATCATCGCCGGTCAGCGCCTGCAACTGGGAACCCAATTGCGCCATGCCGCGCTTGATCTCGGCCGCGCTTTCCTTGCCGGTACTGGGATCGAAGCGCGCCTCGAACAGTTCCACCAACAGCCGTGCCAGCAGCGGATAACGCGTGAGCGTGGCTTCCATGTAGCTCTGCGAGAACGTCACCCCGGTTTGCAGCAGGTACTTGCAGTAGGCCCGCAGCATCGCCACCTGGCGCCAGTCCAGGTTCGCCAGCAGCACCAGCCGGTTGAAGCCGTCGTTCTCGGTGTTGCCACGCATCACCTGCTCGAACGCCTGCTCGAATGCCGCGCGCACGGCATCGACATCCATCGATTCGAAGCCGATCTGCTCTTGCTGGCTCATCACCTCGAAATCCTGGATGAACACCGATTCGTGCTCGGCCTCGACTTCGAACAGATGCTCGGACAGCACCTTCAGGCCCATGTTCTCCAACATCGGCATGGCTTCCGACAGCACCAGCGGGGCGGCATAGCGGAATACCTTGAAACGCAGGCGTTCGTGCGAACTGGCGCTGGTGCGGTACAGCCGCAGGCCAAGGTCGCCCGGCTTGTGCAAGCCGGCGATGTATTGCACGTCATCGGCCGCCACCTCGGGGCTGACCTCCTCGATGTAGCCGGCCGGCAGCGCATTGGCATACCGGGCAAACAGGCGCAGCCCGGCTTCCTCGCCATGGCGGGCCACCAGTTGCTCGCGCAGGCCGTCGCGCCAGTCGCGGGTGATCTCGGCCAGCATCGCTTCCAGCGCCGGCAGATCGACCTCGCCATCGCCGGTCGCATTCGCGCCCGGGCGGATGATGATGTGCATCTGTGCCAGCGGCGAATCGCCGATCTGCACGTTGGTGTCCACCCGCTCGCCGCCCAGTGCGTCGCGCAGCATCGCCTCGATGCGGTGGCGCAATTGCGTGCTCATGCGTTCGCGCGGCACGTATACCAGGGTCGAGAAGTAGCGACCGTAGCGGTCGCGGCGCACGAACAGCTTGCTGCGCACGCGCTCCTGCAGGCTGAGGATGCCCATGCTGGTGCGGAACAGCTCGTCCTCGCTGGACTGGAACAGCTCTTCGCGCGGCAGGGTTTCCAGGATGTGGCGCAGGGCCTTGCCGCTGTGGCTGTTCGGGTCGAGGCCCGACTGCTCCATCACGTAGTTGTGGCGCTCGCGCACCAGCGGGATGTCCCACGGGCGACGGGTGTAGGCGCTGGAGGTGTACAGGCCGAGGAAACGCTGCTCGGCCACCGCACGCCCCTTGGCGTCGAACTCCAGCACGCCGATGTAGTCCATGTAGCCCTGGCGATGCACGCTGGCACGGGCATTGGTCTTGGTCAGGATCAGCGCATCCACCGAGCCCGACTGCGGCATGTAGTGCGCGGCCAGCGACTTCACCGGGCGCGGCTTGCCGGCGTCGGCACCGCGCAGCAGGCCCAGGCCGCTGTCGGCCACCGCCGCCAGCACATCTTCCTTGCCCTGCTTCTCGATCCGGTATTCACGATAGCCGAAGAAGGTGAAATGGTCGTCCGCCGCCCAGCGCAGGAATTCCTGTGCCTCGCTGCGCCCGGCCTGCGTCACCGGCAACTTGCGGGTTGCCAGCTCTTCCGCGACTTCACGCATGCGTGCGCGCATCGGCTCCCAATCGGCCACGATGGCGCGGATGTCGTCCAGCACCTTGCCGACGCGCGCCTTGATGTCGGCCAGCGCCGCCTGCGGCTGGCGATCGATCTCGAGGTGCATCAGCGATTCCGCCGCACCCTCGCCGATGGCGGTGAGCTTGCCGGCCTTGTCGCGCGCCAAGCGCAGCAGCGGATGGCCCAGCAGGTGCACGCCGATGTTCATCTCCGCCAGCGCCAGCGTCACCGAGTCCACCAGGAACGGCATGTCGTCGTTGACGATCTGCAAGATGGTGTGGGTGGACTCGCCATCGCTGCGCAGCGCCGGGTTGAACAGGCGCACATTGGCCTTGCCGCGCTTGCGGGTACGGGCGAACTCCAGCATCCCCTCGACCAGCTCGGCCCAGCCTTCGCTGCCGTGGCGGGCGATCTCCTCGGCATCCATGCGCCGGCAGAATGCGGTGGCAAACGCCTTCGCTTCTGCTTGCCCGGCCTTGCCCACGCGCTTGGCCAGCGCGTCGAGGATGGGTTTGAGGTCTTCGTTGGCGCTGGTGTCGACGGACGTGTTCATCTGGTTCAAAGCCTCCAAAGGTAAACGGCCGCGCGGGAGGCACGGCCGTCCGGGTGTCGTTGTCGTTTTATCGCAGGCCGGTTTCGCCGCGGGCGATGACCAACCGCTGGATTTCGCTGGTGCCTTCGTAGATTTCGGTGATCTTGGCGTCGCGGAAATAGCGCTCGATCGGCATCTCCTTCGAATACCCCATGCCACCGTGGATTTGCAGCGCCTGGTGGGTGATCCACATCGCCGCTTCCGACGCCGTGAGCTTGGCCACTGCGGCCTCGGTGGAGAAGCGCTGGCCCTGCCCCTTCAACCACGCCGCGCGCAAGGTCAGCAGCAATGCCGCATCCAGCTTGCACTTCATGTCGGCGATCTTGGCCTGGGTCATCTGGAAGGTGCCGATCGGCGCACCGAACGCCTTGCGCTCCTTCACGTAATCAAGCGTCGCCTCGTAAGCGGCGCGGGCCAGGCCGATCGCCTGCGAGGCAATGCCGATCCGGCCGGCGTCCAGCACGCCCATCGCGATCTTGAAGCCCTGCCCTTCGGCGCCCAGCACCTCGTCGGCATGCACCACGTAATCGGTGAATTCGATCTCGCAGGTGGCCGAGGCGCGAATGCCCATCTTGGGTTCGGTCTTGCCGCGGTGGAAGCCTTCGCGGGTGGTGTCGATCATGAACGCGGTGATGCCGCGCGCCCCCTTGTCGGGGTCGGTCATCGCGAACAGCACGATGTACTTGGCCACCGGGCCGGAGGTGATCCAGCTCTTCTTGCCGTTGACCACGAAGCTGCCATCGGCCTGCTTGACGGCACGGCAGCGCATCGCGGTGGCATCCGAGCCGGACTGCGGCTCGGTCAGCGCGAACGCGCCGATCTCGCGCCCTTCCGCGATCTCGCGCACGTACTTCTGCTTCTGCGCCTCGCTGCCGAAGGTCAGGATGCCGTTGCAGAACAGCGAATTGTTCACCGAGACAATGGTGCTGTGCGCGGCGTCGGCCGCAGCGATCTCCACCATCGCCAGCACGTAGGCCACCGGGTCCATGCCGGCGCCGCCGTATTCGGCCGGTACCTCGATGCCCATCAGGCCGTTTTCGCCCAGCGTGCGGATATTGTCCAGCGGGAACTCGCCGGTCCGGTCATGGTGCTCGGCACTGGGCGCGATCTTCTCGCGGGCGATGCGCCGCGCCACATCCTGCAACATCAGCTGTTCATCGCTGAATCCGAAATCCACGGCCGCCCCTTTGCGTCATGTCCGAAGTTGCAGCATTGTAGCCCCGCACCGTGCAGAACCCCAGCCGGTACGCGCCCGCATGGCGCTTTGCCGGTGGTTGCTTTCAAAACGCCCAGGCAATCGCGCATTTGCCTTGCTTTCCACGCCATCCGGACATCGATTCGCCAATCGACGCCAGCGCACACCACCGCCATTGCGCCATGCGCTTGACCTGCACGCGCCGCCGCGCCAAACTTATCTTTGAATCGCGATGGAAAGATATATATGGATCTGGAAGGCTGGTCATCGCACCTGAAGGTGTTTGCCGACGCCACCCGCGTGCGCCTGCTGGCGCTGCTGGAAGGCGAGGAACTCACCGTGGCCGAATTGTCGGCGATCACCCAGCTGGCGCAGCCGCGCGTGTCCACCCACCTGGCCAAGCTCAAGGACGCCGGGCTGGTGCGCGACCGCCGCGCCGGGGTGTCGGCCTACTACCGCTTCGATGATGCCGCCATCGAGCCGGCGCAGCGGATGCTGTGGCAGTCGATCCGCACCGGCAGCGACGACCCGCTGCTGCGCCAGGATGCCGAACGCGTACCGGCGGTTCTGGCGATGCGCGCCGCCGACCAGAACTGGGCCGACAGCGTGGCCGGCGACATGGAACGCCACTACTCGCCGGGCCGCACCTGGGAGGCGCTGGCGCGCACCGCCATCCCGTTGCTGTGGCCGGGTGACGTGCTGGACATCGCCTCCGGCGATGGCGTGCTGGCCGAGTTGCTGTCACCGCACGCCGACCGCTATGTCTGCATCGACTCCAGCCAGCGCGTGGTGGCCGCCGCCAGCGAGCGCCTGCGCCGCTTCGAGAACGTGGAGGTGCGCGAGGGCGACATGCACGCGCTGCCGTTCGCCGACGCCAGCTTCGACCTGGTGGTGCTGATGCACGCGCTGACCTACGCCGCGCGCCCGGCGCAGGCGGTGGCCGAAGCGGCGCGCGTGCTCAAGCCCGGCGGACGCCTGTTGCTGTCCAGCCTGGCCCGCCACGAGCACCGCAGCGTGGTGGAAGCCTATGGCCACGTCAATCTCGGCTTCAGTGAAAAAGAACTGCGCAAATTCGCGGAAAAAGCCGGGCTGGGTATTGCCAACTGCGAAACCGTCACCCGCGAACGCCGCCCGCCGCATTTCGAAGTGATTTCGCTGACCGGCGTGAAGCCGTGACACCAAGGAACACCATGCACACCCTCCCCTGGAACAACCCCGCCCGCGCCGAAGCACTGCAGGCCGCACTGGCGCGCCGCATCCTGATCATCGACGGTGCCATGGGCACCATGATCCAGCGCCATGAGCTGCAGGAAGCCGACTATCGCGGCGAACGCTTTGCCGAAGGCTACGACGCCTTGTTTGCGGCAGAAGGCCACACCCACGGTCCCGGCTGCGGCTGCGAAAGCCACGACCAGCGCGGCAACAACGACCTGCTGTCGCTGACCCGCCCCGAGATCATCGCCGGCATCCACCGCCAATATCTCGAAGCAGGCGCGGATCTGGTCGAGACCAATACCTTCAATTCCACCAGCATCTCGCTGGCCGACTACCGCCTGCAACATCTGGTGCGCGAACTCAACCGTGAAGGCGCGCGCCTGGCCCGCGCCGAATGCGACGCCATCGAAGCGCAGACACCCGACCAGCCGCGCTTCGTGATCGGCGTTCTCGGCCCCACCAGCCGCACCGCCTCGCTGTCGCCGGACGTGAACCGCCCCGGTTTCCGCGCGATCAGTTTCGACGAGCTGGCGGAAGCCTACCGGGAGGCCGCGCGCGGCCTGATCGAAGGCGGTGCCGACATCCTGATGGTGGAAACCGTGTTCGACACCCTCAACGCCAAGGCCGCGCTGTTCGCCATCGACGATGTGTTCGAAGAGATCGGGGCGCGCCTGCCGGTGATGATCTCCGGCACCATTACCGACGCCTCCGGCCGCACCCTGTCCGGGCAAACTGCCGAGGCGTTCTGGTACTCGCTGCGCCACAGCCGGCCGCTGGCGATCGGCCTGAACTGCGCGCTCGGCGCCAAGGACCTGCGCCAGCACGTGGACGTGCTTTCCACCGTGGCCGATACCCACGTCAGCTGCCACCCCAATGCTGGCCTGCCCAATGCGTTTGGCGGCTACGACGAAACCCCGGAAGACATGGCCGTGATCCTGCGCGAGTTCGCGCAAAGCGGGCTGATCAACCTGGTCGGTGGCTGCTGCGGCACCACGCCGGAACATATCGCCGCGATTGCCGCCGCCGTGCGCGGGCTGCCGCCGCGGGCGGTGCCGGTGGTCGGCACGCAGGAGCAGGCTGCATGAGCACCACCCTCCCCCGCTTCACCCGCCTGTCCGGCCTCGAACCGCTGGTCATCACGCCCGAATCGAACTTCATCAACGTCGGCGAGCGCACCAACGTCACCGGCAGCGCGCAGTTCAAGAAACTGATCCTCGAAGGCCGGCTGGACGAGGCGGTGGTAGTCGCGCGCCAGCAGGTGGAGAACGGCGCGCAGGTCATCGACGTCAACATGGACGAGGGTCTGCTCGACTCCGAGAAGGCGATGGTGGAATACCTCAACCTGATCGCCGCCGAGCCCGACATCGCCAAGGTGCCGGTGATGGTGGACAGCTCGAAGTGGTCGGTGATCGAGGCCGGGCTGAAGTGCCTGCAGGGCAAGGGCATCGTCAATTCCATTTCGATGAAGGAAGGCGAAGCCGAGTTCCTGCGTCAGGCGCGATTGGTGCGCCGCTACGGCGCGGCGGTGGTGGTGATGGCCTTCGACGAGGTGGGCCAGGCCGATACCGCGCAGCGCAAGGTGGAGATCAGCGCACGCGCCTACAAGCTGCTGACCGAGGAGATCGGCTTCCCGCCCGAGGACATCATCTTCGATCCCAACTGTTTCGCCATCGCCACCGGGATTGAAGAACACAACAACTACGCGGTCGATTTCATCGAGGCCGCGGGCGAGCTGCGCCGGCGGTTCCCGTACAGCCATATTTCCGGCGGCGTCTCCAACGTCTCGTTCTCCTTCCGTGGCAACGAGCCGGTGCGGCAAGCGATCCATGTGGTGTTCCTGTACCACGCCATCAAGGCCGGCATGGACATGGGCATCGTCAACGCCGGCACGTTGCCGCTGTACGACCAGCTGGACCCGCTGCTGCGCGAACGGGTCGAGGACGTGGTGCTGAACCGCCGCGGCGACGCCACCGAGCGGCTGCTGGAGATCGCCGACAACTTCAAGAAGAAAAAGGGCGAGAAGAAGGTCGAGGACCTGCAGTGGCGCGAGCAGCCGGTGGCCGCGCGGCTCTCGCATGCGCTGGTGAACGGCATCGACCAGTACGTGGTGGAAGACACCGAGGAAGCCCGCCAGCAGGCCACGCGGCCGCTGGACGTGATCGAAGGCCCGCTGATGGACGGCATGAACGTGGTCGGCGACCTGTTCGGCGCCGGCAAGATGTTCCTGCCGCAGGTGGTGAAGTCGGCGCGGGTGATGAAGAAGGCGGTGGCGCACCTGCTGCCCTTCATCGAGGCCGAGAAGCTGCGCACAGGCGATGTCGGCAAGAGCAACGGCAAGATCGTGATGGCCACGGTCAAGGGCGACGTGCACGACATCGGCAAGAACATCGTCGGGGTGGTGCTGGCCTGCAACAACTTCGAGGTCATCGACCTCGGGGTGATGGTGCCGGCGCAGAAGATCCTGGACACCGCGATCGCCGAGAACGCCGACATGATCGGCGTGTCCGGCCTGATCACGCCGTCGCTGGAGGAGATGAGCCACGTCGCCCGCGAGATGCAGCGGCAGGGTTTCACCATGCCGCTGCTGATCGGCGGCGCCACCACCTCGCGCGCGCACACCGCGCTGAAGATCGACCCGCACTACAAGTCACCCACGATCTGGGTGAAGGATGCCAGCCGCGCGGTGGGCGTGGCGCAGTCGCTGATGAGCCCGGAGCTGCGCGACGATTTCGTGCAGGCCGCCGCCAACGACTACGCCGACGTGCGCCAGCGCCACCGCAACCGCGGCGACGGCAAGCGGCTGGTGTCTCTGGACAAGGCGCGCGCGCAATCGTTCAAGTACGACTGGAGCAGCTACACCCCGCCGGCGCCGAAGCAGCCGGGGCTGCACGTGTTCGACGACTACCCGCTGGCCGAACTGGTGGAGTGCATCGACTGGTCGCCGTTCTTCAACGCCTGGGAGCTGGCCGGCAAGTACCCGGCGATCCTCACCGACGACGTGGTGGGCACGCAGGCCAGCGAGTTGTACCGCGACGCGCGCGCGATGCTGCGCAAGATCGTCGACGGGAAATGGCTGACCGCCAAGGCGGTTTGCGGCTTCTGGCCAGCCAACAGCGTGGGCGATGACGTGGTGATTCAAACCCATCCCCTCCCCAACCCTCCCCTTGAAGGGGAGGGCTTTGAAGCCTGGTTCCGCTTCTTGCGCCAGCAGGCCGACAAGCCGGTGGAACGGCCCAACCTGTGCCTGGCCGACTACATCGCGCCGAAGGACAGTGGCAAGCAGGACTGGATCGGTGGGTTCGCGGTGACGGCCGGCCTCGGCATCGAACCGCATCTTGAGCGCTTCCGCGCCGACCACGACGATTACAGCGCGATCCTGCTCAAGGCGCTGGCCGACCGCCTGGCCGAAGCCTTTGCCGAACGGCTACACCAGCGCGTCCGCAAGGAGTTCTGGGGCTACGCGGCGGACGAGACGCTGGACAACGACGCGTTGATCGCCGAGCGCTACCGGGGCATCCGCCCCGCCCCCGGCTACCCGGCCTGCCCGGAACACAGCGAGAAACGGGCGCTGTTCGACCTGCTGGGTGCTACCGCCAATGCGGGCGTCGAGCTGACCGACCACTTCGCCATGTATCCGGCGGCCAGCGTGTCCGGGCTGTATTTCAGCCACCCGGACAGCAAGTACTTCGTGGTCGGGCGGGTGACGAAGGAACAGGTGGCCGACTACGCCCGGCGCAAGGGCGTGGACATGGCACAGGCGGAGCGCTGGCTGTCGTTCAACCTGGACTACGACCCGGATTGATCGAACGGAAAGCAGGGTCGGAGTGGATCACCCGCTTTTTGCGCCCGGTTTCCCTCACCAGACCAGATCGTCCGGCACCTGATACAAGGGGTCGGAATACGGGTCGTCTTCCGCCGGCGCGTTCGGGTCGACCTTCAAGGCGACGGCCTGGGCGAAGATCGCTTCGGCTTCAGCCAACGTGGCTGCGTCCACCAGCAGGTAGCGACCGTTCATCTGCACCACGCCCAGCGCGCCGGCATTGAGCGCCTTCAGCTGCTCGGCGGTGACATGCACGCGCTTGATTTTGCCGCCGTATTCGAAATGACGGACATGATCGGCGTCGGCGGCGTTCAGCGCCTTGTCCTTGAGGAAGACCTCCAGCTTCGCCTTGGCCTCGCGGCGCTGGCGTGCCTCTTCCTGCTTCAACCGCTCGGCCTCGATGCGTTCGTCTTTTTCCTTCTGCGCGCGGATCGCATAGGCCTTGGCCAGGTCGATGTCCTCGCGCGACATCTTTTTCTGGTGCGGGGGGTTCTGCGGACGCGACTGCGGGCGACCGGGCTGCACCGGGCGGCCGGAATGCGCCGGCTTGCCGACGTGCGCGGGCTTGCCACCCTGCGGCTTGCGGGCGTCCTGCTGCGGACGTGGCGCGGGCTTCGGGGCATCCTTGAAACCCAGGCCCAGCAGCTGATCGCGGAGGGAATTGCTCATGAGGGATCGCAAGCTCAGTAGTGCGGAGGGGGGGGTTCGGCGGCCACGTCGCCGGTGACGGGACTTGCGGCCAGTGCGCTGCGCAATTGACGCAACTCCTCCAGCGCCCGGTGCAGGCGCAGGGCATTGTGGGTTTCCTCGCTGCGCGCGGCGGCCAGCGCATCGCTCAATTCCAGCAGCGCCTGTTCCTGGAAGGCGAACCGGGTTTCCAGATCGACCAACCGTTGCTCGAGGTCGGTCATGCTTCTTCCTTGCGCAACGAGCGCCCGCGGCCGATGCCGTAATAGGCGATGCCGGCGGCTTCCACTTCGTCGGGGGCATACAGGTTGCGACCATCGAACAACACCGCGTCGGCCAGCGCTGCTTTCAGCCTGGCGAAATCGGGGCTGCGGAACTGCTTCCATTCGGTGACCACCACCAGCGCATCGGCACCTTCCAGCACGTCGGTGGCGGCGCCGCACAACACCAGGTCATCGCGCTGCCCGAAGATGCGCCGGGTTTCGGACATCGCCTCGGGGTCGAACGCGCGCACCCGCGCACCGGCGTTCCACAACTGTGCCAACAGGGTGCGGCTGGAGGCTTCGCGCATGTCGTCGGTATTGGGTTTGAATGCCAGCCCCCACACCGCCACGCTCTTTCCGCGCAGGCCCGCTTCGCCACCGTAGTGGCGGGCCATCAGTTCGAACAGATGGCCCTTCTGCGCGGCATTGACCGCCTCCACGGCGTCCAGCAATCGCGGCGCAACGCCGTGCTGCTGGGCGATCCTGGCCAGCGCCTGCACGTCCTTGGGGAAGCAGGAGCCGCCGTAGCCGGCACCGGGGTAGATGAAATGCCAACCGATGCGCGGATCGGAGCCGATGCCCTTGCGCACCATCTCCACGTCCGCGCCCACCTGCTCGGCGATGTTGGCGATCTCGTTCATGAAGCTGATCTTGGTTGCCAGCATCGCGTTGGCGGCGTACTTGGTCAGCTCGGCGGAGCGCACGTCCATCGCCACGATGCGGTCGTGGTTGCGGTTGAACGGCGCGTACAGGCGCCGCAGCGTCTCCAGCGCGGAGGCGCTGGAGGTGCCGATGACGATGCGGTCCGGGCGCATGCAGTCCTCGACCGCCGCGCCCTCCTTCAGGAACTCGGGGTTGGACACGACTTCGAAGTCGATGCCGACACCGCGCACCGCCAGTTCGGCGGCGATGGTGGCCCGCACCTTGTCGGCGGTGCCCACCGGCACGGTGGACTTGTCCACCACCACCACCGGCTGCTGCATGTGGTGGCCGATGGTGCGCGCCACCGCCAGCACGTATTGCAGGTCGGCACTGCCGTCCTCGTCCGGCGGCGTGCCCACGGCGATGAAGATCACCGTCCCATGCGCGATCCCGGCAGCGGCGTCGGTGGTGAAGCGCAACCGGCCAGCGGCATGGTTGGCCCGCACCATCGGGGTGAGGCCCGGCTCGTAGATCGGCACCACACCCGCATTCAGGCCCTCCACTTTCGCCGCATCGATGTCCACGCACACCACGTCATGGCCCACTTCGGCCAGGCAGGTGCCGGTCACCAGGCCCACGTAGCCGGTTCCGAAAATGCATACGCGCATCGCGCATTCCTCCGCAAAAAAAGAAACGCCCGGGCGCGCCAGGCGCGCCACGGGCGGATGCCGTGCGATCAGTTGCCAGCGGGCTTCTTGACGACGTCCAGCAGCTCCACTTCGAATTCCAGTACCTGGTTCGGGCCGATCTGCGGCGGTGCCTGTTCGCCATAGGCCAACCGGGCCGGGATCCAGAACTTGTACTTGCCGCCCACCTGCATCAATTGCAGGCCTTCGGACCAACCCGGAATCACGCCGTTCAACGGCAGCACCGCCGGCTCGCCGCGCTTGTAGGAGCTGTCGAATTCGGTGCCATCCAGCAGCGAGCCACGGTAATTCACCTTGACCCCGTCCTCGGCACCGGGCTTGGCGCCCTTGCCCGCGGTGACCACCTGGTATTGCAGGCCCGACGCGGTGGTGACCACGCCCGCCTTCTTGCCGTTCTCGGCCAGGAACTTGTCGCCCTTGGCGAGGTTGGCCTGCGCCTCTTCCATCATCTTGGCCATCTGCTTGGCCTGCATCTTCTGGCCGAAGGCCTGCATGATCTGCTGGGCCTGCTCTTCGGTGATCTGGGTCTTCTGGCCGGCCAGTTGGGTACGCAGTGCCTTGACCAACGCATCCACGTTCACCTCGCCCTTGATATCGGTCAGCTGCTTGCCCATCGCCATGCCGATGCTGTAACCCACCTGGTCCTTCTCGGTGGGCAGGCCCGGATAGCCGGCCTTCGCGGACGCACCGTTCTGCGCGCCGCCAGCGGACACGTCGACGGGCTTCTGCTCGGCCTTGCAAGCGGAAAGGGCAAGCAGCATGGCAGCGGCAAGCACGGTGGTGCGGGCAAACGGCTTCATCGGTCGGAAACTCCAGAGGATGGGGATGGAACCGGCGATCAGGCCGGCAAACGGTAAGTCGGGTTGGACTTATTCGACGCCCAACAGTTCAACATCGAACAGCAGGGTGGCATTGGGGGGAATGTCGGCACCGGCGCCCTTGTCGCCATAGCCCAGCGCGGCCGGAATCCAGAAGCGGTATTGGGCCCCCACCGGCATCATGCCGACGCCTTCGCTCCAGCCCTTGATCACCTGGTCAAGGCCGAATACCGCCGGCTCGCCACGCGCATAGGAGCTGTCGAAGGTAGTGCCGTCGAGCAGCTTGCCGACGTAGTGCACGCGCACCCGCTGGCCCGGTCGCGGGCGCACGCCGGCACCCTGCCGCAGCACGCTGTATTGCAGGCCGCTGGGAGTGACGAACACGCCCTTGACCTGGCGATTGGCGTCGAGGAATGCCTGCTCCTTGCGCTGGGCCTCCTGCCCCGCCGCGGCACGCTGCGTGGCCCGCGCCGCAGCCATCCGTGCCGACCAGTCGCTGCGCGCCTGCGCAATGGCCTCGGCGGACAGCGCCGGCGTGGCCTGCGGGTTGGCACCGTCCTGCACACCGCGCAGGAACATCGGCATGACCAGGCTGCCCTGCATGTCCTGCACGCCGCGCGCGAGATCGGCCCCCACCAGCAACGCCACCTTGACGCGGTCCACGGGCTGCGCCGGCTTGCCTGCCTTGCGCGCAACGATGTTGGCCATCATCGCCCGCAGCGTGGGGCCGGCATCGGCGGCCGGCAGCAAGGGCTTGCCTCCGGCCATCGCGTTCTCCAGCGCGCGCTGCAACGCGGGCATGTCGATGTCCGGCAGGCCCGGCCCGATGCTGCTGCCGGCATCCAGACCGCGCACGTAACTGATCTTGTCGAACTCGCCAGCCGGCGTCGCCTGCTGGGCATGCAACAGGCCGATCGAAAGAACGCTGGCAAGCAACGCGCCCAGGGCGCGCATCGCAAATCGCATGGTGGCAGACCTCGCTCCGGGGACCCGTGTACGGCGGCGCCGTGCCCGGGACAACGGACTATTGTGGTCGTCGCGGCGGCAACCGGCAATCCTGCCGCGTCGCGGGGCCGGGGCGCGGCATCTTCCAACCATGACTTCAGTTGGGTGGATCGGGGCTTGACGGGGCAATTTGTAGTGTTATAGTTGCCTACAACACCAGACACCCAGAGCAGGACGTTCACCATGAACCGCAAGCTCCACAACTCCCTGATGGCCGCCACCACCTGCAGCGTGCTGCTGGTTGCCGCCCTGATGGCCAGCACGCCGGCCGCCCCCGCAGACCCGCCCTCCATCGCCGCCGGTTCCACCCTCACCGCAGCCACTGCCGGCACCACGGCGAAAACCGCCCGGCACGCGCACCAGTCGGTGCGGATGCCGTTCTTTTCCTTCCTTCCGCAGGGCTGACCCATGAATGCCGTCGAATGGAGCGATGGGGCTCCGATCTACCGCCAGCTGAAGGAGCGTGTCGTGGCGATGCTGCTGGATGGCGTCCTCAAGCCGGGCGATGCGTTGCCCTCGGTGCGCCAGGTAGCCGCCGAATACCAGCTCAATCCAATCACCGTCTCGCGCGCCTACCAGGAGCTCGCGGATGAACAACTCGTCGAAAAACGCAGGGGTCTTGGCATGTACGTCACCGATGGCGCCAATGCGCGCTTGTTGCACAGCGAACGCGAACGTTTCCTGCGCGAAGAATGGCCGCTGATGCTGGAACGCATCCAGCGCCTGGGCCTGAAGATCGAAGAACTGCTGGATGCCAAGCAGAAGTGGGGGCAGAAGTGAACGCCAATCCCTCAACCACCGTGGTCTCCGCCCGCGGCCTGCGCAAGGCCTACAAGAACAAGCTGGCACTGGACAACACCACGTTCGAGATCCCGGCCGGGCGCATCGTCGGCCTGATCGGCCCCAACGGCGCCGGCAAGACCACCGCCCTCAAGGCGATCCTCGGCCTGATCCCGTTCGACGGCGATCTGAAGGTGCTGGGCAAGGACCCGCGCAGCCAGCGCGACGAACTCATGAATGATGTCTGCTTCATCGCCGACGTGGCGGTGCTGCCGCGCTGGATCAGCGTGGCGCAGGCCATCGAGTTCGTCGCCGGGGTGCACCCGCGCTTCGACGCCGCCAAGTGCCGGCGTTTCCTCGAAGGGACCCAGCTCAAGCCGGGCCTGAAGGTGCGCGAGATGTCCAAGGGCATGATCGTGCAGCTGCACCTGGCGCTGGTGATGGCCATCGACGCCCGCCTGCTGGTGCTCGACGAGCCCACCCTGGGCCTGGACATCCTCTACCGCAAGCAGTTCTACCAGCGCCTGCTGGAAGACTATTTCGACGAGGAAAAAACCATCCTGGTCACCACCCACCAGGTGGAGGAGATCGAACACATCCTCACCGACGTGATGTTCATCCAGGGCGGCAAGGTGGTGCTGGATGCCGCCATGGAGACGCTGGGTGAACGCTACGTCGAGGTGCTGGTGAACGCCGACAAGCTGGAGGCGGCCCGTGCGCTCAAGCCCATCGACGAACGCGCGCTGCCGTTCGGCAAGACGGTAATGGTCTTCGACGGCACCGCCCCCGGCCAACTGGCCGCGCTGGGCGAAACCCGTACCCCCGGCCTGGCCGACCTGTTCGTGGCCACCATGAAAGGAACCTACGCATGAACGCCATCGCTGCATCCACGGCCAAGCCCGTGCCGCACCCCGTCCACAAGCTGAAGCTGCTGCTGCAGCGCGAGTTCTGGGAGCACAAGGGGGGATTTTTCTGGGCGCCGATCTGGGCCGGCGGCATTTCCCTGCTGTTGACCCTGATGGGCCTGATCATGGCCGAAGTGGGCCTGCGCAAGGTCGCCTCCGAGCGCGGCGGCCTGAAGATCGACGGTGAGGTCGTCATCAACGGGCTCGACATCAGCACCTTGAGTTCGCACATGAGTTCGGGCGACATGCAGAAACTCGCCGACGGCGTCACCACCGCCACCGCCAGCGCCATGCTCTGGCCGATGCTGGTACTGGGCTTCGTGGTGTTCTTCTACTGCCTGGGCAGCCTGTACGACGAGCGCAAGGACCGCAGCGTGCTGTTCTGGAAGTCGCTGCCGGTGTCCGACCGCGACACCGTGCTGTCGAAGGTCGGCAGCGCACTGCTGGTGGCCCCGGTGCTGGCAGTGGCCGTGGGTATCGCCTGCATGGTCGGCTTCCTGCTGATCCTCAGCCTGTTCGTGCTGATCCACCACGGCAACCCGTTCACCCTGCTGTGGGCCCCCGGCAGCCTGCTCTCCAGCGCCGGCGTGTTCCTTGCCGCGATCCCGGTGTATGCGCTGTGGGCATTGCCCTCCGCCGGTTGGCTGCTGCTGTGCTCGGCCTGGTCGAAGAGCAAGCCGTTCCTGTGGGCGATCCTGCTGCCGGTCTTCGCCGGGGTCTTCGTCAGCTGGTTCGACCTGATGAGCGCCTTCGACCTGGGCAGCAGCTGGTTCTGGAAGCACGTGGTGGCGCACCTGCTGGGCGGCGTGTTCCCCGGCACCTGGTTTGCCGCTGCCGATGCCTCCTCGCTGCGTGACGTCGTGACCTCCTCCACCACCGGCGTGAACCACATGGCGGTCGTGAAGAGCATGTACACCGTCCTTGCCTCGCCGGAAACGTGGATCGGGGCGGTGGCCGGCATCGGCATGATCGCCGCCGCCATTCGCCTGCGCCGCTGGCGCGACGAAGGCTGACCCCCTCTTTCCGGCACCTCCAGGACATCACCATGCATCCCAAGACGCACATCCTGTTCGCCCTGCTGGCCTGCCTGCCGCTGGCCGCCTGCAGCCACCCCACCCCGCCGCCGGCCACGCAAGCCGGCGACACCGCCGACAAGGGCCTGATCGCCCGCCACGTCGACCGCGCACTGGACGAGGCCCGCAAGGAATTGCATGCGAACAACCTCAGCCTGAACGGCCACATCAGCATCCACGTCAATGACAACGGCAAGCACGCGGAAGCGCCGGAGTCCCACCTGCCCAAGGCGGAGATCAGCCCGCAAGGGGATCTGCTGGTGGAGGGCAAACCGGTGGCGGTCACTGCGGCCCAGCGCCAGCAACTGCTGGGGTATCGCAACCAGGTAATCGCCATCGCCGAAGCGGGCATGGACATCGGCGCGCAAGGGGCCGGCATTGCCGGCACCGCCCTGCAGGGCGTGGCCGGGGCGATCTTCGGCGGCGACAAGGGCCAGAAGGACTTCGAAGCGAAAATGGAAGCGGAAGGCAAGAAGATCGAAGCCCAGGCCATGCAGCTGTGCAAACGCCTGCCGCCGTTGCTGGCATCGCAGCAATCATTGGCCGCCAGCCTGCCCGCCTTCAAGCCTTACGCCACCATGACGCGGGAAGACATCGACGACTGCGGCAAGCATGGCAAGGGCGATGGCGTGGCGGTCATGAGCGACTGACCCCGTTCCTCCCCCGCACCCCCGGGCCGTGCACGCACGGCCCGGTTTTCATTGGCCGGACGCCCCCACCCCGCCCTTGGTCAGCGCCACCGGGTCCAGCAGCTTGCGCAATTGCTTTTCGTTCAGGCCGCTGTCTTCCAGGGCCACATCGAACACGGGGCGGTTTTCGGCGTAGGCGCGCTTGGCGATCTTCGCGGCCTTCTCGTAACCGATCACCGGATTGAGCGCAGTGACAAGGATGGGATTGCGCGCCAGCGCCTGCGCCACCACGTCTTTTCGAATCTTCAACGTGGCAACGGCATCGTCGGCCAGCGCACGCATGGCATTCGCCAGCAGGCCGATCGCCTCGTCCAGATTGCAGGCCAGCAGCGGCAGCATCACGTTGAGCTGGAAGTTGCCGCTCTGCCCGGCCACGGTATTGGCCTGGTGCAGCCCCATCACCTGCGCGCAGACCATGCACAGCGCTTCGGGAATGACCGGATTGACCTTGCCCGGCATGATCGAGCTGCCCGGCTGCAGCGCCTGCAATTCGATTTCGCCCAGCCCCGCCAGTGGGCCGGAGTTCATCCAGCGCAAATCATTCCCGATCTTCATCAGCGCCACCGCCAGCACGCTCAACTGGCCGGACAGCTCCACCAGATCGTCCTGCGCCGCCAATCCCTCGAAGGTATTCGGGTTCTGGCTGAAACCGAGGCCGGTCGCCGCGTTCAGTGCCTTCGCCACCGCCTTGCCGAACTTCGGATGCGCATTGATGCCTGTTCCAATCGCGGTGCCGCCGATCGGCAGCCGCGCCACCCGCCCCAGGCTGTCCTCGATCCGCGCCTGCGCCGACGCCAGCTGCGCCTCCCAGGCACCGAACTCCTGCGCGAAGGTCAGCGGCATCGCGTCCATCAGGTGGGTGCGCCCGGTCTTCACCACCCCGCCGATGGCCTTGGCCTGCGCGTCGATGGTATTGCGCAGGTGTTCCAGCGCCGGCAGCAGCGCGGCTTCGGTTTCGCGCACCGCCATCACCCGCAGCGCGGTGGGGATGGTGTCGTTGCTGCTCTGGCCCAGGTTCACATGGTCATTGGGGTGGATGGCCAGCCCCGACGCGCTGCCGGCGAGATGGGCAATCACCTCGTTGGCATTCATGTTGGACGACGTGCCCGAGCCGGTCTGGTAGCGGTCGATCGGGAAGTGCTCGGCATGCGCGCCACCGGCCACGGCGGTGGCGGCTTCGACGATGGCATCGGCGCGCTTGCCATCCAGCAGGCCCAGATGGCCGTTGACCAGCGCCGCCGAAGCCTTCACCAGCGCCAGCGCGCGGATGAATGCCGCCGGCATCGGCCGTCCGGAGATGTGGAAGTTGTCCAGCGCGCGCTGGGTCTGCGCCCCCCACAGTGCATCTGCGGGCACCTGCAGCTTGCCCATGCTGTCGTGTTCGCTGCGAAACCCCTTGCGCTTGCCGCTGGCCATGTCGCCCTGCCGTTCGTGGAGATGTCATCGGGAAGCTTGCGCCGCCCGGGTGCGGCTGCACAAGGCAGCCAACCAAGCTCCGATCTACAATGGCCGCCCCGTTGCCGACCGTTGCCCCCCATGTCCCACGCCCTCACCGCCCTGTCCCCGCTCGATGGCCGCTATGCCGGCAAGGTCGATGCCCTGCGCCCGATCTTTTCCGAATACGGCCTGATCCGTGCCCGCGTGAAGGTGGAAGTGGAATGGCTGCTGGCCCTGGCCGGCGAGCCCGGCATTCCCGAATTGGCGCCGTTTTCCGATGCCGCGGCTGCACGGCTGCGGGCGCTGGCCGATGGTTTCAGCGTGGAACACGCGGCGCGGGTGAAGGCCATCGAGGCCACCACCAACCACGATGTCAAGGCGGTGGAGTACTTCATCAAGGAGCAGCTCAAGGGGGATGCGGAGCTGGGCCCGGCGCTGGAATTCGTGCATTTCGCCTGCACCAGCGAGGACATCAACAACCTGTCCTACGGGTTGATGCTGGACGCCGCGCGCCGCGACGTGGTGCTGCCGGGCTTCCGCAGGATCGCCGACAGCCTGCGCCGGCTTGCCCATGCCCAGGCGGCGCAACCGATGCTCTCGCGCACCCACGGCCAGACCGCCTCGCCGACCACGCTGGGCAAGGAAATCGCCAACGTAGTGGCACGGCTGGAGCGGCAGATCCGGCAGATCGACGCGGTGGAGCTGACCGGCAAGATCAATGGCGCGGTGGGCAATTACAACGCGCACGTCATCAGCTACCCGGACGTGGACTGGCCGGCGTTCGCGCAACGGTTCGTGGAAAGTCTGGGGCTGGTGTTCAACCCCTACACCACCCAGATCGAGCCGCACGACAACGTGGCCGAACTGGGAGATGCCACCCGGCGCGCCAACACCATCCTGGTGGATTTCGCCCGCGACGTGTGGGGTTATGTCTCGCTGGGCTATTTCAAGCAGAAGTTGAAGGAAGGCGAGGTGGGCTCATCCACCATGCCGCACAAGGTGAACCCGATCGACTTCGAGAATGCCGAGGGCAATTTCGGGTTGGCCAATGCGCTGCTGGAACATTTCTCCGCCAAGCTGCCGATCAGCCGCTGGCAGCGCGACCTCACCGATTCCACCGTGTTGCGCGCGCTGGGGACCGCCTTCGGCCATTCGCTGGTGGCGCTGGAGTCGCTGGCCAAGGGCATCGGCAAGCTGGAGGTGAATCCGCAGCGGCTGGAGCAAGACCTCGACGCCGCCTGGGAAGTGCTGGCCGAAGCCGTGCAGACGGTGATGCGCCGCCACGGCCTGCCCAACCCCTATGAACAATTGAAGGCGCTGACCCGCGGCCACGGCATCACCGCCGACTCCATGCGTGCCTTCATCGAGGGGCTGGCGCTGCCCGCCGACGCCAAGGCACGCCTGCTGGCACTGACCCCGGCCAGCTACAACGGCCTGGCCGCAACGCTGGCACGAGGCATCTGAGATGGCCATGACGCCGGCGCTGGCATTCGAGATCGACGCGACCGGCAAGGGGCCGCTGGGCATGCCGCCCGGGACGTTCCTGCGCGACTACTGGCAGAAGCGCCCGCTGCTGATCCGCAATGCCTTCCCCGGCTTCGTGTCGCCGCTGGAACCGGAAGACCTGGCCGGGCTGGCCTGCGAGGAAGGCGCGCTGGCGCGGTTGGTGGAGTACGACCGCGCAAACGACCGCTGGGCGCTGCGCCACGGGCCGTTCGAGGAAGACGTGTTCCCGGCCCTGCCCGACCATGACTGGACGCTGCTGGTGCAGGATGTGGACAAGTGGGACGCCGACGTGCGCGGCCTGCTTGCGCAGTTCGACTTCCTGCCGCGCTGGCGGATGGACGACATCATGGTCAGCTTCGCCGCCACCGGCGGCTCGGTGGGCGCGCACATCGACCAGTACGACGTGTTCCTGCTGCAGGGCCAGGGCCAGCGCCGCTGGATGATCGACACCGCTCCGAACCCGGCCAGCGATTACCGCAGCGACGTCGACATCCGCCTGCTCACACACTTCACGCCCACCCACGACTGGGTGCTGCAACCCGGCGACATGCTCTACCTGCCGCCCGGCATTCCACACCACGGCGTTGCGGTGGACCCGTGCCTGACCATTTCGGTGGGCCTGCGTGCCCCCAGTGCGGCGGAATTGCTGGACGATTACGCCAGCACGCTGGCCGCCGACGCCCCCGACACCCTGCGTTACGTCGACCCCGACCTGACCCTGCCGGACGATTGCGGCGAGATCGACGCCGCCGCACTGGCCCGCGCCGACACCGCGCTGCGCCAGCTGCACATGGACGACCCCGACCGCTTCGGCGACTGGTTCGGCAGCTTCATCACCACCTACCGCTGCGCAGTGCAGCCGGCCGCCGCCGAGGCAGTGCCTGCGTCAAGCGAGATTGCACCGGCTCTGGCCACCGGGGCGCTGTTGCTGCGCCACCCGTGGTCGCGGATGGCCTGGCGGCGTGCCAGCACCGGGGGCGCACGCCTGTACGCGGGCGGGCAGGCCCATGCGCTGGCGGTGGAGGATGCGCGCACACTGGCGGCAGCGGATGCCATCGACCAGACGCTGTACGCCCGGCTGGGCCCGCCGGGGCACGCCGCCGTGCAGGCCCTGCTGGCGGCCGGTCATTACCACTTGGTGCAGGAGGATGCGGCATGAACGACACCCCCGGTTCCGACTCCACATCCGAGCTGTTCCGCATCAGTGACCACCCCGCCGCGGTGGACATCGCCACCCGCATCGTCATTGCCGCCCGTCGCCGGGTGTGGGTGCGCAGCCTGGACCTGGAGGCGTGGTTGTTCGACCACCCCGACCTGCTTGCGGCGCTGCGCGGCTTCGCCACCGCCAGCCGCGACGTGCAGGTGCAGGTGCTGCTGCACGACGCCGCCGCACCGCAGGCCGCCCACGCCAAACTGCTGGACCTGGCGCAACGCCTGCCCAGCGTGTTCCAGTTCCGCGAAGTCACCGACCCGGTCTACCGTGAAGACCGCACCGCATTGATCGCCAACGATGTCGGTGGCTACTACGTCCGCACCCTGGGCGAACGCGTGGAAGGCACCGCCAGCCTCGACGCCCGGGCTCGGGTGCGCCAATTGCAGGCCCGCTTCGAGGAAATCTGGGAGCGTTCGCGCCCGGTCGGCGAATACCGCGCACTGGGCATCTGATGCCCGATTCCGCACCGGATTCTTGATCTGGGCCAATTCCCGGCAAACTGGCTGGGCTATAATTCGCGCTCTTTGCGCCTCCATTCAGTTTTCCGCTGCACCTCCTGGCACGGCCCCCTCCCCCCTCAATCTGGTTGCTAGCCACACCGTGGACAGTCTCCTCAAGCAATTCGCCCAATCCTCGCAGCTCGGCGCCAATGGCGCGTATATCGAAGAACTTTACGAGCAGTACCTGGTCGCACCCGACAGCGTCGATGGCAAGTGGAAACAGTATTTCGATGGCCTGAAGGGCCGCGAAGCCGGCGACATCCCGCATTCGGCCGTGATCGATCACATCGCCGTGGCCGGCAAACTGGCCGCGCGCGGCCTGCTGGCCACGGCCGGCGGCAGTGGTGACGAACGCGAACGCAACGTCGGCCGCCTGATCACCGCCTACCGCTCGCGCGGGCACCTGGCCGCCAGGCTCGACCCGCTGGGCATGACCCCGCCGGATCAGACCCCGGATCTGGAACTGGGCTTCCACCACCTGGGGCAAGCGGACCTGGGCGACGAATTCAGCACCGGCGGCGTCGGTGGGCAGCCACGCATGAAACTGCGTGACCTGCTGGCGCGCCTGCAAGCCACCTACACCGGCAGCATCGGCGCCGAGTTCATGCACATTTTCGAGGCCGACCAGCGCCAATGGCTGTACCAGCGCCTGGAAGCCGCCGGCGGCAATTACAGCCTCGATGCCGATACCCGCCGCCGCACGCTGGAGCGCCTGACGGCGGCCGAAGGGCTGGAACGCTACCTGCATACCAAATACGTCGGCCAGAAGCGCTTCTCGCTGGAGGGCGGCGATGCGCTGATTCCGCTGATGGACACCGTGATCCGCGATGCCGGCAGCGCCGGGGTCAAGGACGTGATCATCGGCATGGCCCACCGCGGTCGCCTGAACGTGCTGGTCAACACGCTGGGCAAGAACCCGCGCAAGCTGTTCGACGAGTTCGAAGGCAAGTTCGACCACGACGAGCACGCCGTGGCCGGCGACGTGAAGTACCACATGGGCTTCTCCGCCGATGTCGCCACTCCCGGTGGCCCGGTGCACGTGGCGCTGGCGTTCAACCCCTCGCATCTGGAAATCGTCGACCCGGTGGTGGCCGGCAGCGTGCGCTCGCGGCAGGAGCGCCGTGGCGACACCGCGCGCAAGCAGGTGATGCCGATCCTGATCCACGGCGACTCGGCCTTCGCCGGCCAGGGCGTGGTGATGGAGCTGTTCCAGATGTCGCAGGCACGCGGCTTCACCGTTGGCGGCACCGTGCACGTGGTGGTCAACAACCAGGTGGGCTTCACCACGTCCAACGTGCACGACACCCGTTCCACCCGCTACTGCACCGACATCGCCAAGTTCGTCGGCGCGCCGGTGCTGCACGTCAACGGCGACGACCCGGAAGCGGTGGTGTTCGCCGCCAAGCTGGCCTTCGAGTTCCGCCAGCAGTTCGGCAAGGACGTGGTGATCGACCTGGTCTGCTACCGTCGCCACGGCCACAACGAGGCCGACGAGCCTTCGATCACCCAGCCCCTGATGTACCAGGTGATCCGCAAGCACAAGACCACCCGCGAGCTGTATGCCGCGCAACTGGAAGCCGCCGGCGTGATCGCCGCCGGTGCCGGCGTGGCGCTGGTGGACAACTACCGCAACAAGCTCGATTCCGGCGAGGTCACCACCGAACTGGCCACGGTGGGCAAGCTCACCGCCGACAACGCCCTGTACGTGGATTGGTCGAAGTTGTTGTCGGGCAAGCTCTCCGATGCCATCAGCACCGCCGTGCCGATGGAGAAGCTGCAAGCGCTGGCGATCCGGATCAACACCATCCCGGCGGAGGTGCAATTGCATTCCCGCGTGGCCAAGGTCTACGAGGACCGCCACAAGATGGCGACGGGCCAGCTGCCGGGTGACTGGGGCTTTGCCGAAAACCTGGCCTACGCCACCCTGGTCGATGCCGGCCATGCACTGCGGCTGGTGGGCCAGGACGTCGGTCGCGGCACCTTCACCCACCGCCACGCCATCCTGCACGACCAGAAGACCGACGCCTACTACCTGCCGCTGCGCCAGCTCACCGACAAGCCGGAAAAGGTCGCGATCATCGATTCGCTGCTCAGCGAAGAAGCGGTGATGGCCTACGAATACGGCTTCTCCACCACCGACCCCGACACCCTGTGCATCTGGGAAGGCCAGTTCGGCGATTTCGCCAACGGCGCGCAGGTGGTGATCGACCAGTTCGTCGCCTCCGGCGAAGCCAAGTGGGGCCGCCTGGCCGGGCTGACCCTGCTGCTGCCGCACGGCTATGAAGGCCAGGGGCCCGAGCACAGCTCGGCGCGACTGGAGCGTTTCCTGCAGCTGTGCGCGCTGGACAACATGCTGGTCTGCGTGCCCTCCACCCCCGCCCAGGCCTACCACATGCTGCGCCGCCAGCTGCGCATGACCACCCGCAAGCCGCTGGTGGTGATGTCGCCGAAGTCGCTGCTGCGCCACAAGTTGGCGGTGTCCTCGCTGGAGGAGATGGCCAACGGCGAGTTCCAGCACCTGATTCCCGACACCACCGCCACCGCCAAGAAGGTCAAGCGCGTGGTGCTGTGCGCCGGCCGGGTCTATTACGACCTGCTGGAGGAAGTGCAGAAGCTGGGCATCAAGGACGTGGCGCTGGTCCGGGTGGAGCAGCTGTATCCGTTCCCGCGCCCGCAGCTGGCCGCCGAGCTCAAGCGCCTGGCCGCCGCCGGCGAAGTGATCTGGTGTCAGGAAGAGCCGCAGAACCAGGGCGCGTGGTACCAGATCCAGCACCATCTGCGCGCCTGCCTGCAGCCCAAGCAGGTGCTGAGCTACGCCGGCCGGCCGCGCTCGCCCTCGCCCGCCGTGGGCCACATGGCCGACCACGTCCGCGAGCTGCAGCAGCTGCTCGCCGCCGCGCTGGTCAACCCGATCGAAAGCGACATCGTCGCCGACTAACCCCATCCGATATTCCGACAGGACGCCCTCATGGCCATTGAAGTCAAAGTCCCGGTTCTCCCCGAATCCGTCGCCGACGCCGTCATCGCAAGCTGGCACAAGAAGGCCGGCGATGCGGTCAAGCGCGACGAAAACCTGCTCGACCTCGAAACCGACAAGGTGGTGCTGGAAGTGCCCTCCCCGGTCGACGGCGTGCTGAAGGAGATCAAGTTCGACGCCGGCGCCACCGTGACCAGCCAGCAGGTGATCGCGCTGATCGAGGAAGGCGCCGTCGCCGCGGCCGCGCCGGCCGCCCCGGCCGCGGAAGCACCGAAGGCCGCCGCGCCGGCCGCTGCCGCCCCGGCCAAGGCCGCGGCACCGGCCGCCGCCTCCGCCGACGTGCCGCCGGGTGCGCGCTTCGCCGCCGCCACCAGCGGGGTGAACCCGAGTGATGTGGCCGGCACCGGCCGCCGCGGCATGGTCACCAAGGAAGACATCGTCAACTACGCCAGCGGCAAGACCGCCGGCGTGGCCGGCGGCGCGCGTCCGGAAGAGCGCGTGCCGATGACCCGTATGCGCGCCCGCATCGCCGAGCGCCTGATGCAGTCCAAGAACTCCATCGCCATGCTGACCTCGTTCAACGAGGTGAACCTCTCCAAGGTCATGCAGATGCGCAAGGAGCTGGGCGAGCAGTTCGAGAAGGCCAACGGCATCAAGCTGGGCTTCATGAGCTTCTTCGCCAAGGCCGCCGCCAACGCGCTGCAGAAGTACCCGGTGATCAACGCCTCGGTGGACGGCAGCGACATCATCTACCACGGCTACGCCGACATCAGCGTGGCGGTCTCCACCGACAAGGGCCTGGTCACGCCGGTGCTGCGCAACGTCGAGCGCATGAGCTTCGCCGAGATCGAAGCCGGCATCGCCACCTATGCCAAGCAGGCGCGCGAAGGCGGGCTGAAGCTGGAAGACCTGCAGGGCGGCACCTTCACGATCACCAACGGCGGCACCTTCGGTTCGCTGATGTCCACCCCGATCGTCAACCCGCCGCAGAGCGCCATCCTCGGCATGCACACGATCAAGGAGCGCGCCATCGTCGAGAACGGCCAGGTGATCGCCGCGCCGATGATGTATCTGGCCATCAGCTACGACCACCGCATCATCGACGGCAAGGACGCGGTGCTGTTCCTGGTCGACATCAAGAACCAGCTCGAGAACCCGCACCGCATGCTGCTGGGCATGTAAGCAACCCGGCCCGAAGCCCCGCTCCGCGGGGCTTCCTGCTTGCAGACAAGGAACCTTTGCAAATGAGCGAACAACAACACTTCGACGTCGTCGTCATCGGTGCCGGCCCCGCCGGCTACCACGCCGCCATCCGCGCCGCACAGCTGGGCCTGAAGACCGCCTGCATCGACGCCGCGCTGGGCAAGGACGGCAAGCCGGCGCTGGGCGGCACCTGCCTGCGCGTGGGCTGCATCCCGTCCAAGGCGCTGCTGGATTCCAGCCGCCAGTTCTGGAACATGGGCCACATCTTCGACCAGCACGGCATCAGCTTCGACAAGCCTGCGATCGACGTGAAGAAGATGGTCGCCCGCAAGGACGGCATCGTGAAGCAGTTCACCGGCGGCATCGCGGCGCTGTTCAAGGCGAACAAGATCACCGCGTTCTACGGCTTCGGCCAGCTGCAGCCGGGCAACGTGGTCAGCGTGAAGCAGCATGACGGCAGCACCGTCGAGCTGAAGGGCACCAACGTCATCCTCGCCGCCGGTTCCGACTCCATCGAGCTGCCGTTCGCCAAGTTCGGCGAGCACATCATCGACAACGTGGGCGCACTGGACCTCGAACAGGTGCCGAAGCGCCTCGGCGTGATCGGCGCCGGCGTGATCGGCCTGGAGCTGGGCAGCGTGTGGAAGCGCCTGGGCGCCGAGGTCACCATCCTCGAAGGCCTGCCGAACTTCCTCGCCGCCGCCGATGCGGAGGTGAGCAAGGTCGCCGCACGCGAGTTCAAGAAGCAGGGCCTGGACATCAAGCTGGGCTGCAAGGTCAGCGCCACCGAAGTGAAGAAGGACGGCGTGCACGTCGCCTACACCGACGACAAGGGCGCGGCGCAGGAGATCGTGGTCGACAAGCTGCTGGTGGCCGTGGGCCGCCGTGCCGCCACCAAGGGCCTGCTGGCCGATGGCACCGGCGTGCAGCTCAACGAGCGCGGCCAGGTCGTGGTCGACGAGCATTGCCACACCGGCGTCGACGGCGTGTGGGCGGTTGGCGACTGCGTGCGCGGCCCGATGCTGGCGCACAAGGGCTTCGAGGAAGGCATCGCGGTGGCCGAGCTGATCGCCGGCCTGCCGGGCCACGTCAACTTCGAAACCATCCCGTGGGTGATCTACACCGAACCGGAAATCGCCTGGGTCGGCAAGACCGAGGAGCAACTGAAGGCCGAGGGCACCCCGTACAAGGCCGGCAGCTTCCCGTTCGCGGCGGTCGGCCGCGCGGTGGCGATGGCCGAGCCGGCGGGCTTCGTGAAGGTGCTGGCGCATGCCGAAACCGACACCATCCTGGGCATGCACCTGGTCGGCGCCAACGTGTCGGAACTGGTCCACGAGGGCGTGCTGGCGATGGAGTTCAAGGGCAGTGCCGACGACCTGGCGCGCATCTGCCATGCCCACCCGTCGCTGTCCGAAGCCGTGCACGACGCCGCGATGGCGGTGCACAAGCGGGCGATCCACAAGGCCAACTGATCCACGGCCGTGCATCATGGAAACGGCGCCAGGGTGGCGCCGTTTCCGTATGCGCCGCGCGATAATCGCCTGATGAACGCGCAATTCCTGCTGAAACTCGCAATCACCGTGGTGCTGGTGTTGACCGCCTCCGCGCTGTCCAGGCGACCCGGCGTGCTCGGCGCACTGGTGGCGGCACTGCCGGTGACATCGCTGCTGGTGCTCGGCTGGTTGCAGGTCGAAACCCACGACAGCCAGCGCGTGGCCATGATGTCGATGGACATCTTCTGGTTCGTGCTGGGTGGCCTGCTGTTCTTCCCGGTGCTCAGCCTGTGCCTGAAAGCCGGCTGGCAGCCGTGGCTGTGCTTCGTCGCAGCGGGGATCGCGGGCTTCGCCGGCATGAGCGGCGTGCAATACCTTCTTACCCAATTCAGGGCTCCGGCATGAAAACCCTCTGCGTCTATTGCGGCTCCAATGCCGGCAGCGACCCCGCCTACGCCACGCTGGCCCGCGACCTCGGCACCCGACTCGCGCGCGACGGCATCGCGCTGGTGTACGGCGGCGGCAATGTCGGCCTGATGGGCATCGTGGCCGATGCGGTGCTTGCCGGCGGCGGCGAAGTGATCGGCGTGATCCCGCAGCAGCTGGTCGACTGGGAGGTCGCCCACAAGGGTGTCACCCGCCTCGAAGTCGTCGATTCCATGCACACCCGCAAGGCGCGGATGTTCGAACTGGCCGACGGCTTCGTCGCCCTGCCCGGCGGCTTCGGCACCCTCGACGAGATGTTCGAGATGCTGACCTGGCGCCAGCTCGGCCTGGGCAAGAAGCCCTGCGCCTTCCTCGAAGCGAACGGCTTCTGGCAGCCGCTGATGGCGATGCTGGACACGATGGTGCGCGAGCGCTTCCTGCACCCGGAGCAGCGCCAGGACATGTGGCACGGCGCCGACATCGAAGCGCTGCTGGAATGGATGCGCGGCTACGTGCCGGCGCAGGCCGACAAGTGGCTGGACGAGAAGCGACGCAGCCAGCTCAAGCTCACCACGGAGGATGTATGACCACCCCGGCGACGTTCCGCGCCTTCCGCATCCACAGCGACGCCGCCGGCTACCGCAGCGGCATTGAGACGGTGTCGCTGGACGACCTCAACCCCGGCGAGGTGGTGGTCAGGGCCGCGTACTCCTCGGTCAACTACAAGGACGCGCTGGCCGGCACCGGCAAGGGCAAGATCCTGCGCAGCTTCCCGCTGGTCGGCGGAATCGCGGGGGCCGGCCACGTCGTCGCTTCGACCGATCCAGCCTTCAGGGAAGGCGACGCCGTGCTGGTGACCGGCAGCGGGCTGTCGGAAACCCGCGACGGCGGCTATTCGGAATACGCGCGGCTGGACGCGCGCTGGGTGATCCCGCTGCCCGCGGGGCTGAGCTTGCGCGAAGCGATGATCCTCGGCACCGCCGGCTTCACCGCCGCGTTGGGTTTGCTGCGGATGGAGGACAACCGGCAAACGCCGGCGCTGGGGCCACTGGCCGTCACCGGTGCCACTGGCGGCGTCGGCTCGCTGGCAGTGGCCATCTACAGCCAGGCCGGCTACGAGGTGCATGCGATCAGCGGCAAGCCGGAGCACGCGAATTACTTGAAGGCGCTGGGCGCATCCGAAGTGCTGGGCCGCGACGCGCTATCCACCACCAAGCCAATGGATTCCGCACGCTTCGGTGGCGGCCTGGACAACGTCGGCGGCCCCATGCTGGCCGCCCTGCTGGCGCAGACCGCCCCCTACGGCAACGTCGCCAGCTGCGGGCTGGCCGCCTCGCCCGAACTGCACGCCACGGTGATGCCCTTCATCATCCGCGGCGTGTCGCTGCTGGGTGTGGCTTCGGCCGGCACCGCCCGCGACATCCGCGAAGAAGTCTGGCGGCGATTGGCGAGCGACTGGAAACCACGCAACCTGGACGCGATCTGCACCCGCGAAGCCACGCTGGACGAACTGCCGGACGTATTCGACCGCATGCTGGCCGGTGGCGCACTGGGCCGCACCGTGGTGCAGTTCTGAATTTGCGCGCGCGCCGCTTGCAGCCCCCTGCGCGACCGCTACAATCCGCAGAGTAGGCAGAGGACACCCCATGGCACGCATCCTGATCGTCGACGATTCCCCCTCCCAGCTGATGAGCATCCGCCGCATCGTCGAGAAGCTCGGCCACGAGGCGTTGACCGCCGAAGACGGTGCCGCCGGCGTGGAAGCCGCCAAGCGCGAGCTGCCGGACCTGATTCTGATGGACGTGGTGATGCCGAACCTCAACGGTTTCCAGGCCACCCGCGCGATCACCCGCGAACCCACCACCAAGCACATCCCGGTGATCCTGGTCACCACCAAGGACCAGGACACCGACCGCGTCTGGGGCATGCGCCAAGGGGCCAAGGCCTACATCACCAAGCCCTTCAACGAAGGCGAGCTGTCCGCACTGGTGGCGCAATACGTCGGCGGCCCGTCGGCCGCCTGAGCCCCGTCACTACGGCCCGCCCGCACGCGGGTCTCAGCCACGACGCCAGTCGCTGCCAAACGCATCGCGCATCTTGGCGTAGGCCTTGCGCTGCGCCTCGGTCTGCGCTTTCGGTGCCAGCACCTCCAGTTCCACGATCTGGTCGCCGTCGGGGGCGCTGCCGGAAGCCGGCAACCCGCGCCCGCGCAGGCGCAGCTTGCGCCCGGATTCGGAATCCGGCGGGATCTTCAGTTCCACCGGCCCGCCCAGGGTCGGCACGCTGAGGGTGGCACCCAGCGCCGCCTCCCACGGTGCCACCGGCAACACGTGGATGACGTTGCGGCCATCGACCTCGAATTGCGGGTCGGCGGCGTATTCCACCTCCAGCAACAGGTCACGCCCGCCATTGCCCTGCCTGGCCAGCCGGATCACCTGCCCCGGCCGCACGCCCTTGGGCACGCGCACTTCCAGCGTCTTGCCGGCAATGGTGATGCGCACGCTGCTGCCGGCGTGCACCGCAGACAGCGGCACCGCCAGCTTGGCGCGGGTATCACCGGCCGGCTGGCCACCGCGCGGGCCACCATTGCCGCGCCCGCGGCCACCCCCACCGCCGCCGAACAGGTTCTCGAAGAAATCCGAGAACCCGCCACCGGCACCACCGCCGGCGAAAATCTCGTCGAAATCGAAATCCGCCTGTCCCGCCGGCCCGCGACCGAAGCCCCCCGGCGGCGGCCGCACTTCATCACCCGGCCGATAACCACCGGCCCGCAACTGGTCATAGGCCTTGCGCTTGGCCGGATCACGCAAGGCCTCGTAAGCCTCGTTGACGGCCTTGAACTTTTCCTCGGCACCCTTTTCCTTGCTGACGTCGGGGTGGTACTTGCGTGCCAGCCGGCGATACGCGGTCTTGATTTCCGCATCGCCCGCAGTGGCTTCCACGCCCAGAATGCCGTAGTAATCCTTGAACTCCATGATCGCTCCAGACCGGAACCGCAGGGGATGGCCACCATCCCGTCATCCATCCCGGATAGACTGTATTTTCATCGAAATGAGGTTCGAACATGACGATTCAAGTTGGCGACCCCATTCCGGAAGCGGTGCTGTCCTACATCGACAACGGCGTGCACCGGATCGATACCCACACCTTGTTCAACGGCTGCAAGCTGGTGTTGTTCGCGGTGCCTGGTGCCTTTACCCCCACATGCTCGGAACGCCACCTGCCCGGCTTCGTCGCGCATTTCGACGATTTTCGCGCACGCGGCATCGAGGTGGCCTGCATGGCCGTCAATGACACGTTCGTGATGCAAGCCTGGGGAACCGCCCAGCAGGTGCCGGCCGGCTTGAAGATGCTGGCCGATGGCAACGCCGATTTCACCCGTGCATTGGGGCTGGAGATGGATGCCAGCGGCTACGGCATGGGTGTGCGCAGCAAGCGTTTCGCCCTGTATGCCGAAGCCGGCATCGTGCGGGGGCTGTGGGTGGAAGCGCCCGGCGAGTTCCGGGTGTCGTCGGCGGAGCATGTATTGGCCAATCTGCCGGCGTGAGCGCGCGCCGACAGCTCACTCAAGGATGGTGAAGCGCAGGCTGTCCCAGGCACCGCTGTCGGCCAGCGCGGTCAAGACGTGCGGGCCGGGCTCGTCGAACGCGTGCTGCAGGACGCGCCCGCCTTCGCTGCTGCCGATGCCGCGCCCGTCCAGCAACCACTGCACGCGGGTGCCGGTACCGATCGCCCGCAGCGCCAGCTGCACGCCGGCGCGCTGCCCGGGGGCACGGGCCAGGGTGGCACCGTCGGTCACGCCGTCGATGTGCAGGGCCTCCAGCGCGTCGCGGCCGTCATCGCGGCAGTCCTTCGCCAGTGCCGGCAGGCTGGCCCGCTGCCGCCACGCCACCGGCAGCCACGGCGTCGCCAGCACCGGCCAACGCGCGATCTGCCGGGGCCGGGCCGCATGTGTTGCGCTGCAATCGGCGGACAGGCGTTCGCCGGTCGCGGCATCGACCTCGAAATTTTCGATACCCGCATTCCACAGCCGCAGCTGACGCTCGGCCAGCGTGGGCGGCACCACGCCGGCCAGCGTCCACGCCCGCATCCGCTTCTGGCACAGCTCCGCAGGCTGTGCATCGGCCGCCGTGCCCAGCGGCCAGCAGATGTCGACTTCGGCCACGCTGGCCGGCTGCGGCAGCCGCAGCGCGTCCTTGCCGGTGCGCGGCAGGCTGTCGATGACCTCGAACAGCAGCGGCAAGGCGGTCACCGCGCCGTACTGGCCGGGCAGCGGCGTGCCATCGGGCCGCCCCACCCACACGCCCACGCTGTAACGCGGGGTGGCCCCCACCGCCCAGGCATCGCGAAAGCCGTAACTGGTGCCGGTCTTCCACGCCAGCTGCGGGCGGCGGCCATTGTCGAACATGCCGTCGCGCTCGCCGGGGCGCATGCCGGTTGCCAACATCTCGCGCACGATCCACGCCGCACCGGGCGAGAGCAGCCGCCGGTCCACCCGTGGCGCATCCGGCACGTAGCGCACGTGGCCGGCGATGCCACCGCGCTGCAAGGCGGCGAAGGCACCCACCAGATCCTCCAGCCGCGCACCGGTGCCGCCCAGGATCATCGACAGGTTCGGTGCCGCGCCCGGCGGCAGTTTCAAGGCAAGGCCGGCATGCCCAAGGCGGGCGGCGAAACGCGCCGGCCCCACCCGATCCAGCAGCTCCACCGCCGGGATGTTGAGCGACAGCCGCAACGCTTCGGCGGCACCGATCGGACCGTTGTAGGCCCCGTCGAAATTGCCCGGGCGGTAGCTGCCGAACGACTGCGGCGCGTCCACCAGCAGGCTTTCGGAATGGATCAGGCCATCGTCCAGCGCCATGCCGTACAGGAACGGCTTGAGGGTGGAACCGGGCGAACGCCAGGCCCGCACCATGTCCACGTCACCAAGCCGCTGCTTGTCGCCGAACGCCACCGAGCCGACGTAGGCGCGGGCTTCCAGGCTGGCGTTGTCCACCACCAGCAACGCCGCCGAGGTGCGCGGTGGCAGGCTGGAGAAATATCCGGCGACGCGTTCTTCCAGCGCCCGCTGCAAGCCGGCATCGAGGGTGGTGACGATGCGCCGCTGGCCGGGCTGGGCCAGATGCAGGCGTTGCGCCAACAAGGCGGCGTCCTGCGGTTGCCGCAACCGCCGCGCGATCACGTTTTCGATGCGGGCGTCGTCCACCTGCGCCTGCGTCCAGACGCGGCGCGCGGCCATCCGTGCCAGCAACTTGTCGCGGGCGGCCTGCGCCGCCTCCGGGTCACGGTCCGGGCGCAGCCGGCCGGGTGCTTGCGGCAGCACGGCCAACAAGGCCGCCTCGGCATGCGACAACCGCGCGGCGGGCTTGCCGAGGTAGGCCCAACTGGCCGCTTCCACGCCTTCGATGGCACCGCCGAACGGCGCGCGCTCCAGATACAGCGTGAGAATCTCGCGCTTGGACAGGTGCGCCTCCAGTTGCAGGGCGCGCAATACCTGCCGCAGCTTGCCGCCCACCGTGCGCGTGCGCCCGTCGCGCAGCGCCGGGTCGATGATGCGCGCCACCTGCATGGTCAAGGTGGAGCCCCCGGACACGATTCGCCGGCTGCCCAGCCACTGCCCGCCAGCCCGCAGCATCGCCAGCGGATTGATGCCGGGGTGGTGCCAGAACCAGCGGTCTTCGTAGCCCAGCAATGCTTGCAGGTACAACGGCGACACGTGCTCCGGCGTGGCCGGATAGCGCCACACCCCCCGCGCATCGGCGAACGCGCGCAGTGGACTGCCATCGCGCGCCACCACCACCGTGGCCAGGTCGCGGCGGGCCGGCAGCGGCAGCGGGAATGCCAGGTCCAGCACCAGCAGCGCCAACAACAACGCCACCGTGCCCCAGCGCAACCAGGGCCGCAGGCGTCGCCACCACCGCCGCGCCCTTCCCCCGACCGCGGGGGAAGGCGGCAACCTCACGGCTGCACCACCGTGATCCGTTCCGGCACCGCCTTGCCGACGCCACGCAGGTCGGGGCGGTACATGTCTTCCACCAGCGGCGGCGGCACCGTGTAGCTGCCCGGGGTCACCGCGCGCACCAGGTAGAACACCTGCGCCGCAGTACCGGCCTCCAGTTTCAGTGCGGCCACGTAGCGGTCGTCGCGGAACTCTTCATGCTGCACGTCGGCGGCACTGGAGCGGTCGCTGATGTCGATGCCGTCCACCGCCACCTCGGCCCATTGCCGGGCATCGGACAGGTTGAAGTTCTCGATCTCCAGCCCCGCCGGCAGCAGGTCGGTCAGCATCGCGTCCGGCATGCTGCGGTCGGCGGTGATGGACACCCGCACGATCAGCGCCTCGCCTTCCTTCAGCGGCCTCGGCGTCCACGGCTTGCCATCGGTGGTGAACAAACTGCGCTCGACCTTGATGGTGCTGGCGTCCGCCGGCGGCGGCGTGCGCGGCACGCCGGCCACGTCCAGGCTGGCGTAGTACGGTGGCGTGCCGGATGGCAGGAACCGCAGCCCCTTGGCCAGCGCGGCGTAATCCAGTTCGCGGGCGAAGCTGCGGGCAGCGGGAAGGGCCTGCGGGACACCGGCTGCCAGCAGGGTGCCGGTCACCTGCTTGCCCCGGCTCACCAGCAGGGCCTTGCCCAGGCGGGCCATCGCGATCTGTTCCTGCGTGCTCAGCCACAGCCACGACGCCCGCCGGCGCGCATCCAGTTCGTACACCACGTCGGACACGCGGGCATCGTACGCCGGCTTGGCGAACCCGCGCTCATGGGTCATCGCGATCATCACCGCCATGTCGCGCAACGGACTGCCGTAATCGCCCAGCCAGCCCTGGCGATCGCCCTGGAAGGCAAAGCCTTCGGCAATCGCCTTCTCGCCGCGCGCGCGGTCGCCCTGCATCGCCAGCGCCAGCCCCAGATGCACCAGCGGCAGGCCCTTCAAGGCCTGCTTGCGGTCGTTGTCGTACAACGCACGCAGGGTGCCCAGCGGCGCGCGGTTGACCCGCGCCAGCACATACCCGGCATACGCCTGGTAGGCGAACTTCAGGTATTGGCGATGGTCGCGCCCGTAGAACTCGTTGCCGCCGGCAAGCAGGTCCTCGCTGAGCCGTTGCAGGGCTTTCTGCAGCACCGGCTCGGGGATGGCGAAGCCGGCCTGCCGCGCATCCAGCAGGAATTCGACGATGTAAGGCGTGAGCAGCGGGTCGACATGGCCATCATCACCCCACATCGAGAAATGGCCATTGGCCACCTGCATCGACGCCAGCCGACCGAACGCCCCCTCCATGCGCACCCGCCGCTTGCCCGCATCCAGCCCCGTCACCCCGAAGCGCTGGCCGGTGTCGGCATCCAGCAGCAAGGCCGCGAAGCCCTTGCTGGTGGTCTGTTCGGCACAGCCGTAGGGGTAGTCCAGCGCCCCCTTGAGGGAGGCCCCGAACGGGATCGGCGGCAGCGCGCTGACCAGCATGCGCGCCCGCACCGAGCCCGGCATCAGGCCTTCGGCAAGGCCCGCGTCCATGCTCGCGGCACTGCCGGCGGCCAGCATCATCGAACGCGAGCGCAGCACCGACGGCCATGCCGGCCGCACCGGCAGGTCGTACTGGCGGTCGGACGTGTAGCCATTGCCCGCCACCCGCACCCGCACCTGCGCCACGCCGTAGTCTTCCAGCGCCGCCAGCGGGAAGCTCAGCGTGGACTTGGCCTCCTTCCCCAACGCCAGGCTGCGGCTGCCGCCGGTCACCGCGGCCGGGCCGATGCCATTGACCTGCACGCTGAAATTGCCGGGCTTGCCGGTGTAGTTGGAAACATCCAGCGTCACCATGCCGCGGTCGCCCGGCGCCATCACCCGCGGCATCCCGGCTTCGGCCACGATCGGCGCGCGCACCACCACCTCGGCATCGCGGTTGCCGTAACGGGTATCGGAATACACCAGCGCCGACACCCGCAGCGTGCCGTTGAAGTCCGGCACCGGAAGCGCGATGCGCGCGATGCCCTTGGCATCCAGCTGCACCGGCCCGGAGAACAAGTCCACCGTCTGCACCCGCGCGGTGGGGCGACGCGCCTGTGGCAACGCGGCCAGCGCCATGTCGCCACCGAAGCGCAGCTTGGCGGTACCGCCGTCGTAGCTTTCGATCACGCGGCCGTAGATGTCGTAGGCATCCACCCCCAGACGACGCTGGGCGAAGAAGTGCGCCACCGCATCCGGCACCGGGAAGCGGGTGATGTTGAGGATGCCCACGTCCACCGCCGACACCGTGGCCCACGCCTGCTTGCCGGCCAATTGCGGCGCGCTCAGGGTCACCTGCAAGGGCTGTTGCGGGCGCACCTGCGGCTTCACCGCCAGCCCCACCGCCACCCGGCGGTCACGCCGGTCCATCGGCACGAAGGCTTCGCCCACCGCACGTGCCGGGGTGATCTTGCTCTTGGCGCTGCCACCACGGAACACCAGCGCGGTGACGTAAACGTCATGCCGTTCCCACTCGGCGGTGACCGGGATCTGCACCACGCTGCCGGCCTTCACGTCGACCGATTGCACGAACAGCAGGTGGTCGCTTTCCACCATCACCACGCCCTTGCCCGCATGCGGCGGCGTGAGGGTGAGCCGGAGGGTGTCGCCGGCATGGTAAGCGGTCTTGTCCAGCGCCAGCTTGACCTTGTCCGGGCGCGCATCCAGGCCACGGTTTTCGTCATCCCAGCCCCAACCGGCGTGGAACGGATAGCGCATGGTCAGTCGGGTGGCGGGGTCGTACACATCGAGGCGGTAATCGCCCCACTCCACCGGCACATCCACCCGCGCGGCACTGTTGCCCACGTCCAGGTTGCGGGTCTGCACGTTTTCGTAGCGCCGGGTGAAATCGAAGCTCCAGCCGCTGTCGCCGTGCGTCCAGTGGTAGTCGCGGCGTTCGCGCACCAGTGTCACCTTCAGGCCGGTACCGGGGTGCGGCCGGCCTTCGGCATCGAAACGCTGCACCTCGAACCCGGCCGGGGCATTGGCGTTGGCGCCGTCGCCATCGTCGAACAGCGGACGCACGCCCACCAGCACGTCGGCCGGCCACAACGTGCGCACCAGGCTGCGGTTGATGGTGCGGCCACCGCTTTCGTACAGGCTGCCGGCCACGATGGCCTTCACCGGGGTGTCGCTTTTCACCTCGCCGGGCAGGGCGATGGCCTGCTGCAATTCACCCTTGGCATCCAGCGCTGCATCGAGGATGTCGGCGGCCTCCTTCGGCAGCGACACGGTGGGGTCGCCGAAGAACCAGCCCTTGCCCAGGCCCGGGGCGACGCCTTCCAGCGGGTGCTGATCCACCGCGACCGCGAGCTTGGCGGTGAAGCGGTTGCCGGCGGCGGGGGCACCGTACAGATACGCACCCTTGACCTGCAATTGCAGGGGCTGGCCCGGCCGCAAGCGACTGCCGAGGGCGGCCAGGTCGAGTTTCATGCGCTCGGGCAGGAACTCCTCGATGCGCAGGCTCATGCCCTGCACCGCCTCGGCGCTGGCCGGATCGGTGCGGAACTCCACCTGCCAGCGGCCCGTGGGGGCCTCGGCCGGGATCGCCCGCTCGAAGCGGTAATAACCCTGCGCCTGCGGCTCCAGCCGCGTATCGACGAAGGTCTTGCCGTCCGGCTGTTTCAAGCGCACGAACAGGGACTGCGCCTTGCCGCCTTTCGCCAGCACCGGCCGGCCATCGAAATCGCGCAGCAACGCCGACACGCGCACGGTTTCACCGGGGCGATAGAGGTCGCGCCCGGACCAGGCGAACACGTCGAACCACGCCTGCGGCCGGCCTTCCACCGCGAATTCGGACAAGTCCAGCGCCGGCTGGTTGAAGGGCAGCAGCGACAGGTCCGTGCCATGCCGGGCAGTCAGCACGTGCGCGGCGTCCAGCGTGTAGTTCAGCAGCGCATTGCCGTTGGCGTCGGTCTGGCCCTTGAACACCGGCTCGCCGCGCGCGTCCAGCACCTTCAGGTCCACCCCGCCGATACCCGCGCCATCGGCCAGCGACGCGGTGTGCACGAACAGCTTGTCCTTGTAGGCGCGCACGTGCAGGCCGATGTCGCTGACCGTGAACCAGGCCACGTCGAACTCGCCCTTGAAGGTGCCGGTGCGCTTCATCACCGCGAAGTACAGGCCGGGCTTCTGCAGCTCGGGGATGTCCTGCACCGGCAGGTAGGTGAGCACGCGCTCGTTGCGCGCACCGCCCAGCACGAAGCGGTTCACGTACACCGGATCGGCCAGTTTGGAGATCGGGGGGGTGCTGTCGGCATCGTCCGGGTCGTACCAGGACGGATCGAGCTCCCAATTGCTGCGCTGGCCACCGCGCTGGTAGCGGGTAAAAAAGGCCGGCAGCGCGGCATCGCGCACGCGCAGGAATTCGACATCCACGTCGTCGACATTGACCGACACCACCGGCAAACCACGCGATTCCCGGGCCGGGATCACGCTGCCCTGCGATGCAAAACCCACCGCCGGCTCCAGCGCCCCGGTGTACACCTTCAGCTCGACGTCCTTGCCCAGCTTGCTGCCGTCGGCCGCGGTCAGCGCGCCGGACACCTTCACGGTGTAGGTCTTGTTGGCGGCCACGCTCGGGTAACGCAGGGTCTTGCCATCGTCGCCGAGCGCCCAGCCGCTTTGCTCTTCACCGTTGGCATCGATGACCAGCAGCGCATCGAAATCCTGGGTGCCCACCAACGGGCGCGAAAATTCCACCGCCACCGCCAGGCTGTCCGAGCGCTGGTCCGGGTAGGCGCGCACGATTGCAAACCCCTTCACCGCCTCGCGCTGGGCGCGGATGGCCTCGCCGCCGACGGCGGGCATCTGCCCGGCCTGGTTGCGCTTGCAGGCCGGCAACCCGGCCACCAGCACAAACACCAACGACACACTCAGCAAGCAACGCAGCGACAAAATCCGTGGCAGTGACATCGGGGTCCATCCGGTGGGGGCGTTTCGAGTATAGGACGCAAATCACGGCCGCCAGCGGCCCATGTCCGGGCATGAAAAAAGCCCGGCATTCAGCCGGGCTTCGGGTTGCGCGAAACGGGGACGAGGCCGTCAGCCGGCGACCTCGCCGGACTCGCCGGACTCGCCGGACTCGCCGGACTCGCCGGACTCGCCGATGGCGTCCGCATCACCGGAGTCCAGGGTGGCGTCCAGCCGCTCGATCGCCTGCAGTTTTTCGCCCGCCGCCAGCCGCATCAGGGTCACGCCCTGGGTATTGCGGCCGACCTGCGAAATGTCCGAGGCCGGCGTGCGCACCAGCGTGCCCCCGTCGGAAATCAACAGCACGTCGTGGTGGTCGGTGAGCTGGATGGCACCCACCAACGCGCCGTTGCGCTCGTTGGTCTTCATCGCGATCACGCCCTGGGTGCCGCGCCCCTTCTTCGGGAATTCGTCCAGCACGGTGCGCTTGCCGAACCCGTTCTCGCTGGCGGTGAGGATGTCGCCCTCGCCGTCCAGCACGATCAGGCTGACCACGCTCTCGCCATCCGCCAGCTTCATCCCGCGCACGCCGGTGGCGGTACGGCCCATCGGGCGCACGGTATCGCCACCGAAACGCACCGCCTTGCCGTTGCTGGCAAACAGCATGATGTCGCGGCTGCCGTCGGACAACTCCGCGTTCACCAGCGCATCGCCTTCGGCCAGGTGGATGGCGATCTTGCCGCGCGCCAGCTTGAACGCGTATTCGGTCAGCGGGGTCTTCTTCACCGTGCCGTTCCTGGTGGCGAAGAACACGTACTTGCCGTCCTCGTACTCGCGCACCGGCTGCACCGCCTGCACCTTCTCGCCTTCTTCCAGCGGGATCCAGTTGATGATCGGGCGGCCGCGCGCGTTCGGCCCGGCCTCCGGCAGCTGGTACACCGGCAGCCAGAACACGCGGCCGTGGCTGGTGAAGGTGAGCAGGGTGTCGTGGGTATTGACCAGCCACAGCTGGTCGATGAAATCCTCGTCCTTGGTCGCCGCCGCGTTGCGGCCCTTGCCGCCGCGCTTCTGCGCGCGATACGTCGTGGCCGGCTGGCGTTTGGCGTAGCCGGCATGGGAGAGCGTGACCACCACGTCTTCCGGCGCGATCAGGTCGAGGATGTCGAGGTCTTCCTCGGAGGCGCGGATCTCGCTGCGGCGCGGGTCGTTGAACTCGGCCTTGAGCGCGCGCAGCTCCTCGCGGATCTTCTCCAGCAGCACGTCCGGGTTTTCCAGGATGAGGATCAGCCCGGCGATTTCCTCCAGCAGCTGGCGGTATTCGTCGGTCAGCTTCTCCTGCTCCAGCCCGGTCAGGCGGTGCAGGCGCATTTCCAGGATCTGCTGGGCCTGCGTCTCGGTGAGCTGGTAGCCATCCGCCAGCAGGCCCACGCCGGCGGGCAGGTCTTCCGGCCGGCTGGCCTCGGCGCCGGTGGCGGCCAGCAGCGCGCCCACCAGCCCCGGCTGCCAGCGCCGCGCCAGCATGCGCTCGCGGGCGACGCCCGGGTTCTCCGAAGTCTTGATCAGCTCGATCATCGCGTCGATGTTGGCCAGCGCAACGGTCAGGCCTTCGAGGATGTGCGCGCGTGCGCGCGCCTTGCGCAGTTCGAAGATGGTCCGGCGCGTCACCACTTCGCGGCGGTGGCGGACGAAGGCTTCGAGGATCTGCTTGAGGTTCAGCAGCCGCGGGCGGCCATCGACCAGCGCCACCATGTTGATGCCGAACACCGACTCCATCTGGGTCTGCGAGTACAGGTTGTTCAGCACCACGTCGGCGGATTCGCCGCGCTTGACCTCGATGTAGATGCGCATGCCGTCCTTGTCGGACTCGTCGCGCAGCTCGCTGATGCCCTCGAGCTTCTTCTCCTTCACCAGCTCGGCGATCTTCTCGATCAGCCGCGCCTTGTTCACCTGGTAGGGGATCTCGGTGACGATGATCGACTCGCGGCCGTTGTCGGCCACTTCGATGTCGGCGCGGGCACGCATGCGCACCCGGCCCTTGCCGGTGCGGTAGGCCACGTGGATGCCACCGACGCCGTTGATGATGCCGGAGGTGGGGAAATCCGGGCCGGGGATGAATTCCATCAGCCCGTCGATGTCGATCTGCGGGTCGTCGATCAGCGCCAGCAGCGCGTCCACCACCTCGCCCAGGTTGTGCGGCGGGATGTTGGTGGCCATGCCCACCGCAATACCGGCCGAGCCGTTGACCAGCAGGTTCGGGAACCGGGTCGGCATGACCGTGGGTTCCAGTTCCTTTTCGTCGTAGTTGGGCTGGAAATCGACGGTGTCCTTGTCGATGTCGGCCATCAGCTCGTGGCTGAGCCGCGCCATGCGCGCCTCGGTGTAACGCATCGCCGCGGCAGAGTCGCCGTCGACCGAACCGAAGTTGCCCTGCCCGTCCACCAGCAGGTAGCGCAGCGAGAACGGCTGCGCCATGCGCACCAGCGTGTCGTACACCGACTGGTCGCCGTGCGGGTGGTACTTGCCGATCACGTCACCGACGATGCGCGCCGACTTGTAGTACGGCTTGTTGCTGTGCGCACCCAGTTCGTTCATCGCGAACAGCACGCGGCGGTGCACCGGCTTCAGGCCATCGCGGACGTCCGGGAGCGCGCGCCCCACGATCACGCTCATGGCGTAATCGAGGTAGCTGCGGCGCATCTCGTCTTCCAGCTTGACGGGAATGATTTCCTTGGCGAGATCGGTCATCGTGTATCCGTTTCAGGTCCTGGTTCCGGCCCGCGGCCACGCGGCGGGAACCAGCTCCGCGCGCTTGCCCATCGGGATTTTCTGCAACCAGAAATTGTACCATCCAGCGGCCTCCCGAGCCCCTGTTCCACCTGCATCGCGTGCGCGCTGCCCGCGCCGCCCCGCCCCTTGCTTCCGGACATCCCCATGCCCCACGCACTTCCCGCCCGCGACGACTTCCTCGGCCACCCCAAGGGCGTCTATGTCTGCTTCTTCACCGAGATGTGGGAGCGCTTTTCGTTCTACGGGATGAAGGCGCTGCTGCTGCTGTACCTCACCAAGTACCACTTGTTCGGCGACAGGGCCGGCCTGGACCTGTTGGGTGCCTACGGCGGGCTGGTGTATTGCGTGCCGGTGATCGGCGGGCTGCTGGCCGACCGCTGGCTGGGGATGCGCAAGGCGGTGACCTTCGGCGGGCTGCTGCTGGTGGCCGGACACGTGGGCATGGCCGTCGAGGGCCACGCGGCGACGCTGCAGGCCGGCACGGTGGTGCGCGACGAGGGCGCGCTGAAAGTGATGTACCTGTCGCTGGCGCTGATCATCATGGGCGTGGGCTTCCTCAAGCCCAACATCTCCACCATCGTCGGCAAGCTCTACGCGGACAATGACCCGCGCCGCGATTCCGGCTTCTCGCTGTTCTATGCCGGCATCAACCTCGGCGCGCTGTTCGCGTCGCTGGTCTGCGGCTACATCGGCGAGGCCTGGGGCTGGAGGTACGGCTTCGGCGCCGCCGGCATCGGCATGTTGGCGGGCCTTGCGATGTTCCTGTGGGGGCAGCGCTACCTGCACGGCCACGCCGAGCCGGCCAACCCCGCCACGCTGCGCCAGCGCGTCGCCGGCATCCCGCGCGAAGGGCTGATCTACGCGCTTGCGGTACTGGGCGTGGTGCCGGTGGCATGGCTGATGTGGGCCGCCGCGAACGGCGCGTTCGCGCTGGGCGGCGAGGTGTCGCTGGCGCTGCTGCTGATGGTGGTGGTGCTGGGCGCGGTGCTGGTGTGGTTCGCCTGGTTCACCGGCACCCGCTGCACGCCCGTGCAGCGCCAGCAGATGATCGCGATGATGGTGCTGATCTTCATGGCGCTGGTGTTCTTCACCCTGTACGAGCAGACCTACGGCTCGTGGGTGACCTTCACCGATCGCCTGCTGACCAAGGACATCGTGCCGGCGATGGTGGTGCGCGACGGCACGCCGTGGCCGTGGTCGGCGCTGTCGTTGCTGCTGGCACCGCTGGCATTCTTCGTGGCGGCACGGATGTCCGACCGCAACCCGGCTTCCACCGCGCCGCGGGCGCTGTTCCTGGCGGCCAGCGCGCTGATCATCGTGCTGCTGGTGCGCGACTGCGTGGCGCTGCCGCAGACGGCCGGCTCGCTGACCTACCTCGGCGCATTCTTCCTGGTGGCGCTGGCACCGCTGTTTTCGGCACTGTGGGGCTGGCTGGACAAGCGCGGCATGGACCCGTCGAAGCCCGCCAAATCGGCCTTCGGCCTGCTGTTTGGCGGGCTGTCGTTCGTGCCGATGGCGCTGGCCGCGCAACAGGTGGCCGCCACCGGTGCACCGGCCAGCGTGTGGTGGCTGGTGCTGGCCTACCTGATCCTGGAGATCGGCGAGATGTGCCTGTCGCCGGTGGGGCTGTCGGCGGTGACGCAGCTCGCCGTGCCGCGCGTGGTCAGCCTGATGATGGGCACCTGGTTCCTGGCCACCGCGTTCTCGGAAACGTTGGCCGCGCTGTTCGGCAAGCTGGCCGCGATCGAAGTGCCGGAAGGCGAGGCCATGGATCTGGTGGCCGCCGCCGGCAAGTACCAACACCTGTTCTGGATGATGTTGTGGATCGGCCTCGGCTGCGCGCTGCTGGCCTTCCTGGGCGCACCGCTGCTGCGCCGGATGATGCACGGGGTGAAATGAAACTGAACACGGCAACGGGGTCGCCGCGCGCGGAGGCGCTGCTACACTCGGGCGTTTCATCCACCACGAGACCTGCCGCATGCCGACACCGCGCCCGCTGGCCATCGCCCTGATCATTGCCCTTGCTGCCGGCCTCGCAACGCCCGACGCCGGGGCCGCGAAAAAGAAGCCGGCGGCAAGGAAGGCGGGGCCGGAAGCGGCCTTGTCGTGCAGCAATTTCTACGCCGAAGCCGACAAGGGCTGGCTGGCTGGCAACCCGATGCCGGCCAGCGGCGCGATCTCGGCGCTGGGCCAGCTCACCGCGCGCGCCCAGCAACAGCAGCGCGACCTGCTGGAGGCGGCGATGCGCGCGCCACAAGGCAACGTGCAGAAACTGCTGGGTGATTTCTGGGCCAGCGGGCTCGACGAAGCCGCGGTGGACGCCGACGGCGCCGCCCCGGTGGCCCCGCTGTTCAAGCGCATCGACGCCATCCGCAGCAGCAAGGACATCGCCCCCGCGATCGCCGCGCTGCACCAGGTGGGCATCCCGGTGGCCTTCCACTTCGGTGCCGACGTCGACCTGCGCGACCTCGATCGCCATCTCGGCTATTTCAGCCAGGGCGGCATCGGCCTGCCCGACCCGGCCTACTACACCCGCACCGACGCCGACACCAAGGCCCTGCTGGCGCGCTATGCCGATTACATCCGCAAGATCCTCGCCCTGAGCGGGGTGGCGCCGAAGGACATCGAAACCCAGACCGCGCAGGTCCTGGACCTGGAGCGCCGCATCGCCGAGGGCGCGCGCCCGCTGACCGACCTGCGCGACCCACGCAACAATTTCGCCCCCATGCCCGCCGCCGGGCTGGGCAAGCAGTTCCGCAACCTGCAACTGGACGCCTTCCTGAAGGCGCAAGGCATCAGCGACGACACCGTCTCGCTGGCCAACCCGGCGCTGTTCACCCGCATCGACGGGTTGGTTGGCAGCCTCAAGCCCGCGCAATGGCAGGCCTATCTGCGCTGGCGGGTGGGCGATGCCATGGCCCCGTACCTCTCCGCCCCCTGGCGGGATGCCACCTTCGCCTTCCGCGGCAAGGTGCTGCTGGGCCAGGCGGCTCCGGCTCCGCGCTGGCAGCAGGTGCTGGACGCGATCAACCTGGCCGCCGGGCCGATGCTGGGCAGGGAATACACCGCCGCCTACCTGCCTGCGGCCACCCGCCAGCAGGCCGAACAAATCGCCGCGCAGGTGCGCGATGCCCTGCAACGCGCACTTGCCACCAGCCCGCTGCTGGGCGACGCCGCCAAGGCCGAGGCCCGCAAGAAGCTGGAACAACTGCGCATCGAAGTGGGCAGCCCCCCCGACGATCTCGACTTCACCCTGCAACCGATGGGCCGTGGCAGCTTCGGCGGCAACATGCTGATCGCCTCCACTTGGCGCCACCGCCAGGAAATGAAGCGGATCGGCAAGCACAGCGCGGCGCGGCGCTGGGACGTGCTGCCGCAACAACCGGCGCTGGCCTACGACCTCGCCCACAACCGCCTGATCGTCACTGCCGCCATGCTGCAGATGCCGGTGCTGGACACCGCGGTGCCACTGGCGAACCAATACGGCGCGTTCGGCGCGCTGGTGGGGCACGAACTCAGCCATGCCATCGATGCCCGTGGTCGCCATGTCGATGCCGGCGGCAACGTGCGCGACTGGTGGGGAAGCGATGAAACCACCGCCTGGGACGCACTGGGCAAAAAAGTGGCGGCCCTGTATGCCGCCCTGCCTTATCCGGGCCTGCCGGCCACCCATGTCGATGGCGATTTGACCCGCGACGAAAACCTGGCCGACCTGGCCGGCGTGGACATCGCGCTTGCCGCTCTGCGCAATGCCCAACCCAATCTCGACGCCAAGTCCGAACGCGGTTTCTACACCGGCTGGGCGCAGTTGTGGGCGCAGCAGGTCACCACCGACGAGGCCCGCCTGCGCGTGTTGCAGGACGTGCGCGCGCCGGGGCAATGGCGCGCCAATGCCCCGCTGATGCAGCAGGCGGGGTTCGGTACCGCATTCAGCTGCAAACCCGGCACACCGATGCAGCCCAAGGCGACGCTGCACGTCTTCGACTGAAGCGGGTGGGCCGGCCCGGGCCGGCTCAGCGCACGATCCGCATCCGCGGCCCACGCCGGCCGCGCCCACCGAAGGGTGGCTGGCCGCGCCAATGGCGGATCAACAGCCAGCCGAACAGCATCCCGCCAAGATGGGCGAAATGCGCCACGCCCGGCTGCAGCCCGGTGATGCCCACGCCCAGTTCGAACAGGCCGTAGACGATCACCAGGGTGCGCGCCGTCATCGGAATCGGCGGGAACAGCAGCATCACCCGCTGGTTCGGGAACAACATGCCATAGGCCAGCAGCAACCCGAACACGCCGCCGGATGCACCGATGGTGGGATACGGGTCGCCGCCCTGCGACAGCGCATACGAACCCACCAGCAACTGGCACAGGCCCGCCCCCACTACGCACACGACGTAGTAGGTCAGGAAGCGGCGCGCGCCCCAGGTGTATTCCAGCGGCGCGCCGAACATCACCAACGCCAGCATGTTGAAGGCGATATGCAGGAAACTGCCGTGCAGGAAGGCATAGCTCAGCAGCTGCCACGGCATGAACGCCGGCGCCGCCTCGACCGGGTCGAACCCGGTATCGCCCCATGGCCACAGCATCAGTGACGCCATGGCCTGGTCGCCCAGCAGGTATTGCAGGGCAAAGCCCACCAGATTGGCGATCAGCAATGCTTGGGTGATTTTCGGCAGATTGAACGGCATCCGTGCGGCGTCCCGGTTTCGTTGCAGCGCATCATAGCCGCTCAGCGCGGCCCCCAGACAGCGGCATCGACATCCTCGGGCTCGGCCGGCAGGCGCACCCGCCCGCTGCGGACCGCCACCCCTTCCGCCACCAGCCGGCGCGCCTGTTCGGCAAACCCCGGTGCGTCCGGCGGAAAGGCGATCCGCCCATCCGCCCGCAGGATGCGATGCCAGGGCAATGCCGGGTCATCGTTCTGGCCGAGGATGCGCGCCACCAGCCGCGCCCGCCCCGGCAAGCCGGCACGCCGGGCGATGGCGCCGTAGCTGGCCACCTGCCCGCACGGTACCGCGCGCACCGCCGCCAGGATGCGGTGTTCGGGGCTGGCGGTGGGTGCTGGACGGGCCATGTTCCGGGTTAGCATAGCCGCATGCCCATCCAACCTGCCGCGCACGCCATGGACAACTTCGAGCAGATCCGCCGCCACCTGGCCAACGCCGGCTATCGGCTGAGCCTGCAAGAGCCCTTCATGGCCTGCGTGGAGTTGTCGCTGGCGCAAGGCACGCGACACCAGTCGATCTTCCTGGCCGAATTGCAGGACGACGATGGCCGCAACTTCCTGCGGGTCAGCACCGCCGTGGCACCGATCACCGGCATGGACGCCCGCCGGGCACTGCGCTTCAACTGGGAAAGCCGGGTGGGCTACCTTGCCATCGGCGAACTGGATGGGGTGCCCTACCTGCAACTGTGCGAAAACCGCCCCTACGACAGCCTCACCGCAGCCGAAATCGACCGCCTGGTGCTGGACATCGGCGGCACCGGCGACGAGATGGAACGGCGGCTGTCCGCCGGCGGCGACCTGCTGTGAGGCGCCGCCGCCGTCCTCACGCCCAGCCCGCGGCCCGCAGCAACTGGTAGAGCCCGTAAGCCACCATGCCCGATGTCGGGATGGTGAGAATCCACGCCCACACGATCCGCTCGATGGTGCCCAGCTTCAACCGGCGCGGGTTCTTGGCGAAGCCCACGCCCATGATCGCGGTGGATACGGTATGGGTGGTGGACACCGGCATGCCGAAATGCGCCGCCGCCATCAGCACCGTGGCCGAGCTGGTATCCACCGCGAAACCGTCCAGCGGATGCAGCTTCACCATCTTGTGGCCCAGCGTCTTGATGATGCGCCAACCGCCCGAGGCGGTGCCGGCGGCCATCACCAGCGCGCAGGTGACCACGATCCAGGTGGCCACGGCATTGTCCGCCGAGGCCGCCGGATGCATGAACGCCAGCCAGCTCGGCAGGTCGTCCAGCGCGCCACTGGCCTGCGCACCCACCAGCGTCAGCGCGATCACGCCCATGGTCTTCTGCGCGTCGTTGTGCCCGTGCGCATAGCCCATGTAGGCGGCCGAAACGATCTGCAACTTGCCGAACAGCGCATTGATCCAGCGCGGGCGCGCCAACCGTCGCAGCGCACCGCCGGACCGTTCCAGCCCGTAGATCAGCGACCACAACAGCACCATCAGGGTCAGGCCCAGCAGGAACCCCACCACCGGCGAGGTCACCATCGGCACGATGACCTTCCACACCAGGCCCTTGCTCTTGGTCCAGTCGGCCGCGGTCTGCACCCAGATCAACGCATTCCAGTTGTTGTGCGAGGCCGCGAACGCCGCGCCGCACAAGCTGCCGATCAGCGCATGCGAAGACGATGACGGCAACCCGAACCACCAGGTCACCAGGTTCCACACGATCGCACCCAGCAACGCGCACAGCACCAGTTGCGAGGTCGCTTCCACCACGTGGGTATTGATGATGCCGGTGGCAATCGTGGCCGCCACCGCGGTGCCGGTGAGCGCGCCCAGCAGATTGGTCACCGCCGCCACCCCCACCGCCTGGCCGGGGCTGAGCACCTTGGTGGCCACCGAGGCGGCGATGGAATTGGCGGTGTCGTGGAAGCCGTTGATGAATTCGAAGATCAGCGCGGTGGCCACCACCACCAGTACGAGCGTCAGCACGGCGGCGGCCTCAGGAGTTCTTCAGGACGATCTGGTAGATGACCACGCCGGCCTCGCGGCAACGGTCGATGGCCTTTTCCAGGATTTCGAAGAACTCCTTGAGCAGGAACATCTGCAGGCTGTCGAGCTTGCCGGAATAGATTTCGCGGTACAGCTCCAGCATCAGCCGGTCGGCCTCGTTCTCGATCGAACGCAGCTTCTCGTTGAGCTTGGTCATGCGGTCGAGGTTCATCCGCTCCAGCTCGTCGACCATCTGCACCACCACTTCGGCGGCCTGCTCCAGCATCGCCGCGCGCGGCGCGAAGTCGATGTGGGCCAGGTGCTGGGTGGCCAGCGCGTAGCGGTCGGCAAACTTCTCGATCTGCTTGGGGATCTTGTGCAGGGCCGAGCCCAGCGCCTCGATGTCCTCGCGCTCGATCGGGGTGATGTAGCTGTCCACCAGCGCCTGACTGATCTTCTCGGCGGCAGTGCGCTCGCGCAGGCGGGCCAGCTTGAAGGCGTCCAGCGCGGGCTGGCGGTCGGACTCGCGCATCATCGCGTGCAATGCCTTGGCGCTGTCGTAGGCGGCGGCGGCCGCATCGTCCAGCAGTGCGTAGAACTGGGTACCGGAGCCGAAGATGGTTTGCAGGGAGAACATGGGAAAAATCCGACGAGGGTAAAGGGGCAAGATGAGGCAATGGTTGCAACGGTACTGCGCAATTGTGACGGCCGGATGACAGCCGGGCACGCCAGGACACGCCTGCTATGATGCACCCGCGCCCCGGCGCAGCCCATGGACGCATCTTTCCTGCCACCGCCTGCTTGTTTCCGCCGCACCGCAAGGGTGCCGCGTGGCGTGGCCGCCCTCCCCCACCTCCCCTCCGCCTGCACCTGGTGACCCCCCGTGCTGGAACTCCTGCTCATCGTCTTCGCCCTGATCCTGCTGAACGGCTTTTTCGCACTGTCGGAAATGGCCGTCGTCACCTCGCGCAAGGCGCGCCTGAAGCAGAACGCCGCCCATAGCCGCGGAGCCCGCAAGGCACTGGAGCTGGCCGAACACCCGGAACAATTCCTGTCCACGGTGCAGGTGGGCCTGACCCTGATCACCATCCTCACCGGCATGCTGGGGGGCGATGCGATCGGCGGCTTGATCGGCACCTGGCTGGCCGCCCACGCGCCTGCGCTGGGGGCCTCTGCCGGCACGCTGGGCAAGGTGCTGGCGGTAGGCCTGATCACCTACCTGAGCATCGTGCTGGGCGAATTGCTGCCCAAGCGGCTGGCATTGCTGGCCCCCGAACGCGTGGCTGCCGCGGCCGCACTGCCGATGCACTGGTTGTCGCGGCTGGCCAGCCCGGTGGTGGGGCTGCTCAGCGCCACCGTGCGCGTGCTGCTGCGGCTGCTGCGCACCGGCGACGGCGGCGGCTCGCAAGTCACCGAAGAGGAAATCCACCTGCTGGTGAGCGAAGGCCACGAGCAAGGCGTGATCGACCTGGATGAGCGCAACATGCTGACCCGGGTGATGCGGCTGGGCGACCGCACCGCCGACAGCCTGATGACCCCGCGCACCCGCATCGCCTGGCTCGACACCTCCGGGTCGCTGGCCGAGAACCTGGCCACGATGCAGGACGGCGCCTTCTCGCGCTACCCGGTCTATCGCGGCAACGACAGCGACGTGGCCGGCATCCTCGAAGTGAAAACCCTGCTGGACGAACTGGGCAAGCCGGTGCCGGCGCTGTTCGACAACCTGCGGCCGGCCCTGTTCGTGTCCGAATCCACCCAGGCGATGAAGCTGCTGGAGATCCTGCGCGAAGAACAGCAATCCATGGCGCTGGTGGTGGACGAATACGGCGACATCCAGGGCCTGGTGACCGTGAGCGACATCGTCGATGCGGTGATCGGGCGCCTGCAGGCGGGCGCCGAAACCGATGCCGACGAGGCGCTGGTGGTGGAGCGCGAGGATGGTTCGCTGCTGGTCGATGGCGGGCTGCACCTGGACGAACTGCGCGAGCTCACCGGCGAGCGCCTGGCCGATGCCGGGGAAGCCGACTACCACACCATCGCCGGCCTGGTGATCGCGCGCTTCGGGCGGATCCCGCACGTCGGCGAATACTTCATCCTCGGCCAATGGCGGATCGAGGTGGTGGACCTGGACGGCCCGCGCATCGACAAGCTGCTGCTGCAACGCGAAGCCAACGCCCAGCCCGAAGCCATCGACTGACCCCGCCGCTCAGCGCAGCAGTTGCAGGAATTCCAACGCATCCACCGGATGCCCCAGCCAGTAGCCCTGCACCAGGTCGCAACCACGTTCGCGCAGCAGGTCGAACTGGCCTTGCCGCTCCACCCCCTCGGCCACCACGGTCACACCCATCGAATGCGCCATGGCCACGATCGCACTGGTCAGGGCCAGGTCGTCGGGGTCGCGCAGCAGATCGGTGATGAAACTGCGGTCGATCTTCAACCCATCCACCTGCACGCGGCGCAAATGGCTGAGGCTGGAATAGCCGGTGCCGAAATCGTCCAGCCACACCCGCACCCCCAGCTGGCGCAGCTTGCCCAGCAATTCGGTGGCATAGGCCTCGTCGCTGATCACCGCGGTTTCGGTCAATTCCAGATGCAGGCGCTCGGGCGCGCAGCCGCTGTGCGCAAGCGCATCGGCCACCTGCCCCAGCAAGTCCCCGCTGCGCAATTGCCGCGCCGAGACATTGACCGACACGAACGGTGGCTCGCCCGCGCCACGGGGAACCGGCCAGGTAGCCGCCTCGTTGCAGGCCGCCTGCAGCGCCAGCTGGCCGATCACCTCGATCAGGCCGCTCTGTTCGGCCACGTCGATGAACACCGAAGGGGCGATCGCGCCGTCTTCCGGGTGGTTCCAGCGCAGCAGCGCCTCGGCCCCCACCAGCACGCGGTCATGGGTGCGGAAAATCGGCTGGTACGACAGGCTCAGCTCGCCGCGCTCCCATGCGCCGCGCAAGTCCTGCTCCATGCGCACGCGCCGCTCCACCGCCTGATCCATCGCCCGGCTGTAGAAGCGGTAGCAATTCTTGCCGGCCATCTTTGCCTGGTACATCGCGATGTCGCCGTTCTTCATCAGCAACGATGCCGTGCTGGCATCGTCGGGGAACACCGCCACTCCCACCGAGGCCCCCAGCAGGACCTGCCGCCCGTGCAGCAGCAGCGGCTCGCTCAGGGTCAACACCAGCGACTCCGCCAGCCGGATCGCCTTGCCGCGCACGCTGTCATCCTGGAAGGCCGCGTCGGCTTGCAGCAGGATCACGAATTCGTCGCCGCCAAAACGCGCCACCAGCGCGTCCAGCCCGTCGATCGCGCGCACCGCGTGGTTGATCCGCCCGGCCGCCTGCAACAGCACCTCGTCGCCCGCCTCATGGCCCAGGGTGTCGTTGACGCGCTTGAAATCGTCGAGGTCCACGAACAGCAGGGCCAATTGGCAACTTGCGCCCTGCATCTCGCGCAGCCGGTGCTCCAGCGCCTCGCGGAACGCCAGCCGGTTGGCCAGCCCGGTCAAGGCGTCGCTGTAGGCCACCCGGCGGATGTCGCGGTCGTGCCGCACCACGCTTTCGCGCATCCGCCCGAACGTGCGGATCAGGTCACCCAGCTCGTCGGTGCGCCGGCTGGCCGGGACCGGCGAGGAAAAATCCCCGGCCTCGATCCGGCGCGCGGCCTCGCCCAGCAGGCGGATCGGGCGCACCAGCTGCCGTTGCAGGATGAATGCCCCCAGCAGCGACACCGCGGCAAGCCCGGCGAACATCACCAACAGCCAGATCACGCTGCGCTGGTTGACGTCGGTGAAGCGCTCGCGCAACGCCGACAGCGACTGCCCCTCCGCGCGCGCCATCGTCTCCATCGAATAGCCGATGCGCACGCCGCCCAAACGGTCATCGCCGATCATGATCGGGATCGACACGTCGAGGATGTTGCCCAGCTGGCGGGTATGCGGGCCGCGGGCCTGAATGACCTCGGCCGCCAGTGCATCGTTCATCGGTCGCCCGTAGGCGGCGATGTCGCCGGAGCCGTCGTGCAGGATCCGCCCCTGCGGGTCGTAGACCAGCACGTAGTCCACGTCGGGCGCGCGCAAGGCGCCACGGGCCAGTGCACCCACCGCGTCCAGGTCGAAGTAATACAGCGGGTTGGCCAGCGCATCGGCGAGCTGGCGCACCTGCGCCTCGCCGCTCATGCGCAACTGCTCGCCCAGCAGGGCATGCACGTTCTGGCGGGCGATGTTGCTGGCTTCGTCCAGGCTTTCCTGCTGGCGATGCCACAGCAGCGCCAGCAACACCAGCACCAGTGCAAGCCCCGAGAGGATCGCGATCTGGAACTTGGATTGCAGCCCCAGCCAGTCGCGCTTCATTCGACCTCCGTGCGCACGCGCTGCACGCCCTTGGCCAGCGCCTCCAGCGCGCGGCGGTCACCGGCACTGATCGGCACGAAATGGCCGGTGTCCATGAACCGCCGCAACGCCTCGCCAGCCACCGGGTCGGAGGCGGCTTCCTGCAACACCTCGCGCAAGCGCGCCTCCACCTTCGGCTCCAGCCCGGTACGCGCCAGCATCAACGCGCGCGGCACGTCCTGGGTGCGGCCGATGATGCGGAAATCCTGCGCGAACGCCGGCGGCATGCGGCCGGGATTGATCCAGTCGAGGTTGCTGAGCACGCCGGCATCCACCAACCGCTTGTGGACCCAGGTGGTCACGTTCAGCTCGGTGCGCGCGAACACGTAGCCCACCCGGTCCGGCGCCGGCTTGTCCATCGGCGAGAGCAGCAATTCCAGCGACTGGCCCTGCTCCAGCAAAGTGTTGGCGGGCAGGAAATAGGCGCTGGTGGAATACGGGCTCTGGAACGCCACACTGTGCCCCGCCAGATCCTTCAGCGACTGCACCGGGCTGTCGCGGCGCACGAAGAACACGCTGTGGTAATGCGCCGCGCCATCGCGCTCGGTGATCAGGAAGGAATGCGCGACGCCGCGCTGCTCCAGCACGGCGGCGTTGCCGGCGGTTTCGTTGATCCAGTCCACGCGGCCACGCCGCAGGTAACTGGACATCTGCTGCAAGTCCTTGGCCATCAGGATGCGGCCGCTGCGAACACCCACCACCGCCATGCGCGGGATGACGTAATCCAGCAACGGCTTGAGCTGGTCGTAATGCGATTTCGGGTCATCGCTAACCCGCCCCAGCACCAGCACCCCGGCATCGCTTCCGGTCGGCACCGATTGCGCATGCGCCGCCGGCAGCCACGCGACCAGCAGGCAGGTCAGGCACGTCAGCGCGAGCAAGACACGACGCATGGAAACTGATGGCTGCCCTCGTCCTCGACCCTGCGAGGCTACCCTATTTTTCCGGCAACGGAAGCCTGTGCGGCCAACCGTGCCATGCGTTGGGCATCCGCCAGCACGCCGCGCAGCAGGCGCACGTCGGCGCTGTCGAGGTTGGCGCGCAGGTACAGGCGACGCAGCTTGCGCATCGCCGAATCCGGCGCGCGCCCCTTGTGGAAGTCGATCTGCTCGAGGGTCTCGGCCAGTTGTCCGAACAACCCCTCCAGTTCGGCGTGCGAAGCCACGCCCTCCGCCGGTGGCGGCGTGCGCCCCTCGACCGGCGTGGCATCGGTATCACCCAACAGCACGCAGCGCAGCTCGTAGCTGAGCACCTGCACCGCCGCAGCGAGGTTGAGCGAGCTGAAGGCCGGATCGGACGGGATATGCACCGCCGCATGGCAGAGCTGCAATTCGTCGTTGTCCAGCCCGGTGCGCTCGCGCCCGAACACCAGCGCCACCGGCCCGCTGGCGGTCGCCTGCACGGCGCGCACGGCGGCATCGCGCGGATGCAGCGGCTCCAGCTGGATGCGGCGGTTGCGCGCGGTGGCCCCCAACACCCAGCGGCAATCGGCTACCGCCTCGGCCAGGGTGGCGAACACCGGCGCGGATTCCACCAGATCGTCGGCACCGGCCGCCATCGCATGGGTGTCGCGGTCGGGTGCCTTTTCCGGGGCCACCAGCACCAGTTTCGACAGGCCCATGGTCTTCATCGCACGGGCCGCGGACCCGATGTTGCCGGGGTGCTGGGTGCCCACCAGCACGATGCGCAAACGCTCGGCGGCGGCGCTGGTCGAAGATGCATTCATGCGGCAATGGTAAACTTTGCGCGCCTGCCCCGGCGCAGGTCTTGCTCTTTTCCGTCGCTGTCCCCCTTTCCTCAATTGCGTTCGAGGCGTCGTTCCCATGCAAAAACCCGTCGTCACAGTCATGGTCAAGGCGGCCCGCGCGGCAGGTGGCGTCCTGTTGCGCAACATGAACAAGCTCGATGCGATCAACGTGATCGAGAAAGACCGGCTGGACTACGCCAGCGAGGTGGACGAGCAAGCCGAACAGGCCGTGATCAAGGAGCTGCGTCGCGCGTATCCCGATGCCGCATTCCTCGGTGAGGAAGGTGGCGCGCAGGGCCGCAAGGGTGGCGCGCTGTTCGTGATCGACCCGCTGGACGGCACCAGCAACTACCTGCACGGCTTCCCGCATTGGTGCGTGTCGATCGCGATGGTCGAACAGGGCGAGGTGCAGCACGGGGTGATCTTCGACCCGTTGCGCAACGAGCTGTTCACCGCCAGCCGCGGCAGTGGCGCACTGCTCAACGACCGTCGCATCCGCGTTTCCGAACGCAAGGACCTGAACGGCGCGATGCTGGGCACCGGCTTCCCGCCGCGCGAACGCGAGCGTGCGCCGGCGCAACTGGAATGCGTGCGCGAACTGCTGCGCAGCGCCGAGGACATCCGCCGCACCGGCTCGGCCGCGCTGGACCTGGCCTACGTGGCCTGCGGCCGCAGCGATGGTTTCTTCGAAGCCGGCCTGAAACCCTGGGACATCGCCGCCGGCGTGCTGCTGGTGCGCGAGGCCGGCGGCCGGGTCTGCGATTTCAAGGGTGCCCAGACCGCGCCGATGGACAGCCGCGGCATCCACGGCCGGCAGGTGGTGGCCGGCAACCAGAAGCTGTCCGCCGAACTGCAAAAACTCATCGTGCAATCCGGCTACGCCGCCGCGTTCGGCTGATCGCCCTTGCCCGCCACGCAAAAGGCCGCGCATCTCTGCGCGGCCTTTTCCTTGATTGCGAGATGACCGGGCCCCGGCCCGCGGCACTCAGGGACGTCGTGCAAGCTCCGCGTGGTCCTTGGCCTTCGGCATCAGGTCCTGCTTGGACACCTTGAACGGCCCGATGGTCAGCATCGGCACCGCCACGATCACCGACGACACCACCACGATCAACGCCCCGACCATGTGGGTTTCGGCCAGCCCCTCCATCGATTCGCCGCCGTACATGTACAGCGCCAGCGCCGACAGGAAGAACATCACCGCCGTGATGATCGTGCGGGACAGGGTCTGGTTGATCGAGCGATTGAGCACTTCCAGCGAATCCACCCGCAGGGTGCGGAAGTTCTCGCGCACGCGGTCGAACACCACGATGATGTCGTTGATCGCGAAGCCCATCACCGACAACAGGCCAGCCAACACGGTCAGGTCGAACTCGCGCCCCAGCATCGACATGTAGGCAATCGTCAGGATCAGGTCGAAGAACGCGGTGATGCTGGCCACCATCGCAAATTTGAACTCGAAGCGCGCGGCGATGTAGATCAGGAAGCCCACCAGCATGAACAAGGTGGCGTACACGCCGTTCATGGCCAGGTCGCGCCCCACTTGCGGGCCGACGAATTCACCCGGCTGCACGGTGGCCGGGTTGGCCGGGCTGGTGATGGCATCGCGCACGCGGTCGGCCACTTTCTGCGCGGCATCGGCGGCGTTGTTGTGCTCGGTGTCGGCCTGCAGGCGCACGATCACGTCGCTGCCGCCGCCCACGCTTTGCACCTGCGCGTTGTGGATACCCGCCGCCGTCAGCTTCTGGCGTACGTTGTCCACGTGCACCGGCTGCGCGAAATGCGTGCGCACCACGGTGCCGCCGGTGAATTCCAGCGCGAAGTTGAAACCCTTCAGGCCGATGATGGCCACCGACAGCACCAGCAGCAGCGCCATCACCACCAGCACCGGACGGCGATGGCGCATGAAGTCGATGGTGGTGTCATTGGGGATGAGATGAAGCGGGAACAGTTTCATGGAATGGTCTCTCTATCCCGTCAGATCGCCACGGATTGCAGCTTCTTGCGATGGCCGTAGATCAGCACCGCCAACCCGCGCGACACGGTGATCGCGGTGAACATCGAGGCGAAGATGCCGATGATCATGGTCAGCGCGAAGCCCTTCAGCGGGCCGGTGCCGAACGCATACAGCGCCACGCCCACGATCAGGCCGGTCAGGTTGGCGTCCATGATGGTGTGCGAGGCGCGCTCGTAACCCATCGCGATCGACGCCTTCGGCGGGATTCCCAGCCGCAACTCCTCGCGGATGCGCTCGTTGATCAGCACGTTGGCATCCACCGACAGGCCCACCGACAACGCCAACCCGGCGAAGCCCGGCAGGGTCATGGTGGCACCGAACATCGACATCACCGACACCACGATCAGCAGGTTGAACAGCAGCGCCACCGAGGTGATGGCACCGAACGCGCGGTAGTAGATGGTGAAGAACACCAGCGTGAAGATGAACGAGAACACCACCGCCTTGATGCCGCGGGCCACGTTCTCGGCACCCAGGCTGGGGCCGATCACGTATTCCTCGACGAAATCCATCGGCGCGGCCAGCGAACCTGCGCGCAGCAGCTTGGCCAGGCTGTCGGCTTCGTTGCGCTCCAGCCCGGTGGTCTGGAACTGCTTGCCGAACACGCCACTGATGTTGGCCACGGAAATCACTTCTTCCTTGACCTTGAAGCTGCGCACTTCCTTGCCATCGACCATGGTCACCTGCGGGATGCGCTCGGTGTACACCACCGCCATCGGCTTGCCGACGTTGGCGCTGGTGAAGTCGAACATGCGCTGCCCGCCGACGCCGTTCAGGGTCACGCTGACCGCCGGCAGGCCGTTCTGGTCGGTGGACGCGCTGGCGGTGACCATCTGGTCGCCGGTGGCGATCACGCGCTTGTTCAGCAGCACCGGGCGGCCATTGCGCTCGTGGTAGAGCTTGGCCTCCGGCGGCACGTGCCCGCTGGTTTCCGCCTCGCCTGCGTCGCCGTCCACCACCGCGCGGTATTCCAGGGTGGCGGTCGCGCCGATCATGCGCTTGGCCTCGGCAGTGTCCTGCACGCCCGGCAGTTCGACCACGATGCGGTCTTCGCCCTGGCGCTGGATGATCGGTTCGGCCACGCCCAGCTCGTTGACGCGGTTGCGCAAGGTGGTCAGGTTCTGCTCGATCGCACTGGAGGCGATCTGCTGCATCTCCGCCTGTGGCACGGTGACGGTGAGCCCGCTGGCGTCGCTGGCATAGGTCAGGGTGGGCTGCGCCTTCACCAACGCCGCACGCGCCTTGTCGTTGTCGGCCGGATTGGTGAGCACCACGCGCAGGGTGCTGGTGCCGTTGCGATCGACCGACCGATAACCCACGCGACTATCGCGCAAGGTGGTGCGGATGTCGTCGGCAAACGCCTCGAAACGCTTGTCCACCGCCGCCTGCTTGTCCACCTGCATGGCGAAGTGCACGCCGCCCACCAGGTCCAGGCCCAGCACCATGGGCTTGCCGCCCAGCCGGGTCAGCCAGGCCGGCACGGTGGAGGCCAGGTTCAGCGCCACCGTGTAGCCATCGCCGACTTTTTCGCGGATCAGGTTGTTGGCGCGGGTCTGGTCTTCCAGCGACTGCATGCGGACGATCAGGTTGTTGCCTTCCACGGCCACCGCCTTGGGGGCCAGGTGCGCATCACGCAGCAAGCCGACCACACGGGACTTGAGGGCGTCATTGACCTGTGCACCACGGTTGGCGGTGATCTGGACGGAGGGGTCTTTCTGGTAAGCATTCGGCAGCGCATACAACACGCTGACCGCCAGGATCACCAGGATGAGGAAGTATTTCCAGCGCGGGAATTCAAGCATTGCAGGATCCTGCTCGACGCCGTCAGGGCGTCAGGTCGTGTCAGGCCAATACGGAAGGAACGGCTCAGGCGGACTTCAGCGTGCCCTTCGGCAGAACGCTGGCAATGGCACCCTTCTGCACGCGCAACTGCACGCCGCTGGCCACTTCCACGGTGATGAAGGCATCGCCCAGGCCCACCACGGTGCCGGCGATGCCGCCATTGGTGATGACTTCATCGCCCTTGCCCAGCTTGTCCAGCATCGCGCGATGTTCCTTCTGCCGCTTCATCTGCGGACGGATCATCAGGAAGTACATGACCGCAATCAGGACCACCATCATGACGGGGCCTTGCCACAGGCTGGGCGCCGCAGCCGGTGCATTGGCACCTTGGGCGTGGGCAACGGGAACGATCAGATCAAGCAGGAAAGCGAGCGGGTTCATCGGGAATCCGTGTCAGCGAAAACGAAAGGACTGGCCGAGGCCAGCCGGGGATTATGCCATGCATTGCCCCTGCCATCCCCCGGATGGCGCGCGCGGGGCTCAGGCGGCACGCCGCGCCGCGTAAAAGGACTCGCGAAAGTCGGCGAAAGTTCCCGCCGCGATCGCGTCGCGCATCTGCGCCATCAGCCGCTGGTAGTAGCGCAGGTTGTGCAGCGTGCCCAGCACCGGGCCCAGCATCTCGTTGCAGCGGTCCAGGTGGCGCAGGTAGCTGCGGCTGAAGCCGCCGGCGCAGGCCACGCAGTCGCAGCCCTCCTCGATCGGCCGCAGGTCGTGCTCGTACTGGCTGTTGCGCACGCGCACCACCCCGGTCGAAGTGAAGAAGTGGCCGTTGCGGGCGTTGCGGGTCGGCATCACGCAGTCGAACATGTCGATGCCGCGCGCCACCGCCTCTACCAAGTCCTCCGGCCGGCCCACGCCCATCAGGTAGCGCGGGCGGTCCTGCGGCAGCTGCGGGCAGGTGTGGTCGAGCATGGCATTGCGCTCGTCCTCGGTTTCGCCCACCGCCAGTCCACCGATCGCGTAGCCGTCGAAGCCGATCCGCTGCAAGCCTGCTGCCGACAGCGTGCGCAGGTCGTGATGCACGCCGCCCTGGACGATGCCGAACAGCGCCGCGTCGTTGCCCTCGTGGGCTTTTTTCGAACGCTCGGCCCAGCGCAGGGACAGCTCCATCGATTTCTCGACCACCCGACGGTGCACCGGCTGGCCGTGCTTGTCGTTCACCGGCGGGCACTCGTCGAAGATCATCACGATGTCGCTGCCCAGCACCTTCTGGATGTGCATGGACTCCTCGGGGCCGAGGAAGACCTTGCGGCCGTCGGTGGGCGCGGCGAAGGTCACGCCGGCTTCGGTGATCTTGCGGCGGTGGGCCAGCGAGAACACCTGGAAGCCGCCGGAGTCGGTGAGGATCGGCCCGTCCCAGCGGGCGAAGCCATGCAGGCCGCCGTGCGCCTCGATCACTTCAAGACCGGGCCGCAGGAACAGGTGGAAGGTATTGCCAAGAATGATTTGCGCACCCAGGTTCTTGATCTGCGGCGGCAACACGCCCTTGACCGAGCCGTAGGTGCCCACCGGCATGAACGCCGGGGTCTCGATGACCCCGCGCGGGAAGGTGATGCGGCCGCGGCGGGCGGCGCCGTCGGTGTTGAGCAATTGGAACTGCATGCGGCTCATCGAATATCGCCTGCGCCGGTGTCGGCCATGGGGTACTCCTTGTCGGCGCGGGGGAACATCCTGTTCCACGCGCCGTCGCGCGCCATCCATGGCGCGCTCTCCGGAGCACCCCATGGCCGGCACCGACGCGTGGAAAGTTCAGCGCGCATCACTCGCCTCCGGCCACAGCAGCATCGCGTCGCCATAGCTGAAGAAGCGGTAGCGCTGCTGCACCGCGTGTTCGTAGGCAGCGAACATCCGCTGCTTGCCGGCGAACGCCGACACCAGCATCAGCAGGGTCGATTCGGGCAGGTGGAAATTGGTCATCAGCGCGTCGATGCTGCGGATCTTGTAGCCGGGGAAGATGAAGATGCGGGTATCGCCGGCGAATGGCAAAAGTTCGCCATCGACCATCGCACTCTCCAGCGCGCGCACCACAGTAGTGCCCACGGCAATGACCCGGCCTCCGGCAGCGCGGGTGCGGCGCACCTTGGCGACGAGTTCCGCACCGACATTGATCCACTCGCTGTGCATGCGATGGCTGTGCACATCATCCACCCGCACCGGCTGGAAGGTGCCGGCGCCGACGTGCAGGGTGACGTGGCCGAATTCGACTGCGCGTGCACGCAGCGCGTCCAGCAAGGCTTCGTCGAAATGCAGGCCCGCGGTCGGTGCAGCCACCGCACCGGTTTCGCGCGCGAACACAGTCTGGTAGCGCTCGCGATCTGCCGCATCCGGGCGACGCTCGATGTAGGGCGGCAGCGGCAGCTGGCCGGCGTGCTGCAGCCATGCCTCCAGCGGGCCATCGACATGGAAGCGCAGCTGCCAGAAACCGTCCTCCAGGCGCGCCAGCACCTCCGCTTCGCCGCCGGCATCCAGCGCGACCTGGCTGCCGATCTGCGGCGGCTTGCTCACGCCCAGCTGCACCCGCGCCTCGTTGTTCGACAGCAAGCGCTCGATCAGGATCTCCACCCGCCCGCCGGTCGCCTTGGCGCCGAACAGCCGCGCCGGGATCACCCGGGTGTCGTTGAACACCAGCAGGTCGCCGGCGCGCAGCAACGACGGCAGGTCGCGCACCTGCAGGTCGGCGAAGGCGGCATCGCCCGGAGGCACATGCAACAGGCGGCTGGCGGAACGCTCGGGCAGCGGCGCCTGCGCGATCAGCTCCGGCGGCAGGTCGTAGTGGAAATCGGAGGTCTTCAAGGGGGCGGGGACGGCAAGGGAACCGCGCATTGTATGCCGCGTCAGCGTTCGAACTTGGTGGACAGGATGATCGAGGTATTGGTGCGCTCCACCCCGTCGATGACGCCGATGCGGTCGGTCAGCACGTCCATCTCACCCACCGTGGACGTCACCGCCAGCGCGATCAGGTCGTTGTCGCCGCTGATCGAATACAGCACCCGCACCTCGTGCATGGCCTGCAGCGCCTTCACCACCGCGGTCATCTGCTTGGGCCGCAGGGTGATCAGGATGTGCGCGCGGATGCGGCTGCGCTCCAGTTCGTCGTCGATCCGCACGGTGTAGCCGCGGATCACCCCCTGCTGCTCCAGCCGCGCGATGCGGTTTTGCACGGTGGTCCGCGACAGGCCCAAACGACGGGCAATGTCGGCGGTGGCGGCGCGGGCGTCCTCGCGAAGCAGGGACAGCAATTGTTCGTCGGCAGGGGAAATTCTCATATCGTCGAATGATAACGTCGATTCGCCCAATATGCTCGGCATTCAAGGCGAATTCACCCTACCTTATGACGGCGATCCCGCCATAATGTCAGGTTTCGCCAGCCGCCATCTTGCGGCCCGGCCCGGACGGGAGACACCTCATGAGCCTGATCGACACCCTCGCCCCCTTGCGGGCCCACGGCAAGGCCCGCACCACCGGGCTGGACGACGCCACCCTGCTCGACTTCGCCGCGCGCGATCCGCTGCTGGGCGAGGCCGTGGCCGCCGCCGCGCAGGAGTACGCCGCCGTTCGCGCCGAATTCCCGGAGCTGCTGGCGCTGGACGAAAACGCCCAAGCCGCGCAGGTGCAGGCCGGCTTCGTCAATTTCTACGCTGCCGACGCCGCCAACCCCTACGTGGCGCTGACCGCGCGCGGCCCGTGGATCGTCACCCTGAAGGGCGCGGTGCTGTACGACACCGGCGGCTACGGCATGCTGGGCCTGGGCCACGCACCGGCGGCCGTGATCGCGGCGATGAGCAAGCCGCAGGCGATGGCCAACATCATGACCCCGCACGTCTCGCAGCTGCGCTTCACCAATGCGATGCGCAAGGAGATCGGCCAGACGCGCGCCGCCAGGCAAGGCGACAGCTGCCCGTACACCGCCTTCATGTGCCTGAACTCCGGCTCGGAGTCGGTGTCGCTGGCTTCGCGGATCGTGGATGCCAACGCCAAGGTCCAGACCGACGCCGGTGCGCGCCATGCCGGCAAGGCGATCAAGCGGCTGGTGGTGAAGGGCGCCTTCCATGGCCGCACCGAGCGTCCGGCGCTGTACTCCGACTCCAGCCGCAAGACCTACATCCAGCACCTGGCCAGCTTCCGCGGCGAGGATTCGGTGCTGACCGTGGCCCCGTACGACAACGACGCGCTGCGCAAGATCTTCGCCGAGGCCGACGTCAACGGCTGGTTCATCGAGGCGATGTTCCTCGAGCCGGTGATGGGCGAAGGCGACCCCGGCCGCAGTGTGCCGGTGGAGTTCTACAACCTGGCCCGCGAGCTGACCCGCGCCCACGGCAGCCTGCTGCTGGTGGACTCCATCCAGGCCGGCCTGCGCGCCACCGGCTACCTGTCGATCGTGGACTACCCCGGCTTCGAGAACGCCGAGGCACCGGACATGGAAACCTATTCCAAGGCGCTCAACGCCGGCCAGTACCCGCTGTCGGTGCTGGCGGTGGGCGACACCGCCGCAGGCATCTACAAGCGCGGCCTGTACGGCAACACCATGACCGCCAACCCGCGCGCGCTGGACGTGGCCTGCACCGTGCTGGCCTCGCTGACGCCGGAACTGCGCGCCAACATCCAGCAGCGCGGCCGCGATGCGCTCGCCCTGCTGGAGGCACTGAAGGCCGAATTGAACGGCCCGATCACCAAGGTGCAGGGCACCGGGTTGCTGTTCTCCTGCGAGTTGACCAAGCAGTTCAAGGGCTACGGTGCCGGCTCCACCGAGGAATGGATGCGCGAACATGGCATCGGCGTGATCCACGGCGGCGAGAACTCGCTGCGCTTCACCCCGCAGTTCGCGATCAGCGATGCAGAGCTCAAGCTGGTGGTGGCGATGGTCAAGCGTGCCATTCTGGAAGGCCCGCGCATGGCGGCTTGACGGCTGTCCGCTGTTTGCGCGTCAATGCGGGGCGGCCATCGGTCGCCCCGTTTTTTGTCCGGGCCACGCGCCCGTGATGCCTGCCGAACGCGGCCTGTCCAATGAGGCTTGTGCAATGAAAATCGTCGAAGTCGACCACCCGCTGGTGCGCCACAAGCTGGGCAAGCTGCGCGACATCGCCACCGACCCGGTGCATTTCCGCCAGCTTGCCGGCGAGATCGCCGGGCTGCTGGCGTTCGAAGCCACCCGCGACCTGCCCACCGAAGCCATCACCGTGCAGACCTGGGCCGGCCCGCTGCAAGTGCAGCACGTGCGCGGCGAGGACCTGACCCTGGTGCCGATCCTGCGCGCCGGCCTCGGCTTCCTGCCCGGCGTGCAGGCATTGCTGCCCGCTGCGCCGGTCAGCGTGGTGGGCCTGCGCCGCAACGAAACCACCTATCGTCCGGAAGGCTATTACCAGCGCCTGGCCGACCGCATGGAGCAGCGCACCGCGCTGCTGATCGACCCGATGCTGGCCACCGGCGGCAGTGCGGCGGCGGCGATCGGCTTGCTCAAGGACGCCGGCTGCCCGCGCATCAAGTGCATCTTCCTGGTGGCCGCGCCAGAAGGCCTGCGCGCGCTGGAAGCCGCGCATCCGGACATCGAGGTCTTCGTGGCCGCCATCGACGAGCGGCTGGACGAGAATGCGTATATCCACCCCGGATTGGGCGATGCCGGTGATCGCCTGTTCGGCACCCCGGTGGACTGAGCGCCCCTGCCCGTTCGCCGTGGCCCAGCCGGCCATGCCCTGCCTGGCAGCAGTTACCCCGCGCGATGGTAGGGATGGTTGGCCAGCAGCGCGGCAGCGCGATAGACCTGCTCGGCCAGCACCAGCCGCACCAGCATGTGCGGCAGGGTCAGCGGGCCCAGCGACCAGTGTTCGTCGGCGCGGGCGATGACCTCCGGCGCGTGACCTTCGGGGCCCCCGATCAGGAAGGCGAGATCACGGCCCTGCCCGCGCCAATGCTCCAGCCGTTGCGCAAGCTGCTCGGAGGAATGCATCTTCCCGCGCCCGTCCAGCACCACCACGTGGGCGCCCTTCGGCAGCGCGGCCAGCACGCGGGCACCCTCGTCGGCCATCGCCCGGGCGGTGTCGCGGCCCTTGCCGCGCATGCCGGGCTCCACCTCCATCAGCGCCAGCGGCAACCAGTGCGAGAGGCGTTTCTGATATTCGGAAAACCCCTGCGCCACCCAGCCGGGTGCGCGCTCGCCAACGGCGATCAACAGGGCCTTCATCCTGCGCACCCGCCCCCGACCAGGGGAAGCGGCTCAGGCAACCCCGGCCTCGGCGTCGTCCCCCGGGGGCTGGTCGCCGACCGACCACAACCGCTCCAATGCGTAGAACTCGCGCACGCGCGGCAGCATGACGTGGACGATCACGTCGCCCAGATCCACCAGCACCCACTCGGCTTCGCGCTCGCCTTCCACGCCCAGCGGCATCACGTCGAGTTTCTTGGCGAAACGCACCACTTCGTCGGCCGCCGACTTCACGTGGCGGGTGGAGGTACCGGAGGCCACCACCATGTAGTCGCAAACGCTGCTCTTGCCACGCACGTCGAGTTCGACGATGTCTTTGGCCTTGAGTTCCTCCAGGCCGGCGTGGACGGCTTGCAACAGGGCATCCACCGACGGCGGCGGGGTGGGCAAACTGGTCTTGATGACTTGGGCGGCGTTGGTCAAGGAGAAGCGCTCGTTGGACTGGCAGCCATTATAACGGCCGGGACGCGGTACAAATTGAGGCGGGCGATGCAGGCGGCCACCGGTTCAGATACCCAGTCCTGCCAGGGCTCGCCGGCGGCGATGCGACGGCGCAGCTCGGTGGAGGATTCCGGGCGCAATCCGGGCAGCGGCAAGACGGTGAAGCCGCCCTGCGGGCGGCCAGCCAATGCCCCCGCAGGCAGCCCGCGGGGGCTGATCTCCGCCAGCACCTCGGGCGCGGCATCCCGCAGGTGCTGCGCATCCAGCGAGGTCTCCGGGCGCTGCACCACCACCAGATGCGCCAGCGCGAACAACTCGCGCCAACGGTGCCAGGTATGCAATTGCAGCAGGGAATCGGCACCGATCAGCCACGCCAACGGCACCTGCGGGCCCAGCTCGGCCCGCAGCTCAAGCAGGGTTTCGACGGTATAGGACGGCCCTGCACGCCGCAGTTCACGGCGGTCCACGCGCAGCCCGGCCTCGCCGGCCACCGCCAGATCCAGCAGCATGGCACGCTGTTCGGCGTTGGCGTGGGTGCCGACCTTGTGCGGCGGGTCGCCGGCCGGCAACAGGCTGACCTCGGCGCGCAGAGCATCGCGGGCGGCCCGGGCAATGGCCAGGTGGCCGTTGTGCACCGGGTCGAAGCTGCCACCGTACAGCACCCGCAGCGGCGTGCTCACGAGGCCAGCAGGCGCAAGGCGCCGGGGTCGGCCACCGCCAGCAGCAGGCGCTCCAATTGCAACCAGGGATCGAACGATTCACGCCCCGGGCGGGCCCGGCCCTTGGCCACCCGGTCCACCCCACCGGCTTCCACCAGCATGCGCTGCCAACGTTCCGGGGAATGCCGCGACAAGGCCCGTTTGTAGGTCGCTTGCTTGGATTCCCAGATGCGTTGCGCCTTGCATTCGGCGGCAAAATCGCGCGCACGCGCCAGGGTTGCCACGGTGTGCAATTCCTTCACCACCATCCCCATCAACGCGGGGATGGCCTCGCCTTCGGCCTGCAGGCCGGCCACGATGCGCGACACCTGCGCAGGCTGGCCATTCAACGCGGCGTCCATCAACCGGAACACGTCGAAACGTGCCGAATCGGCGACCAGCGCGTCCATGCGCGCAACATCCAGCACGTCGTCCTGCCCTTGCAGCAGCAGCGCGAGCTTGTCCACTTCCTGCGCCGCCGCCAGCAGATTGCCTTCCACCCGCTGCGCCAGTCGCGCGATGGCGTCCGGGGTGGCTTTCAAGCCCCGGCTGCGCAGGCGCTGCCCCAACCAACTCCCCATTTCGTGCGGCTTCACCGGCCAGAACGTGACCAGGTGCCCGGCCTTGGCCACCGCCTCGCTCCATTTGCCGGCATGCGCCTTCGACCATTCACCCGCCACCACCAGCAAGGTCACGTCGGCGGCGGGTTGCGCACAGAAGCCGCTGATCAGCTTCGCGCCCTCGGTACCCGGCTTGCCGGTCGGCAGGCGGATTTCCACCAGCCGCCGGCTGGCAAACAGGCTGGGCGCATGCAGCGATGCTTGCAGTGCACCCCAATCGGCATCGCGGCCTTCCATGTCATGCACTTCGCGCTCGGCGATCCCCTGCGCGCGCGCGGCGGCACGCACCGCGTCGGCCGCCTCCAGCACCAGCAGCGTCTCGCTGCCGGCGATCAGGTAGACCGGGCGCAGCGGCTCCCCGCGCAACTGCGCCGCCAGGCGGTCGCCGGAGAGCTCCATCCCGGCTTACGGTGCCGGCTTGGTGGTGGTGGCATCCACCCGGCGCAGGATGGCCGCCGCCATGTCGCGCTGCAGTTCGCGCACCAGCAATTCGCGCTCGCTGGCCTTGCCGATGGAGTCCACCGCCGGGGCCAGGTAGTCGCGCGACAGCTCCACCGCCTGCTGCGGCACCGCCACGCTGCCGTCGGCACGACGCAGGCTGAACACCACCGCGTAGCGCAGCATGTACTCCTGCGCGCGGCCGGACGGGTCGTGGCTGATGGGCGTGTCGGCCCATTGCTCGGAAATGATTTGCAAGGTGGCCGCACCTTCGCTGGCATCCTGCGGTGCCGCTTTTGCACCGGCGCGTTGCAGGCCGTCGGCCAGCAAGTCCGCCAGCGGGCTGAAGCTGTCCACGGCCAGTACCCGCACCGGGCCGAGGTTGGCCGGCAGGTTGAGCGCATTGCGCAGATGGAAGCCGCAGCCGGACAGCAGCGCGACGGACAGGGCGAGGATGGCGAGGCGACGGGTCATGGCGGCAGTCCAGGAGGTTTTGATCGTCATCCCCGCGAAGGCGGGGATGACGGCATTGTCACACCACGATATTGACGATCTTTCCGGGGACGACAATCACCTTCTTCGGCGCCTGCCCGGCCACGAACGCGGCCACGTTCGGCTCCGCCAGCGCGGCGGCTTCGATCGCCTCGCGCGGGGTGTCCACGCCGACCTCGATCGTGCCGCGCAGCTTGCCGTTGACCTGCACCGCCAGCGTCACCGCATCGCGCACCAGCGCGGCCGCATCCGGTTTCGGGAATGGCACATCTTCCAGCAGCGTTTCCGGATGGCCCAGCACCTGCCACAGCGCGTGGCAGACATGCGGGGTGATGGGATTGAGCAGCAGCACGATCGCCTCGAACGCCTCATGGCGCACCGCGCGGCCCTGCCCGCTCATGTCGCCGAACTTGCCGACGTGGTTGAGCAGTTCCATCAGCGCGGCGATGGCGGTGTTGAAGCTGTGGCGGCGTCCGTAGTCGTCCCCCACTTTCTGGATGGCTTCGTGCACCTGCCGGCGCAAGGTCTTCTGCGCGGCATCAAGCTGCGCGGCGTCAACGGCCGGGTGGTCCGGCTGCGCGGCGTGCGCGTGCACGTCGCGCCACAGGCGGCGCAGGAAGCGCGCCATGCCCTCCACCCCGGCATCGCTCCACTCCAGCGACTGCTCCGGCGGCGCGGCGAACATCGAGAACAGGCGCACGGTGTCAGCGCCGTACTTGTCCACCAGCAGCTGCGGGTCAACGCCGTTGTTCTTCGACTTCGACATCTTCTCGGTGCCGCCGATCGACACCGGCTGGCCGTCGCTGCGCGAAATCGCGCCGATGACGCGCATCCGCTCGTCCTGGATCAGCTCGACCTCGGCGGGGTTGATCCATTCCTTCGCGCCGTGCGCGTCTTCGCGGTAGAAGGTATCGGCAATCACCATGCCCTGGGTGAGCAGGCGGGTGGCCGGCTCGCTGCTGCGCACCAGCCCCGCGTCGCGCAGCAGCTTGTGGTAGAAACGGAAGTACATCAGGTGCAGGATCGCGTGTTCGATGCCGCCGATGTACTGGTCGACCGGCAGCCAGTAGTTGGCGCGCTCGTCCACCATGTCGGCGGCACCCGGTGCCGTGTAGCGGGCGTAGTACCAGCTCGACTCCATGAAGGTGTCGAAGGTGTCGGTCTCGCGCTCGGCCGCGCCACCGCACTGCGGGCAGCAGGTCTTGCGCCATTCCGGGTCGGACTTGATCGGCGAATGCACGTCGCCGCTGGCGAAGGCATCGGCCACGTCCTCGGGCAGCAGTACCGGCAGCTGATCCTCCGGCACCGGCACCGCGCCGCAACTTGCGCAGTAGACCACCGGGATCGGGCAACCCCAATAACGCTGGCGCGACACGCCCCAGTCGCGCAGGCGGAAATTGACGCGACGCCTGCCCTTGCCCTCGGCCTCGAGTTTGGCGGCAATGGCATCGAAGGCAGCATCGAAGTCCAGGCCGTTGAACTCCCCGGAATTGATCAGCCAGCCGCACTCGGTGTGCGCGCATTCGTGCTCGATCCGATCCATGTAGCCGTCAACCACGGCGACGGCGGCATCCACGTCCACCACGTCAACCGGGCCACGTTCGCCCAGCGCCGCAGCCATTGGATCATCGTGCTCCCGCAAATGCGCGGTGATTTCCTCCAGCGCATCGCGGGTGGCGGCATCCACGATCACCGGCATCGCCGGCAAACCGTAGGCGTCGGCGAACTCCCAATCGCGCTGGTCGTGCGCCGGCACCGCCATCACCGCACCGGTGCCGTAGCCCATCAGCACGAAGTTGGCGACATAGATCGGGATGTCCGCGCCAGTCAGCGGGTGCTTCGCCCACTGCCCGGTGGCCATGCCGCGTTTTTCCTGGGTTTCCAGTTCCGCCTCGGACACCCCGCCATGCTTGAGTTCGGCCAGGAACGCGGCCAGTTCCGGGTTGCCTTGCGCGGCTTTCAGCGCCAACGGGTGTTCGCCCGCAATGCTGATGAAGGTCACGCCCATCAAGGTATCGGGGCGGGTGGTGAAGACCGTCAACGGCGCGGCCTCGCCATCCACCTCGAACTGGATTTCCAGGCCTTCGCTGCGACCGATCCAGTTGCGCTGCATGGTCTTGACCGAATCCGGCCAGCCATCCAGCCCGTTCAATTCATCCAGCAGTTCCTGTGCGTAATCGGTGATGCGCAGGAACCACTGCGGAATCTCGCGCTTTTCCACCAATGCGCCGGTGCGCCAGCCGCGGCCATCGATCACCTGCTCGTTGGCCAGCACGGTCTGGTCCACCGGATCCCAGTTCACCACCGAGTTCTTGCGATAGGCCACGCCCTTTTTCAGCAGGCGCACGAACATGCGCTGCTCGTGGGCGTAGTAATCGGGCTTGCAGGTGGCGAACTCGCGGCTCCAGTCGATGGCATAGCCCAGCGACTTCAACTGCCCGCGCATGTGCTCGATGTTGGAATACGTCCACTTCGCCGGCGCGGTTTTGTTCTTGATCGCGGCGTTCTCGGCCGGCAGACCGAAGGCGTCCCAGCCCATCGGCTGCAGCACGTTGTGGCCGGTCATGCGCTTGTGGCGGCTGATGACATCGCCGATGGTGTAATTGCGAACGTGGCCGACGTGCAGCGCGCCGGACGGGTACGGCAGCATCGACAGGCAGTAGTACTTGGGCTTGGCCGAATCCTCGCGCACCTCGAAGGCGCGGGTGCTGGCCCAGAACGACTGGGCGGCGGATTCGACGGTGCGGGGATCGTAAATGACAGGTTCGGACACGGCGGACAACGCTGGAATCGGGCCGGAAAGCCTACCGCAGTGCGGCATTTGCCGCCATGATGACCGTTTCTCGGATATCCGGTTCCCCCCCATGACCCTGGAATGGCTCGGCTACGTGGCCGCCACCTGCACCACGCTGTCATTCGTGCCGCAGGCGGTGAAAACCCTGCGCACGCGCGACACCTCGGGCATTTCGCTGTGGATGTACGTGGTATTCACCTTCGGCATCGCCTGCTGGTTCGGCTACGGCATCTTCCTGGAGTCGTGGCCGATGATCGTCTCCAACGCGATCACTTTCGGCTTGGGTGCGCTGATTTTGCGCTTGAAGTTGAAACACGGCTGAGCACGACGGCGGCCAACAGCCACCAGCCAAACCACAGTGCGAACGCCAGCCGCTGTGCCACCCCCACCCATGCCCCGACGGGAGCCAGCACCGCGATCACCGGCACCAGTACCCCCGCGCCCACGCACGCCAGCGCAAACGCCCACTGCCGCCGCAGCCCCAGCAGCCCCGCGCCGGGCACGAACGCAAGCCACCACAGCATCCACATCAGTGCATGCAGGCGCATGGCCTGCACATCCACGCCACTGGCATCCAGTGCGAATACCCCTTGCAACGCGAACGCCAGCGCCGACAATTGCACCAGCGCCAGCCCGACCCGCGCCGCCCAGCCGGCCTCGCGCAGGCCCGTGCGCAGCCTGTGCGCCGCCAGCGCCAAGGCGAGCCCCGGCAACAAAAACGCCGCCGCGTTGAACAGCATCGCCCCCGGCAAACCGCTAGCCCCGCGCAAGGCCACCGGATGGATGCGATGAGAAAACTCGGGCACGCCGAGGTTGGCCAGCAACAAGGCCAGCGTGAACAGAAGGATGGCGACCAGCACCCAACCTGTCGCCACGTGAATACGTTTCATCCCTGCCTGCTCCACTGGAACACCTCCTCGATGCGCACGCCGAGCGCGTCGGCGATGCGGAAGCCCAATTCCAATGATGGGGCGTAACGCCCCGCCTCCAGCGCGATGATGGTCTGGCGGGTGACACCGCAGGCGTCCGCCAGCGCCTGCTGGGTCATTTCCCCATGCTCGAAACGCAGGCGGCGTATCTGGTTGGTGATGGGGGTGCCGCTCATGCCACCGCCCGCCGATCCCGCCAATACAAGCCGGCCATCACCACCTGCTCACACCACAGGCCTGCCAGCAGCACCAACATCAACGCATGGGCGATAAAGGGGTAGCTGAAACCATGCAAGCGTTCGGTTTCGGAAAACCCCAGCAACACCGCAATACCGATGATGCCCACCACCATCACGCAGCGCGCCCAATTACCGGCGGCCAAGGTGATCTGCGCATCGCGTTCATCGGCCAGCACCTTGCCGCCCCAACGCCGCTTCAATACCTGCGCCAACACCACCCACGCCACGAACAACATGCCGATCTGCCGGCCGGCCGCGCCGGCATCAGGGTTGCGGCCAATGGGCACCGCCGGCTGGAATGCGGGCGCGTGCACGAAACAGGCGGCGATGACGACACTGACGAATGCCACCCCCACCCACGCCTGCCATTCGCCCGGCGCGATCTGCGCCTCAGCCTCGCTGTGCGGGATGCGCTGCACGGCATCCACACACCACCACACGGCAGCAACGAAGACCACGGCCCCCACCCAATCCGCCGGAAACGGGATATCGCGGTACGCGCCGCTGAAAAACAGTGCCAAACCCAACCCGCCCAACAGCAGGCAGGCGATCAATTGGGATCGCGGCGACAAGCTCAGCATGACGTAAACTCCAGAGAACTAAATGTAAGGTGTAATTTACATATCAGTCTCGCAATGTCAATTGTTTTTTACATTGCCTTGTGATTTCACGTCCTTGTCGCCATGTTCTTGTCATCGCAATGCCCATAACTGCCCCCCATGACCAACGCCCCCAATCCCCACGTCTTCGACGCCACCGCCGCCACGTTTGAAGACACGGTGATCCGCAAATCGCTGGAGACCCCCGTGCTGGTGGATTTCTGGGCGACATGGTGCGCGCCGTGCAAGACCCTGGGGCCGATCCTGGAGAAGCTGGCCGCCGAGTATCACGGCGCCTTCGTGCTGGCCAAGGTGGACGTGGACAAGGAGCAGGAGCTGGCGGCCGCGTTCCAGATCCGCTCGGTGCCCACGATTGCCGTCGTGAAGGATGGGCAGTTGCTGGGGGCGGTGCCGGGTGCGCTGCCGGAAGGGCAATTGCGCGAGATGCTCAAGCAGGTCGGCATCGAGCCGGCCGCGGCCCCGGTGGAAGACGCCGTGGCTCAAGCCGCCCCCATCGACCCGCATCAAGAGGTGCTGCGCCTGCGCAACCTGGCCGAGGCCGAGCCGGACAAGGCCGAACACCAGCTTGATCTCGCCCTGGCCCTGCTGCAGATCGGTGCCGCCGGCGAGGCCGAGCAGTTGCTGGACGCATTGCCGGCCAACCTGGCCACCGACGACCGCGCCATCAAGGCCCGTGCCAAGCTGGGCTTTGCCGCCCTGCTCAAGGACGCGCCACCGGCCGAAGTGCTGGAGACGGCGCTGGCCCGCGACCCCGGCGACCTGCGTGCGCGCCACCTGTTGGGGGTGCGCCTGCTGGTGGCCGGCGATGCCGAAGCCGGGCTGGCGCAATTCATCGAGATGCTCCGGCGCAACAAGGCGTTTGGCGACGGACTGGCGCGCAAGACCCTGATCGACGCCTTCCGCGTGCTGGACGACGACGACCTGGTGAGCCGCGTGCGCCGGCAGATGTCGGCGCTGCTGCTGGTGTAAGCGGAAACGCCGGGCCGGCGTCGTACCGCGGATCGGTGGCATTCCCTTGCGCGCGGTGTCCGTCGTATCCTCCGCCCGGGCCTGGGCGCGAGGAACGCCGTGACGGACATGTCTTATCCCGTGATCAACGGCTACCGCATCCTGCGGGTGATCGGCCATGGCGGCATGGCCACGGTGTACCTGGCCGAACAGCTGTCGCTGGACCGCAAGGTGGCACTGAAGGTGATGTTGGCCGAGGCACTGGCCGACGAGGTCAGCCGCGCCCGCTTCGAGAACGAGGCACGCACCATTGCCCGGCTGGAACATCCCAACATCGTCGGCATCTACGAAGTGGGGCGCACCGCCGATGGCCTGCCTTTCTATTCGATGCCGCACCTGCCGCACGGCCACTTGGCCCAGCGCAAGCTGGCCGGCGACCAGCCGCGGGTGGCGTCGATCCTGCGCAGCCTGCTGCAAGGCCTGGACTACGCCCATGTGCGCGGGGTGGTGCATCGCGACGTCAAGGCCGAGAACGTCCTGTTCGATGAAACCGACCGCCCGTTGCTGGCGGATTTCGGCATCGCCCTGCGGCGTGGCAACAATCCGCGCCTGACCAACGCTGGCCTGGCGGTGGGCAGTACCGCCTACATGCCCCCCGAACAGGCGCGCGGACAAACCGTGGACCGCCGCGCGGACCTGTACAGCATCGGCGTGCTGGCTTACGAAATGCTGCTGGGCCGGCTGCCCTACAACGCCGGCGATGCCCTGTCGATGGCACTCAAGCATGTGCAGGAGCCGATCCCGCGCCTGCCCGCGGCACTCAAGCACTGGCAGGACTTCATCGACAAGGCGATGGCCAAGCAGCCCGAGCAGCGCCATGCCAGCGCCAACGAGATGCTGGGCGCGCTGGACGCGCTGGAACGCCGGGCCGGCAAGGCCTTCGCAGCCGTGGAAGTGCCGGCGGCGGAGCAGCCCGTGCCCGCGGCCATCGCCCGCTGGCGCTGGCCCGCCGTGGCCATCGGCGCAGGGCTGACAGCGGTGGCGGTTGCCGCCCTCATTCACTGGCGGCAGCCGCTGCCGGCGACACCGGAAACCACCGCCACGGCCACCACCACCCCGGCCGCACCAACCGCCACCGCACCCTCTTCTCCCCCCGCGCCGGTCATCGACGTCACCAGCGCACCCGACAGCGCCGGGTTGACTGCCTACATCGCCAACGCCGAAGCGCAATTGCGTGCCGGCCAACTGCTGGCACCCGCCAATGGCAATGCCTGGGACAGCGTGGAAGCCGCATGGCGCACCGACGCCACCCATGCCGACACCCTGCGCCTGACCGCATTGCTGTTCGACGCCCTGGGCAGCGCCGCCGAACGCGCGCTGCGCAACGACAACCCGGTGCAGGCCCGCGCCGCCTTCGAACACGCCAGGACCCTGGATGTCCGCCGGGGCGGCACCGGTGTCGCCGTGGTCGCCCTGCGCAAGCGCCTGGATGCCGCGCTGGACGACCGCGTGACCTTGTTGCTAGCCAAGCCGGCCACGCGTGCCGCCGCCGGCAAATTGCTGGCCGCCACCACCCCATGGCTGGAGCTGGAGCCCACCCGCCAGAAGAGCCTGCAGGCCCGCATCGCCGCCATGGCCGGCACGCTTCCAGCCGCCACTGCGGATGCCGTCGCCAAGCCCGCGCCCGCGCCGGCCTCCCCATTGACCTTCCTCACCGTCACCCGCGCCGATTACGCCCGCTTCGCCAATGCCCATGGGCGCGCACCGGCCGAGTGCGGCAAGGGGTTCTTCGGTCGCACCCTGCGCTGGAACAATACCGGCGGCGACCGCCGCCCGGTGGTCTGCGTGTCCGCCGCTGATGCCCTGGCCTACGCCAACTGGCTGGGTGCGCAGGATGGCCACCGCTATCGCCTGCCCAGCGCCGGCGAGGCCGCTGCCCAAGGGCGCTTGCCGCTGGCGGCATGGTTGAACCTGTGCGCCGACCACACCTGCCAGCAGCGTGCCGCCAGCGGCAGACCGCAACCGCTGGACGCCGGCCGCGGCTACGACAACGTGGGCATCGTGCTGGCACGCACGCAGTGACGCACTCGCCTCCGGCCCGGAACCGGCCGGAGGCCTGCGGCGTCAGGCCGCACGCAAGCGGAATTTCGCCACTTGTCCGGCCAGCGCATGGGCCTGGTCGGCCATCGAACGAGCCGCGGCACTGGCCTCTTCCACCAGCGCGGCGTTCTGCTGGGTACCGTTGTCCAGTTCGGTCACGGCCTGGTTGACGACGCCGACCCCTGCCGACTGCTCATCGGTGGCCGCGCTGATGTCCGCCACCAATCCCGACACCTTGCCCACTTCCTTCACCAGCTTGTCGATGGCGTCGCCCGCCTGACGCACCTGCACCGAGCCTTGATCCACCGCCTGCACCGAGGACTCGATCAATGCCTTGATCTCGCGCGCCGAGGTGGCCGACCGCTGCGCCAGCGCCCGCACTTCACCGGCCACCACCGCAAAGCCGCGCCCCTGCTCACCGGCACGCGCCGCTTCCACTGCCGCATTCAATGCCAGGATATTGGTCTGGAAGGCGATGCCGTCGATCACGCCGATGATTTCCTCGATCTTGTGCGAGGCGGTGGTGATCTTCTGCATCGTGGCCACCGCCGACGCCACCACCCGGCTGCCCTCGCCGGCGATGCCGGCGGCATTCTCGGCCAGCGTGCGGGCGTTGCGGGCGTTGGCGGCGTTGTGCTGCACGGTGGAGGCCAGTTCCTCCATCGACGATGCGGTTTCTTCCAGGCTGGCGGCTTGCATTTCCGTGCGCTGCGACAGGTCGTCGTTGCCGGAAGCGATTTCCGCTGCTGCGGCGTTGATGGCCGCCACCGCCTCCTGGATCTGCCCCACCATCTCGGTGAGCTTGTCCACGGTGCCATTGGCGTTGGCCGCCATCTCCCCGAACGCGCCGCCCAGCCGCACTTCCACGCGGTGGGTCAAATCCCCCTCGGCCAAGGCATGCAGGACCCCCTGGATCGTCTGGATCGCCAACTGGATGTTGCCCAGCATGGCATTGACATTGCGCGCCAGCGCCAGATGGAAATCCCGCTTGCCCCGTTCGTCGATCCGCCCGTCCAGGTCGCCGTGCGCCGCCTGCGCGACGATCGAGGCGATCTCGTCCTCGACGGCCAGTTCCAGCGTGCGGTCCTTCCACTCGCCGACATAACTGACCACGCCGCCCTTTTCGTCCAGCACCGGGGTGATGACGACATCGAACGTCAACCCGCCCAGTACCATCCGTTCCGCATGCGGTGCCTGCAACTGCTCCAGCAGCGCGCTCCAGCGGGCCGGATCGGGCGACAGGTTTTCCAGTTGCATGCCCGTCATCGCATCGCAGCGGAACCCGGGCAGTTGCTCGGCGATGGCGGATTCGGCATGGCCGAACGTCTCGCGCATGGCCCGGTTGACGAACGTGACCTTGCGCTTGCCGTCGGCCACCAGCAGGTTGGTGCCGATGTCCAGCGACCGGACGATGCGCGCGGCCTTGTCGGCTTCGCGGCGCATTTCCTCGGTCTGGAAATGCTGGCGTACCTGCATGCTCTTGATGCCGCGCAGCACGTCGCCCAGCTCGTCGCCCCGGGCGATGTCCACCGCCCCGGTGAACACGTTGCCGGCCATTTCACGCAGGACCCGGCTTGCGGCCGTGCAGCGCCCGTTCAAATCCCTGGCCAGCCACCAGCCGGCGAACAGCGAGAACAACGTGCCGGCCAGCAACAGCCCCCATTCCAATGCGGCCGCATGCCCCGCCAGCAGCAGCAACGCCGCCGCCAGCACCGGCCCGAACGCTGCCAGCAGGTAGTAGCGGGCACCCAGCGACAGCTTCCACAAGGGATTCAAGCGCTCGGCCAGCGGCACTTCCACCACCTGCCCGTTGCGGATGGCCACGTTGCGCAGCCGTCCGGCCCGCAATGCCGCGTAGTCGCGCTCGGCCTGCGCCACCAGGGCCCGGCCCGGCTTGCGCCGCACCGACAGATACCCGGTGATATCCCCCTTTTCATCACGAATCGGTGCCACATGGGCATCCACCCAGTAGTGGTCGCCGTTCTTGCAACAGTTCTTCACCAACCCGGTCCATGGATGCCCCTGCTGGAGGGTGGCCCACATGTCCGCGAAGGCGGCCGCCGGCATGTCCGGGTGACGAATGATGTTGTGCGGCTGGCCTATCAGCTCTTCTTCGCTGTAGCCGCTGATTTCGCAGAAATAGTCGTTGATGTAGGTGATCGCCCCGCCCTTGTTGGTGCGGGAAATGATCAGCTCGCCGTCGCGGTATTCGCGCTCGTGCCCGGTGACGGGGCGCTCTTGCAGGGCCTTGCGGGAGAGTCGCGTCCGCCCGCCACCCGCAAGCCCCCTGGAATCTCGTCCGGCGCTTGCGCCACCGTGTTCACCGTCGGCCATGTTCCCCTCGTCCCATTGGTTTTTTCCTGACTCTCGGTAACGACTGTGTTCAGGGAAACTTTAGGAATGCCGGGCTGGCATGCGGCGGCATCCACTAGACTGTACGCATGCCCCCTTCCCCCTCGCTTGGCCTGCGCCTGCAGCGCCTGTTCCTGACCGGCCTGCTCACCCTGTTGCCACTGTGGCTGACCTGGGTGGTGGTGAAGTTCGTCTTCCTGCTGCTGGGCGACCTCAGCCGGCCGCTGGTGGAGCCGGGGCTGCAAAGCGTGGCCGCCGGCAACCCGCTCACGTTCGGCTGGCTGGTGGAGCCCTGGGTGCGCAACGCCATCGCGCTGGTGGCCACGGTGGGGGCCATCCTGCTGGCCGGCTGGCTGACACGGCGGGTGGTGGGCCAACGCCTGCTGGGCTGGTTCGAAGCCCTGATCGCCCGCATTCCGCTGGCCAGCACCATCTACGGCAGCGCGCGCAAGCTGCTGGACATCCTGCAAACCAAGCCGGATGGCACCCAGCGGGTGGTCCTGATCGACTTCCCGCACAACGAAATGAAGACCCTGGGCTTCGTCACCCGGGTGATGCGCGAGCAAGGCAGCGGGCGCGAACTGGCGGCGGTGTATGTCCCCACCACCCCCAACCCGACCTCCGGCTACCTGGAAATCGTGCCGATGGAGAAGATCACCCCCACCGACTGGACGGTGGACCAGGCGATGAGCTTCATCATCAGTGGCGGCGCGGTGGCACCGGACTCGATCCCGTTCTCGCCACCGACACCCGCGCCAGCCCGCGACTGACCGCCGTTCTTCCTGCGGCCTGACATCGGTCAAGGCGGTGCCGCCGTCGCTGGCCGATCATGCCGCCACAGCACTCCCCTCCCCCTTTTTCATCCGGAGCTTCCCCATGTTGTTCGATGTCCTTGGCCTTGTCGACGAAACCACCGCCCGTTCCATCGCGTTTGCGGTCCATGCGCTGGACCCGCAGGCCAAGATCACCGCCAACATCGGCCGCGGCCGCCTGCTGGTGGAAAGCGGCACGCTGAAGGAAGCCGATATCGGCGATGCCCTGCGCGCCGCCGGTTTCCCGGCTTCGCTGGCCCCGGAGCACCCGGAAGGCAGCACCTGCTGCGGCAGTTGCGGCTGATCCCCACGCATCCCCGGCCAAGGCCCGCGCACTGCAGGCCTTGGCGTTTCAGGCACCCACCACGTCCCACCCCAGGCACACCACCTGGTCACGCCCGGTGTGTTTGGCCCGGTACAGCGCCGCGTCGGCACGCCGCACCAGGTTTTCCACCGACAACCCCGGTTCGGCATGCACGCCGATGCTGAGGGTGACATCCCCCGGCAGGGCCTGGCCATGCATCGCCTGCGCCTTCACTGCGGCACGCACGCGCTCGGCGATGCCCAGCGCCACGCCCTGGTCCACACCGTGCAGCAGGATGACGAACTCATCGCCGCCGGCACGCTCGAACAGGTCCCCGGCCCGCAACTGGGCACGCACGGCATCGGCCAGCCGCGCCAGCACGTCATCGCCTGCGGCATGGCCATGGGTGTCGTTGATCACCTTGAAATGGTCGATGTCCAGGCTGATGGCGGCGCAGGCCGTCGCTCCCTCCCGTGCGATATCCGCCTGCAACGCATCCTCGAACCCGCGTCGATTCAATGCGCCAGTGAGGGGGTCGGTCATCGCGCTGCGCCGCAAGCCTTCGGCGGCCCGGAAGCTGGCCAGCATCAGCATGCAGAAATTGAGCATGAACCAGGACGAGACGTCCACGCTGACCCAGACGTCATCGAACCCGAACAAGCCCTGCGTCCAGCCCGGAATGACACTGCCATAGAGCACGCCCAGCACCGCACACCCGGCCAGCATCAGCCGTGCCGGCACCCGCGCCGGGGCTTGGTTCAGTGCCCGCAGATGCCAGCCGATGAGGGTGAACGCACCCAATTCCACCACCGTGAGCGCCATCGTCTGCGCGCCACGCGTGTCCCATCCCAGCCAGGTTGCCAGCACCAATGCCGCCGACAAAGGCATCAGGCCCAGTTCCCATGGCCGCAAAGGGCGTTGCCGGACAAACAGCACCATCGCCCACGCCAGCCCCGTCATCGCCAGGCTGGCCACCAGCACGCCGGCATGCCGCAGCACATCGGCTGCGGCAGGATGGCCCGCTGCGGCCAACATCGGCGCCACCGCATCCAGCAGCGTGGTACCCAGCGTGTAGCAAAAGTGCATCCAGCCCCACAGCGCCACCCCGCGCACCTCGCGCGACAGCCGCGCCAGGTACAGGAACAGCACCAGCAACCCCGCTGCCAGCAGCAGATCCATCAACAGGGCCTGATAGACCTCGTTGGCCAGTGCATCCATACACCCCCTCCCCGACCCGCAGCATGGGCGACGCGCAACCCTTCAAGCATTGCCCGCGCCGCCCGCCGGCGCGACAATGGGCGGATGATCGATACATCCCGCTACCCCCATCTGTCAAGGATCGACAGCCCCGCCGACCTGCGCCGCTTCCCTGCCAGCGAACTTCGCACCGTGGCCGACGAGCTGCGCGCCTACCTGATCGAGTCGGTGGGCAAGTCCGGCGGGCATTTCGGTGCCGGGCTGGGCGTGGTGGAGCTGACCTGCGTGCTGCACTACCTGTACGACACCCCGGAAGACCGCATCGTCTGGGACGTCGGCCACCAGAGCTATCCGCACAAGATCCTCACCGGCCGCCGCGACCGCATCCACACGGTCAAGCAGAAAGGCGGCGTGGCCCCGTTCCCGAAGCGCGAGGAAAGCGCGTACGACACCTTCGGCGTCGGCCACTCGTCCACCTCGATCTCGGCCGCGCTGGGCATGGCGATTGCCAATGCCCGCGCCGGCATCGACCGCAAGGTGGTGGCAGTGATCGGCGATGGCGCGATGACCGCCGGCATGGCCTGGGAAGCGCTGGAACACGCCGGCGGCATGGACGAAGAGCCCAACCTGCTGGTGATCCTCAACGACAACCGCATGTCGATCAGCGAAGCAGTGGGCGGGCTGACCAAGCTGCTGGGGCGGATGACCGGCAACCGCGCGCTCAACCACCTGCGCGAAGGCGGCAAGAAACTGCTGGGCGACAAGCACAGCCCGCCGGCGCGCTTCGTCAAGCGCTGGGAAGAACACTGGAAGGGCATGTTCGTGCCGTCCACCCTGTTCGAGCAGATGGGTTTCCACTACACCGGCCCGATCGACGGCCACGACACCGACGCGCTGCTGGACGTGCTGCAAACGCTCAAGGCCCTGAAAGGCCCGCAGCTGCTGCACGTCATCACCACCAAGGGCAAGGGCTACGAACTGGCCGAAGACGACCAGATCGGCTACCACGCGGTGGGCCCGTTCGACCCCGAGAAGGGCGTGGTGTCGAAGCCGGGCGGTGCGAAGAAGCCCACCTATACCGACGTGTTCGGCGACTGGCTGTGCGACATGGCCGCCAGCGACCCCAAGCTGCTGGGCATCACCCCGGCGATGCGCGAAGGCTCGGGGCTGGTGCGTTTCAGCCAGGAATACCCGCAACGCTATTTCGATGTCGCCATCGCCGAACAGCACGCGGTGACGCTGGCCGCCGGCATGGCCTGCGAAGGCGCCAAGCCCGTCGTCGCCATCTATTCCACCTTCCTGCAGCGCGGCTACGACCAACTGGTGCACGACGTCGCCACCCAGAAGCTCGACGTGCTGTTCGCGATCGACCGCGGTGGCGTGGTCGGCCCGGACGGTGCCACGCATGCCGGCAACCTGGATCTCAGCTACCTGCGCTGCGTGCCGAACATGCTGGTGATGGCACCGGCCGACGAGAACGAATGCCGGCAATTGCTCAGCACCGGCTTCCACCACCCGGGCCCGGCCGCCGTGCGCTATCCGCGCGGCAGCGGCCCCGGCGTGCCGGTGCAGGCCAGCCTGGACACCTTGCCCATCGGCAAGGCGCAGCTGCGCCGCAAGGGTGCAGGGGTCGCGCTGCTGGCGTTTGGCGCGCTGGTGCCGGCTGCCGAACAGGTCGGTGAGGCACTGGGCCTCACCGTGGTCAACATGCGCTTCATCAAGCCGCTGGACCGCGCACTGCTGCTGGAGCTGGCCAGGACCCATGACGGGTTGGTGACGCTGGAAGACAACGTGGTGGCGGGGGGTGCCGGCAGCGGCGTGGCCGAACTGCTGGCCGCCGAAGGCATCGTGCTGCCGATCCTGCACCTCGGCCTGCCCGATGCCTTCCAGCACCACGCCAGCCGCGAAGACCTGCTGGCCGAGGCCGGGCTGGACGTGGCCGGCATCCGCGCGGCGGTACTGAAACGGTGGCCGCACCTGCTGCAAGGCCCGCGCACGCAAGCGGCTTCCTGACCCAAGCAAGGGAGTCGCACTCCCCTGCTCACCCGTACTTACTCATCGGGCCCGATGACGGTGTAGCCCTTGGCTTGCAGCGCGGCCAGATAGCCGTTGGTGCCCAGCATGTCGTTGAGCGAGAGCATGGCGAAGCTGACCGAGTTGCGCTCCAGCGCGGCTTCCGCGGCTTCCAGCCACTTGGCACGCACCTTTTGCCGGGCGTCGCCGAAGCCCAGCCGCTTGCCGATGCCGGCTTCGGTGAAGGCGCTGTTGCACGCTTCCCATTGGTAGGCCGGCGGCAGGCTGCGCAGCGCGGCCACGTCGCCGCTGGCCCAGGCATTGGCGCGGGCGCGCATGGCATCGATGTCGGTTTCCAGCCGCGTCATGGTGTTGTCGAAGCAGGCCAGATCGTCCAGCGTGGTTTTTTTCCACTCCCGCAGCAAGGGCTTGGGGTCGGTGACGACGATCGTTTCCTTCACCTCGGTGACCCGCAACGAATGCGCCTTGATCGCGGCATCGATCACCGGCGTCACGATGTTCTGGCCGTTCAGGCCGGCCCGCTTCATCGCCTCGCCGTACATTTCCTGCGCGGCGAACAGCGGGCGCATCTTCTCCGCACCGCCGCCCACGCCGGGGTAACGCAGCTTCAATGCCTGCCAGCGCGCATACGATGCCGGTGAAACCACGTCCTGCAAGTGCTTGCCATCGGGATTGTTGCGCGCGCCCAGCATTTGCGGCAGCAACAGCAACTGGCTGAAGAACCCGGCCTTCACGTCCAGCGAAACCCATGGCGCGCGGATCACTTCCTGTGCGCCGGCCAGCACCTGCTGCACCTGCTGCGCGCGCCACTGCATCTTGGTCGGCAGCGGGCTGAGCATGCCGAGCACGTAGAGGTCATGGCCGCCCTTGCGCACGATCCACAGCCCCGGGCCGGGTTGTTCGCCTTCCACCACCACGGTGGCCTCGGTGCGAATGCCGTCTGCGGGGAGTGCCTGCGTCGCGCCGGCTTGCTGCGCGTGCAGCGGCAGTGCGCCCAGGGAGGCCAGCAGGGCCATGGTCAATACGGTTGCGCGCATCCAGCCTGTCCTTGTGCAATGGAAGGGCGCAGTGTGCCCGCAAGCCGCGCGGGAAATCCGCATCGCCGCTGAATAACGGAATTTCAACTCGCCATCACGGCAGTGGCGGAATCATGCGGTACCGGCCACCCGGCTTGCAGCGGCACCACCGCGCGTGGATGCTGCCCGTATCGGCTTGATGAAACAGCAGGAGGCCACATGGCCATTCGCGTCGTCCGTCTGGGAACCCCACGCGCCAACGGCGAGGCGCTGCGCGTGGGCACCGTGCGCCGGCCGCCACGCGGGGTGCCGAAGTCGGAATTCGCCAAGCGCGACTTCTACGATGTCTGGCTGCCCACGGTGGCCCCCACGCAGGAGGCGATGGACATCGCCCATGCCGCCGTCACCGACAAGGACTGGGCTGGCTTCTTCAGGCACTACCGTGCCGAGATGAAGCGACCCGATGCCCAGCACGCCATCGCATTGCTGGCGGCGATGTCGCACGCCGTGGATTTTTCCGTGGGCTGCTATTGCGAAAACGAGGCGCATTGCCATCGCCACGCACTGCGCGAATTGCTCCGCGAGGCCGGCGCGGCCATCGTCTGAGCGGGTCGTCCGTGGTCAGCCCTGCGAGCGCTTGACGGGCTTCGCACCCGCGGCCGCATCGGCGATCCGCCACAGGTAAAAGCTGGCGTAACTGCGATACGGCCCCCAGCGTTCACCGCGCGCGGCGAGCGCTTTCGGTGCCGGCATCGCATCCAGTTTGTCCACCGCCTGCGCGCCCTTGCGGATGCCGAGGTCGTCGATCGGCAGCACGTCGGGGCGGCCGAGGCGGAACATCAGCATCATCTCCACCGTCCAGCGACCGATGCCGCGCACCGGCACCAGCGCCGCGACGATGGCGTCGTCGCTCATCGTCGCCATCCTCCGCAGGCTGGGGATTTCACCGGCCTCCTCGCGCCGCGCCAGATCCCGCAAGGCCAACGTCTTGTTGCCCGAGACGCCGCAGCCACGCAGCGTGGCGTCGTCGATGCGCGCCAGCGTGTCGCAATGGAAGCGATCGCTGCCGATGGCGGTTTCGACGCGGCCGACAATCGTCGCCGCCGCCTTGCCGCTGAGCTGTTGGTAGAGGATGGCGCGGGCCAGCGCATCCACCGGGTCGAAAGGTTTGCGCCACTGCGGGTTGGCCTCGATCGGGCCCAGCCGTCGCAGCCACGCGCCCAGCTTGCGGTCACGCTTGCACAGGTGCGCAAACGCCTCCTCCACATCGAATCCACGCGCCACGGCCCGCCCCGCCTCAGCCACGCAACCGGTCGTAGGCATGCAGCAGCCAGCCGGTGATCAGCAGGCCGCCACCGAAGGGAGCCAGCACGGGGGTCAGCCCCAGCAAGGCCGCCGCCAGCAGGCTGCCGCTGAACAGGAACGCCCCCACCAGCAGCATCGCCAGTGCCAGCAGGCAGGTGGGCCGCTGCGCCAGCGGTGCCAGCGCGGTCAATGCCAGCCCGTGGGCAAAGGCGAATACCGCCGCCTGCACCAGGCGCGGCTGCAGGCCTGGCGCGGCCGCATGCATGGCATAGGCGGCAAGTGCCACCGACAGGCCGGCCAGCAGGCTGCCAAGTGCGGCCAGGTAGCGGCGCTGGAGGACGAAACCGGGGGGATTGGAGGTGTGCATCCGTGCATTCTGCCAACACCCGTGGCTGCAAATGCAAACGCCGCGTCAAGGACGCGGCGTTTGTGGTGGCTCCGGGTGCGGATGCGGCTTACTTCACCGGCCAATAGACATCGAACTGGCCATTCTCGGTGAACGAGCCCGCCACGCCGGACTTGTAGTCTTCGTAAGCACGATCCTTGGCATCGTAGCCGTGGGTGGCCGCCCATGCATGCAGGGCATTGCGCACGCCTTCCAGCTCGGCCATGTAGCCGGTATAGGACGCCATCGCCACCTTCATCGGCGGGTTCTGCACGAACAGCACCGGGGCACCGGCCGGGATCGCCACCTTGCCAACGTCGCCGCCATCCTTGCGACGCACCACCTGGGCCACGTCGAAGGTATAGGTCTCGCGCCCCATGTCGGTGGTGATGATGCGCACCGGGCCCACGGCCTCCAGGCCATTGGCATCCATGGTGCGCTTGATCCATTCGCTGTTGGCGGTGATCGAAGCCTGGATTTGCGCGTTGCCGCGGTCCACGGCACCGGCACTGACATACAGGATGGCCTCGGCCGGGCGCTCCACCACCTTCGGGGTGGTCATCTTCATGCCGTTGGCCGCGTAGTCCACGTTCGGGACCGACGCCAGCATGGTGGTCAGGCGCGCCAGCCCCAACTTCATGTCGTCACCGACGTGGCGGCCCACGTACAGGCCGGCGTAGCGGCCCAGCAGATTCCAGCCGTAATCCACGTCGTAGGTCTGGGTGATCTCGACGTTGCGGTTGTTGCGGCCGGTGAGCTTGAACATGAACGCGGTGCGCTTGTTCTCGCCACGCTCGATGTTGCTGATGTTGATGGCGATCTTCTCGCGCGGCACGCTCTCGACGATCTCGTAGGAGCCCTGGCCCAGGCGCTCTTCCTTGGAGTTGAAATCGAGCTTGGCACCCACGCCTTCGGCCGGGCCGGACAGGGTCAGCTGCATGGCGGGATCACGCAGCACCAGCGGATTCCAGTCCTTGAAGCGGCGGAAGCTGTTCAAGCTGTCGAACACGATGGTCAACTTGCGATTGGTCTCGACCTTTTCGGCCAGATGGCGCGAGGACGGCAGCACCAGCCCCACCACGAGGTACAGGACGAAAACGATCACGAGGGAAATCAGGATCTCGAGCAAACGAGTCATTCGGGAATCTCCGGGGAAGGCCGCAGGCGGCCAGGGGCCGCACAGACCCGCCATCCTAGCAAATCAAGGCGGCCGCATGCGAGAGGCTGCGCCAACGCAAACCGCGACACCCCGCACCGTTCCGCAGGCCGATCACACCAATTGCAACTCGAACGCCTTCAGCACCGCCCGCGTACGGTCGCGTACGCCCAGCTTCGACAGGATGTTGGAAACGTGGTTCTTGATCGTCCCTTCGGCCACGCCCAGCGAATTGGCGATTTCCTTGTTGGAAAAACCCGAGGCCATCAAACGCAGGATTTCGGTTTCGCGGTCGGTGAGCGGGTCCGGCCGCTCGAGGCTGACGAACTCGTTGCGCATGTGCTCCAGCCCCGACAGCAGGCGCTGGGTGACCGCCGGCTGCACCAGCGAGCCACCGGCCGCCACCGCCTGGATGGCATCCACCAGTTGCTCCAGCGAGACATCCTTCAGCAGGTAGCCCTTGGCGCCGGCCTTGATCCCCGCCAGCACCAACGCATCATCGTCGAAGGTGGTCAGGATGATGGTGGGCGGCAGCGTGCCGGCGCGGCCCATCGCCTGCAACGCCTCCAACCCCGACATCACCGGCATGCGCATGTCCATCAACACCACGTCGGGCTTGACCTGCGGAATCAGCTCCACGGCCTGGCGGCCGTCGAAGGCCTCGGCCACCACGTCCACGCCCTCGGCCAGTGCCAGCAACGAGCGAATGCCCTGGCGCACCAGGGTCTGGTCGTCGACCAGGAAGACACGAATCATGCTGCAACTCCTTCAGGCAGACGGGTGGCGGCATTGGGCGCCACCGGCAAGGTGATGGTGATCTTGAAGCCCTGGCCACGGCGGCTGGCGATGTCCAGTTTGCCGCCATGCTCGCGCAGGCGCTCGCCGAGGCCACGCAGGCCATTGCCGGGGTCCAGTTGCTCGCAGCCGCGCCCATCATCGCGCACCTGCAGGACCACGTTGCTGCCCTCGCGCCGGGCCTGCAGCCACAGGTTGCCGGCATCGGCATGGCGCACCGCGTTGGTGATGGCTTCCTGCGCGCAGCGCAGCAGCACGTGCGCGCGCTCGGGGTCGTCCACGGTGAGCGGGGTTTCGATGTCCACGTGGATGTCGAGCTTGGGCACGTTCTCGGCCAGCGGCCGCAGCGCAGCGCCGAGGTCGATGGCACCGCCCTCGCGCAGCTGGCTGACCGCCTCGCGCACGTCGGTCAGCAACAGCCGGGCCAGCGTGTGCGCCTGTTGCACATGCTCCTTGACGCGCCCTTCCGACAGGTGCCCGGCCACCTCCAGGTTCAGGCTGAGCGCGGTCAGGTGGTGGCCCAGCAGGTCGTGCAACTCGCGCGAGATGCGGGTGCGCTCGTTGACCCGCGCACTGTCGGCCAGCAAGGCGCGGGTGGCACGCAACTCGGCGTTGAGCCGGCGCTGCTCCTCCCGCGCCTGCGCCTGCTGCATGGCAACGAGGCTGACGATGAAGACGAAGCCCGAAAACCCCGCGTACAGCATCGACTGCATCAGGGCTTCCAGCGGCGGGAATCCCAGCCAGCGGATGAACACCGGAGCCACCGCCAGCTGCCCGGCCAGCAACCAGGCCACCCCCAGCGACAGGGGCAGGCGCCAGGGCAGCACGCAGGCACCCACCATCAACAACACGCTGCCCAGGCCGGATCGGTTGAAATAACTCACCCCCAGCGCCGCCAGGGTCAGCACCACCAGCAAGGGGTAATCGGCCAGGTGCCGCCCGCGCCCGCCCAGGTTGCGGGTCAGCCACGCATACCCGGCACCGAACGCCAGATAGGCCAGCCAGCCCTGCCACGGCATCGAACGCAGCGCCAGCGCCTCCTCGCCGGCACCGGACAGGCGCGGCCCCAGCCAGGAATACAGCAGCGGCAAGCCCACCACCGCCCAGGTGAACAGGCCGGCGTAGCGCAGCAAACGGGTATGGGAAAGTTGGGCGAACATGCCGCCTTATACCGTTTCCGGGGCCCTCCCGGCTTGCACCGAAGGTCATGGTCGCATCCCGGCGGCGCATGCGATAATCCCCGCTTGGCGTGCAACCGCGCGCCGTCTGCTGCAGATTCGGAGTTGCAAGGAATGATGATCGCCATCCGCGACGTGCGTGAGCACGAGCTGGATTCCGTCCTGGCCCTCAACAACACGGCTGGCCCCGCGATCCTCCCGCTGGACGCGGCCAAGCTGCGCCAGCTGTACGACAACGCGGAGTATTTCCGGGTGGCCGAGCGCGACGGTGCCATCGCCGGCTTCCTGATCGGCTTCGGTGCCCACCAGCGGCACGACAGCAGCAATTTCGCCTGGTTCCGCCAGCGCCACCCGGATTTCTTCTACATCGACCGCGTGGCGGTGGCCAGTCGCCGGCGCGGCGGCGGCGTCGGCCGCGCGCTGTATGCCGACGTGCAAAGCTATGCCGAGCTGCGCTATCCGCAACTGGCCTGTGAAGTCTTTCTCGAGCACGGCGCCGACCATGCCCTGCTCTTCCATGGCAGCTTCGGCTTTCGCGAAATCGGCCAGAACGTGATGCAGGGCGCCGAAGGCCCCGGCCACGACGTGCGCGCGGCCATGCTGATGAAAACCCTGTGCAGCTACCCGTGGGTGCGCGAGACCTACGGCGACGCCCTGCCCGACGTGCCCTGGCTGCAGCGGCCGCGCCACCTCGCCGCGCCGCACGCGACCGAGACACGCGCATGAGCGCGCAGGTGGATTACGCCCAGGCCGGGGAACTGAAATTCGGCCAGGTGGGCATCGCCAACCTGCGCGTGCGCACGCTGGACGTGGCGCAACTTGTCGCGGAAATGCGCGAGCGCGTGCAGCGCGCACCCAACTTGTTCGCCCGCGCCGCGGTGGTACTGGATTTCGGCGGCCTGCTGCAGGCTCCCGGCGTGGACGAGGCCCACGCGCTGGTGACGGGCCTGCGCGAGGCCGGGGTGCTGCCGGTGGCGCTGGCCTACGGCACCAAGGAGATCGACGCACTGTCGCAGCAGCTCGGCCTGCCGCTGCTGGCCAAGTTCCGTGCCCAGTACGAACGCAGCGACACCACGCCGGCTCCGGCACCCGCATCCGCGCCTGCACCAACCCCGCCGCCCCCCGTGACGGCCGTCGCGCCCGGGCTGATCCAGACCGCCCCGGTGCGTTCCGGCCAGCAGGTTTATGCCGAACAGCGCGATCTCACCGTGCTGGCCACGGTGGGTGCTGGCGCCGAAGTGCTGGCCGATGGCAGCATCCACATCTATGGTGCCTTGCGGGGCCGCGCGCTGGCCGGCGCGCAGGGCAACGAATCCGCCCGCATCTTCTGCCGCGAGTTCCACGCCGAACTGGTCGCAGTGGCCGGGCAATACAAGGTACTGGAAGACATCCCGGCAGCGCTGCACGGCAAACCCGTGCAAGTGTGGCTGGAACACGGGCAACTCAAGCTGGCGGCGCTGGATTGAAGCACAATCCATCCACGCCCCCGGTGCGGGGCCTGCCCCGCTGCCGCAACCACGGTCACGGCCGGGCAAACCCGGCTCTATAACAGACAACTTCAGGACGGAGGAAGCCAACTTGGCCGAAATCATCGTAGTCACCTCGGGCAAGGGCGGTGTGGGCAAGACCACGACCAGCGCCAGCCTGGCAACCGGCCTTGCCCGCCACGGCAAGAAAGTGGCGGTCATCGACTTCGACGTCGGCCTGCGCAACCTCGACCTCATCATGGGCTGCGAGCGCCGCGTGGTGTACGACTTCGTCAACGTGATCCACGGCGAAGCCACGCTCAAGCAGGCGTTGATCAAGGACAAGCGCTTCGACAACCTGTTCGTGCTGGCCGCCAGCCAGACCCGCGACAAGGATGCGCTGTCGCGTGACGGCGTGGAGAAGGTACTGAAGGACCTGGCTGCCGACGGCTTCGACTTCATCATCTGCGACAGCCCGGCCGGGATCGAGAAGGGTGCGTTCCTCGCCATGTATTTCGCCGACCGGGCGGTGGTGGTGGTCAACCCGGAAGTCTCCAGCGTGCGCGACTCCGACCGCGTGCTGGGGCTGCTGGCCTCCAAGACCCACCGCGCCGAACGCAGCGACGGCGAAGTCACCGCGCACCTGCTGCTGACCCGCTACAGCCCCGCGCGGGTGGAACAGGGGGAAATGCTGTCGATCAAGGACGTCGAGGACGTGCTGGGCCTGAAGACAATAGGTGTCATCCCCGAATCGGGCGACGTGCTGAACGCTTCCAACAAGGGCGAGCCGGTGATCATGGACGCCGAATCCATCGCCGGCCAGGCCTACGACGATGCGGTGGCGCGACTGCTGGGCGAGGAGCGCCCGCTGCGCTTCACCACGGTGGAAAAGAAAGGCTTCTTCAGCAAGTTGTTCGGGGGTTGAGGCATGGCCATTTTCGACTTCCTCAAGCCCAAGAAGAACACCGCGCAAACCGCCAAGAACCGCCTGCAGATCATCATCGCGCAGGAACGCAGCTCGGCCGGCGCGCCGGACTACCTGCCGCTGATGCGCCGCGAGATCCTGGAAGTGATCCGCAAGTACGTGAACGTGGATACCGACGCGGTCAAGGTGGACGTGGTCAAGGACGGCGAGCACGACGTGCTGGACATTTCGGTATCGCTGCCGGAACGCGGGGCCACGCCGGCCTGAGCGGCACGCGCCCGGCACCATGAGCGTCCTCACCCTGGCCGACATCGGCTTCGATGCCCCGCGCACGCTGCTGGCCCGCTACGGGCTGGCGCTTGCGCAGGTGGCCGACGGCGCGCCCATTCCCGGCAGCTACTGGGGCGAGGCCGAGGCCGGCATCATCGGCACCACCGTGTACGCGCGCGCCGACACCCCCGTGCATTCGCTGCTGCACGAAGCCGGCCACCTGATCGTGCTGCCGCCGGAACGCCGCGCCGGCGTGCATACCGACGCCACCGACTCGGTGCCCGAAGAAGACGCGGTCTGCGTGCTGCAGGGCCTGCTGGGCGATGCCCTGCCCAACGTTGGCCGCGAGCGGGTCTGGGCCGACATGGACGCCTGGGGCTACACGTTCCGGCTGGGCTCCGCCCGCGCCTATGTCGAGCACGATGCCGACGACGCCTGGCGGTGGCTGCACGCGCACGGGCTGATCGACGCCCGGCGTTGCCTGCAATTTCCGCCACCGCAGGCCTGAGCCACGCTCACAGTTCCTGCAGCGGCTCCAGCGCCGCCGGCGCGTCGGGCATGCGCACGGCACGCCGCCCGGCGTGGGTTTCCCACCACCAGAACAGCCAGCCCGCCACCGAGAACGCCGCCGCGCCCAGCGCCAATGCCAGCATGCTGCCGCTGAGCAGGGGCGACAACAGGCCGGCCACCAGCGCATTCACCAGCAGGCCGATGAACGCCTGCAACGACGACGCCCCGCCGCGCTGCTGCGGATACATGTCGAGGATGGCCAGGGTGATGATGGGAAACGCCAGCGCGATGCCGAAGGCGTTCAGGCTGGTCGGCAACACCGCCCATGGCACCACCGGCAACGGCACCAGGGCCGCCTGGGCGATATTCAGCACGGCGGCGAGCAGGCAGCAGGCGAACCCCAGCGCGGCCATGCGCGCGCCCGTCACCCGGCCCGCCGCCCTGCCGGACACGAACGCACCCAGCATCATCCCGCTGATCATCGGAATGAAGAACCAGCCGAACTGCTGCGGACCCAGCCGCAACCGTTCCAGCACGAACACCGGTGCCGACGCGATGTACACGAACAGGGCACCGAAATTCAGCGCCGCAGCCGCCGACAGGCGCCAGAACCGCGCGTTGCGCAGGATGCCGGCATACCCGCGCAGCAACGCCCGCGGATGCAACGGCAGCCGCGCTGCCGGCAGATGGGTTTCCGGCAGCGCACGCCAGACCGCGGCCAGCAGCGCCAGCGCGAAAGCCGCCAGGAACCAGAAAATCGCCGGCCAGCGCGTCCAGCCCAGCAGCCAGCCACCCAGCACCGGCGCCACCGCCGGGGCGATGCCGAAGATCATCGACACCTGGCTCATCAGCCGCTGCGCATCGTGCCCGTGCAGCACGTCGCGAATCACCGCTCGCCCCACGATCAGACCGACGCCGGCACTGAGACCCTGCAGCGCGCGGAACACCAGCAATTGCGGCAACGTGACCGCCAACGCGCAGCCCATCGACGCCAACGCGAACACCAGCAACCCGGACACGATCACCCGCTTGCGCCCCAGCGCATCCGACAGCGGCCCGTGCAGCAGGCTCATCGCCGCATACGCCAGCAGGTAGACGCTGATGGTCTGCTGCATCGCCAGCGCATCCGCCCCCATTTGCGCACCGATCTGCGGGAACGCGGGAAACAGGGTGTCGATGGAAAACGGGCCGAACATCGCCAGCCCGCCCAACAGCAGGGCCATGCGGCGGTTGGATGGAATGGATGCAGGCATCCGCGTATTGTAGGCAGGCGCAGGCGGCATCGTCGGGCCTGCGCGAGAACCTTGCGTTCTGCCGACACGCCGATTCCGCCCGGCACATGCGCGCCGATGGCCGCGCCTCCCCACCGAAATCCGTGCTTATCGGAAAACCGGCGTGGAACCGTGGCATGGCGCATGCATGGTTCCATTCACGCGTCGCCATGGCGAACGGACTAGAGTAGGCACGCACCTGTTCGCCACGCTGCCCGGTTCACCCTGCCCCGTTGAGTCAACGTCACCGGAGGATGTATGGACGTGATCAGCCGCCTCGCCACGCGCTACGCACAAGGCCGCGAAGAGGAAATGTCGATCGACGACTACCTGGCCCTGTGCAAGGCCGACCCGATGGCCTACGCCACCGCCGCCGAACGCATGCTGCACGCGATCGGCGAACCGGAGATGGTGGATACCCGCGAAGACCCGCGGCTGTCGCGCATCTTCGCCAACAAGCTGCTGCGCCGCTACCCGGCGTTTTCCGAGTTCTACGGCCTGGAAGATGCCATCGAGCAGGTGGTGAGCTACTTCCGCCACGCCGCGCAGGGGCTGGAGGAGCGCAAGCAGGTGCTGTACCTGCTCGGCCCGGTGGGCGGTGGCAAGAGCTCGATTGCCGACCGCCTGAAATACCTGATGCAGAAAGTGCCTTTCTACGCACTGAAAGACTCGCCGGTGAACGAATCCCCGCTGGGCCTGTTCGACCCGGTGGAGGACGGCCCGCTGCTGGAGCAGGAGTTCGGCATCCCGCGCCGCTACCTGCAACGCGTGCTGTCGCCGTGGGCGGTGAAACGGCTGGAGGAATACGGCGGCGACATCCGCAAGTTCCGCGTGGTCAAGCGCCACCCCAGCATCCTGCAGCAGGTCGCCATCGCCAAGACCGAACCGGGCGACGAAAACAACCAGGACATTTCCAGCCTCGTCGGCAAGGTGGACATCCGCAAGCTGGAACACTACTCGCAGGACGACACCGACGCCTACAGCTACTCCGGCGGGCTGTGCCTGGCCAACCAGGGCCTGCTGGAATTCGTGGAAATGTTCAAGGCACCGATCAAGGTGCTGCACCCGCTGCTGACCGCGACCCAGGAAGGCAACTACAAGGGCACCGAGGGCTTCGGCGCGATCCCGTTCGACGGCATCGTGCTGGCGCACAGCAACGAAAGCGAGTGGATGGCGTTCCGCAACAACCGCAACAACGAGGCCTTCCTCGACCGCATCTACATCGTCAAGGTGCCGTACTGCCTGCGGGTGTCGGAAGAAGTGAGGATCTACGAGAAACTGATCCGCGAATCCTCGCTGGGCAAGGCCGTCTGCGCCCCCGGCACGCTGAAGATGATGGCGCGCTTCTCGGTGCTTACCCGCCTGAAGGAACCGGAAAATTCCTCGATCTTCAGCAAGATGGAGGTGTACGACGGCAAGAGCCTGAAAGACACCGACCCGCGCGCCAAGAGCTATCAGGAATACCGCGATTACGCCGGCGTCGACGAAGGCATGAACGGCATCTCCACCCGCTTCGCCTTCAAGATCCTGTCGCGGGTGTTCAACTACGACAGCAGCGAAGTGGCCGCCAACCCGGTGCACCTGATGTACGTGCTGGAACGGCAGATCCAGCGCGAGCAGTTCCCCGCGGAACTGGAGCAGAAATACACCGGCTACATCAAGGAATACCTGTCGCCGCGCTATGCCGAGTTCATCGGCAAGGAAATCCAGACCGCCTATCTGGAAAGCTACAGCGAGTACGGGCAGAACATCTTCGACCGCTACGTCACCTACGCCGACTACTGGATCCAGGACAGCGAATACCGCGACACCGACACCGGCGAGGTCTTCGACCGCTCCGCGCTGAACGCGGAACTGGAGAAGATCGAAAAACCCGCCGGCATCGCCAACCCCAAGGACTTCCGCAACGAAATCGTCAACTTCGTGCTGCGCGCGCGCGCCAACAACCAGGGCAAGAACCCGAAGTGGACCAGCTACGAAAAGATGCGTGCGATCGTCGAGAAGAAGATGTTCTCCAACACCGAGGAGCTGCTGCCGGTGATCAGCTTCAATGCCAAGGCCAGCGCCGAGGACGCGCGCAAGCACGAGGACTTCGTGTCGCGCATGGTGGAGAAAGGCTATACCCCCAAGCAGGTGCGGCTGCTGTGCGAATGGTATTTGCGGGTACGCAAAAGCAGCTGATCGTGGGCACCCAGGCAGGAGGCTTCGCAGATGGCATTGCAGATCATCGACCGCAGGCTTTCCGGAAAGAACAAATCGGTGGGCAACCGCGAGCGCTTCCTGCGCCGCTACAAGGCGCAGATCGCCGACGCCGCAAGGCGCGCGGTGTCCAGCCGCGGCATCCGCGAGATCGAGCAGGCCGAACGCATCGGCATTCCGCGCAAGGACATCAGCGAACCCAGCTTCCACCACGGTCGCGGCGGCATCCGCGACACCGTCCATCCCGGCAACCCGGGCTATGTGCGCGGTGACGCGATCAAGCGGCCGCAAGGTGGGGCTGGCGATGGCGGCTCACGGGCCAGCGACCAGGGCGAAGGCGAGGATGACTTCACCTTCACCCTGAGCAAGGACGAGTTCATGCAGCTCTTCTTCGAAGACCTGGAGCTGCCGCACCTGCTGCGCACCCACATCGGCGACACCCCGCAATGGACAACGCGGCGCGCCGGCTTCAGCACCGACGGCACCCCCCACAACCTCGCCGTGGTGCGCACCATGCGGCAGGCGCTGGGGCGGCGAATTGCGCTGTCCAAGGCCGGCAAGCGCACCCTGGATGAGCTGGAAGCGCAGTTGCAAGCGCTCCATGCGGAAGGCCACGGCGACGGCGGCGAGGCGCGCGCGCTGGCCGAACGCATCGGGCTGCTGCGCAAGCGCATCGGCAAGACGCCCTACCTGGATCCCATCGACCTGCGTTTCCGTGCCCACACCCGGGTACCGGTACCGGTCAGCCGGGCGGCGATGTTCTGCCTGATGGATGTTTCCGGCTCGATGGACGAGGCGCGCAAGGATCTGGCCAAGCGTTTCTTCATCCTGCTGTACCTGTTCCTGACCCGGCATTACGAAAAAATCGACATCGTGTTCATTCGCCACCACACGCAGGCGGCGGAGGTCAGTGAGGAGGACTTCTTCCATTCCCGCGAAACCGGCGGCACCGTGGTCAGCAGCGCCCTGCACCTGCTCGACGGGATCATCCGCAACCGCTACCCGCCGGGCGACTGGAACCTGTACGTGGCGCAGGCCAGCGACGGCGACAATTTCTCCACCGACAACGGCAACTGCGGCACCCTGCTGCGCGAACGCATCCTGCCGCTGGTGCGCCATTTCGCCTACGTGCAGGTGGTGGAGGACGAGCAGGAGCTGTGGCAGGAATACACCACCCTGCAAGGGCAATTCGACAACTTCGCCATGCGCAAGGCCACCGCCGCCGGCGACATCTACCCGGTATTCCGCGACCTGTTCCGCAGGGAGGGCGCGCCGGCATGATGCCCGTCAACCCCTCGCTGTACCCGGTCATCGAACGCCGCCGCGGCGACAACCCGTGGAGGCTGGCCGACGTCGGCGAGCGTCGCCGGCACACGGTGCCCAACGCGCCGCTGCCGGCCGGCCCGCGCCCGCCGCAGCCGTTGCCGGCACCGGCCGACTGGACGTTCGAGCTGATCGACCGCTACCACGACGCCATCGCCGCCACTGCCGCACGCTTCGGGCTGGATACCTACCCGAACCAACTGGAAGTGATTTCCTCCGAACAGATGATGGATGCCTACGCCAGCGTGGGCATGCCGGTGAACTACCGGCACTGGAGTTTCGGCAAGGCGTTCCTGTCCACCGAGCGCAATTACCGGCGCGGCCACATGGGGCTGGCCTACGAGATCGTCATCAATTCCAACCCCTGCATCGCTTACCTGATGGAGGAAAACAGCACCGCGATGCAGGCACTGGTGATTGCCCATGCCGCCTATGGCCACAACAGCTTCTTCAAGGGCAACTACCTGTTCCGGATGTGGACCGATGCCTCGTCGATCATCGATTACATGGTCTATGCCCGCGACTACATCGCCAAGTGCGAGGAGCGCCACGGCTTTGACGCGGTGGAACGCCTGCTGGATTCCTGCCACGCGCTGTCCAGCGTGGGCGTGGACCGCTACCGCCGCCCCGCCAAGCGCAGCCTGGAGCAGGAGCTGACCCAGCGCGAGGAACGCCGGCGTCACGCCCAGCAGCAGGTCAACGAACTCTGGCGCACCCTGCCCGCACACGCATCGGCCAGCGCCACCGGCCCCGAGCAGGCGCGGTTCCCGGCCGAGCCGCAGGAAAACGTCCTGTACTTCATCGAAAAGAACGCCCCGTTGCTGGAGCCGTGGCAGCGCGAGATCGTGCGCATCGTGCGCAAGATCGCCCAGTATTTCTACCCGCAGCGGCAAACCCAGGTGATGAACGAGGGCTGGGCCACGTTCTGGCACTACACGCTGATGAACACGCTGTATGACGACGGCTACCTGCACGACAGCGTGATGCTGGAATGGCTGTCCTCGCACACCAACGTGATCTTCCAGCCGCCACCGGACCACCCGGCCTACAGCGGCATCAACCCCTATGCGCTGGGGTTCTCGATGTACCGCGACCTGCGCCGGATCTGCGAAGCCCCCACCCCCGAAGACCGCCGCTGGTTCCCGGACCTGGCCGGCAGCCCGTGGCTGCCCGCCCTGGACTACGCCATGCGCAACTTCAAGGACGAAAGCTTCGTCGGGCAATATCTCAGCCCGCATCTGATCCGCGAGCTGCGCCTGTTCGCCATCCATGACGATGCCGACCTGCCGCAGCTCACCGTCAGCGCCATCCACGACGACGATGGCTACCGCGAACTGCGCCAACTGCTGTCGCGGCAATACGACATCGGCATGCGCGAACCCGACATCCAGGTCTGGGACGTGAACCTGCGCGGCGACCGCTGCCTCACCCTGCGCCACGTTCGCAACCAGGAGCGCCCACTGGCCGATGACACCGGCGAGGTGCTCAAGCACGTGGCCCGCCTGTGGGGCTTCCCGGTACGCCTGGAAAGCGTGGACGCCCGCGGCGAACACCCGGAGGTGCAGGAAGCCTTGCCGCCGGCCGCCCCCTGAATCCCGCCGCCCACACCTGTATAATCACCGCACACGGAGGGAGAAGCGCGCATGTCACCGCTGCGCTGCCGAAGGCGCAACCGCCCGGAATCGCTCAGGCCGAAGACCGCCGTGTGACCACACTCTGGAGAGATCGTCACGTCCGTGTTGCGGGCGATGCCGGCGCCGAAGGGGCAAGAAGTCGTGCGGAATTCCTCCCCCGCCGCGCGCTTCCAAACTCTCAGGCAGAAGGACAGAGACGGGCATCCCTTCCCCGCGCCCCGCGCCTTCGGATGCCACCATGTCCCAGCCCAGCTTGCGCTCGCTCGAGCAACACGACGCTTTCATCGCCCGCCACATCGGCCCCAACGATGCCGAAATCGCCTCCATGCTGGGCGTGATTGGCCATGACAGCCTGGAAGCCTTCACCGACGCGATCGTGCCGGCGTCGATCAAATCCGCCGCCCCGCTGGCGCTGCCGGAATCGATGACCGAAGTCGACGCGCTGGCGAAGATCCGCGCCATCGCCGACAAGAACCAGGTGTTCCGCAGCTTCATCGGCCAGGGCTACTACGGCACCCACGTGCCCAACGTCATCCTGCGCAACATCCTCGAAAACCCGGCCTGGTACACCGCCTACACCCCTTACCAGGCGGAGATCTCGCAAGGCCGCATGGAAGCGCTGATCAACTTCCAGACCATGGTCGCCGACCTCACCGCCATGGACATCGCCAACGCCTCGCTGCTGGACGAAGCCACCGCCGCCGCCGAGGCGATGACGCTGGCGAAGCGTTCCGCGAAGTCGAAGTCCGACACCTTCCTGGTGATCGGCGACACCCACCCGCAGACCATCGCGGTGCTGCAGACCCGCGCCGAGCCGCTGGGCCTGAAGGTGAACGTGGTGCGCGGCACCGACGCGGTGCACGCCGCCATCGCCGAAGGCGACTACTTCGGCGTGCTGGCGCAGTACCCGGCGTCCAGCGGCTGGATCGCCGACTGGGAGAAGGACGCCGAGGCCATCCACGCGCACAACGCGCTGTTCGTGGTCGCCACCGACCTGCTCGCCCTGACCCTGCTGAAGGCACCTGGCGAGATGGGTGCCGACATCGTGATCGGCAACAGCCAGCGCTTCGGCGTGCCGTTCGGCTTCGGTGGCCCGCACGCCGCGTTCATGGCCTGCCGCGACGCCTTCAAGCGCAGCATGCCGGGCCGCCTGATCGGCGTGTCCATCGACGCCGACGGCAACCCCGCCTACCGCCTCACCCTGCAGACCCGCGAGCAGCACATCCGCCGCGAGAAGGCGACCTCCAACATCTGCACCGCGCAGGTGCTGCTGGCGGTGATGGCGGCGATGTATGCCGTTTACCACGGCCCGGACGGCCTCAAGCGCATCGCCCAGCGCGTGGCGCGCTACACCGCCATCCTCGCCGCCGGCCTGCGCCAGCTGGGCCACGCCACCGTGCATGCGACCGCGTTCGACACCCTGTGCATCGACGCCGGCGACCAGTCCGCCGCACTGCTCGAACGCGCCCGCGCACACCGCGCCAACCTGCGCGTGCGCCAGAACGGGTCGATCTGCATCTCGCTGGATGAAACCACCACCCGCGCCGACCTCGAACTGCTGTGGAACATCTTCGGCGAAGGCAAGCCGCTGCCGTCGATCGACGCGCTGGACGCCAGCGCGCCGTCGCTGATCCCGGCGGAACTGGCGCGCACCAGCGCGTTCATGACCCACCCGGTGTTCAACACCCACCACAGCGAGCACGAACTGCTGCGCTACCTGCGCACGCTGGCGGACAAGGACCTGGCGATGGATCGCACCATGATCCCGCTGGGCAGCTGCACCATGAAGCTCAACGCCACCGCCGAGATGATCCCGATCACCTGGCCGGAGTTCGGCAACATCCATCCGTTGGTGCCGGCCGAGCAGGCGCAGGGCTACAAGGAACTGATCGCCGGGCTGGAAGCGATGCTGGTGGAAGCCACCGGCTACGACGCGGTCAGCCTGCAGCCCAATTCCGGCGCGCAGGGCGAATACGCCGGCCTGCTGGCGATCCGCGCCTACCACGCCTCGCGCGGCGAGGGCCATCGCAACATCTGCCTGATCCCGGAATCGGCGCACGGCACCAACCCGGCATCCGCCAACATGTGCGGGATGAAGGTGGTGGTCACCAAGTGCGACGCCAACGGCAACGTCGACGTGGAAGACATCCGCGTGCAGGCCGAGAAGCATTCGGCCAACCTCGCCGCGCTGATGATCACCTACCCGTCCACCCACGGCGTGTTCGAGGAGGACGTGGTCCGCATCTGCGAGATCATCCACCAGCACGGCGGCCAGGTGTACACCGACGGCGCCAACATGAACGCGCTGGTCGGCCTAGCCAAGCCCGGCAAGTGGGGCTCGGACGTCTCGCACCTCAACCTGCACAAGACCTTCTGCATCCCGCACGGCGGCGGCGGCCCCGGCGTCGGCCCGTGCGCGGTGAAGTCGCACCTGGCGCCGTTCCTGCCGGGCGCGCTGCGTGCGGACGGCGTGCGCACCGCCGGCACCGGCAACGGCGCGATGGTCGCGGCAGCCAGCTTCGGCAGCGCCTCGATCCTGCCGATCAGCTGGATGTACATCGCGATGATGGGCCGCGACGGCCTGCGCAAGGCGACCCAGGTGGCGATGCTCAACGCCAACTACATCGCCAAGCGGCTGGCCCCGCATTACCCGACGCTCTATACCGGCCGCAACGGGCTGGTGGCGCACGAGTGCATCCTCGACCTGCGCCCGCTGGAGAAGCTCTCCGGCATCAGCGCCGAGGACGTGGCCAAGCGTCTGGTGGACTTCGGCTTCCACGCGCCGACGCTCAGCTTCCCGGTGGCGGGCACGCTGATGGTGGAGCCGACCGAGTCCGAATCGCAGCACGAACTGGACCGCTTCATCGACGCGATGATCCAGATCCGTGCCGAGATCCAGGACGTGATCGACGGCAAGCTGGACCGCGCCGACAACCCGCTGAAGCACGCCCCGCACACCGCCATGCGGGTCAGCGCCAGCGCGTGGACGCACGCCTACCCGCGCGAGCTGGCGGCGTTCCCGCTGCCCAGCCTCAAGCAGGTCAAGTACTGGCCGCCGGTGGCGCGCGTGGACAACGTCCACGGCGACAAGAACGTGATGTGCGCCTGCATCCCGGTGGACGCGTACAAGGACTGAGCCACTACGGTGGTGCCCTCGAAACGCAACAGGCCCCGCACCGCGGGGCCTGTTCGTTTCCGGCGATCGCGCGGGATCAGACGCCGCGCGATTTCAGCCACGCATCGATCTGCGGCAGCCGCTGCTGGCGCAGCTTCACCCGGGTCTGGATGCCGTTGACCACCCGCGCGGCATCGCGGCGCGAGGTCGGCGTGATGTACTTCTCCGCGAAGGCGTTGATCCTGTCCACCATCGCCAGCTCGGTGGACGCGCTGCCCAGTCCCGGGTAGTAACGCGCCAGCGAGGTACTGTCCACCAGCGTGTTGACCTTCTCGCGGTGCGCCACCGCGAAATCGAACGCCAGTTCCGGATGCTCCCGCGACACGCCGGAAATCATCGACGCGCCATTGGTGGCACCGGGCTCGTCGGTCAGTGCCATGTCCAGCGCACGCTGCGCCAGGGCCTTGTCCTTCGCCATTGCCAGCAGGCCGTAGTACTGGTCGCGCAGCATCGAGGACTTCTCCGCCCTGGCCAGCATGTGCAGGCGGTCCCAGGTGGCCGCATCGGCATTGCGTGCCACCATGCCCAGCACGCTGCGGCGCAGGTCCGGCGACAACGATGCCGGGTCCTGCAAGAAGGCATCGAAGCGGCGACGCGCTTCGGCCAGCACCCGCGCATCTCCCAGTTCGCCGAGGACGGCAATCAGGCTGGTGCGCAATTGCTTGGTGGACGACGTATCGCCAGCGCGGATGTCCCAGCCCAGTTGCGCGAACTTCGGTGCCAGCCGCGCGGTCACGAACGTGCGGATCGCCGCCTGCCGCTTGGCATCGCCCTTGTACAGGTCATCCAGCCCGCCGAGTGCACCGGCCACCATCTGCCACAACTCCGGCGCGGCATCCAGCGGCACCTGCATGGCCAGGTCCAGGCTGTCGGCCTCCGGCTGCATGCCGATGGCCGCCAGCGCACTGGTATCCATCATCACACCCATCTGGTCCACCACCGGCAAGCTTGCGAAGCTGGCCGTCAGCGTCTTGAACTGCGCCGGCGCATACAAGGTACGGAAATAACCCTTCTGGCCGGCGTTCACCAGCACCGGGCCGCCGCAGCCGGGCAAGCCGATCTCCGCCTTGCCATCCACCAGCACCGGCACCACATGGCCATCCACCGTCCGCAGCTTCACCGGCACCCGCCACCGCAGCGGCGTCTTGCCGGGGCGGTCCACGGTGTATTCGCCCTGCTCCAGCAGCAACCGGGTTTCGCCGGCAACGCAGGTGCTGGATGCGCGAATCAGCGGCACGCCGGGTTGCAGGGTGAAATCGTGCGCCACCTGCACGAATTGCTTGCCGGGCGCGGCCTTTTCGACCTCGGCCCACAGGTCGTCGGTCACCGCATTGCCATAGGCGTGGGCGGCGATGTAGCTGCGCACGCCGTTGCGCCACGCATCCTCGCCCACGTAGTCCTCCAGCATCGAGATCACCGCCGACCCCTTGCCGTAGGTGATGCCGTCGAACGCCTGGCTGGCCTGCTCCACCGTGGCCACGTGCTGCACGATGGGATGGGTGGTGGCGTAGGCGTCTCCGCCCATCGCGCCACGACTGGTGAAGGCGGCATCGACGCCACTGGTATCCCATTCGGGATGCAGCTTGCGGCTGGTGCGGCCTTCCATCCAGGTGGCGAAGCCTTCGTTCAACCACAGATCATCCCACCAGCGCATGGTGACCAGATCACCAAACCACTGGTGGGCGATCTCGTGCGCGGCGGTGGTGAACACGCGCTGCTGGTCGCCGACGTTGGAGGTGGCCGGGTCCAGCAGCAGCGAGGATTCGAAGGTGAAGATCGCGCCCCAGTTCTCCATCGCGCTGAAGAACTGGCTGCGCCCCGGCGCGGCGATGTTGTCCAGCTTCGGCAGCGGATAGCGCACGCCGAAATACGCGTTGTATTCGCGCAGCACGTCGCGGCTGGCCTCCAGCGCGAAGCGCGCCTGCTCGGCCTTGCCCTTCTGCGCGATCACGCCGATTTCCACGCCGTCGTCGGTCAGGGCGGCGCGCTCGAAATCGCCCACCCCGAGGAACAGCAGGTAGGTGGACATCTTCGGGGTTGGCTTGAACAGCGTCAGGGTGCGGCCATCGCCGAGGGCGCGGGTGCTGGCCACCGGCATGTTGCTGACCACGGTGTCCGCAGCCGGGGCGGTCACCGCCAGGCGGAAGGTGGCCTTGTGGCTGGGCTCGTCCCACGACGGGATGAAGCGCCGGGCGTCGGAGTTCTCGAACTGGGTGTAGATCGCGCGCTTCTTGCCGGACTCGGTGGGGTAATCCAGCGCGAAGATCCCGTTGGCCTGGGTGCCGATCTTGCCGCTGTAGTCGATCGACAGCAGGTAGCTGCCCACCGGCAGCGGCTGGTCGAACGTGAAAGTAGCGGTCTGGGCGTTGGCATCCACGCTGCTCTTGGGCACCAGGGCCTTGCCCTGCGCACGGCCCAGGCTGACGTTGCCGAAGGTCATGTCGACCGCATTCAGCGTGATCGACCGGGTCGGCGCCAGCACGTCGACGTTGATCCGCACCTTGCCGTCGAACGTCATCCGGTCGGCATGCGGCACCACCTCGACATCGTAGTGGGTCGGCCGCACGTCGCGCGGCAACTGGGTGGTGGGCTGGGCCGCATCCCCGCCACCGCAGGGAACGGGAACATCGGCGCACGAAGGTGCCGCCGATGCATGCAGCGAAACGCTGCCAAGGGCCAGAGCGATGGCGGTGACGAGAAGACGGCGCATGGGACATCCGGGAGATCGGGGAAGGCACCGATCATCCCGTTCCCACCGGCCGCTGCACACGGCCGGAAGTCATGCCAAGTCAAACCAGATGCAGCATGACCGAAATGTAATGACAGATGCTGCCTGCCAGCACGAACCCATGCCAAATCGCATGCGACCAGCGCAGCTGCGGGCGCATGTAGAACCAGGTGCCGCCGGTATAGGCCACGCCACCTGCCAGCAGCCACAGCAGCGAGGCCGTGCCCAGCGCATGCATCATGGGCTTGATTGCCAACACGATCAGCCAGCCCATGCCCACGTAGATCAAGGTGGACAAGCGCTTGAAGCGTCCGGTGTAGAACAGCTTGAACACCACCCCGGCCAGCGCCAGCGCCCAGATGGTGCCGAACAGCCACCAGCCGGTGGGACCGCGCAGCCCCACCAGGGTGAATGGCGTGTAAGTGCCGGCAATCAGCAGGTAGATCGCGCAGTGGTCGAACACCTTCAGCCGGCCTTTGAGCACCGGATGCGAGATCGCGTGGTACAGGGTGGAGGCGGTGTACAGCAGCAGCAGCGTCACCCCGAACACGATCGCCCCGGCCAATTGCCAGCCATCACCGAAGATGGCCGCCAGCGTGACCAGCACCGCGCCCGCAGCCAGTGCCGCCGCCGCACCCAGGCCATGGGTGAGCGCATTGGCGAATTCTTCGCGGGCCAGCCGCAGCTGGTGCAGGGAGAGCGGCGGTGGAAGCGTGATGGTGGCAGACTGCATCCGCGCAGCATACCACCACGTATGCGCCCGACCCGCAGGTCGGACGCAGCATGCGTGCCTCGGCTTTACGCGAACGGGTCTTTCAACACCATGGTGTGATCGCGGTCGGGGCCGGTGCTGACGATGCTGATGGGGCAACCGGCCAACTCTTCCAGCGCTCGCAGGTAGGCGCGCGCCGCAACCGGCAGCTTGTCCCATTCGGTAACGCCGTGCGTGTTCTCGCTCCAGCCCGGGAATTCCAGATAGACCGGTGTGCATTCATCCCAGCCCTGCGCATCCAGCGGCGCGTATTCGCTGCGCTTGCCGTGGTACTCGTAGGCGATGCAGACCTTCAGCTTCTCCATGCCGTCCAGCACGTCGAGCTTGGTGATGCACAGGCCGGAAATGCCGTTGATCGCCACCGCGCGCTTGAGCGCCACGATGTCCATCCAGCCACAGCGGCGCGGACGGCCGGTGGATGCGCCGTATTCGGCGCCGCGGTCGCGGATGCCCTGACCCACTTCATCGTCCAGTTCGGTCGGGAACGGGCCGCCGCCGACGCGCGTCGCGTACGCCTTGGCGATGCCCAGCACGTAGTCGATCGCGTCCGCGCCCACGCCGGCGCCGGCCAGCGCGCCGCCGGTGGTGGTGTTGGAGCTGGTGACGTAGGGATAAGTGCCGTGGTCGATGTCGAGCAGCGCGCCCTGCGCGCCCTCGAACAGCACCCGCTTGCCCTGCTTGCGCAGCTCGTGGCAGATGCCGGCCACGTCGGACTTCATCGGCTCGACGTATTCGCCGAACGCCAGCGCCTCGGCATACACGGTGTCGAAATCCACCGGCTCCACGCCCAGGTACTGGGTCAGCACGAAGTTGTGGTAATCGAGCGCGGCGCGCAGCTTCTCGGCCAGCTGCTCGGGGTAGTGCAGGTCGGCGATGCGGATGCCGCGGCGCGCCACCTTGTCCTCGTAGGCCGGGCCGATGCCGCGGCCGGTGGTGCCGATGGCCTTGCCGCCGGCGGCCTTCTCGCGCGCCTGGTCCAGCGCAATGTGGTACGGCATGATCAGCGGCGCGGCCGGGCTGATCTTCAGGCGCGAACGCACCTCCACGCCCGCCGCCTCCAGCTCCTCGATCTCCTTGCACAACGCGGCCGGCGAGATCACCACGCCGTTGCCGATCAGGCACAGCGCGTCGTCACGCAGGATGCCGGACGGGATCAGGTGCAGCACCGTCTTCTTGCCATTGATGACCAGGGTGTGGCCGGCGTTGTGCCCCCCCTGGAAGCGCACCACCGCACCGATGTCCTCGGTGAGCAGATCGACGATCTTGCCCTTGCCCTCGTCGCCCCACTGGGCGCCCAACACCACGACCGACTGGCCCATGGCCATACTCCTGAGTTTCTGGCGGCCATCGGGGCCGCTGGATGGGTATGCCGGCACACATGCCGCCGTATGCCAACCGCCATCGGGGCGGCCGGCGGCAACACCTGCACCAGACACGGAAAAAGCCGAGGCGAACCCCGGCTTTCGTGCATTCTACCCGCTTCCAACCCTGGCCGCGACTGCGCCCTGTTACAGCGGTACGGCGTGCAACGCCACCTGCTCGCCGGTGGTGCCGAAGCGGCCCTTCTCGTCACGCACCACCTGCGCCGACGCGCAGCCGGCATCGTGGGTGAAGAACAGCCGCACCTCGCGCGCCAGCATGTCCTGCAGAAACGCGGATTTCTCGTCGATCAGGGTTTCCGCACAGCGGTCGTAACCCATCGTGATCGGCACGTGCACCCACGGCCGCCCGGGAATCAGATCGGCGCAGAACACCACTCCCCCATGCGCCCGCCCGTCCACCCGGCGCGGACCGAGGATTTCCGCCAGCAGCAGGCCGGGGGTGTGGCCCTCGCTGTGGTGGAAGCGCACGGCATCGCCCAGCGCTTGCGAATGCGCGCCGTCCACCAGCTCCAACCGCCCACTGGCCTGCAACAGTGCCGGCAGTTCGGGGATGAAGCTGGCGCGGTCGCGCGGATGCGGGTGCAGCGCACGCTGCCAATGGGCTTGACCGACGATGAAGGTGGCATTGGGGAACAGCAGCGACGGCGCGCGGCCTTCGGCCCACGGCGCCAGCAGGCCGCCGGCATGGTCGAAGTGCAGATGCGAGAGCACCACCACGTCGATGTCTTCATGGCTGAAACCGGCCTGGGCCAACGATTCCAGCAGCACATGGTGGTCCTCCACCACGCCGTAGCGTTCCCGCAACTGCGGTGGGAAGAAGGTGCCGATGCCGGCATCGAACAGGACCGTCTTGCCGGCCACCGGCGAGGCCAGCAGGGCGCGGCAGGCCAAGTCGATGCGGTTGTGCGCATCCACCTGCACCCAGCGCTCCCACAATGCGCGCGGGGCATTGCCGAACATCGCGCCGCCATCGAGTTTTTGCGTGTTGCCGCTGATCGACCAGAGTTTCATGCCGGCCAGTCTACCGCCGCGTGATTCACGGCAGGGTGATGACTTCCGCCTTGCCGACTTCGTTGCGTGGGTCGGTGCCGCCCAGCAGGCGGTTGCCGCGCCGGTCCCATTCCACCGTCTGCAAATTGCCCCAGACATGGCTGGAACCACGTCCGCCTTCGGCGCGTGCCGGCGGCAGGTCGATGGCATGGCCCATTGCCTGCAACGCCTTGGCGGCATCGGCGGAAATGGCGTCCTGCTCGGCATCGATCACGTCGGGCAACCACTGGTGGTGGTAGCGCGGCAATGCCGCCACTTGCTGCGCATCCAACCCGTCGTCATAGCCGAGAATGCCCAGCAGGACCATGGTGATGATGCGGCTGCCACCGGGCGTGCCCAGCACCGCGACCTTGTCCTTCGATTCCATGAAGGTGGGCGTCATCGAACTGAGCATGCGCTTGCCCGGCTTGGGCGCGTTGGCCTCATAGCCCATCACGCCGAAGGCATTGGGGGTGCCGGGCTTGAGCGCGAAATCATCCATCTCGTCGTTCAGCAGCACGCCGGTCCCGGGCGGGACCAGGCCGGAGCCAAACAACAGGTTCACCGTCTGGGTGGCCGCCACGCGGTTGCCGTCGGCATCGATGATCGAAAAATGCGTGGTTTCCTCGTCTTCCAGCGGCGTCGGTGCCCCCGAGAGCAGGGTACTGGGGGTGGCCTTGTCGGGGTTGATGGAGGCGCGCAGGCCGGCGGCGTAGTCGGCGCTGGTCAACAATGCCTGCGGCACCTGCACGAAATCCGGGTCACCGAGGTAGAACGTGCGGTCACGGTAGGCGCGGCGCATCGCCTCCACCACCAGGTGCACGCGCCGGGCTTCCGGCAGCGCCCGCAAATCATAGGGCGCGAGGATTTGCAGCATCTGGGCCAGCGCGATCCCGCCCGAGGAGGACGGCGGCGCGGTGGTGATGTCCCAGCCGTGGTAGCGGAAGCGGAGCGGGTCGCGCTCCTTCACCCGGTAACCGGCCAACTCTTCCAACCGCCACTGCCCGCCCTGCGCATTGACGCCGGCCACCAGCCTGCGCGCCACCGGGCCGCGATAAAACCCGTCGAAGCCCTGCCGGGCCAGCAATTCCAGGGTGTTGGCAAGATCCGGCTGGCGGAAGGTCTGGCCCACCTGCATCGGTTTGCCGGCGGGCGAAAACACCGCGCGCGTGCCCGGGTAGCGATCCATCACCGCGCGCCGCTCCAGATAGCCATCGGCCATCCGCGCATACACGGGGAACCCGTTGCGGGCGATGCGGATGGCCGGCGCCAGCGATTGCGCCAACGGCAACTTGCCGTATTGGCCGGCAACGTGCACCAGCATCGCCGGCAAACCGGGAATGCCGGCCGACCACGGGCCGTTCTGTGCGCGGTCGCTGTCCAGGTTGCCGTGCGCATCGAGGAACTTCGCCGGCGTAGCCGCCGCCGGCGATGTTTCGCGGCCATCCACGAACACATCGCGGCCGGACCTGGCGTCATGCAGCAACCAGAAACCGCCACCACCCAGGCCCGAGCTGATCGGCTCCACCACCGACAACGCGGCGGACACCGCCACCGCCGCGTCGAAGGCATTGCCGCCTTCGCGCAGGATTTCGATGCCAGCCTCGGTGGCCAGCGCATGGCCGGACGCCACCGCCGCGCCGGGTGGACGCGCCGGGGTTGCCGGTGCTTGTGCTGCTGCCGACACCGACAGCAGCAAGGTGCCCAGAACAATCGCGAGGCGCGTCATGGCATCCCCTCAGGGTGGCGGGCCGCACAGGTGCGGCCCGGCGCGTGCGGATCAGGGCGCGATGGCCGCCTTCAGGATCGCCACCAGCTTGCCGGCGGCATCACCGGACGGCGGCAAGCCGCGCGGATCGACCGCGGAGACGTAAGCGCCGTTGCCGGCCTTGGTGACCCGCACCAGGAACTTGGTGTCCAGATAGTCGACATCGTAGGTTCCCAGGATATCGGCCTTGTTGGCGATGCGGACGCCAGCGGTGGCGCCCAGCACTTCGCCAACCTTGGTAAAGACCGCATCGCGCTCGCCGGCGGCGGCAAACCCGGTGGCGGCGACGGCCCCGGTGGCGGCTGCCGCAGTGCCGCTGTTGGCAACGGCCGGCAGGGTCATGGCCTTGTCGACCGACGGGCGGTCCAGCTCCGGCGGCACTTCCAGCGGTCGCAGCTCCGCGCTCTGGGTGTACAGCTCGTTCTTCTTCTTGAACCAGTGGCATCCAGTCACGCTGCTCACCAGCAACACGGCGGCAAGAGGGGCGGCGACCTTGGACACGCGGAAAGTGCGATACATCTGGTTCTCCTGTCAGGCCGCGAGGTTGCGGCTGCGTTGTTCGAGTTGGCGGATGGCCGCATGCAGGCGACGGGCCTGCTCGGCATGTGCCGATGATAGCGGCTGCAGCGGCAGGCGCAGGCCATGGCCGATGCCATCGAGTTCCAGCAGGGCTTTCACCGGGATCGGATTCGGTTCCACCCCGAGGAAGTGATAGAGCGCGTCCAATTCCGCATCCAGCGCCTGCGCGCCGGCGGCATCACCGCTGCGGGCCAGGTCGCAAAGGCGACGGAAACTGGCCGGGACCACGTTGGAAGCCACCGACACCACGCCATCGGCACCGGCCAGCATCGCCCGCGATGCGGTTGGATCATCGCCGCTGAACACCGCGAAATCCTCGCGCCGCAGCGGCAACAGCGCCTGCATGCGCTCGTCCTCGGCGCGCGCCTCCTTGATCCCGATGATGTTGGGATGCAACGACAGCTCGCCGGTGGTCTCCGGGATCATGTCGCAGCCGGTGCGCCCGGGGACGTTGTAGAGCAGCACCGGCAACCCGCCCTCGTCGGCCACTGCGCGGTAATGCGCCAACAGCCCTGCCTGGGTGGGCCGCACGTAGGGCGGCGTCACCACCAGCGCGGCGTCGGCCCCCAGCGCGGCCGCGCGCCGGGTGCAGAGGATGGTCTTGGCGGTATTGGACTGGCCGGTCCCGGCCAGCACCGGTATCCGGCCGCCGCAGGCGTCCACCGCGATGCGCAGCAGGCGGTCGTATTCATCGTCGAACAAGGCCGCGGCCTCGCCGGTGGAACCGGCCACCACGACGGCCTGGGTACCGGCCTCCAGTTGCGCCTGCAGCAGGCGCCCCCAGGCCGGAAAATCGATGTCGCCGGACGCCGTGAACGGCGTGGCCAGCGCGGTGATGCTGCCGGAAAGTCGCAAGGGAAAATGCTCGGGAAGGGGGACGCGGGGAAAAGGTGCGCAATGGCGCGCCTGCGATCTTACTTGCGGCTGGAAAGCGCCGGCAAGTATGCTGGAAGGCATGCCGCCATGCCGCGCGGCACCCCATCGCTTCGGACCACCGCATTGAGCAAGACCGCCGCCCGGCCCTCCACCAACGAAAACCACCTGCTGATCACCGCGTACACCACGCATCCGCAGTCGCCGCTGCTGGCGGTCACCCGCCGCATCACCGATTCCGGCTGCAACCTGGTGGACACGCGGCTGGCCACGGTGGGGCGCGACGTGTCGGTGACGGCGCTCGTCACCGGCTCCTGGGACGCGGTGGCCAAGCTCGAAACCATGCTTGCCAAGCTGGAGCGCGAAGAAGGCCTGAAGCTGGTGTGGTACCGCACCGGCCCGAAGCCGCTGCAATCCAACCTGCTGCCCTACATCGTCGAGGTGGTCGCCGCCGACAAGCCGGGCATCCTGTTCCAGCTCGCCGATTTCTTCGACCAGCAGGGCATCACCATCGAAAGCCTGCACTGCTCGCGCTACCGGGCGATGCAGACCGGGGCCGACATGTTCTCGGCGCAGCTCACCATCGGCGTGCCGGCCGACATGCACATCGCCGTGCTGCGCGACGACTTCCTGGAATTCTGCGACCACCTGAACCTTGACGCGATCATGGATCCCATGAAGTATTGAGGCCGATGATCGAACCCGGCGACCGTATCCCCGACCTGCCGCTCGCGCTTTCCAGCGACACGTCCGTCACGCTCGGCGACTATGCCGGCCACTGGCTGGTGTTGTATTTCTACCCGAAGGATTCCACCCCCGGCTGCACCACCGAGGGGCGCGATTTCAACGCCCTGCTGCCGGCGTTCAAGCGCGCCGGTGCCACCGTGCTGGGGGTTTCGAAAGACTCGCTGAAGTCGCACCGGAACTTCTGCGCCAAGCAAGGTTTCCAGTTCGACCTGGCCAGCGATGCCGACGGCGCGCTGTGCGATGCCTTCGGCGTGATCCAGCCGAAGAAACTCTACGGCCGCGAATTCCTCGGCATCGTCCGCAGCACCTACCTGATCGACCCGACGGGCGTGGTTCGCCAGCAATGGCAACCCGTGAAAGTGGCCGGCCACGCCCAGGCCGTGCTGGACGCACTCAAGGCACACCAAGCCCAGTGACCACCCGCATTCAACATCCTTCCCACTGCCCCGCCCTGCGGGTCGCGGTGGCCCGCTGCTGTTCGACCCAAAGGATTTCCCCATGACGCATGGCAAGCGCATCTACGTCCTCGACACCAACGTGCTGATGCACGACCCCACCGCGCTGTTCAAGTTCGAAGAACACGACGTCTACCTGCCGATGCAGGTAATGGAAGAGCTGGACAACGGCAAGAAGGGCACCAGCGAAGCCAGCCGCAATGCGCGCCAGGTCAGCCGCTTCCTCAATGAATTGATCGAGGCCCATGGCAGCACCGACATCAGCCAGGGCATCCGCCTGCAACGCCCGCAGGGCCTGCAACTGCGCGGCGCCGACAGCGTCGGCCTGCTGCGCTTCCAGACCCGTGATTTCGATGCCGGCAAGCGCTTCGGCATGGTCATCCCGGACAACAACATCCTCGGCGCGATCCTGGTCCTGAAGGAATCGGATCCCGGCGCGCCGGTGGTGTTCGTGTCGAAGGACATCAACCTGCGGATCAAGGCCTCGATTGCCGGCATCGACAGCGAAGATTACGAAAACGACCGCGCGCTGGACGATTTCAACCTGCTCTACACCGGTGCCACGCCGCTGCCCGAGGATTTCTGGCAACGCCATGGCAAGGACCTCAAATCGTGGACCGACAAGGGCCGCACCTATTACGAAATCGCCAGCCTCGACGGCGAGGACTGGCACCCCAACCAGTTCGCCTTCCTGCCCGGCGACGAACAATCCGAACTGAAGGTCGTCCGAATCGAGGCCGGCAAGGTGGTGCTGCAGATCGTCGATGATTTCCGCCACAACCAGCATTCGGTGTGGGGCATCACCGCACGCAACCGCGAACAGAACTTCGCACTCAACGCATTGATGGACCCGGAGGTCGACTTCGTCACCCTGCTGGGCACCGCCGGCACCGGCAAGACGTTGCTGGCGCTGGCCGCCGGCCTGGCGCAAACGATGGACCAGCAGCGCTACCGCGAGATCATCATGACCCGCGCCACCGTCAGCGTGGGCGAGGACATCGGCTTCCTGCCCGGCACCGAAGAGGAAAAGATGACGCCGTGGATGGGCGCGCTGACCGACAACCTGGAAGTGCTGACCCACAACCAGGAAGGCGGCAGCTGGGGCCGCGCGGCCACCAATGATTTGCTGGCCAGCCGGATCAAGATCCGCTCGATGAACTTCATGCGCGGGCGCACCTTCCTGTCGCGCTACCTGATCCTCGACGAGGCGCAGAACCTCACGCCCAAGCAGATGAAGACGCTGATCACCCGCGCCGGCCCCGGCACCAAGATCGTCTGCCTCGGCAACGTGCAGCAGATCGACACGCCCTACCTCACCGAGACCACCTCCGGCCTGACCTACGCGGTGGACCGCTTCAAGCACTGGGCGCACAGCGCGCACGTGATCCTGCGGCGCGGCGAGCGGTCGCGGCTGGCGGACTACGCCTCCGAGGTGCTGTAGCCGGCCTCCCGCGCTGCGTCCACGTGGCGCAGCGCGGCGGCGAGATCGCCGAAATAGACCGGCGGCCCGTCGCGGCGCACGATCTCCGCGCGCACCAGCTTGCGCAGCACGCGCAGGTTGGCGCCGCTCAGCAGCACTTCCACGCCGCGGCGACGCAGGTTCTCGATGGTCGATTCCAGCCGCTTGAGGCCGGTGGCGTCCACCAGCGGCACCCGCTCCAGGCGCAGCAGCACCCAGCGCGGCGGCTCCCGCGACCACGACAACGCGCGCTCCAGCGAGTCCACCGAGCCGAAAAAGAACGGCCCCTCGATGGCATAGACCAGCGCCCCCTTCGGCAGCGCCTCCAGCCCGGCCTCGGCCAGTTCGTGGCGCAGGCTGGCCTGTCCGTGCTCCACCACCGATACCGAAGCGCTCATCCGGCGCAGGAACTGGAACATCGCCAGGATCACGCCGATGTTCACCGCCACCACCAGGTCGGTGACGATGGTCAGGACGAAGGTGATCAGCAGGATCGCCACGTCCGCGCGCGGCGCCTGCCGCACCATCCGCAGGAAGCGGCGCGCCTCGCTCATGTTCCATGCCACCAGGAACAGGATCGCGGCCAGCGCGGCCAACGGCACCTTGCCGGCATAGGGCGCCAGCACCAGCAGGATCAGCAGCAGGGTGACCCCGTGCACCACGCCGGCCAGCGGCGAGGTGCCGCCGTTGCGGATGTTGGTGGCGGTGCGGGCAATCGCCCCGGTGGCGGCGATGCCGCCGAACAGCGGCGACAGGATGTTGGCCACGCCCTGCCCGATCAGCTCCTGGTTGGAATCGTGGCGGGTGCCGGCCATTCCGTCGGCCACCACCGCCGACAGCAGCGACTCGATCGCGCCGAGCATGGCGATGGTGAATGCCGACGGCAGCAACTCCACCAGCCGGTCGAAACCCGCCACGGGCAATTGCAGCGCCGGCAACGCGCGCGGGATGGCCCCGAAGGTGGATTCGATGGTGGCAACGCCCCGCAGGTCGAAGGCCATCACCACGGCGGTGGCCACGAGCATCGCCAGCAGCGGGCCCGGCACGCGCGCCAGCCCCGGAATGCGCGAACCCCAGACCGCCAGCGCAAGGCTGAGCAGGGCCAGCAGGGAAGTCGCCGGATGCAGGTGGTTGAAGGACTGCAGCAGATGCCAGGTCTTCAGGTAGAACGGCCCGTCGCCGGGCGCCGGCAGGCCGAAGAAGTACTGCCACTGGCCCACCCAGATGATCACCGCGATGCCGGCGGTGAAGCCCACGATCACCGGGTCGGGAATGAAGCGGATCACCGCACCCAGCCGCGCCAGCCCCATCGCCACCAGGATCACCCCTGCCATCAGCGTGGCCAACAGCAGGCCGCTGACGCCGAACTGCGCCACCACCCCGGCCAGGATCACGATGAAGGCACCGGTCGGGCCGGCGATCTGTATCCGCGAGCCACCGAACAGCGACACCGCGATGCCGGCGATGATCGCCGTGTACAGCCCCTGCTCCGGCTTGACCCCGGAGGCGATGGCGAACGCCATCGCCAGCGGCAGCGCCACCACCCCGACGATCACCCCGGCGGTGATGTTGGGCAACCAGTGCTCGCGCCGGAACAGCCCCGCGCGCGCGGCTTCGACCAGCGCGATCATGCTTCCTCCTCCGCCTTGAGCCGCACGCCGCGTCCGCCGCCACTGCTGGCGGCGCGCTCGCCGATCAGCTCCACCCCCGCCGCATCCAGCGCAGCCACCACCTTGACCAGCGAATCGACCACGCCGCGCACATGTCCATGGCTGAGTTCCATGCGCTGGATCGTGGGCAGGGACAGGCCGGCCTTTTGCGCCAGCGTTTTCTGGTCGATGCCAAGCAGGGCGCGCGCGGCGCGCATCTGGGCCGAAGTGATCACGGGAGCTCCGTTCGGAATGATCCGATAAAAAACAGCATAATTAATGTTCAAAACATCAACATGGCCGTATTTTACCGCCATCCTGCAGGCGGATCCGCCATCCCCATCACGAAAAAACCCCGCCGCTGCCGCCGGGTGGCGACATGGACGGGGTCATCGAGGGAAGGCCGCCGTGCAAGCGGCGGCCGGGGTTCGCAACCGGCTCGACGGGCCTCAGGCCCGCGCGAACACCAGCGCGGCGTTGGTGCCGCCGAAGCCGAAGCTGTTGGACATCACCACATCCAACTTGGCGTCACGGCTCTCGCGCACGATCGGGAAGCCCTCCGCGCCGGGATCGAGGTTGTCGATGTTGGCCGAGCCGGCGATGAAGCCGTCGCGCAGCATCAGCAGGCTGTAGATCGCCTCGTGCACGCTGGCCGCGCCCAACGAATGGCCGGACAACGCCTTGGTGGAGGAGATCGGCGGCGTCGCATCGCCGAACACCTCGCGCACCGCGTTCAGTTCGACGATGTCGCCCAGCGGCGTGGAGGTGCCGTGGGTATTGAGGTAGTCGACCGGGCGATTCACGCCTTCCAGCGCCATGCGCATGCAGCGCACCGCGCCCTCGCCGCTCGGTGCCACCATGTCGGCACCGTCGGAGGTCACGCCGTAACCGACCAGTTCCGCGTGGATATGCGCGCCACGCGCCACTGCGTGGTCCCAGTCTTCCAGCACCAGCATGCCGCCGCCACTGCCGATGACGAAGCCGTCGCGGCCGGCGTCGTACGGCCGCGAGGCCTTCTCCGGCGCGTCGTTGCGGCCGGACGACAGCGCGCCCATCGCGTCGAACATCACCGTCATCGTCCAGTCCAGGTCCTCGCCGCCGCCGGCGAACACGATGTCCTGCGCGCCGTGGCGGATCAGGTCGGCACCGGCGCCGATGCAGTGCGCGGAGGTCGCGCAGGCGGCACTGATGGAGTAGCTCAGGCCCTTGATCTTGAACGCGGTGGCGAGGTTGGCCGACACCGTGGAGCACATCGTGCGCGGCACCATGTAGGGGCCGACCTTGCGCACGCCACGGTCGCGCAGGATGTCGGCGGTCTCCACCTGCCAGCGGCTGGAACCGCCGCCGGAACCGGCGATCAGGCCGGTGCGCGAGTCGCTGATCTGCGCCTCGGACAGGCCGGCGTCGGCGATCGCATCGCGCATGGAGACGTAGCTGTAAGCCGCGGCATCGCTCATGAAGCGCTTGAGCTTGCGGTCGATGACGGCGTCGAGGTCAAGGTCCACCGCGCCGCCGATCTGGCTGCGCAGGCCGCGCTCGACCGAGTCGGGCAGCGTGCGGATGCCGGAGCGGCCCTCGCGCAACGCGCGCGAGACGCTGTCCAGGTCGTTGCCGAGGCAGGACGCGATGCCCATGCCGGTGATGGCGATGCGGCGCATGTCAGGTGCCCTCCACGGTATTGAACAGACCCACGCGCAAATCCTTGGCGGTGTAGATCTCCTGCCCGTCCACCAGCGTGCGGGCGTCGGCCTGGGCCATCACCAGCTTGCGGTTGATGACGCGGGTGACGTCGATTTCATAGGTCACCACCTTGGCGGTGGGCAGCACCTGGCCGGTGAACTTCACCTCGCCGCAGCCCAGCGCGCGGCCGCGGCCGGGCGCGCCCAGCCAGGTCAGGTAGAAGCCGACCAGCTGCCACATCGCATCCAGGCCCAGGCAGCCGGGCATCACCGGGTCGCCCAGGAAGTGGCACTGGAAAAACCACAGGTCCGGACGGATGTCGAGTTCGGCGCGGACGAAGCCCTTGCCGTGGCTGCCGCCGTTGTCGCTGATCTCGACGATGCGGTCGAACATCAGCATCGGGTCGGCCGGCAAGCGCGCGGTACTGTTGGGGAACAGCTCGCCGCGGGCGCTGGCGAGCAACTGCTCGCGGGTGAACGATGACGCGCGGGTCATGGAATGGCCCAAGGGGAAATGCGCGAGTGTACCTGCAGGCCGGCGACATACCTAGACGTATTGCCGGCGCGGAGACTCTTCATCGGATCGCCCGGGTAAAACAATTTTGAAATCGTGTGCAGCGCGGGAAATCGGCCTGAAAGCATATTAAGCTCGAACCCGGCTCCCCACCCGGTACCTCCCACGTGTCGCACGCCACGCCCGCCTCGCTGCTGACCATCTTCGGCGCCACCGGCGACCTCGCCCGCCGCATGCTGCTGCCCTCGCTGTACAGCCTGCAGGCCGAAAAACTGCTGCCGGACGGCATGCGCATCCTCGGCACCGCGCGCAGCGAGCTGGACCGCGACGCCTTCGTGCAGATGGTGGCCGACAGCATCCACCAGCGCATCCCCGCGGGCGAACGCGACGACGCCGCGCTGCGCGGCCTGCTGGAGCGGGTGGATTTTTTTTCGGCCAGTGCTGACAACGTTGTCAGCATGCGTCAGTTGAGCGAGAAGATCGCCGACCTGCGCAGCGGCGACGTGCTCTACCACATGAGCACCGCACCGAAATTCTACGGCCCCGCCTGCCAGGCGCTGGCCAGCCACGGCGCGGCCGGCCCCGGCACCCGGGTGATGCTGGAAAAACCCATCGGCAAGGATCTGGCCAGCGCGATCGCGATCAACGACGCGGTGGCCGCCGCCTTCGACGAGGAGCGCATCTTCCGCACCGACCACTACCTCGGCAAGGAAGGCGTGCAGAACCTGATCGCGTTGCGCTTCGGCAATTCGCTGTTCGAGCCGCTGTGGAGCGCGCGCCACATCGAGCAGGTGCAGATCACGGTCGGCGAAACCGTGGGCGTGGAGGGGCGCGGCGACTACTACGACGACTCCGGCGCGCTGCGCGACATGTTGCAGAACCACCTGCTGCAACTGCTGTGCCTGGTGGCGATGGAACCGCCGGCGCGATTCGACCCCACCGCGGTGCGCAACGAGAAGATCAAGGTGCTGCGCTCGCTGCGGCCGATCGACCACGTCAATGTCGCCACCGAATCGGTGATCGGCCAGTACACCGCCGGTGCCAGCGAAGGCAAGGTGGTGCCGGGCTACGCCGAGGAACTGGGCCGCGCCAGTCGCACCGAAACCTTCGTCGCCCTGCGCGCGCACGTGGACAACTGGCGCTGGTCGGGGGTGCCGTTCTACCTGCGCACCGGCAAGCGCCTGCCCTCGCGCAGCACCGAGATCTACATCCAGTTCCGCAAGGTGCCGTATTCCATCTTCGGCGGCCCGGCCGCCACCGACATGCAGCCCAACGGGTTGTTGATCCGCCTGCAGCCGGAAGAGCGCATCGAACTGGACCTGATGAGCAAGACCCCGGGGCTGGACCGTGCCGGCCTGCGTCTGTCACAGGTGGCGCTGGATCTGGATATGCACGAGGAATTCGCCAGCGCGCGCAAGCGCATCGCCTACGAACGCCTGTATCTGGATGCCATCGAAGGCAACGGCACCCTGTTCGTGCGCCGCGACGAAACCGAGGCCGCGTGGCAATGGGTGGATGCGATTGCCGACGGCTGGCGCAACACCGGCATGGTGCCGAAGCCGTATCCGGCCGGCACCTGGGGGCCCAGCGCCACGGTGTCGCTGGTGGACCGGCTGGGCCACGGCTGGCGCGAGTAAGGAAGGCGGCACGATGGGCTGGATCGAACACGATTATCCCGACGCGCAGACGCTGGTCGCCCGCGTCTCCGCCACGCTGGAAGCCACCTGCCGGCAGGCGCTGGCCGCCCGCAGCCACGCCGTGCTGGCATTGGCCGGTGGCCGCACGCCGCTGCCGGTCTACGCGCACCTGGCGAATGCCGGGCTCGCTGGCCGCATCCTCGCGCTGCCCACCGACGAACGCTGCGTGCCGCATGACCACCCGGCCTGCAACCTGCGCAACCTGCGGGAGGCGTTTGACAGCGCGGCTCTTGCTCTTGTCCGTCATTCCCGCGTAGGCGGGAATCCAGCTTCTGATCTTTCGAGGCAACAGCAAGAGCTGGATTCCCGCCTTCGCGGGAATGACGATCAGAGTCCCTACGGGAACGATGGCGCTCTTTCGCGACACGCAGACACCGGTATCGACGTCCACCCACTCACCACCGCCGAGGGCGATGTCGACGCCTCGCTCGCACTGGCGCGCACCTGGCTGGCTGCACATCCGCAGCCGTTCGATGCGGTGTTGCTGGGCATGGGCGCGGACGGCCACTTCGCGTCGCTGTTCCCGGGCGCGGCCAACCTCGCCGAAGGACTGGCGCCGGACAGCGGCGCCGATGCCATCGCCACCCTTCCCGATCCACTGCCGCCGGAAGCCCCGTTCCCGCGCATCAGCCTGACCCTGCCGCGCCTGCTGCACGCAGGCGACGTGCACCTGGTGGTCGGCGGGCAGGACAAGCGCGCGGTGCTGCGGCGCGCGCAGCAGGATCCGCATGCCCCCTTCCCGGTCGCCGCGCTGCTGCATGCCGCGCAGGCTCACCCCATCCACATCCACTGGAGCCCCTGATGCCCAACGTCGCGCTGCATCCCGTCGTCGAACGCGTCACCGCCCGCATCGTGCTGCGCAGCCAGGCCACGCGCAGCGCCTATCTGGCGCGCATGGACGCGGCGCAGCAGGCCGGCCCCTACCGCTACAAACTGTCCTGCGGCAACCAGGCGCACGGCTTCGCCGCCGCCGGTGACGACAAGCCGGCGCTGCGCTGGGGCAAGGGCGGCAACATCGGCATCGTGACCGCCTACAACGACATGCTCAGCGCGCACCAGCCGATGGAGCAGTACCCCACGCTGATCCGCATGGCCGCGCGCAATGCCGGCGGCAGTGCGCAGGTGGCCGGCGGGGTGCCGGCGATGTGCGACGGCATCACCCAGGGCCGTGCCGGCATGGAGCTGTCGCTGTTCTCGCGCGACGTCATCGCCATGGCCACCGCGGTATCGCTGTCGCACGACAGTTTCGATGCGGTGCTGTGCCTGGGCGTGTGCGACAAGATCGTGCCGGGCCTGCTGATCGGCGCGCTCAGCTTCGGCCACCTGCCGGTGATCTTCGTGCCGGCCGGGCCGATGGGGTCCGGCATTCCCAACCCGGAGAAGGCCAAAGTGCGGCAGCGCCATGCGCTGGGCCAGGCCACGCAGGACGAGCTGATGGATGCGGAAGCGGCGTCCTACCACGCCCCCGGCACCTGCACCTTCTACGGCACCGCCAATTCCAACCAGATGCTGATGGAAGTGATGGGCCTGCACCTGCCCGGCACCGCCTTCGTGCCGCCGAACACGCCGCTGCGCAGCGCGCTGACCGTGGCCGCCGCCGAACAGGTGCTGCGCAATACCGCATTGGGTGATCGCTACCGTCCACTGGCGCAGACCGTCGACGAGAAAGCCATCGTCAACGCGATGGTGGGCCTGGCCGCCACCGGCGGTTCCACCAACCATGCCCTGCACCTGGTGGCGATCGCGCGCGCCGCCGGCGTGATCATCGACTGGAACGACCTCGATGACCTGTCGAAGGCCACCCCGCTGCTGGCGCGCGTGTACCCCAACGGCTCGGCCGACGTGAACCATTTCGAAGCCGCCGGCGGCATCGGCTTCGTGATCCGTGAACTGCTGGATGCCGGCCTGCTGCACGAGGACATCGCCTGCGTGCACGGCGGCAGCCTGCGCCAGCAGGCGCAGCAACCGTATCTGGACGACCTGCAACTGCGCTGGTGCGACCCGCCCACCACCTCGCGCAACACCGACATCGTGCGCCCGGTCGCCGCGCCGTTCGACGACGAAGGCGGGCTGCGCTGCCTGAGCGGCAACCTGGGCCGCGCGGTGGTGAAGATCTCCGCGGTGGCCCCGCAGTTTCGCCGCCACCAAGCGCCGGCACGGATCTTCGCGTCGCAGGACGCGCTGCTGGCCGCGTTCAAGGCCGGCTCGCTGGAGGGGGATTTCATCGCCGTGGTGCGCGGCCAGGGCCCGCGCGCCAACGGCATGCCGGAGCTGCACAAACTCACTCCCACGCTGGCGGCCTTGCAGGACCGTGGCCAGCGCGTGGCGCTGCTCACCGACGGCCGCATGTCCGGCGCGTCCGGCAAGGTGCTGGCCGCCATCCACGTGACCCCGGAGGCGGCCGACGGCGGTGCGCTGGCGAAGCTGTGCGAAGGCGACATCGTGCGCATCGACGCCGAAGCCGGCAGCATGGACGTGCTGGTGGACGCCGCCGAATGGCAGGCGCGCGAGGCAGTGCTGCCGGACCTGGCCGGCAACCGGCACGGCATGGGGCGCGAGCTGTTCGGGTTGCTGCGCGGCAGTGTCGGCTCCGCCGAGCACGGTGCCTGCGCACTGTTCGGGAACGACGCATGAGCCACGACACCCTGGCCCTGGTGGGTGACATCGGCGGCACCAATGCGCGCTTCGCACTGGTCGACCTGGCCGCACCGACGCTTGAACTGCGCGAGTCGAAATCGCTGGCCAATGCCGATTTCGCCAGCCTCCAGCACGCCATCGAACACTATCTCGCCACCGTGTCCGCGCGCCCCGCGCGCGCCGCGCTGGCGGTGGCCTGCCCGGTGGGCAGCGATGAAATCCGCCTGACCAATCGCGCCTGGGCGTTTTCCCGCAGCGAGCTGCAAGCCACGCTGGGGCTGGCGCAATTGCGCATGCTCAACGATTTCGGCGCGGTGGCGTGGGCGGTTCCCGCGCTGGGCGATGCCGACATCGTGACGTTGCACGGCGCCTTGCAGACACCGCTGCGCGGGCCGGTCAGCGTGCTGGGCCCCGGCACCGGGCTGGGCGTGGCGCTGCTGGTGGGCGCGGCGGACAGCGGCTGGCAGGTGGTGGAAACCGAAGGCGGCCACATCGGCTTCTCGCCGGTGGGCGATGAAGAGCAGGCCATCGCTGCGTGGATGACCGCACGCCACGGCCGCACCTCCACCGAACGCCTGCTGTGCGGCAAGGGCTTGTCGGAAATCGATGCGGTGCTGCGCGGCGAGGATGCCCTGCACACCCCGCACCTGCGTGACCCGGCCGACATCGTGCAGTTGGCGCTGGACGGCCATGACCACACCGCGCGCCGCACGCTGGCCCGCTTCTGCGCCGCACTGGGCAGCGTGGCAGGCGACTGCGCGCTGATCCAAGGCGCACGCAACGTGGTCATCGCCGGCGGCATCATCCCGCGCTTCCTGCCGTTCCTGCGCAGCAGCGCGTTCCGCGAACGCTTCCTCGCCAAGGGCCGGATGGCGGCATTGCTGGAAGCGGTGCCCATCCACGTCATCACCCACCCGCACCCCGGCCTGCTGGGGGCCGCCTGCGCATTGCGCGCCACGGAGCGTTGAAGATGTTCGAGACCCACCGCCACAACCACCTGGTCGATGCCGTGTTCGCCCGCGCGCCGGTGGTGCCGGTCATCACCATCGAACGCATCGAGGACGCACTGCCGCTGTGCCGCGCACTCGCCGACAACGGCCTGCCGGTGCTGGAAGTGACCCTGCGCACCGCCTGCGCGCTGGAGGCCATCGCCCTGCTGGCGCGCGAACTGCCGCAGGCCTGCGTGGGTGCCGGCACCGTGCTGAACGCCACTGACCTGCGCATGGTCGCAGCGGCCGGCGCACGGTTTGCCATCTCGCCCGGCTGCACCGATGCGCTGTATGAAGCCGCGAAGGCGTGCGCAACGCCGCTGATCCCCGGAATAGCGACGGCCTCCGAGCTGATGCGCGGGCTGGAACATGGCTGGCAGCGCTTCAAGTTCTTCCCCGCCGAAGCCAGCGGCGGCGTGGCCGCCCTCAAGGGCTTCGCCGGCCCGCTGCCGATGGCACGCTTCTGCCCCACCGGCGGCATCGACCTCGTGAAGGCACCAGCCTATCTGGCCCTGCCCAACGTCGCCTGCGTGGGTGGCTCGTGGATGCTGCCCAATGACGCCATCAAGGCCGGCGATTGGGAACGCATCGGCCAGCTTGCGCGCGAAGCGGCGGCACTGAAGCGCTGACCGACGGGCCGCGCACAATCCACGCCACAGGCCACACCGATACCGCGCTGCATCGCGATGCCCGAAAAAGAAAACCCCCGCCATCACTGGCGGGGGCAAAGGGAGTTACGCATTGGAAATCGATCAGAACTTGTAGCTGGCGCCCAGCAGCAGGGTGCGGCCCCACTTGATGTACTCCAGCGGGCGGTCCTTGGTGCCGGCATAGGTGCGGTAGGCGGCATCGTTCAGGTTGCCGAGTTGCAACAGCAGGCTCAGGCCCTTGAGGCTGGAACCTTCGGCGAAGGAGTAGCTGACCTGCGCGTCGGTGATGTTCTCGCCGACCACGTAGCGCAGGGTGCGGTTGCCGTCGAAATTGCCGATCTCGCCGATGAAGTCGGAGCGGCGGCGGTTGTTGACGCGGAACTCGAAGCCGCTGCGCTCGTAATAGGCGGTGAAGTTGTAGACCTGCTTGGACAGGCCCGGCAGGGCGATCGGCCCGCTGCCCACGCTGCTGGCGCTGTCCGGGTCCACGATCTTGATGCTGCTGTCGGCAAAGCTGGCGCTGGCCACCACGCCGAAGCCCTGGAACGCATCCCCGAACACCATGTCCAGCGGAATCGAGGCGGTCAGCTCCAGGCCCTGCAGCTTGCCGCCCTTGCCGTTGAACGGGGCGCTCATGGTGCCCGTGGTCAGTACCGGCACGGTCATGCCTGCCGGCTTCACCCAGCCCTGCAGCAGCGCGGTGAAGTCATAACCGTCGCGGGTCTGGGTATAGATGTAGCTGGTCAGTTCCTTGTAGTAGTAGGCGGCGGAGATGTAGGCCTTGTTGCCGAAGTACTTCTCCCACGAAATGTCGAAGGCATTGGCGCGCCACGGATCAAGCAGGGGGTTGCCACCGCCCGCACCCGGCTTGCCGGTGGCGGTGTCCACGCCGAACTCCACCGACGCGCGCAACTGGTCCACGCGTGCACGTGCCACCTGGCGGGCCAGCGCCACGCGCAGCACCTGGTCGTTGGCCAGCGAGAACGCCAGGTTCAGGCTGGGCAGCACGTCGGTATAGGTCTTGCCATTGCTGTACGGGCGGATTTCATGCCCGGCCGCCTGCGAGTTGTCCCACACGCGCGAGTCGGACGACTGGTCGGTGTGCTGCACCTGCACGCCGACATTGCCGCGCACCGGCACCGAGCCCCAGACCGTGTCGATGTTGCCCTGCACGAAGAAGGTGCCGATCTTCTCGTTCACCGTCCATGCCTTCGGGATCAGCCACGGCTGGTTGTCCACCGGGTTGAAGGTCATGTACTTGCCGACCGCGCCCGGCACGTTCCACGACGGGATGTAGCCCACGCCGGCAAAGCCCAGGTCCACCAGCCCGTACTGGAATTCGCTGCCCACCGGGGTGATGCCCTGCGCACCGAGGTTGATGTTGCCTTCAGGCTGCCATTTCTGCTTGCTGCGGTCGGCGTAGTTGGCGCCCACGCGGATGCTGCTGAAGGCGTTCCCCAGTGCGGCCGGGGCCGGGAAGTCGGCATCCAGGCGGAAGCTCCTGAGTTCATCCACCACCTTGGGCACCTTGCCGTAGCCGGAGCCGTAGATGGTGTTGGCGAGGAACAGCTTGCTGGGATCGGAATAGTCCAACCCCGGGTGCAGCTGCGAGAACCCGTTGGAGTTGAACGACAGCGCCACCGAATCGAGCTGCGGCGCCGGCATCAGCTGGGTGTTGTTTTCCAGGTTCAGCTCGTCGCGCTTGGCCCGCGACCAGCTGGCATCGGCGGTCAGCTTGACCCCATTGCCGAAGAAGAACTCATTGCGCCAGCCGGCCGCGTCGATGGTGTCCTTGCGGTTGTTGTACATGCCGCGCACCAGCGGATAGACGTTCTGCGCGGTGCCGCCGGTGAAGGTGGTGTTGCCATTGATCTGGGTACCCACCACATTCAGAGAACCATAGCCACCGTTGTAGTTGCCGAGGTTGACTTCGAACTGGTTCGCGGTGTTTTCCTGCCGCGCCTGCGAATGGAACACGTCCAGCGTGCTGATCCACGCATCGCTGGCGCGCACTTCCAGCGTGCCCATGACACCGTCGCGCTTGGTGTAGCCGGTGCGGCGCAGCGCCTTGATGCCGTCGGAGAAGTAGGTGCAGTTCACATGCGAGTCGGGGCAACCAGCGCCTGAAGGCACGCCAGGACGCCAACTCGCACCAATCTCACGCCACGGCTCGTACAGGCCCACCTGCTCTTCCTGCACCGGGGTGTAGGAATGCGCATAGCCGAGCACGAAGCCCACCTTGTGGTCCGCGGTCTGCCCGATGTAGCTCAGGTTGATGCGGTTGCCGTCGGCACTTGCGTTGGCCGCCGAGCCCAGCGAGTTGCGCTGCCAGCGTCCGCTGATCGCGAACACCGGCTTGTCGTAGTCCAGCGGGCGCACGGTACGCATGTCCATGGTGCCGGACAGGCCCTGCCCCACCAGCGCGGCGTCGGGCGTCTTGTACACGGTCACGCCGGCCATCAGCTCGGACGGATATTGGTCGAACTCCACGCTGCGGTTGTCGCCGGTGCTGACCAACTCGCGACCGTTCAAGGTGGATGTGGAGAAATCCGGAGACAGGCCGCGCACGCTGAGCACCTGCGCGCGACCGGCAACCCGCTGCGCCGCCAAGCCGGGCAGGCGCGCCAGCGATTCGGCGATGCTGACATCGGGCAGCTTGCCGATGTCTTCGGCGGACACCGCCTCGACGATGGATGTAGCGTCCTTCTTGATGTCGATGGCGCGCTCGATGCCGCCGCGGATGCCGGTGACCACCACGGCATCGAGGTTCCTGGCATCGTCCTTCTTCTTGCCCTTGGCCGGCGCATCCTGCGCTGTCTGTTGCGCGTCCTGCGCATGCACTTGCATGGTCAACATCAGCGCGGCAGACGCCAGCGCCACGCTCAACAGATTTCGCTTCAACTGCACCATTTTCCCCTCCAGAAAAATTCGGAATGTGTCAGCCGGCCGGTTCTCCGCCGCCAGCGCCGTCATGCATCGCAACGTGAAAAAAGCATGAACGCGACGATGGTGTGACAGCGCCCGTGCAAACGAAAGGGCCTGCATACGTATTCATTGCAGGGCTTTTGAAATATCCGTGAAACACGCGCCACAACACGCTTTCATGGCTTCCAAAGGTGCCCGCTGGAGGCGCTCCCGGCGCATCCGCGGAGGTCGACGGGTGGCCCCGCCGCGGGGCGTCAATGCGCCAGCGGCAGCAACCGCACCGCCGCGCCACCACCACCGGCCAGCCACAGCGACAGCTGGTCGCCACGGGCCACCGTCTTCACTTCGTGCACGAAGCGGAAACGCGCCGCACCGTGCCAATCGGCACCGTCGCCATCGCGGTAGATCTCGGCGCGATAGCGCTTGCCTGGCTCGAGGAAATCCAGCGTGAGCGACAGCGTGCGCGGATGCTCGTCGTTCATCGCGCCCAGGAACCACACCGGCGCGCCGCGCTGCTTGCGTGCGATGGCAACGTACTCGCCCACCGCGCCCGCCAGCACATGGCTTTCGTCCCAGTCCACCGCCACGTCCTTGATGAACTGGAACGCCTCCGGGTGCGCGGCGTAATGCTCCGGCAGGTCTGGCACCATCTGGATGGGGCTGTAGATGCCCACGTACAGCGCCAGCTGGCGTGCCAGCGTGCTCTGGATTTCCTGCCCATTGCGGCCGGTGAGGCTGAGGATGCCGGGGGTGTAGTCCATCGGCCCCGACAACATGCGCGTGAACACCAGCGTGACCTCGTGCGCGGGCGGGTTGGGCGGGTTGCCCCAGGCGTTGTATTCCATCCCGCGCGCGCCTTCGCGCGACACCCAGTTGGGATAGGTGCGGCGCAGGCCGGTGTCCTTGATCGGCTCGTGCGCGTCGATCGCCACGTGGCGCCTGGCGGCTTCCTGCACCACGCGCAGGTGGTGGTTGCTCATCCACTGGCCTTCGTGCCATTCACGCAGGACGGGGCCGTCGGGGCTGTCCTGGCGCTCGATCTGCCCGGCATCGCAGACATAGCCGGTCTTCACCACGTCGATCCCGTTGCGCGCATCCAGATCCAGCGCCGCGCCGAGTTGCGATTCGTAGTGGCTGACCGCGCAGCCTGTTTCGTGATGGCCGATCAGGTGCACGCCCTTGCCGGCGGCGTATTTCGCCAATCCGGCCAGGTCGAAATCGGCAGCCGACCGGGTGTAGTCGAACCCCCAGCCATTGGCGAACCAATCACCGTCCCAGCCGGGGTTCCAGCCTTCCACCAGCACGCCGCGCAAACCGTTGCGCGCGGCGAAATCGATCGCCTTGCGCGTGTTGGCGGTGGTGGCACCGTGTTTGCCGCCGGTGGCCCAGCTTTGCAGGTCCAGGTGCAGCGACCACCACACGCCCGCATATTTGCCCGGCGTGAACCAGCTCACGTCGCCCAGCGCATTGGGGGCGTTGAGGTTGAGGATCAGGTTGGATTCCACCAGCGCGCCGGCGGTGTCGCCAAGGGTGATGGTGCGCCACGGTGTGACGAACGGCGTTGGCCGCACCACCGGCACGGGGCTGCCGGGTGTCAACATGGCGCGCAGCACGCCGTTCTCGCCATGCAGCAGGTTCATGCCGGCGTAATCCACCAGCGCCGCTTCGTGCAGGCTGATGTGCAGGCCATCGTCGGTGCGCAGGGTCAACGGCGTTTGTGCGATGCCCACTTCAGCCAGCGGGGTGCGGTGGTACAGGTATTCCTCGCGGTTCCATTCCAGCGCCGGGATCCACCAGGCGGTGGCCGGCCGGGCGATGGCAAATTCGGTGAGTTCCTGCACGATCTGCGCCTCGCGCAAGGCGGGTTGCGCGGGCACGTCGTAGCGGAAACCGACACCGTCGTCGAACACCCGGAACACCACGTCGAAGCGCCGGTGGTCCATGTCTTTTTCCACCAGGGTCGCGCGCAGTTCGTTGTAGTGGTCGCGCACGAAGCGACGCTCGCCCCACGGCTGTTCCCAGGTGTCGTCCTGGCTGCGCGACTGCTGCGCATCCAGTCGCAGGTTGCGCAGCAGCTGGCGGCCGTTGCGGAAGATGAAGCCCAGCCGCGAATCGTTGATCACCGGCTTGCCGTCGCGCAGCACACGATAGGCCAGTCTTCCCTCGCCATTGATGTCCAGCTGCACCACGGTGCGCCCGTCGGGCGACGCCACCTGCGCCACCTGTTCCGCCAGTGCCGGACCCGGCAACACCCAGGCCAGCCACAACGCGGCCACCCATGCACCCGACATCACTTTCCGCATGCCCCCCTCCTTGTCCATGACGGGCACGTTCATGCCGCCAGCACGGCACAGGCCACGCCACGCGCGGGCACGTGCAGGGTGCCGTCGGCCTGCGTGGCGGCCACCACACCCGGCACGGCCAGCCAGTCCACCGCGGCCGGCAACGGCCATGTACAGGCATCGGGTGACAGGTTGAACACCAGCAGCAAGCGCTGCCCCGCGTGCTCGCGCTCGAACGCCAGCAGCTGCGGTGGCGCATCGACAAAGCGGATGCTGCCGTGCACCAGCGCTGGCAGCGCCTTGCGCCAATGCAGGAACGCGCGGGTCGCCTGCAACACCGAGCCCGGGTCGTTTTCCTGCACCGCCACGCTGCGCAGGCGATGCGCCTCCGGCACCGGCAACCACGGCGGCGCGGCACTGAAGCCGGCATGGACATCGGTATTCCACGGCATCGGCGTGCGGCACCCGTCGCGGCCCTTGAAATTCGGCCAGAACGCCTTGCCATACGGGTCCTGCAATGCCTCGAACGGCACCTCCGCTTCCGGCAAGCCCAGCTCTTCGCCCTGGTACAGGCACACGGACCCACGCAGGCTGCACACCAGCGCCACCAATTGCCTGGCCAGGGGATCATCGGCCTGCGCGCCGCCCCAGCGCGTCACCGCACGCACCACGTCGTGGTTGGAAATGGCCCAGCACGGCCAGCCTTCGGTCATCTTCGCTTCCAGTGCCTCCACCGTGCCGCGGATGTAGGCCGGGCTGCATTCCTCGGTCAGCAGCTCGAAGCTGTAGCCCATGTGCAGGCGCTGCGGCGTGCAGTATTCGGCGGTGGTGGCCAGCGAATCCTCCGAGGAAATCTCGCCCAGCGCGCCCACGTCCGGATAGCGGTCCAGCACCGCGCGCAGGTCCTCCAGGAAGCCCAGGTTTTCCGGCTGGGTATTGTTGAAATGGTGGTACTGGAAGGCGTAGGGATTGTCCGGGCTGAAGCCGCGGCCGGTGCGCAGCTCCTCCGGCTTGGCGGGGTTGTCGCGCAACAGCGCGTCGTGGAAGCAGAAATTGATCGCGTCGAGGCGGAAGCCATCCACGCCGCGGTCGAGCCAGAAGCGCACGTTGTCCAGTTGCGCGCGGCGCACCTCGGGGTTGTGGAAATTCAGGTCCGGCTGCGACGGCAGGAAGTTGTGCAGGTAGTACTGCCCGCGTCGCGGCTCCCATTGCCAGGCACCGCCGCCGAACAGCGACAGCCAGTTGTTGGGTGGGGTGCCGTCAGGCTTGGCATCGGCCCACACGAACCAGTCCGCCTTCGGGTTGTCGCGGCTTTGCCGGCTTTCACGGAACCACGGGTGCTGGTCGGAGCAGTGGCTGAGCACCTGGTCGATCATCACCTTCAGGCCCAGGCCATGGGCGCGTTGCAGCAGGCGGTCGAAATCGGCCAGGGTGCCGAACAGCGGGTCGACGCCGCGATAGTCGGCGATGTCATAACCGAAATCGGCCATCGGCGAGGTGAAGAAGGGCGAAATCCAGATCGCGTCCACGCCCAGCGACGCGATGTGGTCCAGCCGCGCCAGGATGCCGGTCAGGTCACCCACGCCGTTGCCGTCGGTATCGAGAAAACTGCGTGGGTAGATCTGGTAGACCACCGCGCCGCGCCACCAATTCTGCACTGCCTTCCCCTGCCGTTGCTGCATGCTCGAAACCGACTATGCCGTCCCTCGCGCGTGTTGCAGAGGCCTTGCGGCGTGAATACGTTTACATGCGGATGCCCGCGCATGCAGTGCGGTATATCTAGCCCGCCGCCCGCACGGGGCGGCCATCGCGCGCCCAGGGGACTGCATGCACACGACCGCCAAACCGCCGCTTTCGTTCTGGCAGATCTGGAACATGTGCTTCGGCTTCCTCGGCATCCAGTTCGGCTTCGCGCTGCAGAACGCCAACGTCAGCCGCATCTTCCAGACCCTGGGCGCGGGTATCGACGACATCCCCATCCTGTGGGTGGCCGCGCCACTGACCGGCTTGCTGGTGCAGCCGCTGATCGGCTATCTCTCCGACCGCACCTGGACGCGGCTGGGGCGGCGGCGGCCGTTTTTCCTGATCGGCGCGGTGTTGGCATCGCTGGCGCTGTTCGCCTTCCCCAACGTGCCCACCCTGTGGGTCGCAGCCGGCATGTTGTGGGTGCTGGATGCGTCCATCAACGTGTCGATGGAGCCGTTCCGCGCCTTCGTCGGCGACCAGCTGCCGCCCGCGCAACGGCCGACCGGCTTCGCGATGCAGAGCTTCTTCATCGGCGTGGGCTCGGTGGTGGCCAGCGCGTTGCCGTTCGTGCTGGAACACGTCGGGGTGGCCAATACCGCCGCCACCGGACAGATCCCGGACACCGTGCGCTATGCCTTCTACGCAGGCGGCGTGGCGCTGCTGGGGGCGATCGGCTGGACCGTGCTGCGTACCCGCGAATATCCACCCGAGGTCTTGCAGGCCTGGGACGAAGCGCCCGTGCAAACGGTGCGCAGCCAGCACGCACCCATGCTGCGGCTGCTGGCCGGCGGCGCGGTGCTGGTGGGCGGCGCGCTGGCGCTGTGGGTCTGGCGACAGGGCCTGGACAAGGCGCTGTTCATCCTCGCCGGCCTGCTGGTCGGCTTTGGCATGGCGTTCCTGGTGCGCGGCATGTTGCGCGGCGACAACGCCTTCACCCGCATCCTCGACGACATCCGCGACATGCCCCCGGCGATGGCGCAACTGGCGGTGGTGCAATTCTTCTCCTGGTTCGCGCTGTTCGCGATGTGGATCTACACCACCGCCGCCGTCACCGAAGTCCACTACGGCAGCACCGACCCGGCCTCGGCCGCGTACAACACCGGCGCCAATTGGGTGGGCGTGCTGTTTGCCGCCTACAACGGGTTTGCCGCGCTGGCCGCGCTGGCCATTCCGGCGATGGTGCGCCGGCTGGGCCTGCGTGGCAGCCATCTGCTCAATGCGGTGCTGGGCGGGCTGGGCCTGCTGTCGATCGGCTGGATCCACGACCCGCGCTGGCTGCTGCTGTCGATGCTGGGCGTGGGCTTTGCCTGGGCCTCGATCCTGTCGCTGCCCTACGCGATGCTATCGGACACGGTGCCGGCGGCGAAGATGGGCACCTACATGGGCATCTTCAACTTCTTCATCGTGATCCCGCAGCTGGTGGCAGCCAGCCTGCTGGGGTTCCTGTTGAAGTCGCTGCTGGGCGGCCACCCCATCCACGCACTGAGCATCGGCGGCATCAGCCTGCTGGTGGCCGGTGCCTGCGTGCTGCTGGTGCGCCTGCCCACCCCCCGCCACGCCTGAAGGATTTCCCATGCGCCGCATTCCCGTTTCGCTGCTCGCGCTGTCGCTGCTGGGCACACTCACCGCCCATGCCGGCACCGGCACGCCGCCGCCCGCCCGGGAGTACTACGGCACGCTGGAGCCGTTCGCGCGCGAAGCCGTGTACTTCGTGATGACCGACCGCTTCGTCAACGGCGACCCCGGCAACGACCACCGCGACCAGGGCGGCGCGCACCGCACCTTCGACATCCCGCTGGCGCCGTGCAACGGCGTGGCCGGCAACATCGGCTACCTGGGCGGCGACTTCAAGGGACTGGCGGATCACCTGGACTACATCCGCGAGATGGGCTTCACCTCGGTGTGGATCACCCCGATCGTGGACAACCCCGACGAGGCCTTCACCGGCGGCACCGCCCCCAGCTGCAAGGGCTTCCTCTCCGACAAGGGCAAGACCGGCTACCACGGCTACTGGGGCGTGAATTTCTACAAGGTGGACGAACACCTGCCCAGCCCCGGCCTGGACTTCAAGGGCCTGGCCGACGCCGTGCACGGCAAGGGCATGAAGCTGGTGCTGGACATCGTCGGCAACCACGGCTCGCCGGCGTGGGACATGGCCTTCGACCAGCCCAAGTTCGGCAAGCTCTACGACAAGGACGGCACGCTGGTCGCCGACCACCAGAACCTGCCGCCGCAGCGACTGGACCCGGCCCACAACCCGCTGCACCGGTTCTACAACACGGTCGGCCCGGTCGATGGCGCCAAGGGGTCGATCTTCGACGGCAACCTGGCCCAGCTGTCCGACCTCAATGAACGCAACCCCGCGGTGCTGGACTACCTGGCCGGCGCCTACGAGCAGTGGATCGACCAGGGCGCGGACGCATTCCGCATCGACACCATCGCGTGGATGCCGGACAGCTTCTGGCAGGCATTCACCACCCGCATCCGCGCCCGCCACCCGGGCTTCTTCATGTTCGGCGAGGCGTTCGATTACAACGCCAACACCATCGCCCGCCACACCCTGCCCGGCCACGGCGAGACCAGCGTGCTGGACTTCCCGATGAAGCAGGCGATGGAGGAGGTCTTCGGCCACAAGCAGGCCGGGTTCGAACGGATGGCACCTGCGCTGCACCTGACCGGCGGGCCATACGCGAACCCTTACGATCTCACCACCTTCTACGACAACCACGACATGCCGCGCCTGGACGCCAGCGACGCCGGCTTCATCGACGCGCACAACTGGCTGTTCACCGCGCGCGGCATCCCGGTGGTCTATTACGGCTCCGAGATGGGTTTCATGCGCGGCCGCCCCGAGCACGGCGGCAACCGCAACTACTTCGGCATCGCGGGCATCGCCGCGGCCAAGGCCAGCCCGATCCGCACGGCGCTGGCCCGCATCGCGCAGGTGCGCGCCGCCTCGCCCGCGCTGCAGCGCGGCCTGCAGGTGAATATCGAATTGCAGGGCCAGCGCGCCGCGTTCTACCGGGTGGTGCAGCACGCCGGCCAGCATCAGCTCGCGCTGGTGCTGCTGAACAAGGGCGATGCGCCGGAGCGCTTCGAACTTGGCGCACTGCGCCAGCCCGGGCAGTGGCGCAATGCCTTCGGCGGCAGCTCGCTGGTGGTGACGGTGGGCAACACCCCTGCCATCGAGGTGCCGGCGCACGGCGTGCAGGTCTACCTGCTGGATGCCGAGGTCACCGCGCCGGCACTGGCCAACGCGCTGGATGCGGCGATGGCCGGCGCACGGCTGCCGCACTGACCGTCCCCCTCCCCGCCGTGCGGGGAGAAGGCTGATTCAACCACCGCTGGAAGCGCGCACTTCCAGCGTGGGTTGCAGCATCAGGCCCTGCGCCGGTTGGCCGCGCACCTGCTGCAACAGTGCCTGCACCAGCAATTCGCCGGCCTTGGACGTGTCCTGCACCACGGTGGACAGTGGCGGGTTGGCCGAACGTGCCATCGAGGTGCCATCGAACCCCACCACCGCCACGTCTTCGGGAATGCGCAGGCCGGCGTCCTGCAACGCATGCATCGCCCCGATCGCGATCAGGTCGCTGGCCGCGAACAGGGCATCGAACCGCAGCCCCCGCGCCAGCAGCGCGCAGGTGGCGTCGTACCCGGCCTGCTCGGTGCTGTCGGCATCCACCTGCAACTCCGGCCGCATGCCTGCCCCGGTTTCGCGCAGGGCCGCATCGCAACCACGGTAGCGGGCGTAGAACTCGGGGAAACGCTCCGACGCATGGCCGACGAAGGCCACCCGCTGCCGCCCGGCCTCGCGAAGATGCCGGCCGACCAACAGGCCGCCGGCGTGGTTGTCGCAGCCGATGGTCACCCCCGGCTGGTCCGGCCACACATGCCCCCAGCGCACGAAGTGGGTCCCCTGCGCCACCAGTTGCGCCAGCTTGGCCTCGTAGGCCAGATAGTCGCCATAGCCCAGCAGGATCAGGCCATCGGCCTTCATGCTGTCCTCGTAGTCGGCGTGCCAGTCGTCCGAGAGCTGCTGGAACGACACCAGCAGGTCATGCCCATGGCGCGCGCAGGCACGGGTGATCGAGCCCAGCATCGACAGGAAGAACGGGTTGATGTGCGAATCGTCGGAGGTGGGGTCTTCGAACAGCAGCAGTGCCAGCGTGCCGGCGCGCTGGGTGCGCAGGCTGGACGCATGGCGGTCGACCTTGTAGTTCAGTTCCTTGACCGCATGCTCCACCCGGCGCCGGGTCTCGGCGTTGACCAGCGGGCTTCCCGCCAGCACCCGCGACACGGTGGCCTGCGACACCCCCGCGCGATGGGCGATGTCCAGCGAGGTGATGCGGGATTTTTTCCGGGAGCGGCTGGGTTCCTGCATGACCGGAGTGTAGCAACCGCGAGGGGCGGTCATTCGTCGCGGCGGCGACGCGCCAACTGGTCGCGGTCGAGCTGCAGCAAATAGCGGAACAACTTGCGTTGCACGACCGGGGACAGGTTGACGAACTCGCAGCCGGCCTGCAGCGCATCGTGGCCTATGTGGCCGCGGTTGAGGATATGGCGGATCTGCAAATCCACTTCCACCTCGCCGATGTCCGGCAGCTCGATGCGGCAGCCCATCAATACGTCACCCACCTGGAAACGCACCATCGAACGAATTGCCACTACTGCCAGGCCGCCCCCGCCGATGTCGCGGATGGTGGCATCCACCTCCTGCCCGTCGATCAGGTGCAGATGGCAGGCCAGCGTGCCCGCCGGCGGCTCGCGCCGCATGAACTCGCGCCGTTGCAGGTAAAGCACCCGGGTGGGGATCGGCACCTGCAAGGCCGGACGGTCGCCGTGCACGCCCAGTCGGGCCGGACCACTGGGGAACCGCAGTGCAGCGCGATTCAGCGAGCCCTCGAAGCGCAGGGTGGTGGCCGCCATCCACGCATCCAGCAACGCGCGGTTGTTGGGCACGTCGATCCAGAACCCGCTGGTATCCACCCGCAGCAGCATCGTCGCCATGCTGTCGTTGCTGCCCTCCGCATGCACGGTCAGCGCGCAATGTTCACCTACCAGCCGTTGCAGGTGGTGGCGGATTTCATCGGCATCGTGGACGTAGAACTTGTCGTAGTAGCCGTCGATGTCGGCCACGTCCGCGGCGGAATGAGCAGGAGAGTCGTTCATCTATGCCAGCTTAACGGCTAACGGGGGGCACTGCTTGAAGTCTTCGGCTCAGCCGGCTTGGCCGGCATCGCGGTCGGCCGCGTCACCGTCGACCACCCCCACGTTGCTGGAGGCCGCATCGAACACGCCCTTGTCCAGCAGGCCGGTCTCGCGCGCCACCAGCACCGGCACCAGCATCTGCCCGGTCACGTTGGTCATCGTCCGCATCATGTCCAGTACCCTGTCGATGGCGTACAGGTAGCCGATGACCTCCAGCGGCAGCCCCGCCGCACTCAGCACCACCGTGGCCATGATCACCGCGGTGCCCGGCACCCCGGCGGTGCCGAAGCTGCCCAGCACCGAGGCCAGCGCGATGATCAGGTATTGCGTCAGTGACAGCTCGATGCCGGCGTACTGCGAAATGAACACCGCCGCCAACGCCGGATAGATGGCGCCGCAGCCGTCCATCTTGATGGTCGCACCCAGCGGCACCGCGAACGCGGCGTAGTCCTTGTCCACGCCCAGGTTGTGGGTGGCACTGCGCAGCGACACCGGCAACGCCGCGAAACTGCTGGACGCCACGAACCCCACCTGCATGCCGGGCGCGGCACCACGGAAGAACTTCAACGGATTCAGCCCGTGCGCCAGCAGCAGGCCGCCGTACACCACCACGATGTGGAAGGCGCAAGCCAAATACAACGCCACCACGAAGTTGAGCAAGGGCCGCAGCTGCTCGAAACCGTAGCCGCCCACCAGCGCCGCGATCAGGCCGAAGGTGCCGAAGGGCGTGAACTCCAGCACGTAGCGGGTGACCTGGATCATCACCTCGCTGGCCTCGCCCACCAGCTTGCGCACGCCGGCCACCTTCTCGCCCAGCTTCACCATCGCGAAGCCCACCAGCCCGGCGAAGAAGATCACCTGCAACACCGTCCCGCTGCGCGGCACCAGCACCTTGGTGCCGTCGGCCAGCTTCGCGCTCGCCGCCCCGCCCAGTGCCTGGAACGGATTGGCCGGCACCAGGTTCAGCAGCATGTCCAGCGCGCCCGGCACGTCCTTCGGGGTGTAGTCGGAAGCCACCTTGAGCACGCCGACACCCGCTCCCGGCTGCACCAGCCAGCCAAACAGCAGGCCCACGCCCACCGCCAGCACGGCGGTAAGGGCAAACCAGAGGAAGGTGCGCCCGGCCAGCGCGGCGATCGACTTCTGCCCGCTCAGCGACGCCACCGCGTTGATGACGGCGAAGAACACCAGCGGCACCGCGATCATCATGATCAAGGTGACGTACAGATCACCGATCGGCCCGAACCAGCGCTCGGCGTCCGCACCGAACCGCCAGCCCGCCAACGCGCCCAGCACGAAGCCAAGCACCACACGCTTCCAGAACCTGATGCGGAACCACCAATCGAACATGCGGACCATTTCCACGGCAAACCGTGCGCCACGATACCCGAGCCGCCACCGCCGCGTCAGTGCCATGCGCAGGCGCATCCCGCCATGCCCAGCCGGCATAATGACGCCATGACCATCACGCCTGCCCTTCCCCGCTGGCTGCCGCTGGCCGGCAGCGTCCTGCTGGCCGCCTGCGCCAGCCTGGCCCCCGTGCCGCCTGCCGCCGCACTGCACGTGGATGTCCCCGTCGTGGCCCATCCCGCTGGCGAAACCCCCGCATGGTGGTACCGCGACGGTGCCGCGCAGGCCGCCGGACGCGGCGCGATGGCCGGGCGGGCGAAGAACATCATCGTCTTCCTCGGCGACGGCATGAGCCTGACCACGGTGGCCGCCGCACGCATCCTCGAAGGCCAGCGCAATGGCAGCAGCGGCGAAGAGCATCTGCTCGCCTGGGAAACCTTCCCCGCCACCGCCTTCAGCAAAACCTACAACACCGACTCGCAGACCCCCGATTCGGCCGGCACCATGAGCGCCATCACCACCGGCGTGAAAACCCACATGGGGGCCATTGCGGTGTATGCCGGCAGCGAAAACGACTGCACCGACAGCCTGGGCAAGCATGCGCAGACCTGGCTGGAACTGGCCGATGCCGCCGGCATGGCCACCGGCGTGGTCAGCACCGCCCGCATCACCCACGCCACTCCCGCCGCCACCTATGCGCACGTTCCCAATCGCGGCTGGGAAAACAACGCCGCGCTGCCGGCAGCGGCGGTGGCCGCAGGCTGCAAGGACATCGCCCTGCAATTGATCGAAGCCGGCCGCGCCGGCCACGGCCCCGGCATCGTGCTGGGGGGTGGCCGCAAGGAGTTCCTGACCCGCGACCAGAGCGACCCGCAGCAACCCGGCCAGCGCGGCCTGCGCAGCGACGGCCGCGACCTGATCGCCGAATGGCAACGCGACCATCCGCAAGGGGCCTACGTCACCGACGCCGCCGGACTGGCGGCTGCGGCCGGCGCACCCAGCGTGCTGGGCCTGTTCAACTACGACCACATGCAATACGACCACGACCGCATCGCCACCGGCAGCGGCGAACCCAGCCTGGCCGCCATGACCCGCGCCGCGATCGCCCATCTGGCCCGCAATCCCAACGGCTATGTGCTGATGGTGGAAGGCGCGAAGATCGACATGGCCCACCACGACGGCAACGCCTACCGCGCGCTGGATGAAACCATCGCGTTTTCGGATGCCGTGCGGGCGGCAATGGAGGCCACCTCCAGCGAGGACACGCTGATCCTGGTCACCGCCGACCATTCGCACACACTCAACTTCGTCGGCTATCCCACGCGTGGCAACCCCATCCTCGGCAAGGTGCGCGGCCGCAGCAGTTTCGATGGCGAACCCGGCGCACTGGCCAAGGGTCTCGACGGCCTGCCTTACACCACCCTGGGCTATGCCAATGGCCCCGGCAACACCGGTGCCAGCGATGCGCAGCCCACCGGCTCGAAGCGCTATCCACACGGGCCGAAAAAACTGCTCGCCCCCGCCACCGGCCGCCCCGACCTGACCGCTGTCGACACCTCCGCCCCGGACTACATGCAGGAAGCCCTGGTGCCGCTGGCGGCCGAATCCCACGGCGGCGAAGACGTCGGCATCTGGGCGCGCGGCCCCGGCAGTGGCGCGGTGCGCGGCACGCTGGAGCAGAACGCGATCTACCACATCCTCGTGCAGGCCGCCCCGCGCCTGCGGGCAGCCCTGTGCGGCAAGGGACTGTGCGACGGCAACGGCGTGCCGGTGGAATTGCCAGGCGGCAACCCGTAGCGCGACAAGCGCCTCAGAACGGCTTCGCCAGCACCAGCCAGACGACCATCACCAGCAGCGGCAACGGCAATTCGTTGAACCAGCGCAGTGCCCGCGGCGACGGCAACGGCCTGCCCGCAGCCACGGCCTGCAATATCCGCCCGTTGAGGATGTAGTAGGCCAGCAGCATCCCCACCAGCAGCAGCTTGGCATGCAGCCACCCGCCCGTGATGTGGAAATGCAGCCACAGCGCCATGCCCAGCGCCAATGCGATGCCGAACATCACATGCCCGAAGCGGTACAACCGCCGCCCCATCAGCAGCAGCCGTTCGCGCACGGCGGGCACCTCGCCCGCTTCGGCCAGGTTGACCAGGATGCGCGGCAGGTAGAACACCGAGGCCATCCAGGCGATCACGAACACCAGATGGAAGGTCTTGATCAGCAGGTAAGCCATGCGGTCGTTCCGTGGATGTTGCAGCCTGTCATTCCCGCGAAGGCGGGCATCTTTTCACAGACGAATGTCGGTGTATCCATGGACTTTGATTTTAAATGGACTAACGTCCAGGGATCCCCGCCTTCGCGGGGATGACGATTTGTTCAGGGGTGCCTAGGATGCCACGATGACCAAGACCTACGACCGCGCCTATTTCGACAAGTGGTACCGCCGCGGCGGCATCGGCCACGCCGCACGGCTGGCGCGCAAGGTGCAGCTTGCGGTGGCAACCGCCGAATACCATCTGGAGCGGCCGCTCCGCAGCGTGCTGGACATCGGCTGCGGCGAAGGCGCCTGGCGCGCGCCGCTGCTGAAGCTGCGCCCGCACGTCCAATATCTCGGCTTCGACAGCAGCGACTACGCCATCGCCCGCTATGGCAAATCCCGCAACCTGCACCACGCCCGCTTCGCCGATTTCCAGCACCTGCGCCCCTGCGCGCCGGTCGACCTGCTGGTCTGCAGCGACGTGCTGCATTACCTGGACACCCGCGAACTCGACCGCGGCCTGCCCGCACTGGCCGAGCTGTGCGGCGGCGTGGCCTTCATCGAGGCGTTCGCCCGCGGTGACGGCGCCGAGGGCGACGAACACGACTTCAAGCAGCGCCGCGCCGCGTTCTACCGCGACCGCCTGCGTGCGCTCGGCCTGCGCCCGCTGGGTTCGCATTGCTGGCTGTCGCCGGCACTGGTGGCACACGCCACCGCACTGGAACTGCCGGACTGATGTGAAAACCGCGACCGCCGTCACAGCCGCGCACCTTCCATCCGGTATGCTGCATTGCCGCAAAACGGGTTGACCTTCAGCAATGCTGCTCTATCAATGGCACGAACTCTGGCGCGCCAGCCTGGCGCCCTGCACCTATTGGGCGGATGCCGGGGCCAAGATGTTTTCCGGCAGCGACAGCTGGCTGTCCAGCCTGCCCGGTGCCCAGCGCACCGCCGCCGGCTATGAGCTGCTGTACCGGCTGGGCAAGGACTACGAAAAGCCCGCATTCGGCATCCACCAGATCGAGGTGGAAGGCCTGTCGATCCCGGTGGTCGAGCGCGTCGCCCTGGAGAAGCCCTTCTGCCGCCTGCTGCGCTTCAAGCGCTACCACGACCAGGCCGACGGCCTGGCGCGGATGAAGGACGACCCCACCGTGCTAGTGGTCGCCCCGCTGTCCGGCCACCACGCCACGTTGCTGCGCGACACCGTGCGCACCCTGCTGGCCGACCACAAGGTCTACATTACCGACTGGACCGACGCGCGGATGGTGCCGGCCAGCGTCGGCGCGTTCACCCTCGACGATTACGTCGGCTACGTGCAGGACTTCATCCGCCACATCGGCTGCGACAACCTGCACGTGATCAGCGTCTGCCAACCCACCGTGCCGGTGTTGGCCGCGATCTCGCTGATGGCTGCGCGCGGCGAGGCGTTGCCGAAGTCGATGACGATGATGGGCGGGCCGATCGACACCCGGCAGTCGCCCACCGCGGTCAACAACCTCGCCACCCGCCAGCCGCTGTGGTGGTTCGAAAGCAACGTCATCCACACCGTGCCGGCCAACTACCCCGGTGCCGGCCGCCGCGTGTATCCCGGCTTCCTGCAACACCTGGGCTTCGTGGCGATGAACCCGGAACGCCACGGCCAATCGCACTGGGACTTCTACCAGGACCTGGTCAAGGGCGACCTCAGCTCCGCGCAGTCGCACCGCAAGTTCTACGACGAATACAACGCGGTGCTGGACATGCCCGCCGAGTACTACCTCGACACCATCCGCACCGTGTTCCAGGACCACCTGCTGCCGCGCGGCCTGTGGGACGTGGCCGGCGAGCGCGTGGATCCTTCCAGCATCACCGGCTGCGGCCTGCTCACCATCGAAGGCGAGCTGGACGACATCTCCGGCCAAGGCCAGACCCGCGCCGCCCACGACTTGTGCAGCGGCATCCCCACCCGCCACCGCCAACACCTCACCGCCCAGGGTGCCGGCCATTACGGCATCTTCAGCGGCCGCCGCTGGCGCACCGAGATCTACCCGCAGGTGCGCGCGTTCATCGCCGCCCACGCCGGGTAACGGCCAACCTCCGGCACCGCGAGCGCCGGCCTCAATCGTGTGCCGGCAGGCTCCGGGTGGCCTGCGCCACCGCCACCTGCAATACACCCAGGTAGACCTTGCGCGCCGGCGTGGCCTCGCGCACCACGGTCTCCAACCCCTGCACATACGCCCGCAGCAGTTCCCCGGCATTGAACTGCTGGCCAAGGTCATGCACCGTCCGGGCCACGGCATCGCGCAGATGCAACTCCACGCTGACGCCGGTCTCGGCCTGCCGGGCAAGGTCCATGACGCGCAGGACATGCGGGGTGACAAGACCGACGACGGTGGGCTTCATGGCTTCATCCTGATGCACGCTGGACGGCGAAGATAGCGCAATCGGCCGGAAGCCGGGCTGACTGCGGCCTCCCTTCGCCCTGGTCATGCCGACATGCCCAACCTTCATGCCCACGCCACGGTGGCCGAGGGATGATGGCGCATCCCCCCAATTCCCCACCGCCATGGCCGAATTCATCCCGCCCGGCACCCGCTGGTTCGATCTGCCCTCGCCGTTTCCGATGAAGCGCGGCGGCGCGCTGCATGGCGCACGGCTGGCGTATGAAACCTGGGGCACGCTGGATGCCGCCGCCGGCAACGCCATCCTGATCCTCACCGGCATGTCGCCGGATGCGCACGCCGCCAGCAACCCGGCCAACCCCGCGCCGGGCTGGTGGGAATGGATGATCGGCCCCGGCAAGCCCATCGACACCCAGCGCTGGTTCGTGGTGTGCGTGAACGCGCTGGGCAGCTGCAAGGGCAGCACCGGCCCGGCCTCGCGCAACCCGCAGACCGGTGACACCTATCGGCTGGAGTTTCCCGAGCTGTCCATCGAAGACGGTGCCGACGCCGCCGCCCTGCTGGTGCAGGGCCTCGGCATCGAGCGCCTGGCCTGCGTGGTCGGCAACTCGATGGGCGGCATGACCGCGCTGTCCCTGCTGGCACGCCACCCCGGCATCGCCCGCAGCCACGTCAACATCTGCGGCGCGGCGCGCGCATTGCCGTTCTCGATCGCCATCCGCTCCCTGCAACGGGAAGCCATCCGCCTCGACCCGCACTGGGACGAAGGTCGCTACAGCGAGGCGTCCTACCCTGAAAACGGCATGCGCATGGCACGCAAGCTGGGGGTGGTCACCTATCGTTCGGCGCTGGAATGGGATGGCCGCTTCGGCCGCGTGCGGCTGGATTCGGAGCGCCGCGAGGATGACGATCCGTTCGGGCTGGAATTCGAGGTCGAAAGCTACCTGGAAGCCCACGCCCGCCGCTTCGTGCGCAAGTACGACCCCAACTGCTACCTCTACCTCAGCCGTTCGATGGACTGGTTCGACCTGGGCGAAGCGCATGCCGGCGACACCGCCCACGGGCTGGCCGCCATCACTGGCGTGCAATCGGCACTGGTGATCGGGGTGAGGACCGACATCCTGTTCCCGCTCCAGCAGCAGGAGGAGATCGCCGCCGGTTTGCGCAACGCCGGTTGCGACACCCGCTTCCTGCCGATGCCGTCGCCGCAGGGGCACGATGCCTTCCTGGTCGACGAAACCCGCTTCGGCCCGGCAGTTGCCAGCTTCCTGCGCACGCTGCCAGCCACGCATTTCATCGCCGGCATGGTGGCATGAGCGCGACTTGACGCTATACTTCGCGCTTCCGTGCCGGAGTGGCGGAATCGGTAGACGCAGCGGACTCAAAATCCGCCGCCCTTAAAAGCGTGTGGGTTCGAGTCCCACCTCCGGCACCAATTGCGATTCCGCACAGCCCGCCACCCTTGGCGGGCTTTGTTTTTTGGACCTTGCGGCAACAGGCCGAAGTGCAACGCGCTAAAATCGCCGGATGAAGAAAGAACTCGCAACCTTGCTGCGCAACAATCAGGATTGGGCCGACCGCGTCACCCTCGAAGACCCGACCTTCTTCGAACGCCTCTCCAGGCAGCAGGCCCCGGAGTACCTGTGGATCGGCTGCTCCGATTCGCGCGTACCGGCGAACCAGATCATGGGGCTGGCACCCGGCGAAGTATTCGTCCACCGCAACATCGCCAACGTGATGGTGCATACCGACCTCAACTGCATGTCCACCATCCAGTTCGCGGTGGACGTGCTGAAGGTGCGGCACATCCTCGTCGTCGGCCACTACGGCTGCGGCGGCGTCGGTGCGGCCTTGCACGGCACCCGGCTGGGACTGGCCGACAACTGGATTCGCCATGTCGGCGACGTGGCGCAGAAGCACGCCGCCCTGCTGGACAAGCTGCCGGAAGCCGATCGCCACGACGCGCTCTGCGAGCTCAACGCCATCGAGCAGGCCGAGAACGTATGCCTGACCACGGTGATCCAGGATGCCTGGGCACGTGGCCAGCAACTGGCCATCCATGGCTGGGTCTACAGTTTGAAGGACGGCAAGGTGCGCGAGCTGGGCATGGACGTGGATGCTCCCGATACCCTCGAAGCGGTCTACGCCTGGGCGGTGTCCGGCGTGAGCGAGCGCCGCGCCATCCCGATCTGATTCCCCTTCGCTGCCCGGCCCGGCACGCGCATCAAGCCGGCATCCGCGACTCAAAAAAAACGGGCCTTGCGGCCCGTTTTTTTCATGCCGTGTGGCAGGCGAACGCTTACGCGCCCTCGCCTTCGGTCACCGCCTTGATCGACAGGCGGATGCGGCCCTGCTTGTCGACTTCCAGCACCTTGACCTTGACCAGATCGCCTTCCTTCAGCACATCGGAGACCTTCTCCACGCGCTCGCTGGAGATCTGCGAGACGTGCACCAGGCCGTCCTTGCCGGGGGCGATGGTCACGAACGCGCCGAAGTCCATGATCTTGGCGACCTTGCCTTCGTAGATGCGGCCCGGCTCGACGTCCGAGGTGATCTGCTCGATGCGCGACTTGGCGGCCTGGCCGGCAGCGGCATTCACCGATGCAATGGTGATGGTGCCATCGTCCTGGATGTCGATCTGGGTGCCGGTTTCCTTGGTGATCGCCTGGATCACCGAGCCGCCCTTGCCGATCACTTCGCGGATCTTGTCGGGGTGGATCTTGATGGTCAGCAGACGCGGCGCGAACTCGGACAGCTCGCCGCGCGGCGCGGTCAGCGCATTGGCCATTTCGCCGAGGATGTGCAGACGGCCGGCCTTGGCCTGCGCCAGCGCGACCTTCATGATTTCCTCGGTGATGCCCTGGATCTTGATGTCCATCTGCAGCGCGGACACGCCGTTGCTGGTGCCGGCGACCTTGAAGTCCATGTCGCCGAGGTGATCCTCGTCACCGAGGATGTCGGACAGCACCACGAAGTCGTTGCCTTCCTTGACCAGGCCCATGGCGATGCCCGCGACCGGCGCCTTCACCGGCACGCCCGCGTCCATCAGCGCCAGCGAGCTGCCGCAGACCGAGGCCATCGAGGAGGAGCCGTTCGACTCGGTGATCTCGGAGACCACGCGGATGGTGTACGGGAACGCTTCCATGGTCGGCATCACCGCCAGCACGCCGCGCTTGGCAAGGCGGCCGTGGCCGATTTCGCGGCGCTTCGGGCCCATCATGCGGCCGGCTTCACCCACCGAGTAGGGAGGGAAGTTGTAATGGAACAGGAAGTGTTCCTTGTACTCGCCGGCGACGGCATCGATGACCTGGCCGTCACGCGCCGTGCCGAGGGTCACGGCGACGATCGCCTGGGTTTCACCACGGGTGAACAGCGAGGAGCCGTGCACGCGCGGCAGCACGCCGACCTTGGAGGTGATCGGGCGCACGGTGTCCAGCGCGCGGCCGTCGATGCGCACCTTGGTGGCCAGCACCGAGCCGCGCATGGTCTGGTACTCCAGCTCGCCGAATTCCTTCGAGGCTTCGCCCGCGCTCCAGCCATTGGCTTCGATCTGCGGGGCCAGCTCGGCCAGCACCGCCTTCTTCAGCGCGGAGATGGCGTCCTTGCGCTCCAGCTTGTCGCGCACCTGGAAGGCGGCGGCGAGCTTGTCACCGATCGCGGTCTTCAATGCGGCGATCAGGGCATCGTTCTTGGCCGGGGCAACCCAGTCCCACTTCGGCTTGCCGGCGTCGGCAACCAGCGCATTGATGGCGTCGATGGCGGCCTGCATCTGCTGGTGACCGAACATCACCGCACCCAGCATCACGTCTTCCGACAGCTCGGCGGCTTCGGATTCCACCATCAGCACGGCGTCACGGGTACCGGCAACCACCAGTTCCAGCTGCGAATCCTTCAGCTCGCTGACGGTCGGGTTGAGCAGGTACTGGCCATTCTTGTAGCCGACCTTGGCGGCACCGATCGGGCCCTGGAACGGGGCACCGGTGAGCGCAACGGCGGCGGAGCAGCCAATCAGCGCCAGGATGTCGCCATCCACTTCCGGGTTCAGCGACATGACGGTCGCGATGACCTGCACTTCGTTCTTGAACTCTTCCGGGAACAGCGGGCGCAGCGGACGATCGATCAGGCGGCTGGTCAGGGTTTCCTTTTCAGTGGCGCGGCCTTCGCGCTTGAAGAAGCCACCCGGGATGCGGCCACCGGCGTAGAACTTCTCCTGGTAGTCAACGGTCAGCGGGAAGAAATCCTGCCCTTCGCGCTGGGTCTTGGCCGCCACCGCCGTGCACAGCACCACGGTGCCGTCGCAGGAGACCATGACCGCACCGCCGGCCTGGCGGGCAATTTCGCCGGTTTCCAGCGTGACCTGCTGCGTGCCGAACTGGAATGACTTGGTGATTTTCGCCACTGTGGGAATCCTTGGTTTGTCTTGATTTCGTCAACGCAGGCAAGCCCCGCTTGCTGCGCTGCATCGCGCATTGCGATGCGGGAATGCGGCATGGCCGCGAGCATGGGAAACAACTACCGCAAAAACGAACCGCGGCGCATTCCTGCGCCGCGGTGGGTGTTCAATCAGCGACGCAGGCCGAGTTTGCCGATCAGCGCCTTGTAACGCTCCGCATCCTTGCGGTGCAGGTAGTCGAGCAGGCTGCGACGACGGTTGACCATCATCAACAGGCCGCGACGGCTGTGGTGGTCCTGCTTGTGCGCCTTGAAGTGCTCGGTGAGCATTTCGATGCGGGCGGTGAGCAGGGCGACCTGCACTTCCGGCGAACCGGTATCGTTGTCGCCGCGCTTGTGTTCGTTGATGACTTTCTGGGAATCGATGGACATGGTTGCCTCGTAGTCGCGTGACCGGCAGGAACGGGCGTATCAGGCCGCACCGCGCGGTTCGTCGGATGATGGAAAGAAAAAACTGCCCGAGTGAGCAGCGGAATTATAGCGCGCTTGCGTGATGACCGGCAATGCAGGCGTTCAGGTGGCCGCGGTGCCGGCGGGCCCACCCGTGACTGCCGCCCAGCGGAACAGCCGCGACGGACGCAGCGCGCCATCGGCGTCCACCTCCCCCAGCCCCAGGCCACGGCCATGCTCGTCCAGCATCGCCACCTGCCGGCCACGCGGCGGATACGGCCCGCGCAGGCCCTGGCCGCTGCCCAGCCGCTGCGCCTGCGCGGCATTCACCTGCACCGACGGCCACGAGGCCATGCCGGCCTCGATCGGCAGCAGGCAGGCGTCCAGCACGCGCTCGCCGGCGTGCTCCAGCAGGTCGGCCAGTGCCTCCAGCGTCCACATCCGCGGCTCACGGAACGGATCCACCCACAGCCGGCGCAGCTCGGCGACGTGCGCGCCGCAGCCCAGCAACTCGCCAAGATCGCGCACCAGGCTGCGCACATAGGTGCCGGAACCGCATTCCACATGCAGGCGCAGGTTGGGGGTGCCGGCATCCAGCAAGTCGGCGGCATTGAGCAGGTCGAACGCGTGGATCTCCACCTCGCGCGGCTCCACCTCGATGGTTTCGCCGCGCCGCGCCTTGGCGTACAGCGGCTCGCCGCCACGCTTGAGTGCGGAATAGATCGGCGGGCGTTGCCGGATGCGGCCAGTCAGCGACTTCAGGGCCGCGTCGATCGTTTCGATGGACAGCGCCGGCACCTGGCGCTCGCGCAATGGCTGGCCTTCGGCATCGTCGGTATCGGTAACGATGCCCAGCCGCGCCACGGTTTCATAGGCCTTGCGCGCACCCAGCAGGCCACCGGCGATCTTGGTGGCCTCGCCGAAGCAGACCGGCAGCAAGCCGGTGGCCAGCGGGTCCAGGCTGCCGGTGTGGCCACCTTTTTCGGCGCGGAACATGTGCCGCACGCGTTGCAACGCCTGGTTCGAAGACAAGCCCTGCGGTTTGTCCAGCAGCAGGATGCCGTCCAGGCGACGGAACACGGTGCGCGGGCGGCGCGGCTGGTTATTCGCCGTCGCCACTGGGCTGCAGATCCGGCAGGTCGCGCAGCAGGTTGTCGATGCGTTCGCCGCGATCCACCGATTCGTCGTAGTGGAAATGCAGTTCCGGTACGTGGCGCAGCTTCACCGCACGCGCCAGTTGGTAGCGGATCTCCGGTGCCAGCGCCTTCAGCGCCTTCACCGTTTCGACGGCACGTTCCGGCTGCAACACGGTGACGAACACCTTGGCGTGCGCCATGTCGCGGGTGACTTCGACGTCGGACACGCTGGCCGACGCCAGCCCGTGTTCGCGCACGAAGGCGTGCACCAGCGTGCCCAACTCGCGACGGAGCTGGGCGGACACGCGGTCGGTGCGATGGAAGGATTTCTGCGCCATGGGGGAAGGCACGCCTTACAGCGTGCGCTGCACCTCGATGCGCTCGAAGCATTCGATCTTGTCGCCGGGCTTGACCTGGTCGTAGCCCTTCACGCCGATGCCGCATTCGGTGCCGTTGCGCACTTCGTCCACGTTCTCCTGGAAGCGACGCAGCGAATCCAGTTCACCCGAGAAGATGACGGTGTCGTCGCGGAGCACGCGGATCGGCTTGCCACGGCGGATGACGCCCTCGACCACCACCGAGCCGGCGATCGCGCCGAACTTGGAATGGCGGAACACCTGCTGCACTTCGGCGGTGCCGATGATTTCCTCGCGTACTTCCTTGCCCAGCACGCCAGAGGCAATTTGCTTCACCTGGTCGATCACGTCGTAGATGATCGAGAAATAGCGCAGGTCGACGCCATTGCCTTCGATCACCTTGCGCGCGGACGCGTCCGCACGCACGTTGAAGCCGATGACGGTGGCCTTGGACGTGGCCGCCAACTGGGCGTCGGACTCGGTGATGCCGCCCACGCCGGAGCCGATCACGCTGATCTTGATCTGCTCGTTGGACAAGCCCACCAGCGCCTCGCGCAGCGCCTGCATGGTACCGTGCACGTCGGCCTTGACCACCAGGTTGAGCGAGAGCTGCTGGGTGCTGCCTTCGCCCATCTGCGCCAGGATGTCCTCCATGCGGTTGCCGGCCGACGCCACCAGGCGCAGCTCGCGGCGCTTGGTGTCGCGCTGCTGGGCCACGTCCTTGGCCAGGCGCTCGTCGGCGACGACGACGAAATCATCGCCCGCTTCCGGCACCCCGGACAGGCCGAGGATCTGCACCGGGATCGACGGGCCGGCGGCTTGCACCTGCGCGCCATTTTCGTCGAACAGTGCACGCACGCGGCCGTACTGGATGCCGCACACCAGGTAGTCGCCCTTCGCCAGCATGCCCTGCTGCACCAGCACCGTGGCCACCGGGCCACGGCCCTTGTCCAGCGCGGACTCGATGACCACGCCGGTGGCGCGGCCTTCGAACACCGCCTGCAGGTCCAGCACCTCGGATTGCAGCAGGATGGCATCGAGCAGGTCATCCACGCCCTGCCCGGTCTTGGCAGACAGCTCCACCATCTGGATGTCGCCACCGAACTCCTCGGCCACCACTTCGTGCGCCAGCAGGTCGTTCTTGACCCGCGACGGGTCGGCGGAGGGCTTGTCGATCTTGTTGATCGCCACGATCAGCGGCACCTTGGCCGCCTTCGCGTGCTGGATGGCCTCCGCGGTCTGCGGCATGACGCCGTCGTCGGCCGCGACCACCAGCACCACGATGTCGGTGAGCTTGGCGCCGCGCTGGCGCATCTGGGTGAACGCCGCGTGGCCGGGGGTGTCGAGGAAGCTGATCACGCCCTTCGGCGTGGTCACGTGGTAGGCACCGATGTGCTGGGTGATGCCGCCGGCTTCGCCGGTGGCGACCTTGGTGCGTCGAATGTAGTCCAGCAACGAGGTCTTGCCGTGGTCGACGTGGCCCATGATGGTGACCACCGGCGGACGCGGGGCCTTGTCGCCCTGCACTTCCTCGGCGTGCGCCAGCAGTTCGGACTCGGCGTCACCCGCATCGGCATGCACGACCTTGTGGCCGAGTTCCTCGGTGACCAGCGCCGCGGTGTCGTGGTCGATGGTCTGGGTGATGGTGGCCATCACGCCCATCTTGAACAGCGCCTTGACCACTTCGCCGCCCTTCAGTGCCAGCTTCTGGGCAAGGTCGCCGACGGTGATCGCGTCGCCAATCGCCACCTCGCGCACCACCGGCGCGGTGGGCCTGTTGAAGCCGGTGCCCGTGCGCGACTGGTCCATGCCGCGCTTGGCCGGCTTGGCCTTGCCGCCGCGTGGCGCGCTGCTGCGGCGCGCCCGATCGGAGGCGGACAGGTGCAGCTGGCCGGCAAAGCGCGCGGTGCTGTCGTCGTCCTCGACGCCGGTCTGCATCACATGGGAGCCGCGATGCGTCTTGCCCTTGGCTGCGCCACCCTTGTCGGCTTCGCGCACCGGCGCCGCCGCAGGCTTGGGATGGGGATGGGCGTGGCCATGCCCCTTCGCCTTGCCCGCGTCCTCCTGCGCGACCTCGGCGGCCGCCGCTGCGGCTGCCGCCGCGCGATTCGCATTTTCCAGCTCCTGGCGCTTGCGCTCGGCAATCTCCTCCGCTCGCTGGCGATCTTTTTCCGCCAGCGCCTGCTGCTCGGCCAGGTTGCGTGCGCGCGACTCTTCCAGCTTGCGCAGCGCATCGGCGCGCTCGGCGTCCAGGTTGTCGGCACCGCCGGCAGCCCCCGGCTTCAGGGTGATTTTCTTGCGCGTCACCACCTCGATGGTGCTGCCGCCGCGCCCCGTCTTGCCGGCACCACCCACGGTGATTTCCTGCTTGCGGCTGCGGTTCAGGGTGATCTTGCTCGGCGCGATGGCTTCATCGGCAGGCTTGTCGGCCTTGCCGTGGGCACGCCGGAGAAACCCGTGCAGCTTCAATTTCTCTGCACTGGTGATGACCTGATCGGGGCCGCTGAATTTCATGCCGGCCTCGGCCAGCTGCTCCAGCAATTTTTCGACCGGGGTATTCACCAGTTCGGCCAACTTGCGGATGGTGGTTTGCTGCGACATTCGGGTTCCGGTGTCATGGGCCACCTAGCGGTGGCCGAATTGGTGGATTGTAGGACGGGGACGAACCCGCCCGCCAACCAGGCATACGCTTCAAGCCACGGTCATTCGAACCAGTGCTTGCGCGCCTCCATGATCAGGGCCGCCGCACGCGCCGCGTCCATGCCGTCGATGTCGGCGATTTCGTCGGTGGCGGCCTCCGCCAACGCCTCGCGGTCATGGATGCCGCGTTCGGCGAGTGCGTAGGCCGTGGCCTCGTCCATCCCGGCCAGGCCCAGCAGGTCCGCCGCCGGCTGGTGTTCCTCCAGCCCTTCCTCGGCGGCCAGCGCCTCGTTCAGCAGGGCGTCGCGCGCGCGCGAGCGCAGCTCCTCGACGATGTCCTCGTCGAAGCCCTCGACCGCCAGCAGTTCGGCCATCGGCACGTAGGCGACCTCCTCGACCGTATTGAAGCCCTCGCTGACCAGGATGCCGGCGATTTCCTCGTCCACTTCCAGCTTGTCCATGAACAGCTTGCGCGCCGCACCCTGCTCGGCCTCGGACTTGGCCTGCACCTGGTCGGCGGTCATCACGTTGAGCTGCCAGCCGGTCAGGCGGCTGGCCAGGCGCACGTTCTGGCCACCGCGGCCGATCGCCTTGGCGAGGTTCTCCTCGGCCACGGCCAGGTCCATCGAGTGCTTGTCTTCATCGACGATGATCGACTGCACCTCGGCCGGCGCCATCGCGTTGATGACGAACTGGGCGGGGTTGTCGCTCCACAGGATGATGTCCACGCGCTCGCCGTTGAGCTCGTTGGTCACTGCCTGCACGCGCGAGCCGCGCATGCCGATGCAGGCACCGATCGGATCGGTGCGGTTGTCGTGCGCCAGCACCGCGATCTTGGCGCGGTCGCCGGGGTCGCGGGCGCAGCCCATGATCGACACCAAGCCCTGGCCGACTTCCGGCACTTCCAGCTTGAACAGCTCCATCATGAATTCCGGCGCGGCACGGCTGATGAACAGCTGCGGGCCGCGCGGCTCGCTGCGCACGTCGAACAGATAGCCGCGGACGCGGTCGCCGGTGCGCAGCACGTCGCGCGGAATGCCCTTGTCCTTGGCGATGATCGCCTCGGCGTTGCCCCCCAGGTCGACGTAGATGTTGCCGCGCTCGACACGCTTGACCACGCCGGTGATCAGCTCGCCCACGCGGTCCTTCCACGCATCCACCACCTGCTGGCGCTCGGCCTCGCGCACGCGCTGCACGATCACCTGCTTGGCGGCCTGCGCGGCGATGCGCCCGAATTCGGGGTTCTCGATCTGCTCCTCGATGTAGTCGCCCACCTCGGCATCGTCGCTCTCGTCCAGCGCGTCCATCAGGCGCACCTGGCGGTCCGGGGATTCCATCACCACATCGTCGGCCACCACTTCCCAGCGGCGGAACGTCTCGTAGCTGCCGTCCTTGGGGTCGATCTGCACGCGCACCAGCACGTCCTGGTCGACGTAGCGCTTCTTCGCCGCCGACGCCAGCGCGGCCTCGATGGCCTCCAGGATCACCGATTCCGGCACACCCTTCTCGGCAGCCACCGCATCGACGACCAGCAACAGTTCCTTGCTCATGCCCGCTTACTCCGCATCGGACGGCTTGCCCGCCGCCTTGTTGGTTGAATGTCGCTCGACCGCACCCGGCTTGCCCGCGGCGTCGGCTTTCCTGTTCGATTTCTGCTTGCCCGGGCGCGCATCGCGCCCGGACTTGTCCTGCGCGGGTGCCAGCCCCAGTGCCACCCAATCGGGTACCAGCCGGGCCTTGTCCACGTTGGCGGCATCCACGCCGAACTCGGCGCCATCCACCTCGAATGCGATGTGGGTGCCTTCCACCCGCAAAATCCTGCCCTGCAGCCGGCGGCGCCCGTCCTGCGGCAGCTTCAGCGCGACCTTCGCGGTTTCACCCACGAAGCGCGCGAACTGCGCCGCGCCGAACAAGGGGCGATCCAACCCCGGCGAAGACACTTCCAGCGTGTAATTGCCGGCAACCGGATCCTCCACGTCGAGCTGCGCCGACACCTCGCGGCTGACCGCCTCGCAGTCCTCGATGCCGACTGCGCGCACTTCGCTCTCCGCCTGCGGCACGTCGATGTACAGGCGCAGCGTGGCACCGCCTGCCGCCGGCAGGTACTCGATGCCCAGCAGCTCCAGCCCCATCGAGGACACGGTGGGGGCAAGCAATGCGGCGATGTCGTCGGCCTTGTCAGTCACGTGGTACCCGTCGAGCACACTTTGGAAAAGGAACCGGCAGCGAAAAAATCGACGCCCGGAAACGAAAAAAGGACCCGGCGGGCCCTTTTCCGATGACACTGGATTGCGAAAGCCCTGGAGATGCTTTCACGGCCCGAGCCCGGTGTTGCTTGCACAACACTGAAACTTGGTAGCGGGGGCAGGCTACGTGCGTTCTCTGACAGCCGCGCCGTTCAGCATCGCCCTACGCTAGAGCCGCGCAGTCTAGTCCAGACTTGCCCAATTTTCAACAAATATCAGGCTCAACATCCATCGTTGTCAGGCCGGCGAGCATCCGCGCCCACTCCAGACTCCGCCCATCCGTGGGTAGCCAGCCCGTCGCCAGATCCCAAGCCCAACGGCAGTCCAGCAGGTAACGGCCACGCCTGCCAGCACCACTATAGCCCCACATTTTTCGACCTTCGGAAAAAGGTGATTTGATGGTAACCAGATTACCTTTCACTTTTTCAGAAAATCACCGTAGATCACCATGAAATCACCGTGGAATCACCCCCTGTGGTGATCCCGGAAACGTAGCTGTGATAAGGCCTACAGCGATTTCGCCAGGCACTGGTTACCAAGATCACCTTTTTCCGGCACCCAATGAATTGTCAGGGGGCTATGGCGTTTCTGGCGCGCACCTCCGGTGCCGACATCACCATGAGCCCTGCGGGCATTTGCGGGTAGCCCGCCGCCACCGCGTCCATCCCCGCAAAGCCTGCTGCGCAGCGGCCTGCCGTCCCCGGCGGGCCGTTGTCGTGGCTGGGCGAAATGCATCCTATGAAGCGGGCAGGCGTGGAGTGGGGACAAGCGCGCGCGCCTTCGCCAGCCAGCCTGGCCTTCGGCCCACTCGGTTGTACGGGCTCTGATGGTGGGGTGCCACCAAGCGGCAGGCACAAAAAAGGCCGCGCTGGGCGGCCTTCAGGACAGCGCTGCGGTGGGGCGCTATGGACTGGGGGTCTGGGCTGGCGTGGCAAACCGCACCACCTCTACACCCAGCCAGTCGTTGAGCTCGCACAGGCGAGCCTGCAGTGGCTCGATCTCATGACGGAAGAACACCGCCGCTGCCTGCTCGATGGAACCGAACCCTCCCGCATTCTTCGGCACGATGCCCAGCAGCGGCGGCGGTATCCACGCCAACGCCTACGAACTGCAACTGATCGCGCTGGCAGACGCCAAGCGCGCACTGAAGCAGGTGCAGTCGGTGGAGCGCAAGGCGGATGTCAAGCGCCGCGTGCTGCCGCAGTTCCAGGACTGGATCGCAGGCGTGCTGGAAGCCGGAAAGCCCGGGCAGGACGATGTGCTGATGACCTGCATGGTCTGGCAGATCGATGTGGGGGACTTCGATGCCGCCCTCAAGAGTGCCGCCCACGCCCTGGCGCACGGCCTCACCCTGCCCGACCAATACAAACGCGACGTGGCCACCCTGGTGGCCGAGGAAATCGCCGAGCAGTCATTGACCGCGCTGGTCAGTGGCCGCCAGGTTGGCCAACCCGGACAACCGCGACAAGATCACGTTCGAAGCTGACATCCTGGCCAACGATGCCGTGGACCTGTCCATCAAGATTCCGCTGACAGAACGCGTGGGCGTGCACCCGCGCACCGCTGGCCATGGCCACGATGTCCAGCACTACCCGGAGCCCGTCATGGACGCCGACGGGGCCGCCAGCACCCCGCGCGAACTGTGGTTGGACGGCGTGCTGATCGCCAGCTGGTGACATGGCCGACGACCTCACCCGCTTGGAGACATGGGCCGCCCCGCTGCTGGCCAAGCTGGGCCCGCAGGCGCGCAGCAAAGTGGCACGCACCATTGCCCGCCAACTGCGCCAATCGCAGGCTCGGCGCATCGCCATGCAGCAGAACCCCGACGGCAGCGGCTACGAACCCCGCAAGCCCCGTGCCCGCGCCAAGAAAGGCCGCATCCGCAACAGATTGATGTTCGGCAAGCTGCGCACCAACAAGTTCCTGCGCATCAAGTTCAACCCCAACGAAGCCGCCGTGGAATTCACCGCCCGCGTGCAGCGGCTGGCCGGCATCCATCAGGAAGGCGGCGTGGACCGGGTCAGCAAAACCGGCCCCAAAGTGCGCTACCCGCAGCGCCAACTGCTGGGCTTCAGCCCGGCGGATGTGCGGATGATTCAGGATGTGCTGGTGGAGATGTTGGCGCCGTAGCGGCTCACGCCGCCTGTGCCATCGCCTGCTGCGCCGCCTTGGCCAGAAAGCCGCTGCGGCTCATATGCGCCGCTTCGGCGGCGCGGTCGATGCGCTGCACCAAGTGCGCCGGCAGCGAGATGTTCAACCGCACCGGCTTCGCGTTGACCTGCGCAAGGTCAATGTCCACCAGCATCCAGAAGCCGCCTTGATAGTCCGGGTGATCCGTCCACTGGTCGATGTTGCTGGGTTCCGGCACGTCCATGTCCTCGCCCTCGAAGAAGGCCTCCACCGCTTCCTGCGCCATGGCGGGAAGATCGGCCAGCTCGTCGGCTGCGGTGAAGCAGCCCGGAACGTCCGGGAAGATGCCGCCGTAGGCGCTGCCAGGTTCGTGATGTACGTAGAGGGGATACAGCATGGCGGTCTCCTATTTCCAGTCCCAACCGGCTTGCCGGTAGATGCCGCGCACCGTGCCGGTGGGCAAGTCGCGCTTCGGGTGAGGCACCACAACATGGCCTTGCTTGGCGGGGTGCTTGAACTTGTGGTGCGAGCCGTTCACGTGCGCTTGCTTCCAGCCCTCGGCTTTCAATCGGCGTATCAGGGCTGCGCTGTCCATGGGCCAATTATACACACAAATACACAATAACGCCAGCATTGCACAGCCGCGGCAGCCGTGTGCGCCCCCCAAGCCCCGCGCTACTTCCGCTGGTAGCTCTTGTCCCCGCAGGCGTCAGGCAATGGCCTGCATGAAGCGCTCCCAGCGGCTCAGTGGCAGCGTGTAGCTGTAGCGGCCCGCGCTGCGCACCACGGCGTTGTAGGCGGGTTTGTGCAGGCCGTTGATGGTGGTGGGTGCATCCGCATCGATGGCATGCGCGCGGCTGTCGATGGCGTCCAGCGCCAACGCATCGGCCTGCGCCAACAGGGTCGCGCACTGCTGCATCGCCCCGCGTGCGGCACGGGCCCGTGCGGAAAAGTCGAACACCAGCCCGGCCAGTGCCGCCGCAGCCACCGCCAGCGCGCAACCTTGGCTGAGCGCCAGATGCCCGGCAGTCACCGCGTAGAACGCGCCGCTGCCGGTGAACACCTCCAGAAAGCGCACGCCCTTGTCCAGCCGCCCGTACAGGCGTTCGTGCAGGGCGTGCAAGCGAGCGCGATACGCAACATCCAGCTTGGCTTCGTACACCGTGCGTGGGTAGTTGGCATCGTCGGTCATGGCGTCACTTCTTTTCAGGCGGGGGTGGTGGCGGTGGCGGCGGCATCCGCGCCGGTAGCGATTCATGTCCGTGCTTGTGCACCTCGCCCGCATTGTCGCGCTTGTCTTCCTGCTCGCCCATTGCCGCCCCCTGCCCGTGTTGTTGTTGTGCGCGCTACAGCGGGCACGCCGCTGCCCAGGTATTCGGCACCGCCCTACTTGCGCATCCAACACTGGCGGTCAACATGCACCGGCATCCACGCCTTGCCGTCCTTGGGTGCCCGCCACGGGTCGCCAAAGGCGCGGGTGGGCGGCACCGCAGCGTCATCGCCCGTACTGCCCAGCGTTTGCCGTACCGCACTGCGCTCGCGCCGGTGTTCCGCTGCCTTGAACGGCTTGTCACTGCGCGCTGTGGTCATGCCCATTGCCGGGCTTTTTCGGTGGCTGCGGCTCATGGGTCAGGCCACCGCAACGTCCAACCTGCGCCCAAGCGCGTGCAGTGCAGTTTCCGCATGTTCCAACCGGCTGGCGTGGTGCAGATCAAGCAGCCGGTCAACCTGCGGCATATGCCAGCCCAAGCGACGCGCCAGCTCGCTTTTGCGCACGCCTTGCACGCGCATGGCTTCGTAGATGCCCAGCTTGATGCAGGCTTGCGCGCACGGACGCACGGTGTGCTGGCCGCGCTTGGGTTTGCTGGCCTTCGGCAGCGCCTTCCCGGCGGCGGTGTAGAACTCCAGCGCGGTTTCCAGCGCATCGGCTGCACGCAACAGGGCTTCATCCAGATCATCGCCTTCGGTAATGGCTTCGGGGACATCCGGAAAGGTGACGGTGTAGCCGCCGGCCTTCTTGTCCGGGATCAGTTCAATGGGGTAATTCAGGTTCATGGTGTGCCTCACTTCAAGCCCAGTTGCTTTTTGATGCCTTCGACGGTGCCGGTTTTCATCTCGCCGGAACTCATCGGCAGCACCGATTGTTTGTCCTTCAAGAACACTTTCAGGTGGCCGCCCTTGCCGGGAGCGAAAGTTGCGCCTTGTTCGGCGAGCCACTTCTTGAATTGCTTGCTGTTCATGTCGTTAATTATAACACAAGTGTTGTGCCTTGTAAACACTTCTGTTGTTTTCTTTCCGTTGGATCACTCTCCGGCCATCCCGCCACGCATGGCGAAACATTCGCCACATTGCACAACTTTGGATAACCGTGTACAGTCCACCCCAAGGAGCTTCAAAACTCCGATCCAGCGGTGCCGCACCCGACAGCCTTGCGGTTTTTTTGCGCCTGTCGTTTACGCTACCGGAACACCGGTGCAGGTTTCTGCGCCGGGAGGCAGCCGAATACAACACCCGCAAGGGGAATCAGGCTGGCCGACTGGATCGGTTTTGAACCTCCCGGCATCCCCTGCGCAGGCGCATCAAAACGTCTCCGCCGGGGTCATTCCTCAATCCAGGAGACACCCCATGCACACCACCACCCAAGCCGCGCCTACGCCCACCGATGCCCTGCGCACTGCCATGCAGCGCGCCTGGGGGATCAGCGTCGATTGCAGCCCTGAAGAACACGCCGCCCACCTGCTGATGTGCGCGCTTGAGCCCCTGACCGACCGCGACGACGACGCCAGCATCACCCTGCCCGCTGTCGCGTTGCAGTCCGTGCTGGAAGGGCTGGTGAACACCCTGTACGGCCAGCGCGCCGCCATGCAGGGCGTGTGCGATGTCATCAACACCGCCCTGCGCGCCACCCCGGCGGAGGTGCAGCCATGAGCCGCTTCATCATCGAGGAAGACCAGCTGGCCAAACTGGAAATCGTCCGCGGGCTGGCCAGCCTGCAAGCGTGGATCTTCGAGGAGATCGAAACCACCCCCGGCGGGCGCGGCCTGCCCGGCGTGGAAATCAGCGCCCTGGGCCAGGCCATGCACCACCTGCTGAGCCAGGCACTGGACTCCGCGCAGTTCAGCGCAGGGGCGGCCACGGGCTGACCACTGGCGAACCTGCAAGGCACCCATTGGCGAACCCGCGCGAAACTCCGGGTTCGCCAATGGCCTCACGCCGCCTTGCGTGCTTGCTCCAGCACGATGCGGCAGCCCAGCGCCACGGCGATGCGTTGCAGCGTCTCCATGCGCGGCTGCGCACCCGCGGCCAGCGCCTTGTAGATGCCGGCGCGGGTCAGCCCGGCATCCCGCGCCAGCTGCGCCACCGGTACCTGTTGCGCCCGTTCCGCCAGCGCCGCACGCAGGTCTTGCTGGGCCGCCATCACGCGGCCTGCTGCTGCAACGGCCACGCACCGGTGGCGCGGGCGTCCAGAATCACCACCTCCACCACGCTGCCGTCGGCGGCGTAGCTGATGCAGGTGTTCCAGTCCTGCGACACCTCCCGCACGATGGGCTTGTCGCTCATGCGCAGGGTCAGGATGTCGTCGGCTTCATCGTAGATGGTGCGCATGCTCAATCCTCCAGCGCGAAGTGGTGCATCACGGTCTTGACCACCAGCAGCGTCTCCAGCACCACGGCGGCACACAGCAGGTTGTCGTTGCGCTCGGCATACGCCTTGAACACCCACAGGCGGGCGTCGTCCTTGTGCTTCACCGTGCCGGTGTCCAGCAGATCAAGCAGCAGCACATCGTCCATGCCGCGTTCTGCCATCCGCTGCGCGGCATGGCGGGTGATGTGGACGGTGCGCTGGAAGCGTTCGCTGAACATGGGGAAAGTGTAAACAATCGTTTCCACACTGTCAACGATCGTTTGCACATGGCCGCGCCGCGCGCCGGGCTTTCCCATGCCCGGCATGTAACCGCCTCCGCAACACCAGCCGCCACCTACCCGCGCGCACGGTCGGCCATGACCATGCCTGCATGCCTGGCACCTTCACCGCCGTTGACCTCTCCCGCCTGCCGTTCCCGGCGGTGGTAGAGCCGCTGGACTTTGAAATCATCTTCGCGGCCATGCTGGCCGACTTGCGCGCCCGCGCGCCGGAGTTCGATGCACTGGTGGAATCCGACCCCGCCTACAAGCTGCTGGAAGTAGCCGCCTACCGCGAGCTGATCCTGCGCCAGCGCGTGAACGAGGCCGCCAAGGCGGTGACGCTGGCCTACGCCGCCGGCACCGATCTGGATCATCTGGCCGCCAACGTCAACGTGGCGCGGCTGCTGATCACCCCCGCCAATCCAGACGCCCTGCCACCGCTGGCAGCGGTGTACGAAACGGATGCCGACCTGCGCCGCCGCGTGCAGCTGGCCTTCGAGGGGCTGAGCACTGCCGGCCCGGTGGGCGCTTACTTGTTCCATGCCCTGGGTGCGCACGGGGATGTGCTGGACGCCAGCGTGGAAAGCCCCACCCCGGGCGTGGTGGTGGTGGCGGTGCTGTCCCGCGTGGGGGACGGCACGGCCAGCCCGGCGCTGCTGGATGCGGTGGGTGCCGCGCTGAACGCCGAAGACGTGCGCCCGCTCACCGATTTGGTGCAGGTGCAAAGCGCCAGCATCGTGCCCTATGCCGTGGATGCCGCGCTCACCCTGTACCCAGGCCCCGATGCCGCCGTGGTGCTGGCCGACGCGCAAGCCCGGCTGGCCGCCTACACCGCCTCCAACCACCGGCTGGGCCGCGACATCACTCGCGCCGGCCTGATTGCTGCGCTATGCACCGCTGGGGTGCAGAACGTGGCGCTGGCCACGCCCATCACCGACATCCCCATCACCCCGGCGCAAGCGCCGTGGTGCACGGCGGCCACCGTGGCCATCGGCGGCTACGGTGAGTGACCCCGTGCACCTGTTGCCCCCCAACGCCAGCGCGGCGGAGCGCGCCATCGCCGCCGCCACGGCCAGGCTGGCAGACCCCGCGCCGCACTGCCGGCAGCTGTGGAGCCCCACCGCCTGCCCGGATGCGCACCTGCCGTGGCTGGCGTGGGCATTTTCCGTGGACGAATGGGACACGACGTGGAGCCCTGCGCAAAAGCGCGCCGTCACCGCGTCGGCCTTCGCCGTGCACCAGCACAAGGGCACCGTGGCCTCGATGCGCACTGCGCTGGGTGCGCTGGGTTACAGCATGGACATCACCGAGTGGTTCCAGGAGGCCCCACCCGCTGCGCCCTACACCTTCGCACTGACCGCCGACGTGAGCGGGGAAGGCTTGCCGGCAGGCCTGTGGGACAGCATCGAGGCCGTGGCACTGGCCGCCAAGAATGCCCGCAGCCACCTGCGCACCATCCGCCTGCGCAGCGGTGTTGCGGGGACGCTGTATCTGGGTGGCGTGGCGATGGCGGCGGAGGTCACCACCCTCGAGCCCTATCACCTGGGCCTTGCCAGCGTAGTCGGCACGCTGCATCTGGGGGCCGCTGCGTGGGGCTACGAGACGGTGGAGCTGCGCCCCTTCGACCCCAACCAAATGGCCGTACTGGCACTGACCGACGGCACCCCCCTGCAACTCGCCAACGGCGCACCCCTGCGCCTGATGAATTGACCCATGACCACGCCGATCTTTCTGGAAGACCTGCCACCCCTGTCCGCCGCCTCCGCGCCATGGGTGTATGCCAAGACCCTGGGTGCGCCCGAGTCGCAGCAGGATGGCCGCCTGTCGGTGGCCATGCCGGAGGGTCTTGCCCCGTTGGATGCCAACGGCGTCGTGCCGCCGGAACACCTGCCGCCTCCGGCGTTCGTGCCCACGCTGATCCCGGCCGGCACCACCTTCACCGTGCCCGCAAACACGCAGGCGCTGTATTTCATCCCCATCCGCATCGACGGCGATCTGGTCGTTGACGGCACCCTTGTGGAGATTCGCTGATGAGCATCCTGTTGAAACTGGACGATGGCACCAACCCGCCGGAGCAACCCGGTTACCTGGCGCTGGTGGCCGATGACACCGGCCCGGACCCTGTGCTGGCGGTGGTGGATCCAGCCGGGAAAAGGACCGTGCTGGGTGCTGCCCCGGAGGTTGACATTGCATCCGGCGGCTCGCAGCGGGCAGTCAACGGGCCTTTCGAGGGGGCCACAAACGTTGAGCTGTGCGTGGCGTGGGATGTCGTTGAGCCCCCTGCCCCGGACGCGGTTGATTCGTGCATCGTGTGGAGCAGGGTTGGGCGGGCTGTCAGCGTGTCCGGATATTCGGACATCGTCGCCACCGCCGCTGCTGCTGGCCGAATTCTGTCCCATCCGACAGCCGCGCCCGCCGGCGGCTTTGCACCCATCATTGGCCTGCAACTAGGGGAATCCCCAGCTGCTTTCGGCACCGTCGTTGTTGAAGATGCTGATGCGTCATCCCCCACGTTTGGCCAGGTGGTAGCACACGGCTACATGCACGCGGATATCCATTTCTCGGTGCCGGCAGCTGGCACGTACCGCGTGCATTTTTCCGGCCATCTGTCGGTGACGGCAGAGCCCTATGTGCCGGGGGCATGACCATGACAACCTACTGCATGCTGCCGACCCAGACCGGGCAGGCGAAATTGGCGGCGTTCCTTGCGGGGGGTGACCCGTTGGCGCTGGTGGCCATGGCCGTGGGCGATGGCGGCGGGGTGCCGGTGGTGCCCACCGACACCGTGGCGGCGCTGGTGCGCGAGGTGCACCGGCAGCCATTGAGCAGCCTGACCACGCACCCGGTGAACACCAACTGGGTGACGGCAGAAACCGTGCTGGCCCCCGCTATCGGGGGCTGGACGATCCGGGAGTTGGGGGTGTTCGATGCCGATGGCGACCTGATCGCCTACGGCAACTTCCCGGAGAGTTACAAGCCCATCCTGAGCGAGGGCAGCGGCAAAGAGCTTGTCATCCGCGCGATCCTGGAGGTCTCCGACACCGCTGCCATCACCCTGACCGTGGACAGCAGCGTGCTGTGGGCCACGCAGGCATGGGTGGATGCCAAGGGGTATGCCACGCAAACATGGGTGACCTCGCAGGCCTTCGCCACACAGGCGTGGGTGAGCTTGCAGGGCTATGCCACGCAGGCATGGGTGAACACGCAGGGGTTTGCCGTCACCGCCGGCAACCTGGGTGCGGGCGGTGGGCAACTGTTTTCCACCAAGGCGGGCAGCACGCTGCAATTTCGCAGCATCAAGGCGGGCAGCAACGTCACCGTGTCGCAGACCGGCACCGAGATCACCATTGCCGCCGCCAACGGCGTGGACAACACCGCCAGCAACCTTGGCGCGGGTGCGGGGCAGGTGTATGCAGCCAAATCCGGTGCCGACCTGCAATTCCGCTCACTCAAGGCGGGCAGCAACGTCACCGTGTCGCAGACCGGCACCGAGATCACCATTGCCGCCACCAACGGCGTGGACAACACCGCCAGCAACCTGGGCGCGGGTGCGGGGCAGGTGTATGCCGACAAGGTGGGTGCGGACCTGCGCTTTCGCAGCATCAAGGCGGGCAGCAATGTCACGGTGTCGCAAGCCGGCAACGAGATCACCATTGCCGCACAGACCCCGCCCGCCTACACCAGCGCCGCGCATGTGCGCATCCCCGGACAGGCGGGCAATGACTGGATGATCCAGACCGGCACGGCCACAGCGCCGGCCTCCGGCACCTATTCCACCAGCAAGGCAGTGACATACCCGTTCCCGTTCAAACCCGGCGCATCGCCCAACGTGTGCATCACACCGGTGGCGGCCAGCACATCTGGCGGGCCACCCGTGCCCGTGCTGGCCGCGCCACCCAGCGCCACCGGCTTCATGGTGCTGTTCGACATCGCTGAAGGCGGTGGAGATTCGGCCAACATCGGCACCCCCATCGCATTCCAATGGGTTGCCCAGGGGGTCGTGGACGGCAGCGGGTGGCTGTCCGGTGCAGCCATCACCTACACCGCTGCTGCGGGCACGCCCGCCACGGCCACGGTGTCGGTGACGGCGGGGACCTACACCAACGGCGTCACGTCGAAGGCGTATGACGCCAGCACTGCGGCGTTGAGCGGAACAGGCGGCAGCTCCATCACCTACTACTTGTACTACGAAGACCCTGCGTTCTCCGGCGGGGCCAAGACGCTGAAAACCACCACGGATTCAGGGGTGCCGTTTGCAACCGCCGGCAACATCGTGGTGGGCCAGGTGACCGTGGCCTACCCATCCAGCGGTACCGGCAGCGGCGGCGGCGACCCAGGCGGCGGTGGCGGTGGCGGTAGTTGCCCCAGTGTGGATGCGTTCGTGATTGGCCGTTCCGGCCTTCTGCGTGCTGGCGATGTGCGCGTGGGCGATGAGCTGCTGCTGTGTGACCCTGCCAACGGGGAGGAGTGCTTCGGCGTGGTGACGTACAGCGCGCCCGCCATTGCCGACGGCTGCCGCCTCGCGTTCGGCGCTGGCTCGCTGACCTGCTCCACCACGGCCCCCATCCCCACCGAGCTGGGCTACCTGCCCGCCCCGCAAACGCCTGGCCACATTGTCCCCACGCGCACCATCCACGGTACCCGCGCAGATTCCACGGTGGCAGACGCCATATCGCTGGGAGCGATCACCGTGCAGCACATCACCGTGGGCGATCGGTGTTTCTGGGCCGGCGATGATGGCGTCGCCTTCGTGCTGCATCACAACATCAAAATGGCACCGTACTGATGACCATCACCATGGTGCCCGTGATTGGCGCGTTCGCGTATCGCGATGCTGCTGCACCGCCCCCTGCTGGCGACGTGCATTTCCTGCCGCGTACGCCGGTGGTGGTGGATGGAGCCACCATCACTCTGCCGGCAAAACTGAGCACCACGCTGGTGGGTGGGGCCATCCCGTCCGGATTTGCGCTGCCAACGCTGGCGGGCGGCGTGTACTACACCGTGCGCGAACTGGTTGCTGGCGGGCGCGACGCCTACACCATCCAGGTGCTGCCAACGGATGCCGTGATTGATCTGTCCACGGCGGCCCCAGCAGAGCCACAGGACGTGCTGGTGCCGCGTCAACCGGCGATGACGTGGCTGCACGCATCCACTGCCATGGCGGCGGCGGGCGGAGTGACATCCGTCAACGTCACCGGCCCGGGCGTCGAGGCGTCGATCGCCGGCACGGCGTTGACGCTGGCGTTCACCGGCGGCGCAGGCGGTTTGTCCGCCGACCCGGCGCAGCCGCTCGGCACGGCATCCGCCGGTGCCTCGCCCTACGCCGCGCGTGCAGACCACGTCCACCCGCTGCCACCGCCGCCAGCACCACCGACGGCAGCCGACATCGGGCTGGGCAGCGTTGACAACACCGCCGACGCGGACAAACCGGTCAGCACGGCGCAGGCAGCGGCCATTGCCGCAGCCATCACCACGTGCGACCCCGCCGGTGCCGCCGCTGCCGCCCAGGCGGCCAGTGACCCGGCCGGCACCGCAGCCGCAGCGATGGCCGCGCTGGGCAGCGCCGCGATGGCGAGCACCAGCGCGTTTGCGACTGCCGCGCAGGGGGCGAAAGCGGACGCCGCCGTGCCGCAGACCGCTGTCGGCACCAGCGTGGCCTCGCTGGTCGGTGGCGTGGTGCCCACGTCGCAGATACCGGCCATCGCCGTGACAGAGTTCCTCGGGCGGGTGGCCTCGCAGGCCGCGATGCTGGCGCTCGACGGACAGCCTGGCGACTGGGCGATCCGCACAGACCTGGGCACGACGTGGTTCGTGACTGCCGCAGACCCCACGCAGCTGTCCAGTTGGACGCAGCTCGAATACCCCACCGGCACCGCTGCCGTGGCTTCCGTCAACGGGCAGACGGGCACGATCGTGCTGGGCCCTGCCGACGTCGGCGCGGACGCAGCCGGCGCGGCAGCGGCAGCGCAAGCGGCGTCCGCGCCGGCCAGCCACACCCACACCGCCAGCGCGATCAGCGACAGCACGGCCACCGGGCGCAGCGTGCTGACCGCCACCGACGCGGCGGCGGCGCGTACGGCAATCGGTGCGGGCACGTCGTCGTTCGACGGCACCTACGGCGCGCTGACCGGCAAACCGACACTGGGCACGGCGGCGGCCACGGACTCCAGCGCCTACGCCACGGCAGCGCAGGGCAGCAAAGCAGACACCGCCTACGGCTGGGGGAATCACGCCGCCGCCGGCTACGTCGGCACCAGCGACAGCCGCCTGGCCGACGCGCGCGAGTGGACGGCCAGCACGGTCTCGCAGGCCGCCGCCGAGGCCGGCACCAGCACCACGCGCTACGCCTGGACACCGCAGCGGGTCAAACAGGCCATCGTGGCACTAGGGGGCGCTACGTCGCCAGCGGTCAGTACGCGGCTGTTCGATGATTTTCTGACCGGCTACGCGACGACGACCGCAACGAACATGGCGACCGTTTTCCCGGCGTCGCGCAGCGTCGTCGCGTGCCTCAGCGCCACGACCGGCGCGTCGGTCACACAGACCGTCGAGGCGGGGGCCCCCGGGCTGCTGACGCTCAGTACAGGTACTGCATCGAATGGTTACGCGCGCCTGTGCAGCACCAACGGCGCGGTGGTGAAACTGGGCGGCGGAGAAGTGAGGTTCAAACAGCGGTTCAAAATACCGACGCTGCCCGATGTCACGGATGATTTTTTCGTGCAGGTCGGGCTGTTCAACACATTTGTCGGAGCCGCCGACGTAGTGCGTGTGTTTTGCCAGGCGTCCGGGGCCTATGGACAGTGGCAGGTCGCGGCGGCTGTGGGCGGGGTTGGATCGCCGGCAATCAGTACGCCCATCACACCGGTAGCCGGTACCTACACCACCATTGAGGGGGTCATCAATGCGGCTGGCACGGAGTGCAAAATCTATATCGACGGCACGTTGGTTGCCACCATGACAGATCCGCTACCAACTGCCGCGCTCGCGCACATGACGCTGCTGATCAAACTGGCGGGAACAACGGCGCGCACGCTGGTTGTGGACTACCACGAGCTGGTGATGACGCAGGCGCGGTGAGGGTGGTGTTACGCCCGGCGCTACATCCGCGACGTGCTGCGCGGGCGCGCCGCATGGCCCAGCATCGCGGGCATGCATGCTGCCGCTGAACAACGCCGCCTAACCGGCAACTTGATCCGCCTGGGCACTGTCGCCGAGGTGGATCATGCCGATGCACGGTGCCGGGTGACCACGGGCGCGCTCACCACGGGGTGGGTGCCGTGGCTGGTGCCGCGCGTGGGCACCACCATCGAGTGGAGCGCCCCGAGCGTTGGCGAGCAGGGCGTCGTGTTGTGCCCCGATGGCGACACCAGTGGCGCGGTGTTCCTGCGCGGGATGTATTCCGATGCGCTGCCGCCGCCAGCAGCGGATGCTGCTGTGCACCTGGTGCGCTATCCGGATGGCACCACGCTGCGCTATGACGCCACGGCCCACGCGCTGGATGCCGTGCTGTGCAGCGGCGGCAGCGCATCCATCACCGCCAGTGGCGGCGTGACGATCAATGCCGACACCACCATCAACGGCAACGTGCAGGTCAATGGCGATATCCAGGCAACCGGCACCGCCACGGTGGCCACCGATGTCATCGGGGGCGGCATCAGTCTGAAATCCCACACCCACGGCGGCGTGGACGCCGGCACGGACAGCACGGGTGCGCCGCAATGATCGGCATCGACGCCACCACTGGCCGCGCGCTGTCGGGAATGCAGCACCTGGCGCAATCCGTTGCCGACATCCTGACCACCCCGCTGGGCAGCCGCGTGATGCGGCGCGACTACGGCAGCCTGCTGCCGGAGCTGATCGACCAGCCGTTCAACGACGCCACCCGACTGCGCCTGTACGGCGCGGCGACGCTGGCGCTGATGCGCTGGGAACCGCGCATCCGCCTGATCCGCGTGCAGCTGCACCAGGGCGATGCCCCGGGGCGCTGCGTGCTGGAACTGGAGGGCGTGTTGCTGGATGCCAGCCGCGCCACCGACCGCACCCGCCTGACCATCCCCCTGCTCTACCGCACCCACTGACCCCGGAGCCGCCCCCATGCCTACCGACTACCACCACGGCGTACGCGTCATCGAAATCAACTCGGGCAGCCGCCCCATCCGCACCGTCGCCACCGCCATCATCGGCCTGGTGTGCACGGCCAGCGATGCCGACGTGGCACTGTTCCCGCTTGACAAGCCCGTGCTGCTGACCAACGTCCGCCAAGCCATCGCCAAAGCGGGCACGCAGGGCACCCTGCGCAACAGCCTGCTGGCCATCGTGGATCAGTGCGACCCGCTGGTGGTGGTGGTGCGCGTTGCCGACGGTGCTGGTGCAGACCCGGAGGCCATTGCCGCCGACCAAACCAGCAAGGCCATTGGCGGCGGCAGTGGCGGCACGTACACCGGCATGCAGGCTCTGCTGGCGGCGCAGGCGCAGCTGGGCGTGAAGCCGCGCATCCTGGGCGCACCCGGCCTGGACAACCAGGCGGTGACCACCGCGCTGGTCGCCGTTGCGCAGAAACTGCGGGCGATGGTGTACGCCAACGCATTTGACTGTGCCGACGTGAGCGCGGCGGCGCTGTACCGCGACGAATTCGGTGCACGCGAGCTGATGCTGATCTGGCCGGACTTCGTGGCATGGAACTCCACCACCAGCGCCAGCGAGCCCGCCAGCGCGGTGGCGCGGGCACTGGGCCTGCGCGCGAAGATCGACGAAGAGATCGGCTGGCACAAGACGCTGTCGAACATCGCCGTCAACGGCGTCACCGGCCTGTCGAAGGACGTGTTCTGGGATCTGCAGGATCCCGGCACCGATGCCGGCATGCTCAACGCGGCAGCGGTCACCACCCTGGTGAAGGCCAACGGCTACCGCTTCTGGGGCAGCCGCACATGCAGCGATGACCCGCTGTTTGCATTCGAGAGCGCCGCGCGCACGGCGCAGGTGCTGGCAGACAGCATTGCCGACGCCATGTTGTGGGCCATCGACAAGCCGATGCAGCCATCGCTGATCCGCGACATCGTGGAAACCATCAACGCCAAATTCCGCGAGCTGAAAGCGCTGGGTTACATCATCGACGGCAGTGCCTGGTACGACGCCGACGCCAACACCAGCACCACATTGGCCGACGGCAAGCTGTACATCGACTACGACTACACCCCTGTGCCGCCGCTGGAAAACCTGCAACTGCGCCAGCGCATCACCGACCGCTACCTGGCCGACTTCGCCACCCGCGTGAACGGCTGACCCGCCCCTGACATATCGAGGATGCCCCCATGGCCCTGCCCCGCAAGCTCAAGAACCTGAACCTGTTCAACGACGGCCAGACCTACATTGGCCAAGTGGGCGAAGTGACGCTGCCCAAACTCACCCGCAAAATGGAAGACTGGCGCGGCGGCGGCATGAACGCGCCGATCAAGATCGACCAGGGCATGGAAGGCCTGGAATTCGAAGTGGTCTGCGGAGGCCTGATGCGCGATGTGTTCGCGCAGTTCGGCATCGCCCGCCATGACGGCGTGATGCTGCGCTTTGCCGGGGCCTATCAGCGCGACGACACCGGCCAGGTGGACGCGGTGGAGGTGGTGGTGCGTGGCCGTCACGAGGAGATCGAGGCCGGCAAGGCCAAGGCTGGCGATGACACCGAGTTCAAGTTCAAGACGGTGGCCAGCTATTACAAGCTGTCGGTCAATGGCCAGACACTGGTGGAGATCGACATCCCCAACTTCGTTGAAGTCATCGATGGCGTTGACCGCATGATGCAGCAGCGCATGGCCATCGGTGCCTGACCCGTCCAACACCCCGCAAAGGAGCCCCCATGAAGCAACCAACCACCCCTGCCGGCATCACCCTGGAAACCCCCATCACCCGGGGTGAGCAGAGCATTGCCGCCGTCGCCCTGCGCAAGCCCGCCGCCGGCGAGCTGCGCGGTATCGCCCTGGCCGACCTGCTGCGGCTGGACGTGGCTGCACTGATCGCCGTGCTGCCGCGCATCACCACCCCCACGCTGACCGCACAGGACGTGCAGCAACTCGACCTGGTGGACATCACCGCCCTGGGCACGGAACTGCTGGGTTTTTTCATGAGCAAGGCGGACAGGGCGAACCTGCCGGCCTCCCAAACCACGTAGAAGACGCCATGGCCGACATCGCGGCGGTGTTTCACTGGCCCCCCGCCGCGATGCAAGACATGGATTTGATGGAGCTGATGGCATGGCGCGAACGGGCACGGCAACGGTGCGAAGCGGAGTAGTGGTAGGATCGGCGCATGGACGTTCTGGTCTTCATCGCGGCGTTGCTGTTGGCCATTGGCGCACTGTCGGCCATCGGCAATATCCTGCGCTCGGTCACGAACTGGCTGGCACCGCCTCCGCTGGATGTGCCGGAGCCACAGCATGCCGAGCCCGCAGACAGCGAAATCCTGCGCCACATGGACGACGGCACCGTGATGACATGGGGCCAAGCACGCCAACTGGGGCGCGCAATGAAGCGCATTTCTGTGAAGCCCACACCGCCGCCAGCGCAACGCGCATTGCCGGATGGACTGCGCGCCGTGCGCGAGCTGCTGGAAGCGCAGGGCCGCACTGCCAAGCCACAGTAACCCCGCCCGGGGGGGGCGCGCATGGGCGCTAATTCCCTCAAGTTGCAGGTGATACTGGACACGGTTGACAAGGTGACCGGCAAGTTCAAGGCCATCAACGAAAGCAGCACCAGGCTGTCAAGAACCCTGCGCGCAACACGCGACAACCTCAAGGCGCTGGAAGCCCAGCAAGGGCAGCTGGCCAAACATCGCGACCTGGAAACCCGCACGGCAGCCACCGCACAGAAAATGCTGGCACAGCAACGCGCTCTGCGCGCACTGCAAAACGCCTACAACGCCACCGAAAACCCGACGAAGAAACTCACCAAGGAGCTGCGGGAGCAGTCCGCAGCAACGGCAAAACTGGTGCGGCTGGAGCAAGCCCAGCGCGGCGAGCTAGTACAGTCACGCGCCGCATTGGCTGCTGCCGGCTTGGGCACTGACAAGCTGGCACACCATCAGGATAGGCTGGCGCACGAAATCACGGCATCCACCCGCCAGATCGACAAGCAGAAGGCCGCACTGGACAAGCTGGGAGCGGCGCAAAAGCGCGCGGCAGGTTGGCAGAGCAGCGGCGCGGCGATGACAGTCAAGGGTGCCGCCGCATTCGCTGGCGGAAGCATGGCACTGCAACGCATGGGCGAGGCCACAATGCCAGGCGTGCAACTGCAATCGCAGGTGCGCGACATCGCTATTACGGGCGGATTCAACCCCCAGCAAGAAGCCGCACTCAATGCGCAGATTCGCGGCGATGCGGTGAAATTCGGCCAAACTACAGAGGTTATTTCGCAAGGACTGCAAGTGCTGGTGGCCAATGGCGTTTCCTCCGCTGAGGATCTGCGCTACTACTCTGGCCTGCTGGCCAAAAGCAGCGTAGCAAGCGGCGCGGAGGTGGAAGACCTCAGCAACCTGATGGTGAGCCTGCAGCAAAACCTTGGGCTTACCCGCGAGCAGATGCCTGGGGCCATCGATGCGCTGGCCTATGCAGGCAAGCAGGGCAGCTTCGAACTGCGCGATATGGCCAAATGGATGCCGACACTGACCCCGATGATGGCCTCGCTGGGCGTACATGGGCGCGATGCCGTCAACCAATTGGGTGCAGCCTTGCAGGTGGCGAAACTTGGTGCCGGCAGCACCGATGAGGCGGGCAACAACCTGAAAAACTTCCTCATGAAAATCAGCTCGCCGGAAACGCTTGGCAACTTCAAGCGGGTCGGAATCGATCTGAAAAAGCGCCTGATGGAGCTGCAAGCGCAAGGCATCGCACCAATGGAGGGCTCGCTTCAGTTGATCACAGAGTACATGGGCAAGAAGGGTCCGGAGGCATTGAAGTCCCTGCGGGCGGCAATGTCACTCAAGGATGACGAAGAGCGCCAACAGGCATTGCAGCGGGTGGCAGAGGCATACGCGCTTGGCGATTTGTTCCGGGATCAGCAGGCTGCGGCGTTCATTCGGCCAGCCCTGGAACACGGCGACCAGCTGAAAAGCATCCAGCAAGGTGCGGCGGGAGCTTCTGGCGTGCTGGATGCCGACTACATCAAGCGCATGAAGTCCGCGCAGAAGAAGCTGGATATGTTCCAGATCAAGCTCACGGAATTGAAACTCAAGGCATTCGACGCACTTGAACCAAGCCTGACGACCCTGGCCGACAAGGCCGGGGTGCTGTTCGACAAGATCGGCGCGTTTGTTGCCGACAACCCGGAGCTGGCCTCGTTGATCATCAAGGTGGCTGCCGGCTTTGCACTGCTGCTGGTTGCGGCAGGGTCCGTGCTGGTGCCGCTGGGTTTCCTGGCCAGCACCATCGGCACCATCATGGAGGTGGCCGGTACCCTGTCCGGCGCGCTGGAAGGGGCCGGCATCGCCGCCAGCAGCATCGCCGCACCATTGCTGTTGGTTGCCGGCATTGGCCTGCTGATCTGGAAATACTGGGACTACGTGAAAGCTCTGTTATCCGGATTTTGGGATGGCTTCGTCGAGGCGATGCAGCCGGTCATGCCGGCCCTGGACATGCTGGCGGACACATTCAACAAGATCATGGCCCCTGCCAGCGCCAGCAAGGAAACGCTGGCCAAATTTGCAGCCGTTGGGAAATTCATCGGCAAGGTCTTCGGGGCGCAGCTGAGTGTGGTGCTGGTGGTGTTGGCCATCGCCCTGCAAACGGTTGCAAACGTGTTCAAGTGGGTTGGCGAATTCATTGGCAACACCATCGGGTTCATCGTCACCGGCCTGGGGAACCTGTGGGATGTCATCTCTGGCATCTTCTCCGGTGACTGGGGCCAGGTCATGGCCGGCCTGCGTGGGAATTGGGAAAACATCAACCAGTATTTCGGCGGGCTGCCGGCAAAATTCCTGCAATACGGCATCGACATCGTGAAGGGCCTGATCAATGGCATCACCTCGATGTACGGCGCAGCCAAGAAAGCGATCGGCGGGCTTGGTGATGCGGTGATCGGGTTCTTCACCGGCCCCAAGCAACTGGACATCCACAGCCCTTCGCGCACGTTTGCGCGCTTCGGTCACTTCACCATTGCCGGCTTCACCCAAGGCCTGCTGGGCGGCGAATCCGGCGCGCAACAGGCGCTGGGCCGCATCGGCAATGGCTTGCGCACCACGGCAGCCGGCATCGCCATCGGTACCGCCGGCATGGCCACCGCCGGCAATGCAGTGCCGCTGGACATGCGGCCCGCCATGGCAGCGGGCACGCAGGCGGGCGGTGCACCAACCTACAACATCACCATCAACGCGCCGGCAGGCGCACAGGCGCAGGACATCGCGGCGCTGGTGCGCGCGGAGATCGAGCGCCTGGAGCACCGCCGCGCCACGGGCCGGCGCGCGGCGCTGAGCGATTACGACTGAGGCCACCGCCATGCCGATGATGACCCTGGGCACCTTCGTGTTCGCGCTGCCCACCCTGGCCTACGAAAAGCTGGCGCGCAGCAACGAGTGGCGGCACGCCAGCAGTGAGCGGGTGGGCGTGCGGGCGGCGCACCAGTATGTGGGGCCCGGGGAGGAAACCATTGAGCTGACCGGCACCGCGATGCAGGAATTGACGGGCGGTGAGGTCAGCCTGAACACCCTGCGCGACCTGGCGGAAGATGGCCGCCCGCTGCCATTGGTGGACGGTCGCGGCTACGTGTACGGGGCGTACGTCATCAAGAGCCTGAGCGAGGGCAAGACCCTGTTTTTCCCGGACGGCGCGGCGCGGCAGATCGAGTTCGGTATTTCGCTGCTGCGGGTGGATGAAACATCGCTGCAACAGCACGCGTCATGACCGCCGCCTACCCCATCCCCGCATGGCGTGTCTCGCTGGACGGCACCGACCTGACCGCACGCATGGCCCCGCGCCTGCTGGAATTGACGCTGGAAGAAGCGCGCGGCGATGAGGCGGACCAACTGGACATCCGCATCCATGACCACGACGGCCGCATGGCCATCCCGGCGCGCGGGGCTGTTTTGCAGGTGGCCATCGGCTGGGCAGGCAGCGGGCTGGTGGACAAGGGGCAGTTCACCGTGGATGAGGTGGAGCACAGCGGCTCACCCGACATCATCAGCATCCGTGCGCGCAGTGCGGATTTCACCAAGGCCATGCGCACGCGGAAGGAAAAGAGCTGGCACAAGACCACCCTGGGCGCGATCCTCAAGGCGATCGCCGGCAAGCACGGCCTGAAGGCGAAGATCGACGCGGCGCTTGCGGCCATCAAGATCAGCCACCTGGACCAGACCAACGAAAGCGATGTGCACTTCCTGACCCGGCTGGCCAAGCGCTTTGATGCCATCGCCACGGTGAAGGCGGGCGCATTGCTGTTCTCTCCGGTCGGGAAGGGCCAGACCGCCGATGGCACGCCGCTGCCCGATGTCACCCTGGCCAGGCGCGACGGCGACCAGCACCGCTACAGCATTGCAGGGCGCGACAGCTACACCGGCGTGCGCGCATTCTGGGCCGACAAGAAGGGAGCCACGCAGCACGACGTGCTGGTGGGCGACGACGAAAATGCCAAGCGCCTGCCGGGCACCTACCACAGCGAACAAGAGGCCCGCGAGCAAGCCGAAGCCGCCAACAAACGCATCCAGCGCGGTAGCGCTACCATGAGCTACACCATGGCTCTGGGCCGCGCCGACCTGTACCCGGAGCAGCGCGCAACGGTAACAGGCTTCAAGCCGGAGATCGATGCCACCGAATGGCTGATCGTCAAAGCCCGCCACCAGATCACCGGCAGCGGCGGCTTCACCACGCAGGTGGAGCTGGAGACGGCGTTGGATGGCCCTGGGGACGACAGTCAGCCTGAGGGCTGATCAGGCCACAGCACGCAGCTCGAACTGCACCTTGACCCGGTCGAACGGGAACACGTATTTCCCGTCGTCGGCGCGATCGACCACGCCGGCCACCACCAGCGCATTGACGTCGTTATGCACGCCCTTCACATCACGCCCCACGCGGCGGGCAAGCTCGCGCACCCCCAACGGGCCGGCGCCGGTCATCACCTCGATCACCCGCCAGCGCGATGGCGTCATGGTACGCGCCATGCTTTCGGCAGATTCAAACGACATGTGCGCGTAGCGATCCGGCTTGCCGGAGGCCAACACCGCCTGCACGCGCGCAAACACATCGTCTGCGGTGGCCACTTCAAACAAGACCGTTTTCATCTTTCCACCTCTGGATGTCGGTGCGGAAATCCGCAATCAACGCGGCAATGCTGGTGAAGGCGTACGGCAGCTCGGCACCACCAAGATGCTTGTGGTCGCCCTTGCCGGTTTCGTTGTCGTAACGCAGCACGCATTCATCGGCCACCACGTACACCAGCCGGTACTTGAACAAATGGGTGCTGCCCGGAACAGGCTGCGGCACCTGCCAGATCACCATTTGCAAAAACGCGGTTTCACCGTCGTTTTTGCGTTCGTTGATGAGTTGCGCGGCCTTCATGTTGTACAGGTTACAACATGCGGCAATGCTGTCAAGCGTTCAACACTTGAGCCAGCCAGCAAGGCCGAGTCATGCCACGCCCGCAGCCTTGGTCACTTCCGCGCGGACGATGTCCGGCATCCTGCGCTGCGGCGAATGCGGTGGCCCAATGGTCGCCGTTGACCGCTACCGCTATGGCTGTGCGCGCGCCAAGGAATCCGGGATCTGCAAGAGCCGCCTGCGCATCGTCCGTAGTGATGCCGAGCGCGCCCTGGTGGCTGGCATCACCCGCGAACTGCTATCCGAAGAAGCATTCAGCGCCTTCCACAGGGCGGCGCTGGACGCGCTCAAGCGCAACGCCCCAGACCTCGCCGGCCTGCAGCGCGACTTGGCCAAGGCGAAGGCCGAACACGCCAACCTGATGAAGGCGATCAAGGCCGGCATCTTCACCGCATCCACCAAGGCCGAGCTGGAAACCTGCGAGCGAGCAGTCGATGCCGCAGAAGACGCCTTCAGTGCCGCAAAGGCAACCGCACCCGTCCGGATCCTCCCGGCGGCTCGCACAGTGTGGGATCGGTACGCCCGCGACCTGTCCAACTACACCCGCGACATCCACGCCGCACGCACAGCGTTGCGCGGCCTGCTGGGCCGCGACATCCCCGTGCGCCAGAACGAAAAAGGCGACCCCGTTGCCGAGATCGCCAATTCGTCTGTGCAGATAAATGTGGTAGCGGGGGCAGGATTTGAACCTGCGACCTTCGGGTTATGAGCCCGACGAGCTGCCAGACTGCTCCACCCCGCAGCAGAGTCGCGCATTGTATGGAACCCGCGGCCACATTGCAACTGCAATTTGCAGGGAGGGCAGCATGACGTCCAAACCGGCATAGACCATGCGGGCTACGCCGTGCAGCTTCCGTGCAGCATCGCGATGGGTATAGTGCGTCAGGTAAGGCCGGCGCGGTGCCTGGCCACGAATCACGGAGCGATGCCATGGGTCTGATACAGGCGGTGAAAGGCGCAGTGGGCGGCATGCTGGGCGACCAGTGGAAGGACTTCTACACCATCCCCGACGGCCTGCCGCCAACCGCGGCGCTGTTCGCGGCGGTAGCGCACGGCACCAATGCCGGCCGCGGCTCCAACACCCACGGCTCCTCGAACATCATCAGCAACGGCTCGAAGATCATCGTGCCGGAAGGCTATGGCCTGCTGCTGTTCCAGGACGGCAAGATCACCGGCTTCGCCGCCGAGGCCGGCGCCTACGAATGGAAGTCGGACGACCTCAACTCGAAGTCGATCTTCGCCGGCGACGGCCTGGTCGATTCGCTCATCATGCAAAGCTGGGAGCGCTTCAAGTTCGGCGGCCAGCCGGGCTCGCAGCAGGCGGCCTTCTTCGTCTCGCTGAAGGAGCTGCCGGACAACCGCTTCGGCACCCAGTCGGAAATCTACTGGGATGACGGCTTCCTCAACACCCAGGTCGGCGCGATGACGCGCGGCTCGTACACGATGAAGATCGTGGATCCGATCCTGTTCGTGAAGAACTTCGTGCCGGCCACCTACCTGCAGCCCGGCCAGGTGTTCGACTTCACCGACATCGACAACGCCGCCGCCAGCCAGTTGTTCAACGAAGTGGTGGGCTCGCTGGCACCGGCGTTCAGCCTGTACACCAACGACCCGTCCAAGGGCAACCGCATCACCAAGATCCAGCAGGATTCGATCGGTTTTGCCAAGAGCCTGTCGGATGCGGTGGAAAACGCCTACCAGTGGAAGTCCGATCGCGGCCTGGTGATCGCCAAGACCGCGATCGTCTCGATCGAGTACGACGCCAACACCAAGGAGCTGCTGAAGACCGTGCAGCGCGCCGACGCGCTGTCGGGTGCGCGCGGCAATTCCAACTTGCAGGCCAGCGTGGCCGCGGGCATGCAGGCGGCCGGCGAGAACGGCGGCGCGGCGGGCATGATGGGGATCGGCATGGCCTCCGGGATGATGGGCGGGATGGCCGGCCTGCAGCAGCCGGTGGCACCGCCCGCCCCGGCGGCCGACGACCCGGTTGCCAAACTGAAGAAGGCCAAGGAAATGCTCGACCTCGGGCTGATTTCGCAGGCCGATTACGACGCGCTGAAGAACAAGGCCCTGGGCCTGTAACCCGCCACCCGCAGGCCCCCGATGTCAAACACGATGCCACCGCCACTCCCGCCCTCCGGGGCGGGAACACCGCCGCCGTTGCCCACCGGCCCGGGGTCGCCCCGCGACGTGCCGCCCTTGCCGGGCAGCTTCCCGATCGACCCGGGCACCCTGCCCAAGCCCATCCGCGACGAGCTCACAGCGCCCGATCCGGTCGCCATCGACACCTCGGCGCAGGAGCTCAAGGATGGCCAGAACCATTGCCCGAAATGCGGCTCCACCGAGATCAAGCAGCGCCCCGGCACCGACCAGCTGATCTGCCTGTACTGCCGCAACGAATGGACGGCGGAACGGGTGGAAGAAGCCTTCGGGCTGGGCGAGAACATCGACCAGCTGGAAGGCACGGTGGTGGCGTCGGGCGCGCAGGACATCGCCGCCGACGTGAGCAGCATGGTGACCTTCAAGTGCACCGGCTGCGGCGCCGAAGTCACGGTGAATACCGAAAACGCGATGACCGCGCGCTGCCATTGGTGCCGGCATGTGTTCGGCGTGAACGAACAGGTGGCCAATGGCGCGGTGCCGGATGCGGTGCTGCCTTTCCATATCAAGAAAGACGACGCCGTGGCGCGCATCCGGCAGTTCGTGGACAAGCGCCGGCTGTTCGCATTGGAAGCGTTCAAGAACCAGTTCACCCCCGAGAACGTGGTGGGTGTGTATCTGCCCTACATGATCGTGGATGCCAAGGCCAGCGCCGATGTCGCCGGCTGCGGCGAAATCGAGACCCGCCGCTACACGCAGGGCAGCGGCGACAACAAGAAGACCTATTACGACGCCGACGTGTACGCGGTGGAGCGGCACGTGGACTTCACCGTCGACGACTTGCCGATGGAATCCTCGTCGATGCGCGGCAACCTCGATACCCGCCACAACACCAACAACATCATCAACGCCATCCTGCCGTTCGACACCAAGAACGCGGTGAAGTGGAACGCCTCCTATCTGTCCGGCTTCAGCTCCGAAAAACGCGACCAGAACGTGCAGCAACTGATGCCGCACCTGGAAGACCAACTGCTGTCGATCACCCGCGCACAGGTGGAAAGCTCGGTCAGCCGCTACGACCGCGGCGTGCGCTGGGAACAGGAGCAACTGGAAGTGCACGGCTCGCGCTGGGTGGCGATGTACCTGCCGGTGTGGCTGTATTCCTACCACCAACCCGGCAGCAACGGCGGCATGCTGCACTACATCGCGGTCAACGGCCGCACCGGCGAGACCATGGGCAGCATCCCGATCCAGCAGTGGAAACTGCTGCTCGCTGCGCTGACCGTGGGCACCATCCTCGAAACCCTTGCCATCTTCATCTTGAGGTGACCATGAGCGACCACGGCACCTGGCTCCTGTTGCTTGGCCCGGCTGGTAGCGCCGGTTTCTACTGGGCGATGTACCGGTACTACCGCAACACCGACAAATCCCACGCCTTCGAGCGCGAAACCGCCGTCGACGCCAAGCCCGTCACCGGCATGCAAGACGACCACAAGATCGACGAAGTGCACGGCACCCGCGAAACCCGCATCGACGGCGACAACGTGCGGGAATATCGCAAGCGGGTTCAGCGCATCCGCAGCAACTCATCCTGAGTGCCGCAAGCCTCAGCCGGAAGCCGAAGCCGCGTGCCCGTCGTCGCGCTCTTCGCGGTCCAGCGAGTCGTACACGACGGTGCCGAACAGGTACATCTCGCCCGGCTTGATGACTTTCGGGAAACGCTCGTTGCCGCGCCACCACGGACGGTAGACGTGGACTGCCAGCTCGCTGCAGTAATACCGGTCGGGCTGGTTGAAGCCGATGGTGCCGAGGAAGTCGTAACTTTTCCCCACCAGCGCATCCGCCGCATCCCAGGCCTTGCCGGCATTGTCGTCGCTGCGCCAGCGCGGACGGATCACCAGCACCCGGTCGGCGCGCGCGACGAAATCGGCCAGCGCCTCCCGCTGCACGCCCTTGCCTTCCGCGCCCACCACGACACGCAAGTCGGCGTTGTACACCGCCACATGGCTCAGCGGAATGCCGGTGGCATTGGCCACCAGCGCGTCGGTGGCGTGGTAACCGCGGATCACCAGCCAGTCCCCCGTCTTCGCGGTGGCCAGCACGGCCTGCGCGATCGCCTGCGTCTGCACCTCGCGCGCCGCGTCCCGCGCCGGTCGCACCAGCGGCCGCGCCAGGCAACCGGCCAACGCCATGGCGATGCAGGCACAGCCCAGCAACCGCGCACCGCTGCGCCATCCGATCATGGTCATCCGCTTGCCTCTCGTCCGGTCCAGGGCCCGGCATCCGACCCCGGGGCCGCGGGAAAGTTCCGGCATGCCGCGCCCGCGGAAACCCGAGGCGCGCTTCGGTGTCCGACCCGATCGGTACTCAACCGGCAGCCAGGCCCGCCTTCCGCTGCGTGCGGGTCATCCTTGCGCGGGCGATGATGCGCCCGGTACCGGCGCGCAAATCGTCCAGCAACGCATAGATGGTGGGCAGGAACAGCAGGCTGACCACGGTGGAGAACGCCAACCCGCCGGCGATGGCACGCGCCATCGGATAGTACGGCGGGCCGTCGCCGGCCACCTGGGTGGTGGACAGCGCGATCGGCACCATCGCCAGGATGGCGGTCCCCATGGTCATCATGATCGGGCGCAGGCGCTCGCGGCTGCCCTCCACCAGCGCCTCGATGCGCGGCAGGCCGCGCCGACGCAGGTTGTTGATGTGCTCGATCATCACGATCCCGTTGTTCACCACCACGCCCATCAACACCAGGATGCCGATGAAGGCCATGATGTTGAACTCGGTGCCGGTCAGCCACAGCGCCCAGTACACGCCGAAGATCGAGAACACCACGCAGCTCATGATGGCCAGCGGGAACAGCAGCGACTCGAACACCGCGGCCATGACGATGAACATCAGCGCCAGCGCGATGAACACGTTGCGCAGCATCTGCTGGTTCATGTCCATGTTCATGCCGAAGCCGCCGCCTTCGAAGGTGGAACCGTAGCCGGGCGGAAAGTCGATCCGCTTCAGGGTTTCCTCGATTTCCTTGCGCGCGCCCGGCATCGATGCCCCGGGGGCCAGGCTGGCCTGCACCTTCAGCATGGTCTGCCGGTTCATCCGCTGGATGGTGTTGGCCGAAGGCTTGATGCCAACGTCCACCATCGCCAGCAACGGTACGCTGCGGCCATCGGCGGCGCGCACGGTGAATGATTGCAGGTCGGCGGTGCCGTAATGCTCCGCGTCCTTGAAGCGCACGCTGACCGGCACTTCCACTTCCTCGCGGTGGAACGCCTGCAACGAAGCCCCGCGCAAGGCCATGCCCACGAATTGCGCCACCTGCTGCGCGCTGAAACCGTAGGCGGCGGCGCGCTCGCGGTTCACCCGCACGTTGAGCTCGCTGTTGGCGTCGCCGGTGTCCACGCGCACGTCGCGCAGGTTCTTGCTGCGGGCCAGGATGGGCAGGATGTCGTCTGCCAACTCACGCAGCACCTGGGTGGAATCGCCAGTCAGGCTGAAGGAAATGCTCTTGTCATCCGCACCCATGCCTCCTTGCCGGCCCATGCCGATGTTGGCACGCGCGGACTTCGGCAGGCCCTTGCGGATCTCGTCGGCGATGGCCTTGGCCTTGGTCGGGTCGTGCGTGTCCAGCGTCACCTGGGTCATCGCCCAACCCTGCTCGGCGTAGCGCGAATACACCTGCTTGACCGCGAAGCGCTTGCGGTTGGCGTTGATGTATTTCTCGACCTCCGCCACCACCTGGCCCATCTGCTCCTTCGAATAGGACCCCTGCCACTGGTAGAACAGCCCCACCTGGGTGGGGTCGCTCTCGTCGCCGCCGTCGTCCTTGGAGAAATGGATCGGCACGAAGCTCAGCGCGATGATCAGCAGGATGCCGGCCACGCTCCAGCCGCGGTGCTCCAGGCTCCAGCGCAGCACGCGGGCGTAACGCGATTGCAGGCGGGTGATGAACGGCGACTTCAACGCCGGCGGGGTTCGCATGCGCGCCGACAGCATCGGGATCAGGCTGATGGCCACCAGCCACGACGCCAGCAGCGACACCGAAATGGTCACCGCCAACTGGGCGAGGAAGATGGTCAGCATGTTCTTCTCGCCGAACATCATCGGCAGGAACACGATGCAATGGCACAAGGTGCCCGCGGACAGCGCGATGGCGACATGGCGGGTGCCGATCACCGACGCCAGGCGCGGCTGGCCCGGATATTTCTCGCGCTCCTGGTAGATGCTTTCCACCACCACCACGGCGTTGTCCACCAGCATGCCCACCGCCAGCAACAAGCCCATCATCGACAGGATGTTGAGGGTGATGCCGGCGAAGTACATGAAGCCCAGCGTCATGATGAAGCAGATCGGGATCGCCAGCGTCACCATCAACGTCGACGGCCAGTGGCGCAGGAAGAAATACAGCACCGCCACCGACAGCAGCAAGCCGATCGCGCCAGCCTCCGCCAGCGCCGTCAGCGAACTGATGACCTGCTCGCCCTGGTCTTCGGTGACCTCGATGTCGATCCCGCGCATCGCCGGATCACGCTTCAACACTTCCAACTCGGCATGCACCGCCTTCGACAGGTCCACCAGGTTCGCCGCACGCTCCTTGTAGATGTCCACCCCGACGCTGGGGCGGCCGTCCATCTGCCGCACGTAGGTCATGCGCTGCGGTTGCAGGGCGACGCCGGCGATGTCGCCCAGCCGCACGCCGCGCGCGTTGATCGGCAGGCCACGCAGTTGGTCGAGGTTGAGCAACTCACCCTTGGGCTGGATGCGCAGGCGGCGGCCGTCATCGGTGATCTGCCCGCCGGAGACGGAGAAGTTGGCCGATTGCAGGCGACTGACCAATTCGTTGAGCACCACGCCATTGGCATTCAGGCGGTCAGGCTCGATCGCCACCACCACCTCCTGCACCGGCACGCCTTCCACTTCGATGCGGGCCACGCCGGGCAAGCGTTCCAGCCGGCGCTTGATGCTCTGGTCGATCAGTTCGCCGCGCGAGGTCAGGTCTTCCTTGCTGCTCAGGCGCAGGCTGATCGCCTCCTGGTCGCCGGTACTCCAGCGGCGCACGAAGTAGCGGCGGAAATCATCGGGCAACTGGTCGCGGATCGCATCGATGCGTTCGCGGGCCTCCGATGCCGCCACCGCGACGTCGCGGCCCCAGTCGCTGAACTGCACGAACACGCCACCCCCATCGGCGCTGGCGTTGGCGTTCATCGACTTGATGCCGGTCATGGTGGCCAGCGCCTCTTCCACCGGCCGCACCAGGTTGCGTTCGGTCTCCTCCGGGGTGGAGCCCTGGTAGGGCAGCTGCACGAAGAAGAACGGCGCCGAGGCCTCCGGCTGCGATTCCAGCGGCAGCCGGAAACCGGCGATCAGGCCGATCACCACCATCGACACGAACAGCATGATGGTGGTGACGGGACGACGGATGGACAGCTCGGTGATGTTCATCGCATCAACCCTTCACGCCACCGTTCAAGGGGTCATGCTCATGCGAGACCACGCTTGCCACCGCCTCGGCGTCCTTGCGCGCGCGGCGGCCGCGTTCGACGTAGAACGCGTCGGGCTTGCGGTCCAGCAGGTCGTACACCACCGGAATCACCACCAGGGTCAGCAGGGTGGACACCAGCAGGCCACCGATCACCGTCACCGCCATCGGGCTGCGCACCTCGGCACCGTCGCCGAAGGCCAGTGCCAGCGGCATGAAGCCGAACACGGCGCACAGCGTGGTCATCATGATCGGGCGCAGGCGCGAACGCGCGCCTTCCACCAGCGCCACGCGCTTGGCCACGCCCTCCTCGCGCAACTGGTTGACCTTGTCCACCAGGATGATGGCGTTCTTCACCACCAGCCCCACCAGCAGGATCAGGCCGATGAACACCACCACCGACACCGGCGAACGGGTCAGCACCAGCGCGGCCACCGCACCCACCAGCGCCAGCGGGATGGTGAACAGGATGACAAACGGGTGCAGCAAGGATTCGAACTGCGAGGCCATCACCAGGTAGACCATGAACACCGCCAGCGCGAAGGCGAACAAGAGCGAGCGCAGCGACTCGTCCAGCTCCTGGCCCTGCCCGCCGATCTGCATGCCGATGTTCACGCCCAGCGGTTCCCTGGCCACCAGCGTTTCCACTTCGCGGATGGCCGCGCCCAGGTCGATGTCGCGCAGGTTGGCCGACACGATCGCCACGCGCCGATGGTCGGCGCGGTGGATTTCACTGGGGCCGCTGGTGGCGATCACCTGCGCCACCGCCTGCAATTCCACCGGCGCCCCCTTGGCCGAACTGACGATCAGGTGGCGGATGTCATCCACCGAGGCGCGGTCGCTTTCGCGGGTGCGCACCAGCACGTCGATCTTGCGGTCGCGGAAGCTGTAGCGGGTGGCCACCTCGCCGGCCACCTTCTTGGTCACCGCATCCGCGACTTGCCGGGTGGTCAGGCCCAGTGCGGCGGCGCGATCCTGGTCGAACACGATCTGGATCTCGGGGAAGCCCTGCTCCACCGTGGACTTCACGTCGGCGTAGTGCGGGTTGGCGCGCAGCATCCGTGCCAGCTTGTTGCCGGCGGTGCGGATGACGTCGAGGTCATTGCCCTCCACTTCGATTTCCAGCGGTGGCGACAGCGAGAACAGTTCCGGCCTGGCGAAGTCCACCTGCACGCCGGGATGCTCGCGCAAGGTCTTGCGCAGCGCCTCGGTCAACGGTCCCTCGGCGTCGTTGCCGGTCATCACGATATCGAGCTTGCCGATGTTCTCGCCGCTCTCGGTGGGGTTGGCGTCCAGTCGCGTGCCGGTACCGGACACGCCGTACAGCAGGCGCGCGCCGGCATCCTTCGCGTGCGCCGCCTGCACCTGCCGGATCAGCGCATCGGTCTTCGCCAACGGCGTGCCCGGGGCCAGCTTGGCGGTCATCTCGAACCGGTCCTGCGCCAGCTGCGGGATCAGGTCGGTCCCCAGCAACGGCAACACCGCCAGGGTGGCCGCGAACGCCGTGCCCGCCACCAGCAAGACCGGCACCGGACGCGCCAGCGCGATCGGCAGGATGCGCAGATACCCGCGCTCGGCGCGTGCATAGGGGGCCATCGCCAGATCGCTGGCACGCCGCATCACCGGCCCGACCACGGCCCCCATGCCACGCCAGACGCGGACGATGGCCCACACCACGCCGAAGAACCCGTAGCGGAACAACGCACCCACGCCGCGCCCGGCATACATGGCCGGCATCTGCCAGGTGCTTGCCGCCTGCCAGCGCGGCTGCAGTGCCTCCTCGGGGAAGCCCATCGGCGCGCGCCCCTTCAGCGCACTGAGCATCGGGATCAACGTCATCGCCACCACCAGCGAGACCGCGATGGCAATCGCCACCGTCAGCGCCTGGTCGCGGAACAGCTGCCCGGCGATGCCCTGCACGAACACCAGCGGCAGGAATACCGCGATGGTGGTCAGCGTGGACGCCACCACCGCCATGCTGACCTCGCGGGTGCCGGCGATCGCGGCGTCGAGGATGCCCAGCCCGCGCTCACGGGCTTTGGCAATCGATTCCAGCACCACGATCGAGTCGTCCACCACCAGCCCGGTGGCCAGCGCCAGGCCACCCAGCGACATCACGTTCAGCGACAAATCCAGCCGCCCCATGAAGAAGAAGGTGGCAATGATCGACACCGGCAGCGACAGCGAGATGACGAACGTGCTCCAGCCGTCGCGCAGGAACAGGAAGATGATGAGGATCGACAGCAGGCCGCCGATCACGCCATCCACCTTCACGTCATGGATGGCGTTGCGGATGAAGATCGACTGATCTTCAATGGTGGTCAGCTCCACCCCGCGCGGCAACGTCTCGCGGATGTCCTTGAGCTTTTTCTCCAGGGCATCGGCGGTGGCCACGGTATTGGCATCACCTTCCTTGTAGATGGCCAGCTCCACCGCCTCGCGGCCGTCGAGGCGGATGATCGACTCGCGTTCCTTGTACGCCTGCCGCACCGTGGCCACGTCGCCCAACCGCAGCGCTTCGGTCCCGGCGCCGGCATTGTTGCCGCCACCTTGCGCAAGCGCCGCCATCACGCTGGCATTGCCGCTGGCCGCCGCCACCCGCATCGCCTGCTGGGTACCACTGTTGCTGCTGGCCGCGGCGCGGGTGGTCAGCAACATGTTGCGGATTTCATCGACATTGGCGAACTGGTTGACGGTGCGCACCAGGTAACGCTGCGACCCCTCTTCCAGGCGGCCGCCGGAGATGTTCACGTTCTCCTGCTGCAAGCGCTGGATCACGGCATCGATGGTCAGGCCCAACTGCGCCAGCTTGCGCTGGTCCACGTCCACCTGCACCTCGTCTTCAAGCCCCCCCCCGACCTTCACCGCCGCCACCCCGGTGACCGGCTCGAGCTTGCGCTTGAGGTCTTCGTCGGCGTACCGGCGCAGCTCCATCAACCGGCGGATGTCATCCCCGCCACCGCCGGCCTGCTTGGGCGACAGCGCCAGCCGCATGATCGGCTGGGTGGACGGGTTGAAACGCAGCAACACCGGTGCCTTGGCTTCCAGCGGGAACTGCAGCGATTCCATCTTGTCGCGCACGTCCAGGCTGGCCTGGTCCATGTCGGTGCCCCAGGCGAACTCCAGCACCACGTCGGACTGGCCGGTGCGCGACACCGACTTCAGCTTGCGCAGGCCCTTCACCACGCCCAGCGCTTCTTCCGCCGGCTGCGAGATCAGGGTTTCCACCTCGGCCGGCGCGGCACCCGGGTAATCGGTACGGACGGTCAGGGTGGGATAACTGAGGTCCGGCAGCAGGTTCACCTTCAGGCTGCCCAGCGCGATCAGGCCGAACAGCACCAGGGTGACGGTCATCATCGCGATGGTGACGCGGCGGCGGGTGGCGAACTCCACCAGGCTGAAACCGCCGTCGGGTGCCACCAGCGGGTCGTGGCTGTCGTTCGGGCTCATCGTGCCGCCTGCGCCGCCGGGGCCGCGTCCATTTGCAGTACCTTCACCGCCGTGCCCTCGCGCAGCGCGGCCTTGCCCGCCACCACCACCTGGTCACCGGCCCGCAGGCCGTTGCGCACTTCCACCCATGGGCCATCGTCGTAGCCCAGCTTCACCGTGACCCGCGCCGCCTTGCTGCCGCGCGCCACGAACACCGCCGGCTCGCCGCCATCCTCCAGTAACGCCGCCCGCGGAATCACCAGTGCATCGGCACGCTGGTCGTAGCGGATGCGGATGCGGCCGAACATGCCCGGTTGCAGCAGGTCGTCGCCGGCAAACGCGCACACCACCCGGAAGGTGCCGCTGCCGGCATCCACCACCGGCGACACGCGATCGATGCGGCCGGCGAAGGTCTTGCCCGGCAGCGCGTCGGCCGCCAGCTCCACCGCCTGGCCGGGCTTGAGCGTCTCGATCTCGCGCTCCGGCACGTTCAACGTGGCCTCCAGCCACGAGGTATCGACGATGGTGAAGATCGGCGTGTTGATCTGCACGAAGTTGCCGGGCTTGATGTCACGCGTGGAAATCACCCCGGAAATCGGCGCGGTGACATTGCCGTAGGACAGCTCCAGTCGCGCCATGCGCAACTGGGCACGGGCGTTGTCGAGGTCATAGCGCAACTGGTCGACGTCATTGGCACTGACCATTTTCTGCTCGGCCAGCTGGGTGGCGCGCCGGTAATTGGCTTCCAGCTTGCGCACCTGCGCATCGGCCTGCGCCTCCTGCAACACCGCGCGGTCGCGGTCGATGCTCACCAACGTCTGTCCGGCGACGACATGCTGGCCCACGTCGGCCAGCACCTTCAGCGCGATGCCGGAGGTTTTCGAGACCACCTGTGCATCCCCGCGTGCTTCCAGCGCGGCGGTGCCGTTGTAGCTGGCGGAAATCGAGCGCCGCGCCGCCTTGGCCACTTCCACCGGGATGGCCTCGTCGGCCTTGTCGCCTTTCTTGTCGGGCATGCCCGTGCCCTGGCCGCCCTTGCAGGCCACCAGGCCGAACGCGAGCAGCGCACCGAGACAGGCGATGGGAAGGGTGCGACCGAAGCGGAAAGCGGGGGTCGGGACGAAATCGTGCATGGGGGAGGCGCCAATGACTGGTGTTGTAGTCAAGTATATCAGTAGGCAATTTGCCGATTGCATCCGCCGAAGGTCATGCCTGCCATCGGTCATGCCTGCCGTCGGTCATGTCGGAACTCCTACGCACCCCGGCACCCTGTGGATGCGGATGAGACGCATATGAAGCAAAGCGAAACCGCCGCTATACTCTTGGGCACGCCGTGCCGCCCCACCGGCATTCACCCCTTCTCCACCCGGAACCGCCCGATGATGCGACCGTTGCCGATTGCCGCAAGCTTGGCCCTGCTGCTCATGGCCTTTGCCGTCACTGCCCAGGACCCGCCCGCCGCGCCCGCCGCGGCACCGTCCCCCGCCGCCGCGCCCTCCGCACCCGCGGTGGCCGCCACCGGCGACGCCGCCCGCGGCAAGGGGCTCACCTACACCTGCCGTGGCTGCCATGGCCTGACCGGTTACAAGAACGCCTATCCCAGCTACCACGTGCCGAAGATCGGCGGGCAATCGGAAACCTACCTGCGCAACGCGCTGGGCGAATACCGCACCGGCAAGCGCAAGCACCCGACGATGCAGGCACAGGCGGAGAGCTTCTCCGAGCAGGACATCGCCGACATCGCCGCCTACCTGTCCAGCATCAAGTGAGCCGCGCCATGACCAAGACTTCCGTGACCCTGCTCGCCCTCACCTGCGCCTTCACCCTTGCCGCCTGCGGCGGCAACCAGGCGGAAGGCGAACACGCCGCCGGGGCCGCGCAGGCCTCTTCCTCGGCCGGCCTGCCCGCAGGCCACATCGAAGCCGGCATGACGCTGGCCAGCAAGGGGGGCACCGGCATCGCCGCATGCGCGTCCTGCCATGGCGCGGAAGGCAATGCCCCGATCGACGGCATGTACCCGAAGCTGGGCGGCCAGTACGCCGACTACATCGCCCATTCCCTGCAAGCCTATCGCGGCGGCACTCGCGCCGGCGGCAATGCCGACATCATGGCTGCGCAGGCGAAGGCGCTGAGCGACCAGCAGATCGCCGACCTCGCGGCGTATTTCGCCAGCGTCCCCACCCAGCTGCGCGACCTGCAAAACGCCAACTGAGCCGGCCATCTGCCGGATCATCACGAAAGGGGCCACCAGGCCCCTTTCGCACGTCTGCGCAATGCAAACGGCACGCCCCACCCGAATCGCGGCCCCGGTTGACCCGGGTCATGGCAGGCCGGCACCCTCGCATCGACACTGGCGGCGTTCCCCCGCCACATCGCACGCATGGCCAAGCCCATCCACCTTGCACTCAATCCGACGTTCGAAATCGAGATCGATGCCGGCCCGATCGCAGACGCCCTCGGGGTGACGCAGGACATCTTCTTCACCCTGCTGGAGCAACGCCGGATCAGCCAGTTGTGCGAACGCGGCACCGGCGAGGACGCAGGCAGCTACCGTGCCTCCTTCTACCTCGATGACAAGCGCGCGCGCGTGGTGGTGGATCGCAATGGACGGATGCTGGGCACGGTGGAACGCCGGCCCTGACGGCAGCCCGAAGCGCCGCCGCGACGGCACCCGGATGCCATCGTGTTCACATCGCGCACGCTGCAAAAAAACAAAGGCCAGCAATTGCTTGCTGGCCTTCGAAAGTGGCGCCCGAAGTTGGACTCGAACCAACGACCCCCTGATTAACAGTCAAGTGCTCTAACCGGCTGAGCTATTCGGGCGAAGTCGCGCATTTTAGGGGGTGATGAGCGCGGTTGCAACATCGAATCGAAAACAATGCATGGTTCTCACCACGCCCTGCCCGTCGCGCGGCATCAATCCGCGGGCCGCGGGGTGATGGAGATGCGGATGCGCAGCCGGTTGCCCGGGTCGGCGTCCATGCGGGTGCGGAACTTGCTGCCGCGATACATGTAGTCGACGTCATAGGCGATGGCGCGGCGGTATTCCCGGGCCACCGGCTCCATCCGGCAATTCTGCACGGGCGCGGCGGCCTTGTCGGCGCCGGAAAGATGGTCCTTCACCGCGGTCACGACCCGCGACAACGGGTTGCCACTGCCGCCGTCACAGACGCGCTCCATGCCGGTGGTGCGCAAGACCTGGTAGACCGGTCGCACCGCCAGCACCTGCGCATAGTCGTAGCGCACGTTTTCAACCGGCAACACGACCTCGCGTGAAGAGTCCTGCGCGAACGCGGCTGCGCACGCCAGCAACCCGGCTGGCAGGCACAACACGGTCGGGATTCTGGACACAGGCATGACCGCAGTTTATCGACGCATGCCCGCCAGCGGCTGAATCGCCGCTGTCGCAGAGATGCGCTGCCTTCGCCCGCTACAATGGATCACCCCACGCATCCATCGCCATGAGCCTGCATCTCTACAACACGCTGAGTCGTCGACCGGAGCCTTTCGTGCCACTGGTCACACATTGCCCCACGATGTACGTGTGCGGGCCCACCGTCTACAACTACGTGCACATCGGCAACGCCCGCGGGCCGGTGGTGTTCGGGGTGCTGGCCGCGCTGCTGCGGCGCCGCTACGGTGGCCTGCGCTACGCCCGCAACATCACCGACGTGGACGACAAGATCAACGCGGCGGCAAAGGACCTGGGCACGCCCATTTCCACGATCACCGACAAGTACGCCGCCGCCTATCGCGAGGACATGGCGGCGCTTGGCGTGGCCGGTGACTTCGCCCCCGACATCGAGCCGGCGGCCACCGCGCACATGCCGCAGATGATCGCGATGATCGAGCGCCTGATCGCCGACGGCCACGCCTACGCGGCGGAAGGCCACGTGCTGTTCGCGGTGGCAAGCTTCCCCGGCTACGGCAAACTCTCGCGCCGCGACACCGAGGAAATGCTGGCCGGTGCGCGGGTGGAAGTGGCACCGTACAAGCGCGATGCCGGGGATTTCGTGCTGTGGAAGCCGAGCACGGACGACCTGCCGGGCTGGGATTCGCCCTGGGGGCGCGGCCGTCCCGGCTGGCACATCGAATGCTCGGCGATGGCCGAGGCCCACCTGGGCGAGACCATCGACATCCATGCCGGCGGCGTGGATCTCGCGTTCCCGCATCACGAGAACGAAGTGGCACAAAGCGAGTGCGCGCACGGCGGCCAGCCGTTTGCGCGGTTCTGGCTGCACAACGGCATGCTGAATTTCGGCGGTGCCAAGATGGCCAAGTCGGTCGGCAACATCCAGCGCGTGCACGACCTGGTGCGGCAGCACCCGCCGGAAGCACTGCGTTACGCGCTGCTCTCCGCGCATTACCGGCAGCCACTGGAATGGTCGGACGGGCTGATCGAGCAGTGCGTGCGCACGCTCGACCGGCTGTACGGCACCCTGCGCGATCTGGCGGATGTCGACGCCGGGCCGGCCACCCCGGCCAGCATCGAAGCGGCGCTGGACGACGATCTCAACACCCCGGCGGCGCTGGCGGAGGTCGCCCGCATCGCCGGCGAAGCGCGCAAGGCCACCTCGACGCAAGACAAGGCTGCATTGAAGGCGCAACTGCTGGGTGCCGGCAAGGTGCTGGGTCTGTTGCAGCAATCGCCGACGGACTGGTTCGCGCGCGGTGCCGGCAATGACGACGACGCCCGCATCCAGGCGCTGATCGACGAACGCATCGAAGCCAAGAAATCGCGCGACTTCGCCCGCGCCGACGCCATCCGCCAGCAACTGGCCGACGAAGGCATCCTGCTGGAAGACACGCCGCAGGGCGTCAGATGGGTGAGGAAGCGCGCATAGCCGGTGCCCTATCGGCACCGGCTGCGCTTCCGAACGCCCGGCCACGGATGGCCGGGCCGAACGATCCGAATCATGGATGCAGCGCCACGGATGGCAGCCAGCAAGTTCCCAGGAACGACATGACCAATTCCCCCTTCCCGCTCGAATCCACCGCCGCCGACGCCCAGGCCGCCATTGCCGATGAATTCGGCTTCTTCGGCGACTGGTCGGAGCGCTATCAATACCTGATCGACCTTGGCCGCAAGCTGCCGGACTTCCCGGAAGCGTGGAAGACCGAGGAGCACCGCCTGCAGGGCTGCCAGTCGCTGGTCTGGATCGTGGCCGAAGGCGACGCCCATCGGCTCGATTTCCATTCGGTCAGCGACTCGGCCATCGTCTCCGGGCTGGTCTACCTCGCGCTGCGGGTGTACTCCGGGCGCAGTGCCGCCGAGATCGTCGCCACCGCACCGGACTACATCGCCGCCATCGGCCTGTCCAAACACCTCTCGCCCACCCGCAGCAACGGCCATGCAGCACTGCTGGCCTTCATCCGCGAACGCGCGCAGGCCGCCTGCGCGGGATGAGCCCGGCCCTGCCCTCGCCGCTGCGCAGCGTCGGCTTCCGCTGGCTGATGCTCTACCGGATCTGCACGCTGCTGTCCTACCAGGTGGTGGCGGTGACGGTGGGCTGGCACGTCTACGAGATCACCCACAGCACGCTGTCGCTGGGGCTGGTGGGGCTGGCCGAGGTGCTGCCCTATTTCTGCGTGGCCCCGTTTTCCGGCTATCTGGTCGATCACCTGCCACGCCGCCGGCTGGGTGCCGCCGCCTGCACCCTGCTGGCGGTCAATGCCGGCGTGCTGGCACTGATCGCATCCGGCACATTGGCGACGCAGGGCACTTGGCCAATCTACCTTGCCGTCGCGGTGGGCGGGGCCGGCCGTTCGTTCCTAGGCCCCATCTACAACGCGCTGTTCGCCCGCGTGCTGCAACGCGAACAATTCCCCACCGGGGCCAGCATGGGCAGCGTGGTGTTCCAGATGGGGCTGGTGCTGGGGCCGGCACTGGGCGGGGTGCTGGTGGGGGCGTTCGGCAAATCCTTGTCGTACGCCGCGGCCACGGTGGTGGCACTGGCGGCGGCCGGTACCTTGCTGGCGATGCCGGTCACCGAGCCGGCCAGGACGCTGCAACGCGGGCCGATCTTCGCCAGCATCGCCGAAGGCGCACGCTTCGTCGCCGGCAACCAGATCATGCTGGGGGCGATGGCGCTGGACATGTTCTCGGTGCTGCTGGGGGGCGCAGTCTCCATGCTGCCGGCCTTCATCAAGGACATCCTGCACCAAGGCCCCGAGGCGCTGGGCATCCTGCGTGCGGCACCGGCGATCGGCTCGATCGTCATCGCGTTGTGGCTGACGCGCCACCCCCTGCAACGCCATGCCGGCCGCGTGCTGCTGCTGGCGGTCGCGGCCTTCGGCGCGTGCACGATCGCCTTCGCGCTGTCGCGGCACCTGTGGCTGTCCTGCACCCTGCTGGTGCTGTACGGGATGTGCGACGGGGTGTCGGTGGTGATGCGTTCCACCATCATGCAGTTGGTGACACCCGACGAGATGCGCGGGCGGGTCTCGTCGATCAACGGCATCTTCGTCAGCTCGTCGAACGAGCTGGGGGCGTTCTACGACGGCGTGATGGCCCGCCTGCTGGGGTTGATCCCGGCGATGGTGCTGGGTGGTTTCGTCACCCTCGGGGTGGTGGGGGCCACCGCGAAACTGGCACCGCGCCTGCGCCGGCTGGACCTGCGCGAGCTGCAGTAACGCGAAACCCCGCCGCAGCGGGGTTTCGGGCCATGCGCGCGGGGCAGACGCCCTTCAATCGCCCATCAGCTTCTGCGAGTGCTCCCAGCGCTCCTGCGCATCGATGGTGCGCTCGGCGGTCAGCCGCGCCTCCATCCGCTCCAGGCCGATCTCTTCGCCGGTATCGACGCAGAAGCCGTACTCGCCGCTGTCCACACGCTTGAGCGTGCTGTCGATCTTGCCGATCAGCTTGCGGTAGCGGTCGCGGGTGCGCAGTTCCAGCGAGTTCTCGGTCTCGCGGGTGGCGCGCTCGGCCTCGTCGCCGATGTCGCGCACTTCTTCCTTCAGGTTCTCGATGGTCTGCTTGGACTCCTCCACCAGGTCGGCGCGCCATTGCAGCAGCCGCTGGCGGAAGTACTCCAGTTGCAGCGGGCTCATGTATTCCTCTTCCGGCGACGGCTTGTAGCCTGCCGGCAGGATCGGCCGGCCGGTCGCCTCGTCGGTCTTGTATGCAACCACTTTGTGCTTGCCCTTGGGTGCGGGCTGCCCTTCGGTTTTCTTCTTTACTGCCACTACAACTTTTCCTGTGGGTTTGGGTGCAACGAAACCCGGCTTCTTGACCGGGTTGGCCGCAGACTTCGCGGCGTCCTGTTTGGATGCAGCCATTTTGGTGGGTGCGGGCTTGGCGGGTGCGGGCTTGGTGGCCGGCTTCGCCGCCGCAACGGGCTTGGCCGGTGCCGCTGCCTTCGCCGGTGCGGGTGCCTTCGTGGCAACGGGCTTGGCAACGGGCTTGGCAGCCGCCGGCTTCTTCACAACGGGCTTGGCCACCGATTTGGCGACGGGCTTCGTTGCCGGCTTCGTTGCCGGCTTCGTTGCGGGCTTGGCGGCCGCTTTTGCGACCGGCTTGGCCGCCGGTTTGACGACCTTGCCAGCCGCGGGCTTCTTGGCGGCAACCGCCTTTTTCACTGGCGCAGCCTTCTTCACGACCGGCTTGGCAACCGCTTTCCTGGCAGCTGCCGGCTGTTTTGCGGGGGCGGCCTTTTTGGCCGGCTTGGCGGCCTTTTTCGCTGGTTTCTTCGCTGCCACGTCGAGGTATCCCTTCAGTCATCCCTTGAGGCGGGAAGGCGCGCTGTTATACCCTGCCACGCGCAAGGCGGCAACCTCACCACGCCGCCGCACCCCCGTCTCGTGACCGGTCCGTGATCGACAGACTCCTCATCGCGCTGCTGCGCGGCTACAAGCGCTGGATCAGCCCCCTGCTGGGGACGCGCTGCCGGTTCGTCCCGACCTGTTCGGAATACGCGATGGACGCCATCGGCCGCTTCGGCGCGTTCAAGGGCGGCTGGCTGGCGATCCGTCGCATCGGCCGCTGCCATCCCCTCCATCCCGGCGGGCACGATCCCGTGCCGCCCCCCTAAGGAAGCCCCCATGTCCTCCACCCTGATCGTCAACGCCCGGCTGGTGAACGAAGGTCGCGAATTCGACGGCGACCTGCGCTTCGGCAACGGCCGCATCGAAGCCATCGGCAGCAGCCTGGCCACCAGGCCCGGCGACACCGTGATCGACGCCAACGGCCGCCGGCTGCTGCCGGGCATGATCGACGACCAGGTGCATTTCCGCGAACCCGGCATGGAATACAAGGCCGACATGGCCACCGAGTCGGCGGCGGCGGTCGCCGGCGGCCTGACCAGCTTCATGGACATGCCCAATACCCGCCCGCCGACGCTGGACAGCGCCGCGCTGGAGGACAAGTACCGCCGCGCCGCCGGCCGCGTCTGGGGCAACTACGGCTTCTACCACGGCGCCTCCAACGACAATCTGGAAGCGATCCGCGCGCTCGACCCGAAGGCCGCGCCGGGCATCAAGGTGTTCATGGGCGCGTCCACCGGCAACATGCTGGTGGACGATCCGGACACCCTGGACGCGATCTTCCGCGACACCCCGGTACCGATCATCACCCACTGCGAAGACACCCCGATGATCGACGCCACCTTCGCCGAGTACCGGGCGAAGTACGGCGACGCCATCCCGGTGGAATGCCACCCGGACATCCGCTCGCGCGAGGCATGCATCAAGTCCACGCGGCTGGCGATGGAGCTGGCGCGCCGCCACGGCACCCGCCTGCACGTGCTGCACATCAGCACCGCCGACGAACTGGCGCTGTTCGAGAAGGGCCCGCTGATCCGTGCTGATGGCAGCCGCAAGCAAATCACCGCCGAGACCTGCGTGCACTTCCTGCACTTCGCCCGCCCCGACTACGCGCGGCTGGGCAACCTGATCAAGTGCAACCCGGCGATCAAGGACGTCTCCGACCGCGACGCCATCCTGCGCGCGCTGGCCGACGACGTGCTGGACGTGCTCGCCACCGACCACGCGCCGCATACGCTGGAAGAAAAGAACAAGCCCTACATCGACGCACCCAGCGGCCTGCCGCTGGTGCAGTACGCGCTGAACCTGGCGCTGGAGAAGGTACACGATGGCCTGCTGACCACCGCGCAGGTGGTGCAGAAGTTCGCCCATGCGCCGGCCCAGCTGTTCGATGTCGAACGCCGCGGCTTCCTGCGCGAAGGGTATGCCGCCGATCTGGTGCTGGTGGAGGACGCGCCGCTGACCGTCCGCCGCGAGGACGTGCTCAGCAAGTGCGGCTGGTCGCCGTTCGAGGGCATGACCTTCCGCTCGCGCATCGCCTCCACCTGGGTCAACGGCGTACTGGCGTGGGACGGCGACAAGCTGGTCGGCAGCCCGCAGGGACAGCGGCTGACGTTCGACCGCTGAGGGTCCTCGAACGGCTCACCTCCCCTGTCGTGCAGGGGAGGACAGGCACGGCCTCAGGTATTCCTGCCGCTGACGCTGGCGACGGCGTCGTGCGGGTGCAGGCTCTCGAAATGCGCCACACGGGCGCTCCACGCGGCGATGCGGGAATCACTGGCAAGCACCGATGCCACCCGGCGTGCGGCATCTTCGCAAAACATCAGATTGGCCGCATTGGCCAGCGCGAAGGCTTGCTCGTCTTCGCGCTTGACCGCCGTCTGCACCGGCGTGCCCAGCGCGGTTTCCAGCGCGTCCACCAGCGATGCCAGCGGCAGCTCGTCGAACGCCGGCCGCAGTTCCACGCGCACGTCGGCGCGGCTGCGCTGGGCGTGCGGGGTGGCGGCCATGCCGCGCTCGCCGGCCAGCCAGTCGTGCACGGCGGCCACCGACAGCGACTGTGCGGCGGCGAAATCCTCGGCGAAGCGCTGCGCATTGGCCTGCCGCGACAGCGCAGCAGACGCCGGACAGGTGCTGGAGTATTCGACCGAAAAGCCCAGGGTCAGCCGCAGGTGGCCGTCGGCAAGCTCCGCCTCGATCTCCACCGGGTACCGCTTCCAGCCGGCGTTGTCGCTCAGCAGGGCGCGGCGCAACAGCAGGTGGTCGAAGCGCAGGCGCAGGCGCGCGCGTTCGGCCAGGCCCTTCTGCGAGGCGATGCAGGCGTCCAGCAGCCGCCGCAGCGAGGGCGCGCCCAGGGTTTCGTTCGCAAGGCCTTCCTGCAGCTGCAGGTACAGCCGCGACATGTGGATGCCGCGGGCATCGGGATCACGCAGGTTGACCGCCACGTCCACACTGGCGGGCACCAGCAGCGGTGTACCGCCCTCGCCAGGCAGGCGGATGGGCAGGGCCATGCCGTCCATGCCCACCCAGTCCAGCGGGCGCGCCAGCGCCACCGCGTCAAAAGCGACATCGGGCAGGGGGGCGGGGGAAACGGTCTTGTGCATCGCGGCATTGTAACGGGCCAGATGTGAGTACCCGTGCAACGCTGTGGTTCAGCCGCGCGCGGCACGCCAACTGGCCAGCAGCACGCGCCAACGCGACCTCGCGCCTTCGCGCCCTGCGGCACGCCGCTGCAAGCGCATGCGCAGCAAGCTGGCATGCAGGCGCTCGGGACGGGAAGCATCGGCCAGCGGCGGCAACCGCAACAGCCCCCGGGCCCCCAGAGCCCCCTGCACGCCACTGGGAGGCAGGCGCAACGCGCGCTCGGCCAGCAGGGTCACGGCCACGTCCTGGGGCTCGGCGGGAACGCCGCCGAACAACGCCGCCGCCACCTCGGCCAACCCCAGTGCTGCGGACTCCAGGCCGCGCACCGCGCTGCCCAGATCGCCCTGCACGCTGCGGCTGGCGGCCAACTGCGGCAATGCATCCGCCAGCGCCGCCCAGGCGGCCGGTTGCTTCTGCAACAGCTGGCCCAGCGGATGCCGGTAGGCACCGCGCGCCCAGCCGCGCAACTCTTCCTGCCACCACGCCAGCTTGGCCATGCCCGGCGTGGGATCTTCGCCGGCCCAGGCGGCGTCGGCCCATTCCCCGCGCAATGCCAGCCAGCCACGCGCCAGCTCGCGCTGCGCGACCGGAATGAACGCCTCGGCCACCGTCCACTCCGGCCAGTGGGCCTGCCATTTGTCGAGCACGTCCCGGTACGGTGCGCGCGCGCTCATCGCAATGCGTCCCAAAACGCCGGCCGACGCAGCTCGGACACCGATCCCGCCAGCACATCCGCACCCCACTCCCGCGGGTCGTCGCCGTCCGGCCGATAGCCCCACAGGGCGGCGATCGCGCGCATCCCGGCAGCGCGGGCGGATTCGATGTCGCGCCGGTCATCCCCCACGTACGCGCAATCGGCAATCGCCGTGTCCAGCACCTGCGCGGCGTGCAGCAGCGGCAGCGGATGCGGCTTGCGTTCGGGAAGGGTGTCGCCGCCGATCAGGAGCGCGCAGCGCGCTTCCCAGCCCAGCCCCGGCAGCACCTGCCGCGCCAGGTATTCCGGCTTGTTGGTAACGATGCCCCAGCGGCTGCCGGCGGCTTCGATGGCCTCCAGCAACTCGGCCACGCCCTCGAACAACACGCCGTGCTGGCCCAGCACCTGTTCGTAGGTATCGAGGAACTCGCGCACCATCGCGCCCGGCACCTCGCCGCCCAGCTCCGGGAACGCCACCGCACTCATCGCCCGCGAGCCCTTGGACACGTGCGGGCGCAACGCCTCCAGCGCCATCGGCCCCTGCCCGCGCGCCGCGCGCATGCGGTTGACCGTGGCCAGCATGTCCGGCGCGCTGTCGAGCAGGGTGCCGTCGAGGTCGAACAGCACCAGCTTCGGAAACACTGCGCTCATTCCGGCTTGCGCGCGCAGGCGAGGTAATTGACGTCGGTGCGCCGCACCACCCGCGCGGCGTTGCGCCACGGCTCGTACAGCAGGCCGCTGACGTCTTCCAGCACCAGCCCGGCCTCGCGCAGCAGCCGCGCCAGCTCCGACGGCTTGATGAAGTCGCGGTACTGGTGGGTGCCCTTGGGCAGCAGGCGGGCGATGTATTCCGCGCCGACGATGGCCAGTGCGAACGCGGCCGGGGTGCGGTTGAGGGTGGACAGGAACAGGCGTCCACCCGGCTTCAGCAGGGTCGCGCAGGCGCGCACGACGGACGCCGGATCGGGCACGTGCTCCAGCATTTCCATGCAGGTGACGACATCGAACGAGGCCGGCGCCTCTTCGGCCAGTGCTTCCACCACCATCTGCCGGTATTCGACCTTCACCCCCGGCTGTTGCTGGGCAAGTTCCAGGCCGTGCAGACGCGCGACCTTCAGCAGGCTGGGGGCCAGATCGATGGCAGTGACGCGGGCGCCGGCCTTGGCCAGCGCCTCGCTGAGCAGGCCGCCGCCGCAGCCCACGTCCAGCACGGCCGCATCGCGCAGCGCCGCCCGCTCCGCCACGTAGCCCAGCCGCGCCGGGTTCAGCGCGTGCAACGCCTTCTGCGGGCCGTCGGGGTCCCACCAGCGCTGGGCCAGCTCGTCAAACTTGTCGAGCTCGGGCTGATGGAAATTGGCGTGGGGTGTTGCAGTCATGGCGTTTTCACCTTGGCGATCCGCTGCCGCCACTGCCGCGCGTTGGCAACGATGGCATCGCAATCCATGCCCACCAGCACGCGCTGACGCAGCTTGGCCACGCCGTCGATCCAGACGTCACTGACCTGCTGGCGGCCGGTGGCGTAGATCAGCTGCGAGACCACGTGGTGCAGCGGCTGGGTTTCCAGCTGGGACAAGTCCACGCACACCAGGTCGGCGCGCTTGCCGACCTCGAGACTGCCGATGGCGGCATCGAAGCCCAGCGCCCTGGCACCGCCCAGCGTGGCCGCATGCAACGCCTCGAAAGCATCGAAGCCGGCGGCATCGTGGGCCACCGCCTTGGCCAGCAGTGCGGCGGTGCGGGTTTCGCCGAACATGTCGAGGTCGTTGTTGCTGGCGCAGCCATCGGTACCGATGGCGAGGTTCACGCCCGCCTTCAGCAAGGCGCACACCGGGCTGAAGCCGGAGGCCAGCTTGAGGTTGGATTCCGGGCAATGCACCACGCTGACGCCGCGTTCGGCGCACAGGGCGATCTCGCCATCCGTGAGCTGGGTCATGTGCACGGCGATCAGGCGGTCGTTCATCAGCCCCAGGCGCTCGATGCGGGCGATCGGGCGCTGGCCGTGCAGCTGGATCGAGTCGCTCACCTCTTGCGCGGTTTCGTGCAGGTGCAGGTGCACCGGCACGTCCAGCTGGTCGGCCAGCATGCGGAGGCGTTCGAAATTGGCGTCGCTGACCGTGTAGGGCGCGTGCGGCGCGAACGCGGTGCGCACCAGCGCATCATCGCGCCAGTTGTCGTGCAGCTCGCAGGCGCGGTCGAAGTACTCGTCGTCGCTCTTCGCCCAGGCGCTGGGAAAGTCGATGATCACCGCACCCACCCGCGCGCGGAAGCCGTACTTCCTGTACACGGCGGCCTGCACGTCGGGGAAGAAATAGTTCTCGTTGGCGCAGGTGGTGCCGCCGCGCAGCATCTCGGCGATCGACAGCGCGGTGCCGTCGGCCACGAATTCCGGCCCGATCACCGCCGCCTCCACCGGCCAGATGTGCTCGCGCAGCCAGGTCATCAGCGGCAGGTCGTCGGCGATCCCGCGCAGCAGGGTCATCGGGTTGTGGGTGTGGGCGTTGATCAGGCCGGGGATCAGCGCGGCATCCGGGCGCGACACGGTGTCCTTCGCTGCGAAGCGCGCGCGCGCTTCGGAAATCGGCAGCACGGCGACGATGGCCCCGGCAGAAACGGCAACGGCGTGATCCGGGAGGACCACGCCGTGCGGCACCACCGGGACCACCCAGCCGGCTTCGATCAGCAGATCGCAGGGCTGCGGGGCGGCATCCGTCATGGCTTACTTCACCCGGCTGACGTATTCGCCGCTGCGGGTGTCGACCTTGATGATTTCGTCCTGGCCGACGAACAGCGGCACGCGCACCACCGCGCCGGTTTCCAGCGTGGCCGGCTTGCCACCGGTACCGGCGGTGTCGCCCTTCACGCCCGGGTCGGTCTCGACGATCTTCAGCTCGACGAAGTTCGGCGGGGTCACCTGGATCGGGTTGCCGTTGAACAGGGTGACCACGCAGTCTTCCTCACCCTTGATCCACTTGGCGGCATCACCGACGCCGGCCTTGTCGGCCTGCACCTGCTCGAAGGTCTCCTGGTTCATGAAGTGCCAGTACTCGCCATCGGTGTACAGGTACTGCATGTCGGTGTCGACGACGTCGGCGGCTTCCACCGAATCGGTGGACTTCATGGTGATTTCCTGCACGCGGCCGGTACGGATCTGGCGGTAGCGCACGCGGGTGAAGGCCTGGCCCTTGCCCGGCTTCACGTAATCGGTTTCGAAAATGACCGCGGGCTCGTTGTTGACCAGGATTTTCTGGCCGGATTTGACGTCGTTCATGCCCAGAGTGGCCATGGGTGCTCCTTGGGGCCACCCGGCAGGGCGGCTAAACTGTTGGGATTCAAGTATTCCGGGGCCACCGGAACCGTGTAATTGCAGCCGCCTATGATACCCGCAGCCCCCACTCCAATGCAGCAAGCCACCCCGCCCAGCTGGCAGTCGCTATGGCGGCAGGCCGTGCGCGACCCGCGCGAGCTGCTGGCGCTGCTGGGGCTGCAGGCGCTGGCGGCCGGCCAGTCCGAGACCGCCGCCACCCAGTTCCCGCTGCGGGTGCCGCGCGGCTTCATCGCGCGCATGCGCCACGGCGACCCGCTTGATCCGCTGCTGCGGCAAGTGCTGCCGGTGCTGGACGAAGAGCGCATCGTGCCCGGCTTCGCCCTGGACGCGGTGGGCGATGGTGCCGCCCGCAGCGGCCACGGCGTGATCCAGAAGTACGACGGCCGCGCCTTGCTGATCGCCACCGGCAGTTGCGCGGTGAACTGCCGCTACTGCTTCCGCCGCCACTATCCCTATGCCGAGGACACCGCAACGGTCGATGGCTGGCGTGAAGCGGTGGCGCTGGTCGCGGCCGACCCGTCCGTGCACGAGGTGATCCTGTCCGGCGGCGATCCGCTGTCGCTCGCCGACCACAAGCTGGCCGAGCTGACCGATGCACTGCGCGGCATTCCGCATATCCGCCGCCTGCGCATCCATACCCGCCTGCCGATCGTGCTGCCGGAACGGGTGGATGCCGGCCTGCTGGCGTGGCTGCGCAGCCTGCCGTGGCCGGTGGCGGTGGTGGTGCACGCCAACCACGCCCACGAATTCGATGCATCGGTGGATGCGGCGCTGGCGGCGCTGCGGGCGGCGGGCGTCACGCTGCTGAATCAGGCGGTGCTGCTGCGCGGGGTCAACGATTCGGTAGCCGCACTGGCCGCACTGTGCGAACGCGGCTTTGCGGCCGGCGTGCTGCCCTACTACCTGCACCAGCTCGACCGGGTGGCGGGTGCCGCCCACTTCGAGATCGACGACGCCACCGCGTTGGCCCTGCACGCGGCCCTGTCCGCCCGCCTGCCCGGTTACCTGGTTCCCAGGCTGGTGCGGGAAATCCCCGGCCAACCCGGCAAGACCCCGCTGGCGCAAGCCGTTGCGACGGGCGCAGGATGATGTAGCCTTTCCCCATCCCTCCGCATTCCTCCCCCGACGCATGGCCACAAGCAAGGACACCGCACTGCGACTGATGCTTGTTGCCGATCTGGTCAACGAGGCCGAGGCCATGGTCAGTCGCCTGCGCAACGCCGGCACCGCGGTGCGCCCGCTGCGCCCGGAATCGCTGGACGAGCTGGTCGAAATCCTGGCCCGGCAACCCGTCGACATGGTGCTGGCCGACTACCGCGCCGTGATCATTCCGTTCGACCAGGTGGCGAAGGCGGTGATGGGCTGCGGCAAGGACGTTCCCTTGCTGGCCGTGCTGGACGGCGTCAGCGACGACATCCTCGAAAACGTGCAGGCGCTCGGAGCGCAGACGGTGGCCCTGCGCGATCGCGCGCAGCAGTTCCTCAAGAGCGTGCAGACCGAATGGAACGACCTCGAGGCCCGGCGCTCGCAGCGCCGGCTGGAGGCGCAGATGCGCGAAACCCAACGCCGCTGCGACATGCTGATCGACTCCTCGCGCGAGCCGATCGCCTACATCCACGAGGGCATGCACATCCGCGCCAACCAGGCTTACCTGGAGATGTTCGGCTTCGAGTCGTTCGAGGACATCGAAGGCATGTCGCTGCTGGATCTGGTGGCCCCCGCCGATGTCGATGCGTTCAAGGCGCTGCTCAAGAGCCTGTCCAAGGGCGAGGAGGCACCCCCGCGCCACGAACTCACCGCCCATGACATCGATGGCAACCAGTTCCCGGCAGTGATGGAGTTCACCGCCGCGCAATACCAGGGCGAGCATTGCCAGCAGGTGATCTTCCGCCACCAGGCCCCCGAGGTCGACCCGGAGCTGGCGCTGGAACTGGAAAAGCTGCGCGAACGCGACCAGGCGACCGGGCTGCTCAACCGGCCCACCTTCATGCGCGTGCTGGAAGACGCGGTGGTGGATGCCGGGCAGCGCCAGGCCCAGTACGGCTTCCTGCTGCTGGAGCCGGACAACTACCAGCGCATCCTGCACGAGATCGGGCTGGACAATGCAGACGCCCTGCTAGCGGCGATCGCCGATTGCATCCGCGGGGTGCTGGGCGAGCAATTGACCGACGGCGGCGCACACGCGGCCCGCTTCAGCGAGCACAGTTTCGCGGTGCTCATCCGTGGCGACCACGCCAGCACCAACGCGCTGGCCGAACGCCTGCGCGCCGGATTCGCCGCGCAGGTGTTCGAAGTCGGCGGCAAGTCCAGCGCCATCACCACCAGTGTGGGCGGCGTGCAGATTGGCGAAAAGATCGCCAGCGTTTCGCAGGTGCTGGCCAAGGCCAACCACTGCGTGCAGTCCTCGCAGGGCGTGGGCGGCAACCATTTCGAGGTCTTCGACCCCAGCGCCGTCGACCGCGCCGAGGAAGAACGCATCCAGGCCTGGGTGGAGCGCCTGCGCGACGCGCTGGCCAACGACCGCTTCCTGCTGCACTACCAGCCCATCATCCACCTGCTGGGCGAACCGCGGGCGATGTACGAGGCCTATCTGCGGCTGGAAACCGGCAGCGGCGAAACCGTCACCCCGATGAGTTTCCTGCAGATCGCCGAGGAACACGGTCTGCTGGGCCAGATCGACCGCTGGGTGATCGGCCATGCCATCGCCGCGATCGGCGCGCGCGCGCGCGCCGGCAAACCGGTGACGCTACTGGTCAAGATCACCCAGTCGTCGTTGCAGGACAACGACCTGCCCGCCTTCATCGCCGAGCAGCTTGCCGCACACGACGCCAAGGGCGAACACCTGCTGTTGCAACTGCCGGAATCCAAGGTGTTCATCAACCTGCGCGCGGCGCAGGAGTTCGGCGCTGCCGTCGGCAAGTGCGGCTGCAAGCTGGTGCTGGAGCAGTTCGGCGCCGGGCTGGACTCGTTCCAGCTGCTGACCCATTTCGTGCCCGGCTACATCAAGCTGGACCGCAGTTTCATGGAAGACCTGCCGAAGAACGCGGCCAACCAGCGCAGGATCCGCGAACTGGCGCAAAAAGGGCGCGAGCTGGGCTGCCTGACCATTGCCGAATACATCCAGGATGCAGCCAGCATGAGCATCCTGTTCGGCTGCGGGATCGACTATGCCGAGGGGGATTTCCTGGCCGTGGCCACGCCGGACATGCACTACGACTTCGACGCCTGAGACGCCACGGCCCGCCACGGGGCGGGCCGCGTGCGGGCCATCCCGGGTGGCCCGGTCAGCCGCCCTGCCGCAACGCGGCGATGCGCACCTCCAGCGGCGGGTGGCTGCTGAGCAGGCCGCGCATGCCGCCACTGATGCCGAACGCGGCCACCTGCTTGGGCAGGGTGCTTTCGCCGTGCATCTGCGCCAGCCGTTCCAGTGCGGCGATCATTTTCTGCCGGCCGGCCAGATGGGCACCACCGGCGTCGGCACGGAACTCGCGATGGCGCGAGAACCACATCGCGATCATCGAGGCGAAGATGCCGAACACCATTTCCAGCACGAACACGATGATGTAGTAACCGAAACCCGGGCCACGGTCGCGGTCACCGCTGATCGCGCCATCCACCACCCGCCCCACCACCCGCGCCAGCACGATCACGAAGGTATTGAGCACCCCCTGCAGCAGCGCCATGGTCACCATGTCGCCGTTGGCGACGTGGCTGACCTCATGCCCCAGCACCGCCTCCGCTTCGTCGCGGCCCATCGACCGCAGCAGGCCGGTGGACACCGCCACCAGGGCGTTGTTGCGGTTGGCGCCGGTGGCGAAGGCGTTGATCTCCGGGGCATCGTAGATCGCCACCTCGGGCATGCCGATCCCGGCGGCCTGCGCCTGCCGCTGCACCGTGGCCAGCAGCCAGCGTTCGGTTTCGTTGCGCGGCTGCTCGATCACCTGCGCACCGGTGGTGCGCTTGGCGATCCACTTCGACATCAGCAGCGACACGATCGAGCCGCCGAAGCCGAACAAGGCCGCCATCACCAGCAGGCCGCCGGTTTGTTGCGGGTTCACCCCGAGGACCGACATCACGATACTGACCAGCGCCAGCACGGCGAGGTTGGTGGCCAGGAACAGGAACATGCGCTTGAACATGGATACTCTTGCCTCGTGCACGGGATGTGCCTTCCATCCGGTAGTGTGGTCTGCCACCCGGGAATTCAATCCGGCATCCTGAACGCATGTTGATTCCGCGCTACCAAGGCCGCTTCGCCCCTTCGCCCAGCGGCCCGCTGCATGCCGGTTCCATGCTGGCGGCGCTGGGCAGCTGGTTGCTGGCCAGACAGGCCGGCGGCAGCTGGCGGGTACGGATCGAGGACATCGACCCGCCACGCGAAATCGCCGGCATGGCGGCGGCGCAACTGGCCACGCTGGATGCCTTCGGCCTGCACCCGGACGGCGCGGTGGTGTACCAAAGCCAGCGCCATCGGCGGTACCAGCAAGCGCTCGACACGCTGCTGGCGCAAGGACTGGCGTTCGAATGCCATTGCAGTCGCCGTGCGCTGGCCGCCACCGGCGGCATCCACCGCCACTGCGTCGCCACCCGCAAGCGCCCGGACCCGGCCATCCGCCTGCGCGTGGCCGACGGCTGCCAGGTGGCTTTCGACGACGCCGTGCACGGCCGCATCGTGCAACGCGTGGATGTCGAGGCGGGGGATTTCGTCCTGCGCCGCAGCGATGGCCTGTGGGCCTATCAGCTGGCGGTGGTGGTGGACGATGCCGCGCAGGGCATCACTGATGTGGTGCGTGGCGCTGACCTGCTGGACTCCACCCCGCGCCAGATGTTGCTGCAACAGGCATTGGGACTGCCCGCGCCCGCCTATGCGCACCTGCCGCTGCTGCTGGGCGAGGATGGGCGGAAACTGTCCAAATCCGCTGCCGCCCTGCCGGTCGACCGCCAGCACCCGGTCCGCGTGCTGGCCATGCTGTGGGCCTGCCTCGGACAGGCGGCGCTGCCGCAGGAGGCGTTGCGCTCGTTGCCGCACTTCCTCGAGGCCACCGTCGCAGGTTTCCGTCTGGCCGACGTGCCGGTCCAGGCCATCCCGCTATCCGCCGCGCTGCACAACACAAATTCAGCACGGCATGCCTAGAATCAAACCCGACCCTCTTCCATCGCAAGGAGCACCACCATGACGTCCCGAGTTGCATTGGTCACCGGCGGCACCGGCGGCATCGGCACCGCCATCGTCAAGCGTCTGGCCGACATGGGCCACAAGGTCGCCACCAACTACCGCAATGAGGAAAAAGCGCGGGCATGGCAGGACCGGATGAAGGCCGCAGGCTACGAGGTGGTCCTGGCCCGGGGCGACGTCACCTCGCCGCAGGACGCCGAGGCGATGGTGCGTGAAGTCGAAGCCCGGCTCGGGCCGGTCGAGATCCTGGTCAACAACGCCGGCATCACCCGCGACGGCACCTTCCACCGGATGAAGGCCGACCAGTGGACGGACGTGATCAACACCAACCTCAACTCCTGCTTCAACGTCACCCGCCCGGTGATCGAGGGCATGCGCGAGCGCAAATGGGGACGGATCATCCAGATCAGTTCGATCAACGGGCTCAAGGGCCAGTACGGGCAGGCCAACTACGCGGCGGCCAAGGCCGGCATGCATGGCTTCACCATTTCGCTGGCGCGTGAAAACGCCAGGAACGGCGTCACCGTCAACACCATTTCGCCCGGCTACATCGCCACCGACATGGTGATGGCGGTGCCGGAAGAGGTGCGCGCCAAGATCATCGCCGACATCCCCACCGGCCGCCTCGGCACGCCGGAGGAAATCGCTTATGGCGTGGGCTTCCTGGCCGACGAGCAGGCCGGCTGGATCACCGGTTCCAACCTCGACATCAACGGCGGCCATCACATGGGCTGGTAAGGTAATCTGCCGCCACGCAGCCCCGCATCCCTTTCCGGAGAACGCATGTCCACACCCGACCCCACCCCCCGCACGTCCAACGCCGGCCGCTACCTGTTCATGGCCATCGTCGGCCTGACCGTGGGCGTCGGGGCCACGATCGCGATGCCGCGCATCTGGAGTGCGCTGGTGGGCGAAGCCGATCCGTTCCCGCATGCGCTGATGGAGGTGCAGGGCTGGCACATGGGCCAACTGAGGGCCGCCATGGATCAGAACCGTTGCACCGCCAGCGACGTGATGCCGCACCTGCAAGCGCTGCGCGCGATGTCCGGCGACCTCGAGCCGGGCTTCCCCAAGCTGCGCGACGATGAACGCTTCAAGAGCGCCGCCGCCGCCATGCGCGGCGCGGTGGACAAGGCCATCGCCGCACCGCCGCTCAGCTGCGAAAGCCTGGCCGGGACGATGAAGGCGATCGGCGACACCTGCAAGGGCTGCCACCGCGACTTCAAGAATTGAGCTTTTCCGGCATCCACGACCAAGGCCACCCTTGCGGTGGCCTTTGTTTTTCGCCTCCGTCCCCCACATGCTGCTGACATGGACTGGAATCTGCTGCTGTATCTGCTGGCGGTGATGTGCGTATTGGCTGGCTTGGCCGGCGTGCTGCTGCCGGTGCTGCCGGGGGCACCGCTGGTCTTCGTCGGCCTGCTGCTGGCCGCCTGGGCCGATGGCTTTGCGCATGTCGGCTGGCCGGCGCTGGCCCTGCTGTCCGTGTTGACGGTGCTGGCGCTGGTCGTCGATGTCTGGGCCACCGCCCACGGGGCCAAGCGCGTGGGGGCCAGCCGGCTTGCCATGCTGGGGGCCACGCTGGGCACGGTGGCCGGGCTGTTCTTTGCCCTGCCCGGCCTGCTGCTGGGCCCGTTCATCGGTGCCGTGGCCGGCGAGTTGCTGCACCGGCGCAGCCTGCATCCGGGTACGCTGGGCCACGCCGGCAAAGTCGGGGCCGGTACCTGGCTGGGCTTGCTGCTGGGCACCGCCTTCAAGCTCGCGCTGGCCTTCACCATGCTGGGAACGTTCGCCCTTGCGTGGTGGCTGTGATCCCCGACTTCCCGCCTGTCTCGATTGCCATGCTGCTGACAACCCATATCGCGCCCTCCCCTCCCCTGCCCCAGCGTTTCCTCGAAGCGATGGAACAGGTGCAGGACAAACTGCTGCACCTGCTGGCCAGCGCGCCTTTGCTGCTGCTGGCCATCCTGATCGTGCTGGGCGCGGTCTGGCTGGGCGGCTTCGTCAGCCGACGCATGCGCGTGCTGACCCACATCAGCCGCAGCAATCCGTACATGGACGGGCTGCTGCGCAATACCGTGCAGGTGCTGATCGGGCTGGCCGGCGTGCTGGTGGCGCTGGACTTGCTGGGTGCCACGTCGCTGGTGGGCGCGGTACTGGGCTCGGCCGGCGTGGTCGGGCTGGTGCTGGGCTTCGCCTTCAAGGACATCGCCGAAAACTACATCGCCGGGGTGTTGTTGAGCCTGCGCCAGCCCTTCGCGCCCGGCGACAGCGTGCGCATCGACCACCATGAGGGCAAGGTCATCGCGCTCAATTCCCGCGCTACTTACCTGATGACCGCCGAAGGCAACCACCTGCAATTGCCCAACAGCCTGGTGTTCAAATCGGTCCTGCTGAACTATTCGCGCAACCCGCAGCGCCGGTTCGATTTCCAGATCGCAGTGGGCAACCGCGCTTCGCTGCACAGGACGATGGACCTGGGGATTGCGACCCTGTCCGGGATCGACGGCGTGCTGGACAAGCCCGCTCCCAACGCATTGATCCTGAGCCTCGGCAACGACGGTGCCACCCTGCAATTCACCGGCTGGATCGACCAGACGCGGAACGACCTCTCGCGCATCCGCAGCGAGGCGATGCGCAGTCTGCGCAGGGCACTGTGGGAAGCCGGCATCCCGGCCCCGGAAACGGTGCAGCACGTGGCGCTGGTCCGCAACGAAGCGGAACCGGCACCGCTGCCGGACAACGGGCATCCACGCGACACCTCGGTGGATCGCGCGCTGGACGCGCAACTGGGGCGCGCACGCGCGCTGGAAGACGGCAGCGATTTGCTGGAAACCCCCGCCCGGAATCAATCCCCGTAAAGCAACCAGCGGCGTGCCTCGTCCTCGTCCGAGAACACGCGATTGGTCAGGCCGCGCTCGCGGCTGTAGATTTCGGCCAACTCGCTGCCCTGGATGTCATCGCGCAATTCCACGAAAGCGACACGCACCGCCGCGAAGCCGGCTTCCACCTGCACATCGACGACCGCGCCGATGTCGGGCACGTCCACGGTGGACAGCAGATCTTCCACCACCAGCAACCGGGTGACGGCACGTGCCCGGCATTCCTCGCCGAGCATCCGCCACATCGCGGAGGACACCGCCAGCGAATCGGTGCCATCGAAGACCAGCGCGCGCAGATACCCCGTCTCGCCGTCGTAACGAATCCGGAAACCCGGCCCGTCGACGAGACGGGAAGCGCTCACGCGAGCACCGCCAGCGGGATCTTGCCGATCTTCGCCTGCCATTCGCGCGGGCCGGTCTGGTGCACCGAGGTGCCGGTGCTGTCCACCGCCACGGTCACCGGCATGTCCTTGACCTCGAACTCGTAGATCGCCTCCATGCCCAGGTCGGCGAAGCCAACGACCTTGGCCGCCTTGATCGCCTTCGACACCAGATAGGCCGAACCGCCGACCGCCATCAGGTACACCGACTGGTGCTTCTTGATCGCTTCCAGCGCCGCCGGGCCGCGCTCGGCCTTGCCGATCATGCCCAGCAGGCCGGTCTGCGCCAGCACCTGTTCGGTGAACTTGTCCATGCGGGTGGCGGTGGTGGGGCCGGCCGGGCCGACCGCCTCGTCGCGCACCGGATCGACCGGACCGACGTAGTAGATGAAGCGCCCGGCCAGATCGACCGGCAGCGCCTCGCCCTTGTTCAGCATGTCGACCATCCGCTTGTGCGCGGCGTCCCGACCAGTGAGCATCCTGCCGCTCAGCAGCAGCACCTCACCCGGCTTGAAGGTCTGCACTTCCTCGCGGGTGATCGTGTCCAGGTTCACCCGGCGCGCGTTCTGCGGGCTGTAGGTGAGCTTGGGCCAGTCTTCCAGCGAGGGCGGGTCCAGCATCACCGGGCCGCTGCCGTCGAGGGTGAAATGCGCATGGCGGGTGGCCGCGCAGTTGGGGATCAGCGCCACCGGCAGGTTGGCGGCATGGGTCGGGAAGTCCTTGATCTTGACGTCCAGCACCGTGGTCAGCCCACCCAGGCCCTGCGCGCCGATGCCCAGCGCATTGACCTTCTCGAACAGCTCGATGCGCAGCTCTTCGACGCGATTGGACGGCCCGCGCGCGATCAGCTCCTGAATGTCGATTTCCTCCATCAGCGACTCTTTCGCCAGCAGCATCGCCTTCTCGGCGGTGCCGCCGATGCCGATGCCGAGCATGCCCGGCGGGCACCAGCCGGCGCCCATGGTCGGCACCGTCTTGAGCACCCAGTCGACGATGGAATCGGACGGGTTGAGCATCGCGAACTTGCTCTTGGCTTCGCTGCCGCCACCCTTCGCGGCCACGATCACGTCGAGCTTGTCGCCGGCGACGATCTTGACGTTGATGACGCAGGGCGTGTTGTCCCTGGTGTTGATGCGCTTGCCGGCCGGATCGGCCAGCACGCTGGCGCGCAGCTTGTTGTCGGGATCGAGGTAGGCGCGGCGCACGCCCTCGTTGACCGCATCCTCGAGCGAACCGGTGAAGCCCTCCCAGCGCACGTCCATGCCCACTTCCAGGAAAACGGTGACGATGCCGGTGTCCTGGCAGATCGGGCGGTGGCCTTCGGCGCACATGCGCGAATTGATCAGGATCTGCGCCATCGCGTCCTTGGCCGCGGGCGACTCCTCGCGTTCCCAGGCGGCGGTGACGGCCTTGATGAAATCGACCGGGTGGTAGTAGCTGATGTACTGCAGCGCGTCGGCGACGGACTGGATCAGGTGGTCTTGCTGGATGACGGTCACGGGCGGGGGCATCGGTGGATCGGGGATGCGCATGATAACGCGCCCCCTTTTCAGCGGCGTCCGGCAGGCGCAGGATACGGACACGCCAATTCCGGGGAGGGGATCATGGGCAACGACAGCACGGCTTCCGGCAAATTCGAAGGCATTCGCGGCATCCTCAATGACATCCGCCTGCTGCTGGGCGACTTGCTGGGGCTGGGCAAGCCCGATGCCGAAGAACGGATGGTGATCGAAGTGTTCTTCGGCCTGATGGGCTATCTGGCCAAGGCCGACCGCCTGGTCAGCAGCCACGAGTCCAACCTCGCCAACACGGTGATGGATGAGAACGATCTGTCGATGGCCGGCCGCGAGCTGGCGATGGCGGCTTTCGAACGCGGCATGACCCGCAACATCAACGTGAAGGCCGAGCTGCTGCGCTTCACCGATACCCATCCGGCCGGCTCGGAGACGGCCAACCGGCTGTACGACGTGCTGCTGCGGCTGGCCGCCGCCGATGGCCGCCTCGACCCGCGCGAGTACGCCACCATGCAGGATGTCACCCAGGCCCTCGGGTTGCCGGCGGTCACCCTGGACAACAAGCTGGCGCTGTTCACGCTGAAACGCTGAAGCCGGCCACCACGGGGCGACGCCGTGCTGCGTTGCGGCGTAAAATGCAGGCTGTCCCGCTGCATTCGACCCCCGCATGGCCTCGCCCTTCGGCACTGAAACGGTGCTCGACGTCCGTCACTGGACGGACGCCTACTTCAGCTTCACCCTCACCCGCGACGACGGTTTCCGCTTCGACAACGGCCAGTTCGTGATGATCGGGCTGGAGGTCGAGCAGGACGATGGCACGCGCAAACCGCTGCTGCGCGCCTATTCGATCGCCAGTGCGAACTGGGAAGAGCAGTTGGAGTTCTTCAGCATCAAGGTGCAGAACGGCCCGCTGACCTCCCGCCTGCAACATATCCAGCCGGGCGACACAGTGCTGCTGGGGCGCAAACCCACCGGCACCCTGCTGGTGTCCGACCTGCATCCCGGCCGCAACCTCTATTTGCTGGGCACCGGCACCGGGCTGGCGCCGTGGCTGTCGATCATCAAGGACCCCGCCACCTACGACCGCTTCGAGCGCGTGGTGCTCTGCCACGGCGTGCGCGGCGCGGCGGACCTGGCCTATCGGGACTACATCGAAAACGACCTGCTGGTCCACGACCTGCTGGGCGACATGCTGCGGGGCCGCCTGCTGTACTACCCGGCCGTCTCGCGCGAGCCGTTCATGGTGCGCGGCCACGACCACCACGGCCGCATCACCGACCATCTTGCGCAAGGGCGGATCGCCGCGGCGCTGGGGCTGGATGCGCTGGACCCGGCCTTTGATCGCGCGATGATCTGCGGCAGCCCGCAGATGCTGGCCGACTTCCGCGCCCTCCTCGACGCGCGCGGCTTCACCGCATCGCCGCGCATCGGCACCGCCGGCGAGTACGTGTTCGAGCGTGCGTTCGTGGAAAAGTGAAGCTCAGGCGCCACCGTAGCGCAGCCATAGCCGCGCATCGGACTCGTTGCTGAACACCCGCACCTGGTAGCCGCGCTCCAGCGCCAGCAGCTCGACATATTCGATCCGCGGCACCTGGTCGGTGCGGCCCTCGACATAGGCAATCCGCACCGCCTCGAGGCCCAGCCCGGCCACGTCGTCGAAAAAGCGCAGCAGGTCGGCATCGCTCATCACCTCCCCCGGCAATGCGTCCAGCACCAGCAGTTGCGCGGCACCGCACGCCGCCACCCGGGCGGCAATGCGCTGCCAGTAATCGCGGGTGCGCTCCAGCGTGGTGTCCGCATCGCCTTGCAGGTGGACCACCAGCAACGGGGCCCGGTATTCGAACACCAGCCGGTAGCCATTGCCCTCGAGCACGTCGTCGCTCATGCCAGCGCCGCCTCGATGTCGCGGGCCAGGGATTCCGGGCGATCGGTCGGCGCATGGCGCTGCAGCACCTGCCCGTCGCGCCCGATCAGGAACTTGGTGAAGTTCCACTTGATCGCATCGATGCCCAGCACCCCACCCTTTTGCCGCTTCAACCAGATCCATAGCGGATGCGCCCCCTTGCCGTTGACTTCGACCTTGGCAGCCAGTGGAAACGTCACGTCGTAGTGCAGCGTGCAGAACGTGCGGATCTCATCGGCATCCCCAGGCTCCTGGTGGCCGAACTGGTCGCAGGGGAAACCCAGCACCACCAGCCCGCGCGGGCCATACGCGCGCCACAGCGCTTCCAGCCCGGCATATTGCGGGGTGAAACCGCACTTGCTGGCCACGTTGACCACCAGCAGCACCTTGCCGCGCCATTGCGACAACGGCAGCGGGGTCCCATCAAGGGCGAGGACTTCGAAGTCGAATGCGCATTCAGCCATGGCCACGATTCTGCGCTACGCCAGCAGTTGCCGACCACTCTTGACAACGCGGCAAACCCGGCAATCCGGACATCGCCCCCTCCGGCCCGCCCCGTCGGCCACCATGCGTTACGCTATGCGGCTGTTGTCGCCACTTCCGGAATCCGCATGAAGCATCCCCTTGCCTGCGCCCTTGCGCTTGCCCTTGCCACCTCGCTGGGCGGTCACGCCACCGCCGCCGGCCACGCCCCGAAACCCGCCATGCCCGCCATTTCCTACAGCGGCCCGTTCGCCGCGCCCAGCCCGCTGGACCTGCACTATCCGCGCTTCGACCAGATCAAGGACAGCGACTTCGCCCCCGCCTTCGACGCCGGCATGGCCCTGCAACTGCAGGAAATCGATGCCATCGCCAACAACCCGGCCGCACCGACCTTCCAGAACACCATCGTGGCGATGGAAAAAAGCGGCCAGGTGCTGAACCGCGCCACCAGCGTGTTCTTCAACCTCGTGGCCACCGACAAGAACGATGCCCGCGAGAAGCTGGAAACCGACTACGCGCCGAAGTTTTCCGCGCACGCCGACGCCATCGCCCTGAACCCCAGGCTGTTCGCCCGCATCAAGGCGCTTTACGACACCCGCGACAGCCTCGGGCTGGATGCCGTGGACCGCCGCCTGCTGGAAAAGCGCTACCACGACTTCGTGCGTTCCGGTGCCGCCCTCGATGCCAGCCAGCAGGCCCGCATCCGCGCCATCAACACCGAGCTGTCCACGCTGGGCACCCGCTTCGACCAGAACGTGCTGGCGGAAGTGAACGGCTCCGCCATCGTGGTGGACGACCGTGCGCAGCTGGCCGGCATGACCGACGAGCAAATCACCGCCGCCGCCGAAGCCGCCAAGACCCGCGGGCTGGAAGGCAAGTACGTGATCGCGCTGGTCAATACCACCGGCCAGCCGCCGGAAACCCAGCTGCAGGACCGCACCCTGCGCCAGCGCCTGCACGAGGCATCGGTGGCGCGCGGCAGCCGCGGCAACCAGTGGGACAACACCGGCGTGATCGCGCAGGTGCTCAAGCTGCGCGCCGAACGCGCGCGCCTGTTGGGTTACGACACCTACGCCAATTACGTGCTGGCCGATGAAACCGCCGTCAACCAGGACAACGTCAATGCCATGCTGCGCCAGCTGGCACCGAAGGCGGTGGCCAATGCCCGTCGCGAAGGCGCCGATTTGCAGGCGATGATCGATGCTTCGCAGAAGCAGGCCGGGCAGCCGTCGTTCCAGCTGCAGCCCTGGGACTGGGCCTTCTACAGCGAAAAGGTGCGGCAGGCGAAGTTCAATTTCGACGAAAGCCAGCTCAAACCCTACTTCGAAATGAAGAACGTGCTGGAGAACGGCGTGTTCTACGCCGCCCATCGCCTGTACGGGATCAGCTTCAAGGAACGCACCGACCTGCCGAAGTACCGCCAGGACACCTGGACCTACGACGTGTTCGACAAGGACGGCAAGCGGCTGGCGATCTTCATCTTCGACCCCTACGCGCGCGCGTCCAAGCGCGGCGGCGCGTGGATGAACACCTACGTGGCGGAAAACGCCCTGCTGGGCGAACAGCCGGTGGTGGCCAACCACCTCAACATCCCCAAGCCCGGCGACGGCAAGCCCACCCTGCTGACCTGGGATGAAGTGACCACCGCCTTCCACGAGTTCGGCCATGCCCTGCACGGCTTCTTCCAGGACGTGCGCTACCCGTACTTCTCGATGAACGTGCCGCGCGACTTCGTGGAATATCCGTCGCAGGTCAACGAGATGTGGGCCGACTGGCCGGAAGTGCTGGCGCACTACGCCAAGCACTACCAGACCGGCGAGGCGATGCCGAAGGCGCTGCTGGACAAGGTGATCGCGGCGTCGAAGTTCAACCAGGGCTTCGCCACCACCGAATACCTGGAAGCAGCGATGCTGGACCAGCGCTGGCACCAGCTGCCGCTGGAGAACATCCCGGAAGCCAGCGGCGTGATGGCGTTCGAAGCGCAGGCGCTGAAGGCCGACGGCTTCGACTACGCACCGGTGCCGCCGCGCTACAAGACGCCCTACTTCAGCCACATCATGGGCGGCTATGCGGCCGGCTACTACGCCTACATCTGGTCGGAAGTCCTGGCCGCCAACACCAGCAAGTGGATCCGCGACAATGGCGGCCTGACCCTGGAAAACGGCGACCGGGTGCGGGCCAAGGTGCTGGCACCGGGCGGCGAGATCGAGCCGGGCCAACTGTTCCCGAACCTGTCCGGCTACCCGGCGAAGATCGAGCCGTTGCTGGAGCAGCGCGGCCTGGACAGCAAGTAAGCAACGGTCGCTCCCCGCATGCAACAACGCCGCCCTCGGGCGGCGTTGTTGTTCGTGCGCCCCCGCAGGCCGCGCTCAGCCGGCGCGGAACAAGGGCTGGTAGGCCGGCGCCACCAGCGGCAACAGGACTTTCGCCGGCACCTCGACCACCTGGGTCCCGTCGGAATACGGCCCCACCCGGGACGGCGGAAACACGAACCGGATCGACCGGATGCTGCCATCGGCATTCATCACCGGCTCGAGCACGGAGAAATTTTTCGGATCCGGGGAGATCCCGCCATCGATCATCGCCATGCCTTCCCGCAGTGCGGTGGCCCGGGCATCCCCTTCCAGCCCGCCGTCGTCCAGACGCCCGGACAGCCGGGTGACCAGCTGCTCGCGCACATAGGCAGCCACCGGCACCCAGTGGCCCGCCTCCGGAATCAATTGCTCCGCCGCCAGCATCTGCTGCAACTGCGGCAGCCACACGAACCGTTCCACCAGCGGCAGTCCGTGCGCACCGCCCAGGTAGGTGCTGCCCTCGGCCTTCGCCACCACCACCCGCGGTGTCTCCACCGGCAGCGTGACGTCCAGGCTGAGGTCGTACGGAACATCCGGCTTGTGCCCCTTGAGCGCGCCCACGGCCTGCATCAGTTGGTCCTGCGCGGCATCGGCATAGGTACGCAGCGCCAGCGCCAGCGTGGGGTATTTCAGTGCCGCCTGCGGATAGCTGATGCCGACGATGTAGGACGGGGTGGTTTCGATCACGTCCTTGAGTTCCACCGGACCACCGGCCACCACGGCCGGGGCCGGGGCCACCATGGCCGGGGCGGAAGGTGCCGGCGCCGGTGGGCGGGCGGGCTTGCATGCAGGCAGCAGGGCGATGCCCAGCAGCAAGGGCAGCAAACGCGGGGAAACGGTGGCAACGACAGGCATGGGGGAGGCAAGCGACGGAAGCGGGAACCGGCACCGCAAAGTGTGACACGGACTGCAAAAAAACAAAGCCCGGCCGAAGCCGGGCTTTGCAATGCGCGAATGCGCGACCGAATTACATCGGCTGCACTTCGTCGGCCTGCAGGCCCTTCTGGCCCTGCACGACCTTGAAGGAGACCTTCTGGCCTTCCTGCAGGGACTTGAAGCCGGTGCCCTGGATCGAGCGGAAGTGGACGAAAACGTCCGGGCCGCTTTCCGGGGTGATGAAGCCGAAGCCCTTGGCGTCGTTGAACCACTTGACGGTACCGGTCTGACGATCCGACATGTTGCTACTCCTGAATAACAGTTGGAAATGGAAACACGGCAAGCAAGGCCGGCCGCGACTGTCGAGCAAGGGGTAACGCACACGATGAGCGGATCACGATGGATCTACCGCATCGGGTCACGATGTACCGTGATCCCGCTTGAAACAGTGAGCGCACCTTAACCTGTTTTTGACGGCAAATGTGCAAACCGGCGAAGATTTTTTTCAGGCGGGCGTTTTTGTTCACCAGTCGGCATGTTCGGGCAGCAGCCCGCGCAGCTCGGCATCGGTCAGATTGCGCCACTGGCCGGGCTTCAGGTGGCCCAGCTTGACGTTGCCGATCCGGGCCCGGTGCAGCTGCTTGACCCGGTAGCCGAAATGGGCGGCCATCAGCCGGATCTGCCGGTTCAACCCCTGCACCAGCACGATCCGGAAGCCGAACCGGCCCAGTTTTCCGGTCTTGCAGGGCAGCGTGGGCTGGCCGTGCACCGGCACCCCGCCCTTGGCCATGCCGCGCAGGAAGTCATCGGTGACCGCGTTGTTCACGGCCACCAGGTATTCCTTCTCCAGCTTGTTCTCGGCCCGCAGGATGCGGTTGACGATGTCGCCGTTGCTGGTCAGCAGGATCAGCCCCTCGGAATCCTTGTCCAGGCGGCCGATCGGGAAGATCCGCTGCTCGTGGCCCACGAACTCGACGATGTTGCCTTTGACCGATTCGTCGGTGGTGCAGGTGATGCCCACCGGCTTGTTCAGCGCGATGTAGACGTGCCGACGCTTGCCCTTGGCCGCCGTGCGCGCCTCCAACTTGTTGCCGTCCACCCGGACGTCATCGCCCTCGCCTACCTCGGTACCGATGCGGGCGCGCACGCCGTTGACGGCAACACGCCCCTCGGCGATCAGGCGGTCGGCTTCGCGACGGGAACAGAACCCGGTGTCGGCGATGTGGCGGTTCAGGCGCATGGGCGCGCATTCTACGCGGCTTGCACGCTCACGGCCGGGCGACAGGTGGCGCGGGCATGATTACGCGATGTTGCCGCGCATCGTCCAGCCTTTCCAGGAAATGCGCCTGCATGGGGTCCGCGCGATCGGCATGCTGCTCGAAATCCTTGATGAATTGATCCGGGACGACGCCCTTCATCGCGCCTTCCGCCTGGATGCGATAGAGCCAGGCTCGCCCGTCTTGCGGATACTCGCGCAACAACCTTTGCAGATAGGGAGCAGCCTTGGTGCTGCCGTCCTTGGGCGACAGGCCGGCATTGAACATCCACATCGACACCAGTTCGCGCAGGGATGCATGCCGCTGCTCCGGGTCTTCGATCGCCTTCAGGTAGTGGGCTTCCGCCTGCCCGGGCTGGCGGGTGTTGTGGAACGCCGCGCCGGCGATGTAATGCAGCAAGGCGCTGTCGGGGTCCTGCTGCAAGGCGATGCCGACATGGCGCACGCTGACATCGGGGGCGTCATGCAGCAATCGCCATGCAACCCAGCGGTGCGCCCATTCCGTGCGGTTGCCGAAGCGCACCGCCTGCAAGGTGTAGGCCAGCGACTTCCAGCCATCGCCACTGCCGTCCTTGGCGTTTGCGGCCACGTTGGCGGCATCGATCAGGGGCTCTTCCGCCGAACTCATGTGCACGGCAAGGTCGAGGACGTCGGCGGTTTCCGCCGTGAGCACGTCATCGGCGATCAAACGGTCGCCTCGGTCCGCATAAGGTGCGGCCAGCATCTGGGCGAGGTTCGGGTGCGCCGCAAGCTGGCCTTGCAGGCTGGCCGCATACGACAGCATGGCATCGTACGAGCCACCCCAGCGCGGTTGCAGCGATGTCATCCGGGTATCCGCCAGCTCCATGCAGCCAGGGTCGATGGCGCGGGCGGCGACGAATGCTTCCTGCTCCAATGCGGGGCGCGAGTCGCGATAGGCCATGCCCAGCATCCCGATCCAGGGCACGATGAAACCGGGAGCCAGCGCCACCGCCTTGCGATACAGCGGCAATGCCTGGTCGTACAGCGCAGTCATCCGCCGCAGGTCCTGCGGTGGCGTCTCCGCCACGAACCGGCCACCACGCGCGCGCCTTGCCGCCCCCGACAGGTATTCCGCACGCGCCGTCAGCGCGTACGGGCTTTCCGGCTGCAATCGCAACCAGTCTGCGGTGAAGGCATCGGCACCTTCCACGGCGAATTGGTTGAAGAAGTAATGCAGCTCCTCGCTGGCGTCCTGCTTGTTCGCGTGCAGCGCCAGGACCTTACGCAGGTAGGCTTCAAGGGCCTCGACGCGGCCGGCAGCCAGCTGCGGCCGGAAATCCGCGATATCCGTGGCGCGCACGACGTGATCCAGGCAATGCGCGCGCACGTGCCCGGCCGGCCATTGATTGCCCGGCAAATCCGGGTACGCCAGGCACCGCTGCCCCGGGTCTTCGATCCGTTCGGCACGCACTGCCGCCAGCAGGTAGTCGCGCCAGACGGCCGGGGCCGCCTTGAACATCTCCGCCTCCGGCAGCAGTGGCACAGCCGCCGCCGCAGGTGCCGGCTCCGCCGCTGCGACCGGGCCGGCCAGCCCCCCAAATCCACAGGCCAGCCCGCAGGCCAACCCGCACACCCGTTCCCACGTCCACTTGCGCATCCATGCCTCCGGCATCCCGACGTTCGTCGCCGGCATCATGCCATCGATCGGCACCGGCCAAGCCGTGCCCTTCCCTCGCGTGGCGGCGGCGGCTACGCTCGCGGCATCCGCCTGGAGCGCCCCGTGAACACGCCCACCGACCCGCTTGCCGCCCTGTGGCGTCCACCTGCCCTGATGGGGGTGCTGCTGGGGGGCGAGGCGCTGGCTGCCATCATGGCGCTGTCGCCACCGACCGGCGGCGACCGGCTGGTGCATTTCGGGCTGGCCTCGCTGGGCATCCAGTGGGTGGCGCTGGGCACGCTGTGCGCATTGTTCCTGCTGCGCAGGCAACTGGGACGGTTGCCAGCGCTGCGGCTGGCCTGGGCCTGCCTGGTGTTGTTCCTGGGCATGAGCCTGCTGGTGGCCGCAGCCGCCTGGAGCGTGCTGTCGCTGGCGGGGGACGCGGACGGCTCCCGGGATGCGTTCGTGCTGCGGATGCTGGCACTGGCGCTGGTGGTGGGCTTGATCGGCCTGCTCACCTACCAGAACTACTGGCGCTCGCGGCAATTGGCGGTACGTACCAAGCAATTGCAACTGGAAGCGCTGCAGGCACGGATTCGCCCACATTTCCTGTTCAACACCCTCAATACCGGCGCGGCGCTGGTGCATGCCCGCCCCGACGAGGCCGAACGGCTGCTGCTGGACCTGGCGGATCTGTTCCGCAGCGCCTTGCGCGGGCCGCAATCCATTCCGCTGGAGGAAGAATTGGCACTGACCCGGCGCTATCTGGAGATCGAGGCCCTGCGCTTCGGCCCGCGCCTGCAACTGGTCTGGCAGATTCCGGACACCCTGCCCGACGTGCAGGTGCCGTCGCTGTCGATCCAGCCATTGGCCGAAAATGCGATCCGCCACGGCATCGAACGCCTGCCGCAGGGCGGGGCGGTGGACGTCGCCGTGCACGTGCACATGGCCGCCATCGAAGTGGTGATCGGCAACGATGTGCCGACGGCGGCAGGCCGCAGCGCGGGGTACGCGGTCGGGCTGGCCTCGGCGCGCGAGCGCGTGCACGCGCTGACCGACGGCCGCGGCGAGCTTGCGGCCGGCCTCGCGGAGGGACGCTACGTGGTGCGATTGCGGCTGCCGCTGCCGGTGGCCTGACTGCGGCCGGCCACCGCCGCCACCCGCGCCAGCAACGCCTGCCAGAACGCCGGCGGCAACTGCGCCTGCACCGGCACCGCGTGCCAGCCCGGCTGCGCGAAGGCTGCGCACTTCACTGCATCCTTTTCGGTCATCAACACCGGCAGCGGGCTGCCGAAATCGAAATCCTCGGCCACGTAAGCGTGGTGGTCGGGGAATGCGTGCGGCACCACCGCCAGCCCGGCGGCACGCAGCATCGCGAAGAACCGCTCCGGCTCGCCGATACCCGCCACCGCATGCACGCGCTGCCCCGCGAAGGCCGCCAATGCCAGCGCACGTCCCCCCGCCAGCGGGCGCACGGCGCGGGTGTCCAGCGCCATCGGCCATTCACCGCCCCCCGCAGTGCTGCCGGTGACGGGCGTTGCCCCGACATTGAGCACGCGGAAGTCGCAATCGGCCGCACGTTCCACCGGCTCGCGCAAGGGGCCGGCCGGCAGCAGGCACCCGTTGCCGTAGCGACGGCGCGCATCCTGCACCTCGATCTCGATGTCGCGGGCCAGCCGGTAGTGCTGCAAGCCGTCATCGCAGACCACGATGTCGCAACCGGCGGCCACCAACGCGCGCGCCGCCGCCACCCGATCGCGGTCCACCCGCACGCGGACGCCGGTCGCGGTGGCGATCAGCAACGGCTCGTCGCCGGTCGACATCGCCGGCATCCACGCCTCCACCCAGCGTGCATGGCCGGCATCCTTGCGGCCATGGCCGCGACTGGCCACACCCGGCGCGTAGCCTTCGGCGCGCAGGCGTTCCACCAGCGCGATCACCAGCGGGGTCTTGCCGCTGCCACCGGCCACCAGGTTGCCCACCACCAGCACCGGCACGCCGGGATGCCGGCGTCGCAACCAGCCCTGCCGGTACAGGGCGCGGCGCAGCGCCACCACGGCGCCATACAGCGGCGTCACCGCGCGCGTCCACGCCGGTGGCGAACCTCCGTCGAACCACCATGCGGGCGTCTGCGGCAAGCGCGGTGCGCTCAAGCCCCCTGCTCCCGGAACTGCGCCGCATGCAGACGCGCATACACCCCGCCCTGCGCCAACAACTGCGCATGGGTGCCCTGTTCCACCAGCCGGCCCTCATCCAGCACCAGGATCTGGTCGGCATGTTCCACCGTGGACAGGCGATGGGCGATGACCAGCGTGGTGCGATCCGGGATCAGCTGCGCCAACGCGTCCTGCACCAGCCGTTCGGAAGCGTTGTCGAGCGCGGCGGTGGCCTCGTCGAGGATGAGGATCGGCGCGTCCTTCAGCATCGCGCGGGCGATGGCCAGGCGCTGGCGCTGGCCACCGGACAGCTTGCCGCCCTTGACGCCGATCTGCGCCTGCACGCCTTCGGGCAGCCGCTCCACGAACTCCATCGCATTGGCCGCGCGCACCGCCTGTTCCACTTGCCCCGGCGTGGCGTCGCGCAATTCGCCATAGGCCACGTTCGCGGCCACGCTGCCATCGAACAGCATCACCTGCTGGCCCACCATCGCCACTTGCCGACGCAAGTCGGCCAACGGGTAGTCGGCCAGCGGATGGCCGTCCAGCAGGACCTGGCCCGCGTCCGGTTCGTAGAAGCGTGGAATCAGTTTGATCAGGGTGGACTTGCCGCTGCCGGAGCGCCCCACCAACGCGGTGACCGTGCCCGGGCGCGCGACGAAGCTGATGCCCTCCAGCGCCGGCGTTTCGCGCCCATCGTACTGCACGCGGACGTTGCGGAACTCCAACCGCCCTTCGGCCCGCACCAGCGGCAGCGTGCCGGCATCAACCTCATCCTCGGCATCGAGCACGTGGAAGAGTCGCTCGGCCGATGCGATGCCGCGCTGGAGCATGCCCTGTACGTTGGTCAACTGCTTGAGCGCCGGAATGATCGCCAGCATCGAAATCATCAGCTGCACGAAGCCGCCCGCACTCAAGCGCCCCTCCAGCGCCTCGCGGCCGGCGAAGAACAGCAACAGGGCCAAGCCGACCGCGCCGGTGAGCTGCACCACCGCCGATGAGATGCTGCGGGTGGCCTCCACCTTGAGGCTCAGGTCCAGATTGTGGTCGGCCAGCGCGGCGTAGCGCTCCATTTCAGCGGCCCGCGCGCCGTACAACTTCACTTCCTGTTGCCCGGCCAGGGCCTGGTCGGCCGCCAGCATCATCTGCGCCGAGGTTTCCTGCACGCGGTGGCCGTAGCGCCGGTAACGCCGGCCCACCTTGTCCATCACCCAGGCGATCAACGGGCCCAGCAGCAGCACGATCAGGGTCACCCGCCAGCTGGCATAGAGCATCACCGCCAGCATCGCCACCACTTGCAACGATTGTTGCAGCATGACCTTGGCCGAATCGATGACCGCCTGTGCCACCTGGTCGCTGTCGGAGCCCAGCCGCACCAGCATCGAGGGCACCGGCTCGGCATCGAAACGCAGGCCCGGCAGCCGCAGGTACTTGTCCATCGCCTGCACGCGCATGTCGCGGGCGATGCCACGCGCGGCCCGCGCCATGAACACGTCGGTGACGTAGCCCGCCACCCCGCGCACCACGAAGATGGCGATGATGGCCAGCGGCAACAACCAGCCGGACTGCTGGTTGCGGGCGACGAAGGTCTCGTCGACCATGGGTTTGGTCAGCAGGCCGAACGCACCGGCAGCCCCCCCCTCCAGCGCCAGCCCCAACGCCGCCACCAGCAACACGTTGCGGTAGCCGGTTGCCAGCCGCAACAGGCGTCGGTAAATCCCCCACGGCGTCACCGCCACACTCACGGGGTGCCCACCTGCGGAGTCACCTGCGGCGCGGTGGCATTGGCCACCTTGCGGAAACCCAATTGGGCCAGCGCTTCGTAGGCGGTGACCACCGCCTGCCACGGCGTGCGCGCATCCGCACGCACCAGCACCACGCGCTCGCGGTCGTTGCCGGCGACATCACGCAGGGCCTGCTTGAGCGATTCGACATCGGTGCGCAGCACTTCGCGGTCACCGACGAAATAGCGCCCCTGCGCGTTGATCAGGATGCCCAGCGGCTGCGCCTGCGGGTCGGCTGGCTGGCCGTTGGCGCGCGGCAATTCCAGCTTCAGCACCGAGCGGGCGTCGAAGGTGGTGGTGACGACGAAGAAGATCAGCAGGCACAGGACCACGTCGATCAGCGGCACCAGGTTGATCTCGGGGGTGTCATCCTCGCGGAAATCGCGGATCCGCATGGCCGGCCATCACTCCTGCGCGGGGCCGGCATCGCCGGCAACGGTGGTATCCAGCACGTCCTGCAGGCGCATGGCCTCGTGCTCCATGTCCACGATGTAGCCGGCGATCAGGCCGCGGAAATAGCGGTGGAACGCCAGTGCCGGAATCGCCACGATCATGCCGGTGGCGGTGCACACCAGCGCCTTGCCGATGCCGCCGGCCAGCTGGCTGGCGTCGCCGATGCCGTGATCGAGGATGCCGAGGAACATCTGGATCATGCCCACCACGGTGCCGAACAGGCCCAGCAGCGGGCCGGCCGCGGCAATGGTGCCCAGTGCATTGAGGAAGCGCTCCATCCGATGCACGAGGTGGCGGCCCACGTCCTCGACCCTTTCGCGGACCACCTCGCGGCCGCGTTGGCGCACGTCCAGCAGCGCCGCCAGCAACGCACCCAGGGGCGAGGTGGCGCGCAGCGATTCGATGTGGGCCGGTTCCAGTGGCTTGCCGCGCGCCACCCAGGCGCGGACTTCATCACCCAGGCCGGGCGGCAACACGCGCTCGCGGCGCAGGCTCCAGAAACGCTCCACCACGATGGCCAACGCCGCCACCGTGAGCAGCAGCAGCGGAATCATCGGCCAACCGCCGGCCTTGATCAGTTCCAGCACGAATAGAACCCTCCGGCCCTCATGGCCGTGCAAACTCCGGCGCGTAGCATAGCCCAGCCACCTGCCCACGCCGGCGCACCGCATCCCATGGCCGCATCCGGTCGGTGCGCTGCTCGCGCAGTTGCAGGCCCGTGCGCCCCAGCCACACCCGCAACGCACCGGAGCGTGCCGTATCCAGCACTTCCGCCCCCGCCGCGCACCAGCGCCGCACCACCCGTTCGCGCGGATGCCGGAAGCGGTTGTCGGCCCCGGAGGACACCAGCGCCAGCCGTGCGCCCACGGCGGCCACGAATTCCGGGGTGGACGCGCCGTCACTGCCATGATGGGGCATCAACACCACGTCGCTGCGCAGCAGCGCCGGCATGGCGTGCACCAGCTTGCGCTCGGCGTAGCCGCCGATGTCACCCGGCAGCAGCACGCTGCCGTACGCGGTCTCGATGCGCAGCACGCAGCTGACCTCGTTGCCCAGATAGGGAACGTCGAGATCGGGATTGAGCACGCGGAAGCGCACGCCTTCCCACACCCAGGATTGCCCGGCAACGCAGTGCATGCTGCCCGGGGAAGGGCTGCCGGCCGGTGCCAGCACCACCGGCATCGGAAAGGCCAACGCCACCGATTGCCGGCCACCGGCGTGGTCCATGTCGCCATGGCTGACCACCGCCGCGTCCAACCGGGACACCCCAAGGGCGTGCAACGCCGGCACCACCGCGCGCTCGCCGGCATCGTACCCGTCGGGAACTGCCGGCCCCATGTCGAACAGCAGGCTGTGGCGGGCGGTGCGCACCAGCACCGACAACCCCTGCCCGACATCGATGACGGTCAATTCCACCTCCCCCATGGCCGGCAATTCGCGTGGCGGATACAGCAGCGGCAGCCACAACAGCAAGGCCAGCGGCCGTCCCGGCAGGCCGCGCGGCAACAGCAGCCAGAACGCGCCACAGAGCGCCAGCGGCAGGGCATGCCAACGCGCCTGCGGCAACCAGCACATGGCCAGCGGGCTGTCGGCAAGGGCGGACAGCACAGGCCAGCTCAAGTCGAAGCAGCTGCCCGCCGCCTGCCAGCACCAGTGCCCGGCACCCGCATGCACGGTCTCCAGCAGCACGCCCAGCAGGCTCAGCGGCACCACCACCAGGCTCCACCACGGCACCGCCAGCAGGTTGGCCAGCGGGCCTGCCAGCGAAGCCTGGCCGAACAGCAGCACGCACAACGGCAACAACCCGAGGCTGGCCACCGCCTGCGCCCCCAGGAACCCGCGCACGCGGCCCCACGCACCCTTGCCGTCACCCTCCGGCAAGCACCACAGCAGCCACGCCACACCCGCGAAGCTGAGCCAGAAACCAGCACCCAGCACCGCCAGCGGATCCAGCAGCAGCAACACGCCGGCTCCCAGTGCCAACGTGTCGGCCAGCCGCAAGCGCCGCCGCAGGCAGCGCGCACCCACCAGCGTGGCGATCATCACCGCCGTGCGCAGGGTGGGCACCGACATCCCGGTCAGCACCGCATAACCGAAGCCCCCCGCCACCGCGCCCAGACCGGCGGCGAAGGGGCGTGGCAGGCGCCGGCACAGCGGCGGCCACAACCACCCCGGCAGGCCCGCCAACAAGGCGCAGAAGCCGGCCACCAGCCCGACGTGGAAACCGGAAATCGCGATCAGGTGGGTCAACCCCGCCGCCCGCAGGCGCGCCCAGTCCAGTGGCGTCAGGAAGCGCGTATCGCCCAGCGCCAGCGCCCGCACGTACCGTGACGTCGCGGTCCGCATCGCGGCGGCGATCCGACCGCTCATGCGTTCCCGCCAGGCATCCACCCCCGCGGCCCCTTCCATGCGCCGGGCCTGCGCGGGCCTGGTCACGAACCCGGTGGCGGCGATCCGCCCGGCCAGCGCATACATCTCCGCATCATTGCCGCCGGGGTTGCGCAACCCGCGCGGGGCGCGCAACTTCACCGGCAGCTCCCAACGGCTGCCGGCCTGCAATTGCCGCCGCGACTGCGGATCGTCCTCATACCACGCCAATTGCAGGATGCGCCCACGCAGGGCCGCTGGCAGTCCCGCCGCAGCGTCCACTTCGAACTGGAAGCGGGTGCGCCGCGGCTCGTGCACCGGCAATTCCACGATCCGCCCCTGCACGCGCAACGGCTTGCCCTGCAAGGCCGACGGCAGTTGCGCGTCCAGTGCCGCACCGGCCTGCAAGGCGGCCAGGACGAACCCGAGCAACCCGGCCCCCAGCAATCGCCCGGAACCGTTGCGCACCAGCAACATCAACGCGGGCAGCAGCAAGGCCCAGGCGAGCATGCGGGGCGGGAAGCCCGGCAATCCCAGGCATGCCCCGATCCCGGCCAGCAACGCCACCACGCAGGCCGGGCCGAACAGCGGCCAGCACCGCGATGGCCGCAACGGCAGCACCGCAGGGCGGGGGTGGAATGGACACCTGAGTGCGCTTGCAGCCATGCCACCAGCATCGGGGGCTGCGCCACCCCACGCCATCGGCGCTTGCAGCGCCGCCGGGTGGGAATACTCCGATCAGATCGCCGTCATTCGCGACACACCCAACCCTGCCACCCGGGCAGCGGCAGGTGTCATACCTCGCTGGCGGCCAAGGCGTGCAGCCGGCCCTCGCGCAACTCCAGTACCCGGTCGAGTTTGCGCGCCAACCGACGGTCGTGGGTCACCAGCACCAGGCTGGTGCCCTGTGCGCGGTTGAGCTCCAGCATCTGCGTAAACACGATTGCGGCGGTTTTCTCGTCGAGATTGCCGGTGGGCTCGTCACCCAGCACGCAGGCGGGGTTGTTGACCAGTGCCCGCGCCACCGCCGCGCGCTGGCGCTCGCCGCCGGACAACTCGCCGGGCTTGTGCGCCAGACGCTGCCCCAGCCCCACCGCTTCCAGCAATGCCTGCGCGCGCTGCCGCGCCTCCGCCGTGGGCTGTCCGGCCAGCAGCACCGGCATCATCACGTTTTCCAGCGCGGTGAACTCCGGCAGCAGGTGGTGGAACTGGTAGATGAAACCCAGTGCACGGTTGCGCAGGCGTCCGCGCGCGGCATCCGACAATTGGCTCATCCGCTGTCCGGCCACGAACACTTCGCCCGCCGAAGGCACGTCCAGACCGCCCAGCAGGTGCAGCAAGGTGCTCTTGCCAGCCCCGGACGCACCGAGGATGGCCACGGTTTCGCCGGCCTGCACGGCGAAATCCAGCCCGTCGAACACCGGTGTGTGCAGGGCGCCTTCGGCGTAGGTCTTGCCGAGGCGCTCGGCGCGGATCACGTCATTCATAGCGCAATGCCTCCGCAGGGGCCGTGCGCGCCGCGCGCCACGCGGGGTACAGGGTGGCGAGGAACGCCATCAGCAACGCGGCACCCACGATGGCGGCCACGTCGCCGGTCTGCATGTCGGTGGGCAGGCCGGTGATGTAGTACACGTCCTCGGGCAACAACTGCACGCCGAACAGCCTTTCGATGCCTTGCAGGATGCCGTTGAGGTTGAGCGTGAGGGTGATGCCGCCCACCAGCCCGACCACGGTGCCGATGACCCCGATGACGCAGCCCTGCACCATGAAGGTTTGCATCACCTGCCCCGGCGTCAGCCCCAGCGTGCGCAGGATGGCGATGTCGGCCTGCTTGTCGATCACCAGCATCACCTGCGAGTTCACCAGCGTGAAAGCCCCCATCAGGATGATCAGCGACAGCAGGATGGCCATCACCGTCTTTTCCATCTTCAGCGCACGGAACAGGTTGGCGTTGTCCTGGCTCCAGTCGCTGACCTGGTATGGCCCTTTCAGGTGCAGCGCCAGGTCGCGCGCCACCGCATAGGCCTGGTCCATGTCGTGCAGCTTCAGGCGCACACCGGTCACGCCCTCGCCCATCCGCAACACACGCTGCAGATCCGCCAGGTTGACCACCGCCAGACCCTTGTCGAATTCGTTGTAGCCGGCTTCGAAAATCCCGCTGACCTTGAACCGCTTCATGGTCTGCACGCCACCCACCGGCGTGCTGCGGAAATCCGCCAAGGTGACGATCACATCGTCGCCCACGCCCACCCCCAGCCACAGCGCCAGTTCGCGTCCCAGCACGATGTTGAAGCTGCCGGGCGTGAGCTGGGCCAGCGTGCCCTGCACCATCTTGCGCGGCAGCACCGACACCTTGCCTTCCTCGTCGGGCAACACGCCACGCAGCAGCGCCGGCTGGTTGTTGGGGCCGGACACCAACGCTTCCTTTTCGATGTAGGGGGCGGCACCCGCCACCCGTGGGTCACGCAGCGCCACCTGCACCGCATGCCGCCACTCCGGCAACGGCTCGCCATAGCCACTGACGGTGGCGTGCGCAGCCATGCCCAGCATGCGATCACGGATTTCCTTCTGGAAGCCGCTCATCACCGCCAGCGTGGTGATCAGCGCGGTGACGCCCAGTGCGATGCCGAGGATCGACGCCAGCGAAATGAACGAAATGAAGCCGTTGCGGCGTTTGGCGCGCAGGTAGCGCAGGCCGATGGCGACAGAGACGGGTTTGAACATCGCAAGCCTTTCCAAGTGACCGCCTATCCTGCCACCGATGTCCCCCCGGGCGCAGCTTCCCGCTGCAACATGGCCAGTCGCAGTTCACGTCGCTGCGCGGCATCCAGCGTGTCCGGCCAGAACACCCGCCGCTGCGTGCGGCCTTCCGGCGTGCGCCAGCAAAGGAACGCCCACGGCCCGCGCCAGCGGACCTGCAGTGCCCGGATGCACGCGCCATCGCATTGCGCGGGCGCGCCGGATGCGGGTATCCACACGGCACAGCCCTCCTGCCGCGCATAACGGCGCGCATCGCCGATACCCCACGCCCATGCAGCCACGGCCAATGGCGCTGCCAAACCGAAGGACAGGTCACAGGCAAGCAACGCCCACGCCGCCAACGGGCCAAGCAACAGCAACACCCCCTCGCACAGGCGCGAGGGCCGCCACTCAAGGCGGCAGGCTGCGGATGCGTTCGACGAGCGCTGCGATTTCGACATCCTCCGACACCTCATGGCCCAGGAACCAGCGCCAGAGTTTGTCGTCTTCGGTGTCCAGCAGCCGCAGGAAAACCGCCCGCTCGCAGATAGGGCTTTGCCGCCATGCGCGTTCCAGCCAGCGGTCCAGCAACTGGTCGAGTTCACGCATGCCGCGCCGGCAGCGCCAGCGGAGTTTCTTCAGTTCGGTCTCGTCCTGGGTCTGCATCGCCACTCGCAACATCGCCACCCCGCGACGGCGGGGATGGCGGGAACAGTCTCCTGAAGAGGCTTCGTCAGACCTTGCGGGCCACCATCAGCTTCTTGATTTCCGCAATCGCCTTGGCCGGGTTCAAACCCTTCGGGCAGGTGCGCGCGCAGTTCATGATGGTGTGGCAGCGGTACAGCTTGAACGGGTCTTCCAACTCGTCCAAGCGTGCACCGGTGTCTTCATCGCGGGAGTCGACGATCCACCGATAGGCCTGCAGCAGGATCGCCGGGCCCAGGTAGCGGTCGCCGTTCCACCAGTAGCTGGGGCAGGACGTGGAGCAGCAGGCGCACAGGATGCACTCGTACAGGCCGTCGAGCTTCTTGCGGTCTTCCGGCGACTGCAGGCGCTCGCGATCCGGCGGCGCCGGGGTCTGCGTGCGCAGCCACGGGCGGATGCTGGCGTGCTGGGCGTAGAAATGGCTGAGATCGGGCACCAAGTCCTTGACCACCGGCATGTGCGGCAGCGGGTAGATCGGCACTTCGCCCTTGCCGCCGCAACTGTCGATGGCGCAGATGCAGGCCAGCGTGTTGGTGCCGTCGATGTTCATCGCGCACGAACCGCAGATACCCTCGCGGCAGGAGCGGCGGAAGGTCAGGGTGGGGTCGATCTCGTTCTTGATCTTGATCAGCGCGTCCAGCACCATCGGCCCGCATTTGTCGAGGTCGATTTCGTAGGTGTCGGTACGCGGGTTGTGGTCGTCGTCCGGGCTCCAGCGATAGATCTTGAAGGTGCGGGTGTTCTTCGCATCCTTCGCCGGGAAGTGCTTGCCCTTGGTGATCTTCGAGTTCTTCGGGAGGGTGAATTCAGCCATGGTCGTGTTCGCTCCCGGTCAGTAAACGCGCGGCTTGGGCGGCACCACCGCCACATCGCTGCTCAGTGTGTACATGTGCACCGGGCGGAAGTCGAAGCTGCAATTCCCCTTCTCGTCCACGGTCACCAGCGTGTGCTTCTGCCAGTTGGCGTCGTCGCGCTCGGGGAAGTCTTCGTGCGCGTGCGCGCCACGGCTTTCCTTGCGCTGCTCGGCCGAATTGATGGTGGCCACCGCATTGATCAGCAGGTTGTTGAGCTCGTAGGTTTCGATCAGGTCCGAGTTCCACACCAGCGAGCGATCGGACACTTTCACGTCTTGGAACGAGTCGAACACCCGCGCCATCTTCTGGCAGCCTTCCTTCAGCGTCTGGCTGGTGCGGAACACCGCCGCATCGGCTTGCATGGTGCGCTGCATGTTGTCGCGGATGACCGCGGTGGGGGTGTCGCCGTTGGCGTGGCGCAGCTTGTCCAGCAGGCCCAGCGCCTTGTCGCAGGCATCACTGGCCAGCGTCTTGTGCGGCGCACCGGGCTTGATGGTGTCGGCGCAGCGGTTGGCCACCGCGCGGCCAAACACCACCAGGTCCAGCAGCGAATTGGAGCCGAGGCGGTTGCCGCCGTGCACCGACACGCAGGCCGCTTCGCCGATCGCGTACAGGCCCGGCACCACGGCGTCGTTGTCGCCGCCGACCTTGCGCACCACTTCGCCGTGGTAATTGGTGGGGATGCCACCCATGTTGTAGTGGACGGTGGGGATGACCGGGATCGGCTGCTTGTGCACGTCCACGCCGGCGAAGATCTTCGCGCTTTCGGCGATGCCGGGCAGGCGTTCGTCGATCACGCCGGGGCCGAGGTGGGTCAGGTCCAGCAGGATGTGGTCCTTGTGCTCGCCGACGCCGCGACCCTCACGGATTTCGATGGTCATCGAACGCGACACCACGTCGCGCGAAGCCAAATCCTTGTAATGCGGGGCGTAGCGTTCCATGAAGCGCTCGCCATTGCTGTTGCGCAGGATGCCGCCCTCGCCGCGCACGCCCTCGGTGATCAAACAACCCGCGCCATAGATGCCGGTGGGGTGGAACTGCACGAATTCCATGTCCTGCAACGGCAGGCCCGCACGCGCCACCAAACCGCCACCGTCGCCGGTGCAGGTGTGCGCCGAAGTGGCACTGAAATATGCGCGGCCGTAACCGCCGGTGGCCAGCACCACGCCATGGGCGCGGAACAGGTGCAGGGTGCCTTCGGCCATGTCCAGCGCCAGCACGCCGCGGCAGGCGCCTTCCTCGTCGAAGATCAGGTCCAGCGCGAAGTACTCGATCATGAACCGCGCATCGTGCGCCAGCGCCTGCTGGTACAGGGTGTGCAGCATGGCGTGGCCGGTGCGGTCGGCGGCCGCGCAGGTGCGTTGCGCCGACGGGCCCTCGCCGTACTTGGTGGTCATGCCGCCGAACGGGCGCTGGTAGATCCTGCCGTCCTCGGTGCGCGAGAACGGTACGCCGTAGTGCTCCAGCTCGATCACCGCCGGGATGGCCTCGCGGCACATGTACTCGATGGCGTCCTGGTCGCCCAGCCAGTCGCCACCCTTGACGGTGTCGTAGAAGTGGTAGCGCCAGTCGTCTTCGCCCATGTTGGCCAGCGCCGCCGCGATCCCGCCCTGCGCGGCCACGGTGTGGCTGCGGGTGGGGAAGACCTTGGTGATGCACGCGGTTTGCAGGCCTTTGGCGGCCAGGCCGAAGGTGGCGCGCAGGCCGGCACCGCCGGCACCGACCACGATCATGTCGAATTTGTGTTCCTGGATCTTGTAAGCGGCCATCGCGGATCAGCTCCCGAGTGCGATGCGCAGCACCGCAAGCACGCCGGCCACGGCCGCCAGCGCGCAAATGAAAAGATTGGCCAGATGCGCCACGAGGGCCGTCATCGGCGTGTGGATGTAGTCTTCGATGATGACCTGCAAGCCCAGCCGCGCATGCCAGAACATGCCGCAGAGGAACACCACCAGCACCGCGGCATTGACCGGGTCGGCCACCAGCCCGTGGATGATGGCGAACTCCGCGGTGCGCAAAGACAGCAACATCCCCAGCAGCCACAGCCCGGACAGGCCGGTGGCCACCGCGGTGACCCGCTGCCAGATGAAATGCTGGGTGCCGTCCTTCGCGCTGCCCAGCCCCAGCGCGCGCTTCATCGGCGTGCGCAGATCGTTCCCGTTGCCGCTCATACCTGCCCCCAATGCATCAGCACGATGCCCCAGCCCAGCGCGGTCAGCAGCACGCTGCCGATGACCGAGACCCAGCTGCTGCGCACGAAATCGGGAATGGCAAAACCATGCCCGGTGTCCTGCACCAGATGGCGGATGCCATTGACGAGGTGGTAGGCCAGCGCCCAGCTGACACCCAGCAACAGCAGCCGGCCCAACGGGCCGCCGAGGCAGGCGGTGAAGCCGTCCCAGCGCGTCTGCCCGGCCGCCAGTGCCGCCAAGCCGTAAACGAAGGCCAAGGCGCCGCCGGCGAGGATCACGCCGGTGATGCGGTGGGTGATGGACGTCATCATCTGCACCTGCTTGCGGTAGACCTGCAGGTGCGGTGACAGCGGACGTTCGCGAACGCGTGATTCAGGAGCAGCCATAAGCGGTGCGCTCTCCGGGAGTGGGCGGCTTGCGCCGGGGGACAACGACGGGGGAACTCAAAAATCGATGCAGCGGCCGTTCTTTTCCCAATCGCCGTAGCGGGTGGGATCCGGGCCTTCGCGCCCGCCGTATTCGGGCGCACGCGGTGCCGGCGATACCGGGGGCTGCCCGCTGTCGGCCGCGGGGCCGGAGGGCGGGGCCGGTTCCGGGGGCACGCCGGGTTGGCCTATCATCGACACGTTCATGATCCGGCAAGTTTACGACCCTCAAGCAATGCACGACAACCCGCACACCGCGCCCATGCACGAATTCCACCTGCCCGGGCACGCCGTGCTGGCCCTGCGCGGGCGCGATTCGGTCTCATTCGCGCAATCGCAATTCATGAATGACGTCACCGCCCTGGCCGACGGCCAGTGGCAATGGAATGGCTGGCTGAACGCCAAGGGCCGCGTGATCGCACTGTTTGCCCTGCTGCGGCTGGCCCCGGAGACCCTGTGGCTGCTGCTGCCGGATGCCGATGCCGCCACCCTGTCGGCACAACTCCAGCGCTATGTGTTTCGCAGCAAGGTGGCGCTGGAAGTGCTGCCGCAACGCATCCATGGGCGTTTCGGCCCGCCCGGCCATGCCGGCGGCGCAACGCTTGCCGTACTTGCCGACGGCACGGTGGAGCTGGACATGACCGCGAACGGCGGCCCGCGCACGCTCACGATCGGCAGCTCCTGCTGCTCCGATGACGCCGACGCCGTCGCACGCTGGCAGGCCTGCGACCTCCGGCACGGCCTGCCGCACCTGCCCGCGCCCCAGGTGGAACGCTGGACCCCGCAACAACTCTCGTTGCAGCACCTGCACGCCTTCAGCGTGAAGAAGGGCTGTTACCCGGGACAGGAAATCGTCGCCCGCACCCATTTCCTTGGCCAGGCCAAGCGTGGGCTGACGCTGCTGGAGGGCGAGGCCACGCTGGCCGCCGGGCTGGCGGTATGCGCCGATGGCCAGGCCCTGGGCGAAGTCGTGTCGGCCATGGGCGCCTGGGGGCTGGCGGTACTGCCCACCGAATGCACCGACCGGGCATTGCGGGCCGGGGACACCCCCGTTCGCGCACATTCGCTGGCGGACGGCCTCGCCCGCTGAGCGCACAATCGCGGCCTGCGTCGCAAATCCGCGCATTCATTCTCGCCACGACCGCCGATGGTGCCGTCTGTCGTGTAAATGTCTGAGGCTTCCAGCCGTTAACGCCTGAGGAACTGCCACCACGTGAATGCCGGAGGCCGCATGCGGGGAAGCTTGGGCTCGGTTGCCGGCCTGTGCGCGTTGCTGGCGTGCCTGCATCCGGCGCGGGCTGCCCCCGGGCAGGCGGTGTCCCCGTCCCCCCCCCTGCTGCGCGTGGTGGGCGACAACAGCTACCCGCCCTACATGTTCACCGATGCCGACGGCCGCCTGCAGGGCTACGAAGTCGACATGTGGCGGCTGTTCCAACGCCACACCGGGATACGGGTGGAACTGCTGCCCGCCAGCTGGGCCACCGCCCAGCGCGACGTGATATCCGGCCGGGCCGACGTGATCGGGATGATCTTCCGCACCCCCGACCGGGAAACGCTCTACGATTTCTCCGCGCCCTACTCCACCCTGCCGGTGGGCATCTACGTGGACCGCCGCATTCCCGGCGTGCATGACGTGGCATCGCTGAAGGGGCTGGCGGTCGGGGTCGAACATGGCGATGCCTGCGCGGACAAACTGCGCGAACAGGGCGTTGCCAGCCTGCAGGAATTCCCCGACTACCGCAGCATGATCAAGGCCGCCAGCAGCGGCCACCTGCGCATCTTCTGCTCCGAGGAAAACCCGGCCAACTACTACCTCTACCGGGACTCCTCGCTGGATCGGTTCGAACGGGCCTTCGTGCTCTACGAAGGGCAGTTCCACCATGCCGTGCGCAAGGGCAACACCCCCGTTCTGGCCACGGTCGAGCGCGGCATGGCCATGATCACCCCGCAGGAACGCCAGGCATTGCGGGAAAAATGGCTGGCTCGCCCGCGCATCTTCACATCATGGATGCGCATGACCGGCATCGCGGTGGGCATCGGGCTGGGCGTGCTGGTGCTCATGACGCTGTGGATCTGGGTGCTGGGGCGCAGCGTGCAGGCGCGCACCCGCGAGATCGCCGCGAGCGAAAACAAGCTGCGCGCCCTGTTCGACGCCAGCCCGGATGCGATGTGGGTGAAGGATTTGTCGGGCATTTATCGCGAATGCAACGACCGCACGCTGGACATCCTCGGCATCGACCGCAAGCAACTCATCGGCCAATCCGACCATGCGCTGTTCCCGCCCGAGGAATTGCCCGAGGTGCTGGGAACCGACCTGCAGGCCATCCAGACCGGCGAAACCCGGATCTTCTGCGCGAACAATACGGTGGCCGACGGCAGCCAGAAACACCTGGAGGTCATCAAGGTGCCGCTGAAGGGGGCCGATGGCGCGGTCATGGGCATCCTCGGCGTTGCCCGCGACATCACCGCCCGGGCCAGGATGGAGGACCAACTTCGCCTGTGGGCACACGCTTTCCAGTATGCCGCCTTCGGCGTGGTGATCTTCGACGCGCGCAGACAGCAGATCATGATGGCCAACCCCTCCTTCGCCCGCGATCGCGGCTACACGCAGGAGGAAATGGCGGGCATGCCGGTGGATGCGCTGTACCCACCCGACCTGGTGGAGGATCGGCGACGGGTGCGCCAGGAAATCAACGCCCAGGAACACACCGTGGTGGAAACCGAGCACATCGCGCGCGACGGGCGACGCTTCCCGGTGCAGCTGGACATCTCCATTTCGCGCGACGCCGAGGGGCAGCCGCAATACGTGATCGTCTACGCGCAGGACATCGGCCAGCGCAAGCAGGACGAAAGCGAACTGCGGCTGGCGGCGGTGGCCTTCCAGACCCTGGAAGCGATGCTGGTACTGGATGCCGGCGGCGTGATCCAGCGCGTCAACGCGGCCTTCACCATCCTCACCGGCTTCGAAGCGGAGGAAGCACTGGGCAAGGAGATGGCCAGCCTGCTGGACCCGCAGCAGGACAACGGCGCGCTGCAACGGCTGTGGGCGCAGGTGCGGCGCGAGGATTTCTGGCTGGGCGAGCAATGGGTGGCGGTCAAGCGCGGCCAGCCCAGGATCGCGCGACTGGAAATCTCCGCGGTCCCGGACGACAGCGGCAAGGCGATGCACTACGTCTGCGCGATGACCGACCTGACCAGCGAGCGCGAGGCACATGCCCGTGCCGAGCACATGGCCTTCTTCGATGCGCTTACCGACTTGCCCAACCGCAATTTCCTGACCGACCGCCTGCAACACGTGTTGATGGACGACACCGTGACCACCGGCGCGCTGCTGTTGATCGATCTCGATCACTTCAAGCGGGTCAACGACCTGCGCGGGCATGCCACCGGCGATCGCCTGCTGGCTTTCATCGCCCAGCGCCTGCGTGCGCTGCTGGGGGAAAACGACGTGCTGGGCCGTTTCAGCGGCGGCACCTTCGCGGTATTGCTGCCGTGCAAGGCACACCAGCCGGAACCTTGCGACACCTTCGCGCCACGCTTCGCCGAGCGCGTCCGCGAGGCCCTGCGCGAACCGTTCTGGCTGGGCAGCACCGCCCCCATTTCGATCACCGTCAGCATCGGCTGGACCAAATTGCATCCGCACCAGGGCACCGCCGATGCCGCGTTCAAGGAGGTGGAACTGGCGATGTACGCCGCCAAGACCGCCGGGCGCGACAAGGTGCAGCGCTTCGATCCGTCGATGCTGACGTCGCTGGAACACCAGGAAGCGTTGGCCAGCGAGCTGTTGAGCGCGGTGGCGGGCGACATCGGCGGGCTGGACCTGCACATGCAATTGCAGATCGACCGCGCCGGCCACGCGGTCGGGGCCGAGGCCCTGCTGCGCTTCACCCGCCCGGATGGCAGCCGGGTGCCGCCGGATGTCTTCATCCCGATGGCCGAACAAAGCGGCCTGATCCTGCCCTTGGGCGACTGGGTGCTGCAGCGCGCCTGCGAGCGGCTGGTGCAATGGTCCGGCAACGTGTTGACGCGGGAGCTGTCGCTGGCCGTCAACGTCAGTGCGCGGCAGTTCGCCCAGCCCGGCTTCGTCGATGACGTGCAGCATGCGCTGGCCCACAGCGGGGCCAACCCCGCCCGGCTCAAGCTGGAGATCACCGAAACCGCGATCATCGGTGACCTGGATGAAATCGCCGCCAAACTGCGCCAGTTGCGTGAAATGGGCATCCGCATTTCCCTGGATGACTTCGGTACCGGTTATTCCTCGCTGGCCTACCTCTCGCGGCTGCCACTGGACCAACTCAAGATCGACCGTTCCTTCATCAGCCGGTTGCCGGAAGAAGACAACGACGCCACCGTGTCGCAGACCATCATCGGCATGGGCCGGGGACTGGGCCTGGAAGTGATCGCCGAAGGCGTGGAAACCGAAGCGCAACGTGATTTCCTGGCCATGCACGGCTGCGATGCCTTCCAAGGCTATCTGTTCGCCCGCCCGTTGCCGTTGGCGGAGTTCGAGACCCTGCTGCTGCAGCACGCCCGCGCGGCCTGACCCGCGCGCCACATCGCGGCGAAAACCGCTATCGTGCCCTGCGCCGTACCATCCGGTACGTTGCCAACGACCTGGCTGGGAATCGCGGCATGGCAGCACTGCAAACGGACGTGGTGGTCATCGGCGGCGGCCTCGCCGGCATCGTGGCCGCGCTGGAAGCCCTGCGCGGCGGCCAGCGCGTGGTGCTGGTGGACCGCGACACGCCGGAGCGCTTCGGCGGGTTGGCGCTGTGGGCGTTCGGTGGCATGGCGCTGGTGGGCACGCCGCTGCAGGCGCGCAAGAAGATCGCCGACTCGCCCGAGCGCGCGTTCGCCGACTGGATGCGCTTCGGCGAACTCGACCCGTCCGACACCCACGCCACCGCATGGGCCCGCCATTACGTGGAGCGCTCGCGCCCCGACGTGCACGACTGGCTGCAGGCGCACGGCATCACGTTCATGCCGGCGGTGAACTGGGTGGAACGCGGGCGCGACGGCGACGGCAACTCCGTGCCGCGCTACCACGTGGTCTGGGGGACGTCGCGCGAACTCGCCCGACGGATGATCGCGGCGCTGCGCGAGGCCGGCGCGAGCGGCAAGCTCGTCCTGCTGCATCGCCATCGCGCCACCGCGCTGGAGACCGTCGACGGCCGCATGGCTGGCGTCCTAGCCGTCGATGAGGGCAGCGGCAGGGAAACCCGCATCGACGCACCGGTGGTGGTGCTGGCCACCGGCGGCCTCAACGGCGGCCATGCCGAAACGCGCCGCAACTGGCCGGCGGACCGTCCGCGGCCGGCGACCATGCTCAACGGCGCGCACCCGTTCGCCGACGGCGCCATGCACCACGCCGCCGAAACGCTGGGCGGGCAGATCGTCCGCGCCGGCGAGATGTGGAACTACGCCGCCGGCTTCCCGCATCCGTTCCCGCATTTCGAGGGCCACGGGCTGTCCGCGATCCCCTGCAAGTCGGCGCTGTGGCTGGACCACACGGGCCGGCGCATCGGCCCGGAGCCGCTGGTGACCGGCTTCGACACGCACTGGCTGTGCCAGCGGGTGGCCGAGCAGGAACGACCGTGGACCTGGCACCTGCTCAACTGGCGCATCGCCGCCAAGGAATTCGCGATCTCCGGGGCCGAGCACAACCCGCGCATCCGCGACAAGCAATTCCTGCGCTTCCTCAAGGAGACGCTGCTGGGCAACCACCGGCTGGTGCGGCAGATGCAGCGCGAGAGTCCCCACTTCCTGGTCGACGACACGCTGGCCGGGCTGGCGGACCGGATGAACGCCCTGACCTGCTCGCACGACGTCGACCCGGCCACGCTGCAGGCCACCGCCGATGCCTTCGATGCACACTTCGCACCGGGCGCGACCCCGGAAGACGACCCGCAGGTCCGCCGCATCCTGCACGCGCGCCAGTGGGGCCCGGACCGCCTGCGTACCTGCAAGCCCGCGCCGTTGCAGCAACCGGGTGCCGGGCCGTACATCGCCATCCACATGCAGCTGATCACCCGCAAGAGCCTGGGCGGGCTGCGCACCGACCTGCACAGCCGCGTGCTGGACGCGGACGGAGCGCCGATCCCGGGACTGTACTGCGTGGGCGAGGCCGCCGGCTTCGGCGGCGGCGGCGCCTGCGGCAAGCGTTCGCTGGAGGGCACCTTCCTGCCCGGCTGCATCCTCACCGCGCGCGCCGCCGCGCATGCCATCGTGACCGGAGCCTGAGCCATGAACGGCGCCCATGCCCTGATGAAGACCCTCGCCGACGCCGGCATCGAGGTCTGCTTCTCCAACCCCGGCACCAGCGAGATGCACTTCGTCGCCGCACTCGACGCCGAACCGCGCATGCGCGCGGTGCTGACACTGTTCGAGGGCGTCGCCACCGGCGCCGCCGACGGCTATGCGCGGATGGCCGGCAAGCCGGCCGCCACCCTGTTGCACCTGGGCTGCGGGCTGGGCAACGGCCTCGCCAACCTGCACAACGCACGCAAGGGCAAGGTGCCGGTGGTCAACATCGTCGGCGACCACGCCACCCACCACGTACCGTTCGACGCCCAGCTGCAGTCCGACATCGAGACCGTGGCGCGCAACGTCTCGCCCGGCTTCGTGCGCACCTCGCAGGACACGGCGTCGCTGTGCACGGATGCGGTGGACGCGATCCGCGCGGCGCGCGGCCTGCCCGGCCAGGTGGCGACGCTGATCCTGCCGGCCGACGTCAGCTGGGGCGACGGCGGCACGCCCTGCCCGCCGCCGCCGCCGCCCGCCCCATCGCCGGCGGACGACGCCACCGTGGCCGCCATCGCAAGCGCCATCCGCGGCGGCGGCAAGGCCGCGCTGCTGCTGGGCGGCCAGGCGCTGCGCGAACCGGCGCTGTTGGCCGCCGCGCGCATCGCCGCGCAGTGCGGCGTGAAACTGTTCTGCGAGGTCTTTCCGACCCGGCTGGAGCGCGGTGCCGGCCTGCCGGCGGTGGAACGCATCGCCTACCTGGCGGAACTGGCGACGCTGCAGTTGACCGGCATCGAGCACCTGATCCTGGTGGATGCCAAACCGCCGGTGTCGTTCTTCGCCTATCCCGGCAAGGCCAGCGACCTGGTGCCCGAGGGCTGCGCCCTACATGCGCTGGCGACGCCGGCGCAGGACGCCACCGCGAGTCTCGAGAAGCTCGCCGCCGCGCTGGGCGCCGTGCAGGCCGCGCCCGCGCTGCAACCCGCCGCGCGTCCCGCGCGCCCGCGCGGCCGCCTCACCGCCGCCAAGGTCTGCAAGGCCGTGGGTCACCTGCTGCCGGAGCGCGCCATCGTCATCGACGAGGCGATCACCTCCGGCCTGCTGCTCGGCACGATGACCGCCGGCGCGCCGCGCCACGACCTGCTCACCCTCACCGGCGGCGCCATCGGGCAGGCCCTGCCGAACGCGGTGGGCGCGGCCATCGCCTGCCCGGACCGCCCGGTCCTCGCGCTGGTCGGCGACGGCAGCGCGATGTACACGCTGCAGGCGCTGTGGACGATGGCGCGCGAGCGCCTCGACGTCACCACGATCCTCTTCAACAACGCCAGCTATTCGGTGCTCAACGTCGAACTGGAACGCGTGGGCGCCGACGCCGCGCCGGGCCCCAAGGCCCGCTCGCAGCTGGACCTGCACGGCCCGGTACTGGACTTCTGCCGGCTGGCGCAGGGCATGGGCGTGCACGCCGCCCGCGCGGACACGGCGGAGAGCTTCTGCAAGGCGCTGGAGTACGCGCTGGCGCATCCCGGCCCGCACCTCATCGAGGCCGTGGTGCCGGAGTCGCTGGGCGGCGCCAAGCGCCGCGTGCTGCCGTGGCTGCTGCGTTCACTGCCCGGCCTGCCCTTGCCGGTGGCAAGGGCGCTGAAGCGCAAGATCGCGCCTTGAAAAAAAAGTGCGGCACATCCCTGTGCCGCAGCGGAGCCGGTTCCTTCGACACCGCCTTTGAAAGCAACCCTGGGGATGAAGGGCTGAGCAAAGCCGTCCCGGCTTTGCTCAAGCCTCCAGACGTGACACCCGCAGCAACAAGACCTCGCCATTGCCATCCAATGCATAGCGGGTACGCTTCCCCGACCCCGGTTCCAGCACGGCGGTATCCCCCGCCTCCATCTCGCCCACGTGGGCCTCCATGCTGCACTGCATGGATCCGGCCAGCTGATGCACCACCCAGGTTTCACCGGGAGCCACGAACAGCACCATCGGCCCGACCAATGGACGCCGCCACAGCTGTGCGTCCACCGCGCCGCGCTTCCACATCACGTTGAAGTCGCGGGTGGGGCCATCCAGCAATTCGCCCACCAGTGAGCGATCCCCCGAGAAGTGCAGCGCGCCGTGCGGCTGCAGCAACTCATGCACCAGGCCATCATCGAAGCGCAGGCGCAAGCCATGCCCCCCCAGCAACACCAACTGCCGTTCCACGCCCGGGAAGACCGAAAAAGCGGCGTCGGTTTCGATGTCGGCAATCGACAGCCGCCAGTCCCAATCCTCGACATCCGGCACCCGCAGGATCTCCGATGTCTGGCCCGCGCCGTTCTTCCACCGCATCCTGCGGTAGTCGGCTGCGCGCAGGATGCGGAACGTGGGTGGCAGGGGGTCAATCATCGCGGCGACATGAGCAGGGGTCTTGCACATGGTATCCAGCATCGCGGCGTTCATCGGCGGGCCACCTGCTGGGTGGTCACCTGCAATGCGGCCCGGCCTTCCGGCTTCACCGCCGACCGCGGCGCACTGACCACGATGCGGTCGCGATTGCGCTCCACCGTCCGCAGGCCGATGCCCTTGACCATGGCCAACTGCTCGGGGCTGCGGAACGCACCATTGGCCTGGCGATAGTCGACGATGGCCTGCGCCTTGACCGGGCCGACATTCACCAACACCCGGTCCAGGGTGGCGGCATCGGCGGTATTGATGTTCACCGTCTCACCGGCAGCGGCATTGCCCGCCAGGGCCAGCAGCAGCACGAAAGTGGCAAACAGGAAGGTCAGGGGTTTCATGGCATTGCTCGCGGGGAGGTTGATCCGAGGCCGAGGCGTTGCATCTGCCCCGGTGTGCACAGGATGTTCCTGCCGATGGACACAGCCTATCGGGCAGTGCCCCATCCATGCGTCGGATTTTCACCCCGGTATCGGGTAGGAAAAATCTGATTCCACCTTCGAACAACCCCATGGATGGGGGATGACGGGGACGGGCGCTACAATCGCCGCCACCCATTCGCCAATCACAAGACAAGGCCGCCATGCACGCCACCCATTTCGATGCCAGCAAGCTCCGCACCTTCGTGGCCGCCAAATGGGATGCCGAGATCGTCCCGCAGCTGATCGAATACATTCGCATTCCCAACAAATCGCCGATGTTCGATGCCGATTGGGTGCAGAACGGCCACATGGATCGCGCGGTGTCGCTGATGGAAACCTGGGCGAAGGCGCAGGCCATCCCGGGCATGCAGGTGGAGGTGGTGCGCCTGGAAGGCCGCACGCCGCTGATCTTCATCGACATTCCCGCGGCCAACGGTGGCCGCAACGACGACTGCGTGCTGCTGTACGGGCACATGGACAAGCAGCCGGAGATGACCGGCTGGGACGAAGGCAAGGGCCCGTGGGTGCCGGTACTGGAAGGCGACCGCCTGTACGGGCGCGGTGGTGCCGACGACGGCTACGCGATCTTCGGCTCCCTCACCGCGCTCATGGCGCTGCAAGCACAGGGCGCGGCCCATGCGCGCTGCGTGGTACTGATCGAGGCCTGCGAGGAATCCGGCAGCAACGACCTGCCGTTCTACGTGGACCATCTGGCCGACCGCATCGGCAAGCCGTCGCTGGTGGTGTGCCTGGACTCCGGTTGCGGCAACTACGAACAACTGTGGTGCACCACCTCGCTGCGCGGCCTGGCCGGTGGCAACCTCACGGTGAAGGTGCTCAGCGAAGGCGTGCACTCGGGTGATGCGTCCGGCATCGTGCCGTCCAGCTTCCGCATCCTGCGCGACCTGCTCTCGCGCATCGAGGACGAAGACACCGGCCGCATCCTGATCGACGGCCTGTATGCGGACATTCCCGCCGACCGCCGGGCGCAAGCCGCAAAGGTGGCGGAAGTGCTGGGCGACGAAGTCTTCGACAAGTTCCCGTTCCTGCCCGGCATGGTGCCGATGGGCAACGACCGCACCGAACTGGTGCTCAACCGCACCTGGCGGCCGGCGCTGTCGATCACCGGCGTGGATGGCGTTCCGTCGCTGGCCTCGGCCGGCAACGTGCTGCGCCCGTTCACCGCCGCCAAGCTCAGCCTGCGCCTGCCGCCCACGCTGGACGGCAAGCGCGCCGGCGAATTGTTGCAGGACGTGCTGCTGCAGAACCCGCCGTACGGCGCGCAGGTCAGCCTGCACCTGGAAAAGGCCAGCACCGGCTGGAACGCCCCGGCACTGGCACCGTGGCTGGAAGGCGCGATCGAGCAGTCCAGCCAGGAATTCTTCGGCAAGCCGGCGATGTACATGGGCGAAGGCGGCACCATCCCGTTCATGGGCATGCTGGGCGAAAAATTCCCCGGTGCGCAGTTCATGATCACCGGCGTGCTGGGCCCGCATTCCAATGCCCACGGCCCCAACGAATTCCTGCATATCCCGATGGGCAAGGCGGTCACCGCCTGCGTGGCCCGCGTGGTGGCCGAGCATCATGCCGCCAGCCTGCGCGGCGAAACCACCGGCGTGGCCGCCACCGCCATCAACTCCTTTGCCGATACCCCCGGCGGGTGCTGCTGAACCTGTGCGCCCGTCTCCCGCTGCGCCCGACAAGCAGGCCGAGCACACCCCCCTGATGAAGCAGTACTTCGCCGCCAAGGCGGAGCATCCGGACGTGCTGCTGTTCTTCCGCATGGGCGATTTCTACGAGCTGTTCTTTGATGACGCCCGCAAGGCGGCACGGTTGCTGGACATCACCCTGACCCAGCGCGGGCAGTCGGCCGGCCAGCCGATCCCGATGGCCGGCGTGCCCTACCACGCCGCCGAAGGCTACCTGGCGCGGCTGGTGGCGCTGGGCGAATCGGTGGCCATCTGCGAGCAGATCGGCGACCCCGCGACCTCCAAGGGCATTGTGGAGCGCAAGGTGGTGCGCATCGTCACCCCCGGCACCGTCACCGACGAGGCGCTGCTGGACGAGCGCCGCGACACCCTGCTGCTGGCGATCAGCCGCGGCGGCGTGTCCAGCAAGGGCCGGGGCTACGGCCTCGCCTGGGCCGACCTTGCCAGCGGCCGCCTGCGCGCCAACGAGGTGGCCGGCGAGGATGCGCTGGAGGCCGAGCTGGCCCGCCTGCAGCCGGCGGAAACGCTGCTCGCCGACGAGGACGGCTGGCCCGCCTGCGCGCTGGAATCGCGCGGGCTGCGCCGGCGCCCGCCGTGGCTGTTCGATGCCGACTCCGGTCGCCGCCAGCTGCTGCAGTTCTTCGCCGTGCACGACCTCACCGCCTTCGGCCTGGAAGACCGCCCGCTGGCTGTCGCCGCCGCTGCGGCGGTTCTGGGCTACGTGGAGGAAACCCAGAAGCAGCGGCTGCCGCACCTGCGCGGCATCGCCCTTGAGACCAGCGACGACGCCATCGCGATGAACGCCGCGACGCGCCGCCACCTGGAGTTGGACACGCGCGTCGACGGCGATGTGAAGGCCACCCTGCTGGGCGTGCTGGACAGCACCGTGACGCCGATGGGTGGGCGGCTGCTGCGGCGCTGGCTGCACCGGCCGCTGCGCGACCGCCGCACGGTGGGCGAGCGCCACCATGCGGTGCAGGCGCTGCTGGACGCGCGCGCCGACGAAGCGTTGCGCGACGCGTTCCGCGGCCTCGGCGACATGGAGCGCATCCTCGCGCGCGTCGCCCTGCGCAGCGCCCGCCCGCGCGACCTGTCCACCCTGCGCGACGGCCTGTCCCTGCTGCCTGCGGTCCGCGACATCCTCGCCCCGCTGGACTCGCCGCGGCTGGCGGCGCTGCACGCCGAACTCGGCGAACACGAAGACACCGCGCGCATGCTGCGCGCCGCCATCGTCGCCCAGCCGCCGCTGCTGGCGCGCGACGGCGGCGTGATCGCGGAAGGTTTCGATGCCGAACTCGACGAACTGCGCCAGCTCTCGACCAATGCCGACCAGTTCCTGATCGACCTGGAAGCGCGCGAGCGCGCGGCCACCGGCATCGCCAACCTCAAGGTCGGCTACAACCGCGTGCACGGCTACTTCATCGAGATCAGCAAGGGCCAGAGCGACAAGGCGCCGGTGCACTACACCCGCCGCCAGACCCTGACCGGCGCGGAGCGCTACATCACCGAAGAGTTGAAGGCCTTCGAGGACAAGGTGCTGTCCGCGCGCGAGCGTTCGCTGGCGCGCGAGAAGCTGCTCTACGACGGCGTGCTCGACGCGCTCAACGCCATGCTGGAACCGCTGCGCCGCTGCGCGCTGGCGCTGAGCGAACTGGACGTGCTGGCCGGTTTCGCCGAGCGCGCGCAGGCGCTGGACTGGAACCGGCCGACGCTGCGCGACGACCCCGGCATCCGCATCGAACGCGGCCGCCACCCGGTGGTGGAGGCGCTGCGCGACGCGCCGTTCGAGCCGAACGACCTGGTGTTCGACGACGCCACCCGGATGTACGTCATCACCGGCCCCAATATGGGCGGCAAGAGCACCTTCATGCGCCAGAACGCGCTGATCGTGCTGCTGGCCTGCATCGGCAGCTTCGTGCCGGCGGCGAAGGCGGAGCTCGGGCCCATCGACCGCATCCTGACCCGCATCGGCGCCGGCGACGACCTGGCGCGCGGCCAGTCCACCTTCATGGTGGAGATGAGCGAAACCGCCTACATCCTCCACCACGCCAGCGAGCAGTCGCTGGTGCTGATGGACGAGATCGGCCGTGGCACCTCCACCTACGACGGCCTGGCCCTGGCCGACGCGGTGGCGCGGCAGCTGGCTGCCGGCAACCGCAGCTACACACTGTTCGCAACCCACTACTTCGAACTGACTGCGCTGGCCGAACCCGGCAGCGGCATCGCCAACCTGCATCTGGACGCGGTCGAGCATGGCGATGCGCTGGTGTTCATGCACGCGGTCCGTCCCGGCCCGGCCAACCGCAGCTTCGGCCTGCAGGTGGCGGCGCTGGCCGGCCTGCCGAAAGCCGCGCTGCAGCAGGCACGGACACGGCTGGCGGAGCTTGAGGCGCAGAGCCGCGACGCGCCGCATGTCCCGCTGAGCGCACCGGCACTGGATGCGCCGCAGCAGTTCGGCCTGTTCGCCCCCTCCAGCGCGGCGCTGGACGCGCTGGCCGGCATCGACCCCGACGACCTGACTCCGAAACAGGCGCTGGAAGCGCTGTACCGGCTGAAGGCGCTGGCATGAGCACCGTCGTCCTGCTCACCGGCACAGTGCGGCCCTGCACCCGCCCCGGCAGCCGCAGCGGCATTGCCAAGACGCCACGCGGGGACAAGGTCTGGATCAGCCCGATCGGGCTGGAAGGCGACGAACAAGGCGACCTGCGCGTGCACGGCGGGCCGGACAAGGCGGTGCACCACTATGCGTTCGACCATTACGCCGCGTGGCGCGACGAACTCGGCGCGCTGCCGCTGCTGGAGACGCCCGGCGCGTTCGGCGAAAACATCAGCACGCACGGGCTGACCGAAGCCGAGGTCTGCCTGGGCGACCGTTACGCGCTGGGCGGCGCACTGCTGGAAGTCAGCCAGAACCGGCAGCCGTGCTGGAAGCTCAACGACCGCTTCGGCGTGGCCGACATGGCGCGAAGAGTGCAGGACAGCGGCCGCAGCGGCTGGTATTACCGCGTGCTGCGCCCCGGGCTGGCGCAGGCCGGTGATGCATTGCGCCTGACCGAACGCCCGCATCCCGACTGGAGCCTGCACCGGCTGGGCATTTTGTTGTTCCGCCGGGTGCTCGACCCCGCCCAACTGGAGCCGGCACTGACGCTGCCGCTGGTGCCTTCGCATCGCAAACTGGTCGAACACCGTTTGCGGCTCTGCGCCGTGGAAGACTGGGAAAAGCGCCTGGCCGGCCCACCCCGCAGCTGACGCGCGTGCACGCCGCCATCGGGTCCCTGCGCCGCTCCTGACACGGCCATCACACAACGTCTATCATCCCGCCCGGGGATCCGGATCGAGGAATGGGCGTGAGTCATTGGCTGGGAAGGCTGTTCCAGAAGTTGTTTCGTTCCAGGTCACCGCGTGCGGGGGCACCGGCGATCTCGGGGGATGTGGACGCCGAGATGCGTGAAATCTTCCTGGCCGAGTTGGCCGACATCATCCAGAACATCAGCAAGGCGCTGGAAGTCTGGCGCACGGATTTTTCCAACCCCACGCAAACCCGTGCGATGGTGCGGGCCTTCCATACCTTGAAGGGCTCCGCTCCCATCGTGGGGGCAACCCCGTTGGCCGAACTGGGGCAGGCGGCCGAACATGCCGCCAAGCAAGCCATGCGCAAGCGCAACCCCGATGTGAATCTGATCCAGGCCATCGAAGCGGCCGTGGCCCTGCTGCCGGAATGGGCCGATGCGGTGCGCCGCAACCAGCCGGTGCCCGCGGAAACCCGCAACGTGATCAGCGCGCTCAAGCGTTACGCCAAGTAAGACCGCGCCAGATGCAAAGGCGCGGCGGCGCGGCATCACCGCAGCGCTTGCACCAGGTCATCCCACAGGTCTTCCACGTCCTCGATGCCCACCGACAGGCGCAGCAGGCCGGGGGTGATGCCGGTGGCGCGCTTCACGTCCTCGGGCACCATGCGGTGGGTGAGGCCGGCCGGATGCTGGATCAAGCTGTCGGTGGAGCCCAGGCTCACTGCCGCCGTCATCACCCGCACCTTCGCCATCACGCTCGCCGCGGCCGCGTGGCCACCGGCGACTTCGAATGCCATCAGCGCACCGGGGCCGGACATCTGCGTGCCCACCAGATGCCCGTTCACCGCACCGGGCAGCCCCGGATAGAACACCTTCGATACCGCCGGATGCTCCAGCAGCCGCTGTGCCAGTACCTGCGCGTTGGCCTGCGCCGCCTCCACCCGCAGCTTCAGCGTGGGCAGCCCGCGGTGCAGCAGGTAGGCGGCCAACGGGTGCAGCAGCGCGCCGGTGGCGGCACGCATGGTGCGCAGCGGCCCGGCGCGGGTTTCATCGCAGCACACCACCCCGGCGATCACGTCGCCGTGGCCGCCCAGGAACTTGGTGGCACTGTGCCAGACGTACGCGGCCCCGAACTCGGCCGGGCGCTGCAACACCGGCGAGGCGAAGGTGGAATCCACCAGCACCGGCACCGGGCCCGCCGCCTGCACCACCGCGCGGATGTCGATCAGGTTGAGCGTGGGGTTGGACGGGGTTTCGATGATGACCAGCGCGGTGTCCGCACGCAGGCGCGCGCCGATGTCGGCGGGGTCGGTCACGAACTCCGCCTCCAGCCCGCACACCCCGCTGTGCAGCAGGTGGTCCGAGGTGCCATACAGCGGGCGCACCACCAGCACATGCTTGCCGTGCTGGGCACGGTCCATCAGCACGGCCGTCAGCGCCGCCATGCCGGAGCCGAAGGCCACGCAGGCATCGGTGCCCTCCAATGCCGCGATCGCATTCTCCACCCGGGCCACGGTGGGATTGTGCAGGCGCGCATAGATCGGGTTTTCCGCATGCGCCTGGCCGCCGATCAGGGCGTCGAAGCTGGCGGTCCCCACGTCCAGGTCGGCGATGGGATAGGTGGTGGACAGGTCCAACGGCGGTGCATGCACGCACAGCTTGCCGAAATCGTCGCGTCCGCCGTGGACGGCCTTGGTCTGGAATCGCTGCATGGTCGCCTCGGATGCGATGGAATACCGCTATCCTAGAACCCTGTTCGATATGAAATCGTCATGTCGAATGATATTTTTCCGAGGCACCAAACCGCCATGCTGGATCGAATCGACTACGCCCTGCTGCGCCTGTTGCGGAAGAATGCGCGGCTGCCGAACAAGGACCTGGCGGAAAAGGTGGGCATCGCCCCGTCCACCGCGCTGGAACGGGTGCGGCGGATGCGCGAAGCCAGGATCCTGCTGGGCTACCACGCCGAAATCGCGCCGGAAGCGATTGGCGTGGGCTTGCAGGCGATGATTTCGGTGCGGCTGGCGAAGCATTCGCGGGCGCTGGTGGATGGCTTCCACCAGCACCTGCTGCACCTGCCGGAAGTGCTGGCCTGCTACCACGTCGCCGGTGCCGACGACTTCCTGGCCCATGTGGGCGTGCGTGACAGCGAGCACCTGCGCCAATTCACCCTCACCGCCTTGACCGAGCGCGAGGAAGTGGCGCATATCGAGACGCGGCTGATCTTCGAGTTCCAGCGCAATGTCGAGCTGCCGCCGCAGGCCGGGGCGGCGACCGCATGAGCCGGCTCACGCCCCCGCGGGCGGGTAGCGCGTGGCCAGCTCGGCATCGCGTGCCGCCGCGCGCAACGCCGCCGGACGCGCCGCATGGCGCTGCGCGAACGCGACGAAGGCGGGACGCGGCTCCAGCGCCCCTACCCGCATGAAATAGCCCAGCACGCCGGAGGCGTACAGGTCGACTGCGGTGAAATCGTCGCCGGCGAGGTGCGCCTTGTCGGCCAGCGCCAGTTCCAGCGTGCGCAGGATGTCGGCCTCGGTGCCGTAGCCGGCACTCATCGCCGGGGCCAGCGTGCCAGCCTGCTTGGCGGTCAACATCGCCTCCACCGGCCCCGCCAGGAACAGCAGCCAGCGGTAATAGCTGCCGCGTGCCTTCGACCCCGGCACGGGTGCCAACCGCAAGTCCGGCACCAGGTCGGCCAGATAGGCGCAGATGGCCGCGCCTTCGGTGATGACCACCTCGCCATGCCGCACCGCCGGCACCTTGCCCATCGGATTGATCGCCAGATACTCCGGCGTTTTCATCGCGCCGTCGAAGCCCAGGATCACCTCCTCGTAAGGCAACCCGGTCTCTTCCAGCATCCAGCGCGTCAAGCGGCCGCGCGAGCTCGGGTGCGTGTAGAACAGCAGGGTGTCGTCCATGGAGGTTCCTGGGTGGGTTGGGAGCGGGCAGTCTGCGCCGTGCCTGCTGCCAGATCCTGTCAGCAGTCTTCGCACGCAGGCGTTGGCGGAATGCCCTGCTGCCGCCGCCAGCGCCGCAACAACTGGTGCCGCGGATGCGGGCTGACCTCGCCGGTCGCTTCCAGTTGCTGCACGCGATCGGCACGGAAATGCCGGAACTCGCCGCGCAACTCGCACCACGCCGCGAACAGGCGCTTGTCGTCGAGAAAGGCCATCGCGAACGGCCATACCCTGCGCTCGCTGGCCTCGCCATCGCTGCGCGCATACACCATCCGCAACACCAGGCCCTCGCGAATGGCCTTGCGCAAGACCGGCAACCACGGCTCCGGCGGGCTGGCATTCCAATCCGGGGCGAACAGCCCGCTGGTTTCCACCTGCAAGCGCAACGGCTCCGGCAGCACACTGCCCACGCGCGCCACCGCTCGCCCGGCGGCGGCGGCCAACTCCGGGTCGGCATGCGCGGCCACCCAGCGCGCGCCCAGTGCCAGTGCTTCGAGCTCTTCGGCGGAAAACATCATCGCCGGCAGCAGGAACCCCGGTCGCAGGAGGTAGCCGACGCCCGGATCGCCGGCGATGTCCGCGCCCTGCCCCCGCAAGGTGTCGATGTCGCGGTACAACGTGCGCAGGCTGACGCCAAGCTGCTCCGCCAGACGCGCGCCCTGCACCGGCTTGCGGCGGCGGCGCAGCTCATCCAGCAATTGCAGCAGGCGACCGGCACGTACCGTCATCGCAATTCCATCGACTGGGCCGCGCAGGATAAGCCAAACCCCGCGCGCACCCCACCAACGTTCCGCACTGGCCATCGGTGATCGCCGGTGGACAATCAACCTTCACTTCCCCGGCAACGCCTTCATGCACGACCCCGCCAACCTCGAGTTTTCTTCCGCCGACATGCTGGCGATGGGTGACGCCGTGCTGCGTCGCGCGGTGGCGCACATCGACGCGCTGGCCACCGCCCCGGCCTGCGGCGATCTCGACGACATCGAAGCGCTGTGCCGCCGCCTGCGCGAGCCGGAACCGGCCACCGGCGTGCCGCTGGAGTCGCTGCTGGAGCCGCTGTTCAACGACTGGATCCCGCGCTCGTTCGGCACCCCGACCCCGGGCTACCTGGCCTACATCCCCGGCGGCGGCATCTTCCCGGCGGCGCTGGCGGATTTCATCGCCGACACCAGCAACCGCTACACCGGCATCTGGCAGGCGGCGCCGGCGCTGGTGCAATTGGAAGCCAACGCGCTGGAATGGATGCGCGAGTGGATGCAGTTCCCGGCGACTGCGCGCGGGCTGTTCACCACCGGCGGCTCGATGGCGATGTTCAATGCCATCGCCTGCGCCCGCGAAATCAAGTTGGGCACCGACATCCGCCGCGGCACGCTGTACGTGTCGTCGCAGTCGCACCATTCGATCACCAAGGCCGCCAAACTGGCCGGCATCGCCCACGACCGCGTGCGCACGATCGCGGTGGATGCGCACTTCCGCATGCGCGTGGACGCCCTGCAAGCGGCGATCGACGCCGACCGCGCCGCCGGGCTGCAACCGTTCATGGTGTTCTCCACCGCCGGCACCACCAACACCGGCGCGGTGGACCCGCTGGAAGCGGTGGCCGACCTGTGTACGCGCGAAGCGCTGTGGCACCACGTCGATGGCGCGTATGGCGCGTTCTTCCACATGGTGCCGGTGCTGCGCCCGCTGCTGGCGGGGCTGCCGCGCGCCGATTCGCTCACCCTCGACCCGCACAAGGGCCTGTTCCTGCCCTACGGCACCGGCGCGCTGCTGGTGCGCGACGGCGAGGCGCTGCGCGCGCTGCACGCCTCCGAAGCCGGCTATCTGCCGGACAACCAGAACGAATTCTACGACCCGGCCCAGTACGGGCCGGAGCTGTCGCGCGGCTTCCCGGGCCTGCGGGTGTGGTTGACGATGAAGCTGCTGGGTGCCGACCGCTACCGCGCCGCGCTGGCGGAAAAACGTGCACTGGCGTTGTGGGCGGCAGACGAAATCGTGAAGATCCCCGGCCTCGTGCTGGACGCGCCGCCGCAGCTGTCGCTGCTGGCCTTCCACCTCGAACACCCGGCACTGCCCACGCTTGCCGCGCAGAACAACGCCACCCGCGCGCTGATGCAACGCGTGACGGCGCGCGGCCGGGTGATGCTGACCGGCGCGCAGGTGGGCGAGCGTTTCCTCGGCCGGATCTGCGTGCTCAGTTTCCGCACGCGGCAGGCGCAGATGGAGGCCTGCCTCGAGGACATTGCGGAAGAAACCCATGCACTGCTGCGCAATGCCGGCACCTGACCGGCGGCGCGCAGGCGTTACTGGAACAAGCGGTAGGTACGGGTGCTGACTTCACTCATCCAGCGGTAGTAACTCACCCGCCAGCGCCGACCGACGTTCGGTTCCCACGGGTCATACACCATCAGGGTGGTGCCGCGCCCGCTGGCATCGGCATCGCCACGCACGCCCACCACCAGCGTCATGTGGCCGGGGCTGCCCTGGTAGCCGGAGGGAATGCGGCGCAGGTACCCTCCCGGGTTCCACAGGGTATCCACCATCACCGGCCCCTGCCGCACCATCGCGGCGAACGCCTGCGGGGTCCATGAGGCCGGTGGATACGAACGCAGGCCATGCACCCGCGCGTAACGCGCGGTCTGCGGCACCCAGTTGGCCACGTCGGACTGGTTGTAGAGGCCATTGGTGTCATCCCACATGTCGCTGGGCGTGGCCGCCTTCACCGCCGCCACGCTGCTGCGCTTGAGCATGGCGGTGGCTGCCGCCCAGCAGGTGCTGTTGGTGGGCTGCGGAATGAAGGGCCGTTGATGCTGCGCGGGGGGGTACGCCTCGGCATCGAACAACGCATTCTGCGTGCACTGGCCGGCTTCGCCATCCACCACCAGCCAGGCCTGGTCCTGGTAGCGACGCACGGCATTGAGCGTGTTGTTGCCGAAATCGCCATCCGGCGCCAACCGGCACCCCGGCAGCTTGCGATTCAATGCCTCCTGCAATCGACGCACTTCCGCGCCCTTCGAACCCAGTTTCAACACGGTGACCGCCATGGCCCAGCTCCTGATGATTGGGCGCATGGTGGCAAGCCGGCAAGCCGCCCGCCATTTGCTGGAAGCACTAGCCGCTGGCCGGATGGCTAGCACCTTTCGCCTAGCCCGCGGCCCGATGCATCAACTGACCTCGATGTCACCCAGCGCGCGGATCAGCCGGCGCGTGCGCTTGTCGGGCTTGGTATCCGGCGGGTGGTAGCCGGCGCGCTCGGCGGCACGCTGCGCACGGGCCAGCTCGCGCACGCGCCTGGAGTCCGCGGATTCGCGGTACAGCCCCTGTGCGATGCCCGCCGAACCGCGCACGGTGGCCAGTGCCAATACTTCGATGACGAAACATTCCTCCAGCCGCGTCACCCGCAACGCATCACCCACGCGCACGCTGCGGGAAGGCTTGGCACGCTGCCCGCCCAGCTCCACCTTGCCGGTCTCGATGGCCTGCTTGGCCAGCGCGCGGGTCTTGAAGAACCGCGCCGCCCACAGCCACACGTCCAGGCGCACGCCATCGTCGTCGTTTTCCGTCTTCATCATCGGTCACAAACGCAAACGGCCACCCGAAGGTGGCCGTCTTCGCGCAAACAGCGCGGCGATTACTGGGCGGCAGCTTCGGCGGCGGCCTTGGCGCGGGCCTTGGCATTGCCGGCCAGGTCTTCCTTGATGCGCGCCTTCTTGCCTTCCAGGCCGCGCAGGTAGTACAGCTTGCTGGCGCGCACGTCGCCACGGCGCTTGACTTCCACCGAGTCGATGGTGGCGCTGTGGGTCTGGAACACGCGCTCCACGCCGAAGCCGTGGGAAATCTTGCGCACGGTGAACGCGGAGTTCAGGCCGGCGTTCTTCTTGCCGATGACCACGCCTTCGTAGGCCTGCACGCGCTCGCGGTTGCCTTCCTTCACCTTGACGTTGACGATGACGGTGTCGCCGGGGCCGAAGTCGGGCAGCTTGCGCGCCACTTGGGCGGTTTCGAAATTCTGGACGAGGGTGTGGATCGAGGGCTTGTTCATGGAATCAACCTGTTGAGTCGTGTTGCGTGCATTCCGCACGCGCCTGTTGGAGTCGTTGTTGCGCGAGTGCACGTGGACCCGCGTCATGGCACTGTTGAAGCAAACCGGGCATGGCCCAGCCGCGCATTATAGCTGGAAATCCCGCCGCGTGCCCCGGTCAGGCATCTCCGCCCGCCGACGCCCCGCCGGCGTGCCGCCAGTCGGCACGGAACGCCTCCAGCAACGCGCGGTCGGCCTTCGACAACGCGGCTTCGTCCAGCAGGTCGGGACGCCGCAGCCAGGTACGGCCCAGCGATTGCTGCCGCCGCCAGCGCGCGATGGCGGCGTGATTGCCGGACAGCAGCACCTCCGGCACCGTGCCCAGCGCGTGCGTGACCGGGCGCGTGTAATGCGGGCAGTCCAGCAGGCCGTCGCCTTCGAAACTGTCCTGCACCGCCGATTCGGCATCGTTCAGGGCCCCCTCCTGCAAGCGTGCCACCGCGTCGATGAGCACCGCCGCCGCCAGCTCGCCGCCGGACAGCACGTAATCGCCGATCGAGATTTCCTCGTCCACCTCGGCCTGCAACAGGCGCTCGTCCACACCCTCGTAGCGGCCGCACAGCAGCGCAATGCGAGGCCTTGCGGCCAACTCCCGCACCTTGGCCTGGGTCAACGGACGCCCTTGAGGGCTGAGGTACACCACATGCGCGGACGCGGGATCGTCGTCGCGCATCGCCGCCAACGTCGCGCACAGGGGCTCGATCAGCATCACCATGCCCGGGCCGCCGCCGAACGGACGGTCATCGACCCGGCGGTAATTGCCCTCGGCGTGGTCGCGCGGGTTCCAGCCGTGGATCGACAGCAGCCCCCGCTCACCCGCGCGCCCCACCACGCCGTGCGCGGCGAGCTGGGCGACGAATTCCGGGAACAGGCTGATGATGTCGAAGCGCACCGGCATCGGCCTCAGAAATCCGCGTCCCAGTCCACCGTGATGACGCCGGCCTCGACATCCACCGCAGTGACGAAATCCGGTTGCACGAACGGGATCATGCGCTCGCGCTCGCCGTGCGTCACCAGCACGTCATTGGCCCCGTTGTTGAAGACGTGGGACACGGTGCCGAATTCCACACCGTCCAGGTTGACCACGCGCAGGCCTTCCAGATCCACCCAGTAGTATTGACCCGGCGCGGGTGCAGGGAGCACGGACCGCGGCACCAGCACCTCGACGCCCCGCAGGGCATCGGCGGCATCGCGATCGGCAATTCCAGGCACGCTGGCAACCAGGCCCTTGCCGCCCTCGCGCACCTTTGCGCCTTCGCACACGCGCTCGTTGCCGCGCGCATCGCGCAAGGTCCAGGGCTGGTAATCGGCGATGGCCCGCTCGGGGGCGGTGTAGCTTTCCAGCTTCACTTCCCCGCGCACGCCAAACGCACCGTGCAACCGGCCCACGGTGATCATCCGCTGGCTGGTCGACGATGCGTTCATCATGGCGAAGCGGGCCGTCTTGGGCGGCCCGTCGGCATCAGGCGGCCTTGGCGGCCTGCTTGTACAGCTCGGCGACCTTGTCGGTCAGCTGCGCGCCGTTGTCCAGCCAGAACTTCAAACGCGCGGTATCCAGTTCAACGCGCTTCTCGGCGCCCTGCGCCACCGGGTTGTAGAAACCCACGCGCTCGATGTTGCGGCCGTCGCGGGCACTGCGGCTGTCGGTGACGATGATGTGGTAGAAGGGGCGCTTCTTGGCGCCGCCACGGGTGAGGCGAATCTTGACCATTGCGGTTTCTCGGTGTTGCCCAGCGTCCGGGATGGACGGGTAAGCCGGCAAGTATAGCGGCAACTTCCAGCGCAATCAAAACCGACGCTGGCCGCGGGCGACGGTCGCGTGCCGCCGGTCATCCTGCCAGGACGGGTGCGCACTCGCCGGAATCGGCATCGAACGTGGCACGATCCCGCCCGTCCTGCTTGCTGCGGTACAACGCCGTGTCCGCACGCCCCAGCAAGGCCGCGACGGTCTCGTCCGGCAGCGCCACCGCGATCCCGATGCTGACGGTGACGGCACGCAACGGCCATGCATGCGCATGGAATGCGGACAAAATGCGCTTGGCCACCAGCCCGGCCTGCCGGGCATCGGCCTGCGGCAGCACCACCACGAACTCCTCGCCGCCATAACGCGCCACCAGATCCTGCGGCCGCACGGCGTCGCGCAGGAGCCGCCCGGTGTCGCGCAGGACATCATCGCCGGCCTGGTGGCCGAAATCGTCGTTGAAGTGCTTGAAATGGTCCAGGTCCAGCATCAGCAATGCGAACTCACCGGGTTTGCGCTCGTACTGGGCCATGGCCGCATCGAATGCACGCCGGTTCGCCACCTGGGTAAGTCCATCGGTATTGGCGTCCGCATGCAGGGCCAGCACGGTGCGACGCTGGCGCTCGACCCGATCCAGCAGCAGCGCCACCCACACCACCATCGCGGCCACCGCGCCACCGGTGGCGGAGGACGACAGCGCCAACACCAACGAACCCGGCAGCCCCAGCCACTCGCGCACGCGCTCCAGGATGAAGGTCAACACGACCGGCAACAGCAACACCGGCAGGATCAGGCGTCTGGCGAAGGTACCCCCCAGGCTGTCGGACACCGCCACCCGGGTCAAGCCGGTCGTGGGCACCAGCGACATCCACCCCAGTGCCAGCAGGAATTGCAGCAGCGCGGTCGACCCCGGGAGCTGGCTCAGCAATCCCGCGGAGTCGCCGGCCAACGCCTGCCCGTAGGTCGCCCCGGAAGCCAACCCGACGCCGATGACCGCCAGGGCCGCGGCTTCGCGCAACCAGACGATGCGCCTGCAAACCACCAGCAGGCCCACGCATCCCAATGCCATGAACGACATCGCCCCCAGCATCGTCATCCGTGCCGCGGGCCGCCCGGGCCAGGCCGGCAACAACTGCTCAAGCCAGTGCCGGTCCGCCGCCGGCAGCCACAGCTCCTGCGCGCTCAAGACCAGCAATGCCATGCTCCCGGCGAGGCTGGCGGCTGGCCAACGCCGCCCCATGAGCAGCGCCGCACCCGCCAGCATGCATCCCAGCGCAGCGGCGGCATGCACGATGGAGGGGGATGCCACCCATTCCCGCAGGATGCCCGTCCCCAGCCCCCACGCGGCAAGCACCAGCAGCCCCGTCAACAGCACCACCGCGCCTGCGACATGCGCAAACACGATGAAGCTGCGCACCACCGGATAATTGAAGCGAACGCCATCCATTCATCCGCCTCCGTTCAGCCGTACTCAGGGATTGCCCGGATGGGGGCTGACGTAATCCCCCACCACGGTGCGAAAGGCCACATTGAGGCGATTCCAGCCGTTGATGGCGATGATGGCCAAGGTCAGGTCCACCAGTTGTTTCTCGTCGAAATGCTGGCGGGCTGCCAGATAGACAGCATCCGGCACATCCTGTGCGTTGGCAAGCCGGGTCAGCGCCTCCGTCCACGCCAGTGCGGCGCGTTCGCGCTCGCTGTAGCAGGGGGCATCGTGCCAGGCGGCAAGCAGGTACAGGCGCTGCTCGGTTTCACCCTGCGCACGCGCGTCCTTGGTGTGCATGTCCAGACACCAGGCACAGCCGTTGAGCTGCGAGGCGCGTGACTTCACCAGTTCCAGCAGGGCCGGCTCCAGCCCGCTTTTGTGCACCTGGTGCTCCAGTTGCAGCAGGCCTTGAAGGCATCGGCGGACGCGGTCCTGTAATCGAGACGTTGCGACATCGACCCTCCCCTGGCTTCGTGCATCCCGCGCTCAGCGCATCGGCAGGCCGCCGCGGCCGCCCATCATCCCGGACAGGCCGCGCATCATGCCCTTCATGCCGCCGCGGCCCAGCTTGCCCATCATCTTTTCCATCTGCTGGTACTGCTTGAGCACCTTGTTGACGTCGGCCGGCGTCAAGCCGCTGCCGCGCGCCACGCGGGCGCGCCGCGAACCATTGAGCAGATCCGGGTTGCGGCGCTCTTTCTTCGTCATCGAATTGATGATGGCGATCATCCGCGGCACTTCCTTGCCGGTGACCTGCTGTTTCACCGCTTCCGGCAACTGGCCCATGCCCGGCAGCTTGTCCATCAGGCCGTGCAGGCCGCCCATGTTCTGCATCTGCTCGAGCTGGTCACGCATGTCGTTGAGGTCGAACTTCTTGCCCTTGGCGACCTTCTCGGCCAGCTTCCTGGCCTTGTCCTGGTCGACTTGCGACTCCACCTGCTCGACCAGCGACAGCACGTCACCCATGTCAAGGATGCGGCCGGCGGCGCGGTCGGGGTGGAACACGTCGAGGCCGTCGGGCTTCTCGCCAACGCCGACGAACTTGATCGGCTTGCCGGTGATGTAGCGCACCGACAGCGCCGCGCCGCCGCGGGCGTCGCCGTCGGTCTTGGTGAGCACCACGCCGGTCAGCGGCAGCGCCTCGCCGAAGTGCTTGGCGGTGACTGCGGCGTCCTGGCCGGTCATCGAATCGACCACGAACAGGGTCTCGACCGGGTTCACCGCGCCGTGCAGCGCCTTGATCTCGGCCATCATCGCATCATCGATGCTGGTGCGACCGGCGGTATCGACGATCAGCACGTCGGCGAAGGTTTTCTTCGCCTCGTCGATGGCGGCCTTGACGATGCCCTCTGGCTTCTGGGCGGCGTCGGACGGGAAGAACACCGCACCCACCTGCCCGGCCAGCGTCTGCAATTGCTCGATCGCGGCCGGGCGATAGACGTCGGCGCTGACCACCATCACCTTCTTCTTGCGCTTCTCCTTCAGGTGCTTGGCCAGCTTGGCCACCGTGGTGGTCTTGCCCGCGCCCTGCAGGCCGGCCATCAGGATCACCGCCGGGGCCGGTACGTTGAGGTTGAGGTCGGAGGCCTGCGCGCCCATCACCATGGCCAGTTCGTCGCGCACGATCTTCACCAGCACCTGGCCGGGACTGAGCGAGCGCATCACCTCCTGGCCCACCGCGCGCACCTTGATGCGCTGGATCAGCGCCTGCACCACCGGCAGCGCCACGTCGGCTTCCAGCAGTGCGATGCGCACCTCGCGCACGGCCTCGCTGATGTTGGATTCGGTCAGGCGGCCGCGGCCACGCAGGCGCTCGATGGTGCCGGACAGGCGCTGGGTCAGGGATTCGAACACGCAGATACACCGGAAAATGACGAATGCGCGATTATAGCGACAGCCATGCCTGCACCGGCCCTGCGCGTGAAAAGCTAGACTTTGCCCGCCTCCGATGGCGGGGCTGCAATGGAGACTTCCGCATGAAACGCAATTGGATTGCCGGGCTTTGGCTGGCCGCCACCGGCTGGCTGGGGCTGGCGGGCATGGTGCAGTCGGCAACCCCGCCGGCACCGGCGCAGGCACGCATCGCCGTGGCCGCCAACTTCGCCGACGCCGCCCGCGGGCTGGCCGCCGACTACACCCGCAAGACCGGGCACAGGATCGACATCAGCGCCGCGTCCACCGGCAAGCTGTATGCGCAGATCAGCAATGGCGCGCCGTTCGACGTGCTGCTGTCGGCCGACGCCGGCACCCCGCGCAAACTGGCGGCGGAAGGCCTGGCCGATCCCGCCACCCTGCACGACTATGCCGTCGGCCGGCTGGTGCTGTGGAGCCGCGACCCCGCGCAGGTGAAGGATGGCGAAGCATTGCTGCGCCGGGGTGCGATCACCCGGCTGGCGATCGCCAACCCGGAGCTGGCGCCCTATGGCGAGGCCGCGCGCGAGGCCCTGACCTATGTCCGCCGCTGGGAAGAACTCCAACCCAGGCTGGTGCTGGGCGAGAACGTCGGCCAGGCCACCCAGTTCGTGGTCACCGGTGCGGCACCGCTGGGCCTGCTGCCGCGTTCGCTGGTGTTGCAGGCGCGCCAGCATGGCACCCCGGGCTCCAGTTGGGAGGTGCCCGCAAGCTGGCATTCGCCGATCGTGCAAACTGCGGTATTGCTGGCCCACGGCCGCGGCAACCCGGCGGCACGCGGCTTCCTGCGGTACCTGCAAAGCCCGGCGGCGCAAGCGAAGATCCACGCCCTCGGCTACGACTGACCGCCCGTGGACGGCACCGCATCCACCTGGCTGCCCGCCCTCTGGATCACGCTGAAGCTGGCGGGGTGGACCACCCTGATCCTGCTGCTGGCGGGGATGCCGCTGGCGTGGTGGCTGGCGCATTCGCGCTCGCGCTGGCGCTTGCCGGTGGGCGCGGTGGTGGCGCTGCCGATGGTGCTGCCACCGACGGTGCTGGGGTTCTACCTGCTGCTGGGGCTGGCCCCGCATGGCCCGTTGGGCCGGCTGGCCGACATGGCGGGGCTGGGCACGCTGGCGTTCACCTTCAAGGGACTGCTGCTGGCCTCGGTGCTGTACTCGCTGCCGTTCGTGGTGCACCCGCTGCAAGCGGGCTTTGCCGCGATCCCGAAGGACACGCTGGAGGCCGCCGCCACCCTGCGCGCCGCGCCGCTGGACCGTTTCATCAGCGTGGTGCTGCCACTGTCGCGGCCGTCGCTGGTCACCGCCAGCTTGCTCGGCTTTGCCCACACCGTGGGCGAATTCGGCGTGGTGCTGATGGTGGGCGGCAACATCGAAGGTGAAACGCGCGTGCTGTCGGTGTTGCTGTACGACCAGGTGGAAGCGATGGCCTATGCCGATGCGCATGTGCTGGCGGCCTGCCTGCTGGGGTTCTCGTTCGCGTTGCTGTTGCTGATGCAGTGGCTGGGCCGGCGCACGGCGGTGCTGCATGGCGGATGACATCCGCATCATCCAGCGGCTGGTGCGTGGCAGCTTCCGGCTGGACGTGGACGTGGCCTTGCCTGCGCGGGGCGTGAGCGTGATCTTCGGCCCCTCCGGTTGCGGCAAAAGCACCCTGCTGCGCGCCATCGCCGGACTGGAGCCGGCAACCAGCGGGCAGCTGCACGTCGCCGGCGCGTGTTGGCAAGACGCCCGCCATCGCCTGCCCGCGCATCGCCGCGCCGTTGGCATGGTGTTCCAGCACAGCGCGCTGCTGCCGCACCTGTGCGTGGAAGCCAACCTGCGCTACGGCTGGAAGCGCGCGGGCGCCTCCGATGCCCTGCTGGAGCAGTGGATCGAACGCCTGCAACTGGCACCGCTGCTGGCACGCCGCCCGCAGTCCCTGTCCGGCGGCGAACGCCAGCGGGTCGCGCTGGCCCGCGCGCTGGTAACGGCCCCCAGGTTGCTGTTGCTGGACGAACCGCTGAGCGCGCTGGATGCCACGCGGCGCGCCGAGATCCTGCCGTTCCTGGAAGCGGTACGGCGCGAGGCCGGTGTGCCGATCCTCTACGTCACCCACGCCATCGAGGAAGTGGCGCGCCTGGCCGACCACCTGGTGTTGATGGAGGCAGGCCACTGCACCGCCAGCGGCAACGCGCTGGATCTGCTCAATCGCACCGACCTGCCACTGGCACTGCGCGAGGATGCCGGCGTGGTGTGGTCGGCGGAAGTCCGCGCGCGCGATGACCACGGCCTGCTGACGCTGGACACGCCTGCCGGCAACCTGTTCGCGCATGGCGAGGCGCACCCGGCCGGCACCCGCCTGCGGGTGCGCATCCAGGCCCGCGACGTCAGCCTGGCCTTGCACCGGCATGACGATTCCAGCCTGCTCAACCTGCTGGCGGCCACGCTGACGGCGCTGGAAGATGCCCCCGGCGGGCAGGTGCAGGCACGGCTGGACGCCGGCGGGTGCACCTTGCTGGCGCGCATTTCACATCGCTCGGTGCAGCGGCTGGGCCTGCACCCGGGCATGCCGCTGTGGGCGCAGATCAAGGCGGTGGCGCTGCTGGTGTGAGGCGGGCTTGATCCGGGTCAAACGGGCCCGCCGGCGCTGCGGTTAGGCTCGTCGGATCGCCTCCCCACGGCGCCGGCCCCTCTCGTCGCCCTCCCAGGGAGAACCCCCCATGCCACCCCTGTTGCAATACGTCCGCAACTCCACGGCCACCCTGTCGCCCGGTTATTTCAGCATGGTGATGGCCACCGGCATCCTGTCGCTGGCGGCACACCTGATGGGACTGCCGTGGCTGGCCAAGGCCCTGTTCGTGTTGAACTGGGGGTTGTTCGCCACCATCGGTGGCCTGGCGCTGCTGCATTTGTACTGGCACCCCAGGCGCGTGCTGGACGACCTGTTCAACCACCTCAATGCACCCGGCTTCTTCACCTTCGTCGCCGCCTGTTCGATCCTTGGCAGCCAGAGCCTGCTGATCGGTGGCAGCCTGCATCTTGCAACGCTGCTGGGTGGCATCGGCCTGCTGGCCTGGGTGGGCTTCACCTATACCATCTTCACCGTGCTCACGGTGAAGCAGGAAAAACCCGAGCTGGCGCGCGGCATCAACGGGGGCTGGCTGCTGGCGGTGGTGGCCACCCAGTCGATGGCGGTGATCGCCGCGCTGTGCTCGCAATACGTGGACCAGCCGCTGCGCATGGAGATGAACTTCTTCGCGCTGTCGATGTGGCTGTGGGGCGGCATGCTCTACATCTGGATGATGTCGCTGATCTTCTACCGCTACACCTTCTTCGCGTTCTCCCCCGCCGACCTGTCGCCGCCCTACTGGATCAACATGGGGGCAATGGCCATCTCCACCCTGGCTGGCTCGCTGCTGATCCTCAACACCCCGCACGCCCCGTTCCTGCACTCGATGCTGCCGTTCCTGAAAGGCTTCACGGTGTTCTACTGGGCCACCGGCACCTGGTGGATCCCGATGCTGGTAGTGCTGGCGATCTGGCGCCATGGCGTGCGCCGCTTCCCGTTCACCTACGACCCGATGTACTGGGGCGCGGTGTTTCCGCTGGGCATGTACGCGGTGAGCACCCTGCGGATGATGCAGGCGATGGAGCTGCACTTCCTCGGCATGCTGCCGCAGGTGATGTTCGGCATCGGCCTGGCCGCATGGGCCACGCTGTTCACCGGCCAGTTGCGGGCGCTGCACCGGCAATGGGTCGCCGCCACCCCCTGATCACCTCCCCCGCTTGATCCCGATCAAAAACGCCAGCCGGGCGCGGCGCTATTCTTTCCTCGCTATATACTTAAACTCATATCGAGGATATCCCATGAAACTCGCGCCCCTGCTGCTTGCCCTGCTGCTGTCCCCGCCCCTGCTGGCCACGCCGGCGCAGCCCGCCAAACCCGCCGCCGCACCGCAAATCCATGCCGTGGCAGGCACCCCCAGCACGTCGTTGCGCATCAGTGGCGCGGTGAAGGCGCCGGCCGACTTCGACGTGGCCGCACTGAAGAAGATGGTGCCGCGCAACACCGGGCCGATGGACGTGGTCTGCGCCTCCGGGGCAACGGTGGGCAAGGCCAACAATTTCCGCGGCGTGCGCCTGACCGACGTGCTGGACCGCGTCGGCATCGATGTCGGCGGCCACAAGGACGGCCGCCGCATGGTGGTGGTGGCGCGCGCCACCGACGGTTACGTGGTCACCTTCTCGTGGAACGAGCTGTACAACACCCCCATCGGCAGCCAGGTGCTGGTGGCCTGGGAAAAGGACGGCAAACCGCTGGAGGCCGGTGAAGGCCAATTGCTGCTGATCTCGGGCAAGGACACCAAGACCGGCCCGCGCCATGTGCGCTGGCTCAGCGAGATTGAAGTCGTCCGCATGAAATAAGCCTTGGCAGGGCACAGGGACGTGCCTCTTTTCCTGCCACATCCCATCCGGCAAGACCGCCCCGCAAACGGGTGGCGGCTTGCTGCACGCCCGATTCCCGCACATGACCACTTCAACGATGAAAAATTTTCCACGCATTCCCCTCACCCGCACCGCGCTGGCCTGCGCCATGCTTGCCTGCCTGGCCTCCGCGCACGCCGAAGACTCCCGCGACAAGACCGGCAAACCCTTCGAACTCGGCCGCGTGGTGGTGCACGGCAAGCAGGACGCGCAGCCTGCCGCCGGTGAAACCGCCGTCACCCGCGAACAGCTGGATCTGCTCAACCGCGACACCGTGGGCGACGCCGTCGCCATCGCGCCCGGCGTGGCGCTGTCCAACAACAGCCGCAACGAATCGCTGGTGTACGTGCGCGGCTTCGACCCGCGCCAGGTGCCGGTGTTCCTCGACGGCATCCCGCAATACGTGCCCTACGACGGCTACATCGACTTCGGCCGCTTCACCACCTTCGATCTGGCCGAAATCCGCGTCGCCAAGGGCGCGGCCTCGCTGCTGTACGGGCCGAACACGCTGGGCGGCGCGATCAACCTGGTGTCGCGCAAACCCGCAGCGCCGCTGGAAGGCGATGTGCGCCTCGGCGCGGGCAGCGGCGGCGAACGCAAGGCGGCGGCCAACCTGGGCATGCGCCACGGCGACTGGTATCTGCAGGCCGGCCTGTCGTGGCTGGATGCCGGCGGCTTCCCGCTGCCGGACGGTTTCAAGGACTACAAGGTCAAGCCCACCGACACCGGCAGTCATCGCCAGAACGCCGACCGCAACGACCGCCGCACCTCCATCAAGATCGGCTATGCGCCCAGCGAGCGCAGCGAATTCGCGCTGGGCTACGTGAAGCAGGACGGCCAGAAAGGCAACCCGGTCTACACCGGCCGCGCCAGCAGCGGCATCCGCTATTGGCGCTGGCCGTGGTGGGACAAGGAAAGCCTGTATTTCATCGGCAACGTCGGGCTGGGCGAGCACGGCAGCCTGAAGCTGCGCGCCTACGAAGATCGCTACGGCAACGGGCTGGAGGCCTACACCGACGGCAGCTATGCCACCCAGCTCAACACCACCAGCTTCCCCAGCGTGTATGCCGACAAGACCCGCGGCGTGAGCCTTGAATTCGCCACCCAGGCGCTCGCCCATCACGACCTGCACTTCGCGTTGCACTACAAGAACGACCGGCATCTGGAAACCAACCCGAAGTCACCGGACAAGGCCTACCGCGACGTCACCACCTCACTGGCGGTGGAAGACGGCATCACCCTCGGCGGCGGTTACGACCTGCGGCTGGGGGTGAGCCATGAACAGCGCGATGCCAAGCAGGTCTATTTCTGGCCCACCGGCAGCACCAGCGCCAACAACGCATTGATCGAACTGCAGCGCGACCTCGGCGAGCACGGGCGACTGTTCGCCAGCGTCTCCCACAAGACCCGCTTCCCGACCATCAAGGACCGCTATTCCGCGCGCATGGGCAGCGCCCTGCCCAACCCCGACCTGAAGCCGGAGGTGGCACGCCATTTCGAACTGGGCTGGCGCGGGCAGCCGTGGACGGGCGCGATGCTGGAAGCCAGCCTGTTCCAGAGCCGCATCGACGACCTGATCCAGGACGCGCTGGTCAGCTCCAACCAGTGCGGCAGCACCGTCTGCAACCAGGCGCAGAACATCGGCAGGGCGCGCAGCCGTGGCGTCGAGCTGACGCTGCAGCAGCACATCGGCGAACGCGGCCAGCTTGGCGCGGCCTACACCTGGCTGGACCGCGACAACCTCGGCAATCCCGCCGTGCGGCTGACCAACAGCCCGCGCCAGCGCCTGTTCGCGCACGCGCAGTGGACGTTCTCGCCGCAGTGGGAGGCTCTCGCCACCGTCGAGGCGGAACAGGGCCGCATCGTCACCTACACCGGACCGGGCAACCAGGGCGGCTTCCTGCGGCTGGACGGCTATGCGACGTTCGGCGCGAAGCTGGTGTGGTCGCCGCTGGACGGGCTCGACATCGAGGCCGGCGGGCGCAACCTCGGCGACAGGTGGTACGAGCTGGCCGAGGGCTATCCGATGCCGGGCCGCAGCTGGTTCGCCAACGTCAGCTACCGGTTCTGAGGGTGCTTGCCGCGCCCGTCGACACCATGCCGGCGGGTGCGTTCAGACCGTCACCGCCAGGATCACATGGGATGACTTGACCAATGCCAGCATCGGCGTGCCCTCGTGGATACCAAGATCACGCGCACTTTCGTTGGTGACGGTGGCGGTCAGTTGGCGGCCCCCCTTGAGCTGCAGCTGCACCTCGGCATTCACCGCGCCCTCGCGGCATGACACGACCGTGCCGGCGAGCGCGTTGCGGGCGCTGGTACGCACACCGGGCGCGGACAGCACCACGAACGAGGACTTGACCAGCGCGATCGCGCTGCCTCCCTCGCGCAAGCCCAGGTCGTCCACGCTGCGGTTGGTGACGATGGCGGTGATGCGGTCCCCGCCATCGAGGTCGAGGATGACCTCGCTGTTCACCGCACCGCGCTGGATGGCGTGGATGGTGCCTTCGAACTGGTTGCGCGCACTGGTCTTGAGCATGAGGTTACCCAGCCTTCCGAGCATGTGATCGAGGTTGCCTGCATCGCTAGCACCGGCCAGCAGGCGGTGCTGCAAGGCGGTCAATGCCTGATGGAAGGCCAGCACGCGCCGGCCCATGTCGGTCAGCCGCGCACCACCGCCGCCACTGCCGCCGGTTTCGGCCACCACCAGCGGCTGGCTGGTGAGCTGATTGAGTGCGGCAATCGCATCCCACGCCCCTTTGTAGCTCATCCCCACCGCACGCGCGGCGGCACTGATCGAACCATGTGCGTCCAGCGCCTGCAACAAGCGCGCCCGCTGCGGGGTCAGGCTGGTGCCGGCACCGCGCAGGCCGATCATGGGTTCCAGCAACGCTGTGGTCATGCGGAAAAATGCAGCAGGCGGCGTGGCAGGGTACGCCACGCCGCCCGCAGGCGTCGATCAACGCGCGTTCTTGGCGTCGATGATTTCCGGCAGGTCGGTTTCGCGGTCGATCTGCGGGAAGTGGCGGCGTTCCATGCGGCGAATGGCGAAGTGCATCCACAGCAACGCGGTGCCGACAAGGACGAACAGCAACATGAAGCAGCTGGTCCACACGCCGGTGAGGTCATTGAGGGCCCCGAAGGCGATCGGCAGGATGAAGCCGCCCAGGCCGCCGATCATGCCCACCACGCCACCCACCGAACCCACGTACTGCGGGTAGTACACGGGGATGTGCTTGTACACCGCCGCCTTGCCCAGCGACATGAAAAAGCCCAGCACGAACACCAGCACGGTGAACGGCACCACGCCGATGGCCAAGTGGAACACGATGTCGCCCTTGATGCCCTTCACCACGTATTGGGTGTCCGGGTAGGCCAGCAGGAAGCAGCAGACCACCGAGACGCCGAAGGTCCAGTACATCACCGTGCGTGCGCCCAGCTTGTCCGACATCCAGCCACCGACCACGCGGAACAGGCTGGCGGGAATCGAGTAGGCGGCTGCCAGCATGCCGGCGGTCTTCACGTCCATGCCATAGGCACCGATCATGTAGCGCGGCAGCCACAGCGCCAGCGCCACGAACCCACCGAACACGAAGAAGTAATACAGCGCGAAGCGCCACACCTGCAGGTTCTTCAGCGGCGCCATCTGCTCGGAGAACGGCATCGGCTTGACGCCGGCCTTGCGACGCTGCTCCAGCGACGGGTCTTCCTGCGACAGCAGGAAGTACAGGATGGCCATCACCGCCAGCCCCACCGCCCAGATCTTGGCGACCATCGTCCAGCCGGCCGCCACCATCACCATCGGTGCCAACAGCTTGGTGACGGCAGAGCCAATATTGCCGGCGCCGAAAATCCCCAGCGCGGTGCCTTGTTTCTCGGTCGGGAACCACTTGGAGACATAGGCCACGCCCACCGAGAACGAACTCCCGGCGATGCCCACGCCCAGCGCCGCCAGCAGGAACTGCGGGTAGGTTTCAGCGTGGGTGAGCATCCAGGTGGCCGCCGCGCCTGCCAGCATGACGGCGGTGAGCACCTTGCGCCCGCCCAACTGGTCGGCCCAGACGCCAAGGAAGATGCGCAGCAGCGAGCCGCTGAGCACGGGGGTGGCGATCAGCAAACCGAACTCGGTGTCGTTGAGCCCCAGATCCTTCTTGATCTGGATGCCGATGATCGAAAAGATCATCCACACCGCGAAGCAGGTGGTGAAGGCGATCGTGCTCAGCCAAAGCGCCCGCTGCTGGCGGGCGCTACTGATGGTCGAAAGGTCTTGCATGGGCTTGCTTCCGTTTCAGGTAATGAACCTTCGCCGCCGGCAAACCCGAGAACGCAATCAGGTTGCCCCGGCTTCAATCGCGTCCAGTCCGCGTACTTCGTAGCGCTCCTGCAAGCCTTGCAGGTATTGCTGGAGTTCGCGTTGCCGAACCTGCAACTCAAGATAGTCGGAAATGCGCTGGTGGACTTGATCGAACGCAAGTTCCTCGCCATTTTCCAGCGCATCCACCCAGACCACGTGGTACCCCCAGCGTGACTCCACCGGGAAGGCCGCCAGGCCTTGCCGCAGGCGGAATACCTGGCGGTCGAATTCGGGCGTGGCCTGCCCGCGTTCCAGCCAGCCCAGTTCCCCCCCCTCGTCCTTCGAGGGACAGTCGGAATGGCGCAACACGAAATCGGCAAACAAGTGCGGTTGCACCTTCAGCTCGGCGATGAGTTTTTCAGCCTGCTCGCGGGCCTGGAAGCGGCCATTGATGTCATCGGCCGGGGCACCCAGCAGGATGTGCCGCACCTTGATGCGGTCCGGCGCGTGGAAGCGCGTCGGGTTCTGCGCGTAATAGCGGCGGCAGTCGTCTTCGCTGGGCACGCGGTTTTCCACCTCGCGCTCCAGCAGCAGGCGAATGCTGGCTTCTTCCACGGCTTCGCTGCCGCCGTCCTGTACCGTCTCCTGCAGGCCAAGCCGCTGGATTTCCAGCCGCAGCAACTCGCGCACCACCAGCGCGCGCGCGGCATCGGCACGGGATTTCTCCGGCGTCATGGCGCGATGGAACTGCATCTCGCGGGCGATGTCGGCCTCGGAAATCACGGTCTCGCCCACGAACAGGTACGCGGGCGCGGCCTGGCCCAGGGTACGCGGGCCTTCATCGGCATGCTCGTGATGGTGCGCGCGCGCCTCCTCCGTCACCGACTTGCCGCTGTCGATGACGGTGATGGGCAGTTCGCGCAGACGCGGCTTGCTCTCTGCCACCGTTACGCCCTCGGCCCGTAGCGCAGTGCCGGCTGCCGGCGACGCACCACCTGATAGGGACGCCACAGGTAGCTCATCGGGATGCTCCACACGTGCACCAGGCGGGTGAACGGGGCCACCAGGAACAGGGTCAGGCCAAGGAAGATGTGCGCCTTGTACACCCAGTGCACGTCGCCGACGAAATCGGCCGCGCCGCCACGGAAGGTGACGATGTGCTGCGCCCATTCCGCCAACGCCATCATCACGCCGCCGTCCATGTGGTGGGTGGACTGCACGATGGTGTACAGGCCCAGCAACAGCTGCGCGAACAGCAGCAGCAGGATGACGGTGTCACCCGTGGTGCCAGTGGCCTTGACCCGCGGGTTGAACAGGCGACGCACGGTGAGGATGCTGATGCCGACCAGGCAAACCGCACCGAACACGCCACCCGCCACCATCGCCAGCAACTGCTTCTGCGGCGCGGTGATGACCGACGCATAAAGCGCATGCGGGGTCAGCAAGCCCACCAGGTGGCCACCCAGGATGGCGAGGATACCGAGGTGGAACAGGTTGCTGCCCACGCGCATGCCCTTGTCGGAGAGCAGCTGGCTGGAGCCGGTGCGCCAGGTGTACATCGATTTGTCGAAACGCACCCAGCTGCCGATGAAGAACACCGCCAGCGCGATGTAGGGATAGAGTTGGAAAGCGAATGTATTCAGATAGTTCATGGCTGCACCTGTTGGGTAGCGGCAGAGGATGAAACGGCTTTGAAGGAAGGGCGCGTGGCCGGTGCGCAGTCCTCGGACGGGGCCTCCGTACCGAAGCGCACCGCTTCCTCTTCCCACAGCTTGTCCATCACTTCGGGAGTGTCGTCGCGGGGCTCTTCGCTGGCACGCTTGCGCAGGGCGGACAGGTCGAGTTTGCCTTCGGCATATTCCACCAGCAGCTCCAGCAGCAAGGCATACGGGCTTTGCCGTTCGCCGGCACGCGCAGCCAGCAGGCCGATGATGTGGCTGACGTGGTGCAGCCAATCACGTGCTTCCACCTCCGGCCGCAGGCTGAGGTATTCCAGCAGCAGCGGCAGGTAATCCGGCAACTCCTTGGCGGACAGCTCGTAGCCGTTCTTGCGGTAGGCTTCGATCAAATCGACCATGGCCTGGCCACGGTCGCGCGATTCGCCGTGGATGTGCTCGAACAGCAGCAGGCTCATGGCGCGACCACGGTCGAAGGTTTGCAACCAGCGATCCTGAGCTTCCAGCGCGTCGCAGGCGAGCAATTCGCCCACGAAGCCCGCCAGTTGCGCGCGCCGGGCCTGCGGCAAGCCGCAGGCCTCGACCGCCGCCAGCAATTCGTCGCCGTGCTGCCACATGCCATCCTGCGGATAGTCCAGCAGCACGCCGACGAGCTTGAGCAAGCTCATTCGACCACCTCGAACTTCTCCTGCCGGTTCGGGTGCACCGCATAGCTGGTGGTCTTGCGCTGACTGAACAGGTCGGCCGGCGAATCACCGCTGCAACCATTGCCGAAGGTGAAGCCGCAACCGCCACGCTCACCGAAGGTGTCGTTGGCGTATTCGCGGTGCGCGGAGGGCACCACGAAGCGATCTTCGTAGTTGGCAATGGCGAGGTAGCGATACATGTCCTCGGCCTGCGCCACGGTCAACCCGGCCTGCTTCAGCACCGCCAGGTCTTCCACGCCGTCCACGTTCTTGGCACGCCGCCAGGCACGCATCGCCATCATCCGCTCCAGCGCACGGATCACCGGCGCTTCATCGCCGGCGGTCAGCATGTTGGCGAGGTAGCGCACCGGGATGCGCAGCGAACCCACGTCCGGCAGTTCGCCGTTCATGCCCACCCGGCCGCGCTCGGCGGCGGACTGGATCGGCGACAGCGGCGGCACGTACCACACCATCGGCAGGGTGCGGTATTCCGGGTGCAGCGGCAACGCCAGCTTCCAGTCAATGGCCAGCTTGTAGGTCGGCGAGTGCACCGCCGCTTCCAGCCAACTGTCGGGAATGCCTTCCTTGCGCGCGGCCTCGATCACCTTGGGATCGCTGGGGTCGAGGAAGATGTCCAGGTGCGCCTGGTACAGATCCTTCTCGGCCGGCACGGAGGCGGCTTCCTGGATGCGATCGGCGTCGTACAGCAGCACGCCGAGGTAGCGGATGCGGCCCACGCAGGTTTCCGAGCACACGGTGGGCTCGCCCATCTCGATGCGCGGATAGCAGAAGATGCACTTCTCGGATTTGCCCGACTTCCAGTTGTAGTAGATCTTCTTGTACGGGCAGGCCGACACGCACATGCGCCAGCCGCGGCACTTGTCCTGGTCGATCAGGACGATACCGTCCTCCTCGCGCTTGTAGATCGCACCCGACGGGCAGGCGGAGACGCAGGCCGGGTTGAGGCAGTGCTCGCACAGCCGTGGCAGGTACATCATGAAGGTCTTCTCGAACGCGCCGTAGATCTCCTTCTGCACGTTGTCGAAGTTCTTGTCCTTGCTGCGCTTGGCGAACTCGGTGCCGAGGATTTCTTCCCAGTTCGGGCCCCAGTGGATCTTCTGCATGCGCTGGCCGGAGATCAACGAACGCGGGCGCGCGGTCGGTTGGTGCTGGCTGTCCGGGGCTTCGTGCAGGTGCTGGTAGTCGAAATCGAACGGCTCGTAGTAGTCGTCGATCTGCGGCAGGTCGGGGTTGGCGAAGATCTTCGACAACATGCGCCAGCGCCCGCCGGCGCGCGGCACCAGCTTGCCGGCGGCAGTGCGTACCCAGCCGCCGTTCCACTTGTCCTGGTTTTCCCACTCCTTCGGATAGCCCACGCCGGGTTTGGTCTCGACGTTGTTGAACCAGGCGTATTCCACGCCTTCACGGCTCGTCCACACGTTCTTGCAGGTGATGGAACACGTGTGGCAACCGATGCACTTGTCCAGGTTCAGCACCATCGCGATCTGTGCACGGACTTTCATTACACCACCTCCTGAGCATTGGCAGGCACGGCCTCGCCATCCAGCCAATCAACCTTGTTCATCTTGCGCACGATCACGAATTCGTCACGGTTGCTGCCCACCGTGCCGTAGTAGTTGAAGCCATAGGCGAACTGGGCGTAGCCGCCGATCATGTGGGTGGGCTTGAGCACCACGCGGGTGACCGAGTTGTGGATGCCGCCACGGGTGCCGGTGATTTCCGAGCCGGGCACGTTGATGATGCGTTCCTGCGCGTGATACATCATCGCAATGCCGTTCATCATGCGCTGGCTGACCACTGCACGCGCAGCGATCGCACCATTGACGTTGAACAGTTCGATCCAGTCGTTGTCCTCGATCCCGGCATCGCGAGCGTCGTCCTCGCTGAGCCACACGATCGGGCCGCCGCGCGACAACGTCTGCATGATCAGGTTGTCGGAATAGGTGCTGTGGATACCCCACTTCTGGTGCGGGGTGATCCAGTTCAGCACGATTTCCTTGTTGCCGTTGCCACGCTTGTTGTGCAGCGGCGCGATGGTCTTGGTGTCCACCGGCGGGCGGTACTGCATGAAGCCTTCGCCGAAGGCCAGCATCCATTCGTGATCCATGTAGAACTGCTGGCGTCCGGTGACGGTGCGCCACGGAATCAGCTCGTGCACGTTGGTGTAGCCGGCGTTGTAGCTGACGTGTTCGTCTTCCAGACCGGACCAGGTGGGCGAGGAAATGATCTTGCGCGGCTGCGCCTGGATGTCGCGGAAGCGGATGGCTTCATGCTCCTTGCCCACGGCCAGGTGGGTGTGGTCGCGACCGGTGAACTCACCGAGCGCCTCCCACGCCTTCACTGCGACATGGCCATTGGTTTCCGGCGCCAGATGCAGCACGCATTCGGCCGCATCGATGGCGGTCTGGATGTTGGGACGGCCCTGGCTGACGCCTTCCTCGCGCACGCGATGGTTGAGATCGCCGAGGAAGTGCACTTCATCCTTGGTATCCCAATTGATGCCCTTGCCGCCATTGCCCTGCTTGTCCAGCAGCGGGCCCAGCGAGGTGAACTTCTTGTACAGGTTCGGGTAGTCGCGCTCGACCACCGCGATCGTCGGCATGGTCTTGCCGGGGATCGGGTCGCACTCGCCCTTCTTCCAGTTGGTGACGCCCAGCGGCATCGCCAGCTCCCCGGGGGTGTCGTGCAGGGTGGGCACCAGCACCACGTCCTTCTCGACGCCCAGCACGCCGGGCGCCATCTCGGACACGGTCTTGGCGATGCCCTTGAAGATGTCCCAGTCGCTGCGTGCTTCCCACGCCGGATCCACCGCCTTCGACAGCGGGTGGATGAACGGGTGCATGTCGGAGGTATTGAGGTCGTTCTTCTCGTACCAGGTCGCGGTGGGCAGCACGATGTCGCTGTACAGCGCGGTGGTGCACATGCGGAAGTCCAGCGTCACCAGCAGATCGAGCTTGCCTTCCGGCGCTTCGTCGCGCCACTTGATTTCTTCCGGCTTGGTGGCACCGCGCTCGCCCAGATCCTTGCCCTGCAGGCCGTGGCGGGTCCCCAGCAGGTGGCGCAGCATGTACTCGTGGCCCTTGCCGGAACTGCCCAGCAGGTTGGAGCGCCAGATGAACATGTTGCGCGGGAAGTTCTGCGGTGCATCCGGGTCGGCGTAGGCGAAATCCATCGCCCCGCTCTTGAGCTGGCTGACCACGTAATCGGCCGGCGAGGCGCCTGCGGCCTCGGCATCCTTCGCAATCTGCAGCGGGTTGCGGTCCAGCTGCGGCGCGCTGGGCAGCCAGCCCATGCGGATCGCCTGCATGTTGAAGTCGGCCTGGCTGCCGCTGTACTTGGCCGGGTCGGCCAGCGGCGACAGCAGCTCCTTCATCTCGACCTTCTCGTAACGCCACTGGTCGGACATGAAGTAGAAGAACGAGGTGCCGTTCATGTGGCGCGGCGGCTTGCTCCAGTCCAGCCCGAATGCGATCGGCTGCCAGCCGGTCTGCGGGCGCAGCTTCTCCTGGCCCACGTAATGCGCCCAGCCACCACCGGTCTGGCCTACGCAGCCGCACATCATCAACATGTTGATGAGGCCGCGATAGTTCATGTCGTTGTGGAACCAATGGTTCATCGCCGCACCGACGATGATCATGCTGCGGCCATGGGTCTTGGCGGCAGTGCTGGCGAACTCGCGGGCGATCTCGATCACGTCGTGGCGCGGCACGCCGGTGATTTTTTCCTGCCATGCGGGCGTGCCCGGCACGTTGTCGTCGAAGCTCGACGCCACGTTGCCGCCACCGAAACCGCGATCGACGCCGTACTGCGCCAGCAGCAGGTCATAGACGGTGGCGACCATCCATTCCTTGCCGTCGGCCAGTTGCAGGCGCTTGACCGGAATGTTGCGCTCCAGGATGTCGTCGAACTTGGAGGCCGTCCACTTGCCGTGCTCGATGCCGCCGAAGTACGGGAAGCTGACCGACGCCATGCCGTCGTTGCCATCCTTGAACGACAGCCGCAGGCGGGTTTCACGGCCGGCGCTGTCCTTCTCCTCGATGTTCCATTTGCCCTTTTCGCCCCAGCGGAAACCGATCGAACCGTTGGGAACGGTGATTGCACCGGTGATCTCGTCGAATGCCAGCGTCTTCCACTCGGGGTTGTTGGTTTCGCCCAGGCCACCCAGATCGGAGGCACGCAGGAAACGCTCCGGCACCAAGCGCCCGTCGGCACGCTTTTCCAGCCGCACCAGCATCGGCATGTCGGTGGTCTTGCGGCAGTAATCGACGAAGTACTCCGTGGCCTTGTCGACGTGGAATTCCTTCAGGATCACATGCCCGAACGCGAACGCCAGCGCCGCATCGGTGCCCTGCTTGGGGTGCAGCCAATGGTCGGTGAGCTTGGCCACTTCGGAATAGTCCGGCGTGATCGACACCGTCTTGGTGCCGTTGTAGCGTGCCTCGGTGAAGAAGTGCGCGTCGGGCGTGCGGGTCTGCGGGACGTTGGAGCCCCACGCGATGATGTAGCGGCTGTTGTACCAGTCGGCCGATTCCGGCACGTCGGTCTGCTCGCCCCACACCTGCGGGCTGGACGGCGGCAAGTCGCAATACCAGTCGTAGAACGACAGGCAGGCACCGCCGAGCAGCGACAGGTAGCGCGCGCCGGACGCATAGGAAATCATCGACATCGCCGGGATCGGTGAGAACCCGATCACGCGGTCGGGCCCGTACTTCTTCACGGTGTAGAGGTTGGCCGCCGAGATGATTTCGTTGACCTCATCCCAATGCACGCGGGCGAAGCCGCCCATGCCGCGACGGGTCTTGTAGCTCTTGGCCTTGGCGAGGTCCTCGACGATGCTGGCCCATGCGTCCACCGGCGCCTTGCCCTTGCGGGCTTCGCGCCACAGCTTCAGCAGTGCGCCGCGCACCAACGGGTACTTCACGCGGTTGGCGCTGTACAGGTACCACGAATAGCTGGCACCGCGCGGGCAACCGCGCGGCTCGTGGTTGGGCAGGTCCGGACGCGTGCGCGGATAGTCGGTCTGCTGGGTTTCCCAGGTCACCAAGCCGTTCTTGACGTAGATCTTCCAGCTGCAGGAGCCGGTGCAGTTCACCCCGTGGGTGGAACGCACGATCTTGTCGTACTGCCAGCGCGCGCGGTAGCTGTTCTCCCACTCGCGGGTTTCGGTCTTGGTGACGCCGTGCCCGTCGGCAAACTCTTCCGGATTGCGCTTGAAGAATTGCAGGCGGTCAAGGAAATAACTCATGGGAACATCCTCTTGGCAGGTTGGCGCAGATCCAGCGCCCACATCTGTTCTTTGAAGGCGGCAATATCGGCCGCCACGTTTTCATTGTCCAGCAATCAGCACGGCGTCTCGGCACCGCGGCGGAAATACCACCACCACGTCACCACCAAGCAGGTGGCATAGAAGGCGACGAAGCCGTACAGCGCCATCTCCGGGCCGCCGGTCCAGGCGATCGACGAGCCGAAGCTCTTGGGGATGAAGAAGCCGCCGTACGCGCCGATCGCCGAACTGAAGCCGATCACCGCCGCCGATTCGATGCCGGCCTGGCGTGCCGCAACCGCCTTGTCTTCGGCCTTGCCACTGGCCGTCCAGCGCTCGTGCAGGGTGCGGAAGATCACCGGGATCATGCGGAAGGTGGAGGCGTTGCCGATGCCGCTGAGCACGAACAACCCCAGGAAGCTGCCGAGGAAGCCGTAGAAGTTGCCGCCCTGGCCGTTGTGGTCGGGCAGGAAGTGCAGCACGCAAAACACGCCCACGATCATCAGCGCGAACACCCAGAAGGTCAGCAACGCGCCGCCCAGTTTGTCCGACAGCCAACCGCCGGCCGAGCGCATCAGCGCACCCACCAGCGGGCCGAGGAAGGCGTAGGTCATCGGGTTGACGTCGGGGAACTGGGTCTTGGTCAGCATCGGGAAGCCGGCCGAGAAGCCGATGAACGAACCGAAGGTACCGATGTACAGCCAGCACATCAGCCAGTTGTGCTTGCGCTTGAAGATCACCGCCTGTTCCGCGAACGAGGAGCGCGCCGCCGCCAGGTCATGCATGCCGAACCACGCCGCCACGGCAATGATCAGCAGGAACGGCACCCACACGAAACCGGCGTTCTGCAGGAACAGATCCTTGCCTTCCGCCGTCAGCTGCGGGCCACCCACGATCCCGCCGAACAGGCCGAGGGTGATGACCAGCGGGATCACGAACTGGGTGGCAGAGACGCCCAGGTTGCCCAGCCCCGCGTTCATGCCCAGCGCGTAACCCTGCTTGGCCTTCGGGTAGAAGAACGAGATGTTGGACATCGACGAGGCGAAATTGCCGCCGCCGAAGCCGCACAGGATGGCGATGGCGACGAAGTGCCAGTACGGGGTGCTGGTGTCCTGCACCGCGATGCCCAGCCATATGGCGGGGATCAACAGCGAGGCAGTGGCAATGGCGGTCCAGCGGCGGCCACCGAACATCGGCACCACGAACGAATAGAAGATGCGGAAGGTGGCACCGGACAGCGCCGGCAGTGCCGCCAGCCAGAACAACTCGTTGGTGTCGAACTTGAAGCCCACCTTCGGCAGGCTGACGGTCACCGCCGAGAACATCTGCCAGATGGCGAATGCCAGCAGCAGTGCGGGGATGGAGATGGCGAGGTTGCGGTTCGCGATGCGGTTGCCGGTGCGCGCCCAGAACGCGGCGTCCTCCGGATGCCACTCGTGGATCACGGAACCGACGCTGATGGGCTTTTCTGCCATTTGCGCGCTCATGAGTCGTACCTGCAGGTTGGGAACCGGTCGTGAGCAGTGCGCGCCCCTTGCGGGGCAGCGCTTCCGCCACCATGCGCTTATGGTGAAGCGCAGGGTTCACCGGCGATTTGACTCCAGTCAAATCCCGCCGGATACCCTACTCCCAACTTGACGCAGGTCAACCACGCACCACCCTGCCGCAATCAGCGCTTGTGCGGGCCCCGGCTGCGGACACTGTCGCGCACGTCCACCTCGAACTCCACGTCGAGACGGTCCTCCCCGCTTGCCGGCAGTTGGACGTGCAAGCCCTCCCGGCAGGGCAGCCGTGCCACATAGGGCTCCAGCAGGCTGCGCGGCAAGTGGAAACTGAATTGACCGTGCGCGCCCACCAGCGCCGGCTCCATTTCCGCAGTCAATCGCACCTGCATGCCGAATGCGGCGCCCGGCAGCAGCCGGGTCTGGCTGCCGACGTCCTGCCCTGCCAGCAGGCTGGCCAATTCGGCCTCGTCCAGCCGCAACCGCAGGGCTTGCCCTTGCAACTGCACCTTCACCGGTGGGCCTCGTGCGCATGGCCGTGCCCGTGCCCGCCCGTTGCCGCATGGCCGTGGCCGTCATCGCACAGCGAGCATCCCTCGCTCCAGACGCTGTCACCGTCGACGTAGTGCTCCTGCTTCCAGATCGGGCTGGTGTGCTTGACCGCCTCCACCACCTGCCGGCAGGCGCGGAAGGCTTCATCACGGTGGGGGGTACCGGCGGCCACCACCATCGCCAGGTCGCCAATTCCCAACCGCCCCTTGGCGTGGCCGATGTAGAGCTTGAGCTTGCCGCCGAAGTCGCGCTCGGCCTGCGCAGCGATCTCGGCGAAGCCGTTCAGCGCCAGCGGCACGAACATGTCGTAGCTGATGCCGGTCACGTCACGGCCATGGTTCAGGTCGCGCACGCGGCCGACGAACATCGTGATGCCGCCGAAACCGGGGTCGGAGACGAACTCCAGCGCGGCGGCCGGGTCCAGCCGGCCCTCGGCGATCTCGGCAACGGTCAGATGATGGCGATCCATGCTCAACCCCCGCTCACCGGCGGCAGCACCGCCATGCCCACGCCCGACGGCAGCGGCTGCGCATCGCGCAGTACTGCGGTGTCGCTGGCGAAAGCGGAACGCGCCAGCAGCGCCGGGTTGAAGTTCGGCCAATGCGCGCGGCCATGTGCCTCCAGCGCGGCGCGCAGATCGGCCACGCGGGCACCCTCGGCCAGCGTCAGCACCACTTGCGGTTCCGGCTGGCAGTCGCGGAACGCCCCGAACAGCTTCACTTGCACGTCCATCACGCTTGTCCCTGCAGTTGCAGCCCGAGCAGGTGCCCGGGCGGGTAGACATCCACCAGCGCGCCCTCCGCCAGATCGCCGGCGGCGGCATCGACCACGACCCACGCATTGCTGAACGCCAGCGGCGCGACCCGGAACGATTCCTGCCCCGGCAGTACCCGCGCCTGCAACCGGCCATCGCCATCCAGCGCCACGTGACCCTTGAGGTGGAAGCGCAGCGCGTGGCGCTTGCGGTAGCCGCCCAGCAGCGGCAGCCGCAGCGGGCGCTCCGGCACCAGCCCCAGCAGCGCCCGCAACGCCGGCTCGACGAAGAAGCGCAGCCCCACGGCGCTGGAGGCCGGATTGCCCGGCAGCCCGAAGAACAGCGCGCCGTTGGGCAAGGTGGCAAACAGCAGCGGCTTGCCGGGACGGATCGCCACCTTGTGGAAATGGAAGGTCGCGCCGAGCTTGCGCAGCGCATCGGGGATGAAGTCGTAGCGGCCCATCGAGACCGCACCGGTGCTCAGCACCAGTTCCGCGCCGGCCGAGCGCGCCTGCTCCATCGCGATGAAGAACGCTTCGGCATCGTCGCTGACGGTCTGCCGCAGCACCACCTCACCACCCGCCTGCTCGATCCGTCGGGCCAGGTACGGGCCATTGCTGTTGCGGATCTCGCCGGAGCCCAGCGCCTGCGCGGGATCGTCCACCAGCTCGCGCCCGGTATTCAGCAGCGCCACCCGCGGAGCCGCACGCACGCTCACCTCGGCCACGCCCAGCGCCGCCAACAGCATCAACTGCGGGGCATCCAGGCGGGTGCCGGCGGCGAGGAAACGGTCGCCCCTGCGCACGTCCTCGCCATGCCGGCGGACATGCTGGCCGGGCGGCACATCGGCCTGCAGGCGGACGCGGGCGGGCTTGCCGTCGCCATCGCGGGCCAGCACCTCGACCTGCTCGACCGGGATCACCGCATCCAGCCCGTCCGGGATGCGCGCGCCGGTCATGATTTCCCACGCCCCACCCTGGGCGGTGGCCTGCGCGTCGCCTGCGGCCTGCGCGCCCAGCACGTCGAACTCGGCGCCCGCCGCCGCGCCGGCATCGCCCACCCGCAGGGCAAAACCGTCCATCGCGGAATTGTCGAACGGCGGCAGGTCTTCGCTACTGTGCACCGGCTCGGCCAGCACCTGTCCCGGCACCGGCGTGCGGGGCACCACCGGCAGCGGCTTCGCCTCGCGCTGGATGAGCGCCAATGCCTCGTCGTAGCCGATCATGGGTGCGGCCTGCCATCGAGCATCGCCAACGCGTGCGCCAGCAGCGGCTGCAGCATGTCCATGCACTGCTGCGCCGCGCGCGGGCTGCCCGGCAGCGCGAACACCAGCATGCCGCCCAGCTGCACCACTTCGGCGCGGCTGAGCCAGGCCAGCGGGGTGTGCTTGGCGCTTTCGCTACGCAGCATTTCTGCCAGCCCTTCCACCGGTCGGTCGGCCACCCGCCGCAGCGCTTCCGGCGTCACGTCGCGCGGCCCCAGGCCGGTGCCGCCGCTGCACAGGCACAGGCGCACGCCCTTGGCGGCCAGCGCGTGCAGGCGTTCGGCCAGCGGGTCGATGCCGTCGGGCAATACTTCGATGTGGCCGATTTCGGCGCCCAGCTTGCGCAGCCCTTCCACCAGCACCGGGCCGGAGCGGTCTTCGTACGCGCCCACACTTGCGCGGTCGCTGAGGGTGATGACCGCGCACGGCACGCCGTCGAGGCGGGCCAGGCCACGCGGCTGGTAGTGCGCGCGCTCGTCCTCCGTGATGCCGTCGGGGTGCACCCACAGCCCCTTCTTGCCGCCTTCCTTGAACAGCAGGCGCACGCCGTTGATGGCAAGCGCCGGCTGCACCGGCTTGGTCAGATCGTAAAGCGTGAGCAGGGCCGCGTTGACGCCGGCCAGCGCTTCCATTTCCACCCCCGTGCGGGCTTCAAGCGCGCATTCGCAGTAGACCCGGATGGCGTGGCGCTCCGGCACCGGCACACAGCGCACGCGCACCAGCTCCAGCGAAATCGGGTGACACAACGGCATCAGCATGGAGGCCATCTTCGCCCCCTGCAGACCGGCGATTTCCGCCATCACCAGCGCGTCGCCCTTGGGCAGGCGGCGCTCGATCACGGTGGCATAGGCTTCCGGGCCGGGCAGGAATTCGCCCACCGCCACTGCACGGCGGCGGGTCGGGCGTTTGCTGCGGATATCGGCCATGTAAAAGGCCGCGTCACGTTGTGTTGTCATGGTTCAGCCGCCAATCGAGGCCAAATGCGGGGTGATGCCGGTGTTGCCCTGATGCAGGCCGTGGCCGGCGGCTTTCAAGCCGAGCTGGGTAGCGATGCGTGCCACCAGCGCGTCGTGGTCTTCATCCGCCTGCAGCAGCGGCCGCAGCGGAATGCCGAAATCGCCGAACAGGCACAGCCGCAGGTCGCCGCGGGCGGTCACCCGCAGGCGGTTGCATCCGGCGCAGAAGTCCTTCGAATACGGGGCGATGATGCCGATCCGCCCGCGATAGCCAGGGTGCGCGTACTCGCGCGCCGGGCCGGCATCGGCGGCGCGCGGTCGGAGCGCCCAGCCGGCATCCACCAACTGCTGTTCCAGCGCCTCGGCGCGGTAATGGTGGCGTTCGAAATAGGCCTGGTTGTCGCCGGTGCGCATCAGCTCGATGAAGCGGATCGACACGTCGCGGTCGCGCAGGAAGTCCATCCACGCCGGCAGCTCGTCGTCGTTCAGCCCGCGCAGCAGCACCGCGTTGAGCTTGACCGCATCGAAGCCGAGGCCCTGCGCGATCTCGACGCCCTCCATCACCTCGTCGAAGCGGTCATGACCGGTGATGGCGGCGAAACGCGCCGATTGCAGGCTGTCCAGGCTGACGTTGAGCGCGGTCAGCCCGGCTTCGCGCCACAGCCGCACATGCCGGGGCAGCAGGCAGCCATTGGTGGTCAGGGCGATCTTCTGCACGCCCGGCGTCGCCGAGACGGCGGCGATGATCGACGGCAGGTCCTTGCGCAGGCTGGGCTCGCCGCCGGTCAGGCGGATCTTGCGCATGCCCACCGCCGCGAAGCCGCGCACCAGCCGCTGGATTTCCTCCAGCACCAGGAAGGTGGGGCGTCCATCGGCTTGGTAGCCATTCGGCAGGCAGTAGCTGCAACGGTAGTTGCAGGCCTCGGTGAGCGAGAGCCGCAGGTAGGGGAACGTGCGGCCGAAGCCGTCGATGAGGGTTGCCATCTTGTTGCTCCAGTCCAAACACGGGAGGCCGGCCCGTTTCCGCTGCCGACCCGGTGGCCCGGTCTGTTGACCCGGACCACGGCCCCGCCGCCATATTCACGATGAACCCAGGCAGTGGGGCTTGGAGATGCCACGCGCAACAGCTTAGCCCCGGCAGGGCCGCCCGTGCTTGATTGCAATCAATATCGGCCCGATTTGCCCGCCGAAAGGCCTCCACCGGACGGACAGGCGTGTAAGCTGCGCCCCCATCGCCCTACCCCACGACGCCACCGCCATGAGTCTCGCCAGCTTCCAGGACCTTCTCGACGCCGCCCAGCAGCAACCCGAGCCGCAGCGCTTGTTGTTCGTGTTCGCCAAGGTCGAGCTGCCGCAAAATGCCACCGCCGAGCAGCGCGAGCGCTTCGAGAACCGCGAAGGCGGCACCCTGACCCCCAGCCTGTGCGTGGACAAGGCACCGGAAGACATCGCCAGCTTCGAGGCGCTGGCCGAGGAATCCCGCCACACCGGGCAGGAATGGGACATGGTGTTCGTGGGCAGCCTGTCCGGGCGTGCCGGGGTTGCACCCAGCGCCGACGAGGCGGCGCAGCCGTTGCGCTTCATGGTGAATGCGATCAACAACGGCCAGGTGGCGCAGTTCGCCACCTTCGACCGCCACGGCAGGGTGCTGCAGTTCGGCTGAGCGCCGTCAGCCGACTACCAGGTGGCGCACCATCTGCAGGCCGAGGAAGAAGGCGATCAGCACGGCATTGATGGCCCACACCACGGTGAGGGCTTGCGCCATCACGCCGTAGCGCGAATCCTTGACGTTGGGGGATGCCTTCCACACCGCTGCCACGATCCACGCGGTGTAACCCAGCAGGAATACCAGCAGGCCGAGGGTGGCACCCCACAAGCCTTCCTGTTCCAGCAACCACGCCACGGTTGCCCACAGCAGGTTGCTGGGCAGCACGCCATAGAGCCAGAACACTTTCCAGAGCGGGCTGCGCTCGGGCAGATAGGTTGCGTGCGTCGCCTGCATGGAACTCCCCCGGAGTATGGTCGAGACACCGGCATAGTACGCCCTCCCACGTGGCAGGCAAGCGCGGCTGTGCGACACTTCGACGCATGATCCTGCTTGCCGCCACCGTGCTGTCGTACCTGGCCGCCGCTGTCTGGCTGGGGCTGGGCGTGCAGCGCCCGGAACCCGCTCCCGCGCGCGGCTGGCTGCTGCCTGCCGGGCTGGCCGTTGCGCTGCATGCCACGCTGCACTGGCTGAGCTGGCGGCAGACCGGCAGCACCGACCTGCACTTCTTCGCCGCACTCTCGCTGGTCAGTCTGGGCATGGCGGCACTCACCACCCTCGCCGGCATGGGGGGATGGATGCGGGCATTGGGCGTGGTGGTCTTCCCGCTGGCGGCGGTGCTTGCACTCGTCTATGGCCTGTACGGGCACGTGCAACAACAGGAACCGCTGGGCTGGCGCCTGCTGCTGCATGCGTGGCTGGCGCTGCTGGCCTACGCCACGCTGGCGCTGGCGGCCTTGCTGGCCGTATTTTCGTGGGCGCAGGAACGTGCCCTGCGGCGGCGCGAATTCCACCCATGGTTGCGCGCGCTGCCGCCGCTGACCGCGCTGGAAGCCCTGCTGTTCCGCAGCATTGGCGTCGGTTTCGTGTTGCTTACCGCCACCTTGCTGACCGGTGTGCTGTTCGTCGACAACCTGCTGGCCCAGCATCTGGTGCACAAGACCGTGCTCAGCCTGCTGTCATGGCTGGTATTCGGCGGCCTGCTGCTGGGCCGCTGGCTGCGCGGCTGGCGCGGCAGCAAGGCGGTGCGCTGGACGCTGACCGCCATGGCGCTGCTGGTGCTGGCCTTTTTCGGCAGCAAATTCGTGCTGGAGTTGGTGTTGCACCGGGTAGGCTGACGCTTTTGATTGCTGATGCAATGTTTGCATTGACAACAATTGCATGGGCCGGCAAAATGCCGCGCCATGCATCCGCCCATCTCCAATTCCGAGGCTTGCACTGGCTCCGCGCTGGGGCTGCTGTTCCGCCAGACCCGCGATGCCATGTGGGCGCGGATGGAGCGCGAGCTGGCAGCCGCCGGCCATGAACTGACGTTCAGCCAGTTCATGGCCATGAAGAAACTGACGCTGGGCATCGCCAGCGTCACCGACCTGGCCCGCGCCGCCGACCTCAACCCCGGCGCAATGACCCGCCTGCTGGACAAGCTGGAAGCGCGCGGGCTGCTGGTGCGCGTGGCCGATCCCGGCGACCGCCGCGCCCTGCATATCCATCTCACCGAAGCCGGTCGCACGATGTGGCGCGACATCGATCAGTGCGGCCAGCGCGTGCGCGAACGCGCCCTGCACGGGATGGACGAAGCCACCCGCACCCATTTGACCCGCCTGCTGGAGCAGGTGCGCGACAACCTGCTGTCCCAGGATTGACCCCATGCCTCGAATGAAACTCCTCGTCTCCGCACTGTGCGGCGCGCTGCTGCTGGGTGGCTGCGCCGGCAACGCCGGCCTGGTGCCGCAAGGCCAACTGCGTGATGCCGGTGCGTTGCAGGCAAGCCGCGCACTGGCCGGCAGCCCCCTCACGCCGGCGGCATGGCCAAGCGACCAGTGGTGGACCCGTTTCGGCGACCCGCAATTGAATGCCCTGGTCGAGGAGGCGCTGGCCGGTGCACCGTCCATCGACGCCGCCGATGCCCGCGTGCGCAAGGCCACCGCGCAGGCCGGGCTGGCCGACGCCGTACGCCATCCCAGCGTGGGCGGCGGCGCGCAGATCGCCGGTTTGCAGATTCCCGACACCCTGGCCCCCGACCCGGTGGGCGGTACATTCAACCTTGCCTATCTGCTGACCCTGAGCCTGAAGTACAACCCGGATCCGTGGGGGGCTTCGCGCAGCAAATGGCAGGCCGCCGTGGGGAGCGCCCATGCCACCGAAGTGGACGCCCAGGCCGCGCGCCTGACGCTGGCGGCCAACGTGGCCCGGACCTATGTGGCGCTGGGCCAGGCATTCGATGCCCTGGATGCGGCCACCGCCGAGGTCGACCGCAGCAACGCGCTGGCGACGCTGGCCCGCCGTCGCCAACAGGCCGGGCTGGACAACGGCATCGGCCTGCACCAGAACGAAAGCGCCGCTGCCGCTGCCCACCAGCAGCAGCAAGCGGCGCAGCAACAGATCGACGCCCTGCGCAATGCGCTGGCGCTGCTGGCCGGGGCCGGGCCGGACCGCGGCCTGGCGATCCAGCGCCCGCACCTGGCCATGCCGGAGATCGGCCTGCCCTCGCAACTGCCCAGCGATCTGCTGGCCCGCCGCCCCGACGTGGTGGCGGCACGCTGGCGGGTGGAAGCCGCGCAACACGGCATCGCGGCGAGCAAGGCGGCGTTCTATCCCAGCATCAACCTGAGCGCGCTGGTCGGGCTGGGGGCAGGCCACCTGGGCGACGTGTTCGGCAGCAACGCCCTGCTGATCAACGGCGGCCCGGCACTGAGCCTGCCGATTTTCGAAGGCGGCGCATTGCAACAGCAGTTGCGTGGCAGCAATGCCGATTACGACCTGGCCGTGGCCAATTACAACCAGACCCTGCTGGCCGCGATCCGCGAGGTGACCGACGCCGTGCAAGCGGCACGCACGCTGGAGGCCCGCATCGCCAGCACCACCCAGGCGCGCACCGCCGCCAACACGGCGTACACGCAGGTACAGGCACGCCAGCGCGCCGGCCTTGCCAGCAAGTTGGACCTGCTGGCCGCGCAGAAACCGCTGCTGCAACTGGACCTGCAACTGGCCACGTTGCAAGCCGAACGCCGCACCGCCGGCATCAACCTCGATCAAGCCCTGGGCGGCGGCATCACCGCTGATGCCCCGTCCACCACCGCGTCCAAGTGATTGCCCATGACCACTGAAACCACCCCCAACACCTCCACCGGTCCGGCCACCCCGCTGCCGGCTTCGCAAAGCAGCGCACCCCCGGCCAACGGCAAGCGCCGACGCGCCTTGCTGACCGTGCTGACGATCGCCGTCGTGGCCGGCCTGGCCTGGATCGCGTACTACCTGCTGGTGGCGCGCTGGCACCAGGACACCGACGATGCCTATGTGCAGGGCAACGTGGTCAGCATCACCCCGCAAACCCTGGGCACGGTGGTGGCGATCAGTGCCGATGACGGGATGAAGGTGCACGCCGGGCAAGTGCTGGTGCAACTGGACCCCAACGACGCCAAGGTGGCACTGGAACAGGCGCAAGCCAACCTGGCCGCCACCGTGCGCCAGGTGCGCGGGCTGTACAGCAGCGTGGATTCGGCGCAGGCCGACATTGCCGCGCGCGAAGTGGCGCTGGCGCAGGCGCGTGCCGACGTGGCACGGCGCAGCGGGCTGGTGGCCAGCGGCGCGGTATCGGCCGAGGAACTGGCGCATGCGCAGGCCCAACTGCAGGTGATGGAAGCGGCGCTGGCCGGTTCGCGCGGACAGCTGGCACGTACCCACGCACTGGTGGATGCCACCACTGTCGCCAGCCAGCCGCAGGTGCAGGCAGCGGCCGCGCAATTGCGGCAGGCCTATCTCAATGCGCAGCGCACGGCCATCGTGGCGCCGGTGGATGGCTTCGTGGCCAAGCGCAGCGTGCAACTGGGCCAGCGCGTGCAGCCGGGCGCCCCGCTGATGGCCATCATCCCCTTGCAGCAAGTGTGGGTGGACGCCAACTTCAAGGAAACCCAGCTGCGCAACCTGCGCCTGGGCCAACCGGTGAAACTGACCGCCGACATGTACGGCGATGCGATCGAATTCGATGGCAAGGTGGCCAGCCTCGGCCTGGGCACCGGCAGCGCGTTCGCCCTGTTGCCGGCGCAGAATGCCAGCGGCAACTGGATCAAGATCGTGCAGCGCGTGCCGGTGCGCATCACCCTGGACCCCAAGCAGTTGCAGGCGCACCCGCTGCGGCTGGGCATGAGCATGGCGGTGGATGTCGGCGTGCGCGACCAGTCGCTGCCGGTGTTGCCGGCCACCGCGCCCACCCGGCCGGTGCTGGCCACCGACGCCTATGCCAAACAGCTGCATGACGCCGACGCGATGATCGAGGCGCTCATCGCCGGCAACCTGCCGGGCAGCAAGCGCTGATCGCGGCGGCCCCATGAGCACGCTTGCAGAGCAGGAAGAGGCGGCGGGCCTGCCGCCCGGGCGCGAGGCCACCACCCGCCTGGCGGATTTCCGACCGCCCAACGTCGCCCTGACCACCCTGGGGCTGGCGCTGGCCAGCTTCATGCAGGTGCTGGACACCACCATCGCCAATGTCTCGTTGCCCGCGATTTCCGGCAATCTTGGCGGCAGCGCCAATCAGGCCACGTGGGTCATCACCTCGTTTGCGGTCAGCACCGCGATTGCGTTGCCGCTGACCGGCTGGCTGGCGCGCCGCTTCGGCGAGCGCAAGCTGTTCATGATCTCCACGCTGGCGTTCGTGATCGCGTCGTTCCTGTGCGGCCTGGCGCACAGCATGGGCCTGCTGGTGGCCGCACGCGCCTTGCAGGGGTTTGTGGCCGGGCCGATGTATCCGGTGACGCAGGCATTGCTGCTGTCGATCTATCCGCCCGCCAAACGCGGCCAAGCCATTGCCTTGCTGGCGATGGTGACCGTGGTGGCCCCCATCGCCGGCCCGATCCTGGGCGGCTGGGTCACCGACAACTACAGCTGGGAATGGATTTTCTTCATCAACATCCCGATCGGCATTTTTGCAAGCGTGGTGGTGGGGTCCCAGCTCAAGGGCCGCCCCGAGAAGCTGGAAAAGCCGAAGATGGATTACATCGGCCTGGCCACGCTGGTGTTGGGCGTGGGTGCGCTGCAGATCCTGCTGGACCTGGGCAATGACGAAGACTGGTTCGCGTCCCCCACCATCGTGGCGCTGGCCATCGTGTCGGTGATTGCGCTGGCGGTGTTCGTGATCTGGGAGCTGACCGACAAGGACCCGATCGTCAACCTGCGCCTGTTCCGCCATCGCAATTTCGCCGCCGGCACCATTGCGATGGTGTTCGCCTACGGCGCTTTTTTCAGCGTCGGCATCCTCGTCCCGCTGTGGCTGCAGCGCAATCTTGGCTATACCGCCATCTGGGCCGGTTTTGCCAGCGCGCCGATCGGATTCCTGCCGGTCATCCTGGCGCCGCTGATCGGCAAGTACGCCAACAGGTTCGATTTGCGCATGCTGGCCACGGCGGCGTTCATCGTCATGGCCGCCACCAGCTTCACCCGCTCGCACTTCAACCTGGACGTGGATTTCGCGCATGTGGCCATGGTGCAGCTGATGCAAGGCCTCGGGGTCGCGCTGTTCTTCATGCCGGTGCTGCAAATCCTGCTGTCCGATCTGGAGCCGCACGAGATCTCGGCGGGCTCCGGCTTGATGACGTTCGCACGCACGCTGGGCGGCAGCTTCGCCGCGTCGCTGACCACGTATGCGTGGTCACAGCGCACCACCGTGCACCATGCCCAACTGACCGAACACATCAGCACCGCCGATCCCACGATGCTGGAAACCGTCGCCCGCTATGGCGGCGGTGACTTGCAGCGGGGGGCCTTCGTGCTGGACCAGATGATTTCGCAACAGGCGCTGCAAATCGGCTTCAACGAAATATTCCATCTGCTCGGGATCATCTTCCTCGGCGTGATCGTATTCGTGTGGGTCGCCAGGCCCCCGTTTGCCGCAAAAACCGGGGCCCCCGCCGGCGGCGGCCACTGACGCGAAGCGATCAGGCCTGTTCCAGCGCGTCGGCCAAGCGTTCCACGCCGATGACCTCCATGCCTTTGTAGCTGCCGGATTTCGGCGCATTGGCCTTGGGCACGATGGCGCGTTTGAAGCCGTGGGTGGCGGCTTCTTTCAGGCGTTCTTCACCATTGGGCACCGGGCGCAGCTCGCCGCTCAGGCCCACTTCACCAAAGGCCACGGTCTTGTCTGGCAACGGCGTGCTGCGCAGTGAGGAGAGCACTGCCAGCAGCACCGGCAGATCGGCGGCGGTTTCTTGCACGCGGATGCCGCCGACCACGTTCACGAACACGTCCTGGTCGCCCACCATCACCCCGCCGTGGCGGTGCAGCACCGCCAGCAGCATCGCCAGCCGGTTGCCCTCCAGCCCGACCACCACGCGCCGCGGGTTGGACAGCGGCGAGGCGTCCACCAGCGCCTGCACTTCCACCAGCAGCGGGCGGGTGCCTTCGCGGGTCACCATCACGCAGCTGCCCGGCTGCGGCCGGCCGCTGCCCGACAGGAAGATCGCGGACGGGTTGGCCACCTCGCGCAGGCCGCCGTCGGACATCGCGAACACGCCCAGCTCATTCACCGCGCCGAAGCGGTTCTTGAACGCGCGCAGCACGCGGAAGCGGCTGCCGGAATCGCCTTCGAAATACAGCACCGCATCGACCATGTGCTCCAGCACGCGCGGGCCGGCGATGCCGCCCTCCTTGGTCACGTGGCCGACCAGGAACACGGCGGTACCGGTTTCCTTGGCATAGCGCACCAGCCGCGCGGCCGCTTCGCGCACCTGGCTCACCGAGCCGGGCGCGGCCGTCAGGCTGTCCGTCCACAGGGTCTGGATGGAGTCGGCGATCAGCAGGCGTGGCTTGGCGGCGATGGCGTGTTCGAGGATGCGCTCCACGCAGGTTTCCGCCAGCCCGTGCAAGCCCTGCAGCGGCAGGCCCAGGCGCTGCGCGCGGCCGGCCACCTGCGCCAGCGATTCCTCGCCGGTGACGTACAGCCCCGGCAACGTGCCGGCCATTTTCGCCAGCGTCTGCAACAGCAACGTGGACTTGCCGATGCCCGGATCGCCGCCCACCAGCACCACCGCACCTTCCGCCAGCCCGCCACCCAGCACGCGGTCGAACTCGCCGATGCCGGTGGAAGCACGCGCCTGTTCGTCGGTGCGCACATCAGCCAGCGCAGTGATCTTCGGCGCGTCCACCTTGCCGGCCCATCCGCTGCGCCGCGAGGCCGGCGACTTGGCCTGCGCCGCCGTTTCCAGCGCGATCTCCGCCAGCGTGTTCCATGCCCCGCAGGCCTCGCACTGGCCTTGCCACTTGGGGTGATCGGCCCCGCAATCGGAGCACACATACGCGGTTCTGGATTTGGAAGCGGGCTTGGCCATGGGTACGCACATCGGACGGTACGGACACTGTAGCCGCCGTCCGTCGCAAATGCCGAGACGGATGCCCCTCCGGGCTCAAGATCGCGCGCCGGTGGACGCTAACGAAGATGAGCCTCCCCCGGTTTCCACACTCGCCATGATCGTCACCGGTTCCAACCTGCAATTGACCGGCAGCCACGCCTACCTGGACTACCAGCGCACGCAGGAATCCCTGACCGCGTGGAAGGACGGCCCGGACGGCCGCCAGCAGATCCAGCATGCGTCCACCCGCGAGCAGTTGCGGATGGGGGCCGGCAACGCGCAGGTCAGCCTGCAAACACACGCGCCGCGCCCCAGCCTGCCACCGCTGGCCAGCGCGCCGGCGGCCCCCGCCCCGGCCACGGCCGCCGACGAGGCCGCCGCCACCGACGCCACCGTGGACGACCCCGGCGACCTGAAGATGGCGTTCCTGCGGCTGCTGATCGAACAGCTCACCGGTCGCGCCGTGCAGGTATTCGATGCCAGCCAGATCAAGGCCGATGCCGAACCGCCATCGGAACTGGCCGCCGCCGCGCAACAACAGCAGGCCGCGCAATCGGGCGCCGCCGGCGGCAACGATCGCGTGGGCTGGGGGCTGAACTACCAGTACGAAGAGATCCACCAGGAAAGCGAAACCACGCAATTCACCGCCCAGGGCATCGTGCACACCGCCGACGGCAAGGAGATCGCCCTGACCCTCGAGTTGAACATGGCCCGCAGCTACGCCAGTCACACCAGCCTGTCGGTGCGTGCCGGCGATGCCCTGAAAGATCCGCTGGTGATCAACTTCACCGGCAACGCCGCGCAGCTGTCGCAAACCACGTTCAAGTTCGACCTCGATGCCGACGGCAAGGCCGACGACATGCGCTTTGTCAGCTCCGGCAGCGGACTGCTGGCCATGGATCGCAACGGCGACGGCAAGATCAACGACGGCAGCGAACTGTTCGGCGCGAAAAGCGGCAACGGTTTCGCCGACCTTGCACAATACGACGATGACGGCAACGGCTGGATCGACGAAAAAGACACGGCTTTCCAGACCTTGCGTGTCTGGACGCGGGATGACGCCGGCAACAACCACTTGCTGGGGCTGCTGCAAGCCGGCGTGGGCGCGCTGTATCTCGGCAAGGCCGACACCCCCTTCGCAGTGAAGGACAGCCACAACGTGCTGCAAGGGCAAATCCGCGCCACCGGCCTGTACCTGCGCGAAAGTGGCGCCGCCGGCACCCTGCAACAACTCGACCTGGTGGCCTGAAAGCAGATGACGTCGGGTAATCCGATGGTGATCGAGAAGGCCGGGCTGCAACAACTCGACCTGGTGGCCTGAAAGCAGATGACCGCGCGGCCATGCTGCGGCATGCTTGCAACACCCGCCGCCCGTCTTGATGCCGATGCGCCCGTTTCGATCCGTTGCATGCCTGCTGCCGCTCCTGCTTGCCGCCTGCGCCCACACCCCCGCCGCCCACGACGATGCCCGCCATTGGGCCAGCGCGCGGCAATTGGTGCTGGTCACCTCCACCGGCTGGGACGCCACCGATGGCGAGCTGCGCCGCTTCGAACGCAACGGTGACGGCAACGGCTGGAAGCAGGTCGGCGAGGCGATGCCGGTGACGCTGGGCCGCGGCGGCAGCGGCTGGGGCCTGGGCCTGAATCCGCAGCGTGGCGACGGCCCGGTCAAGCGCGAGGGCGACGGCAAGGCGCCGGCCGGCGTGTTCGCCATCGGCACCGCGTTCGGCTACGCCGACCGCGCAAATACCGGCCTGCGCTACCAGGCGATGACCGCCAATGACTGGTGCATCGACGTGCCGGCCTCGAACTACTACAACAGGATCATCGACCGCAGCACGGTCAAGGCGCCCTACCTCGACCAATCCAGCGAGCCGATGCGCCGCGACCTCCACGCCGACGGCGACCAGCGCTATCGCGAAGGCTTCGTGATCGAACACAACCAAGGCGGCGCGGCACGCGAGGGTGGCAGTTGCATCTTCGCCCACCTGTGGCAAGACCCGCAGACCACCACCGCCGGCTGCACCGCGATGGCGCCCGCCAGCATGGACGCGCTGCTGGCCTGGCTGGACGGGCGCCGCAAGCCGGTGTTCGTGCTGCTGCCGAAGGCCGAGTACGCGGCGCTGAAGCACGACTGGAAGCTGCCGGACATCACCGCCCCGGAGGGCAACCCGTGAGTCAGACCGCACGCGTGCTGACCGGCCTCGTCGCCGGTATCGTCCTCGGCATCCTGCTGGCATGGCTGGCGCCGGATACCGGGTTGCGGCTCGCCGCCGTCGTCGAGCCGTTCGGCAAGCTCTGGCTGAACGCCCTGCAGATGACCGTGGTGCCGTTGGTGTTCGCGCTGGTGGTGGTGGGCATCAACCAGGCCAGCGACGCCGCCCATTCCGGACGGGTCGCGCGGCAGGCCATCGTGAGCTTCGTGGTGCTGCTGGCCGCCGCCGCCGCGATGGCCGCCGTGCTGGCGCCGCTGGCGCTGTCGATGCTGCAGCCCGATCCGGCCGTGGCCGCCGCGCTGCGTGGCCATGCGCAGGACATCGCACCCCCCGCCGGCGGCTGGGCCGAGGCCCTCGTCGCACTCGTCCCCAGCAATGCCTTCGCCGCCGCCGCCGCCTCGGCGATGCTGCCGCTGGTGACCTTCGCGCTGTTCTTCGGCTTCGCGCTCACGCGCCTCGCGCCGGAGCCGCGCGCGCAGGTGGTCGGCCTGCTGAAGGCGATCAGCGACGCCATGATCGTGATCGTGCACTGGGTGCTCTGGGCCGCGCCGGTCGGCATCTTCGCGCTGGTGCTGGCGCTGACCGCGCGCGCGGGCCTGGGCATGCTGCAGGCGCTGGGCATCTACATCCTGCTGGAATGCGCGCTGTACGTGCTGGCGGTGGTGCTGCTGATCGCGGTAGCGGTGACCGTGGGCAAGCACCGGTTCGGCCACTTCATGGGCGGGCTGGTGCCGGTGCAGGCGGTGGCGGCCAGCACGCAGTCGTCGCTGGCCACGCTGCCGGCAATGCTGGACAGCGCTTCGAGCCGGCTGGGCATCCCTGCCCGGGTGTCCGGGCTGGTGCTGCCGATGGCGGTGTCGCTGTTCCGCATCACCTCGCCGATCCAGTACCTCGCCACCGCCTGCTTCATCGCCTGGGCGCTGGGCGTCACGCTCACCCCGGCGCAGCTCGCCACCGGCGTGGCGCTGTCGGTGCTGGTCAGCATGGGCTCGGTGGGCCTGCCGGGGCAGGCGATCTTCCTTGCCACCAACCTGCCGATCACCTCGGCGATGGGCCTGCCGATCGCTCCGCTGCCCGTGCTGATGGCGGTGGACGCCATCCCGGACGTGCTGGCCACCGTGGGAAATGTGACAGGCGACATGACCGCGACGGCGGTGGTGGCGGCGCGCTGCGGCGAGCCGGAACAAGCGGTTCCATCCGAAACCACCGCTTGACAGCCCTCGCTGCAGTGCAGCAGAGTCGACCCATGTCCCGCCGCATGACCACCACCACGACCATTACCACCGGTACCACGCCGGTGCGGTCGGTCATGCCTGGATAAACCATCCCAGACAACGGCCCCCGCAGCGAAGAGGCGGGGCGCGAATCCCGACTCGATGCGACGCGGGGCTTCCACCGGAGGCTCCATGGATTCGTCGCAACCTGCACCGCCAAAACCCGTTTGCCGCGCGCACAAGTTCGGCGGCAGTTCGCTGGCCGACGCCGGGCGTATCCGCCATGTCGCCGGCCTGCTGCTGGCCGATGGCGCTGCGCGACAGATCGCCGTCACCTCGGCGATGCACGGGACCACCAACGCGCTGGTGGCACTGGGTGAAGCCGCCACCGGCGGCGGTGACTGGCAGGAGGGGCTGGCCGCCCTGCGCCAACGCCATCGCGACACCGCGCGTGAACTCCTGACGCATCCCGATGCGGCGCTGGCGCGGATCGACGCGCTCTGCGGCGAGCTGGCCGAGCTGCTGCAGGCCACCTCGTTGCTGCGCCAGCCGGGCCGCACTGCGCTGGAGCGCATCCACGGCATGGGCGAAGTGCTGTCCACCCACCTGCTGCACGCCCATCTGTGCGAGCGCGGCGCGGACTATGCCCTGCTGGATGCGCGCGAGGTACTGGTGGTGCGCCACACCGACCTCGGCGCGGTGGTCGACTGGGATGCCAGCGCGGCGCTGCTGGCCGACTGGCGCGCACGCCACCCGCAGGCGCGGGTCAATATCACCGGCTATGTCGCCCGCGACGAACACGGCCTGCCCACCACGCTGGGCCGCAACGGCAGCGACTACTCCGCGGCGATCTTCGCCAGCCTGTTCGAGGCCGACGAGCTGCACATCTGGAGCGATGTCGATGGCGTGCTGTCGGCCGATCCGCGGCTGGTGCCGGAGGCGGTGCCGCTGGCGGCGATGAGCTATCGCGAGGCCTGCGAGCTGGCCTATTTCGGGGCCAAGGTGATCCACCCGCAGACGATGACGCCGGCCATCGCGCGCGGCCTGCCGATCCTGATGCGCAACACCTTCCGCCCCGATTTCCCCGGCACCCGCATCGACGCCGATGGCGACCGCAGCGCCGCCGGCCCGGTGAAGGGACTCACGCTGGGCGGCGACCTGGCGCTGGTGTGCCTGGAAGGCGCGGGCCTGATCGGCGTGCCCGGCACCGCCGAGCGCGTATTCGCGGCGCTGCATGCCGCGCACATCTCGGTGGTGATGATCTCGCAGGGCAGCTCCGAGCATTCGATCTGCTGCGTCGTCCACCAGCGCGAAGCGGCAGCCGCGCGCGACGCGCTGCGCGAGGCGTTCGCCCGCGAACTGGCCGGGGCACAGGTGCAGGGCGTGACGATGCTGGCCGGCGTCAGCGTGCTCGCCGCGGTGGGCGACGGCATGGCCGGCACGCCGGGCGTGGCGGCGCGCATGTTCGATGCGCTGGCGCGCGCCCGGGTCAACATCCGCGCGATCGCGCAGGGCGCCTCCGAGCGCAACATCTCGGTGGCGATCGACTCCGCCGATGCCGCGCGCGCGCTGCGCGCGGTGCACGCCGCGTTCTGGCTGTCGCCGCAGACGATCGCGCTTGCGGTGATCGGCCCCGGCAAGGTCGGCAGCGCCCTGCTCGACCAGCTGCAGGCGGCGCTGCCGCGGCTGCGCGAACGGCACAACATCGACCTGCGCCTGCGCGCACTGGCCAGCCGCAACTCGCTGTGGCTGTGCGAACACGGCGCAGACGCCGACTGGCGCGCGCGCATGCAGGCCGCACCGTCCGCGGACGGCCTCGACAGCCTTGCAGCGCACCTGCTGGACGCACACCTGCCGCACGCCGTGATCATCGACTGCAGCGCCAGCGACACCGTCGCGCAGCGCTACCCGGACTGGCTGGCGGCCGGCATCCACGTCATCACCCCGAACAAGCAGGCCGGTGCCGGGCCGCTGGAACGCTATGGAGCGATCCGTGCGGCGCAGGCGAAAAGCGGCGCGCGCTTCCGCTACGAGGCCACGGTGGGCGCCGGGTTGCCGGTGATCTCCACCCTGCGCGACCTGCTGGACACCGGCGACGAACTGCTGGCCATCGAGGGCATCTTCTCCGGCACGCTGGCCTGGCTGTTCAACATGTTCGACGGCAGCAAGCCCTTCTCCACGCTGGTGCGCGAGGCGCATGCGCTGGGCTACACCGAACCCGACCCGCGCGACGACCTCTCCGGCACCGACGTGGCGCGCAAGCTGGTGATCCTCGCCCGCGAATCCGGCATGCCGCTGTCGCTGGCCGACGTGCAGGTGGAAAGCCTCGTCCCCGACGCCCTGCGCGACGCCGACCGCGACGCCTTCATGGCCGGGCTGGAAACGCTGGACGCACCGATGCGGGCCCGGCTGGAGGCCGCGCGAGCCAAGGGCCACGTGCTGCGTTATGTCGCCCGGTTGGAACGTGATGGCAAGGCGTCCGTTGCACTGCGCGAACTTCCCGCCGACCATGCTTTCGCCCATCTGCGACTGACGGACAACTGCGTGTCGTTCACCACCCGCCGCTACTGCGACAACCCCTTGGTCGTGCAAGGCCCCGGTGCCGGGCCGGACGTCACCGCCGCCGGCGTGTTCTCCGACCTGCTGCGGCTGGCCGCAGCGCTGGGAGCCAGGCTGTGAGCGCCGTGCGATACGAGGCGCGGGCGTTCGCACCCGGTTCGGTCGGCAATGTCGGCGTCGGCTTCGACGTACTCGGCCACGGCATCGCCGGCATCGGCGATGTCGCCACCGTGCGCCGCATCGAGGTGCCGATGGTGCGGATCAGTGCCATCCGCGGCGCCGTCACCGACCTGCCGCAGGAGGCCGCGCGCAACACGGCCGGAATGGCGCTGATCGCCCTGCGCGAGGCGCTGGCGCTGCCGTTCGGCTTCGAGATCGAGATCGACAAGGGCATCCCGCTGGGCTCCGGGCTGGGTGGCTCGGCCGCGTCCTGCGTGGCCGCGCTGGTGGCGGCGAACGCGCTGCTGGAGGTGCCGCTGCCGCCGCACGCCCTGTATCCGCATGCGCTGGCCGGCGAAGCCGTGGCCAGCGGCGGCCGCCACGGCGACAACGTCGGGCCGATGCTGCTGGGCGGGCTGGTGCTGGCCACCGCGGAGCGACTGACCAAGGTCGACGTGCCGGCCAGCTGGTACGCGGCGGTGGTGCATCCGCACGCGGTGCTGGAAACCCGCCGCGCGCGCGAAGCGCTGGCCGGGGCCTATGCGCTGAGGGAGTTCGTCGCGCAAAGCGCGAACCTGGCGCAGGTGCTGCTGGGCTGCGAACGCGGCGACGCGTCGCTGGTGCGGGCCGGCCTGTCGGACGTGCTGGTGGAGCCACGCCGCGCGCCGCTGATCGCGGGTTTCGCGGCAGTGAAGCAGGCCGCACTGGAAGCCGATGCCATGGGCGCCAGCATTTCCGGCGCGGGGCCCAGCGTGTTCGCCTGGTGCGAGGATGAAGCCACCGCACGGCGCGCGGGCGGCGCGATGACGGCTGCATTCGCCGCCGCCGGCATCGACAGCGACCTGCACCTCACGCCGGTGGCCGGCCCCGCCGCCGAGGTGCTGGCATGAACGCCTACAGCACACGCGGCCGCGCGCCGCTTGTTTCGATCGCGGATGCCATCGCCGCCGGCCTCGCGCCGGATGGCGGCCTGTACATGCCCGCAACATGGCCGTCGTTCACCGCCGCGCAGTTCGAAGGCGCGGACACGCTGGCCGACGTCGCCACCCGCTTCCTCGCCCCGTTCTTCGCCGGCGGCGCGCTGGAATCCGCCCTGCCCAGCATCTGCACCGACGCGTTCGCCATCGCGCCGCCGCTGGTGGATTTCGGCAAGCGCGGCGACTTCCTGCTGGAGCTGTTCCACGGGCCCACCGCCGCGTTCAAGGACTACGGCGCGGCCTTCCTGGCCGGTTGCCTGGCGGCGCTGCCGCGCGACGACAAACCCTTGACCATTGTGGTCGCCACCTCCGGCGACACCGGCGCAGCGGTGGCCGCCGCCTTCGACGGCCGGCCCGGCTTCCGCGTCGCCATCCTCTATCCCGATGGCCGCGTCTCCCCGCGGCAGGCGCACCAGCTGGGCTGCTTTGGCGACAACATCCGCGCGCTGCGGGTGGACGGCAGCTTCGACGACTGCCAGCGCCTCGCCAAGACCCTGCTCGCCGATACCGCCTACCGCGCCGAGGTGCCGCTGGGCTCGGCCAACAGCATCAGCCTGGGCCGGCTGCTGCCGCAGGCGGCCTATTACGCGCACGCCGCCCTGCAGCACTGGCGCAGCACCGGTCGCACGCTGAACTTCGTGGTGCCCACCGGCAACCTCGGCAATGCGCTGGCCTGCCTGCTGGCCAAGCGCATGGGCCTGCCCATCGGCGAGGTGGTACTGGCCAGCAATGCCAATACCGTGCTGCCGGATTTCTTCGCCGGCGGCGACTACGCGCCGCGGCCCAGCATCGCCACGCTGGCCAACGCGATGGATGTGGGCGCGCCCAGCAACTTCGAGCGCCTGCAATCCCTGTATCCCGACAACGCGGAACTGCGCGCCGCCCTGCGCGCCGAAGCGGTCAGCAATGCGCAGATCCGCGCCGCCATCGTCCGCGTCCGCCACGAGCGCGGCCACGTCCTCTGCCCGCACACGGCGTGCGCCGCCGAGGTGCTGGACCGCCTGCGCGCGGGCGGCGCGCAGGGCGACTGGGCCGCCGTGGCCACCGCCCACCCGGCCAAGTTCCCGGAAGTGGTCGAACCGCTGCTGGGCGAGGCCATCGTCCCGCCACCGGCACTGGCGGCGATGCTGCAACGGGAAAGCCACGCGCAAGCGCTGGCCAACGATGCAGCGCTGCTGAAGCAGCACTTGCGGAATGCCTGAGCCTCTCGGGCATTCCGCACAACAACTTTGGGCGAATCAACATGCCATGCCGACGGACTGGCGAAATTCGCCATGCATGGGATAATGGCGGGTCATGGCCCCGTAGCTCAGCTGGATAGAGCGTCCCCCTCCTAAGGGGAAGGTCGCCCGTTCGAATCGGGCCGGGGTCGCCAGCTCGCCCGTTCGCATTCCGGAAGCAGGCAGGCAACGGCTTTCAGGGTAGGCATGCGCCGGCCTTGTGCGTCTTGTTTGAACTTGACCTGCTCTACGCCAGTACAACTCATCGGAGATCCACCATGTCCCATCCCGTCCTCACTGCGCTCGGCCTCGCCGCCGTCGAATCCGGTACCTATCTCGGCAACGGCGAATGGTCGAAGACCACCGATGCCGGCGTGATCGAACCGGTCAACCCGACCACCGGCGAGGTACTGGGCCGTGTGCACGCCTCGTCGCAGGCGGATTACGAGCTGATCGTCGAGCGCGCGCAGGCCGCCTACAAGGTGTGGCGCACCACCCCGGCACCGCGCCGTGGCGAGGCGATCCGCCTGTGCGCCGACGCGCTGCGCACCCACAAGGACGCGCTGGGTTCGCTGGTGGCGCTGGAAATGGGCAAGTCGAAGCCGGAAGGCGACGGCGAAGTGCAGGAAATGATCGACATCGGCGAGTTCGCCGTGGGCCTGTCGCGCCAGCTGTACGGCCTGACGATGCACTCCGAGCGCCCGGGCCACCGCATGTACGAGCAGTGGCACCCGATCGGCCTGGTCGGCGTGATCTCGGCATTCAACTTCCCGGTGGCGGTGTGGGCCTGGAACAGCTTCATCGCGGCGATCTGCGGTGACATCACGCTGTGGAAGCCCTCGCCCAAGACCCCGCTGTCGGCGATTGCGTCGATGAAGATCTGCAACGAAGCACTGCGCGCCGGCGGCTTCCCGGACATCTTCTTCCTGTTCAACGACGCCGGCAGCGAGCTGGCGCAGCAGTTCGTGGACGACAAGCGCATCCCGCTGATCAGTTTCACCGGCAGCACCCGCGTCGGCCGCATGGTCGGCGAGCGTGTCGCGCGCCGGATGGGCCGCAGCCTGCTGGAGCTGGGTGGCAACAACGCGATCATCCTCGATGAAACCGCCGACCTGAAACTGGCGATCCCCGGCATCGTGTTCGGTGCGGTCGGCACCGCCGGCCAGCGCTGCACCACCACCCGTCGCCTGATCGTGCACGAAGCCGTGTACGACGACGTGCTGGCCAAGCTCATCACCGCCTACAAGCAGGTGGAAGGCAAGATCGGCGACCCCACCGACCCGGCCAACCTGATGGGCCCGCTCAACAGCAAGGACGCGGTGGACGCCTACCTCGACGCCGTCGCCAAGGCCAAGGCCTCCGGCGGCACCGTGGAAACCGGCGGCGCGGCGATCGACCGCCCCGGCAACTTCGTGCTGCCCACCATCGTCACCGGCCTGAGCAACGACGCCGAGATCGTCCAGCACGAGACCTTCGCGCCGATCCTGTACGTGATGAAGTACAAGGACCTCGACGAAGCGATCGAAATGCAGAACGCAGTGCCGCAGGGCCTGAGCTCGTCGATCTTCACCACCAATCTCAAGCGCGCCGAGGCGTTCCTGTCGGCGGCCGGCAGCGACTGCGGAATCGCCAACGTCAACATCGGCACCAGCGGCGCCGAGATCGGCGGCGCGTTCGGCGGCGAGAAGGAAACCGGCGGCGGCCGCGAGTCCGGCAGCGATGCGTGGAAGGCCTACATGCGCCGCCAGACCAATACAATCAATTATTCTGATGCGCTGCCGCTGGCACAGGGCATCAAATTCGACCTGTAAGGACGGCAATGAACGCAGCTGCGCGCCAAACCAACTCGCTTGCCGTGGTCAGTCTTGTCTGCGGCATCCTGGGCTGGACCTTGCTGCCCTTCCTCGGCAGCCTGGTGGCGATCATCTGCGGGCACATGGCCCGCAGCGAGATCCGCCGATCGCCCGACACCCAGGAAGGCGACGGGCTGGCCGTGGCCGGGCTGGTGCTGGGCTACCTGGTGATCGGCGTCTCGGCCCTGGTGGTGATCGGGGTGGTCCTGTTCTTCGGCGGGCTGGCGGCACTGCTGGCCGTTGCCGGCATGGGGCACTGAGCACTTGTACTCGCTGGCACGCCCATTCCTGTTTGGCGTCGATGCCGAGCGTGCGCACGGCATCGGTTTGCTGTCGCTGGAAGCCGCCTACCGTTGCGGCCTGAACCCGCTGCTGGCGAACCGGCCGAAGCCGCTGCCCACCAAGGCCTTCGGCCTGACCTTCCCCAATCCGGTGGGCCTGGCCGCCGGGATGGACAAGAACGGCGCGCACATCGACGCATTGCTGGGGCTGGGCTTCGGCTTCGTGGAAGTGGGCACGGTGACGCCGCTGCCGCAACCGGGCAACCCCCGGCCGCGCATGTTCCGCCTGCCGGAACACGCAGCGGTGATCAACCGCATGGGCTTCAACAACGAAGGCGTGGACGTGCTGGTGCGCAATGTCGAGCGTGCCAAGCGCAAGACCGGCTTGCTGGGCATCAACATCGGCAAGAACAAGGACACCCCGAACGACCGCGCCGAGTTCGACTACCTGCTGTGCCTGCGCAGGGTCTATGCGCTGGCCGATTACGTGGCGATCAATATTTCCTCGCCCAACACCGCCGGCCTGCGCGAATTGCAGGAAGAACAGGCGCTGCGCAGGCTGGTGGGCACGCTGCGCGACGAGCAGGAAAAGCTGGCCGGCGTCCACGGCAAGCGGGTGCCGGTGCTGGTGAAGGTGGCGCCCGACCTGTCGGAAAGCGACATCGACGCCTGCGCCCGGGTACTGGGCGACTTGCAGGTGGACGGGGTCATCGCCACCAACACCACCATCGCCCGCGACGGCGTGGCCGGCGCCCCGCATGCCGAGCAGGCCGGCGGGTTGTCGGGCGCACCCTTGATGGGCCAGGCCACCACGGTACTGCGCATGCTGCGCACCCGCTTGCCGGATGCCATCCCGTTGATCGGCGTGGGCGGCATCATGCACGGCGCCGATGCCGCCACCAAGCAGACCGCGGGCGCAGCGCTGGTGCAGACCTATACCGGGCTGGTCTATCGCGGCCCGGCACTGATTGGCGAATGCGTGGAAGCCTTGCGCCGGCGCAAGGAAGCCCCCAGCCGCGGCACCCTGCCGCCCGACCATCCCTGAGCCCGTGTCCAGCGCCTATCGTCTGACCGAACATGCGCGGCTGGATGCGCGCAACACGTTCGGCGTGCCCGCACGCGCGCCGATGCTGGTGGAAGTGACCGACACTGCGGCACTGCCGGAATTGTTCGGCTACGCGATGCTGCGTGCTGCCGACCTGTTGCTGCTGGGCGGCGGCAGCAACCTGCTGTTTGCCGGCGACGCGCCGGGGGCGGTGCTGGCGCTGCAGACCCGCCGCATCACCCTGCTGGATGAAACCGACCACACCGCCATCGTGCGGGCCGATGCCGGCGTGGTCTGGCACGAGTTCGTGTTGTGGACGCTGGGGCATGGCTTGACCGGGCTGGAAAACCTGGCGCTGATCCCCGGCACCGTGGGTGCCGCGCCCATCCAGAACATCGGTGCCTACGGCGTGGAGGTGCGCGAGCATGTGCGGCAGGTGCAGGCCTTCGACCGGCATGCCGGCAACTTCGTGACGCTGGACGCGGCGGCCTGCGCGTTCGGCTACCGCGATTCGCTGTTCAAGCACGACGGCGACCGCTACGTGGTCACGGAGGTGGAATTCGCCCTGCCGCGCCGGTTCCAGCCGCGCCTGGACTACGCCGGCATCGGCGAGGAATTGCATGCCATGGGCGTGACGGCCGCACCACGCGCGTCGCAGGTGGCCGAAGCGGTGATGCGCATCCGCCGCCGCAAGCTGCCCGACCCGACGCTGGTGGGCAATGCCGGCAGCTTCTTCAAGAACCCGATCGTGCCGGCCGCACAGGCCGAGACGCTGCTGGCCGCGCACCCCGCCCTGCCGGTGTTCCGGGGCGCGGATGCCGGCTCGCGCAAGCTCTCTGCCGCCTGGCTGATCGACCAATGCGGCTTCAAGGGCCATCGCGACGGCGATGCCGGCGTGTCCGCCAGCCATGCACTGGTGCTGGTCAACCACGGGGCCGCCACCGGCCTACAATTGCTGGGGCTGGCGCACAGGATCGCCGACGCCGTGCAGGCGCGCTTCGGCGTGGCGATCGAGCCGGAGCCGCGCATCGTGGGCGCCACGTGGTGAGCAATAACCCGCATCGCCAGCACCTGCGCGCAGCGCTGCTGATGCTGGGCAGCACCGCCGGGTTCGGGTTGATGGCGATCTTCATCCGGCTGGCATCGAAGACCGTCCCGACCTGGGAAGTGGCGTTCTTCCGCAACCTGTTCGGCTTCCTCGCCCTGCTGCCGCTGCTGGCTGCGCCGGCGCTGCGACAGCCGCAACCGCTGCACGCCTTCGCCGCCAACGTGCGCACCCGGCAATTGCCGCGCTACCTGGTGCGCACCGCGATCGGCATCGCCAGCATGTTCTGCGGGTTCTGGGCGATCGCCCACCTGCCGCTGGCGCAGGCGATCTCGCTGACCTATTCCTCGCCGATCTTCGTCACCATCGCCGCCATCCTGATGCTGGGCGAGAAGGTGCGCATCCGTCGCTGGCTGGCGGTCACCGCCGGTTTCATCGGCGTGCTGGTGATCGTGCAGCCGTGGTCGCATGCGTTCAGCGCGAAGACGCTGGTGGCGGTGGCGGCGGCGGTACTGAGTGCGCTGGTGGCGATCCAGATCAAGCAGCTTTCCGCCATCGACAAGGCCGACACGATCGTGTTCTGGACCTATGCGCTGTGGGTGCCGATGTCGCTGCTGCCGGCGCTGCTGGACTGGCACTGGCCGCAGGGCCGCACCTGGTTTTGGCTGCTGGCCACCGGGCTGATGGGCACCACCGGGCAATTGCTGTGGACGCGCGCGCTGAAGCTGGGGGATGTTTCGGCGCTGACGCCGATCAGCTTCACGCAATTGCCCATCGTCACCCTGGCCGGCTGGCTGCTGTTCGGCGAAGCGGTGGGCGCGGCCACCCTGCTGGGGGCCGGCATCATCCTGGCGTCCACGTTCTACATCGCCCACCGCGAGGCGCTGCTGGCCCGCCGGGCGGCGTCGAAAGCGGTCAACGAGGCCAATCCACCGGGCGAATGAGCAGCCCCGGCACCGGTGCTACAGGTAATCCTCGATCCGCACCGCGTCGATCTGTTCCGGCGCCAGGAAGCGCTCGGCGTATTCGCGGTACACCCCGGCACGCAGGAACAGTTCGAACAGACCGGCGTCGATGTGCGCGCTGGCGCGCATCGAGGCCATGATCGCCAACGCTTCCGACAGGGTCTTGCCGGCTTTGTAGGGCCGGTCGGCGGCCGTCAGGGCCTCGAAGATATCGGCGATCGCCATCATCCGGGTTTCCATGCACAACTGGCTGGCATCCAGCCGCCGCGGATAGCCGGTTCCATCGAGTTTCTCGTGATGGCCACCGGCGATCTCCGGCACCGAACGCAGGTACTTCGGCAGCGGCAACGCACCCAGCATTTCGATGGTGAGCACGATGTGCTGGTTGATCTTGTAACGCTCTTCCTCGGTCAAGGTGCCGCGCGCCACCGCCAGGTTGTGCAACTCGCCGCGGTTGTAGAGCAGCTCCGGCACCTGCATGCGGAAGCCCCAACGGTTGCTGTCGGACATGTGCTCGTTGCTGGGGCGCGGAATGCGATGCTCGGGGCGGTCGGCCAGCAGCGGCTCCAGTGTCGGCAGCGCGGGGGCGGGTTGCGGGTAACGCTCCAGCTCGTCGCGGGACAGGCCCAGGCGGTCGTCCAGCGTGCGCTGCCAGCACCGCTGGCCGATCACGTGCAGGCGCTCGCGATCCTCGCGCGACAGGAATTCGCCACCCACGTTGCAGCGCGCGACGAACGCGAATTCCTCGTCCAGCGCAAGCAGCAGCGCATCCCGCCGCTCGCGCAGCGGCGGCTCTTCCAGGCCGGCGGCCCGGCCCTGCCAATAGGCCACCTCGGCATCGCGCTTGAGCACTTCGAAACGCATGCGCACTTCATGGATGCGGTTGTGCAGGGTTTCCAGCTTGGTGGCCTTGTCCACCACATATTCCGGCGTCACCACCTTGCCGCAATCGTGCAGCCAGCCGGCGATCTGCAGTGCCTCCCACTGTTCGCGGTCGAGCGTGTAGCCGGCGAACGGCCCCGTCTGCGCGGCGCAGGCGGCGCGCGCCAGCATGAAGGTGAGCTCGGGCACGCGCGAGCAATGCCCGCCGGTGTACGGGCTCTTGGCGTCGATCGCGTTGGCGACCATGTGGATGGTGGCCTCCACCAGCGCCTTCTGGCTGCGCAGCAGTTCCTGCGTTTCCAGCGAGGTGGCCGCACTGGCCGCCACCGCCTCGATGAACGCGACCACCGAGGCATCGATGACATCGTCCTTGAACAGCAGCAGCATGCCCAGCAGTTGCTCGCTGCGGTCGCGCACGGGCAATGCCAGGACCTCCAGCCGCGACAACCCCGCGTCCAGCCCGAGCGTCCGCAATTCACCGGTCTGCAAACGCCCGCTCAAGGGCTGCATGATGGCCGCCGCCGCTGCCAGCAATGCCGGCAGCGCGCCCGGATGCAGCGGCGGCAGATCCGGCGCGGGCGTGGCCCTGCCGCCCTCGACATCGAACGCGCAGGCACGCAGCGCATCCGTGGCCGGATCGATGAGATAGAGCACGCCGCCGCGTGCGCCGGCGATGTCCACCAACTTGTCCAGCAGCCAGGGACGCAGCGCCTCGAAATCCGTTTCCACCGCCAGCCGCCGGTTGATGCGCAGGAAACGCCGGACCGCATCGCGCATCAGGTCGAAAGCCGCGCCCAGCTCGGCAATCTCGCGTACCCGCGAGCGCACCACCGGGTGATCGCTGAAATCGAAGCGGCGCACCGCTTCCGCCTCGCCCTCCAACTGCGCCAGCGGTGCCGCGATCCGACGCGCCATCACCAGTGCCACCACCAGCACGGCAAGAATCAACAGCACCAGCTCCCACACCCCCGGGATCAGCTCGGCAAACGCGCGCAGGAACCCCGCGGTGGCCAGTGCCAGGCCAACCGCCAGCACGGTGATGTGCAGGTACAGCGGAAAACTGATGCGCCTATCACCCATGGCGCCCCCCAACGCGTTCGGCATGACAAGGATAACGCGGCAAGGCGCGATGCCGGGTCAGCCGGGTGGGCGCATCCGGTAATGGCCGTCCACGTAGTCGTCGATCAGCGCGATGAACTCCTGCGCGATGTGTTCGCCGCGCAGGGTGACGGTCTTCTCGCCGTCCACGAACACCGGCGCCGATGGCGCCTCGCCGGTGCCCGGCAGGCTGATGCCGATGTTGGCGTGGCGCGATTCGCCCGGCCCGTTGACCACGCACCCCATCACCGCCAGCGTCATGTTCTCCGCGCCCGGATGGCTGATCTTCCACTCCGGCATCTTCGCGCGCACGTGGTTCTGGACCACGCCGGCCAGCTCCTGAAAGAACTCGGAGGTGGTGCGGCCGCAGCCGGGGCACGCCGTCACCATCGGCGTGAACGCGCGCAGGCCCATGGTCTGCAGCAGCTCCTGCGCGACGATCACTTCCTGCGTGCGCGAGGCACCCGGCTCCGGGGTCAGCGAAATGCGGATGGTGTCGCCGATGCCTTCCTGCAGCAGCACCCCCAGCGCCGCGCTGGAAGCAACAATACCCTTGCTGCCGATGCCGGCTTCGGTCAGGCCCAGGTGCAGGGCGAAGTCGCTGCGCCGGGCCAGGTCGCGGTACACCGCGATCAGTTCCTGCACGCCGGACACCTTGGCGCTGAGGATGATTTTCTCCGCCGGCAGGCCCAGCTCCACCGCGCGCTGCGCCGATTCCAGCGCCGACAGGATCAGCGCCTCGCGCATCACCCGGCCGGCATCCCACGGCTCGGCGCGCTGGGCGTTCTCGTCCATCAGCCGCGCTGCCAAGGCCTGATCCAGCGAGCCCCAGTTGGCGCCGATCCGCACCGGCTTGTCGTAGCGGATGGCGAACTCGATCAGCTGCGCGAACTGGGTGTCCTTCTTCTTGCCGAAGCCGACGTTGCCGGGGTTGATGCGGTATTTCGCCAACGCTTCGGCGCAGGCCGGCTCGCCCGCCAGCAAAGTGTGGCCGTTGTAGTGGAAGTCGCCGATGATCGGCACGTGCACGCCCATCATCGCCAGCCGTTCGACGATCCGCGGGACCGCGGCGGCGGCCTCGGCGGTGTTCACCGTCACCCGCACCAGTTCGGAACCGGCGCGCCACAGCTCGCCGATCTGCTTGGCCGTGGACGCCACGTCGGCGGTATCGGTATTGGTCATCGACTGCACGACGACCGGCGCGCCCCCACCCACCTGCACGCCTCCGATCTGGACGGGGCGAGTGATACGGCGGGCAAGCGGGCCGAAGCGGTCTGGGGCGAGTGTGGTCATGCGGGCATTTTAGCGGGCTACTCGCTTCCGGGGTCTGCCTGCCCCCTGCGGTTCGCCGCTTAGGCTCCGCATCCAGCTCCGATGCGCGGCCGCGCATTGACGCTACGATGCCCCCATGCAACCCAACACCCACACCCTCACCCCCAGCCAGCTGAACACGCTGGCGCGCGACCTGCTGGAAGGCAGCTTTCCCAATGTGGTGGTGGAGGGCGAACTGGGCAATGTCACCAGGCCGGCGTCCGGCCATTTGTATTTCACCCTCAAGGACGCCCGCGCGCAGGTGCGCTGCGCGCTGTTCAAGCCCAAGAGCCAGTGGCTGAACTTCATCCCGCGCGAGGGGCTGAAGGTGCTGGCGCGCGGGCGGTTGACCCTGTACGAGGCGCGCGGTGATTACCAGCTGGTGTTGGATGCGATGGAGGAAGCCGGCGAAGGCGCGCTGCGACGGGCCTTCGAAGAACTGAAGGCGCGGTTGCAGGCGGAAGGACTGTTCGATGCCGTCCGCAAGCGCGCCCTGCCCCCCTTTCCGCGCCGGATCGCGGTGCTCACCTCGCCCTCCGGCGCGGTGATCCGCGACATCGTCAGCGTGCTGCGGCGGCGCTTCCCCTTGCTCGAGGTCGAACTGCTGCCGGTGCCGGTGCAAGGCGAAGGCGCGGCCGCGCAGATCCGCACCACCCTGCTGCGCGCCGACGCCAGTGGCCGCTACGACGTGCTGTTGCTGGCGCGCGGCGGCGGCTCGCTGGAAGACCTGTGGGCGTTCAACGACGAGGCGCTGGCGCGTGCGATCGCCGGCTGCACCACACCGGTGGTGTCGGCCATTGGTCATGAAACCGATTTCTCGCTGAGCGACTTCGCCGCCGACCTGCGCGCACCCACGCCCTCGGCCGCCGCCGAACTGCTGGTGCCCGACACCGCCGCGCTGTCGGCGCGGCTGGCCGCCTTGCAGCGGCAGATGGCGTCCCTGCATGCCAATGCCCTGCGCCAACGGATGCAGCGCGCCGACCGCGCCCTGCTGCGTCTGCACGCGCAGCGCCCGCAGGCACGGCTGGCGGCGCTGGCACAACGCGCGGCACAGGCACGGCTGCGACTGGGCAGCGCCATCACCCGCGTGCTGGAACGCGAAAAAGCAACCCTGCGCCACGCCGATGCAGTGCTGCGCGCCCGGCATCCCCAGGGCCGCCTGCAACAACTGCGTGCACGCCTGCAATTGCTGGCCCAGCGTCCACAGGCCCTGATCGTCCAGCGCCTGCAGCGCGACGCCCTGCACCTGCGCGGGCTGGCGCGCTCGCTGCATGCCATCAGCCCGCTGGCGACGGTGGGGCGCGGCTACAGCATCCTGCAGCACGACGACGGCCAGGTGGTGCGCACCATCACCGAAGTGGCCATCGGTGAACGCCTGCACGCGCGCCTGCACGACGGCACATTGGCGCTGCGGGTGGAAACGCCAACCGCGCCGTGAGGCGCCAGGCTCAACCCGCAGGCAGCGGCACCGGCGGGCTGTACAGGAACCCTTGCGCGTAGGTGCAACCCAGCTCCACCAGCCGGTCGCGCTGGTGGCGGGTTTCCACGCCTTCGGCGATCAATTCGATGCCGAGGCTGGTGGCCAGCGCCACGATCGCACGGATCACCGCCACGCTTTCCGCGCTGTTCTCGCCATCGAGGCCCGCCACGAAGCTGCGGTCCACCTTCAGGCTGGCGATCGGGAAGCGGTGCAGGTACGACAGCGCGGAATAGCCGGTACCGAAATCGTCCAGCTGCGCCAGCACCCCGTGCCTGCGCAGCAACGCCAGGCTTTCCAGCGTCCGCGGCGCATCGTCCAGCAACGCCACCTCGGTGATTTCCACCCGCAGCCGCGCGGGCGACACGCCGGCATCTTCCATCAAGGCCAACAGCCGGCCGGCGAAGTCGGGGGAACGGAAATGGCGGGGCGACACATTCATCGCCACGTACCCCAGGCCGGGGTGGGTGGCCACGTCGGCGATCACCCGCGCGTACATCAGCCAGTCGATCTGCTCGATCAACCCGCTTTCCTCGCCGACATCGAGGAACTCGCCCGGCACCAGCAGCCCGTGCTGCTCATGGCGCCAGCGCAGCAACGCTTCCTGGCCAACCGGCTCGCCGGTATCCATGCGCACGATGGGCTGGTAATACGGCACGAACCGTTCGGCCTGGATCGCCCGGCGCAGATCCATTTCCATGTCGAGGCTGCGCATCGCCTCCTTGTGCATTTCCTCGTCGAACATCGCGCAGCGATCACGGCCGTCGCCCTTGGCGCGATACATCGCCGCATCCGCATCGCGCAGCATTTCCTCGCCACTGCGGTAGCGCGAGTGCCACATGGCAATGCCCACGCTGGCGCTGGGGAACAGCTCGCGGCCAGCCACCCACACCGGCGAGGACAATGCCGCCAGCACCCGGCATCCCAGTTCCTCGGCCATGCCCGGGCCATCCAGCCCTTCGGCGAGGATGGCGAACTCGTCACCCCCCAGGCGCGCCACCAGGTCGTCGCCGCGCACGCTGCCGACGATGCGGCGGCCGGCTTCCACCAGCAGTTCGTCGCCCACCGCATGGCCCACGCTGTCGTTGACCAGCTTGAAGCGGTCCAGATCCATGAACAGCACCGCGAAGCACGCATGCGGATCGTGCTCCGCCGTCGCGATGGCGCGCGCCAACCGCTCCAGCAGCTGCACCCGGTTGGGCAGGCCGGTGAGGGTATCGTGCAACGTCTGGTGGATCAGCTTGCGTTCCACCCGCATGCGCTCGCCGATCTGTTCGACCAGCTCCGCATTGGCCTCGGCCAGCTCGCGGGTGCGCTCGCTGACGCGCTGCTCCAGGCTGGCATGCGCCTGCACCAGCCGGTCCTGCGCCTGCTTGCGTGCGAGGCTGCTGCCGATGTGGAACGAAACGAAGGTCAGCAGGTCCTGGTCACGCACGTTGAACTGGACATCGGGCGAATAGCTTTGCACCGCGATCACGCCCACCACCTTGTCGTCGCGCAGCAGCGGCACGCCCAGCCAGCAGTGCGCCATGCTGCCGTAGCTGCGCACCTTGCCTTCGGCCTGCAGTGCGGCAATGCGCTCGCGATCGGCCAACAAGGGCTTGCCGGTCTGCAGCACGTATTCGGTCAACCCGCCGGCGGGCTTGCGCGGCTTGCGGTCGATGTCGCGCTCATCCACCGAATAAGGGAACTCCAGCATGCTGGAGTCTTCCGACAGCATCGCGATGTAGAAATTGCGCGCGTACAACAATTCGCTGACGGTATCGTGGATCTCGGCATAGAAGTGGCCAAGGCTTTCGCTGGTCATCGACAACTCGGCGATGCGGAACAGCGCGCGCTGGATCTCCTGCACCCGCTTGCGCTCGAACACTTCCGCCTGCAGGTCTTCGTTGGCGCGTTGCAGCTCGGCCGTGCGTTCGGCCACCCGCACCTCCAGCCGCTTGCGCGCACCGCGTCGCTCCAGCGCGGTCAGCACGTGCTGGGCCACGTAGGCCAGCAGGATGCGGTCATCCTCGGTGTAGACGTTGGCCTGTCGGTAGTTCTGCACCACCAGCGCACCGGCCACCCGCTCGTCGCGGCTCATCGGCACGCCCAACCAGTCGGCGCTGTCGGGGCCGCTGGCTTCGCTGCGCGGAATCCCGTGCAACTCCCGCAGCTCGGCCGACGGCCCACGCAGGGTTTCACCGGTGCGCAACAGGTGCACGGTCAGCGAAACACCGTCGTCGGTCAGCGGGATGTCCTGGTCCGGGTCGTTGACGTAGGGGTCCAACTGGTCGACGAAATACAGGAACCGCATGGTCTGGCGGCGATCGTCGTACAGGACGATGTAGAAATTCTCCGCATACATCAGCTCGCCCACGATGGCGTGCACCCGCCGCAGCATCACCGGCAGTTCCAGGCTGCTGCCGGCCAGGTCGGCGATTTCGTACAGAGCCTGCCGCAGCAACTCCGAGCGCAGCAGCGATTCGATCCGGATGCCGGACAACTCCAGCTGCACGGCCTGTTCCAGCAATGCACGGGCCCCCGCATGCCAGCGTTCCAGCGCTGCGGGGTCGGCCCCTGCCGATGCTTGCGCCGTGACTGCCAGCGCCGCACCCTCCGGGCCCGTCCAGACATACCGTTGCCCGCCGTCGCCGGCGGCCTCGGCCGCGCTGGTTTCGCTGCCGCGCCCCAGGGAGGCTTGCTGCCATTCCACCCGCACCCAGCCCGGTGCCGGCAACAACCCGGCCAGCCGCTCGGCAATGCCCGCAAGCGCGCCCTTGGGCCGGCGCTGCGCGGGGTCGGGAATGGCGGAGGGTATGGCCGTCAAGGTTGCGTTCATCTTCGCCCCCATATTGCCTGCAACTGCGCCCGGATACCATGCCGGAATACGTTTTCCATGACCCCACCGATCGCGTTCGCGCGTTGCAGCGGGCATGCCTAGCATCGCCACTTCATCGCAGCCCCTGCGCGCCCCCTTTTCGCCGGCCATGGCAACCCGTAGGCTGTTGCGGGTGGACATGGCGGAGCACAGTGACGAAGCCCTGATGCTGGCCTATGCCGCCGGCAACGCCGATGCGTTCGCGCAACTGTATGCGCGCCATCGCCAGCCCCTCTATCGCTACCTGCTGCGCCATCTGCGCGACACCACGCTGGCCGACGAATTCTTCCAGGATGTCTGGCAACGCGTGATCGCCGCCCGCACCACCTGGGCCCCGGATACCGGCTTCACGGCATGGCTGTTCACCATCGCCCACCATCGGCTGGGGGACCACTGGCGCAGCCTCAAGCACCGGCCCGTCGCACCGGCAGATGCCGAACAGCGACTGGAACGGCTGGCCGATACCGACACCCCCGAGCGGGTATTGTCCGAGTTCGAACGCCGCCGCCAGCTGCAACTGGCCCTGGATGCCTTGCCCGACGAACAGCGCGAAGTGCTGCTGCTGCGACTGGAACAGGAAATGACACTGGAACAGATCGGCGCGGTGACCGGCACGGGCCGGGAAACGGTGAAATCGCGACTGCGCTACGCCATGGACAAACTCCGCGCGAGGTTGCCGCAATGACGCGCCAGCCACAGCACCCGCTGGATGCCGAGGAACGCGCACTGGCCGCGCAACTGCCGCGCCTGCCCGGCCACGACGGCCCCGACCCGGCGCTGGACGCCCGCATCCTGGCCGCCGCCCGCACCGCGCTGCAGGCGCCGGTGGGCGCGCGCCCCGCACCACGCCGCATCCGCTGGAGCGTGCCGCTGGGCCTGGCAGCCTCGCTGACGCTGGCGCTGGGGCTGGCCTGGCGCCTGCAAATGGCACCGCCTGCACGCCTGCCCGTCCCGCCCCCCCCTGCCGCCGAGCAGCAGCGGGCAATGCACGCCCTTGCCCCGCCCGACCGCGCGACCCCGCTGACGGATCGCGTCATGCCGCCGGCTGCCCTGACCCCGATCCCGCCTGCCGAGCCGGCACCGCCGACACTGAAGACCCTGGCCGCCCCACCGGCAGAGCCACCGGTGGTGCTGGACGCGCCCGCCGCATTCCCCGCGCCCGCAGCGTCCCCGCCATCGCCCCCGCCGCCGGCCCCCGCAGCGGCGATCGCGCCGCCACCGCCGGCCGTGGTTACCGCCCCCATGCCGCCTCCCGCCCCGGCGGATGCCGCCACGGGCACGATGGCAAAAAACACGCTGCGCACGCAGGCACGGGAACAGGCGGACATGTCCGACGCCCCGGTGGAGGATGTCCCTCCCGCCACCATGGCCAGTCCGTCGGCCCGCGATGCCTGGCTGCGACGCATCCGCCAGTTGCAACAACAAGGGAAGCTCGACGACGCGCGTGCCAGCCTGGCCGAATTCCGCCGCCGCTATCCCGAGGCGCGACTGCCGACCGATTTGCAGCCCCTGGAGCCCGTTCCCGCATCGCACTGACAGCTGGCGCTAAAATGCACGGATGAACTCCCCCGCACCGGCGCCGGCGAAGGCGCCCATCGGTTCCCTACGCGCGCTCTGGCCCTTCATCCGTCGGCATTCGGCGCTGTTTGGCGCATGGCTGGTGGCGTTGGCCTGCTCCTCCACCGCCACCTTGAGCCTGCCGGTGGCATTCCGGCAGATGATCGACCACGGGTTCAAGAGCGGTGCCAACATCGACCGCACCTTCGCCTTCGTGCTGATGGTGATCGTGGCGCTGGCGCTGGCCACCGCCGCCCGCTACTTCTTCGTCACCCTGCTGGGTGAAAAGGTCGTGGCCGACCTGCGCAGCCAGTTGTATGCGCACTTGCTGGAGCTGGATGCCGGCTTCTACGACCGCAGCCGCAGCGGCGAGCTGGTCTCGCGCCTGACCGCCGATGCCGAACTGCTGCGCAGCGTGATCGCCTCCAGCATGTCGGTGGCCCTGCGCAGCAGCGTGACCGTGGTCGGCGCACTGGCGATGCTGTTCGTCACCAGCCCCAAATTGGCGGCGTGGGCGCTGCTGGGCATTCCGCTGGCGGTGGCACCCATCATCGTCGGCGCGCGCCGCATCCAGAAAGTCTCGCGCGCCAGCCAGGACCGCATCGCCGACGCCAACGCATTGGCCACCGAGGCGCTGGGGGCCGTGCGCACGGTGCAGGCGCACGCACGCGAAAACTTCGAGCGCAGTCGCTACCGCGATGCCATGCATGCGGCCGTGCAAACCGCGCGCAAGCGCATCGGCGCGCAGGCATTGGTGACGGCGGTGGCGATCAGCCTGATCTTCGGTGCCGTCATCGTGGTGCTGTGGTCGGGCGCGCACGATGTCATCGGCGGCAAACTCAGCGCCGGCGCGCTGGGCCAGTTCGTGATGTACGCCCTGATCGGCGGCGGCTCGGTGGGTGCGCTGGCGGAAGTGTGGAACGAACTGCAGAAAGCCGCCGGTGGCATGGGCCGCATCCACGAGCTGTTGCAGGAACAGCCTGCCATCACCGCGCCGGCCAGCCCGCAGGCATTGCCGGTGCCGGTACGCGGCGAGATCGTGTTCGAAAACGTCACCTTCCACTACCCGCAACGCCCCGACACGCCGGCGCTGGAAAGCGTCAGCCTGCACGTGCGGCCGGGCGAGACGGTGGCATTGGTGGGGCCGTCGGGCGCGGGCAAGAGCACCGTGTTCTCGATGTTGCTGCGCTTCCACGACCCGCAGGCCGGGCGCATCCTGCTGGACGGCATCGACCTGCGCGCGCTGGCCCCGACCGCGCTGCGCAACACCGTGGCCCTGGTGCCGCAGGCACCGGCGATCTTCGCCGCCAGCGCCGCCGACAACATCCGCTACGGACGCCTCGACGCCAGCGACGAAGAAGTGCGCCACGCCGCGCAATCGGCCCGCGCCGACGAATTCCTCGATGCCCTGCCCGACGGTTTCGCCAGCGAGCTGGGCGAACGCGGCACCCGCCTGTCCGGTGGCCAGCAGCAGCGCATCGCGATTGCCCGGGCACTGCTCAAGGACGCGCCGATCCTGCTGCTGGACGAAGCCACGTCCGCGCTCGACGCCCAGAGCGAACGCAGCGTGCAGCAGGCGCTGGAAAACCTGATGACCGGCCGCACCACGCTGGTGGTGGCGCACCGCCTGGCCACCGTGCTCAAGGCCGACCGCATCGTGGTGATGGACCACGGCCGCATCGTCGCCGAAGGCACCCACGCCGAACTGCTGGCGCAGGGCGGGCTGTACGCGGAGCTGGCGCGACTGCAGTTCCTGGACTGAGGGGTGACAGCAAAACGCCCGGCATTGCCGGGCGTTTTGCGGGTGCCTGCCTGCGCTTATTTCTGCTTCCAGCCGCCGCTGGATTCATACCACCAGCCGCTGCGTGCGCTGGCGGCCCACTGGCGCGCAAACACCCCGCGGATCTGGTCTTCCCATTCCGGATGGCCATTGGCCACCGCCACTTCGCGATACACCGCCTTACGGTCGCGGTTGTCGTCGGCGACCGCCGAGTTCAGCGCCACCCGATCCTTCAACTCGACCTTCGACGGATCGCGCACCGTGATCAGGCCATCGCTGGTGAAACCCAGCGCGCCGCTGTCGAAGCCCGCGCGCAGGCTGGCATTGAAGCGGGCCTCCATGCGCGACTGGATGGCCTGGATGGCGGGCGTCTTGATGGTGATGTCGGGCGCAGCCTGCGCGCGTGCACTGCCGATGCCCACCAGCGCCCACGGGTCCACGCCCGACAGGTCGATCTCGATGCGGCGCTCCAGCATCGCCATGCCGCCGCCCCCCTGCGGCTGCACGGCGGGTGCCGGGGTGCCTTCCTGGATCACCTTTTCGACGAACTCCTTGGCGGCTTCCTTGGCCTCGGCGGCCGGGAAGTACACGTTGATCGTCACGCACGCGCTGAGCAACAGCGTGGCCGCAACCGGCATGCCTACCCAATGTTTCATGTCCTGCCCTCTCTGGTTCGTCAATGAATGATCGGCGCCACGTCGCCCTTGCCGGCGGCCACCAGCCGCTCCACCAGCGTCGGCCAATTCACCGCGCGGTTGTAACCCACGACCTGCAGGCGCGGCACGCCGGCACCTTCCACGATAGTAAAGGCGTTGCCGGCTGAATGCAGGCCGGACATCGCGCACACCTGGTTCTCCAGCTTGCAGCCGATGCCGATGCGGCGATAGCCGAAATCCTCGAACAACCCGATCACCCGGCCCTGCAGGGTCTGGATGAAGGACGCGCCGCCGACGCTGCCGATGTCCTGCACCGCGCGTTGGCTGATGCGTTGCGGCACGCCGGCGACGGCGCGGGTGGCGAAGCGCGCATCGAAGGCCACCGGCGTCCAGTCCACCAGCCGCAACCCATCGATGCGCCCGTCCAGCCGCCCGGTAATACTGCCGAAGCCCAGCACTTCGGTGAGGCGAAGCAAGTCCAGGCCTTGCAGCGCGATGTCCGCACTCAGGCTGGGGGCGGTACCGAACGGGCGCTCCAGCGCCAGCGAGGAAAAAGCCACCCGGCCGTCGAACAATTGCAGCGCCAACCCGCCTTCGAACACGATGCGATCCTGCGCGTACCGCGCATGCGGGATGTCGCCGCCCAGCACGCCCTTGAAGGCCGGCAGGCCCAACGCCTGCGACACCTTGCCGAAATCGATGCCGGCCAGCTGCATGCCGAAGTCGATCTCCATGCCGGCATCGCCTTGTGGCGGGCGGATCACCACGTCACGCAGGCCCAGCGCGCCGCCCATCAGCGGCACTTGCACGGGTTGCGGAATGCGCAAAGCACCCTCGGCACTGCTGAACGGCAGGCGGGCGGCACCGAACGCCAGTCCGTAAAGCTGGCCATCCTCCCATTCCAGCGCGCTGGCCACCGGCGCAGCGGCCGAATAGCGCAGGTCCCCCCGCAGGCCTTCGAACACGAAGCGCCCGGCCGGGTCGCGCAGGGTGGTGCGTGCCAGCACCGCGTCCACCGCTTGCAGGCGGCCATCGCGCACCTGCGCATCCACCTGCAATGCCCCTTGCATCGCCACGTCGCCCAGGCCGAACAGGCCCATCCAGCCGGACAGGTAGCGCGGTTTCAGTGGCCCCATGTCGTCACTGTGCGCCTGTACCGTCAAGGCGTCCAGCGTGCCCTCCGGCGTCAGGCGGGCACTGGCGTCGGCACGCAGGGCGCTGCCGTCGCGCCATTCCATGCGCGGCAAGGTCCAGCCCGCATGCCCCTGCCGGTCGGCGTCGATGCGGATGCCCACGGCATCCTTCGGCAAGGCCACATAGGTATTGCCGGCGAGAAATTCCCCCCCCAGCAGGTGGCCGCGCAGGCAGGCGCTGGCTTGCGTCGCCGCGAGGCGATAGTCCAACTGCAGGTCGGCGCCCAGACCTTCGCCGACGATGCTGGCATCGGCATTCTCGAAGCCCGCCCCGCGCACCCGCAGCGGCCCGTCCACGCGCAGCGGTGCCCGCGCCGGGGCCTGCACCCGCAGCTGCCCGTCCACGCGGCCCGCCTTCAGGCGCGCACCCGGCCAGGCCTGCGCCAGCAACGCCTGGGCCCACGCCAGTGGCACCGCCGTCAACACCAGCGCAGTCTGGTCCGGGGTTGCCGTGGCACGCACCACCTGCAACCGCGCGGCATCGTCCGCCAGCGTGGCGTGCTGGCCATCGGCATCCAGCACCAAGGCGAGCTGCAACGGCGCGGACGGGCCCTGTGCCACCGGGCCCGCGCAGCGCCAGCCACCGCCGGCGGTACGCGCCAGCGGGCAACGCCAGTGCACGTCGCGGAAGTGGTAGCCCAGCTCCGGTGCATCCACGCGGGCCGCCCACAACTGCAGATCCCCGCCGGCGGCCCCTTCCGGCCAATCCAGGCGCAGGCGCACCTGCGCCAGCTGCACCGCCGGCGTGGCCACTCGCGCCACGCGCAGCGTCGCCACCCGCGCCTGCGCCACCGGCGCGGCCAGGAACCACGCCAGCGCAACTCCCAGGCAACGCGTTAGCATCGGGCGCGACATGGACGCAGCATACAAAGACCGGAGGCCCCTGCGATGAACCACGCCCCTGCCGCGCCTTGCGTGCTGCTGGTCGAAGACGACCCGGTCAGCGCCGGCTTCCTTGTCGATGCGCTGACGGCGCTGCCGGTGCGTGCCGTGCTGGCCGGCAGCGTGGCCGACGCCATCGCGCTGGCGAGCCGCCACCCCTTCGACCTGCTGCTGCTGGACGCCAACCTGCCCGACGGCAGCGGCATGGTGCTGCTGCAACGCCTGCGCCAACACGGGCTGCATGCGGTGGCGCTGGCGCATACCGCCGACACCGACCCCGGCCTGCACGCGGCATTGCGGGAAGCCGGCTTTCTGGACGTGCTGCCCAAGCCATTGACCGTTGCCCGGTTGCACGCCGCATTGCGCAAGCACCTGCCCACCCACTCCGTGCCCGCCTGGGACGATGCCGCCGCACTGGCGGCACTGGGTGGCCAGGCCGCGCACGTGCAGGCACTGCGCGAGATGTTCCTGGCCGACTTGCCGCAGCAACAGGCGCGCATCCTTGCCGCGTCGCAACGGGGCGACGCTGCCGGCGTGCGCGCCGAGTTGCACAAGCTGGTGGCCAGTTGCGGCTTCGTCGGCGCGCTGGCGCTGCGTTCGGCCGTGCAGCAGATGCAGGCGAGCCCGCTGGACCCGGCGTGCATGCAGGCGGTGGCGGCCGCCATCACCGCATTGCATTCAAGCGCCTGAGCGCAACTCCGCCAGCACCGCCCGGGTCACCGGATCGTCGGCCTCGCGCTCGCCTTGCAGGGCCGGCAGCAGGCGGTTGGCCACCTGCTTGCCCAGTTCCACGCCGAACTGGTCGAAGGCATTGATGCCCCACAACACCGATTGCAGGAACACGCTGTGTTCGTACAACGCGATCAACATGCCCAGCGTCTGCGGGGTCAACGCCTCCAGCAGCAGCAAGGTGCTGGGACGCCCGCCGGGGTAGCGGCGATGCGGGTCGTCGCTGTTCTGGCCATTGGCCAGTGCTTCGGTCTGTGCCAGCAGGTTGGCCAGCAGCGCAGCGTGGTTGGCAGCAAACGGGTGGTCGGCCTGCACCACGCCGATGAAATCGGCCGGCACCACCTGCGTGCCCTGGTGCAGGGCCTGGAAGAAACTGTGCTGGGTGTCGGTGCCGGCACCGCCCCACCATACCGGCACGGTTTCCACCTGCACGTCGCTGCCATCCAGCCGCACCCGCTTGCCCAGGCTTTCCATCACCAGTTGTTGCAGGTAATTGGGCAGCAGCTTCAACCGGTCGTCATACGGCAGCACCGCCTGGGTGGCGGCGTGCAGGCCGTTGCGGTTCCACACGGCGGTGAGGGCGTGCCAGACCGCGATGTTCTGCCGCAGCGGCGCGTGCAGGGCATGTGCATCGATGGCGGCGGCACCTTCCAGCAACTGCTCGAAGCAGTCCATGCCCAGCGCCAGCGCGATCGGAAAGCCCACCGCCGACCACAGCGAATAACGCCCGCCCACCCAATCCCACATCGGCAGGGTGCGTTCCGGCGGAATCCCGAAATCGGCCACCCGTTGCGCGTTGGTGCTGACGGCGTACAGGCGGCTGTCATCGCCCAGCCAGTCACGCACGATCTGGCCGTTGAGCAAGGTTTCCTGGGTGCCGAAGGTCTTGGAAATGACGACCCCGGCGGTCTTCTTCGGGTCCAGCCCGGCCAGCACGCGGCGCGCGGCATTGCCATCGACATTGGAAATGAAGTGCACGCGGAAACGCGCATCCGGCGTGGCCAGCGCGTCCACCACCAGGCGCGGGCCCAGGTCGGAGCCGCCGATGCCGACGCTGACGATGTCGGTGACGTCGGTGGCCGCCAGCGCCTCGATCAACTCGCGCATCCGCAGCTGCGCCGCCATCGCCTGCGCGCGCGCCGCCAGCACGAAGGCCGACGCCGTGGCCTCGCCGCGCAAGGCGCTGTGCAGGGCTGCACGGCCTTCGGTGGGATTGACGGTGTCACCGCCCAGTTGGCGCTGCATCGCGCCGGCCAGATCGGCACGGGCTGCGATATCGAACAAGGCATCCAGCGCCACGCGGTCATAGCGCTGGCGGGCGAAGTTGGCATACAGCGGGCCGCAGCGCAGGGCGAAGTCCTGCGCGCGCGCCGGGTCGGCCTGGATCAGGGTGGCCAGTGATTGGCCGGCCAGTCGTTGCGCATGCGCAGCCAGACCCACCAGCCAGTCGCGCATGGTCAGGCCGCCTGCTTGGGCATCGAATGGTTGGTATGGGTCAGGCGGTTGTCGCGGTCCACGTACACGCAGGTGGGCTTGTGCGCCTTGGCTTCTTCGGCATCGCACTGCACGTAGGCGCAGATGATGACCAGATCGCCCACCCGCGACTTGTGCGCGGCTGCGCCGTTCACCGAGATCACGCCACTGCCCTCCTCGCCGCGGATGGCATAGGTGGAATAGCGCTCGCCACTGGTCACGTCGTAGATGTGGATCTGCTCGTATTCACGGATGCCGGCGATGTCCAGCAAGCGACCGTCGATGGCGCAGGAACCTTCGTAATGCAGTTCGGCATGGGTGACGGTGGCGCGGTGGATCTTGCCCTTGAGCAGGGTGAGTTGCATGGCGGCGGCTCCGGTGGAACGGCAGGACAGGACGGCGGAATTCGCAGTATAGGGCGCGGATGGCGCACTGCAACATTCGCCAGGAATCAAATCATCCGGGCAATTCGAACTCAAGGTTGTCGATCAGCCGCGTACGGCCCAGCCGTGCCGCGATCAAGGCAACCTGCGGGCCGGCTTCGCCGTCGCCCGGCGCACTGAAATCGGGGCGCCGCAGCACCGCGTAATCCGGCACGAACCCGGCGGCGCGCAAGGCCGCATCGGCACCGGCTTCCACCTGTGCGCGCGCCTGCCCGCGCTGCGCGGCATCCCGCATCGCCAGCAACACCCGATGGATGGTGGCGGCCACGGCGCGCTCGGGGGCCGACAGGTACTGGTTGCGCGAGCTCATTGCCAGCCCGTCGTCCTCGCGCACGATGTCGCCCGCCAGGATCTCCAGCGGCATGTGCAGGTCCACCACCAACTGCCGGATCACCGCCAGTTGCTGGAAATCCTTCTTGCCGAATGCGGCCACGTCGGGTTGCACCTGGTTGAACAGGCGCGTCACCACGGTGCACACGCCGTCGAAATGGCCGGGGCGGCAGGCGCCTTCCAGCACCGCGCTGACGCCGGGCACGTGCACGTTGGAGGCCAGCTCGACGCCGAACGGATACATCGCCTCCACTTCCGGCAGCCACAGCACGTCGCAACCGGCCGCTTCCAGCCCGCTGGTATCGGCCTCGGGTGTGCGCGGGTAGCGGGTGAAATCCTCGTTCGGCCCGAACTGGGTGGGGTTGACGAACACGCTGGACACCACCTTGTCGGCGTGCTGCCGCGCCAGCGTCACCAGCGAATAGTGGCCGGCGTGCAGGTTGCCCATCGTCGGCACGAAGCCCACGCGCAGGCCGTCGCGGCGCCAGAGGCGGATCCGCTCGCGCAATGCGGCCAGCTGGGTGATGGTTTCGATCATGCGTAGCTGTGCTCCGTGGTCGGGAACGCGCCGCTGCGTACCGCCTCGGCGTAGGCACGCACCGCACCGGCGATGGAGCCGCCCTCGACGAGGAAATCCTTGACGAACTTCGGCTTGCGGTGGCCGGTGTCGATGCCCAGCAGGTCGTGCAGCACCAGCACCTGGCCGTCGCAACCGGGGCCCGCACCGATCCCGATGGTGGGAACCGGGCTGGCGGCGGTGATCTCGGCGGCCAGCGCCGCAGGCACGCCTTCCAGCACCAGCAGCGCGGCACCGGCCTCGGCCACCGCCAGCGCCTCGGCACGCAGGCGTTCGGCGGCGGAGAGCCCGCGTCCCTGTACCTTGAAGCCGCCCATCCGCAGCACCGATTGCGGGGTCAGGCCCAGATGCGCACAGACCGGGATTTCGCGCTCGACCAGGAAGCGGATGATCTCGAGCTTGTGGCCGGCACCTTCCAGCTTGACCATCGCCGCGCCCGCCTGGATGAAGCGCACGGCGGCGGCAAATGCCTGCTCCGGCGTGCCATCGCTGCCGAACGGGAAGTCGGCGATCTTCAGCGGATGCTGCGCGCAGCGCGCCACCGCAGCGGTGTGGTAGACGATGTCGTCCACCCGTACCGGCAAGGTGGAATCGTGCCCCTGCACCACCATGCCCAGCGAATCGCCGACCAGGATCAGGTCGATGCCGGCGGCATCCAGCACCCGCGCGAAACTGGCGTCGTAGCAGGTCAGCATCACCAGCTTGCGGCCTTCGGCGCGCGCCTGTGCCAATTGCGGCACGCTCCAGGACTTGGTTTCCGCGTGGACGCTCATCGGCGCTTCCATCAATGGCAATCGCGCATTATTGCGCAGAAAGCGGGTGGCGACCGCGTGGCATCACGCCAGCGCCACCACGCCACGCACATCCACGCCACGCAAGGCATCGGCCACCGTGCCGTGCCCGGGGAACGGCACCTCGGCCGCCACCTCGGCCAGCGGCACCAGCGCAAACGCGCGCGCATGCAGGTGCGGGTGCGGCACCTGCAGGCCAACCTCGTCGATCACCTGCTCGCCATACAGCAGCAGGTCCAGATCCAGCAGCCGCGGGCCCCACCGCACCGCAGCGGCATCGCTGCGGTCGCGGCCGGCATGGCGTTCGATGTCCAGCAACTGCGCCAGCAACGCCAACGGCGGCAGATGGGTGTGCAGGCGCACGGCGGCATTGATGAAATCCGGCTGGTCGGTGCAGCCCCAGGCCGGGGTGCGATACAGCCGGGATGCCGCCAGCACCCGGCATTCCGGCACGGCGTGCAACGCCTGGATGGCATCGCGCACGGCCTGCGCGGCATCCCCCAGATTGGCCCCCAGCCCGATGCAGGCCGTGGCCCCGGTGGTCACGCCGGAGCACCCGCAGGGGCACGACGGCGGCGGCGACGCTTGCGGGGGGCCGATCCATCGCCCTCGCCCGCCTCGCCTTCCGCCGCCTGCAATTCACCGGCGGCCAGCACGGCTGCGGGTTCAAGCTGGACATCTCGCCAGAACGACACATCGTCTGCGTGGGCATCCGATGCGGACAAGCGCAGGGCGAGGAAATCGAACGCGGCCCGGAAGCGGGGATGCGCCAGCAGGCGCAGCACCCGCTTGCGCTGGCGCTGGGTGAAGCGCGGCTGCAACAGCCAGATTTCCTGCATCGGCAGTGAAAACCGGCGCGGCAATGCGGTGCGCCCGACCTGGTGCAAGGTCACGCGATCGGCGGCGCGGCGCTGCGCTTCCGCCGGATGCACGCCCTGCGCCTGCAGTTGCGCCAGTGCGCGGCAATAGGCCGGCCACAGCAGCACCGCGTACAGGAACGCCGGCGATACCGGCTCGTCGTTCGCCACCCGCGCATCGGTATTTTGCAAGCCCTGCAGCAGCATCCGCCGCAACGCACCGGACTTGTTGCTGGCCAGCGCCTGCGCGGTTTCCGGCAGCAAGGCCGGCAGCAGGCCCAGTTGCTCCAGCCATTCGAAACTGGCCGCCGCATGGCCGGACAGGAACAGCTTCAGGGTTTCTTCGAACAAGCGTGCCGGCGAGGCCTCGGCCAGCAGGTGTGCCAGCGCGGGAACCGGTGCCGCCGTGCCGGCTTCGATGGAGAAGCCCAGCTTGGCGGCCAGCCGCGCCGCGCGCAGCATCCGCACCGGGTCTTCGCGATAGCGGGTTTCGGGGTCGCCGATCAGGCGCAACACCCGCGCCTGCACGTCGGCATAGCCGCCGACGTAGTCGCGTACCGAGAAATCCTCGATCGCGTAATACAGCGCGTTGACCGTGAAGTCGCGGCGCACCGCGTCGTCTTCGATGCTGCCGTAGATGTTGTCGCGCAGCAGGCGGCCGCCGTCGTCGGTCTGGCGGTCGCCATCGTCGTCGCCGCCATTGGCGCGAAACGTCGCCACTTCGATGATCTCGCGGCCGTAGACCACGTGCGCCAGCCGGAACCGGCGGCCGATCAACCGGCAATTGCGGAACAGCACCTTGACCTGCTCGGGCGTGGCGTCGGTGGCCACGTCGAAGTCCTTGGGTGCGCCGCCCACCAGCAGATCGCGCACCGCGCCACCCACCAGGTATGCGGCGAACCCCCCTTCGCGCAACCGGTACAACACACGCAGGGCGTTCTGGCTCATCTGGCGGCGGGACAGGCCGTGCACATCGCGTGGAACGCTGCGAAGCTCGGGGATGACGAGGGCGGACGTTGGTATGGGATCGATCATGCGCTGCCGGATGGATACGAATTGGTCGGGCGTTGCCAGCGGCAAGCCCGGCCTTCTATACTAGCAAGCTCAGCGCTTGACCCGGCAAACCGGGACGGCCGTCCAGCCGCAAGCCGCAACTCATGCTCCCTTCGTCTAGAGGCCCAGGACGTGGCCCTCTCAAGGCTAAAACACGGGTTCGAATCCCGTAGGGAGCGCCAAACAGGAACCCCCGCGTCTTGGCGCGGGGGTTTTTTGTGGGCCGCGGCCCGCTGCCGGTTTCAAGCAAGCCACCGCACGCGCTAAACTTGACGGCTGTAGAAACCGCTGCACGGATCACGCCCCATGCCCTTCGTCGTCACCGAAAACTGCATCAAGTGCAAGCACACCGACTGCGTCGAGGTGTGCCCGGTGGACTGCTTCCACGAAGGTCCGAACTTCCTCGTCATCGACCCCGACGAGTGCATCGACTGCACCCTGTGCGAGCCGGAATGCCCGGTGGGCGCGATCTTCCCCGAGGAAGACGTGCCGGCGGGCCAGGAAGTCTTCATCGGCCTCAATGCCGAGCTGGCCAAGCAGTGGCCGGTGCTCACCACCCGCAAGGACCCGCCGGCCGACCACGCCGAATGGGACGGCAAGCCCGGCAAGCTGCCCCTGCTGCAGCGCTGAAACCACGGCGTGCGGGCGCCGCACGCGCCCGGTCTGGATGTTGTGCGCCGCCGAGCGCCTGCCCGCGACGCGGGCAGGCGCTCGGCAGGCCTTACTTGGCTTCCTCGAAGATGTAGTTCACGCCCGCCGGCTCCACCGCCGCCTTGACGCGCTCGCCCAGGATCGGGGTGCCGATGAAGACCACCTTGACGCCCTTCATGGTGCCCGCCGGCACCTGCTTGAACGCCGCTTCGATCATTTCGGTTTCCTTGTCGGGTGCCGGCGAGGCGAACGCCAGCAGGTTGCCCTCGACGATCCCGCGGCTCAGGTCCTGTTGCAATTTTTCCAGCAGGCGCTGGTATTGGGCGTCGAAATCCGGAACGTCCGGCTTCGGCAGGAAATACACGTACGGCTGGTTGGTCAAACCGGCCAGGTGCGGCGTCAACTTGTAAACCACGTACGGCTGCCAATCCTTCTGCTCGCCACTGGTCGGCAGCGGGACGGCGGCCACGGCCTCGGTCTTGGCGGCATCCTCCTTCTTGCAGGCGGTGAACGGCAAAGCGAGACAGGCAACGACGAGCAGGCGGGACAACGTGTTCATGGGCTTTTCCCCGGGCATGGCTGTGGCGATGGATACAACGTCAGTGTGCGGCGGGCGGGCTCATTTCACCCCGCCCCGCCATTGCACTTCAAGCGCCGCCGCGACCGCAGCGGGCACGAAGCCGGACACGTCGCCGCCCAGCCGCGAGATCTCGCGCACCAGCGACGACGAAATGAAACCGTATTGCTCGGCCGGGGTCAGGAACAGCGTCTCGACCTCGGGGATCAGGTGGCGGTTCATGCTCGCCATCTGGAATTCGTATTCGAAATCCGACACCGCGCGCAGGCCGCGCAGCAGCACGCCGGCGCCGATGTCGCGCACGAAATGCGCCAGCAGCGAATCGAAGCCGCGCACCTCCACGTTGGCGTGGTGCGCCAGCGCCTGCTGCGCCAATCGCACCCGCAACTCCAGCGGCAGCGCCGGCCCCTTGCCGGGGCTGGCGGCCACCCCGACCACCAGCGTCTCGAACAGCGGCGCGGCCCGGCTCACCAGATCCAGGTGTCCGTTGGTGATCGGGTCGAAGGTACCGGGATAAACCGCGGTGCGCGTTGCCACGCTCATGTCGATGCCGTGCCGCCCAGTTGCAGGGAAACGGGGAGTGTAACGCGGCGATACAAGGCATAGCGCACGTCGCGGGTCTGGTTTTCGCGATGCAGTACCCAATCCGCGGGCATGTCCGGGCGTTGCCCGGCGGGGCTTTCGAGATACAGCCACGCCGCTTCGGCCATCTTCGCAGGCAACAACGCCAGTACCGCCGGCCACAGCCCGTCCGCGAACGGCGGATCGACGAAGGCGATGTCGTAGCGCGCCGCCGCCTGCGCCCGCAGGAACGCCAGTGCATCGCCGGCCTGCACCGCCACCCGGTCCTGCCCGTGCAGGCGGGCCACCGTGTCCTGCAAGCCGCGGGCAAGGCCGGGGTCGGCTTCCACCAACTGCACCTGCGCAGCACCGCGCGATGCCGCCTCCAGCCCCAGCGCGCCGCTGCCGGCGAACAGATCCAGCACCCGCGCGCCCGGCAGTGCCGGCACCAGCCAGTTGAACAGGGTTTCACGCACGCGGTCGGAGGTGGGCCGCAAGCCCGGACGGGCGGGCACCGGCAGGCGCGTGCCGCGCCATTGACCGCCGATGATGCGGACGCTGCCGGGGGTGTTGCGCGAAGGGGTTCCGCGGGTTTTGTTCATCGGTCGATGCAGGGGGCGAGTGCTACCATGCCGGCCATTTTCCGACATTCCCACGGCAACATGCTCAGCTGGTTCCGCCGCAAGCCAACCGACCCGCAAACGCCCCCGCCGCAACCGGCCCGGCCCGATGCGCCTGCGGTGGCGGCAGCCGACCAGGCCGACAACGCGCCACCGGCAGCCGCAGCCCTTGCCGAACCACCGGCATCGGCGGCGACGGCGGCAGTGGAACCCGCAGCAGCAGCAGCCGGCAAGCCGGGCTGGCGGCAGCGCATCGGCAGCATCCTGACCCGCGACATCGCGGAGCTGTTCGGGCGCAACCCCATTCTCGACGATGCCCTGCTGGACGACATCGAGACCGCCCTGCTCACCGCCGATGTCGGCGTCACCGCCAGCACCCAGCTGGTCGAGAACCTGCGCAAGCGGATGAAGGCGCGCGAGTTCGCCGATGCCCGGGCGCTGCTGGCGGCATTGCGCGGCGAGTTGCTGGCGCTGCTGCGCCCGGTCGCGGTGCCGCTGCACATCGACGCATCGAAGAAGCCCTTCGTGCTGCTGACCATCGGCGTCAACGGCGTCGGCAAGACCACCACGATTGGCAAATTGGCGCGCCGCTACAAGGACGAGGGCCGCAGCCTGATGCTGGCCGCGGGCGACACTTTCCGCGCCGCCGCCGTCGCGCAGTTGCAGGCCTGGGGCGAGCGCAACGGCGTCGCCGTGGTGGCGCAGGGCCAGAACGCCGACGCCGCCTCGGTGGCGTTCGACGCGCTGCAAGCGGCGCGTGCGCGCGGCACCGAGGTCCTGATTGCCGACACCGCCGGCCGCCTGCACACCCAGGGCGGGCTGATGGATGAGTTGGCGAAGGTGGCGCGCGTGCTGCGCAAACTCGATGCCGAAGCGCCCCACGAGGTGCTGATGGTGATCGACGGCACCACCGGCCAGAACGCGATCAACCAGGTCCGCAAGTTCAACGAGAAGATCCCGGTCACCGGGCTGGTGGTCACCAAGCTGGACGGCACCGCCAAGGGTGGCGTGGTGTTCGCATTGGCACGCGAATTCGGCATCCCGATCCGCTATGCCGGCATCGGCGAGCGCCCGGAAGACCTGCGCGTGTTCGACGCCGAGGCCTTCGTCGATGCGCTGCTGCCCGAAACGCTGGGCAACGGATGACCGTCGCCGCCGCACCCCGCCCGCGCTTGCTGCGGCGGCTGCGACGGCTGCTGCTTCTGGCCATTGCCGCCCTGCTGGCGATCTGGCTGCTGCAACCACGAAACGCCGGCCGCCTGCTGCTGTGGCAGGCGGGCAAGGCGCTGGGCCTGGACATCACCGCGCAATCCATCGATTACCGCCTGCGCGGCACCCCGCAACTGGCGCTGCGCAACCTGGTGGTACAGCGCCCCGGCGACGCCACGCCGCTGCTGCGCGCGAACGGGATGTTGGTGTCACTGCCCTGGCGCACGCTGCGCAGCCTGGGGGATGACCTCACCCTGCAGCGCATCCTGCTGGATGCGCCGGTTCTGGATCTGCCAGCGTTGCAGCGCTGGCAGGCCTCGCGGCCACCCTCGGCAACCCGCATCCCCACCCTGGTGCACGGCCTGCGCGTGCTCGATGGCCGCGTCGACAACGTCGACTGGCACATCGACCGGCTGACCATCGCCATCCCCGCCCTGCATCCCCGGCAGCGCTTGCGCATGCGCGTGCAAGGCCGTTACCTGGCCGCGCCGCTGGCGATCCCGGTGACATTGGCGATCAGTATCGTCACCCCGCAGCGCTTGCTGGACGGGCAATCGGCGGGGGTTGCCGGCATCGGCACGATGACCTTGCAGGACGCGGGCTGGCAGGTTCCGATGCAGGTATTCGTCGCCGGCCCACTGCGCATCGGCAACGGCTCGGCGCGGCTGCAACCGGCCCGGCTGGGCATCGCCGGGCAATACCGGAATGCGTCCACCCGCCTGCCTTTCCAGCTGGGCCTGCACGGGCCGATGGCTTTCGACGGTGCCGGATGGCGGTGCGCGCCGGCCACCGTGGTGCTGGCGGGAGACGGCTTGATCCCGCAGGCACGGGCGCGCGGCAGCGTCACCCTTGGGCAAACCCTGCAGCTGCAACTGGACGGCCACCTGGCGCACTGGCCGCAGGGCTGGCCGGCACTGCCCGCGCCACTTGCGACATCGGCTTCGCCCCTGCCGTTTTCGCTGCGCTACCAAGGCGCGCCGGCATTCACCGATGCCGCCACCCTGTCCCTGCGCCGCGACACCACCCTGTTCGACGCACGGTTCCGCCTGCCCGAACTGCAAGCCTGGCTGAATGCCGGTGGCACCGGCTCGCCGCTGCCACCGATGACCGGCACGCTGACCACGCCACGCATCGAGCTGGACGGGGTGACGTTGGACGGCGTGCAGATCCAGCTGGACGAACCGCCGCAACCACGATGAACGCCAGCGTGGATTTCACACACCGCCTGCTGACGTGGTTCGACCGCCACGGTCGCCACGACCTGCCCTGGCAGCATCCACGCACGCCCTATCGCGTGTGGCTGAGCGAAATCATGCTGCAGCAGACCCAGGTGGGCGTGGTGGCGGGCTACTTCAGCCGCTTCGTCGATGCACTGCCCGACCTGCCGGCACTGGCGCACGCGCCGCAAGACCAAGTGCTGGCGCTGTGGTCAGGCCTTGGTTACTACGCCCGCGCCCGCAATCTGCACGCCGCGGCGAAGCTGTGCATGGAACGCCACGGCGGCGACTTGCCGCGCGACATCGATGCCCTCATCGCGCTGCCCGGCATCGGCCGCAGCACGGCCGGCGCGATCCTGTCGCAGGCCTGGGGCGACGCCGCCCCGATCCTCGACGGCAACGTCAAGCGCGTGCTGTGCCGGGTGTTCGGCATCGACGGCTGGCCGGGTACTCCAGCCATCGAAAAACGGCTGTGGGCATTGGCTGCAACTCTGTTGCCGCAGGCGCGGCTGGCCGACTGGACGCAGGCGCAGATGGATGTCGGTGCCACCTTGTGCACGCGCGCCAACCCCGCCTGCGCACGCTGCCCCGTGCAGGATGTTTGCGTGGCAAGGATCGCAGGCCGCACCGCCGAGCTGCCCACCCCCAAGCCCGGCAAGCCACGCCCGCAACGCCAGGCGCACATGGTGCTGGCGATGGATGCCACCGGCCGCGTGCTGCTGCAACGCCGCCCCCCCAGCGGCATCTGGGCGGCGCTGTGGTCGCTGCCGGAATTCGATGACCAGACGACTGCCCAGCAGTGGGTGGCGCGCCAGCTCGACAGCGGCGACGCCCGCGCCCTGCCCGTCCTCATCCACGATTTCAGCCACTTCCGCCTGCATATCCATCCGCACCTGATCGTCGTCAACGGCCTGCGCACGGGCATCGGCGATAATGCCGCCCTGTGCTGGGCCGGACGCAGCGAACTCGCCGGCCTCGGCCTGCCCGCCCCCATCCGAAAACTGCTTCAGGAGCACATCCCATGACGCGCAAGCTGCACTGCGTGGTGGACGACATCGACACCGACGGCCTGGATTTCCCACCTTGGCCCGGTGCCATCGGCAAGCGCGTGTTCGACACCGTGGGCAAACCGGCCTGGCAACGCTGGTTGGCCCACCAGACCATGTTGATCAACGAGAACCGTATCTCGCCGTTGAACCCCGAACACCGTGCCTTCCTGGAAGCACAGATGGTGAAATACCTGTTCGAAGGCGGTGCCGACAAGCCGCCGGGTTACGTGCCGGAAGCCTGAGCCGGTGCCTGTGCCCGCGCGCGCAGGGCGTCCTCGCCGGCCCGGATCGCCTTCATGTCCAGCGGCCGGATCTCACGGATCATGCACCCCATCTGCAGCCCGGGCACCATGATCTTGTCGAAGGTCGACAAGGTCATCCCGTTGAAGCTGGACACCGCCATGAACGGCGAGCCGTTGCTCCACGCCAGGCACGGCCCGGCCAGCGTCAGCAGCCACGACTCGCGCGGCCGCATCTGCAACACCAGATGCTGGTCATCCACCCGGTCCCAGCCGATGGGGTCGTAATAGCGCACCTGCTTCACCGGCGCGCCGGCGTGGCTTTGGTACAAGGCCAGCTTGTCGCTGTCGCTGATCCGGGTACTGGCACACGCCGACAACCCCAGCACGGCCAGCGCGGACACCAGGGCAGATCGCATGAACGCGTTCATGGCACACCTCCGTTGGGCGGGATGCCGCCATCATCCCTCCGCACGGCAGAACGCCCGCTTACTCACCCGCAAGCGACGTGCCCGCACCCTCGCGAGAACCGCGATGAACCGCCCTCCCCCCGTGCAAAGGCAACGGCTTGGCAGCACCCCGCAACCCCCGTATAATTGCGCTTCCCTTCGTGGGGCCATAGCTCAGCTGGGAGAGCGCGTCGTTCGCAATGACGAGGTCGGGAGTTCGATCCTCCCTGGCTCCACCAATTTTCCAAGCAAATACAGCGTCTTACGTGTTGCAGCGTAAGGCGCTGTGTTGTTTTGCGGGGCACTGTCCGGCCTGTTGCGTGTGGCGGATGTGTGGCAGGCCAGACCCCCTCTGTTCCGCAAACGGAATCGAGCCGGTGCGATGCACCCCCCGAGGGTCGCACCTGTCCATGCCGCGGAAGCGTTGCTTCAAGTGTTGCAACGGGCCCTGGCAGGTTCGATGCCCCCCATCCCCGGCAAGCACCTGCTCTGGGGCGGACTCGGCACCCCTGGGAACCAGGGCCGGCCAGGATGCCGGCCACGCCACGACGCCGGCAAGTCCACGCACTGGACCGACCAGCCTTTCGTAGACATCCGGGCGCCATAATCCATGGCAACGACCGAGGTGTTTATGAGCAGCAACAAGCAGTACACGGATGAGTTCCGTTCCGAGGCGGTGAGGCAGGTGATCGAGCGCGGCTTCACGGTGGTGGACGTCGCCTCCCGCATCGGGATCCCCAAGCACACGCTGTATGGCTGGGTGCAAGCGGCCAGGAAGACGGCACTGGCGTCCGGTGCCGCCGCCGCGCCGAGTGACTCGGCCGAGATCCGCCGGCTCAAGGCCGAGCTGCGACGGGTGACCGAGGAGCGCGACATCCTAAAAAAAGCCGCCGCGTACTTTGCCAAGGGGTAAAGGCGAAGTACGCGTTCATGCGCGCGCACGTCCGCGAGTTCCGCCTGGTAGCGATGTGTCGAGTGTTGGGCGTGCACCGCAGCGGCTACTACGCGTGGCTGCGCCAAGGCGCCAGTGCCCGCGAGCGGGAGGATCAGCGTCTTCTGGGGCTGATCAGCCACTTGCGCCGCGTCACGAACTCGTCCCGGAAGTACCCCAAGTGGGCAATCGGGCCACCGAAGGAGGTCAGGCCCAGGCGGCGGATGGTTGCCGCCTGAAAAACAGGCTGTCTGGATTAGATCGCACTTCTGCGGGTTGCTGCGGGCCTGGCGAAAGTCCAGACAGTATCTGGAGAATTCACACTTACTCAGCATTGCCATCAGCGCCGACCCTGTACCCCATCGCCCGGTAGCCCCGCTGTCGTTTGTCCCACATTCGCAGCAGTGCCGGGTGACCGGTGTCGACAAAGTCGATGATCCGCACGTCGGTCTTGCTGGCGTGCTCCCGGTGCAGGCGCCCTGCATATTGTTGCAGCGTGCCTTTCCAAGAGACTGGCATGGCCAGCATCAGCGTATCGAGCGGCGGGTGATCGAAGCCTTCGCCAACCAGTTTGCCTGTCGAAAGAAGAACGCGCGGCGCATCGGGCGGCAGGGCATCAAGATCAGCAACCAGCCCCGCTCGCTGTTTCCTGGACATTCGACCGTGCAACACAAAAGGCGCAGGCTCCAATCCATCAAGGGCGGCTTTGATGGCATGGAGATGTTCTGTACGTTCAGTCAGAACCAGCACCTTGCGTCCCTGCCCGATGGCATCACGCACCTCGGCGGCAATGGCTTCCGTTCGGGTCTGGTCATTGGCGAGATGCCGAAATACATCCTGGATGCCTGCATCGGTCGGCAGGTCGATCCGTGTGAAGCGCGAACGCGGCAGCACTTCGAGATCGTGCGGTGCACCGGCTGGCTTGGCCGCCGTGTAGCGAATTGGCCCGCACTGCATGAAGATGATGGGCTGCTGACCGTCACGGCGGACGGGCGTTGCCGTCAGGCCCAACACGTACTTGGCCTTGGTCCGCTTCAGAATGGCATCGAACGACACCGCGCCAACGTGGTGACACTCGTCCACGATCACATGTCCGTAGTTCTCGACCAGCGGGTTGACCTCACCTTGGCGGGAGACGGACTGCATGACGGCAATGTCGATCTTGCCGGTGGGTTTCGATTTGCCACCGCCGATGGTGCCGACCACACCTTTTCCTACACCCAGAAACGCCTGCAGACGCTCTTGCCATTGTTTGAGTAATTCGGTTCGATGCACCAGCACCAACGTGTTCACACCCCGGCGCGCGATCATCGCTGCTGCGGTCACGGTCTTGCCAAAGGCTGTCGGGGCGCACAGCACGCCGTTGTCGTGGCTCATCATTCCAGCAATGGCGGCCTCTTGGTCAAGACGCAAAGCGCCGACAAAAGAGACATCAACGGATTCACCTCCAAAGCGCTCGTCGCGCAGGTCACAGGCGATACCGTTGTCCCGCAGCAGATCCAGCGCGGCGTCGAGACAACCGCGAGGCAAGGCGATGTGTTGCGGAAAATTTTCTGCATTGCCGATGACACGGGGCTTGTCCCATACCGACATACGCATGGCTTGGGCCTTGTAGAACTCGGGGTTCTGGAAGGCAGCCAGGCGGATCAGGCGATTGGCCAGTGCCTGCGGCAGCTGGGATTTCTCGAAGTAAATCAGGTTAGCCAGCGTCACGGTCAACGACTTCGGCATTAGCCCAGCCAGTTTCTTGGGCGATGTGTTCTCACGCTTCCAGGGTGTGGCCAAGTCTTCATCATCGATGAAGGTGACGTCCAACGGATGGACGCCGCCCATGGCGCGCAAAATGGTCGGCTCGATGTCGTGTGCGGCCATGGGCTGAATCGAAGCAAGAAAACTCCATTGATCGGGATATGGGCGCAGATCGGCATCAACGAAAACACTGCAACCACTCTCACGTGGCCATTTCTGCAACGGCAAGGCGATCAGATTGCCGAAACCACCCTTGGGCATCGTGTCCTGATTCGGGAACAGCCGGTCGTAGGATTCCAGCTTCAATTGCCGGGTGCGCGAGCAGGTATGGCTGATGATGGCGGTGCCAAGACGCCGGGCATCACGTGCAGAAACACGGTTGCCGAAAAACACCCATGCGTGCGCGCCATTTCCGGACCGAGATATCTCCAGTTCCGCCGGAACACCCAGTTCCTCGCATGACTGGATGAAGGATCGCGCGTCGTCGCGCCATTCGGCCTCGTCGAAATCGACAGCCAGAAAATAGCAGGTGTCATCCTCCAGCAGCGGATAGACGCCGACCGTGTGCTCGCCAGCCAGATGATCGTAGATCACCGCATCGGACAGTGGAATCAGCAGACGATTGCTGCAATCGCCGCATTTGATGCGCGGTTTTTCACAAACACCGGTGCGCCATTCATTGGCGCAGGCTGGAGCATAGCCGGATTTGCCGGTTGATTTGCTCTCCCAGCGAATCGGGTAAACATCCGTGCGCCCGCGAAACAGTCGCCGGAAGAGTGCCACTTTCTCAGCGGTGGACAGCCGAGACGGTTCCGGCTCTTGAGCCATAACTGCCACTGGCTGTGGCAACCGCCACTCAATGCCGTGGGTTTCGAGCAGTGCAACCAAGCGAGCATTTTCGGAGCGCAGACCTTCGAGCCCTAGGGCCTGATCGGCATCCATCATGCCTGTCCGGCCAACCCGGCTTCCGACCAAAAATGTTCGAAATCACCGCCCACACCCCATCCGACGTTCTGCCCAAGCTGACGCACACGGTCGAGTCTTGCCAAGAGTCCCGCTTGCTGCGCCTTGGGTAAGGCCAGCACGTATTTCAGCGCCTGTTCGAACATCCGCACCAGCGCGTCGTAAAAGCCTTCATCGTCCATGCCGCAACCGGCCAGAAAATCGAACACTTCCTCACAATAGAACACCGTCAGTTCCGCCAAGCCCTCGGGCTGGCCCAGCGCCTTCTTGTAGTCGCTGATGGCTTTTTTGGCCTTGGCCACCGACTGCGGCTTGCGGTAGTCCGGCGGATTGATCCATTGCGTGATCACATCCTTGTACGGCTCCAGCGGGTCATCGCCCAGCCCGAAGCGAGCATGCAGGAAGGCCTTGTTGTCTTTGCTGGCTGCGTACAGGTCTTGCACCAACCCCAGCAGGCCAGCGCGGTCAAAATCGGCCAACTTGGTTTTGACGTCGCTCCAACTGGGATTGGCTTTGGATGGTTTCTTCGTGGCCATGCGCATCAGCCCTCATCCGTGCCGGCCTTGGCGCCGGATTCAATCTGTTTCAGCAGCCGGTCGAAGTCGCTTTCAAACAACCGGTCCTGCACGATGCGGTATTTTTCAAATTCGCTTTCGGCGTGGGCCTTGGCGATTTCCGTCGTGACTTTGCCTGCGTCCTGCAACACCTCGCGGTCGGTGGCCTCGATAAACCGGTTCAGGCGAGTTTCCCAGTCCTGCATCGTCATGGGAATCTTGCGCTGCGCCATGTCCTCGGCCACGTCCAGATAGGCGTTGACCAGGCGGGAGAGTTGCGCCATTTCGGGCTCGGTCAGGTAATTCTTGGCCACCTCCACATCGAACTTCTGGATCTTGCCCAGCGGCGCATCCTTCCAGGTGGTCAGTCCCATATTGGGCTGGTCGGCATCGGCGCGGTGGTAAACCACTTCCGCCGCCGTCTGGCCGTGGATGGCCCAGTGCAGCTTGTTTTGCACCGTGGCGAAAAAACGCTTGGTGGCCTGCGCCGTCACGTCGTAATCCAACGCCGTGGCGTAGATGTCGGTGATCTTTTGGTAGAACTTGCGCTCCGACAGGCGAATCTCGCGGACGCGCTGTAGCTGCTCTTCGAAATACTGATCGGTGAGGACGGAGCCACCGGCCTGGATGCGCTCGTCATCCATCACATAGGCCTTGATGGTGAACTGCTCGATGATGCCCGTGGCCCACTTGCGGAAATGCACCGCACGCTCGGAGTTGACCTTGTAGCCCACCGCGATGATGGCGGGCAGGCTGTAGTGCTGGGTGTCGTAGGTCTTGCCGTCGGCGGCAGTTATTCGAAATTTTCGAATAACTGAAGTTTCCTCCAGCTCACTGTCGCTAAACACCTTCTTCAGGTGGTAGTTGATGGTCTGGGTTTCTACGTCGTAGAGGGTGCCCATCATCTTCTGCGTGACCCAGATGCTCTCGTCGGCATAAACCGCCTCGACGCCCCCCTGGCCGCTGGCGGCGACGAAGGTCAGGTATTCCGCCGCCGAGGAGCGGACGAGGGAGACCTCGGTTTTCTTGGGCGATTGGGGCGGTTTGCGTTGGGCCATGGTCTAGGCCACCGTCACTTGGCCGTTCATCAGCAGGGGCAAGAGCCAGTCGCGGAGTTGGGCTAGTTGCTGGTTTTCCTGCTCAAGTACATCCTGACGCTTGAAGATAGATTCAACCGAGCCAGTGAACTGCTCTACAACACTCGACTTTGGCAAAACAATTTTGACGGTCTTCAACACCCCGGCCGACACCTCCTTGAAGGTCGATCCTGATGCATATTGGGTGATCGTTTTCAATGACCCCTTGACCGTGTAATAGATGAAAGCTGTTGAAAACCCTTTGACCGGAATAAATGACTTAAAACCTTGATTCGTAGTCAACTCAGTCCGCGCAATGGCCATATATCCGATGGGTGCACGAGAGCTCAGCAATACCGTTCCCGCGGGTAATTTTTTCAACGAGGCATCTTTGATACCCTCGTCTGATACGTCTTGCGTGCCACGGGTAATGAACTTGTTTCCTTGATTGCCGGAGAGGTCGTAAGGAGTGATCCAAGGAGTTCCCTCCGAGGTGAAATTGCTCGGGCTCTCGGTGCTCGGAGTACTGCCACCAACAATCCGGCCTAAATCATCCAAGGTACCATCCGCCCACCCCTCCGGAATCTCCCGCTTCAGCGTGGCGTTGTAGACCATCTTGCCGCCCGAGGATTTGTAGGGCTTGCCGTTGGCATTGGGGAAGTCGAACTGCACGAACCAATAGTCGTAGAGCGTCTTGGCCATCGCCTCCAGCTCGGCGTTGATGCGGTTGTTGCAGTCGATTTTCTGACTCAATAGAAATAGCAAATCTCCCGCTTTGACTTGATCATCGTAATCGGGAAGTAGCAAATCTAAGTACGAAAATATTTCTTCATTCAGACTTGCTCGTAACGTCAACACCGCATTGTTTGTCATCGTTTTCCTGAACAGGGGACTTCTCAGGTAAAACGCCATGAACTTAGGGTATGTGACTCTCTCTTTGATTGGCCGTAGTCGTTTCAAGAACCCGCTGTATGTAGCTCTCGGGTAATTTTTTAAGGCAACTGAACTCATGCCAAGCTCATCAATCACCTCACTTGTACGAGTCAAAAAAATATCGCCTTCATTTATCGAATATTTGTTCTGTTCGCGCTCGGATGTATCCATCCGATCGGTAAGGATTCTTGGCAAAAAGTAGTTGTTAAATACAGTTGAAAACGACAAGAACGGAGCGCCATGACCTGCCTGCTCTGGCTTCGATGAAATACCTGAGGCCATTGCATACAGATCTGCAAACTTATAGTGGATCAGTTCACTCATAGCGCAACCCCGCTAACTGCTTTTTGATCTCCTGTTCCAGCCCCGACGATTCCTTGAACAGCGCATCCAGCCGGTCGGTAAACCCTTCCAGCTTCTCGGCAAACTGCGCGGGTGTCAGATCGCTGTATTCAATCTTCACCTCGAAATACTGCCCGGCACTAAAGCTGTAATTCTTGGCGGCGATGTCAGCGTAACTGACCACCACCGAGAAATCCTCCACCGCCTGCTTGGCATTGAAGGTGGCGATGATGCGGTCTTCTTCTTCCGTTGAAAGCAGGGTCTTCTGGTTCTTGCCGTCCTTGACCTTGATGCCCAGATTGGAGGCGTCGATCAGGACTACGTCGGCTTTGTTGGCCGCGTCGATGAACAGGATGGAGACATTGGTGCCGGTGGTGGCGAAGATGTTGCTGGGCATGGAGACCACACCGGCCAGCATTTTGTTATCCACCAGATGCTGGCGGATGCCTTTGTCGATGCCGCTTTGCGCGGTGATAAAGCCGGTGGGCACCACCACCGCTGCTTTGCCACCGGGTTTGAGCGAATAAATGATGTGCTGCAAAAAGAGCTGGTAGATAGCCATTTTGTCCACGGCCTGCTTCGGGATATTCGGCACCCCGGCAAAGAAGCGTTCCTGATGCTCTTTGGTATCCAGCTCGTTGCGGAAGTCGGAGAAATCCATCTTGAACGGTGGATTGCTGACGATGTAGTCGAACTTCTTCAGGGCCTTACCGTCCCGGTGATACGGGTGGAGCATGGTGTTGCCCTGGATGATGTTGGGGATGGAATGCACCAGATTGTTGAGGATCAGGTTCAGGCGCAGCAGGCTGGAGGATTTCTGCGAAATGTCTTGCGAGTAGATGCTGCAGCGCTGCTCGCCGATCGCGTGGGCGATGTTCATCAGCAGCGTGCCGGAACCGGCTGAGGGGTCGTAACAGCTGACGTTATTGACTTTGCCGCGCACACCTTCCGGCACCAGAATGGCGGCCATGATCTTGGCCACGGCGTGAGGGGTGTAGTACTCGGCGTATTTGCCGCCGCTGTCCTTGTTGTAGTCCTTAATCAGGTATTCAAACAGCGCGGCGTAGAAATCGTACTTTTCGTTGAAGATGCGCTCGAAGCTGAAATCGCCCAGCTTGTTGATGACGGCGCGGCAAAAGGCATCGCGCTTCGAGGGATCGGTGATGAATTCACTGACGCGATCAAACAGGGTGATCTTGGCGCCACCATCGGTCTTGACGGCGAAGATGTCGTTGTTGGTAATCGCAATGTCGCGCAGGGTGTCGTCGAACAGCTTGGCGAATTCCGGGGCATTCTGGCGGCCAAACAGGTGGGCGATGAAATGCTCGGGTTTCAGGCGGGCGGTGTCTGGCCCCATTTGCATTTGCAGCATATCTATGTCATCGGCGCTCATGGCCGCGATGGCGGCTTCCCAGCTCTCCGCCGTGGCGAGCTCTGGCCGGATTTTCTTGGCTTCGAAGGCGAACTTGTCGTTGAGGAATTTGTAGAGAAAAACCTGGGTGATGATCTTGAATTCGTTGCCATCGTTGCCCAAGCCATAGGCGGCACAAATGGCTTTGAGGCTGTCGATCAGTTCGCGAGTGCGTTGTTCGAATTGTTGCGTTACCAAGGGTGTGCTCCAGTGCCGTGCGCACCGCTCGTGCGGGCGCCAGCAGAAAATTCATTCATGTATTCGGCCACCACCAGTTGGTTGATGGTGCGGGTGGCATCGGGCGTGAGTTTGATGTACTGGCGGGTGTAGAACTCGCCGATGACGATGGGCTGCATCATCCGTTCAAAGTAGCTTTCATTGTTCAGCAGCTGGGTGTTTTGCAGCACCTGTTCGTCGGCCTGCGCTTTGACACCAACCAGCGCTTCGAACAATTTGCGCTCGGTTTGCGTACCTTCCGAGGTGAGTGGGCCGCGCTCCTGCAGGCGCTTGTGGATGCGGGTGTATTTGGCATCGCCCCGGTATTTTGCGCGCAGCTGGTTATTCTGGCGATTGAGTTCTTTGACCTTTTCGTGGATGGCATTCAGCGCGCCGATGTTGGCCGTCATTTCTTCCTGGCTGACTTCGCTGAGTTTCTTTTTCTTGAACAGGCGCTCCAGCTCTTCGCGCAGGGTGATGAATTTGGGGTCTTGCTGGTCGAAGTTATCGGCGAGGGCTTCGCGCGTCTGGCGCAGGGTGTTTTTCAGCTTGTCGGCCAGCACCAGTTCTTCTTCCCTGATCTTGGCGAATTTGAAGATCACCTCTTCCAGCGCGACATTTAGCAGCTGGCTGGTGTCGGTGGCCGATTCGATGGTTTCTTTCAGATTGAGCAGATCAAGATGGTTGCAGGTTTCGCGATAGAGCTGGCCCAGCTTGTGAAAATCCAGCTGCTGCAACTGCGCATAGTCGCCTTGCAGGCGGATCAGGTTGTAGAGGTTGCGCGCGTCGCCCAGCGCTTTTTTGAGCGCCAGCACTGTGGCACGATCCTGAATCTGGCTGAGCTGCTTCGAAAACTCTTCGGCGTTTTCGATATTGAAGCTGAACAGGATGTCCTTGATGGCTTCGATTTCCTGCGTGATCTCCTCACTGGATTTGAACAGGTTGGAGTAGTGCTCGATTTCGTCACCCAGCTCGGCTTGCAGCTCGTCGAAGTAGTCTTTGTTGGTTTTGTCGAACTCCTTGCGGATATCGGCAAAGTCCACCACGTAGCCGTAGCGAAAATCCTTGTAGGTGCGATTGACGCGGGTGAGCGCCTGCAAGAGGTTGTGCGCCTTGATGATGCGGCCGAGGTAGAGCTTTTTCAGGCGCTTGGCATCAAAGCCGGTGAGCAGCATGTTGTAGACAAACAAAAGGTCGATCTTGCCGACCTTGAAATCTTCCACCCAGTCTTTGCGCTCGTCTTTGCTGCCGACATCGTGCAGGATCAGCGCGGCGGTTTTGGCACGGTTTTCCAACAGCGTGCGCGCGGCGTAGCTGTCGGGCTGCGCAGCGGCGATCACGGCTGGCGCGGAGTCCTGCACGGCATAGACGGGCGTGGGCTGGGCGGCGTACACCGCCGTGAAGATGCGGAACATCTCGCGGGCCTGTTCGGCGCTGTCGCAGATCACCATGCCGCCGATGCTGGCGTCGCCCAGTGCGCTGCGGCTTTTCTCGAAATCGCGCACGATGTAATCGAGCATGGGCTCGACAAACTTCGGGTGCGAGTAGATGAGCTTGCGGTCGATATCGCCCTGCTGCAGTTTGACGGCGGCGAGAGCCTCTTGCAGCGAGAGCTTGTAGTTGGTGGCGATTTCTTCGCGGATCAGGCGCAGGGTGTAGCCGTCGGCAATGGAGGCGTTGTAGTAATACTTGTGGATGTAGTCGCCAAACAGGGCGCGCGAGTTGTAATCATCACCCAATAGCGGGGTGCCGGTGAGGCCGATCTTGATGGCGTTGCGGTCGGACTGGCTGAGATTGGCAAGAAAGCTGCCCTGCGGGTTGTAGCTGCGGTGCACCTCGTCCAGAAAATAGACGCGCTGGATGTTGAAGTCGTAATCCTCGGCGCGGACTACGTCCGGATCATCTTGAAACTTCTGGATATTGACTACGGTGATTTCAGGCTTGCCGCTGTGGTTGTGCAGCACCTGCGTGGTTTTGATGTCGCGGGCAAAGGCGTCGCGGCTGTCAATGGTGTGCACCACCAGCCCACGCCCGGCAAATTCCCGCTGCGCCTGTGTGGCCAGATCAAGCCGGTCGACGATGAAGTAGAACTTCGGAATGACGCCTTTGCGCTGGAAATAATCGGTGAGGAAGCGAGTGTTGTAGTAGGCCAGTGCGGTTTTGCCGCTGCCCTGGGTGTGCCAGATGATGCCTTTCTTGATTCCCGCGTCGAGTTTTTTCTCGATAGCCTTGGTGGCGAAAAGCTGCGGGTAGCGCATGACGTGTTTGTGCAGGCCGTCGCTTTCATTGACGTAGGCCAGCGCAAAGCGCAGCAAAAAAGCCAATCGGTCACGGCTGAACAGGGACGTGCAAATGCGGTTGGTGGGCGTATCGGGTGATTTGTTGGTCAGAAACTCAGGGCTGTGCTTGATGACGTTGAGGTTGTTGTCGCGCAGCACTTCATTTTCGAGTGCGTCATCTTCATCCGCCAGAAGCTGGGTGAGGTCCAGCGTTTCTTCTTCGCGGAAATAGTTGAAGACCGGCGAGTCATAGGATGGACTGGCGTAGAACGCGCCCTCGATAGGCTGCGGCGAGCCATCTTCGTACTCCATGTTGTTGGAGAAGACCATCAACTGCGTGATGTTGATGAAGCGCCGAAATTTTGGATTGCGGCTACGCGTGATGATGCGGTTGCGCTCGGCCAGTACGCCTTCGCGGTTGTTGGGCTTTTTGACCTCGATGAAGGCCAGTGGCATGCCGTTGATGAGCAGGGTGATGTCGGGCCGGAATTCGTCGTCACCGTTTTTGCAGGTGAGTTCCGTAACGACGTGGAAGCTGTTGTTATCAAAGTTTTCGAAGTCGATCAGCCGAATGCCCGAGCGCTCGGTGAGCCGGTCGTAAAACGCTTTACCGAGGTCTTCGTTGTCCAGTAGGAGTTTGACATCGGCCAGCAGGCGGGTGACGTCATCTGCGCTCAATTCAGGATTGATGCGTGCAATGGCCTCATTAAAAAGCACCGGGAAGATATTGGTGTCGATGTCCCAAACGGCATCCTTCAGGGACAGATAGCGGTAGCCCAGCCGCACCAGGTGCAGGATGCATGGGATTTTGACTCGAGAATCTTCGCTGAAAATCATCTGCCCCGTTCCCCTCATTGTTCGTTCTGCGTGGGGTGACTCGAACCCTCATCTGCGCCGCCCGCGCGCACCCAGTCATCCACCTCCGAAACCTGGAATTTCCACAGCCGCCCCACACGGTGTGCGGGCAAGCCCTTGCGCTCGATCCAGCGGTAGATCGAGTCACGCGTGACGCCCAGATGCTCGGCAATCTGGTCCACGGACACCCACGGTTCAGCGGTCATGGAAGCACTCCGGCAACAGGGGTTCGGATGGCATAAAGTCGGTTTCAGTCGCAAAGGGTGTAATTTATCAGCTTGCCGGGGGGTAGGCGAGCGCCCGATGCTCGGAGCATGGATCTTTTGCTTGGCTTCATGATCGTTCAGCGCGTGAATGGTGGCGTCATCAATCAACCCGGAGCCCGCCATGAGCACACGGCCCAACGCCCTCGACACCTACCTGCAACGCCTGCCGCTGATCCTCGACAAGATCGAAGCCCTGCGGCAACTGGCCGACGACCACTTCGGCCATGACCCGGACACCATCCACTGGGGCCACGTCGGTGATCTTGGCCGGGTGGATCAGGCGCTGGACGATCTGCTGGCGATCTTCGACAGCGAAGCCAAGTGAGGGGGCGACGATGGACACCCTACCCAAACTTTCCCCGGCCCAAAGACTGCTCCTGCGCGCTGCAACCCGCCGTGCCGATGGGCGCGTGATTCCGCCCAGCACCATGCGCGGTGGCGCACGGTTCAAAGTGCTGAATTCACTGTTACAGCGCGGCTGGATTGAGCCTGCTGACGGCGGACACGTGCTGACCGACGCAGGCTACGCGGCCATCGGCCAGCAGCGACCTGCACCGCCGGATGAAGTGCCAGTGGACAACATCGGTGATCTCCAACTTCTGGAGGGCATCCCAGTACGCCCAGGCACCAAGCTCGCGGCGCTGGTGATGACGCTTCGCCGCCCACAGGGCGCAACAGGCCTGCAACTGATGCTGGCCACCGGCTGGCAGCCGCACACCGTGCGTGGCGCGATTTCCGGGATGCTGCGCAAGAAGCTCGGCCTGAACGTGGTGCTGGCGCACAACGACAGCGGCGAGCGGGTGTATCGCGTGGTCTGATCTCCAAGGGCGTCCAAATTCTGGAGGCCCTTGCGCAACTTTCACGATGGCCGATTTGCTGGGTTTCGGCAGTAGGTCGCCTACAACCCCTCAGCAGCATTGAGTTTCCGCCCTTGGCCGTTTTTGTGTTCGGGGTGCAAACCTGCGAACCCGGTACGCACCCCGGTTCGCACCTTTCGTATTCTGTCCAATCCCGCTCACGCCAGCGCTGACGCAGCATTCAGCCAGCAGGCCCGCACCATCGGGTGCGAACCGCAAACCCTGCAAACCTTGTTTTCGGGTCGGACAGTGGCGCAATGCTGCGCTGTCGCCCCCCGTATAGGAATATCGCCAGGAAGGACCCCTTTCGCCTGGGCGGGACGATGGAGTCACGAAACGTGAGCCCATCCTGACGAGAGTGAGGTGAGCATTCCCAATGCTCACCCTCTCTTTAGGGAAGGTCTGAACAACACGCCGCGAATCTTCAATTCCTGGCCACAGAGCAGTTTTCAGCTTCGTTCACCGCGCTTACGCGCCGTTTCCGGCGCTGTTTGGCGGGTTTCCCCGCCTTACAGACG
>NZ_JAYRLK010000025.1:0-2926 GCF_041905325.1 Thermomonas sp. | reverse complement strand
CCGGCTGGACACCGCGCGCCTGCTGACCAGGCCGCGTGCCTGGTGGTCGGTGTTCGGGTTCACCGTGTTCATGGTCAGCCGCGAAGGCATCGAGGCCGCCACCATGATCGCCTCGCTGGGCGCCAACGCCGATGCACGCCACATGGCGTGGGGCGGGCTGCTGGGCGTGGCGCTGGCGGGCGTCATCAGCTGGCTGTGGGTGCGCTTTGGCCAGAAGGTGAACCTGTCGCGCTTCTTCCGCGTCACCTCGTGGTTCATGATGGTGTTTGCCGTGCAGCTGGTGATCTATGCGCTGCATGAGTTCACCGAGTCGGGTCTGGTGCCCGGCATCGACAACGCCTGGTGGCACCTGGCCACCGAGAACCTGGCCGAAGGCTGGATTGCGCAGGTCATTGCGGTTGGGATGGTGCTGCTGCCCACCCTCTGGCTGCTGGGTGCGCACCTGATGGACCGGCGCGGCCCCGTCCGCGACACGCACGCAGCCTGAGGCGGTGCCTCAGGGGGCGGTTGCTTGCAGCAGCCGCAAGGCTTCGGCCCAGCCGGGTGCCGGGGCGCCGCCAGGCAGCATGCGCCGCCGCACCGCCATGCTGCGGATGGCGCTGCCACTCACGGTCATGGCGTCCCAGTGCGCAGGCTGGCTCACAAACCGCACCATGGCGCCGTGGTCGGCCCAAAGCGTCATCGTCCAGACCTCGTTGCCCACCAACTGCCGCCGCACCGAGTAGCCCACCAGCCCGGGCTGGCCGTCCATGCTGTCCAGCACCTTGAGGGTCTGCGTGAAAAACTCACTGCGGCCCGCCGGGTCCACCACGGCGTGGGTGACGATCAGCAGTGCCCCGCCGGGCGGGGCGGCCGTGCTCCCACGGTAGGGCGTGGAAATGCCGCAGCCCGTCAGCAGGCTGGCGGCGCCGGCCAGGGCCCAGGCCAGCAGGGGCCGGAACGTGAACGCTGCGCTGGATTTCATGGGCAGACTCGAATAAAGTAGACAGTGTCTACCAGTATGGCGACAGATGTTGACACTGTCAACTACAAGGGCCGGAACAACCAGTCAGGTGACAATCTGCCACTGGAGGAGCAAGCATGGCAACCGGACAGCAAGACAGCATCAACCTGCGGGAAGCCTGCGTGCAGGCCGCCCATGCCGTGATTGCCGAGCAGGGCGTGGAGGGCCTGAGCCTGCGCGACGTGGCGCGGCGCCTGGGCGTGTCGCACCAGGCGCCTTACAAGCACTATCCGAGCCGAGACCACCTTCTGGCCGAAGTGATTCGCCGTTGTTTTGAGCAGTTTGCCGCCGCGCTGGCCGGGCGCGACCGGCAGGCTGATCCGATGGCCAACATGCACGCCCTGGGCACCGACTACTTGCGCTTTGCGCTGGAGCACCCGCTGGAATACCGGCTGATGTTCAGCACGCCCTGGCCCAGCGTGGCCGACCACCCCGGCCTGCTGCGCGACGCACGCCGCTCATTCGACGTGCTGCGCGAAGCGCTGGCGCCGCTGTACGGCACCGGGCGCGGCGTGGCGGCGCGGGTCGACGCGGACGCGCTGTTCGTCTGGTCATCCATGCACGGGCTGGCCACCATTCTGCAAAGCAACGCGATGCAGCACCTGAGCCTGAGCCCCAAGGTTCTGGACAACGCCGTGGCCCACGCCATGCGCATGGTGGACCTGGCGCTGCTGGCGAGTGCGGGGCAGGGGGCGGCAAACAGCCGCTAGGCGCTATCGTTTTGATAGCGCCTCACGCAGTCCCGGTGAGGCTTAGAGGCCTGTTTTACCCGTTCCAGCGATCCCTGGGCACGACAACGGCCTGGGCGGGCTGCTCGTAGAAGTGCGGCGACATGATCTGCACGCCCGCCGCGTTGAACGCGTCCTGGATGTTCTGGTGCAGCTCGCTCAGGCGCGGCAGGCGCTCCAGCGGCTTGTCCAGGTACACGTACAGCTCGTACTCCACGTAAAAGTCGCTCAGCGCGCGTTGCAGCACAAAGGGCTCCGGCGTCTGGCGCAGGCCCTCGGTGGCACGGGCAGCCTTCAGCAGCAGCGCGTGCACCTGGCGCCAGGGGGCGTCGTAGCCGATGGTGATGCGCGTCGCCATCATGGTGCCCTGGGTGGCCGACAGGCGCGAGTAGTTACGGATCGGGTTGCTCACCAGCACGGCGTTGGGGATGGTGATTTCCTCGTTGCGCATGGTCTTGAGCTTGGTGGCCAGCGTGCCCACTTCCTGCACCACGCCTTCCACGGCGTCACTGTCCTTGCCCACCACCACATGGTCGCCCAGCCGCAGCGCGCGTGAATACACCAGCACCAGCCCGCTCATGAGCTGGTTGACCACGCCCGACGAGCCCAGTGTGATCATCGCCCCCAGCAACACGGACACGCCCTTGAACACGTCGCTGCTGGAGCCCGGCAGGTACGGGTAGGCCGCCACCACGGCTAGCGCCCAGATGCCCAGCGCCACCAGCCGCCGCGTGGCGGCCGCTGTTTCGGGATGGATGAAGCTCACGGCCAGGTTGCGCCGCGCCACGGCCCGGAAGACCGCGTCTGACGCCTCCACCACGGCTTGCGCCAGCAGCACGATCACCGCCACCACGACCAGTCCCGGAATGGCGCGCAGCACGCCTTCGCCCAGCGCCGCGGCCGTCTCCAGAAACAGGCCACCGAGCCGCTCGCCCAGGCCGCGCGTGCCCGGAAAGGCCAGCAGCACCGAGGTGACCCAGAAGAACAGCAGCGCCGCACTCAGGAACAGCGTGGCCAGTTGCACCAGCCGCGACAGCAGGCCCTGTGCGTACTGCAGCCAGGTGCGCCCCGTACGGGGGTTGCTGTCTTCGTCGTTTTCAAGTCGCAGGCCCAGCGCCTGCTCCAGCGTGCTGGACAGCCGCCACAGGCCCCACAGCAGCAGGGCCATGAGCAGTGTCTCCGCGGCCGCCACGCC
>NZ_JAYRLK010000024.1:0-2943 GCF_041905325.1 Thermomonas sp. | reverse complement strand
ATCCTGGGCGACACCGACCGTGGCGACGGGTTTGGCAGTGCGGGCTCGCGCTCCCTCTTCACCGGCGGCTCGGCCATGCGCGTCGGGTCCGAGCGCACGATTGACCATGCCAGGCAGTTGGCTGCCCAGGAGCTGGAGGCCGCGGCCGAAGACATCACGTATACAGCCGGCCGCTTCACGGTCAAGGGCACGGATGTGGGCATCGACCTGTTTGCACTGGCCGCCAAACAGGCGGGCGGCGTGATCCACATGGACAGCACCAGCGCCGTGAGCGGGCCCACCTGGCCCAACGGCTGCCATGTGAGCGAGGTCGAGATCGATCCCGCCACCGGTGAGGTGCAGGTGGTGCGCTACAGCAGCGTCAATGATGTGGGCCGCGTGGTCAACCCGATGATCGTGCGCGGCCAGCTCGACGGCGGTGCGGTGCAGGGCATCGGCCAGGCGTTGCAGGAGCACATGGTCTACGACCGCGACACCGGCCAGCCCCTGACCGGCAGCCTGATGGACTACACCGCCCCGCGCGCCGACAACATGGCCTGCGATTTCGTCACCGAGATGGACGAGTCCACGCCCTGCAAGAACAACCCGCTGGGCGTGAAGGGCGTCGGCGAACTGGGCACCATCGGCGCCACGCCGAGCGTGGTGAATGCGGTGGCCGACGCACTGGCGCGCGCTGGCAAGGCCGCTGTGGCGCCGACCATTCAGATGCCGCTGACGGCGGTGAAGGTGTGGGAGTTGCTGGGTTCCTAGGCCAAACAGGCCTTTGCGCCGCAGTCACTCAAGCCGGCTGGCGGAGCGCCCGCTCGATCCGGTTGCGTGCCACGGTAGTCTTGGGAACCTTGAACGGAAACCAGCTGCGCACGTCTTCTTCCAACCCGATGCCGTGCATGTAGTTGTAGATGGCCTTCTTCAGCGCGCCACCCAGCGCGTCGTGGTCCACGCCGGTGGGATCGTGGAACGCAATGTCGTTTTTGGCAAACGCACCCGGCGGCAGCGGCTGCAGCGTCACGCCATAGTCTTCCGGGTTCTGGCCCACGGGTGAATGCACGGTGCAGGCAAAGCGGTGGAAAAAGCCGCTCTGGATGCAGCCGTTTTCAAACAGTTGCCGCACATATTCCAGCGCGTCCACCGTGTCCTGCACCGTCTGGGTTGGAAAGCCGTACATTAGGTAGGCATGCACCAGGATGCCTGCGTCGCTGAAGGCACGGGTCACACGCGCCACCTGGTCCACGCTCACGCCTTTTTTCATCAGCGTCAGCAGCCGGTCGGACGCGACCTCCAGCCCGCCCGAGATGGCGATGCAGCCGCTGTCGGCCAGCAGCTGGCACAGCTCGGGGCTGAAGGTCTTTTCAAAACGGATGTTGCCCCACCACGAGATGCCGGTGCCGCGCGCGACCAGCTCGGTGGCCAGCGCTTTCAGGGCCTTGGGCGGCGCGGCTTCGTCCACAAAATGGAAGCCGGTCTGCCCCGTCTCGCGCACGATCGCGTCAATGCGGTCGGCCAGCACGGTGGCACTGGCACCTTCGTAGCGCGAGATGTAGTCCAGGCTCACGTCGCAAAAGCTGCATTTCTTCCAGTAGCAGCCGTGGGCCACGGTGAGCTTGTTCCAGCGCCCGTCGCTCCACAGCCGGTGCATGGGGTTGAGCATGTCCAGCAGCGACAGGTACTTGTCCAGCGGCAGGCCGTCCCAGGTGGGCGTGCCGACTTCGGCAAACGCCACGTCGGGCTCGGCCATGTTGATGTAGCGGACCGTGCCCGCTTCACGCACAAAGGTGCGCACCAGCCGCTGGCGGCCGCGCCGGCCCTGCAGGTGTTCCAGCAGCGACAGCAGCGGGCGCTCGCCAGCGTCCAGCGTCACGTAGTCAAAGTGGTCGAATACGCGCGGCTCGGCCAGCTCGCGCAGCTCGGTGTTGACAAAGCCGCCGCCCAGCACGGTGGTGATCTGCGGGTGCCGCGCCTTGAGGGTCTGCGCGATGCGGAATGCCGCATACACCGCGCCCGGGAACGGCACCGACAGCAGCACCACCGTGGGCCCATGGCGTGCGACGGCCTCCAGTGTCAGCGCCTGCAGCGTGTCGTCCACCAGGTTGGGGGGTGCGGCCAGCGCATCGGCCAGCGGATCGAACGTGGGCTGGCTGCCGGCCAGTGATTCGGCATACCGCACAAACTCGAAGCGCGGGTCCACCGCGTCGCGCAGCACATCGGCCAGGTCGTTCAGGTACAGCGTGGCCAGGTGCCGCGCGCGGTCCTGGAGGCCCAGCGAGCCAAAGGCCCAGCCCAGCGGGTCACCACTGCCGTCGTCCACATACACGTCCAGCGATTCAAAGCGCGGGCCTTCGGGCAGGTAGTGGCGGCCCGCAATGCGGTGCGCCAGCGTGGCGTCGCGCCCTTGCAGGAAGGCGATGACGGGCCCGATGGTGGCCAGGTAGCGCGCCTGCTGCGCGGCAAAGGCCTGCACCGCCGGGCTGTGCTTCTTGCGGGGCAGCGCCTCCACGCAGGCGGCCACGGCGCGCAGGCCGTCGGGCGACAGCAGCCGCAGCACCAGCGCCAGCGCCAGGTCTTCCTGCACCGCATCCACGCCGCGCGAGCGCAGGAAGCCGGTGAGGTAGGCGGTGGACGGGTAGGGCGTGTTGAGCTGCGTCATCGGCGGGATGACGGACAGCACGCGCAGCGGTGGGGCGGGGTGGTCGGCAGGCAAGCGCAGATTATCCGTGGCAGCCGCAACGGGGTATCCTGCACCCCACAACCCCTGGAGCGCGCATGGCCACCGGCAAACAAGACGACAGCAGCCCGTCCCTCACCGCCTGGCAACCGCCGACCGGTGGTGCCGGCAAGCCCTTTTCGCTGGACAAGTGCCCGCCGGATGCCAAGCCGTTTTCGCGCGGCAACAAGGCGCGCGACAAGCTGGCGGTGGACGCCCTGGCGCTGGAGCTCGACAGCCTG
>NZ_JAYRLK010000001.1:0-491484 GCF_041905325.1 Thermomonas sp. | reverse complement strand
AAACACAGCTGCGCCGATGGTAGTGTGGCTCTAGCCATGCAAGAGTAGGTCATCGCCAGGGTCTTTATCCCGCAAAACCCCGGACCTTCTGGTCCGGGGTTTTGTCTTTGTCGGATCGTGGTTCGCGTAGTTGGAGGGCATGGCTTTCCATTTCCGCGTCGTACTGGGATCATCGGACCTCAACCCGATGGGGAGCGGGCATGCGTGAGAGCAGTGCGAACGATGTTCTGATCCTGGGCGGTGGCCACAATGGCCTGGTGTGCGCCGCTTATCTGGCTGCGGCGGGGCTCAAGGTGCAAGTGTTGGAGCGCCGCCCGCTGGTGGGGGGCGCGGCGGTGACCGAGGAGTTTCACCCGGGTTTTCGAAATTCCGTTGCCAGCTATACGGTCAGCTTGCTGAACCCGCAGGTGGCCCGGGACTTGCGCCTGCGTGAGCATGGCCTGCGCGTGGTGGAACGGCCGCTTGCGAATTTCCTGCCGCTGCCGGATGGGCAATGCTTCCGGCTGGGTGGGGAGCAGACGCTGGCGGAGGTGGCGCGGTGGTCGTCCCGGGATGCGCAGCGGCTGCCCGAGTACCATGCGATGCTGGCCCGCATCGTCGTTGTCCTGCGCGAATTGATGCAGCGCACGCCGCCAAACGTCAGTGACCGTTTCGTGCTTGCCGATTGGATTCAGTCGGTGCAGGTGGCGCGTCAATTGCGGACGCTCGACATGAGCGGCCGCCGCGACCTGCTCGACCTGTTCACCAAGTCCGCGGGGGAGTTGCTGGACGATTGGTTCGAATCCGCCCCGCTCAAGGCCGTGTTGGGTTGGGATTCGGTGGTGGGCAATTTCGCCAGCCCTTACACGCCAGGCAGTGCTTATGTGCTGCTGCATCACCTGTTCGGTGAGGTGAACGGCAAGCCGGGTGTCTGGGGGCACGCCATCGGCGGCATGGGGGCGATCACGCAGGCGATGCGCAAGGAATGCGAGGCGCGGGGCGTGAACATTGCCACCGATGCCGAGGTTTCGCGCCTGCTGGTCGAGGATGGCAGGGCGGTGGGCGTGGTGCTGCACGATGGCCGCTGCCTGCGTGCCGACACCATCGCCAGCAGCCTCAACCCGAAACTGCTGTACGGGGCCTTGGTGGACCCGGGGCAGTTGGATGACGACACCCGCCGACGCATCCAACGCTACCGTTGCGGCTCCGGCACGTTCCGCATGAATGTCGCGCTTTCCGAGTTGCCGGATTTCACCTCGATGCCTGGCCGGAAGTTGCAACCGCACCACCAGAGCGGGATTCTGATCGGGCCGTCGTTGCAGTATTTCGAACAGGCGTATTTCGATGCGAAGTCACGGGCGTTCAATCCCGGCTGGGCTCGGCAGCCGATCGTCGAGATGGTGATTTCCTCGACGCTGGACGATACCCTCGCGCCGCCCGGCAAGCATGTGGCCAGCCTGTTCTGCCAGCACGTGCATCCGCAGGTCGAGGGCGTGTGGGATGCGCATCGGGACAGCGTGGCGAAATTGATGATCGAAACGGTGAATGCCTATGCCCCGAATTTCGCCGCCAGCGTGCTGGGCCACGAGGCGCTGAGCCCGCTTGATCTGGAATCCCGCTTTGGCCTGGTGGGGGGCGACATCTTCCACGGCGCGCTGGGGCTCGACCAGATGTTCAGTGCCCGTCCGTTGCTGGGGCAGGGCCGCTACCGCGGTGCGTTCGCGGGCCTGTACCTGTGCGGCTCGGGCAGCCATCCGGGCGGTGGGGTGACCGGGTTGCCCGGCCGCAATGCGGCCAGGGAAATCCTCGTCGACCTGCGTCGCCGCCCGCGTCCGCGCTGACATCGCGGCTTATATTGCAGTGCAGCGTGCAACTGCTTCAGGTTTCCTTCACGATCGCCCCGCGTCCCGACGTGGGGGAGGGAGCAGGCCCGCTGAGACTTCGGTCGAAGCGGGCTTTTTTACGTCTGCAATCCGGGCTCAGCCGCCGACTTTCATGGCAGCCATGGCCATCAGCCCCAGCACGCAGCAGAACCCGCCCAGCCATGACAGGCTGCGCAAAGCCTGCTGCACGCCGATGTAGAACACGCCGTGCAGGATGCGGAAGCCGACGAACGCCATCGCCAGCCAGGCCACCCGCTGCGGATCGACCTGCGCGAACTGCGCCATCAGCACGGCGGCGGCGAACGCGGGGAAGGCCTCGAATGCATTGAGGTGGGCGGCATAGGCGTTGCGGACCCGGTAACTGTCCTGCTTCGCCACCCAGCCGCGCGGGTCCTTGTTGTTGTAGCCAGGCGCGCTGGTCTTGGCGAGGACGGCCCACCCATAGGGCAGGCAGGCGGCAACGAGGATGCAGCAATAAGCGATGAACATGCGGAGCTCCTGCGGTTGGATGCGGAAGGGTCGGGCCGGGATGGTCACTTGCGGTCGTGGCGGGGGGCTGCGGAGGGCCGCATCGCATCACGCGTGGCGCGGAACGGGCTGCCCGCGTACCAATTGGGCCACTGCCCGGTGTTGGCCAGGGTGTCACCCAGGGCGCGCAAGGCTTCGAGGTCCTGGAGGATGCCATCAAGCTTCCAGCTGCCGGCAGCATAGGTATCGGCAGGCTGGTGGTAGCGTTCGGAGGTATACCCGCGGGTGGCCGCTTCTCCTGCCGCACGGCCACCATCGAGCAGGTCGGTGCCGCTGCCGATGTACAGCGCCGGCACGCCGGCCTTGGCGAAGTTGAAGTGGTCGGAGCGGAAGTAATAACCGGCAGCGGGATCGGCTTCATCCGCCACGTGGCGCTGCTGCCTGGCAAGGATCGGCTTGAGCAAATCCTCCAGTTGCGAGCTGCCACGCCCCACCACGACCATGTCGCGGGCCTTGCCGATCGGCAGCATGGCATCGAGATTGATTGCCGCCACGGTCTTGTCCAGCGGGATGGCCGGGTGGGCGACGTAATAACGGGAACCCAGCAGGCCGGATTCCTCCAGCGTCACCGCCAGGAAAAGGATCGAGCGCCGGGGGGGCACGGGGGCACTGCGCAGGGATTCCGCCAGTTCCAGCAAGCCGGCAACGCCGGTGGCGTTGTCCACCGCGCCGTGGTAGATCGCGGCGCCGGCGTCGCTGGCCTGGGTGCCCAGATGATCCCAATGGGCCATGTAGACCAGGGTTTCGCCACTGCGGTCGCTGCCGGGCAGCAGGCCGAGCACGTTGCGGGATTGGGTGTGCACCACCTTGCTGTCCAGCGACAGCGATGCCGTGGCATCCAGCGGCACGGCACGGAAGCCGGGGCGATTGGCGGCGGCCCGCAACGCGTCGAGGTTCTGGCCTGCTGCCTTGAACAGGGCGGTGGCCGCATCGCCGGTGATCCAGCCCTGCGCTTGCAGTCGCGGTGCCGGGTCGTCCTGCGGGGGCAGGTCGTATTGCGGGCCGGACCATGAACTTTTCACCACATCCCAGCCATAGGAGGCACCGGCGGTGTCGTGGATGATGAGGGCGGCGGCGGCCCCCTTGCGTGCGGCCTCCTCGAATTTGTAGACCCAGCGGCCGTACCAGGTCATCCGCCTGCCATCGAACAGGTGTGGGTCGTTGGCGTGGAAGCCGGGGTCGTTGACCAGTATCACCACGGTCTTGCCCCGCACGTCGATGCCGGCGTAGTCGTTCCAGTCGCGCTCGGGGGCATCCACGCCGTAGCCGACGAACACCAGCGGGCTGTCCTTGAGGTTGACATGTGCCTGTCCGCTGCGCGTTCCCACCACCATCTCGGTGCCGAACGCCAGCGGCAGCACGGTGTCGCCAGCGGTGAAGCTGAGCGTGGTGGAGGGACTGGCGGTGGTGCCCACCATCGGTACCGCCTGGAACCAGTCCGCACCGTTGCCCGGTTGCAGCCCGATGCGGGCGAATTGCGAACGGATGTACGCCACCGTGCGGTCTTCGCCGACGGTACCCGGGCCGCGCCCAGCGAAGGCGTCCGATGCCAGTTGCTGCACGTGCTCGGCAAAATCCCCCGGGGTGATGGCCGGGCTGAAGGCGTGGTTTCCCGCTGCCGCGTGCAGGTTGCCCACCGTGGCGGCGCTGGTGCCTGCGCCCGCATCGCCGGCCCGGTGGGAAGAGCAGGCGCACAGCACCAGCAGGGCGAGGATCGGCAGTGCGTTGCGCATCGGTGCATTCCGGCGGGGCTGCACCGATTCTAGCCCGCTCAATCGCGCGGCGGCGCATTGCCCTCGTAGCGCTGCGCCACCGCTCCGCGCACAGGGCCGATGCGGGCGCTGGCGTGGACGAACAGCTTGACGCTGCGCTCGAAGACCAGCTCGCCATCGACTACGGCGTTCGGGCCAATCACCACCCGTGGCACCTTGGGCGAGCCGAACAGATTTGCCAGCCCGCCCTGCGGCTTGCTGACCTTGATGCCGCCGGCCACGCGCGAATCGGCACCCACCGTGATGTCGCCGTTCACGGTGTCGATGCGGCCACCCACTTCGGTGCCCACCAGTCCGATACCGCCGTTGACGGTGCTGATGTTGCCGCGTACCTGGCTGTCGCGGTCGCTGAAGATGCCGCCATTCACGGTTTCGATGTCGCCGTCGATGCGAGCCTGGCGACCGAAGCGAATGCCGCCGTTGACGGTGGACACATCGCGGGCATGCACGCCTTGGCCGGCCTCGATGCCGCCGTTCACGGTGCCCACGTCGCGTGCGCTGGCACCTTGCGCAAGGCTGATGCCGCCGTTGACGGTGCCGAGGTCGCCATAGGCCTGGCCGGCGTCGGCGCTGATGTGGCCGTTGACCTTGTCGATGTCGCGTAGTGCGCCCGTGGACTGCGGGGCGGCGGCTGCGGCGGCGCTGCTTGCCAGCAGCAGGGTGCAGAGCAGCAAACGATTCATCATGGCCTCCCGGCCCTGTTTGTGGTGTGGATGGGATGCGCGGGGCAGGCACAGGGTTTAGGCACCGCTACAATTCGGTTTCCCCCTCCCGCGCCTCGTGCAGGAAACGCTGTGTCCATGCCTTCGTCCCCCCGCCCCGCCCCCGTCGTCCTGTTGATCCTCGATGGCTGGGGGCATCGCGAGGAAACCGTCGACAATGCCCTGGCATTGGCCCAGTTGCCGAACTGGCGGCGTCTGCTGGCGGCCTGCCCGCACACCCTGATCCATACCGAAGGCCGTTTCGTCGGCCTGCCGGACGGACAGATGGGCAATTCCGAGGTGGGGCACATGAACCTCGGGGCCGGACGCATCGTCTACCAGGACCTGACCCGCGTGGATGCCGCGATCGAAGACGGCAGTTTCTTCGCCAACGCCGAACTCGACGCCGCCTGCGACGCGGTCAAGGCCACCGGCGGCACCCTGCACGTGATGGGCCTGCTGTCGCCCGGTGGCGTGCACAGCCACGAGCGGCACATCTTCGCGATGCTGGAACTGGCCAAGCGGGCCGGCGTGGCGCAGGTGGCGGTGCATGCCTTCCTCGATGGCCGCGATACCCCGCCGCGCTCGGCCGAGACCAGCCTGCGGGCATTGCAAGCGTTGTGCGATGGACTGGGCAATGCCGTGATCGCCAGCGTGGGGGGGCGGTACTACGCCATGGATCGGGACAATCGCTGGGAGCGTGTGCAGCAAGGCTGGAATGCCATCGTCGAGGCCGGGCCCGAGCATGCACAGCCCGATGCCCTTGCCGCACTGCAAGCCGCGTACGCGCGCGGCGAGAACGATGAGTTCGTGATGCCCACGGTGATTGCCGGCGCGCAACCGATGCGCGATGGCGATGCGGTGGTGTTCATGAACTTCCGTGCCGACCGCGCACGCCAGCTTGCTGCAGCGTTCGTCGATCCGGCATTTTCGGGTTTCCAGGCGCGGCGTCCGGCATTGGCGAAGTTCGTGTGCCTGAGTGAATACGATGCCAGGCTGCCGGCGGCGGTGGCGTTTGCGCCGGACGACCTGCGGCAGACCTTCGGCGAAGTGGTGGCCTCTGCCGGCCTGCATCAGCTGCGCATCGCCGAAACCGAAAAATACGCGCACGTCACCTTCTTCTTCAGCGGTGGGCGCGAGGCCCTGTTCGCCGGGGAGCAGCGGGTTCTGGTACCCAGCCCCAAAGTCGCCACCTACGACCTGCAACCGGAAATGAGTTGCCCCGAATTGACCGCAAAACTGGTGGCGGCGATCCGGGCGCGCACCTTCGATGCCATCGTCTGCAACATCGCCAACCCGGACATGGTGGGCCACACCGGCATCCTGGAGGCGGCGATCCGGGCGGCGGAGGCGGTGGACGTGGCGATCGGCGCGGTGAGCGACGCCGTGCGCGACGTTGGCGGCGCGCTGCTCGTCACCGCCGACCACGGCAATCTGGAAATGATGCGCGACCCGGAAACCGGCCAGCCGCACACCTCGCATACGGTGGGCCCGGTGCCGCTGGTCTACGTGGGCGAACGCACCGGCGTGCATTTGCGTGAAGGCGGGGCGTTGCGCGACGTCGCACCCACGTTGCTGGACCTGCTGGGCCTGCCCAAGCCCGTCGAAATGAGTGGCGAAAGCCTGTTGGCTGCCCCCTGATGCGATGGCAGCGCGCCAGCCTTGCCTGTCTGTTGCTGCTCATGGCCGGGCAGGCCCCCGCGCAGGATGCCCGGGATACCGAAAAGCAATTGCAGCGGGTGCGCGGGGAATTGCGCGAAGTGGCCACCCAGCGGCGGCAACTGGAAGGCCAGCGCGGCGATGCCAGCCGCCGCCTGCGTGATGCCGATGTCCAGGTAGGCAGCACCCAGCGGGTGTTGCAGCAGACCCGTGAGCAGATCCAGCGCGATGGCGAGGCATTGGCGAGCTTGCAGGCGCAGCGCGCGACCCGGGCCGACGACCTGGCCGCGCGCAAGGCCGAGCTGGCGCAGTTGCTGCGTGCCGCGCAGGCACAGGGCACGGCATCGCCACTGAAGGCGTTGCTGGCGCAGGACCGGGTAGCCGATGCCGCGCGCGCGCTGCAATTGCAGGGCTATTTGCAGCGTGCCCAGGTCGAGCGCATCCGCGAGCTCACGGCCGACATCACCCGCCTGCAAGGGCTCGAGGCGGATATCGCCCAGCGCCGCAACGCCCTCGATGCGGCGCATCGCGCGCAAGCCACGCAACTGGTGCAGTTGCAGCAGGCACGCCAGCAACGCGCCGGGGTGCTGGCCGAACTGGAACGGCAGTACCGGGACCGCAGCGCGCGGGAGAAAGCGCTGGGGCAGGACGCGCAGGCGTTGCAGTCCCTGCTGGCGCAACTGCGTGCGGCGGCGGCCAGGGCGGCGCGGGACGCCGCGCGCGCGCGCGCGGAAGCCGAGCGGCAAGCCAAGGCCAGCGGCAAGCCGGCACCGAAGCGTGCGCAGGTGGCCAGCGCGCCGGCAGTGCGCGTGGGCGGGCTCAGCTGGCCGGTGACCGGCAACCTGCTGGCCGGTTTCGGTGGCCGCCTGCCTGACGGACGCCGCAGCGATGGCGTGCTGATCGCGGCCGCCGCCGGGACGGCGGTGAAGGCGGTGGCCGATGGCACGGTGGTGTTCGCCGACTGGATGACCGGCTACGGCAGCATCCTGATCGTCGACCACGGCAATGGCTACATGAGCCTGTACGCCCACAACGACGCCCTGCTGCGCGAGGCGGGCGATGTCGTCAAGCGCGGCGAGACGCTGGCCACGGTGGGCAGCTCCGGCGGCCAGGCCAGCCCGGCGCTGTATTTCGAGTTGCGCCGCAATGGTGCGCCGGTGAACCCGTCCGGCTGGTTGACGCGGCAATGACGGCCCCTGTCCGGCGGCGGGTTTTCGCAGGCATGATGAAGGAACCTGCCGCCTTCGCGGCAGGTCGATGACAACACTCGACTCCTCGGGTATCCAGCATTGGAGCAACGCATGCGGGCCAGGTTTCTTTCCCTCTTGATCGCGTGCGCGTTCGCGCCGGGCGCGCTGCTCGCGCAAAGCGCACCCGCCGCACCCGCCGCACCCGCCGCGCAGGACGCGCAGGACGCGCAGGACGCGCAGGACGCACCGGCCGCCAGCGACGATCCCGATGCCGTGGAGTTGGCCGGGGCCAAGGTGCCGCTGGAGGAAATCCGTCGCTTCGTGACCGTCTACAACGCGGTCAGGCAGGCCTACGTGGACCCGGTGGACGACCGCAAGCTGATGCAGGCGGCGGTACAGGGCTTGCTGCTGGATCTCGACCCCCACAGCGCCTATCTCGAAAAAACCGATGCCGAGGATTTCGACGAGCAGACCCGTGGCAGCTACGACGGCGTGGGTGTCGAACTGCAACAGTTGCCTGATGGCGCGTTGCGGGTCATCTCGCCATTGGACGACAGCCCGGCCGAGCGCGCCGGCCTGCGCAGCGGCGACCGCATCATCGCCATCGACGGCAAGCCGCTGTTGGCCGGGCAGGGCGATGCGTCCACCCCGCTGCGCGGCAAGGCCGGCAGCAAGGTGGTGGTGAAGGTGGTGCGGGAGGGCGTGCGCGCGCCATTCGAACTGACCCTGCTGCGCGACACCATCCGCGCCGCCAGCGTGCGTGCCCGCATGCTGGAACCCGGCTTCGGCTATGTCCGCATCTCCAGTTTCCAGGCGCCCACCGCCGCGGATTTCGTCAAGCAGCTCGATGCCCTGCAAAAGGATGCACCGTTGCGCGGATTGGTGCTGGATCTGCGCAGCAACCCTGGCGGCCTGCTGATCGGGGCGGTGCAGATTGCCGATGAATTGTTGCCGTCGGGCAACATCGTCAGCACGCGCGGGCGCGAGTCGATCGGTAACAGCCGCTACGACGCCACCCCCGGCGATCGCCTGCACGGTGCGCCGCTGGTGGTGCTGGTGGATGCCGGTTCCGCCAGCGCCGCCGAGGTGCTGGCCGGGGCGCTGCACGACAACCAGCGTGCCCGCGTGGTGGGGAGTCGCACCTTCGGCAAGGGGTCCGTGCAGACCTTGCTGCCGTTGGACAACGGCGATTCGGTGAAGCTCACCACCGCGCGCTACTACACCCCCAGTGGGCACTCCATCCAGGCGCTGGGCATCGTGCCCGACGAGGTGCTGCATCCGGAAGGCGATGCGCGCAAGCCGGCACCGATCAGTGAAGCGGAGTTGCCGGGACATCTGGCGGCGGAGTCGGGGGCGCAGGAAGGCGACAATGCGGGGGAAGTGCTGCCGGGAACGAAGCCGGTCGATGCCGCACTGCTGGTGCTCAAGCGCATGGCCGGGGGAGTGCAACCCGCCGGCAAGCCGGCGGCGGGCAAGGCTCAGTAACCGCGGCTGCGGCGCAGCCTGCGGGCAATCGCCGCGCGTGCCAGCAGCGCGTACAGCATCCCGAAGACGAAGCCGGCGATATGCGCCGGCCATGCCACGGTGCCGAACGCGGGGCCGCTGTAGGCGAACACCAGTTGCAGTAGCGCCCACAGCCCGATCAGCAGGAACGCCGGCACCCGCACGAATTGCAGGAACAGGCCCAGTGGCAGCACCACCCCCAGGCGGGCCCCCGGGAACAGCGCCAGATAGGCACCGATCAGAGCCGAGACCGCCCCGCTGGCACCGATCACCACCCGGTCCGGGCTGCCGATGGCCAGCACGGCGGCCAGATTGGACACGGCCCCCCCCAGCAGGAACAGCAGCAGCAGGCGGCCGCCGCCCATCGCGCGTTCTGCGGACAGGCCGAAAATCAGCAGGAACACCAGATTGCCCAACAGATGGATCCAGTCCGCATGCAGGAACAGTGCGGAAAACAGCCGCAACACGCTGCCATCGGCAACCGCCTGCCGCCAGTCGGCCAGCGAATCCAGCCCGCCGGTGAGCACGCCCCAGTCCAGCGCGCTGCTGCCATGGCCTGCCGGTGCGCGCAGCGCCACCACCACGTAGGCCAGCCACAGTGCCGAAAACAGCAGCGGTGTGGCCCAGGTGACGCGGCGGCGTTGGCGAGGAGGGATGCCGACAAACATGATCGAAGATGGCAATCGCGTGGGCGGGAATGTTATGTCGCGGTTAAAGGTGCGGTATAGTCAATACGGCGACGTACGTCGGGGGGAGGGCTGCCGCAGGCAGAAGACTCCGGTGGCGCGCACGAGGCGACACGCGAAGCGGGCATTCTGCATGCCGTTCGCACACGGCCACAACCAAACAGCTTACCCACTCACCGGAGAAACTCGATGAGCAACAACCGCAAGATCCGTGCTTCGGCACTCGCACTGGCCGTCATCGGCACCCTGCTGGCCGGCCAGGCCATGGCCTCCGGCTTCCAGCTGCGCGAGCAGAGCGTGAAGAACCTGGGCCGTTCCAGCGCCGGCAGCATGGTCGGCAAGGACGCTGCCGTGGTGTCCCTGAACCCGGCCGCGATGGTCAACCTGGACAAGAACACCTTCCAGGCCGACCTGACCGTGATCGACCTCAACGCCAAGTTCACCGGCGGCGGCAGCATCCTCGGCAATCCGGCCGCCTCGCTGTCCGGCGGCAACGGCGGCGATCCGGGCGACCCCACCCTGGTGCCGAACATGGCGGCCGTGTTCCCGATGCATGGCGCGCTGGAAGGCCTGACCCTGGGTGCCAGCGTGGGCGCACCGTTCGGCCTTTCGACCAATTACGACAAGAACTGGGTGGGCCGCTATCGCGCGCTGGAATCCGACGTCAAGACCGTCGATCTGACCCTGTCGGCTGCTCTCAAGCTCAGCGACGGCATCTCGATCGGCGCCGGCGTGATCTGGGAGCGTGGCGAAGCCACCCTGAGCAAGGCCATCGATTTCGGCACCGCGATCTGCGCCGGCTCCGGCAACCCGCTCAACTGCTTCAACCCGAGCTATCCGTTCAAGCCGCAGCAGCTGGATGGCAGCCTGACCGTGAAGGGCAGCGACAACGGCATCGGCTATGTGGTCGGCGCGCAGATCGTCCCCTCCGACAGCCTGGCCATCGGCGTCAGCTACCGTTCCGAAATCAAGCATGAGCTGAAGGGCTCGCTGGACTTCGTGGGCGTGCCGGCACTGCTGGGCGCCGATCCGCGCTTCGTCGACGGCCCCGGCGGCGCCCGCCTGGTCACCCCCAGCGTGACCACGGTCAGCGTGAAGTACGCGGTGGCACCGAACTTCCGCCTGCTGGCCGACTACCAGTACACCGGCTGGGATTCGCTGCAGGACGTGACCATCAAGCGCGCCAGCGGCACCGTGGTGGGCAGCGAGCCGTTCCATTGGAGCAACACCAGCTTCTATTCGCTGGGCGGCGAGTACGACCTGTCCCCGGCCATCACCCTGCGTGCGGGCATCGGCTTCGACAAGACCCCCACCCACGACGCCTACCGCACCCCGCGCCTGCCCGACAACGATCGCACCCTGTACTCGATCGGTGCCAGCTGGAACGTCAGCGACAACCTGTCGCTGGATGCCGGCTACCAGCGCATCGAGATCAAGTCGCCGACCGTGGCGCTGGGCGTGGACATCGCGTCCGGCAACACGTCCACCCTGGTCGGCAAGTTCGCCGGCCATGCGGATCTGTTCGGCGTGTCGATGCAGTATCGCTACTGATCCTTGCGGGTCAGTTGCAACAGGAAAAGCCCCGCTTCGGCGGGGCTTTTTCGTTGCGGAACGCTGCTGTCGCGAAGCGCCGCAAGGCGCGTGCTGCGCCTTGCGGAACAGGCACGGCTCAATCGCCCAGGGTCAGCAGCGAGGCGTTGCCGCCGGCGGCGGTGGTGTTGACGGTGACCGTCTTCTCGGTGGCGAAGCGTGGCAGGTAGTGCGGGCCACCGGCCTTCGGGCCGGTGCCGGACAGGCCCTGGCCGCCGAACGGCTGCACCCCGACCACCGCACCGATCTGGTTGCGGTTGACGTAGATGTTGCCGACCTTGGCGCGCGCCACGATGCGGTCGATGGTGGCGTCGATGCGCGAGTGGATGCCCAGGGTCAGGCCGTAGCCGGTGGCGTTGATCGCATCGACCACCGCGTCCAGCTGGTCGGCCTTCCAGCGCACGACGTGCAGCGCCGGGCCGAACTTCTCGCGGTCGAGGGCGTTGATCGACGGCAGTTCCCACGCGGCGGGGGCGAAGAACGTGCCGTGCTCGGTACCGGCGCCGAGCGTGGCCTTGGCGATCGGCTTGGCCTCGGCGTCCATGCGCGCGGCGTGGGCGACCAGGATCGCCTTGGCATCCTCGTCGATCACCGGGCCGACGTCGGTGGACGGCAGGCCGGGGTCGCCGACGCTGAGTTCGGCCATCGCACCGGCCAGCATGCCGATCACCTTGTCGGCGATGTCGTCCTGCACCAGCAGCACGCGCGCCGCCGAGCAGCGCTGGCCCGCCGAGGTGAAGGCCGAACCCAGCGCGTCCTTGACCACCTGTTCGGGCAGCGACGAGCTGTCGGCGATCATCGCGTTCTGGCCGCCGGTCTCGGCGATCAGGGTGGCGATCGGGCCGGACTCGCGGCTGGCCAGCGCACGGTTGATCAGGCGCGCGGTCTCGGTGGAGCCGGTGAAGCAGACGCCGGCCACGCGCGGGTCGCGGGTCAGCGCCGCGCCGACGGTGGCGCCGTCGCCCGGCACGTACTGCAGGACGTCCTGCGGGATGCCGGCTTCGTGCAGCAGTTGCACGGCGGCGAAGCCGATCAGGTTGGTCTGTTCCGCCGGCTTGGCGATCACGCTGTTGCCGGCCGCCAGCGCGGCGGCGATCTGGCCCAGGAAGATCGCCAGCGGGAAGTTCCACGGGCTGATGCAGACGAACACGCCGCGGCCGGCCAGCTGCAATTGATTGGCCTCGCCGGTGGGACCGGGCAGGGCGATCGGGGCGAAGTGCTCGCGCGCCTGCAGCGCGTAATAGCGCAGGAAATCCACAGCCTCGCGGACCTCGGCGATGCCGTCGGCCAGGGTCTTGCCGGCTTCCTTGATGCACATCGCCATGTAGCTCGGCATGCGCGCTTCCAGCAGGTCGGCGGCATGCTCCAGCAGCGCCGCGCGCGAGGCGGCGGGCGTGGCGTCCCAGGCGGGTTGGGCGGCCACGGCATTGCGCAGGGCCTGCTCGACGCTGGCGGCATCGGCGGCCTGCCAGTGGCCCACCGTTTCGCGACGGTCGGCCGGGTTGGTCACGGCGAGCGTTTCGCCACTGGGCTGGATGCCCGGCACCAGCACCGATGCCTTCCAGCTGCCGGCACCTGAAGCGTTGAGGGCAGCGGCGAGATCGCGCAGCTGGTCGTCGTTGGCAAGGTTCAGGCCCATGGAATTGTTCCGGGATTGGTGTTGGCTGCGATAGAGGTCGACCGGCAGCGGGATGCGGGGATGCTGGATGTGTTCGAGCGCGGACACGAAGTCCACCGGGTCGCGAATGAGTTCTTCGACCGGGATGGTGTCATCGGTGATGCGGTTGACGAAACTGGAATTGGCACCGTTTTCCAGCAGCCGGCGCACCAGGTACGGCAGCAGGTCTTCGTGGCTGCCCACCGGCGCGTACACGCGGCAGGGCACGTCCAGGCGGTCGGCCGGGATCACCTCGGCATACAGGTCGTCGCCCATGCCGTGCAGTTTCTGGAATTCGAAATCGCGGCGGCTGCGCATCGCCCGCGCCATGCGGTGCACGGTGGCGATGGTCTGCGCATTGTGGGTGGCGAACATCGGGTAGACCGCGTTGCCGTGCTCCAGCAGGCGGCGGGCATTGGCGATGTAGCTGACGTCGGTGTTCTGCTTGCGGGTGAACAACGGATAGCCGGCCTGGCCGTCCATCTGCGCACGCTTGATCTCGGCATCCCAATACGCGCCTTTCACCAGCCGCACCGGGATGCGACGGCCCAGTTGCCCGGCCATCTGCGCGATGTAATCGATCACGAACGGGGCACGCTTCTGGTAGGCCTGCACCACGATGCCGAAGCCGTTCCAGCCTTGCAGCGAGGCATCGGCCATGACTTGGAAAATCAGATCCAGCGACAGCTCCAGCCGGTCGGTTTCTTCGGCGTCGATGGTCAGGCCGATGCCGTAACGGCGTGCCAGTTGCGCCAGTTCCAGCAGACGGCCGCCCAGCTCGTTCAGCACGCGTGCGCGCTTGGCGTGCTCGTAGCGCGGGTGCAGGGCCGAGAGCTTGACCGAGATGCTGGGCGCGGCGAACACGTCGCTGCCGGCAAAGCTGCCGTTGGGGCCGGTCTGGCCGATGGCGTGGATCGCGCCCAGGTAAGCCTCTTGGTAGCGCAGTGCATCGCGGGTGGTCAGCGCGCCTTCGCCCAGCATGTCGAAGGAATAGCGGTAGTTGGCGTTGTCGCCCTTGCGCGAACGCGCCAGCGCCTCGTCGATGGTGCGGCCCAGCACGAACTGGTGGCCCATGATCTTCATCGCCTGGCGAACCGCCAGCCGGATCATCGGTTCGCCGGCACGTCCCACCAGGCGCTGGAAGGCGCCATGCACGTCGCGCTTGGTGTCGTCGGCCAGGTCGACCAGCTTGCCGGTCAGCATCAGGCCCCAGGTGGAGGCGTTGACCAACACCGAATCGGATTGGCCCAGATGCTTCTTCCAATTGGCATCGCCCAATTTGTCGCGGATCAGCGCGTCGGCGGTGCCCTGATCGGGGATGCGCAGCAGGGCTTCGGCCACGCACATCAGCAGCACGCCTTCCTCGCTGCCCAGGTCGTACTGCCGCATGAAGGCTTCCACCACGCCCTGGTTCCTGGCGCGGGCGCGCACCCGGCGCACCAGATCGGCGGCCACGGCCTGGGCGGCATCGCGGTCGGCGGCGGGCAGGCGGGCTTGTTCCAGCAGCCAGCGCACATGGGTGGCTTCGTCGCGGATCCAGCCGGCGGTGACGGCTGCGCGTGGCGCGGGCGGAACCGGCATGACCTCGGGCGAGAGGATGTGGGGAGTGGAAATGGCGGGGGAGGGGGGGGTGCTCATGCGCCCGGGGGCCGTGTTTGCAGGGGGCCATAGTGTAGATCGCCGGCGCGGTTTGAGTCTGTGCCGGTTGCCGTCAGGCCGTTGCGTCAGTAATCTTTGATCCAGATCAATGTCGGCCAGATTTCTTTTGACCGCTTGATGCAGGTCAAGACGGGTGTCGCCGTGGCGGCAGTTCGTCGAGGGGGCGGAACGGGCCCGCAAGGGCCGCATGGCCTCGCGGGTGCGCTCCGGGGCGATCCGTTTCGGAATCCAAATTTCAGGACAGGTGGGGCTTGGCGTGATGACATCCCGTCGTTTCAAACAACTGGTGCCGGCCGCGCTTGCGGCTGCGGTACTGCCGCTGCTGGCGCAGGCCCGGACGGCCGCCGATCCGCATCGCTGGCAGCTCAACATGGCCGAAGGCGTGACCCCCACGTCGCATGCGGCGTACGACGCGCACATGATCGTGCTGTGGGTCTGCGTGGTGATCGGCGTGCTGGTGTTCGGGGCGATGGCGGTGGCCATCTTCCGGTTCCGCAAGTCGAAGGGTGCGGTGCCGGATACCGGCTTCGTCCATAGCACCAGGCTGGAGGCGGTGTGGACGGCGATCCCGGTGCTGATCCTGATCGGGCTGGCGTTCCCTGCCACCAGCGGCCTGCTGCGCATGTACGACGTGCGCGATTCGCAGATGACCGTGAAAGTGACCGGCTATCAGTGGATGTGGAAGTACGAATACCTGGGCGACGGGGTGAGCTTCACCAGCCGCCTCGATCGCAAGAGTGATGACCTGCGCCAGAGCGGCAAGGTGGTGACTGCGGCCGATGACCCGCATTACCTGTTGAACGTGGATCACGTATTGGTGCTGCCGGTGGATACCAAGGTGCGCTTCGTGCTGACCGCCGACGACGTGATCCATTCGTGGTGGGTGCCGGCACTGGGCTGGAAGCAGGACGCCGTGCCCGGCATCGTCAACGAGGCGTGGGCCCGGATCGAGCAGCCGGGCATCTATCGCGGCCAGTGTGCCGAGTTGTGCGGCAAGGACCACGGGTTCATGCCGATCGTGGTCAAGGCGGTGAGCAAGGCCGAGTTCGCGCAGTGGCTGGCGGCGGAAAAGGCGAAGAACGCCCCGGCCCCAGTCCCGGCAGCGCCTGCCCCGGCGACGCCTGCCCCGGCCGAAGCCGCCCCGTCGGTGGCACCCGCCACGGCAGCGCAACCCGTCCAGACCGCCGCCGTCCAGGCCGGTTGATCCACGCACCGCATTCCAGAAGGCCCATTTCATGTCCGCTACCCATCCAGACGCCGTTGGCCAGCACGACCACGGGCACCATTCGCAGGGCTTCATCGAGCGTTGGTTCTTTTCCACCAACCACAAGGACATCGGCACGCTCTATCTGGTGTTCAGCTTCACCATGGCGATCGTCGGCGCCGCGCTGTCGGTGGGCATCCGTGCCGAGCTGATGGAGCCGGGCCTGCAATTCGTCAAGCCGGAAACCTTCAACCAGCTGACCACGATGCACGCGCTGGTGATGATCTTCGGCGCGATCATGCCGTCCTTCGTCGGCTTGGCGAACTGGATGGTGCCATTGCAGATCGGCGCGCCGGACATGGCGCTGCCGCGCATGAACAACCTGTCGTTCTGGATCATGCCGTTCGCCTTCATCCTGCTGCTGGGCACGTTCTTCCTGCCGGGCGGCGCTCCGGCCGGCGGTTGGACGATGTACCCGCCGCTGTCGTTGCAGGGCGGCAGCAACCTGGCGTTCGCGATCTTCGCCATCCACCTGATGGGCATCAGCTCGATCATGGGTGCGATCAACATCATCGCCACCATCCTCAACATGCGTGCGCCGGGGATGGACCTGCTGAAGATGCCGATCTTCTGCTGGACCTGGCTGATCACCGCGTTCCTGCTGATCGCGGTGATGCCGGTGCTGGCCGGGGCGGTGACCATGCTGCTGACCGACCGCTTCTTCGACACCAGCTTCTTCAATGCGGCCGGCGGCGGCGACCCGGTGATGTACCAGCACATCTTCTGGTTCTTCGGGCATCCCGAGGTCTACATCATGATCCTGCCGGCGTTCGGGATCGTGTCCGAGATCATCCCCACCTTCAGCCGCAAGCCGCTGTTCGGCTACCAGGCGATGGTGTATGCCACCGCCGCCATCGCCTTCCTGTCGTTCATCGTGTGGGCGCACCACATGTTCGTGGTGGGCATGCCGCTGGGTGGCGAGGTCTACTTCATGTTCGCCACCATGCTGATCTCCATTCCCACCGGGGTGAAGGTGTTCAACTGGGTCACCACCATGTGGCGCGGTTCGCTCACCTTCGAAACCCCGATGCTGTGGGCGATCGCGTTCGTGGTGCTGTTCACCATCGGCGGCTTCTCCGGGCTGATGGTGGCGGTGGTGCCGGCCGACTTCCAGTACCACGACACCTACTTCGTGGTGGCGCACTTCCATTACGTGCTGGTGACCGGTGCGCTGTTCGCGATCATCGCCGCCATCTACTACTGGTGGCCGAAGTGGACCGGTCGCATGTACAACGAGACGCTGGCCAAGATCCATTTCTGGTGGACCATCGTGTTCGTGAACGTGCTGTTCTTCCCGCAGCACTTCCTGGGGCTGGCCGGCATGCCGCGCCGCATCCCGGACTACAACGTGGTGTTCGCGGACTGGAACCTGGTCAGCTCGATCGGTGCGTTCGGGATGTTCCTGACCCCGTTCTTCATGGCCTTCGTGCTGCTGCATTCCAAGAAGCACGGTGCCAAGGCGGAAGCGCGGGCATGGGAAGGCGCGCGCGGCCTGGAATGGACGGTGCCGTCGCCGGCGCCGCACCATACCTTCGAGCAGCCGCCGGTGATCCGCGCCGGGGATCTGGCCCATGGCGATGTCGAACACTGATCCGGGAGCTGCAATGCGTCATCCGCCCGTCCCCGTGGATCCCGATGTCGAGGCGCGCCGCAAGCGCGCCCGGCGGACCGCGTGGCTGTTCGCCGGGATCGCGCTGGCGGTGTACGTGGGGTTCATCCTGTCGGGCGCGCTGGGGCGGCACTGAGCATGGCCGGCATCCGCGAGCATGGGGTGTGGAAGATGGTGGGCGTGGCGCTGGCCGCGTTCGTCTTCGCTTTCTCGCTGGTGCCGCTGTACCGCATCGCCTGCCAGAAGGTGTTCGGGGTGCGGCTGGAACAGGGGCCGACAAGCGCGGCCACGGCTGACGCCAAGGCCACGCCGACTGCGCGTTGGGTGACGGTGCAGTTCGATGGCGGCGTGAATTCCAAGCTGCCGTGGAAGTTCGCGCCGGAGCAGCAGTCGATGCGGGTGCAGCTGGGCCGCCAGTACCAGGCGCTGTTCTTCGCCCGCAACGTGTCCGACCACGCCATCGTGGGCAATGCGGTGCCGTCGGTGGCACCGGCGCGTGCTTCGGGGTATTTCAGCAAGACCGAATGCTTCTGCTTCACCGCGCAAACGCTGGCCGCCGGCGAGTCGCGCGACATGCCGGTGCGGTTCATCGTCGATCCGGCACTGCCCAACGGCGTCGCCACCATCACCTTGTCGTACACCTTCTTCAAGAACGATACCCAGACCGCCGCGCTCGCGGCCGGTGCGGGCCAAGCCGGGGCGGTTCGCGCCGCCCCCTGACCATCCAGACACCACCGATCGGAAATCGCCATGGCCAATGCCCACGCTGCTCCCGGCAGCCACGCCCAGGACACCTACTTCGTCCCCCACAGCAGCAAGTGGCCGGTGTTCGCCTCGGTTGCCATGTTCGTCACCATGGTGGGGTTCGCCAACTGGCTCAATGACGTCAGCTGGGGGCGCACGGTGTTCTACATCGGCATCGCCGGGTTGCTGGCGGTGCTGTTCAAGTGGTTTGGCGACGTGATCCGCGAGTCGCTGGCCAACCACTACAACAAGCAGGTGGATGTGTCGTTCCGGATGGGGATGGTGTGGTTCATCTTCTCCGAAATCTTCTTCTTCGCCGCTTTCTTCGGCGCACTGTTCTATGCACGCCAGTTCGCCTTGCCGTGGCTCAGCGGCGAAGGCCATGGCGGCATCACCCACGAGTTGCTGTACCCGGGCTTCAGCGCGGGTTGGCCCAGCAATGGCCCGCGCGACATCGGTGGCAGCTTCCAGACCATCGCGGCGTGGGGCCTGCCGCTGCTCAATACGCTGATCCTGCTCAGTTCCGGCGTCACCGTCACCATTGCCCACCACGCGCTGAAGGCGGGCAAGCGCGGCGTGCTGCTGCTGTTCCTGGGTGCCACCGTGCTGCTGGGCGGCATCTTCCTGTACTTCCAGTCCACCGAGTACATCCACGCCTACCACGCGCTCAACCTGACCCTGGGGTCGGGCATTTACGGCTCCACCTTCTTCATGCTGACCGGTTTCCACGGCGCGCACGTGACCCTGGGCACGATCATGCTGGCGGTGATGTGGTTGCGTTGCGCCAAGGGCCACTTCAGCAAGGACAATCACTTCGCGTTCGAAGCGGTGGCCTGGTACTGGCACTTCGTGGATGTGGTGTGGCTGGGCTTGTTCCTGTTCGTGTACGTGCTCTGAGCCGGCGACCCGCCGAGAAGACAAAGGCCGGCGATGCCGGCCTTTGTGCTGATGACGCCATGCGCGACACGACGACGCGATGGCCGGGCCCGACCCGGCCTGGCGCGGGGTGCTGCCAGGTCAACCCGCCGGTGCCCGGCCGATGCCGTGCGGGGTGATCCAGCCCAGCTTGATCGCCAATGCGACGAACAGGATCAAGCCGATGCTCAGCACGATGCGTTTGGTCAGCGAGTTGACGGTGCGCTTGGTGCTGCCCTTGTCCACCAGCATGTAGTACAGGCCAGCGCCCAGGTTCCACAGGATGAGGATCAGGAAGCCGACGATGAGCAGGACCTTCAATGACGCATTCATGGCATGCCTTGTGCGCAGTGGGGTGCGGAATTTCCGCAACCATGGTGCCGGATGATACGTCGCAATGAGCATGCGCACGCATCGCTTGCTGGGGTGGTGGCTGGTGGCGTTGCTGCTGGCGGTGGGCTTTGCGTCGCTGGGCCGCTGGCAATTGGCGCGGATGCACGAGAAGCGGGTGCTGCTGGCCGATGCCGCCCGGGCGCTGGATCATGCACACCCGCAACCCTTGCGGCTGGCGTCGGACCACCGGCGGCGACAGGCGTTTGACTGGTCGGCCGGGCAGGGATGGGTGGCGGATGCGGTTGTGTGGCTGGACAACCAGCAGCGCCAGGGCCGCGTGGGTGTGCGCCGGTATTGCGTGTTGCTGCCGGAGGCAGGCACGCAGGCGGTGCTGGTGGATACCGGGTGGTGGCCATTGGATGGCGCGCGCACGCTGCCGGAGATGGGGTGTCGGGCGCACGGCATCCAGCGGGTGCGCGGACTGCTGGCCCCGCCACCCTCCGAAGGTCTGGTGCACGGTGCTGCGCTGGCGCGCCAGCGTGACGGCACATGGTTGGTGGCGCGCATGGATTTGCCGGACATCGCCCGGGCGCTGCGCCTGCCGGCGGGCATCGCCCCCCGGGTGTTGCGGCTGGACCCCGAGCGTCTGCCCGGAGATGGCGGAATGTTGAGCGCCCCCGGCGCGCGTGATCTGGATATCCTCCCCAACACGCTGACGCCCGAGCGCCACCTGGGCTATGCGGTGCAATGGTTCGGGCTGGCGCTGACCGTGCTGGTGGTGGCCTTGGTGTTGACCTTGAGAAAGAAGACAAGCGATGAGTGACATGCATTCGAACCCGGCTGCGGCACGCCGCAATCGCAGCGTCCTGCTGCTTGTGCTGGTGCTGTTTTTTGGCGGCATGCTGGCGGCAGGCGTGCTGCGCTTCTCCGGCTGGCGGCCGCAGGGCATGAAGAACAAGGGAGAACTGTTGCAGCCTTATGGCGACCTCCGCCACTACGCGCCGACGCTGGCCGCGGGGGGCGTGTATCGCTGGCAGGACAGCCCGCGCACCTGGCGCATCGTGGCGATGCCACGCGACTGCGATGGCGCGCGCCGCGTGCAATGCACGCAATTGCTGGGAAACCTGGACAAGGTCTGGCGCCTGATGGGCCGTGAGGCCGACCGCGTGCACGTGCTGTGGGCTGCAGCGGCACCGGCATCGCTGGCGGGCATGCGCGAGGTGCACCTGCTGCGCGCGGATGCCGGCTTGCGTGCGAGGCTGGCAGCGGGCACGGCTGCGGAGCCGGGCGACGATGCCGTATGGTTGGTGGACCCGAACGGCTTCGTGGTGCTTCGCTACGCCGCGGGTTTCGACCCGGGCGACCTGCGCACCGACCTTGCACGCCTGCTCAAAGTCAATTGAAGTCTTCATTGCCGATGTCCATGACCCCGCGCGCCCCGCTGTTCCGCCACTTCCACCGCATCGCCTGGCTGGCGGTGGCATTCGCCGCCTGCGTGATCGTGTTCGGTGCATTCGTGCGCCTGTCCAACGCAGGCCTCAGTTGCCCGGACTGGCCCACCTGCTACGGCAAGGTGGCGTGGCCCACCGATGCCGCGCAAATCACCGATCACGCGGCCACCGCCATCCGCCCGGTGATGCCGCACAAGGCGTGGCGGGAACAGTTCCACCGCATGATCGCCGGCAGCCTGGGGGTGCTGGTGCTGGCCCTGGCGCTGCTGGCCACCCGCAAGCGTCCGCAGGGCTGGCTGCATGTACTGGGCGCGTCACTGGCGGTGGCGGTGGCCATTCCGTTGTACATGCGCGGCCAGCACGCGGCGGCCTCGATGCTGGCGGTGTTGGGCGAAGGCCTGCTGCTGGCGGGCGCACTGCGCTGGTCGAACGTGGACCTGGCGCGCATCTCCACCCTGACCCTGGCGGTCATCATCTTCCAGGCCCTGCTTGGCATGTGGACGGTGACCTGGTTGCTCAAACCCATCGTGGTGATGGGGCATCTGCTGGGCGGCTTGACGACCTTCGCCTTGCTGGCCTGGATGGCATGGCGGGCCACCGACATCCCGCTGTTCAGTGGCGATGCACGCAAGTTGCGACGCCTGCTGTGGCTGGGGCTGGGCCTGCTGGCCGTGCAGATCGCGTTGGGTGGCTGGACGTCGGCCAATTACGCGGCACTGGCCTGCGGGCCGCAGTTCCCGAAATGTGCGGGGGCGTGGTGGCCGCAGCATGATTTCGCCGAAGGCTTCGTGCTGTGGCGCGGGATTGGTGTCGATTACGAAGGCGGCATCCTCGACAACCCGGCGCGGGTGGCGATCCAGCTGGCGCACCGGCTCGTGGCGGTGCTGGTGTTCGGCCACCTGATGGGGGTGGCCGCGCGCTTGCTGCGCAACCCCGGCCTGCGCGGCTGGGGAGTGCTGCTGGGGCTGCTGCTGCTGGCCCAGTTCGGCCTCGGCATGGCCAACGTGTTGCTGTCGCTGCCGCTGCACGTGGCGGTGCTGCACAACGCCGGTGCCACCGCGCTGTTGTTCGTGCTGGTGACCTTGTTGGCGCGGCTGCGCCTGCCGGAGGCCTGAGATGGCGGTATCCGCGGCATCGCAATACTGGGTGGTGACCAAGCCACGGATCGTGGCCTTGATCGTGTTCACCGCGATCATCGGCATGTTGCTGGCGATCCAGCCCGGGGATGCATGGCCGTGGCCACGCCTGCTGGCCGGCAGCATCGGCATCTGGATGGCGGCGGCCAGCGCGGCGGCGATCAACCACCTGCTGGATTCGCGCATCGACAAGCTGATGGCACGCACCGCCGAACGCCCGTTGGCCACCGGCACGCTGCGCCCGTTGCAGGTGCTGGTGTTCGCCAGCGTGCTGGGGGTGGCATCGATGGCGATCCTCGTGCTGTGGGTCAACCTGGTCTGCGCGGTGCTGACCTTCGCCGGGTTGATCGGCTACGCGATCATCTACACCGGCTTCCTCAAGCGCGCCACGCCGCAGAACATCGTGATCGGCGGCCTGGCCGGCGCGGTGCCGCCGTTGCTGGGTTGGGCCACCGTCACCGGCATGCAGCGGGCGCACGATTGGGAGTACGCATTGCTGCTGGTGCTGATCATCTTCGTGTGGACGCCGCCGCATTTCTGGGCCTTGGCCATTTTCCGCCGTGCCGACTACGCACGCGCGCTGGTGCCGATGCTGCCGGTGACCCACGGCGTGACCTACACGCGCTGGCAAATCCTGCTGTACACCGTGCTGCTGGTGGTGGTGACGGTGCTGCCGTGGGCCACGCGCATGAGCGGCTTGTTCTATCTCGGTGGCGCACTGGTGCTGGGGGGCGTGTTCATTTGGTATGCGTGGAAGTTGCTGGACCCGCCGGATGAATTCTTCGCGATGCGCACCTTCAAATACTCGATCATCTACCTGATGGCCTTGTTCGCGTTCCTGCTGCTCGACCATTGGCTGCTGCCGCTGGTGCAGCCGGCGCCGGTGCTGGAGTTCGCGCCCGCGCCGTGAGCGACTTGTTCGCCGCGTCCATGCACGGCCGCCGCACGCGCCTGGCCGCGCAGGCGTGCGTGTTGCACGGTGCCGCATTGCCGTTCGAGGAGGCCTTGCTGCAAGGCGTTGCCGGCATCGTCGCCACTGCGCCGCTGCGCCATCCGGTGACGCCCGGTGGGCATGTGATGCAGGTGGCGATGAGCAATTGCGGCGACTTCGGTTGGGTCAGCGACCGGCGCGGGTATCGTTATGCGCGACTGGACCCGCAGACCGGGCAGCCGTGGCCGGTGTTGCCGCCATGCTTCCTGCAAGTGGCGCGCGATGCGGCCGCCGCCGCAGGCTTTGACGATTACCGGCCGGATGCCTGCCTGATCAACCGTTACGCGCCCGGCACCCGCTTGAGCCTGCACCAGGACCGCGATGAAGACGATCGCGTGGCACCGATCGTGTCGGTGTCGCTGGGCCTGCCGGCGACGTTCCTGTTCGGTGGCCTGGCGCGCGGCGACAAGCCGGTGCGGGTGCCGCCCCTGCAGGGCGACGGGGTGGTCTGGGGGGGGGTGGACCGGATGCGCTTCCATGGCGTGTTGCCGGTCATGCCGGGGCGGCACCCGCAACTGGGTGCGCAGCGCATCAACCTGACCTTCCGCAAGGTGCGTTGAAGGCCGCAAGAAACGGGAGGACGGCCACCCACCCGCCGGCTACAGTGCACCCATGAACGAAGCTGCCGCCCGCCCGCACGTTGACCGGATCGCCGCTGCCTGCCAGCGGATCGAGCGCGCCGACGCGCCCCCCGCGCTGGCCGAATTGGCGCGTGACGCCGGCCTCAGCGCGTCGCATTTCCACCGCCTGTTCAAGGCCATCACCGGCCTGACGCCGAAGGCCTACGCACAGGCGCATCGCGGCAAGTTGCTGCGGGACGCCCTGTCGCTGCCGGGCGCCAGCGTGACGGCCGCCGCCTTCGATGCCGGCTTCAATGCCAGCAGCCGTTTTTACGACAACGTCGATGCCTTGCTGGGCATGAAGCCGGCGCAATACCGCAAGGGCGGCGTGGATGCGCGCATCGTGTTCGCGCTTGCCCAATGCGCGCTGGGCGCGCTGTTGGTCGCACGCAGCGGGCGCGGCTTGTGCGCGATTGCACTGGGCGATGATCCCGACGCCTTGCTGCGCGAGTTGCAGGACCGCTTCCCGCACGCGGAGCTGGTGGGCGGCGATGCCGCGTTCGAGCAGTTGGTGGCGCAGGTGGTGGGCTTCGTCGAGGCACCGCGCCTTGGCCTGGACCTGCCGCTGGATATCCGCGGTACCGCGTTCCAGCAACGCGTGTGGGAGGCGCTGCGCAAGATTCCGGCCGGAGAAACGGTGAGTTACCGGCAACTGGCGCAACGCATCGGCATGCCCACCGCCAGCCGCGCGGTGGCGTCGGCCTGCGCCGCCAACACGCTGGCCGTGGCCATCCCCTGCCATCGCGTGGTACGCAGCGATGGCGCGCTGTCCGGCTACCGCTGGGGCATCGCGCGCAAGCGGGACCTGCTGGCGCGCGAACGCGGCAGCACCTGACGCATCAACGTTGCCGCCGCGCCTGCAACAGTTCCAGCAACTCGCGTTTTTCCGCAGCGTCCAGTTCGCTGAAGCGTTGTTGCAACACCTCGATGCGCTGCTGCAACACCTGTCTTTCCAGTTGGGTGATGGCGTCGAGGAACTCCGCGCGCAGGTCGGGCTCTTCGCCGGGCAAGTCGAGCACCGCCAGTTTCTGCAACGCGGCCAGCTCGTCGCGGCCTTCGAAATGTTCCAGCAGCGCACCGGTGGCGATGTCCGGGCGCTCGCGGACCAGCAGCACCAGCTCCGACAGCAGCTCGATCCCGGCTTGGCGCAGAACCGCGAAGCGGTACGGCGGCTGCAGCTCCAGAGCGAAGCCGGGACGGTGCAGCAGGTGGGTGATGGCGGTGCGCACCAGGCTGGGCTTTTGCGCGGGCGTGCCGCGTGCGGGCGGTGCGGCGCGGCGCAAGGGCGGCGGCGGTTGGCCACCGGTGCCGCCAATGCCGGTGAGTTCGGCCAGCCGTTGGCGCATCAGATCGCCGAAGGCCCCATCGGGAATCTGCACCAGCAGGGGTTTGCAGCGTTCGGCCAGGCGCGCCTTGCCATCGATGTTCCCCAGGTTCACGTCGTGGGACATGTGCGCGAAGAAGAACGTCGACAGCGGCGTGGCATCGCGCAGGCGGGCGTCGAAGCCGGCCACGCCTTCGCGGCGCACCAGCGAATCCGGGTCCTCGCCATCGGGCAGGAACAGGAAGAACGCCTGGCGGCCGTCCTTCATCCGCGGCAGCACCGACTCCACGGCTTTCCACGCCGCGGCACGGCCGGCGCGGTCGCCATCGAAGCAGAAGTACACGTCCGGCGCGTTGCGGAACAACAGTTCGGCGTGGTCGGGCGTGGTGGCGGTGCCCAGCGTGGCCACCGCTTGCGACACGCCGTATTGCGCCAGCGCCACCACGTCCATGTAGCCTTCCACCACGATCAGGCGTTCGAGCTTGGCGTTGGCCTGTTTGGCCTGCCACAGCCCGTACAGCTCGCGCCCCTTGTGGAACAGCGGGGTTTCCGGTGAGTTGAGGTATTTCGGCGAATCCTCGGGGTTGATGACGCGGCCGCCGAAGGCGATCGTGCGCCCGCGGCGATCCAGGATCGGGAACATCAACCGGTCGCGGAACTTGTCGTACACCGCACCCCGGTCGTTCTTCGAGAACAGCCCGCCGCGCTCCAGCAACTGCATCCGCTGCGGGTCGGCACCCAGCGCATCGCGCAGCGCGGAGAAGCCGTCCGGCGCATAGCCGATCGCGTAACGCTCCACGATTTCGGGTGCGATGCCACGTTTGGCCACGTAGGCGCGCGCCTTCTCGCTGTGCGCCAGTTGGGTGCGGAAGAAGGTGGAGGCCGCCTCCATCGCGCCGTACAGGTCGCGGGTTTCGGGGTTGGCATTGCGTTGCGCGGTGTCGCGCGGAACCTCCAGCCCCACGCGCCGCGCCAGCTCTTCCACCGCGTCGAGGAATTCGAGGCGGTCGTATTGCATCAGGAAGCTCAGCGCGGTGCCGTGCGCGCCGCAACCGAAGCAGTGGTAGAACTGCTTGTTCGGCGACACCGTGAAGCTGGGCGAGCGCTCGTCGTGGAACGGGCAGCAGGCGGCGTACTCGCGGCCCTGGCGCTTGAGCGGCACGCGCGCGCCCACCACTTCGACGATGTCGGCGCGGGCGAGCAGTTCATCGATGAAGGCGTCGGGGATGCGGGCCATTGCGCTAGTGTAGAGCGGAGCTTGCTCCGCTGACCCCCGGCCTACAGCTCGTCGCGGGCGGCCAGCACGTGCAGCGCGTCGCCTTCCAGCCGCTGCACGGTCCACCCGTCCATGCCCACCGCACCCAGCGTGCGGTAGAAGCCGATGGCCGCCGTGTTCCAGTCCAGCACGCTCCATTCGAAGCGGCCGCAGCCGCGCTGCACGGCGAGCCGCGCCAGGGCGGCCATCAGGTGCTTGCCCAGGCCGCTGCCGCGATACTGCGGCCGCACGAACAGGTCTTCCAGGTACAGCCCGCGCTTGCCGAGGAAGGTACTGAAATTGTGGAAGAACAGCGCAAAGCCTGCGGGCTCGCCGTCGACCTCGCCGATCAGCACTTCGGCAGCCGGGTGGTCGCCGAACAACTGCGTGCGCAGGTCGTCGTCGGTGGCCACGGCGGCATCGGCCAGCCGCTCGTAGTCGGCCAGTTCGGCGATGAACTGGCGGATCAGCGGCGCGTCGTCGGTGCAGGCCGGGCGGATCGACAGCAGCGGGTGCGTGGCGGCCATCGCTCAGGCCAGCTTCTGCTTCACCAGCTTCGACACCAGGCCCATGTCGGCCTGGCCGGCAAGCTGCGGCTTGAGCACGCCCATCAGCTTGCCCATGTCGGCGGCGGAGGCCGCGCCGGTGGCGGCCATCGCCTTGTCGATCGCGGCCAGGATGGCGGCTTCGTCCAGTCTGGCCGGCAGGTAGGTCTCGATCACGCCCATTTCGTAGCGCTCCACCGCGGCGAGGTCCTCGCGGGCGGCGGCCTCGAACTGGGTGATCGAGTCCTTGCGCTGCTTGACCATCTTCTCCAGCACGGCCAGCACCAGCGCGTCGGTCATCTCCACGCGCTCGTCGACTTCCTTCTGCTTGATGGCGGCGTTGATCAGGCGGATGACCGCCAGGCGGTCTTTCTCGCCCGCCTTCATCGCGGCCTTCATGTCATCGGTGAGTTGCTGTTTGAGGCTCATGGCCAGGGTCTCTTCTGAAGATCGGATTGCAGAAACGCGAAAAGCCGGCCACGCTTGCACGTGCCGGCTTTCGCAGACAGCCCCCGCGCTCAGTACATGCGCTGGCGCTTGGTGACGTCGCGCGAGCTGCGGCGCGCCTGACGCTTCACGGCAGCGGCAGCCTTGCGCTTGCGTTCCTGGGTCGGCTTTTCGTAGAACTCGCGCTTGCGGGTTTCAGCCAGCACGCCGGCCTTTTCGCAGGTGCGCTTGAAGCGGCGCAGGGCAAACTCGAAGGGTTCGTTTTCGCGGACTTTGACGCTGGGCATCGGGAAATCTCGGTTCTGGGAAGTCGCCCATCGGATGGGGCGAGCCGCGCATGGTAGCAGCCCCCCGGGTTTCGGTGCAAGCGGATTTTGGCGCAAGATAGCGGGATGAACGTCCTCGGCATCGAATCTTCCTGCGACGAAACCGGCGTCGCCGTCTACGACACCGGCACGGGCGGCCTGCGCGCCCATGCGGTCTACAGCCAGATCGCGCTGCACGCCGAGTACGGCGGGGTGGTGCCGGAGCTTGCCAGCCGCGATCACGTGCGCAAGCTGCTGCCGCTGATCCGGCAGACCCTGGGCGAGGCCGGGATGCGCCTTGCCGACATCGACGGCGTGGCCTATACCGCCGGCCCCGGCCTGGTGGGTGCGCTGCTGGTGGGTGCGGGCGTCGCGCGCGCGCTGGCATGGGGGCTGGACGTGCCGGCGATCGGTGTGCATCACATGGAAGGCCATTTGCTGGCACCGCTGATCGAGGCCGATGCGCCGCAGCCGCCGTTCGTGGCGCTGCTGGTGTCCGGCGGGCATACCCAACTGGTGGCGGTGGAGGCGATTGGCCAATACCGACTGCTGGGCGAAACCCTGGACGACGCCGCCGGCGAGGCCTTCGACAAGACCGCCAAGATGATGGGCCTGCCATATCCGGGCGGGCCGCAGCTGGCCAAACTGGCCGAGCAGGGCGTGCCGGGCCGCTTCAAATTCTCGCGGCCGATGACCGACCGCCCGGGGCTGGATTTTTCCTTCAGTGGCTTGAAGACTCAAGTCTTGCTGGCGTGGCGCGACTGCGACCAGTCCGAACAAACCCGCGCCGACATCGCCCGCGGCTTCGAGGACGCGGTGGTGGACACGCTGGCCATCAAATGCGGCCGCGCGCTGGACGCCGCCGGTACCGACACCCTGATCGTGGCGGGCGGCGTGGGTGCCAACAAGCGGCTGCGCGAAAAGCTCATTGCGATGTGCGAAAAACGCGGCGGTCGCGCCTGCTTCCCGCGCCCCGCGCTGTGCACCGACAACGGCGCGATGATCGCCTTCGCCGGCGCACTGCGCCTGGCCGCCGGCCAGCACGACGATGCCGTGATCCGCGCGGTGCCGCGCTGGGACATGGCGACGTTGCCGGTGGTGTGAACCGGCAACGGGCCGCCGGGTCGCGCGTTAAGCTGTGCATCCGACGCCTGCCCGTCGCCGTACCTGCATCTTCCGCGACCGGAACCCCGCCATGACCGACATCGTTTTCATCGAGGGCCTGCGCATCGATGCCCTGATCGGGGTGCACGATCGCGAACGCCACGCGCCCCAGCCGCTGCTGCTGGACATCGACATGCGCTTCGACAACCGCATCGCCGCCAGCAGCGACAGCCTGGCCGACGCACTCGATTACGAAGCCGTCAGCCTGCGGCTGGCCGAATACATCGCGCAGACCGACTTCATGCTGGTGGAAACGCTGGCCGAGTGCTGCGCCGATTTGATCCTGGCCGAGTTCGGGGCCAAAGGCGTGCGGTTGAAGTTGCGCAAGCCCGATGCGCTGGCGCATGCCGCGGCGGTGGGCGTGCAGATCGAACGCGGGAGTTTTGCATGAGCGTGGTGCTGGTGACCGGTGCCTCGCGCGGGATCGGGCGCGCGCTGGTCGAGCGCTTTGCGCGCGAGGGCTGCACGGTGATTGCCAGTGCCCGCGGACAGGCCGGGCTGGATGCACTGCAGGCGGCCTTGCCGCAGGTGGAGTGCCATGCCTGCGACAGTGTCGATGCGGCGCAGGTGGATGCGCTGGCGCACGCGGTATTGGCGCGGCATGGCGCGGTGGACCTGCTGGTCAACAATGCCGGTGCGTTCCAGCCCGGTGCGATCAGCAGCGAGGACGACGGCGCGCTGCTGGCGATGCTGCAGGCCAATCTGTTCGGTGCGTACCGGCTCACCAAGCGGTTGCTGCCGCCGATGATCGAACGCCGCAGCGGCATGGTGCTGAACGTGTGCAGCACCGCTTCGATCGCGGCGTATCCCAACGGCGGCAGCTACAGCATCGCCAAGCACGCGCTGTACGGGTTTTCGCGCAACCTGCGCGAGGAAATGAAGCCGCATGGCGTGCGCGTGGCGGCGCTGCTGCCGGGCGCAACCCTGACCGATTCCTGGGCCGGCGTGCCGCTGCCGCCGGAACGCTTGATGCCGGCGGAGGACGTGGCCGAGATGGCGTGGGTGGCGTGGTCGCTGTCGGCGCGCAGCGTGGTGGAAGACATCGTGCTGCGTCCGCAGCTGGGCGACATCAGCGGCAAGGATTTTGCATGAACGATACCGTGGTCATCCGCTTGGCCAAGCAGGCAATGAAGTTCTCGGCGGCCCACTTCACCATTTTTTCCGCCACCGAGCGCGAGCGCCTGCACGGGCACAACTTCCGGGTGGAGGTGGACATCGAGGCGCAGATGCTGGGCAACGGCATGTGTTTCGACTACGGCATCTACAAGGACACCGTGATCGCGCTGTGCCGCGAATTGAACGAGTGGATGATCCTGCCCACGCGCTCGCCGTATCTGCAGATCGAAGAACAGGGCGGGCACGTGGTCGCGGTGTTCAACGGCCAGCGCATCCCGTTCTTGCGCAGCGACGTGCTGCTGCTGCCGATCGAGAACGTGACGCTGGAGGAGTTTGCCGCGCACTTCCTGACCCGGTTGACGGTCGACCGCGATGTCCTGCGTGCCCACCGCATCCGGGCGATCGAGGTGCGGGTGTTTTCCGGCCCGGGCCAGAGTGCCGGCCGCCGCCTCAGGCTGGACCCATGAGCACGTTGCCGCAACCCTCGGCGGATGCCCGGGAGCACAGCGCGCACCTGCGCGAAGTGATCCAGGAGCACATCATCGCCGCCGGTGGCAGCCTGCCGTTCTGGAAGTTCATGGAGCTGGCGCTGTATGCGCCGGGGCTGGGCTACTACAGTGCCGGCGCGCACAAGTTCGGCAGGGCCGGTGATTTCATCACCGCGCCGGAACGTTCGCCGCTGTTTGCCGCGTGCGTGGCCACGGCGGTGGCACCGGCGTTGCGGCAGGCGGGCAAGGGGGCGGTGTTCCTGGAGCTTGGCGGTGGCAGCGGCGCATTCGCGGAGGAGTGCCTGCTGGCGTTGCAGGCGCAGGACATGCTGCCGGCGCGTTACGCCATCCTGGAGCCCAGCGCCGACCTGCGCCAGCGCCAGCGCGAACGCCTGCAGGCGCGGCTGTCGCCGGAACTCCTGGCGCGGGTGGAATGGCTGGACGGGCCGCTTGCAGAGCCGTGGAACGGGGTGCTGTTCGCCAACGAAGTGATCGATGCCCTGCCGGCATCGCGCTTCGCGCTGCGCGCGGGGACGGTGCTGGAGGAACACGTGGCGCTGGATGGCGAAGGTCGTTTCGCGCGCACCGACAAGCCGGCCGACGCGCTGCTGGCGGCGGCGGTGGACCACCTGCAACGCCGCCTGCCCGCGCCCTTGCCCGACGGCTATCGCAGCGAGGTGCTGGTGCAATTGCCGTACTGGATGCAGGCGGTGGCGGGCGGGCTGCGGGATGGCGCGCTGCTGTTCATCGACTACGGCCATGCGCGCGACGAGTATTACCAGCCGGAGCGCGACGACGGGACCTTGCGCGCGTTCCGCCGGCATCACGTCGACAATGACGTGTTCGCCTGGCCCGGCTTGCAGGACATCACCGCATCGGTGGATTTCACCGCCGTGGCCGAGGCCTGCGTGGGTGCCGGCTTCGAGTTCTCCGGCTATTGCTCGCAGGCCAGCTTCCTGCTGGGCAACGGCTTGCAGACGCATTTGCAGGCCGCCGAGGCGCAGGCAGCGGACGACATCGCGCGCCACAACCTGCGCCAGCAGGTCAAGCACCTGACCTTGCCCAGCGAGATGGGTGAACGCTTCCAGGCCATCGGCTTCCAGCGCGGGGTGGAGCTGGATGCCGCGTTCCTGCTGGGCGATTTGAGCCATCGCCTGTGAGCGCGTCGTCGCGCCGCTTCGGGCGTTCGCTCAAACCGTTCCGCCATCCGCGCACATGGATGGCGCTGTGGGTGCTGGCGATTGCCATCGTGGTCATCACGTCGCTGCTGCCCGGCAAGGACCTGCCGCCGGTGGGCATGAACGACAAGCTGGAACACGTCACCGCATATGCGTTGCTGGCGGCCAGCGCGGTGCAGTTGTTCGCGCGGCGGTTGTCGTGGGGCTTCGTCTGCGTGCTGCTGGTGCTGATGGGCATCGGGCTGGAGTTCCTGCAAGGTGCGATGGGGCTGGGGCGCACGATGGACAGCCACGATGCGCTGGCCAATGCCATCGGCGTGCTGGTGGGGCTGGGCAGCGCATTCACCCCGCTGCGCGATCTGCTGCTGCGGATCGACCGGCGGTTGGCGGGCGGCTGAAGGAGGCGCGCGGCCATGCTGCAGGCGACGACCACGGCGGCACCGCGCCGCTTCCCTTCGGTGGATGTGCTGCGCGGCTGGGCGGTGGCGCTGATGTTGCTGGTCAATTACCCAGGCAGTTGGGCGCATGTGTATGCGCCGCTGGAGCATTCCGAATGGAACGGCTTCACCCCCACCGACCTGGTGTTTCCCACCTTCTTGTACGTGGTGGGCGTGTCGATCGCGTTGGGCCTGAAACCCGGCACGCCGCTGTCGAAGGTGTGGGCGCGCGCGCTGCGCCTGATCGCCGTGGGGTGGTTGCTGTATGCGGTGGCGATGTGGGGCTATGGCAAGGAACACTTCCGCATCTGGGGCGTCCTGCAACGCATCGGCCTGTGCTACGGCGCGGCGGCCACGCTGGCGTTGTGGCTGACGCCGCGCCGGCAATGGGGGGTCATCGCCGGCCTGCTGCTGGGCTATTGGGCGCTGCTGGTGGCCGGCGGCGGATATCTGCCGTGGGACAACCTCGCCAGTCGCGTGGATACGTGGGTGGCGGGCGTGCACAACTACCAGTTCGACGTCGCCACCGGCAAGGCGCATGACCCGGAAGGCCTGCTGAGCACGCTGCCGGCGCTGGCCACCACCCTGCTGGGCGTGCGTGCCGGTCACTGGCTGCGCGAACGCGGGTTGGCCTTCCTGCTGCGTGCGGGCGTGGCCTTGCTGGCGGTGGGCTGGGCATGGGCGTGGCTGATGCCGTGGAACAAGAACCTGTGGACGTCCTCCTATGCCGTGTATGCGGCCGGCTGGTCCACCGTGCTGCTGGCGTCGTACCATGCGCTGTTCGACCGGTGCGGTGCACCGCCGTGGGGCCGCAGCATGGGCATCAATGCCATCGCCGCCTATGCAGGCTCGTGGTTGCTGGCTTGCCTGTTCGAGAAGTTCGGCGTGTTCGGCACCGCCTATGCGCAGGCCGCCGCGTGGCTGGGTGATGGCAAGCCGGCCTCGCTGGCGGTGGCGACGGCCTTCGTGGCGCTGTGGTGGGGGCTGATGTGGGGGATGGAAAAGAAGGGCTGGCGGGTCACGATTTGAGCGTCGCAATCGCCACGATTCGCGCCTTGCGCAGTGCCTCGCCGAACGCCGGGCCGGTGACGCCGTGCGCGCTGATGTCCGCGCCGCGTACCGTCATTGCCGCCGCGTGCAGGCGGCGCAAGCATTCCGCCTGCGGGTAGGGGCTGTCGGCATGGCCGGCGCGGCCGCGCGCGTCGGCCTCGCAGACGCGGGCAAGCTGGTCGATGCGCGCCGGTTTGCGGAAGCCGTCGCAGCGGGCGATCAGGTCGTGTACGGTGGCGGCTTTCAGTTCGGCGATGCGATGCACGTTGAGATGTTCGCGGCAGGCGATCACGGCCAGGTCGCGATGTTCGTTGGGGACCTTCAAGCGCTGGCTCAGCGTGTTGACGGGTGCAACCCCGCGCTGCTCGTGCATGACGTGTCGGGGCCACGCATCGGCCGGCGTCAATGCCTTGCCGAGGTCGTGGCAGAGGGCGGCGTAGCCGATCAGGTCGTCGCCCGGCGCGAGCGTTGCGGCCCTGTCGCAGACCAGTTCGACATGCAGCCCGGCATCCACTTCCGGATGGTAGTCGGCGCGTTGTGGCACGCCGTACAGTGCATCCACTTCCGGCAGCACCGCGCGCAAGGCACCGGCCGCGCGCAGGCTGCGCAGGAAGGCCGATGGTGCGGCGCTGCGCAGTGCCTTCGCCAGTTCCTGCCACACGCGTTCCGGCACCAGCGCCGCCAGTTCGCCGCTGTCTGCCATCTGCCGCATCAATGCCAGCGTTTCCGGTGCGATGTGGAAGCCGAGCGGGGCGAGGCGGGCCATGAAGCGTGCCGCCCGCAGCACCCGCAACGGGTCTTCGACGAACGCCGCGCCGACGTGCCGCAGCACCTGCGCCTGCAGGTCGCGGGTGCCGCCGAACGGATCGACCAGCGTGCCATCGGCGGCTTGCGCGATCGCATTGATGGTGAAGTCGCGGCGCGCCAGGTCTTCCTCCAGCGTCACCGACGGATCGGCATGCACCACGAAGCCGGTGTAGCCGCGGCCGGATTTGCGCTCGGTGCGCGCCAGCGCGTATTCCTCGCCGGAATCCGGGTGCAGGAACACCGGGAAGTCGCGCCCCACCTGCTTGAAGCCGGCGTCCTGCATGTCCTGCACGGAAGCACCCACCACCACGAAGTCACGGTCACCGGGCGGCAGGCCCAACAGGGCATCGCGCACGGCTCCGCCGACGAGATAGGTGCGGACGGGATCCGGTAGTTTTGACATGGCGGGATGATGCCTGATCCGGGCGCGGGCCGGCATTGCAACGAAAACGGGCCGCATCGCTGCGGCCCGTCCGGGTGCACATGGTTGCCGCGTGGCTTACTTCAGCTTCGCCGCCTTGCGCAGGGCCTCGGCCCTGTCGGTCTTCTCCCACGAGAAGGCGGTGGCCTTGTGCTTCTTGCCTTCGCCGTCGGTGTAGCCGATCTCCTTCGGCTTGCGGCCGAAGTGACCGTAGCTGGCGGTGAGCTGGTAGATCGGGTGTTCCAGGTCCAGCATGCGGGTGATCGCATACGGGCGCAGGTCGAAGTGCGCGCGGATCAGCTTCTCGATCACGTCGTCGCCGACCTTGCCGGTGCCGAAGGTCGTCACCGAAATGGAAGTGGGCTGGGCCACGCCGATGGCGTAGGACACCTGCACTTCGCACTTGTCGGCCAGGCCGGCGGCCACGATGTTCTTGGCCACGTAGCGCGCGGCGTAGGCGGCCGAGCGGTCGACCTTCGACGGGTCCTTGCCGGAGAACGCGCCGCCACCGTGGCGGGCCATGCCGCCGTAGGTGTCGACGATGATCTTGCGGCCGGTCAGGCCGCAGTCGCCCACCGGGCCGCCGATCACGAACTTGCCGGTCGGGTTGATGTGCACCTTGTTCTTCGGCAGCACGTCCAGCCACTTCTTCGGCAGCACCGGCGCGAGGATGTGCGTGCGCACCGCCTCGATCAGGTCCTTCTGCTTGATGTCCGGGTCATGCTGGGTGGACAGCACCACCGCGTCGAGGCCCAGTACGGTGTTGCCGTCGTAGCGCAGGGTGACCTGCGACTTGGCGTCCGGGCGCAGCCACTTCAGCTTGCCGGCCTTGCGCACCTTGGCTTGCTGCTCCACCAGTCGGTGGCTGTAGTACAGCGGGGCCGGCATGAACTCGGGCGCTTCGTTGCAGGCGTAGCCGAACATCAGGCCCTGGTCGCCGGCACCCTGGTCTTCCGGCTTCTTGCGGTCCACGCCCTGGTTGATGTCGGGCGACTGCTTGCCGAGCATGTTGATGATGGCGCAGGTGTGGCCGTCGAAGCCGACGTTGGAATTGTCGTAGCCGATGTCGTTGATGACTTTGCGTGCCAGCGCCTCGATGTCCACCCACGCGCTGGTGGTGACTTCGCCGGCCACGATGGCGGCACCGGTCTTCACCAGCGTCTCGCAGGCCACGCGGGCGTGCTTGTCCTGCGCGAGGATCGCGTCCAGCACCGCATCGGAAATCTGGTCGGCGATCTTGTCCGGGTGGCCTTCGGAGACCGATTCGGAGGTGAACAGATAGCTGGACATCGCTTTATATCCTTGCATTCGGATGGAAAGATGGGTGCGCATGATACAGCGATGCGCACCGGCGTGCATCTTGCACTTGCCGGCGTGATCCCGGCGTTCAGGAAACCGGCTTCGGCTAGGATCGGCGGATGGATTCTCTCACCCATCTGTTCTATGGCGGCGTGATTGCGGCCGCCGTTGCCCCGCGTGTGCACCGGCGGGCGGCCTTGCTGGCCGGCGCAGCCTTGAACACGTTGCCGGACCTCGATGTGCTGCCGCTGCTGCTCAGCGACGATCCGGTGGTCCGAATGACATGCCATCGCGCCGCCACCCATTCGTGGCTGGTGTTGCCGTTCATCGCGTGGGCGTTGTGGGTGTTCTTCCGCAGGCGCGGCGGACGGGTGGCGGAAGCGCCGACGCGCTGGTGGTGGGCGATCTTCGCGTGCCTGATGGCGCACCCGCTGCTGGACAGCTTCACCGTCTACGGCACGCAATTGCTCTGGCCGCTTCCCATCCCGCCGTTGATGTGGAGCAGCCTGTTCATCGTCGATCCGTTGTTCACCCTGCCGTGGCTGCTGGCCTGCGTGTTGGCGTGGTGGGCAGGCAACAAACCGCTGGGGCAGCGCGCGCTGTTGGCGGGGCTGGTGTTGGGCGTGGGTTATCTGGGCTGGTCCGTGCTGGCGAAGGCGTTGGTGCAGCGCGAAGCCGACCGGCAATTGGCGGCGCTGGGCCTGGCCGATGCACCGCACTTCTCGGTGCCGATGCCGTTCAACACCTTGCTGTGGCAGGTGACGGCGATGACACCCACCGGCTTCGTCATCGGCGAGCGCTCGCTGGTGGCCGACCACGGGCCGATGCGATTCACGGCACATGCGTCGGACGTGGCGGCCATGCACGCGGTGGCGACATTCCCCGTGGTGCGGCGGCTGGCGTGGTTCAACCACGGCTTCCAGAAAGCGCAGGTGCGTGACGGGGTGTTGATCCTCAGCGACCTGCGCATGGGCAGCGCGCCGGATTACGCTTTCAATTTCGCGGTGGCGCGGCGCGCGGGCGATGGCTGGCAGGCGATGCCGCCGCGACAGGCGCGCTGGCCCTGGCAGGCGCGCAGGCAGTTGCCGGACATGTGGCGCCGGATCTGGCGGCAACCGCCGCCTCAATCCACCGCCGCCAGCGCCGCCAGCACGTCGCGGCCGTAACGTTCCAGCTTGGCGGCACCGACGCCGCCGATGCCGGCGAGGTCGTCCAGTTCGCGCGGGTCTTCCAGTGCGATGTTGCGCAAGGTGGCGTCGTGGAAGATCACGTAGGCGGGAATGCCTTGTGCACGTGCCGCTTCCGCGCGCCACAGGCGCAGGGCGGTGAAGCGCGCTTCGGCGGCGTGCGGCAGGGTGATGAACGTGGTGGCGGTGCGCTTGTCGCCGCGGCTGCGTGCCTTGCCGGATGGCGACGGGTGCTTGCGCAGATGCAGGCTGCGTTCGCCGCGCAGCAGCGGGGTGGCCAGCGCGGTCAGGCGCAATGCGCCGTGGCTCTCGAGGTCGGCCTCCAGCAGGCCGGCGGCAAGCAGTTGGCGGAACACGCCGCGCCACTGGAGGGCGTCGAGGTCGCTGCCGATGCCGTAGGTACTGAGCGTCTGGTGTCCGAACTGGCGCACCTTGGCGGTGTCTGCGCCGCGCAGCACGTCGACCACGTGTGCCGCGCCGAAGCGCTGGCCACTGCGATAGACGCAGGACAGCGCCTTGCGCGCGGCCTCGGTGGCATCCCAGGTCTGCGGCGGGTCCAGGCAGTTGTCGCAGTTGCCGCAGGCACCGGCATGCGGTTCGCCGAAATACGCCAGCAGGGTCTGGCGGCGGCAGGCGGTGGACTCGACGTAGCCAATCAGTGCGTCCAGCTTGCCGTGCTCCAGCCGCTTGCGGTCGTCGCTGGCGTCGCCTTCCTCGATCATCCTGCGCAACAGCACGGCATCGCCCATGCCATAGACCAGCCACGCCTCGGCGGGGTCGCCGTCGCGCCCGGCGCGGCCGGTTTCCTGGTAATAGCCTTCCAATGATTTCGGCAAATCCAGATGCGCCACAAAGCGCACGTCGGGCTTGTCAATGCCCATGCCGAAGGCGATCGTGGCCACCATTACAAGACCGTCTTCCTGCAAAAAACGGCGCTGCCGTTGCGCCCGCGTGGCGGCATCCAACCCGGCGTGATAGGCCAGTGCGGGGATATCGTGCGCCACCAAGAATTCGGCCACCGCCTCCACTTTTTTGCGCGACAGGCAATACACGATCCCGCTTTCATCACGATGCCGGTCAATGAAGGCCAGCAGTTGGCGGCGGCCATCGTCACGCGGCACTGCGCTGTAGTGGATGTTGGGGCGGTCGAACGAACTGACGAATTGTTGCGCATCCTCCAGCGCCAGCCGCTCCACGATCTCGCGCCGGGTGGGTGCGTCGGCAGTGGCGGTCAGCGCGATTCGCGGGATGTCCGGCCAGCGTTCGTGCAGCAGGGTGAGCTGGCGGTATTCGGGGCGGAAGTCGTGGCCCCACTGCGACACGCAGTGCGCTTCGTCGATCGCGAACAGCGCCACGTCGGCGCGATCGAGCAGGGACAGGAAGCGCGGCGTCAGCAGGCGTTCGGGGGCGACGTACAGCAGGTCCAGTTCCCCTGCGGCAAACCGACGTTCCACCTGTGCGGCATCGGCGGCATCCAGGCTGGAGTTGAGGAAGGCGGCACGCACGCCCAGCTGGCGCAGGCCGTCCACCTGGTCCTGCATCAGCGCGATCAATGGCGACACCACGATGGCGCAGCCTTCCCGCAGCAGCGCCGGCAACTGGTAGCACAGCGATTTGCCGCCGCCGGTAGGCATCAACACCAGCGCGTCACCGCCGTTGCACAGGTGGCTCACGATCTGTTCTTGCTCGCCACGGAACTGGTCGTGGCCGAACACATGGCGCAGGGTGTCGCGGGCGGTTCGGGACATGCGCTGCAATCAGGCCGCTTGCGGCAGCAACGGCACGATGCCGGCGGCAAGTGCGTCGAAATAGTCGGTGGTCAGCCGCACTTGCGCGTCGGCGGTCTGCGCGCGGTTGACCACGGCGAGGAAGGCGCTGTTCTCCGGTCGATCTTTGGCATACCAGCCCAGGTGCTTGCGCGCGATGCGCACGCCCATCTCTTCGCCGTAGAAATCATGCAGGGCGTGCAGGTGGCCCAGCAGCACGTCGCGCACCTGTGCGGGGCCGGGTTCGGGCAGCAGCGTGCCGGTGGCGAGGAACTGCGCCACCTGTTCGAAAATCCACGGCCTGCCTTGTGCGGCGCGGCCCAGCATCACCGCATCGCAGCCGGTGTACCGGAGGACGGAGGCGGCTTTCTGCGGCGAATCGATGTCGCCGTTGGCGATGACGGGAATGCGCAGCCGGGATTTCACGTCCGCGATCGTGTCGTACTCGGCCTGCCCGGCGTAGTGCTGGTCGCGGGTGCGGCCGTGGATGGCCAGCGCCTGGATGCCGGCGTCTTCGGCGAGGCGGGCGATCTCCGCGGCGTTGCGGTTGTCGGCGCTCCAGCCGGTGCGGATCTTCAGCGTCACCGGCACGTCCACCGCAGCCACCACTGCCGCGACGATCCGCGCCACCAGTTGCGGGTCGCGCATCAGCGCGCTGCCGGCCAGCACGTTGCAGACCTTCTTGGCCGGGCAGCCCATGTTGATGTCGATGATCTGCGCGCCGTGGTCGACGTTGAAGCGCGCCGCCTCGGCCAGCGCGGCCGGGTCGGTGCCGGCGATCTGCACGCTGACCGGATCCGGTTCGCCTGCGTGGTCCATGCGGGTGCGCGATTTGCTGGTATTCCAGAAGCGCGGGTCGGAAATGGTCATTTCCGACACCGCCAGGCCGGCCCCCAGGCGCTTGCACAACAGCCGGAACGGCTTGTCGGTCACCCCCGCCATGGGCGCGAGGATGACCTTGGGATGGATGCGGTAACGGCCGATCTGCATCGGCGCATTGTAAGTGGTCGGGCTCAGGTTGCCGGCAGAAGCGGCATCGCCAGCGCGGCCCCGGCGTGCTCGGTGGAGCGGCCGGCATAGTGGCCGGCGAAGCGGATGTGTTCGATGAACGGCAGCCCCGGCCGCAGCGCCAGCGAGGCCGCCAGCGCGCCATTGAAGGCATCGCCGGCGCCGGTGGTATCCACCACCTGCGCCGGCTCGGCGGCGATGCGGTAGCAGGCGTTGGTGTCGCCGCGCGGGCGGTGGTCCGGGTGCGAGACGAAGCAGCCGCTGGCCCCCAGTGTCACGACGACGCTGCCGTGTGGCAGCAACTCGCGGCACAGCGCGTGCAGGCGCGGCTGGTCGAGGCCGGCCACCGCGTCGGCGTCGATCCGCTCGCCGACATGGCGCAACAGCAAGGCGGCGAATTCGGTTTCGTTCGGGGTCAGGATGTCGGCGCGCACCAGCATGGTTTCGTCGATCGCGACGTTGGCGGGGGCCGGGTTGAGCAGGCATGCCGCACCGGCCGCGCGCCCGGCATCCAGCGCCTGCGCGACCGCGTCCAGCGGCGATTCCAGCTGTGCCAGCACCACGGCATCGGCGGCCACGTCGGCCAGTGCGCCGGCGACGAAGCCGGGCGTCAGCGTGGCGTTCGCCCCGGGGCCGATCACGATGCAGTTGCGGCCCTGCGCATCCACATAGATGCCGGCGGTCCCGGTGGGTGCGGGACTGGCGGCGGCGTGCAGGGTGATGCCATCGGCGGCACACAGCGTGCGTGCCCACTGCCCGCCGGCATCCTCGCCCAATGCGCAGGTGAAAGCGGTCGCGGCCCCTGCGCGGCGTGCCGCCATCGCCTGGTTGAAGCCCTTGCCGCCCGGGCCGGTGGCATAACTGCCGGTCAGCGTGGCACCGGGCGCGGGCAGCGTGGCCACGCGCCAGACGTGGTCGACGTTGAACGAGCCGACGACGTGCACACTCGCCATGTCAGGGGTTGCTCACGTCGGCTGCGCCGTGCGCCGGGATGACCTTGTGCGGGTCGTGGCGGTGCTTGAACAGCGGCACGAACAGCACCGCCATCGCCAGCGCGTACAGCGCGAAGGCGGACCAGATGCCGTGCCAGTCCTTGGCGCCGGCGGCGTCGGTGAACCATTTGTCGATCATCCAGCCGCTCAGCGAGCTGCCCAGCACCGCGCCGACACCGTTGGTCATCAGCATGAACAGGCCCTGTGCGCTGGCACGGATGCGCGGGTCGGCCTGCTGCTCCACGAACAGGCTGCCGGAAATGTTGAAGAAATCGAAGGCCATGCCATAGACGATGCAGCTGGCCACGATCATCCACAGCCCGTCGCCGGGGTTGCCATAGGCAAACAACCCGAAGCGCAGGAACCACGCCAGCATCGAGATCGTCATCACCGTCTTGATCCCGAAGCGCTTGAGGAAGAACGGGATGGTGAGGATGAACAGGGTTTCGCTGATCTGCGAAATCGACATGATGATGGCGGGATAGCGCACCGCCAGCGTGCCCTTGTAGGCATCGACGGTGGCGAAGTCGTGCAGGAAGGTGTCGCCGTAGGCATTGGTGAGTTGCAGTGCCGCGCCCAGCAGCATCGCGAACACGAAAAACACCGCCATGTTGCGGTTCTGGAACAGCCGCAGCGACGACAGGCCCAGCACGTCCACCAGCGTGCGGTGGCCGGCGTCCTTGCCCAGCGTGGGCGGGCAGGGCGGCAGGGTGAAGGCATACAGGCCCAGTGCCAGCGAGGCCACGGCGGCGATGTAGAACTGCCCGGGCGAGGTTTCCAGCTTCAGCAGGCTGGTGGTCCACAGCGCCGCGATGAAGCCCACCGTGCCCCACACCCGGATCGGCGGGAAGTCGCGCACCACGTCCATGCCGTCGCGCTTGAGCGCGTTGTAGGCCACCGCGATCGCCAGCGAGATGGTGGGCATGTAGCAAATCATCGTGATCAGCATCACCCAGAACATCGTGTGCGGGTCGTTCACCTGTGGCACGTAAGACAGTGTCAGTGCGCCGCCGATGTGCAGCAGGCCGTAGAGCTTCTGCGCGCTGATCCATTTGTCGGCCACCACCCCCATCAGCGCCGGCATGAACAAGGCGCTGATGCCCATGGTGGAGAAGATCGCGCCAAAACTCGTTCCCGACCATTGCTTGTTCTGGAACCAGTACGCGCCGATGGTGATCAGCCACGCCCCCCAGATGAAGAACTGGAGGAAATTCATCACGGTCAGGCGCAGTTTCAGGTTCACTCGGGCTCCAATGCGAGGCGCTGCGGTGCGCCTGCTTGGCGCAGGGTAGGTCAGCGCAGGCGATGCCGGCAAGCCGCAGTGCAAGGCGGCCAGGCTCAGGTTTCGCGCGCCACCACCCGGTTGCGGCCTTCCAGTTTGGCCTGTCGCAGGCGCAGGTCGGCGCGCCGCAGCAGGTGCGAGAGGTCGTTGCCGTCCTGCGGCCAGCAGGCGATGCCGGCGCTGAAGGTCAGCCGCAGGGTGTCGCCGTCGAGTTCGGGCGCGAAGGGCGAGGTGGCCATGGCGCGGCGCAGTGCTTCCAGGCGCTCCCACGCGCGGCCGGTGGGCACCGGCATCACCAGCACGAATTCCTCGCCGCCCAGGCGCACCAGCCAGTCGTCATCCTCCAGCCCGCCGCGCAGCACGCCCGCTGCATGGCGCAGGGCGCGGTCGCCGGCCAGGTGGCCCGCCTCGTCGTTGATGCGGCGGAAATAGTCGATGTCGATCAGGCACAGCGACAGCGAGCCGCCGCCCTCCCGCAGGGTTTCGATCAACACCGGGAAGCGATGGGCCAGCAGGGTGCGGTTGGGCAGGCCGGTGAGGCCGTCGGTGCCGGACAACTCCACCAGGCGCTGCATGCGATAGACGATCGCGGCCGTCACCGTGGTGGCGATGGCCAGCAGCAGCACGCGGGACAGCACGTTCGAGATCCGCGCGGTGCCGTAATCGGCCGACATCAACTGCTCGGGCGCGTGCACCAGCTGGAAAATCGCGGTGGCCAGCAGGCCGTATTGCAGGATCGCCAGCAGGCCGGTGGACAGGACCAGGCGGCCATCGTTGCGCAACGCGGTCATGCCGATGGCGATCAGGTAGAAAGCCCACACCACCATGCTGTTGATGCCGGTGGCCGGCGAGCCCAGTGCCAGCAGTGCCAGCACCAGGGTGGTCATGGTCACGTCGTAGCTGGAGGTGACCCATGGCAGCCAGCGGAAGCGCCGGGGCTGCCGCGCCAGCGCCAGCCAGACTTGCGACAGGGCGATGGTGGCGATGACCCCGAGCATGCCGGCGATGCCCTCGCCGGGGGTGAACTCGCCAGTGGCGAGGTTGACCAGCGGCAACAGCAGCAGGGCCAGCGACAGCCCGGCCCGCAGTTTCGCCACCAGCAATTCGCCGCCGGCGCCCAGTTCCAGCATCAAGGCATCCGGCGGCGTGCGCATGCGCCGCCAGAATTCGCGCAATCCGGGTCCGAAAATGTCCACGGGCTTCCCCAAGGATGACGGCGCAGCATAGAGCCGCGCGGGGAATGGCTCAATCGGTGCCCGGCAGTTGCCGCGGCGGCGTGTCTATACTCATCCCTTCACCAGGGAGGAAGGGCAATGACAGGTGCACTTGCAGTGATTTTGTTGTTGGTCGGCATCATCGCCGTCGCCAAGACCGTGCGCATGGTGCCGCAGGGGTTCGAGTGGACGGTGGAGCGTTTCGGCCGCTACACCCACACCATGACGCCGGGCCTGCACTTCCTGGTGCCGATCATGTACAGCGTGGGCCGCAAGATCAACATGATGGAGCAGGTGATGGATGTCCCCAGCCAGGACGTCATCACCAAGGACAACGCGGTGGTGAAGGTCGATGGCGTGGTCTATTTCCAGGTGCTGGACGCCGCCAAGGCGGCCTACGAGGTGGCGCAACTGGAAATCGCCATCCTCAACCTGGTGATGACCAACATCCGCACCGCGATCGGCTCGCTGGATCTGGACGAGTCGCTGTCCAAGCGCGACGAGATCAACACCAAGGTGCTGCATGCGGTGGATCAGGCCACGCACCCGTGGGGCCTGAAGGTCAACCGCATCGAATTGAAGGACATCCAGCCGCCGCGCGACCTGGTGGACTCGATGGCGCGGCAGATGAAGGCCGAGCGCGAGAAGCGTGCCAACATCCTGGAAGCCGAAGGGTTCCGGCAGGCCGCCATCCTCAAGGCCGAGGGCGAGAAGCAGTCGAAGATCCTGGAGGCCGAAGGCGAGCGCGAGGCCGCATTCCGGCAGGCCGAGGCGCGCGAGCGCCTGGCCGAGGCGGAAGCCAAGGCCACCGAAATGGTGTCCAACGCGATTGCCAGCGGCAACGTGCAGGCGATCAACTACTTCATCGCGCAGAAATACATCGAGGCGTTCAAGAGCCTGGCCGAGGCCCCGAACCAGAAATTCGTGATGATGCCGATGGAGTCGGCCGGCATCATCGGCTCGCTGGGCGGCATCGCCGAGTTGGCCAAGGAATCACTGGCCGGCGCATCCGCCCCCAGGCCGGTGGCCGTGAAGCAAGGGGGCTGAGCCATGCGTTGGGATGTCTTTGCCTGGGCGGCGTTCGCGCTGCTGTTGATCGCGGCGGAAGTGCTCGCGCCGGGGGCGTTCATGCTGTGGCTGGGATTTGCGGCGGCGGCAGTCTTCCTGCTGACGTGGCTGGTGCCGGGGATCCCGGTGCTGGCGCAGGTGGCCGGGTTCGTGGTGCTCGGCTTTGCCTCCATCCAGATTTACCGCACGTGGTTCCGCCGGCGCGAACGCCCCAGCGACCAGCCGGCGCTCAACAAGCGCACCGCCGCGCTGGTGGGGCAGGTGGTGCCGCTGGAACGCGCCATCGTGGACGGCCGTGGCCGGGTGCAGATCGCCGATGCCTACTGGGACGTTGCCGGCCCGGAACTGCCGGCGGGCAGCCATGTGCGCATCGTTGGTGCCGATGCCATGACCCTGCGCGTGGAGCCGGCCTGAGCGGCCGGTTTCCATACCGGCGCGTAGGGTGCGCCGCACGGCACGCGGCTCTGGGATAATGCCCGTCCCCCACGCAGGCACACCCCGATGACCCACAAGACCATCCTCAACGACACCCACCGCGCGCTTGGCGCCAAGATGGTGGACTTCGGCGGCTGGGACATGCCGATCCACTACGGCTCCCAGATCGACGAACACCACCAGGTGCGCCGCGACGCCGGCATGTTCGACGTCAGCCACATGACCGTGGTCGATCTCAACGGTGCCAAGGTGCGCGCCTTCCTGCGCCACCTGGTCGCCAACTCGGTGGACAAGCTGCAGAAGCCCGGCAAGGCGCTGTACACCGCGATGCTCAACCCGCAGGGCGGGGTGGTCGATGACCTCATCATCTATTTCATGTCGGAAGACTGGTTCCGGCTGGTGGTGAATGCCTCCACCCGCGAGAAGGACGTTGCGTGGATCAGCGCGCAGGCGCAGGCGTTCGACGTGCAGGTGCGCGAGCGTCCGGAATTCGGCATGGTCGCCGTGCAGGGCCCGAACGCCCGCGCCAAGGTGCAGGGCTTGTTGCGCGAGGAGGATCGTGCGCCGGTGTCCAAGCTGGTGCGCTTCTCCGCGCGCGAAGCGCAGACGCTGGACGGCATCACCGTGTTCGTGGCCCGCACCGGCTACACCGGCGAAGACGGCTTCGAGGTGATCGTGCCGGAAGCGCAGACGGTGGCGTTCTGGAATGCCTTGCTGGCCGCAGGCGTGAAGCCGGCGGGCCTGGGTGCCCGCGACACGCTGCGGCTGGAAGCCGGCATGAACCTGTACGGCCAGGACATGGACGACACCGTCAGCCCGTGGGAAGCCGCGCTGGGCTGGACGGTGGTGCTGGATGACGTCGATGGATCGCCGCGCGACTTCATCGGCCGCAGCGTGCTGGAAGCACAGCAGGCCGCCGGCAGCGCACGCCAGATGATCGGCCTGGTGATGGATGAAAAGGGCGTGCTGCGCCACGGCCAGAAAGTGCTCACCGCCAACGGCGAGGGTGAAATCCTGTCCGGCACCTTCTCGCCCACCATCGGCAAGGCAATTGCTTTTGCCCGCGTGCCCGCCGGCGAACCAGGGGCCGTGCGCGTGGACATCCGCGGCAAGGAAGTCCCGGTGCGCGTGGTGAAGTTCCCGTTCGTCCGCGACAACACCATCCAGCCGGGCATCTGATTTTTCCGCCCGCGCTTCGTTAAACTCCCCCCATCCCCCCACGCACCGCGCAACAGGAGTCACCCCGATGAGCGAGATCCCCGGCGACCTCAAATTCCTCAAATCCCACGAATGGGTTCGCGTCGAAGGCGGCGGCAAGGCCACCATCGGCATTTCCGACCACGCCCAGGGCCTGCTTGGCGACCTTGTCTACGTGGAGTTGCCCAACGTCGGCGACAGTATCGAGGCCGGCAATGCCTGTGCCGTGGTGGAGTCGGTGAAGGCGGCTTCCGACGTCTATGCGCCGGTCAGCGGCAAGGTGCTGGAAGTCAATGCGGCGCTGGTCGACAAGCCCGAGACCATCAACGAAGACGCTTATGGCGACGGCTGGCTGTTCGTGATCGAAATCACCGACCCCGACCAGCTCAATGAGCTGCTGGGCCCGGACGACTATGCCGAGCAGCTGGAAAACGACGACCACTGAGCGCGTCGTTCCCGCATCACGTTGCACCCGACCCGCGACGGAAACGTCGCGGGTTTTTCATGTCGAACATGCAGGTGATGCACGGCGCGCGATGCTGGAATCCTGCGCAAATTCCGCGCAAACATGCTTGTGCAACGCGAAATCACGCGCCGCGCCCGCAGCGTCCCGCGTTGCGCGATGGCGCGCGCGCATCCGTCGCATGTCGGCGTTTCGCATCGATGCGGCGTGCGTCATCGGAGTCTTTGGAATCGCTGCGAGCCGCGCCAATGCTTGCTTGCAGGGAACCCGTGCGCGGCACGCATGCAGTCTTTGCAGGGATGCAGGAAGCGCGGTGTCGCGGCCATTGCAGGATGTCGCCACGACGTGCCGGATGGGTGCGGCGAAAAACTTTGCGAAAGATTGTTGACACTGGAAAAAAGCGTGATTAGGTTTCGCCCAGCAGACATTTCCTGCGGGAGCAAGTGGACACACACGACGCGACGACCGGAAGCACGGCACGCAACTCCGCCCGATGTGCGCAACGGTGGATGCCGGCAACCTGTCACTTCCGCGCAAGCGTGTCGTTCTCCCCGGTGGTGGCCATGCACGAAACCTGCCGCGCTCCGCGCCGCAGGTTTTTTGCTGGGCAGGCGATGGTTCTGGCTGGCCTTGCGCGCTGCGCGCATGCCGGCACCGCATCCGTTCCGACGCGCTTGGCGCGTTGGCGGTCGATCGCAGGTCCGATACCTGCGGCGTCTTTCGTAACTGGGCTTTACCGATTTACCCATTGACGAGGAGCCATACCATGGCCGTTAAGAAAGCTGCGAAGAAAGCCGCTGCCAAGAAGCCGGCGGCGAAGAAGGTTGCCAAGAAGGCGGTGAAGAAGGCCGCTGCGAAGAAGCCGGTGGCGAAGAAGGTTGCCGCCAAGAAGCCCGCCGCCAAGAAGGCGGTGAAGAAGGCCGTTGCCAAGAAGCCGGCGGCGAAGAAGGCGGTGAAGAAGGCCGTTGCCAAGAAGCCGGCAGCGAAGAAGGCGGTTGCCAAGAAGCCGGTCGCCAAGAAGGCGGCTGCGAAGAAGCCGGTGGCGAAGAAAGCGGCTGCCAAGAAGCCTGCCGCCAAGAAGCCGGCGGCCAAGAAGCCTGCTGCGAAGAAGCCGGTGGCCAAGAAGGCCAAGCCGGTGGCAATGCCGGCGATTCCTGCTCCGGCGATGTAAGACCTGCGACCGGTTCGGGTGTCGCCCGAACCGGCGCATGCAATATCCTGAAGACCCTTCCCGTTGCCCAGGCGGGAGGGGTTTCTTTTGTCCGGCCGGCGTTCTCCCGGCGGTGTGGTTGGCAGCGCTCAGGCCCGCGCGTCAGCCGGGCCACCGCAGGCAGGCGCCTGCGGTCAGGGCGGTGAGGCCTTGGCGTTGGTGGCGCGGGTTCCTGCCGGCAGGGCTGCACGTTCGGCGTACAGCACTTCCTCGGAGCCGTCGAGGGTGTCGTCGTCCAGCCACTTGCCGCCGCTGATGCCCAGCGCATCGTCGAGGATGGTGGGCAGCAGACCGCTGGGCAGCGCGCTTTCGCTGTTCCACAGGATCACCACGCCCAGGTCCTGCTCCGGCAGCAGCGCCATCAGGCCGCGATAGCCTTGCACCGCACCGCCGTGGAAGACCACGTTGTGCCCGGAGTAGCTGTAGTCGCGCCAGCCCAGCGCGTAGCTGGCGGCGGTCAGGCGGTCGTGCCGCCAGGACGAGCCGCGCAGTTCGGCCGGGGTTTCCACCAACGGTGCGTGCAGGGTGGCCAACAGTGGCGCGGGCAGCACGTCCGGACGGTGGCCCGCATGTGCCAGCAGCCATTGCGCCATGTCGCTGATGCTGGCGTTGACGCCGGCGGCGGGGGCCACCCGGTAGTAATTGGGCTTGGGCATCAGCGACACCCAGCCGCCGCGCCCACGCACGTGCGGGTGCGCCCAGCGCGCACTGGCCTCCAGCCCTTCCAGCCCGTAGCTGGCATCGTGCATGCCCAGCGGCTTGAAGATACGGCTGGCCACGCTCTCGCTGTAGAACTTGCCGGTGGTGGCGAACACGACATCGCCGATCAGGCTGAAGGCCACGTTCTGGTAGGCATAGCACTGCCCCGGCGCGCAGGTCATCGGTGCGTTGGCCATCCGCAGGGTGAGGCTGTGGTAATCGGCATCGCCTTCCAGGTCGCGGTCGAAGGCGTTGCGGGTCAGGCCGGTGCGGTGGCTGAGCAAGTCGGCCACGGTCATTTGCGTGGCGGCCCCCGGCGTCGACAACTGGAAGTCGGGAACGTAGTCGGTGAGGCGGCTGTCCCAGCGCAGCACGCCATCGTTGACCAGGATGCCGGTCATGGTGGCGGCGAACGATTTCGACAGCGAGGCCAGCCGGAACACGGTATGCGCATCCACCGGCTGCGGATTGCGCAGGTCGGTGACGCCGTAGCCGCGCGCACTGAGAATCTTGCCGTCCTTGATGATGGCCATGGCCATGCCCGGGATGCGGCCATTGGCTACCAGTGCGGTGGCGATGGCTTCATAGCGGGCCACCGCCAGCGGGGTGGCGCTGGACGCCACCGACCCGGCATCGGGCACTGGCTGAGGAAGCGTGGCAGCGGCGTCGGCATCGGGGTGGGTGACAACGCCGTGCGCGGGGGCCGCGTCACGGGCAGTGGAACCCAAGGCCAGGGGCAGCAGCGCCGCCACCAGCCCGATGCGCCAGGAGTGCCGCAGGGTGCGCTTTTTCATCGACGGTTCCTCCTGCGTATGCTGCGCGACCACGCGATTCTAGCGCCAGTTTCCAGCATTGCATGAACAAGGGGAGGTTTGATGCCGGACTTTCTGATTTTGATCGCAATTCCGGCCGTCGCCGTGTCCCGGGCGGCCGGTATCGTGCGGCAGGCTGAGGGGCATCAGGAGGCCGCGCGGATCAGGTCCGCCGCCCGCTCCGCGATCATGATGGTCGGGGCGTTGGTGTTGCCGCCCGGCAGCTCCGGCATGACCGAGGCATCGACCACGCGCAGGCCTTCCACGCCGCGCACGCGCAGCAGCGGGTCGACCACCGCCGTGGCGTCGTTGCCCATGCGGCAGGTGCCGATGGGGTGGTACACCGTCTCGGCGCGGGTGCGCACGAAGTCGATGAACGCGGCCTCGCTGCGCGGCGTGTCCTTCGGGAAGATCGGCGCGCCGCGATACGGGTCGAACGCCTTCTGCGCCAGCAGGTCCAGCGACAGCTTCGCGCACTCGACCATCATCTTCATGTCGAAGCCCTCGGGGTCGCCGAGGTAGTTGGGGTCGATCAGCGGTTTGTCGCCGGCGCGGCTGCTGGCCAGTCGCAGCGTGCCGCGGCTGCGCGGGCGCAGGAAGCAGGCGTGCAGGGTGTAGCCGTCGCCGGGCAGGCGGTTGCGGCCGTGGTCGTCGATCATCGCCGGGATGAAGTGCAGCTGGATGTCGGCGCGCGCGTCGGGGGCGAGATGCGAGCGCACGAAGCCCGCGCCCTCGGCCACGTTGCTGGTGCCGGGGCCGCGGTGGCCGCCGAGGAAATACTGCAGCGCGGTCTTCACCTCGCTGAGGCGGTCGTAGCTGATCGGCTGCGTGCAGTGCTGCAGGGTGGTGACGTCGAGATGGTCCTGCAGGTTGGCGCCGACGCCGGGCGCGTCGTGCACCACGTCGATGCCCAGCCGGCGCAGGTCGTCGGCCGGACCGATGCCGGACAGCATCAGCAGTTGCGGCGAGTTGATCGCGCCGCCGCACAGGAGCACCTCGTGGCGGGCTTCGAAATGATGGCCTTGACCGCGTACCGCACAGGTCACACCGCTGGCGCGGGTGCCGGTGAAGGTAATGCGACTGGCATTGGCCTGGGTGCAGACGGTGAGGTTGGGGCGGGACCTGGCCGGTGCCAGATAGGCCACGGCGGTCGAACAGCGCGCACCATCGCGCTGGGTGACCTGGTACAGGCCCACGCCCTCCTGCCCTGCACCGTTGAAGTCCGGGTTGAAGGGCAGCCCCGTCTGTTGGCCGGCGTCGATGAAGACCTGGGTCAGCGGATTGACGTGACGCAGGTCGGAGACGGTGAGCGGGCCGTCGGCACCGTGGAAGGCGTCGCCGCCACGGGTGTTGCCCTCGGCCTTGCGGAAGTACGGCAGCACGTTGTCCCACTGCCAGCCGCTGGCCCCTTGCGCCGCCCAGCAGTCGTAATCGGTGGCCACGCCGCGGATGTAGCACATCGCGTTGATCGAGCTGGAACCGCCCAGTACCTTGCCGCGCGGGCACCACAGCACGCGCCCGCCCAGTTGTGGTTGCGGCACGGTGGCGTAGTCCCAGTTGATCGAGGTCAGCCCGGCGATCTTGGCCAGCCCGGCCGGCATGTGGATGAACGGGTGCCAGTCGCGGCCGCCGGCTTCCAGCAACAGCACTTTCACTGCCGGGTCTTCGCTCAGGCGGTTGGCCAGCACGCAGCCGGCCGAGCCGGCGCCGATGATGATGTAGTCGTAAGTACTGTCCAACGCCCATGCCCCCGTCGCCCGTTTTCCCGACGCTATGCGCCATGGCTAGAGCAAATGCTCGGTGGCCAAACCCCGCGCCTGCGGGTACCGTTGCGCATCGCCGCCGCCGTTGTTGGCACGCATGACCAACCACACCGCTGCTTCCACCCGCTGGGGTCGCTTCCGGGCCGCGCTGCGGCAATCACCCCCGTTGCTGTGGTCGTTCCTGTATTTCTTCTGCCTGTTGTGCGGCTATTACCTGCTGCGCCCGGTGCGCGAGGCGATGGGCGCGTCCAGCGATGTCGGTGCGCTGTTTCCGCCGGCGATGATCGAGTTCTTCACCGCGCGCGGCGTGGCGCTGAAAGAACTGCAACTGCAGGTGCTGTTCACCTGCACCTTCCTGATCATGCTGGTGCTGCAGCCGGTGTATGGCTGGGTGGTCAGCCGCTGGCCGCGGCGGGTGTTCCTGCCGGCGGTGTACGGGTTCTTCATCATCACCCTGCTGGGGTTCTACGCCATGTTCGACAGCGGCGTGGCCGGGCGCGGGATGGCGTTCTTCCTGTGGATCACGGTGTTCAACCTGTTCGCGGTGGCGGTGTTCTGGAGCTTCATGGCCGATGTCTGGACGGATGCGGAGGCCCGCAGCTATTACGGCTACATCGGCGCGGCCGGCACCCTGGGGGCGATCCTCGGGCCGATGCTGACCCGCGCGCTGGTGGAGCGCATCGGCATCGCGCACTTGATGCTGGTATCGGCCGGCTTCCTGCTGCTGTGCGTCGGCTGCCTGCTGCCGCTGCGGCGTCACGCCGTGCGGCGCGAGGCTGCGCGCAAGCTGGGCGATGGCGAGAGGCCGATGGGTGGCAGCGTGCTGGCCGGCCTGCAGTTGGTGGCCCGCGAGCCGCTGTTGCGCTGGATGGCGGTGCTGTGCGTGTTCGGGGTGGGCGTGGGCACGCTGCTGTACAACGAACAGGCGGCGATCGTGCGCCAGTTCTATCCCGACCCGAAGGCGGCCACCGCCTATTACGCCGGCATCGACCTGGCGGTGAACGTCCTGACCCTGTTGATCCAGCTGCGTGTCACCCGCAGCCTGTTGTCGCGCTACGGCATTGCCCCGGCGCTGTTGATCCCGGCGTTTGCCATCCTGCTGGGCTACGCCGTGCTGGCGGCCCTGCCTGTGCCGCTGCTGGTGGCGGTGGTGCAGGTCGTCACCCGCAGCAGCGAGTTTTCCTTGAACAAGCCGGCCCGCGAAACCATCTACACGCGGGTGGCGCGCGAGTGGCGCTACAAGGCCGGTGCGGCCATCGACACCGTGATCTACCGCGGCGGCGACCTCACCTTCGTGTGGGTGCACAAGCTGCTGTCGGGGTTCGGTTCCGCAGCGGTGTTCGGTGTCGGCGTGCTGGTGGCCGGCGCGTTCGCGTTGGGTGCGTGGCGCGTCGTGGGCGAAGCAAAGGCGCTGCCGCAGGGCGATCGCCGCACATGACAACGGCGGGCCGTGTGGCCCGCCGTTGCGGTGCTGCACCGGTGCGGGATCAACCTGCCGCGCGCATCGCCACGGGGGCCGGCTGATCGTAGAAGCTGGCGGCACGCAGCTCGTGGGTATCGAAGTCGTCCACCGTGATGGTGTCCAGGGTGAGCGTGCGCAATTCTTCCAGTTGCCTGCGCTCCTCCGCCGTGATCCAGCCTTCGCGCACGCCTTCGTCCAGTTGCGCGGCGAAATCCAGTGCCTCGATGTCGCGGGTCTTGAGCGCCTTGAGGAACTTGCGTTCCACCGGTTCCGCGGCGATCGCCTTTTCCAGATAGCTGTTGATGCGGCCGCCCGGGTTGTGTTCGCCGGGGGTCAGGAACACGCCGTCGGCCAGTCGGTCACGTGCTTCGCCAGGATTCATCAGCACGTTGGCGACGCGGTGCGACAGGCGGTCACCCGGGGCCACCGCGCGGCGGCCCAGCGGGAACACCAGCGGCCACAGCAGCCAGCCCAGCGGCTTGATCGGGAAGTTGCGCAGCGCCTGCGACAGCGCAAGCTCGATCTCGTAGGCGCTGTTGTGGAAGGCCCAGGCCAGCAGCGGCTTGTCGGCTTCCGGGCAGCCTTCGTCATGATGGCGCTTGAGCACCGCACCCATCATGTAGAGGTGGCTGAGCACGTCGCCGAGGCGGCCCGACAGCGATTCCTTGAACTTCAGCCGGCCACCCAGCGCGCCCAGCGACACGTCGGTGAGCAGCGCCAGGTTGGCGGCGTAGCGGTTGAGCTTGCGGAAGAACTTCTTCGTGTACGCATCGCCCGCGGTGGACTGCAGGCGCGCGCCGGTGAGGCCGAACCACAGCGACCGCACCGCATTCGACATCGCACCACCGATGTGGGCGTACAACGCTTCGTCGAGTGCGTTCAGGCCGGCCTTGGCATCCGGGTCCTGCGCGGCGCGCATTTCCTTGAGGATGTAGGGATGGCAGAGGATCGAACCCTGGCCGAAGATCAGCAGGCTGCGGGTCATGATGTTGGCGCCTTCCACCGTGATCGCGATCGGCGCGGCCTGCCACGAGCGGCCGGCGAAGTTGTGCGGGCCGAGGATGATGCCCTTGCCGCCGATCACATCCATGATGTCCTTGGCAATGTCGCGGCCGGCGGCGGTGCAGTGGTATTTGGCGATCGCCGACGGCACCGACGGCACGTCGCCGCGGTCCACCGCCGCGGCGGTGGCCTGCGACAGCGCACTGATCGCATAGGCCTTGCCACCGATCCGCGCCAGTGCTTCCTCCACGCCTTCGAAGCGGCCCACCGACAGCCCGAACTGCTTGCGGATGCGCGCATAGGCGCCGGTGACCACCGCCCCCGATTTGGCACCGCCGCTGGCGGTGGAGGGCAGGGTGATCGAGCGGCCCACGGCCAGGCACTCGTTGAGCATGTTCCAGCCCTTGCCGGCCATGTCCACGCCGCCGATCAGCTGGCTGAGCGGGATGAACACTTCCTTGCCGCGCACCGGGCCGTTCTGGAACGGCGAGTTCAGCGGGAAGTGGCGGCGGCCGACGTCGACGCCCTCGGTATCGCGCGGCAGCAGCGCCAGGGTGATGCCGATGTCGCGGGTGTCGCCGATCAGGCCGTCCGGGTCGTACATGCGGAAGGCCAGCCCGATCAGGGTGGAGACCGGTGCCAGGGTGATGTAACGCTTGTCGAAGGTCAGCTTCAGGCCCAGCACGTGTGCGCCGTTCCATTCGCCCTTGCAGACGATGCCGAAGTCGGGGATGGAGGTGGCGTCGGAGCCGGCGAACGGGCCGGTCAGGCCGAAACAGGGTACTTCCTGGCCGATCGCCAGCCGCGGCAGGTAGTAGTCCTTCTGGTCCTGCGTGCCGTAATGGTTGATCAGTTCGCCCGGGCCCAGCGAGTTGGGCACGCCCACGGTGGCGCTGACCACGCTGGAGATCGAGGCGATCTTCTGGATCACCTTGTGGTGGGCCAGCGCGGAGAAGCCCAGGCCACCGTACTGCTTGGGAATGATCATCCCGAAGAACTTGTTGCGCTTGATGAAGTCCCACAACTCCGGCGGCAGGTCGGCGTGGACGTGGGTGATCTCCCAGTCGTTGATGCGCTTGCACAGCTCTTCCACCGGGCCGTCGAGGAAGGCTTGCTCTTCCGCACTCAGCTGCGGCTTCGGATAGGCCAGCAGCTTGTTCCAGTCCGGCTTGCCGGAAAACAGGTCGCCCTCGAAGCCGACCGAGCCGGTTTCCAGCGCGATGCGTTCGGTCTGTGACAGCGGCGGCAGCGCCTTGCGCAAGAAACCCAACGCCGGTGCGGTCAGCAGCGGCTTGCGGAGTGCCGGCACCAGCAGCAGGCTCGCCAGCGCGACGATGCCTGCCGCCACCCACATGGCGGTGTGGCTGGCCCCCAGCAGCCAGCAGGCCACCAGCAAGGTGGCGGAAAGCGCGACCCAGGGCGCCAGACGCAGGCGATGGTAGGCGGCGAAGACGCTGGCAAGCAGCAGGGCGAGGAAAGGCAGGGCGAGGCTCATGGCGGGGCTCCCGGTCAGGCGGCTGGCGGCGCAGGTCGAAACGGTCACCTTCGGCGCCGCACCAGACATACGCTACAGTATGGATACTGTGCCGGACTGTAATTGCGCAAAAAAGAGCAAAAACTCAGCATACTGCGAAAGACCCCACCGTATGGATCGATCATCCTCCATGAAAGAAACCGTCCCCCGCAGCGGGCGTTTGAGTGCCGATGACTGGGCGAAAGAGGCACTGGACCAGATCGCCGAACACGGCGTGGCCTCGGTCGCGGTGGAACCGCTGGCGCGTCGCCTTGGCGTCACCAAGGGCAGCTTCTACTGGCATTTCCCCTCGCGTGATGCCCTGCTGCAGGCCGCCCTGGAGCGCTGGGAGCGGGATGAGCAGGCCGCCTACATGGCGCTGGAGTCCATCCACGACGCCACCGAGCGCCTGCGCAGCCTGTTCCAGCTGATCGCGCACCACAACAAGACCCACGTCATCTACACCGAACTGCTCAAGGCCGCCGGGCAGCCGGCGGTGGATGCGGTGCTGGGGCATGTGCTGGAACGCCGCACGGGCTTCTTGTTCACTTCATTCCGGCAGGCCGGGCTCAGCCAGGAGGACGCGCTCAACCGTGCGCGCATGACCTACGCGATGTACGTCGGCGTGCTGCAACTGGAGTTGCCGAAATTCAAGGCCCGCCAACCCATCGAGGGCTTCGAAGGCTATATCGAACACATGATGACCACCCTCGTCCCCAAGACGTGACGGCCATCGGCAGGAAACCGCTTCACCAAAACAACAACGAGCCCACCAGGGCACAGGGAGATACGCAATGAACGCAGAAATCACGGGCTCCGTTGGAGCCGTGACGGGCAGCCGGTTGGCCGCCCTCAATGACTGGGTGGACGGTGTTGCCGCGCTGACCCGACCGGCCGCCATCCACTGGTGCGACGGCAGCGATGCCGAGAACGCGGCGCTGGTCGACAAGATGCTGGCCGACGGCACCCTGCACCTGCTCAACCAGGACACCCATCCGGGCAGCACCCTGCACCGCTCGCATCCGGACGATGTCGCCCGCGTCGAGCACCTGACCTACGTGTGCACCACCCACCACGAGGACGCCGGCCCGAACAACCACTGGATGGCACCGGACGAGGCCCACGCCGAGATCGACGCGCTGTTCGACGGCTGCATGCAGGGCCGCACGATGTACGTCATCCCGTACTGCATGGGGCCCATCGACTCACCGCTGTCGCGCTGCGGCGTCGAGATCACCGACTCGCCCTACGTGGTCGCCAACATGCGGATCATGACCCGCATGGGGGCCGCGGCGCTGGCGCGCATCGAGCGCGACGGGACGTTCGTGAAGGGGCTGCACTCCATCGGCGAGCTTGACCCCAACCGCCGCTTCATCATGCATTTTCCGGAGGAACTGGCGATCAAGTCGTACGGCTCCGGCTACGGCGGCAACGCGCTGCTGGGCAAGAAGTGCCACGCGCTGCGCATCGCCAGCCACCAGGCACGCAGCGAGGGCTGGCTGGCCGAGCACATGCTGATCCTCGGCGTGGAGAACCCGCAGGGCCAGACCCACTACATCGCCGCCGCGTTCCCGTCCGCCTGCGGCAAGACCAACCTCGCCATGCTGATCCCGCCGGAAGGCTATCGCCAGGACGGCTGGAAGATCTGGACCATCGGCGACGACATCTGCTGGATGCGCCCGGGCCCGGACGGCCGCCTGTACGCAATCAACCCGGAAGCCGGCTTCTTCGGCGTGGCGCCCGGCACCTCGAACAAGTCCAACCCGAACGCACTCGCTTCGATCCAGACCAATACCATCTTCACCAACGTCGGCGTTACCGCCGACGGCCAGCCGTGGTGGGAAGGCATCGACAACGGCCACGCCCCGGTCACCGACTGGCAGGGCCAGCCGTACGATGCCAGCGTGCGTCCGGCCGCGCATCCCAACTCCCGCTTCACCGTCAGCGCGCAGCAGTGCCCCTCGTACTCGGCGATGTCCGAAGACCCGCAGGGCGTGCCGATTTCCGCGATCGTGTTCGGCGGCCGTCGTGCCTCGCTGGTGCCGCTGGTGTTCGAAGCCCGCGACTGGACCCACGGCGTGCTGGTGGGCGCGGCGATGGGTTCGGAAACCACCGCTGCGGCTACCGGCGCGGTGGGCGTGATGCGCCGTGACCCGATGGCGATGAAGCCGTTCTGCGGCTACAACTTCGCCGACTACTTCGCCCATTGGCTGAGCTTCGACAAGGCGGGCGCGAAGCTGCCCAAGGTCTTCCACGTCAACTGGTTCCGCAAGGGCGACGACGGCAAGTTCCTATGGCCGGGCTTCGGCGACAACCTGCGCGTGCTGGAGTGGATGCTCCGCCGCGTGGAGGGGCAGGCCGGTGCCGTGGAGACGCCGATCGGCCACCTGCCGTCGGAAGCCGACCTCAACCTGGCAGGCGTGCCGCTGTCCGACGAGGCGCGCGCCAAGCTGTTCGGCCTCGACCGCGCCGGCTGGCAGGCCGAGTTCGCCGGCATCGGCGAGTACCTCGCCGAGTACGGCCCGCGTCTGCCGCAGGCCCTGCTGGATGAGCAACGCAAGATCGCCGCGGAACTGGCCACCGAGGCATCCTGATCGCGCCCCGCTGGCCCCCCCATTCCGGTTGCGCTCGAAACTGAATGGGGGTTTTGCTACATGAATACGCCCTGAGGGGCTTGTTAAAGAATTGTTGACTGCTCTATAGTCGGCGAGTCAGGCCCAGCCGGGTCCGGCGTATTCGTACCTTCTCTGTCACATTCGTCCCTATGGGGGTTACACACATGGCTTCTAATTTTTCCAAAGGCCTGACTCGCAGCGCGCTTGCCATCGCGCTGGGTCTGTGCTTTGCCGGCGGCGTGCAAGCGCAGAGCACGGCGGGCGACATCGCCGGCAACGTGCCTGCGGCCAGCGGTGGCAAGGTCACTGTCAAGAGCTCCACCACTGGCGTGACCCGTGAATACCCGGTTGACGCGGCGGGCCGCTTCCGTATTCCTGCGCTGCCGATCGGCGGCTACGACCTGACGCTCTCTGATGGCCAGACCGCGCACGTCAACGTGGTGGCAGGTCAGACCGTCAACGCCAGCTTCGGCACCGCCTCTTCCGGCGCAGCCACCACGCTGGAGGCCGTGACTGTGTTGGGTGGCTCGATCAACGCCATCGACCTGCGCAGCACCGAAACCCGCACCACCTTCGTGGCCGAGCAGCTGAACACCCTGCCGGTGGCGCGTGACGTCACCAGCGTGTCGCTGCTGACCCCGGGTACCGCTGCCAGCTCCAGCTTCTTCGGCAATGCCTCGTTCGGCGGTGCCACTGCGGCTGAAAACAGCTACTACGTCAACGGTTTCAATGTCACCAACCTGTACGACAGCCTGTCGTTCTCCGAAGTGCCGTTCCAGGCCATCGACCAGCTGGACATCCAGACCGGTGGTTACGGTGCCCGTTATGGCTTCTCGACCGGCGGCGTGACCAGCGTCAACGTCAAGCGCGGTACCAATGAGTTCAAGGGTGGCGTCAGCTACACCTGGACCCCGGACAACCTGCGCGAGCAGCCCGACGCGGTTGCCCTGAAGAACGGCTCGATCTGGCGCACTTACAAGCAGAACACATCTTCGTCCAGCAACCTGAGCCTGTGGGCCGGCGGCCCGATCGTCAAGGACAAGCTGTTCTTCTTTGCCTTGATGTCATACAGCAAGTCGGATTCGTCGTCCTTCGGTGTGCGTGGCCGGGGTTACAGCGGCAGTCCTACCGCGCCGTATTCGACTGCGAAGACTTCGACTGCTTCCGACTACAACTCCACCCAGCCGTACTGGATGTTGAAGCTCGATTGGTATCTGAACGACAACAACCACATCGAATACACCGGCTTCGACAACAAGCGCAAGTCGCACTACAACAATTTCAATGCGTTGTACAGCGGCACGGCGATGGATTCGACGGTTGCCAAGACCAATTTCACGGGTGAGGAATTCCTTGAAAATGGCGGGCACACCGACATCATCAAGTGGACCAGTTATCTCACCGAAAACCTGACCATGTCCCTGCAATGGGGCAGCATGAACAACACCAATTCGGACTGGACTGTCAGCCCGGCAGGTGCGGCTAACTATTACTACGGCGATATCAACCAAGCGCCTTCTTGCCCGTACGTGTATGACGCCCGTTCGGATGCGCCGGTGCCTGGGATCATCGGCTGCTCGTCATTGACCTCGGTAGGCATCACCGGTGGTTCCAACAAGCGTGATGCAGCTCGCGTCGATTTCGAGTGGCAGCTGGGCAACCACAAGGTCAGCTTCGGTTACAGCGATGAAACCTGGAAGTCGCATCAGGGCACGATTCAGGACATCCAGTACCTGAACTATGCGGATGATCAATTGGTGCAGCTGCCCAATGACCCCAACCCGCTGGATCACACTGCGATCATTGATCGTACCTACTTCGCCACCGGCGGCTCCGTGGGTATCAAGCAGAAGTCCTGGTACCTTGAAGACAACTGGAGCGTGACCGACAACTTCATGTTGTACGCGGGCATTCGCAATGACTCGTTCGACAACAAGAACAGCAACGGTGCCAGCTTCGTCAAGCAGAACAACATCTGGCAGCCGCGCTTCGGCTTCACCTGGGACGTGATGGGGAACGGCGACAGCAAGCTGTACGGTACTGTCGGTCGGTATGCACTGCCGATTGCTGCCAACGTCTCCCTGCGCGCCGCATCGAAGTCTTACTACACCGAAAACATCTACGTGTGGGACGGCACTTTTGATCCTACCAATCACGCACCGGGTCGCGGGGCCTTCTACCGTGGCGGCTTGTACAACTCCGTCTATAACGGCGAAGACGGCAGCGTGCCGGATCCGAATGCGGTGGCAGGCAAGGGCTTGAAGCCGTACACCCAGGACGAATTCATCCTGGGCTACCAGCAGTTGCTGCACTCCAGCAATGCTTTCCTGGATGGTTGGCAGCTGGGCGTGAAGGGCACTTATCGCAAGATGGTGAATGCGATCGACGATACCTGCGATTCGCGTGCTCTGTACAACGCCGCCGTTGCTGCGGGTTACAGCGTTTCCAACTGGGCCAACCAGTGGACTGTACCGGGTGGTATCCCGGGCTGCTATTTGTACAATCCCGGCAAGGACCTGACCCTGCGTTTGGACGTGAACGTGGATGGTCACGTGCGTGACATCACCATCAAGGCCGCCGATCTGGGCCCGTCCGCAGAGCGCACCTACAAGGCTGTGACCTTCAGTGCCGACAAGAGCACCGACAAGTGGTCGGTCAGTGCCTCGTACACCTGGTCCAAGCTTTACGGTAACGCGGAGGGCTTGGTCAAGAGCACCAACGGCCAGTCCGACACCGGCACGACCTCCGATTTCGACTTCAAGGAGATCATGTACGGTGCCACCGGTTACCTGTTCAACGATCACCGCCACAGCTTCAAGCTGTACGGCAGCTACAAGTTCAGCCCCGAATGGGAAATGGGCTTCAACCTGCTGGCACAGTCCGGCTCGCCGATCTCCTGCTTGGGTGGCGGCCTGAACAGCTTCGGCACGCAGTACGGTTACACCGGTGTGTTCCATGCTTGCGATCCGGCCAACCCGAACAAGATCACCCCGCTGGGCCAGATGGGTCGTACGCCCTGGAACATCACCTTCAGCCCGAACGTGATCTACAAGCCGAGCATGCTGCCGGGCCTGAGCATGCAGGTCAGCGTGATGAACCTGTTCAACAAGGTTGTGGCGACGCAGGTTTACGAAAGCAATTTCGGCGTCACCGCTTCGGGTTCCTACCGGAACTACTACAACTTCGGTAGCCCGCGCTTCCTGAGCACCCCGCGCTATGTGCGTTTCCAGGTGCAGTACGACTTCTAATCGGTCGTAACAGGCAGTTGCTTCACCTCGATGCCGGCGCGCAAGCGCCGGCATCTTTTTTATGCCTGATGCAACCCTCCGCCCCCCATCGGCATCCCACCCACTATGCTGATGTCCACCATGCCGCTGCCGCAGCCACTTGTTGCCGACGATGCCATCGATGCCGATCTGGCCCTGGCCCAACGCGCGGCTTGCGCCGACGTGTCCGCGTTCGAGCAGCTTTACCGCCGGCATCACCGCCGCGTGCATGGGGTGATCGTGCGGTTGGTGGGACAGGCCGGTGCGCGTGCGGAGGATTTGACCCAGGAGGCATTCGTGCGGGCGTGGCAGGCCCTGCCGACGTTCCGCTTTGAAAGCGCGGTCACCACCTGGTTGCATCGGCTGGCGGTCAACACCGCCTTGATGGAGTTGCGTGCGCGGCGCAGTCGGCCGTGGCACGAGGAGGACGATGCGTTGGACGCCGCCGCAACGTTCGACACGGCCAGCCACGCCATGCTGGGCCGGGACCTGGAGCAGGCGGTGGCGACGTTGCCGCCGCGCGCACGGGCGGTGCTGGTGTTGCATGACGTGGAAGGGTGGACGCACGAGGCCATTGCCACCGAGCTGGACATGGCGGTTGGCAGTTCCAAGGCGCAATTGCATCGCGCGCGCGGCTTGCTGCGCACGCGGCTGGGAGGTGAGGCATGAGCACGCAACAAGGGCTGGGTGACGCGGCGCTGCAAATGGCGTTGCGCGGATTGCATCGGGATATCGCGCCGACGCGCGACCTGTGGCCGGGCATTGCGGCACGCATGCAGGTGCCGGTGCGGTCGCAGGCACACCGCCAGACGCGGGCATGGCCGTGGCCATTGGCCGCGTCCTTGCTGCTGGCTGCCGGCCTGGGCTGGCATGCGGGTGCGCCGCTGGCACCGTCGCCGACGGTTCGCGCAGTGGCCGTGACGCCGTTGCCGCGCGATGTCCAACTGTTGAACTTGCACTACCAGAACGCTTTGCGCGAGCTGCAGGGCCAGACGGCAGCGGCCAGTTGGCAGCCTGGCTTGCAGGCGTTGGACCGTGGTGCCGCGCAGGTACTTTCGGCGCTGCATCGCGCCCCCGATTCCCCGCAATTGCGCGAGCAATTGCGCCAAATTTATGCGCGCCGACTGGCCCTGTCGCGGCGTGCGCTGTTTGCCTGAGGAGTTGTCATGAACAAGTGTGCTGCGCTGTTGTCGTTGTTGCTGTCCGTTGCCACCCTGCCGGCATTCGCCGGGACGCCGATCGATCAGACGCGTCCGCTGGAGCCGCGCGGGCGGGTGGAGGTGGAAAACGTGAAGGGGCGGGTGGACGTGCAGGCATGGAACCGCCCGGAGGTCAGGCTGACCGGCACGCTGGGGGCCGGCGTCGAGCAGCTGGTGTTCGATGGCGACAGCCGGGTGCTGAGGATCAAGGTGCGGTACCCGTCGCGCGGGCGTGATGCCGAGCCCAGCACGCTGCTGGTGCAGATGCCGCTGCTGGCCGATCTGGAGGTGAGCACCGTGTCGGCGGACATCAAGGTGCAGGGCATGGCCTCGCGCGAGATGGCGCTGGAGTCCGTGAGTGGGGACATCGCCGCCAATGGTGCGCCCCGGCAAGGCAAGCTGACGTCGGTGAGTGGGGATATCCAGTTCGCGTTGAACACGCCGGACCTGCGTGTTTCCACGGTCAGTGGCGACGTGGTGGCACAGGGACGCTTGAATGGCGAGATCACGCTGGAGAGCGTGTCGGGCGATGTGCGCCTGACCACGTTGGGCGAGCGCGTGCGCAAACTGAACGCCAACAGCGTGTCCGGGGACATGGATCTGACCACGGCCCTGGCGGAGGACGGGCTGGTTCGGCTGGAAAGCGTCAGCGGCGACATGCACCTGCACCTGCCTGCGGATTTGTCCGCCCAAGTGGCGGGCGAGAGTTTCAGCGGGGACCTGTCCGCGCCCGGCGCGCAGGTGCGCAAGGAAGAGTTCGGCCCCGGATCCAGCTTTCACGTGCGCTATGGCAGCGGCAAGGGCGATGTGCGGATGCAGACCTTTTCCGGGGATGCACGCCTGAGCCTGCCTTGAGCGATATCGGCGACACGCAAGCAAAAGGCCGCATCCTGGATGCGGCCTTTTGCTGTCTGCCGGTCGGCGGGATCAGAGGTCTTGCTGGTAGCGCACGTAGGGCACCGCGCCCTCGTCACTCTGTTCGCCCTTCGACACGAACGGATTCTTGCCGCGGGTGACGACGTTGTCGGCACCCACGCTGAGCTGGCCATTCCACGGTGTGCGCCAAGTCAGGCCGAGACCGAGGCCTTTCCATACATCGCTTTCGCCCGGCACGTTCACCACCCGGCCGACGATGTTGGCACCGAAGGTGCCGTAGCCGCCGCCGATGCTGAGGCTGCGGGTATTCCATTGGTCGGCCAGTTGCGGCACGTCGGCGGCAGGCAACAGACGGGCACGGGCCACCGTGCCGCCCACGCTGACGAAGCCGTCCCGACCGATGGTCTTCTCCGCCAGCAGGGAAAAATCATTCTGGCTGTAGCGTGCGCCGCCGGCCTGACCGGGTGCCAGCCATACCGGCAGGGTGTCGCGGCCGCTGCCGAGGGACAGGCCGACCTTGCCGCCATTGCGGGCCAGGCTGACGCCGGCGCTGGTGTGGCGGCTACCACTGCCGGGCTTGTCTTCCAGAGAGGCCAGCACGCAGTTGCTTGCCAATTGGCCAATCAGCGGGATGGCACCGTTGTGGCGATCGCACAGCAGGGCCAGGGAGTTCCCGGCTTGCAGGCCGTAGGTGGTCTCCAGCGTGGTGCTGCCGAAGCGCCAACGGGTACCGGCCCCCACGCTGGTGGGCTCCAGCAGCAGAACCGCTTCCAGCTTGCCATCGGCCTTGTTCAGCACCGGCACGACCTTGGGGTTGCTGCGCCGTGCCTGCTTGCTTTGCGCCTGCACGGCACCGCTGGCGAAGGCCAGGGCGAGTGCGGCAGCGGCGAGGGGCAGGAGGCGTGGGGTCATGTGCAGAGGTGGACAGATCCGGACGGATGAAAGTTCCACGGAGGCAGGCGGTCAGCGTATCTAGTTTATGTTTATTTAACAACCTTCCGGCGCGAAAATTGCGATCCAGTTCGCTTCCTGCCAGCCGGCGGGTGTCACTGCAGGCCGGCGGCAGCCGGGTGGGCATCGGCGGCCTGCGCGAACACCGCCGCCACTTGCGCGGCATCGAAGCTGTAGTCCTGGCCGCAGAATTCGCAGTGCACCGCCGCCGTGCCCTGGTTCGCGGCCACGGCGGCGTCGGCTTCCTCGCGGCCCAGCGACACCAGCATCGCTTCCACCCGGGCGCGCGAGCAGGAGCAGCCGAAGTGCAGCGGTTTTTCACCCAGCAGTTCCGGAGCCTCCTCGTGGAACAGGCGATGCACCACCTCGGCAGGCGGAAGCGCCAGCAGTTCGTCGGCCTGCAGGGTGTCGAACAGGGCGCTGGCGCGACGGAACCCGTCGTCATCGCCGCCGTCACCGGGCAGCGCCTGCAGCAGCAGGCCGGTGGCTTGCTGGCCGTCGCTGGCCAGCAGCAGGCGCGTGGGCAGTTGTTCCGATTGCAGGAAATAACCTTCGAGGGCGGCGTCCAGATGTTCCGCCTGCAACGCCACCAGACCCTGGTAGCGCACCGGCTCGCCGTCGCCGCGCAGGGAGGGATTTTCGATGGTGATCGCCAGCAGCGATTCGGCACCCAGGGCGCGCAGGTCGGCGACCACCGGGCCGGCGTCTTCGCGCAGGCGGACGATGCCGCGCAGGCTGCCGGTGGCGGTGCATTCGGCAAACAGCGTGCCGATGGCACCGGGGCTGCGCAGTTGCACCGACAAACGACCGTCCACCTTGACGTGGCCGGTCAGCAGGGCGGCCGCCGCGCAGGCCTCGCCCAGCAACCCGGCAGCCGCCTGCGGGCAATGGTTGCGTGCGGCGATGGCCTGCCAGGTGGCGTCCAGGTGCACGGCAACGCCGCGCACGCCGGCGGTGGGGAGCAGGAACCGGAGTTGGGTGTCGCGGGGCTGGGGCATGGCAGTACCGTGGTGGGGCGGGCGCGCGGATAATGTGCGCCATCGCGTGACGGGGGATGATGATGTCTGGAAATGGGGCGTGTGGGTGCCGTTCGCAAGGCGTGCGGGCATGAGCCGGGGACGCTGGCGGCAACGCATGCGCGGCTGGTGGTGGAAGCTGCCGCTGCTGTTCGTCGTGCTGAGCGTGGCCCAGGTGCTGGCGCTGCGCTTCGTCGATCCGCCGCTGTCGGCGTTCATGGTGGCGCGCTGGATGGATGCGGCGATGGGCGGCAATCCCGGTTTCCGCATCCGGTACGACTTCCGCAGCCTGCGCGGCATCTCGCCGAACCTGCCGCTGGCCTTGGTGGCGGCCGAGGACCAGCGTTTCGCCGTGCACCACGGTTTCGATTTCGCGGCAATCGAGAAGGCACAGGTGCACAACGAGAAGATGCAGGCGCGGGCGGAACGGCGCGGCACGCCGGTGCGACGCCTGCGCGGTGCCAGCACCATCAGCCAGCAAACCGCCAAGAACCTGTTCCTGTGGCAGGGCGTGGGCCCCACGCGCTGGCTGCGCAAGGGACTGGAAGTCTGGTACACAGCATTGCTGGAGGCCCTGTGGCCGAAGCGGCGCATCCTGGAGGTGTACGCCAACGTCGCCGAGTTCGGTGATGGCGTCTACGGCGCGCAGGCGGCATCGCGGCAGTTTTTCGGCAAGGATGCCGCGCGGCTGGGCCCTGCCGAGGCCGCCCGGTTGGCGGCGGTGCTGCCAAGTCCGAAACGCTACAGCGCGGCCCGGCCCGGGGCCTATGTGCAGCGGCGCGCACAGAACATCCAGCGGCAGATGGGTGCGATCGGCGGCACCGGCTACCTGCGTACGCTGGACTGAGTGCGGCGGTGGCGCTGGCATACTTCGCGCATGGATGCGTTTGACCCGGAACACCGTCGCCTGACCCTGGTGGTCGCCGCCTGCAACGAGGCGGAGGCGTTGCCGAGCCTGCATCCACGGCTGCTGGCGGCGCTGGACATGGCGGCGGCCGCGGGTCTGGACGCGTCGCTGCTGTATGTCGACGACGGCAGCCGCGATGCCACCTGGGCGCTGATGCAAGGCTACGCCCGGGAGGACGCACGGGTGGCGCTGCTGCGGTTGTCGCGCAATTTCGGCAAGGAGGCGGCGCTCACCGCCGGGCTGGACCAGGTGCGGCAAGGTGCCGCCATGATCCTCGATGCCGACGGCCAGGACCCGCCGGAGCTGTTGCCGCAATTCGTGGCGAAATGGCGCGAAGGTTACGACGACATCCACGGCACCCGCATGGCCCGTGCCGGCGATGGGCTGTTCAAGCGCGTGGCCGCGCATGGCTTCTACCGGGTGATCGGACGGTTGTCGAAAACCCCGGTGCCGCGCGACACCGGCGATTTCCGGCTGCTGTCGCCGCGTGCGTTGGCGGCGCTGCGGCAACTGCGCGAGCGCCACCGTTTCATGAAGGGGCTGTTCGGCTGGATCGGCTTCAACAGCACGGCCATTCCCTACCAGCGCGATGCCCGCGCCGCCGGGCGCAGCAAGTTCAACACCTGGCGGCTGTGGAACTTCGCCCTTGAAGGCATCACCGGCTTCTCCACCGCGCCACTGCGGCTGGCCACCTACCTCGGGCTGGCCACCGCGCTGCTGGCGTTCGCCTACGGCTGCGTGGTGATCGTGCAGGCCTTGTTGTGGCGCAACCCGGTGGCCGGCTGGCCGTCGCTGATGGTGGTGATCCTGTTCCTCGGGGGCGTGCAGTTGATGGCGCTGGGCCTGATCGGGGAATATCTCGGCCGCCTGTACGAGGAATCCAAGCAGCGGCCCTTGTACCTGGTGGATGTCTGGCAACCGGCAAACGCGCTATCCTCGAAGCCGCTTCCCGAACCCCAGGAGAGCTGCCATGCGCACGGTACGTCAACTGCTTGAAGCGAAGCCGGCCGAAATCATCGCGATCGGCCCGGATGCCCCGGTCTACGACGCCATCCGGCTGATGGCCGAGCGCAGCATCGGCGCGCTGCTGGTGATGGAGGGGCCGCGGCTGGTCGGCATCCTGTCCGAGCGCGATTACGCGCGCAAGATCGTGTTGCAGGGCCGCGCATCGAGGGAAACCCCGGTACGCGACATCATGACCGCGCAGGTGCGCACGGTGGCCCCCGGCGACAGCACCGAACACTGCATGCAACTGGTCACCGACAGCCGCATCCGCCACCTGCCGGTGCTGGAGGGTGACAAGGTGCTGGGCGTGCTGTCGATCGGCGACCTGGTGAAAGCCGTGATCGAGATGCAACGGCAGGACATCGACCAGTTGCAGCGGTATATCGCCTCGTAACTAGGCCGCCGACTGCGCGATTTCCCGGGTGGCGTGGAATTCCACCGCCGGCGCGCGTTCCTGCGCCAGTTGCAGGTTGACCCGGCTGGGAGCCAGGTAGACCAGTTCGCCAGCGGCATCCAGCGCCAGGTTCAGGGCGTTTTTGTCGCGGAATTCTTCCAGCGTCTTGTCGTCAGCGCAGCGGATCCAGCGTGCGGTGGCCACCTGCACCGGCTCGAAGATGGCTTCCACCCCGTACTCGTCCTTGAGCCGGTAGGCGGCCACGTCGAATTGCAGCACGCCGACCGCGCCGAGGATCAGGTCGTTGCTCAGCAGCGGTTTGAAGAACTGGGTGGCACCTTCCTCGCTCAGCTGCGCCAGGCCCTTCTGCAACTGCTTGAGCTTGAGCGGGTCGCGCAGGCGGGCGCGGCGGAACAGCTCCGGCGCGAAGCTGGGGATGCCGGTGAAGGTGAGTTTCTCGCCCTCGCTGAAGGTGTCGCCGATGGAAATGGTGCCGTGGTTGTGGATGCCGATCACGTCGCCGGGGTAGGCAGACTCCGCGATCTCGCGGTCGGAGGCCATGAAGGTCAGCGCGTTGGCGAGCTTGACCTCCTTGCCGCTGCGCACATGGAAGGTTTTCATGCCGGCTTCGAACTTGCCCGAGCACACGCGCATGAAGGCCACGCGGTCGCGGTGCATCGGGTCCATGTTGGCCTGGATCTTGAACACGAAGCCGGTGAGCTTGCCTTCGCTGGCGGCCACGTCGCGCGTGGTGGTGGCGCGTGCGCGTGGCGGCGGCGCGTGCTCGACGAAGAAGTCCAGCAGCGGCTGCACGCCGAAGTTGTTGACGCCGGAGCCGAAGAACACCGGCGACTGCTTGCCGGCCAGATATTCGGCCTGATCGAACGGATGCGAGGCACCTTGTACCAGTTCGAGCTGCTCGCGCACTTCATTCAATAGATCGGCACCAATGGCGGCGGCCACGCCCGGATCGTCCAGCGACGGGAAAATGGTGGAATCCTGGCGGGTGAAGTTGCGCCCCGGTTCGTACAGGTGCACTTCGCCCGAGACCAGATGCACCACGCCCTTCAGGCGCTTGCCCATGCCGATCGGCCAGGTCACCGGCGCGCACTGGATGCCCAGCACCGATTCGATTTCGTCCAGCAGCTCGATCGGGTCCTTGCCCTCGCGGTCGAGCTTGTTGACGAAGGTCATGATCGGGGTGTCGCGCAGGCGGCACACCTCCATCAGCTTGATCGTGCGCTCCTCCACGCCCTTGGCGACGTCGATCACCATCAGCGCGGAGTCCACCGCGGTGAGCACGCGGTAGGTGTCCTCGCCGAAGTCGGCGTGGCCGGGGGTGTCCAGCAGGTTGACGATGCGGCCCTCGTAGGGGAACTGCATCACCGAGCTGGTGACGGAGATGCCGCGCTCCTTTTCCAGCGCCATCCAGTCGGACGTCGCGTGGCGGGCGGCCTTGCGGCCCTTGACCGAACCGGCCATCTGGATCGCGCCCCCGAACAGCAAGAGCTTCTCGGTCAGCGTGGTCTTGCCGGCGTCGGGGTGGGAGATGATGGCGAAGGTGCGACGGCGCGCGGCTTCTGAGGGGACTTCTGACATTGCCAAATTATAGCGTTGGGGGCAGCATGGCCGCAGCGGGCCGGATGCCACCGGTTTTCGCGTTCGACGGAGCAACAGGGGGCGAGGAGGCGGTGCCCGGGTTGCGCCTGCCATGATGGGGTCTTGCCTGCGAGGGATGGGAATCAGTGCGAATTGTCATCATCGGTGAGGATACGGCGCGCGCCGCCGAGTTCGATGGCCTGCTGGCCGACTTCGGGCTGGACTGGAAGATCGACTGGTTGCCGGCGGGTGCGCCGGTGGAGCCGGGCATGCCTCCTTTCGACGTGTTCGTCTGCGGGCTGCGCCCGGGGCCGATTGGTGGGCCGGAGTTGCTGGCACGGGTGGCCGCACTGTATCCGCAGGCGGTGCGCATCCTGTTGCTTGACGAATCCCCCGACGAGGCCGGGCTGGATATCGCGCAGGGCCTGGATGGCGCCCACCGGGTGCTGGGGCGGCCGCTGGACCCGGGGGAGCTGGTCGCCGCGGTGGAAAGCGTGGTGGACCTGCGGGAGCTGCTGGACAACGAGCAGCTCAAGCGCGTGCTGGGGCGGATCAACTCGCTGCCGCCGCCGCCGCGGCTGTACCTGCAATTGACCCGTCTGCTGCGCGATCCCGATGCCAACAACAACGCGATTGCGCAGGCGCTCTCGCAAGACCCGGCGATCGCCGCCAAGGTGCTGCGGCTGTGCAATTCCGCCTATTTTTCAGGTGGCCGCGAGGTCGGCGACATGCGCGCGGCGGTGGTGCGGCTGGGCCATCAGACCTTGCTGCGGATGGTGTTGACCATCGAGGCGTTCGGCGGCCCGCAAACGGGCAACAGCAAGCAGCGCGAGCAGATGCAGGACCGCGCGCTGCGTGCGTCCAACCTGGCCCGCAAGTTGTTGCCGGGCCCCAGTGCCGAGCTGGCGGCCACCGCCAGCCTGCTGGCCGAGGTGGGACGGCTGCTGCCGGGGGTGTCCAGTGGGGAAGCCGGGGAAGACGGCCCCGATTACGCCGAAGCGGGTGCCTACCTGATGGGCCTGTGGGGTTTGCCGATGCCGATCGTGGAGGCAGTGGCCTACCAGAAGCGTCCCGGGCAGATGAAATCGGGCGGTTTCTGGGTGACGGGTGCGGTGCATGTGGCCACGTCCCTGGTGGCCGGCAGCGCACCGGACGAAGACTATCTGCGTGCGGTGGGCATGCTGGACAAGCTGCCGCAATGGCGCGAACTGGTGGAGCCGTCGGAACAGGCCGAAGAGCAGGACCGGGAAGGCTGACCTTCAGGGTGTCGGGTCGCTGGCCAGCCGGAACGGAATCGACAGCAGTTGCAGGCTGCGGTTGACCTGTACCACGAAGTGCAGGTGCGGCGCGGTGCTGTAGCCGGTGTTGCCGGACAGCCCGATGGCTTGCCCGGCCTCCACCTGCTGGCCGGGGCGCACCCGTGCGCCGTGCGCCTGCAGGTGCGCGTACAGCGCCATGCTGCCGTCGGCGTGCAGGATGCGGATGAAGTTGGCACGACCGCCGTCGCGGGCGTAGTTCAGGCCGTGGCCGTCGAACCCGTCTTCCACCTGCAGCACCCGCCCGGCACGCGCAGCCAGGACCGGGGTGCCTTCGGGGACGGCGAAATCCAGTGCGTAGCGGTTTTCCGGGCCCTGATGGCTGAAGCTGCCTTCGAAACCCTGCTCCAGCCGGGCCGTTCCCTGCGCCACCGGCAGCAGGTAGAGCGCCTCCTGCGGGCGGGCATTGGAGCTGCCGGGTGTGCCCAGCAGGCGCAGCCTGGCCAGACCTGCGCCGTGCCGCGTCATCGGCAGGCGCGCCACCACCACGCTGCCCAGGGCCGGCACGCTGGCCCGTGCCGGCAGCGCCGGCTGACTGCCTTCCAGCGGCCCGTCGGTGCTCTCCAGACGCACTTCGACCGGCCCCGGCAGCCGATTGTCGGCCCACGCCAGATAACCACCGTCCACCGCTTCCACCCGCAGGGTGGCGATGGCGGCGGGCGCATCCTGCCGGGTTTGTGCAAAGGCCGGAATGGCCATGGCGCACAGACCGGCAAGCAGCAGGGAAGACAGGCGGTGCATCTGCGCAGTATGCGCGGATGCGTTCGGCGGCATCGTGATGTTCCGCAGCTCGCCACCGTCGGCATGGTGCCGCCGGCGGGAATGACGCTCCGGGTCGGCGCTTCCCGCAATGCGCCATGAAAAATCGTCATAAGAATCGCTTCATCCGGATAAAGCGATTGACATAACCGCAGGGCATGCCCACACTGCGCGCATCCATCGAGACCGGCGGAGGGACAGGCCCTTTGATGCCGGGGCAACCAGACGGCGCGCGCATGCGCGTTGGCGAGGTGCCAAATCCTGCGGGGACCTGAGCGTCTGCCGGAAGATGGTTGCGAAGCCGCACGCCGCGGTTCGCGACGCCGACGCGTTCGGTCTTCCCGCATCCCCGCACGACTCCGATGGGCTGTCCATCGCCGGAGTCCGCCGTGAACCTTGCCGAACGCACCGATCCCTCCCGCCTTCCCCTCCCCCGGGCGACGACCACGATGCGTGCGGTGGCGGCGGACGCCGGCGATGCCCGCCGCGGCAGCCTCGACGCGGTGCTGGCCTGCCGGCATGCCGGTACCCGCAAGGTGCGCCTGAACTACGAGCTGGTGGGCCCGGCCGCTGCACCGGTGGTGTTCGTGGCCGGCGGCATTTCCGCGCACCGCCACGTGGCCGCCAATGCGCTGGATGCCGCACCGGGCTGGGCCGAAGGCTTGCTGGATGCCGGCCGCACGCTGGACCCGGCGAAGATGCGCATCCTCGCGATCGATTACGTGGGCGCCGATGGCAGCCTGGACGTGCCCATCGACACCGCCGACCAGGCCGATGCGGTGGCGTTGCTGCTGGATGCGCTGGGCATCGAGGTGCTGGCGGCGTGGGTGGGTTATTCCTACGGGGCGCTGGTGGGCCTGCAAATGGCGGTGCGGCATCCGCGGCGCTTGCGCAAGCTGGTGGCCGTGAGCGGCGTGCACCGCCCGCATCCGTACGCGGCGGCGTGGCGGGCGCTGCAACGCAAGGCGGTGGCGCTGGGGCGGCTGCAATGCGCCGACGAGCAGGGGCTGTCGCTGGCGCGCCAGTTCGCGATGCTGAGTTACCGCACACCGGAGGAATTCGCCGAGCGCTTCGATGCGGTGCCGGAAATCTGCAATGGCCAGGTGCGGGTGGCGGCGGAAGACTATCTGGATGCCGCCGGTGCCAAGTTCGTCGCCCGGGTCTCGCCCACCGCCTGGCTGCGGCTGTCCGAATCCATCGACCTGCACCGCATCGATCCCGCCCAGGTCGGCGTGCCGGTGTCGGTGATCGCGGTGGAAGGCGACCGGCTGGTGCCGATGGCCGATGCGGTGGAATTGCTCGAAGGCCTCGGCGCGCGCGGCCGCCTGCGCGTGCTGCGCTCGCCGTACGGCCACGATGCCTTCCTGAAGGAAACCGACCGCATCGACGCGCTGCTGGCCGGCGAACTGTCCGGCGCTGCCACGCATTCCGCATCTCCCGTTTCTACCCCCGTTTCCACCCTCGTTTGCACCGGAGTTTCCGCATGAGCAGCGACGCCCCGCAGAGCACCCGCCGTGCCGCCACCCGTGCGGTGCGCGCCGGTATCGACCGCGATGCCGCCTTCGGTGCGGTGACGCCGCCGCTGGTGCTGTCTTCCACCTTCAGTTTTGCCGGCTTCAACCAGAAGCGTGCGTACGACTACACCCGCTGCGGCAACCCGACCCGCGACTTGCTGGGCGAGGCGCTGGCGGAGCTGGAAGGCGGCGCCGGCGGGGTGGTGACCGCCACCGGCATGGGCGCGGTGACGCTGTTGCTGCATGCGCTGCTGCAACCGGCTGACGTGCTGGTGGTGCCGCACGACTGCTATGGCGGCAGCTGGCGGTTGTTCAACGCGCTGGCGGACAAGGGTGCGTTCACGCTGGTGACCTGTGACCTGACCGATGCGCAGGCCCTGGCCGCGGCATTGGCACGGCAACCGAAGCTGGTGTGGATCGAAACCCCGTCCAACCCGTTGCTGCGCATCACCGACCTACGCCGCGTGATCGCCGCCGCGCACGCCGTCGGCGCGCGGGTGGTGGCCGACAACACCTTCCTGTCGCCGGCGTTGCAGCGGCCGGTGGCCGATTTCGAGGCGGACTTCGTGCTGCATTCCACCACCAAGTACATCAATGGCCACAGCGACGTGGTGGGGGGCGCGGTGGTGGCGAAGGACGCCGACCAGCACCAGCACCTGCTGTGGTGGGCCAATTGCCTGGGCCTGACCGGCGCGCCGTTCGACAGCTTCCTGACCTTGCGCGGCTTGCGCACGCTGGATGCGCGCCTGCGCGTGCACCAGGACAACGCCGCCGCACTGGCCGCCGCGCTGGACGGCCACCCGGCGGTGCGGGCCGTGCATTACCCGGGACTGGCCAGCCACCCGGGGCATGCGCTGGCGGCGCGCCAGCAGCAGGGTTTCGGGGCGATGCTCAGCTTCGAGCTGGCCGGCGGAGAGGCAGCCGTGCGGGCGTTCGTGGACGGGCTGCAATGCTTCACTCTGGCCGAATCGCTGGGTGGGGTGGAAAGCCTGGTGGCGCATCCGGCCACCATGACCCATGCGGCGATGAGTGCCGAGGCGCGCGCCGTGGCCGGCATCACCGATGGCCTGTTGCGGCTGTCGGTGGGCATCGAGCATGTCGAGGATCTGCTGGCCGACGTGCAGGCCGGGCTGGCGCGCGCACGCGCGGCCGGCGACCACAAACGGGTGTCGGCGTGAGCGCTGCCGTGTCGCCGCCGGCACGGGTGGCGCTGCTGGGTACCGGCACGGTGGGCAGCGCGGTGTGGGCGCGCCTGGCCGGTTGGCACGGTACGCCGCTGGGGCAACGCCTGCGGCTGGTGCATGCCGCCAATTCGCGCCTTGCATGGGGCAATCCCGACGGGCTGCCGCTGGGCACCCGCGACAGCCTGTTCCAGCAGGCTGCGCAGCCCGGCACGCTGGAGGCGGTGGATGCGGCACTGGCCGGCGACGGCCCCCGCATCGTGCTGGACGCCACCGCATCGGCGGTGGTGGCCGACCGCCACCCGCACTGGCTGGCGCGCGGCATCCATGTGGTCACCGCCTGCAAGCTGGGCCAGGGCACCGCACTGGCGCGCTGGCAGGCCATCCAGTCCGCGCGCGCGGCCGGCCAGGCCGCCTATGGCGACAGCGCCACCGTGGGCGCGGGGCTGCCGTTGCTGCGCACGCTCCGTGCCTTGCAGGCCGGTGGCGACCGCATCCATGCCATCGCCGGGGTGCTGTCCGGCTCGCTGGCGTGGCTGTTCAACCACTATGACGGGATGCAGCCGTTTTCCGGCTTCGTGCGGCAGGCGCGGGATGCCGGGTATACCGAGCCGGACCCGCGCGAGGATCTTTCAGGCGAGGATGTGCGGCGCAAATTGCTGATCCTGGCGCGGGCGGCCGGCCAGGTGCTGGAGCAGGACGAGGTGCAGGTGGCATCGCTGGTGCCGGATGCACTGGCAGCACTCCCCCGCGATGCGCTGGATGCGGCCCTGCCGGAGCTGGATGCGCCCCTGCGCGAGCGGTTTGCCGAGGCCTACAAGCGCGGCGAAAAGCTGCGCTTCGTGGCGCGCCTGCAAGCCGGCGGTGTGGCCACCGTGGGGCTGGAAAGCCTGCCCGCCGGGCACGCGCTGGCCGGTGGCGGCGGTACCGACAACCGGGTGGCGATCTGGTCCGACCGCTATCCCGAACAACCCTTGGTGATCCAGGGGCCGGGGGCCGGCGCCGGGGTGACGGCGGCGGGGTTGCTGGATGATGCGCTGGCGATCCAGGCCGCCGCTGCTCAGTGATCGGTGACGCCGAAGAAATCGGCGATCGGCATGGGTTTCTGGAACACGTATCCCTGCGCGTAATCCACGTGCAGCTTGCGCAGTTGTTCCAGTTGCGCGTCGGTTTCCGCATGCTCGCCGACGGCGCGCATGTCGAGGATATGGGCGATGTCGGTGATCGCGCGCACCACCGATTCCGACAGCCGCGACTCGGTGAGGTCGCGCACGAAGCTGCCGTCGATCTTGAGGTAATCCACCCGCAGGTCGCGCAGGTACCCGAACGAGCAGAAGCCGGTGCCGAAGTCGTCCAGCGCGAAGCGGCACCCCATCGCCCGCATCCGGGCGATGAAGTGGCAAGTGCGGGCAAGGTCGCGCACCACGCTGGTTTCGGTGATTTCCAGGCACAGCTGACGCGGCTGCAAGGGGCTGCGTGCCAGGCGCGCGGCGGTGTACTCGGCGAACTCCTCGTCCACCAGGGTGGCGGCACCGAGGTTGAGGTTGCATTGTTCGATGCGCGGCACCAGTCCCGGGTGCACATCCAGCCAGTCCAGCAGGGCGTCCAGCACGTGGCGGTCCAGTCGCGGCCCCAGCCGGAAGCGCTCGGCGGCGGCGATCAGGTTGGCGGGCGGGCGCAGTTGCCCGTCACTGTCGCGCCAACGCAGCAGCACTTCGAAATGCGCCTGGCCGGTGCCGGGTTCCCGCAGGTCGATGATGGGCTGGCACCACAGTTCGAAGCGCTGCTGGTCCAGCACCTCGCGCGCGTTCAGGGCCAGCCGCATCAACTGGTTGCGGTTGCGCAGGCTGTCGGCGTTCTGTCCCGCCACCAACAAGCGGTTGCCCCCCAGGTCCTTGGCCTCGTGGCAGGCGGTGTCCACTTGCGAGAGCAATTCGTCGAAGCTGACATGCGGCGGCACGCTGGCGGCCAGGCCGATGCTGGCGGTGGTGCGCAGGTTGCTGCCCTGCCATGCCACCCGCATGGCTTCGATCGCGGCCAGCAGGTGCCGCCCGGGAACCGCCGCGGCATCGGCATCCAGTGCTACCAGCACGGTGAATTCATCGCCACCGCTGTGCGCCACCAGGGCGGGGTCGCCGAAGGCGTCGCGGACCATCCTGGCGGCATGGCGCAGCATCGCATCGCCGGCGGCGTGGCTGGCGGAATCGTTGACCAGCTTGAAGTTGTCGAGGTCGACGTACAGCAGCGACAGCGGCGTGTCGGCCTGCGCCAGCCATTGCCGCGCCTGCTCTTCGAAGGCATCGCGGTTGAGCAGCCCGGTCAGGGGGTCGTGGGTGGCACGCAGGTGCAATGCGGCCATCGCGTCCTCGCGTTCGCGGTAGGAAGCCGACAGCAGGATGGGGATGGTGGAAATCACCACCAACGCGCTCACCACCAGCGTGGTGTCTTGCACGGTTTCCGGGCGGCGCAGCCCATCCAGCCCCAGGACCAGCGCCAGGGCGACGCTGACCAGCATCGTGGCCATCGCCGTGAAGGTGCCGGGATACCGCGCCGCCGACCACAGCAGCAGGGCCAGCGGCAGGGTGGCCGCCGCCAGCGGGTACATGCTGCCGTTGCGCACGATCGCCACGCCGGCCGTCAGCACCGCCAGCATCACCGCGCACCACAGCAGGCGCTCGCGCAGCGCCTGCGGCGTCGGCGGTGCGCGCAGGTAGCCGCGTTGCAGCGTGCGCAGCAGCAACAGGACGCTGGGGGTCATGGTGGTGGCGCCCAGCAGGTCGCCGAGTGCCCATTGCAGGTAGGCGCGCGGCAGGTCGGCGGGTGGCACCATGCCGGCCAGCAGCATGCCCAGGCTGCCGATGATCGCGCTGGTGGCGCACAGCAGTACCGCGCCGCGCAGCAGCAACAGGCCGTCTTCGGTGCGCAATTGCAGTTGCGGTCTTGGCCGGCGGCGGAACACGTACAGGCAGGCAAGCAGGGTGCCGATGGCATTGCTGCTGGCCGAAAACGGCAGGAAGAGCGCCGGTACCGGCACCAGCCACAGGTGCAGCAGGAGCTGGCCGACGGCGATCGGCCATGCCGCCGACAGTCCGAAACGCAGCACCATCGCGTAGCCGATCCCGGCGGCGGGCCAGAACAGGGTGACGTCGGCCGGCGTGCGCAAATACAGGATGGCGACTGCGGCGCCTGCGAAGTACAGCAGCGTCAGCAGCAAGCCGCGCGAGACGGTGGCGACGACGGCACGCATGTGCTCAGGGCCCCGCTTCGGGAGGCGGGTTGGGCGGGTGCTTGGGCGCGGGTTCGCCGGACGTGCCGCCGTGCGGGTCGGGGCCGATTTCGCCGAACATCTCCAGCACCCCGTTGTCCAGCAGCCAGCCGGGGTTGCCGCGGACCAGCGCCGGGTCCAGCGTGAGGGTGTTGCCGGGCAGCGGGCGATAGGCCATCCAGCCATTGCGGCCGGAGGTCTTCACCCGGTACAGCGCGCGGTCGGCCAGGCTGACCAACTGCTCCCAGTCGAGCAGGTGCGGCTGCTGGTGCAGCAGGGGGTATTCCACCAGGCCAATCGAAGCGGTGAGGCGATGGTGCCGCCCTCCGCCGAGGTCGAAGGGATGGGCGGCGATGCGCGCACACAGGCGCTGCCCGATCTGTGCCAGGCCATCACGTGGCAAGGGCCGCAGCACCAACAGGAATTCCTCGCCACCCCAGCGCGCGGCGTAGTCGCCGCTGCGCTTGAGCTCGCCCAGCAATTGCCCGAATTGCTCCAGCACGCGGTCGCCGGCGGCGTGGCCCCAGGTGTCGTTGATGAGCTTGAAGTGGTCGATGTCCAGCAACACGAACACCAGCGCGTCGCTGCCATCGAGATAGCCGGCATCGCGTTCGTAGAACTTGAGGTCGATCGGGATCTGTTGACTGAGGTAGCGGCGGTTGTGCAGCCCGGTCAGCGGATCGGTGAAGCTGAGTTCCTTCAGGCGCGCATTGGCGGTTTGCAGGTCCTGGGTGCGTTCCTGCACCAGCAGCTCCAGCGCCGCGCGCTGGCGGGCGTAGCGCAGGCGCAGGCCGAGGTAGCCCAGCCATACCAGCGCACCCAGCAGCAGCACCGCCAGCATCCGGAACGCCAGGGTTTCGCGCAGGTGCGGCGGTACTTCCAGCTCCAGCGTGGCGGTGTCCGCCAAGGGATTGGGGCGGCTGAAATCCGCCACTTCGAAGCGGTATTGGCCGGGCGGCAGGTTGACGTAGCCGATGCTGCGCTGGTTGGGGGCGTCGAGTTCGCGCCAGCCTTCGTCGAAGCCGGTCAGCCGGAAGCGCAGGTGGGGCGGGTGTGCCGGCAGCAGGGCGGGCAGGCTGAAGGCGATCCGGACGGTGCGGGCATCCAGCGGCAGTTGCAGGCGGGTACGGCCGGGCGTGAGGGTGCCAACGTCGGTCTGCACGGTTTCGATGCGCAGCGGCCATGGCGTGCGGGCGTCCGGCAGGGCTGTCTGCACCAGCAGGGCCCCGTCGCGGGTGGGCAGCCACAGTTCGTTCTGGTACAGCAGGCCCCGGTTGTTGCCCGAACCGTTGCAGCATTTGTCCTGCTGCCCGCCGAGGCGGTCGAAGCCGGAATTGATCAGCAGCTCCGGGGCCAGGCGGGCACGCGGGTCGGCCAGCGCGCGGTCCAGTTGCGCCAGCGGCAGCCGGTAGACGCCCTGCATCCCGGCCACCCAGAGCTGGCCGTCGATTTCGTCGAGGTGGAAGGGCAGGCTGGCGGGCAGGCCGCGGTTTTCGCCGATGCCGCGCCAGCGCTGGCCATCGAAGATCCACAGCGGCACGCCGCTGCTGCTGCCCAGCACCCAGCGCCCGTCGGCCAGTTCCACGAATGCGGACACGGCGATGTCCGCCGGCAGGCCCTGCGTGCGCCCCACCGCCTGCATGCGGCCCTCGCGCCATTCGTACAGCCCCTGCGAGGAACCGGCCAGCAGGTGGCCGTCGCGGGTTTCACGGACGATGCGGATACGGGGATCCGGAAGGCCCTGGGCTGCGCCGTAGCGGGTCAGTTGCTGGTGGGCATCAAGTTCGAACAAGCCTTCGGACGTGGCGAACCAGAGCTGGCCGAGGTGGTCGCGCAGGATGCCGTTGATCTGCGCGTTGCGCAGCGGCAGCAGCGCCGGTGGCAGTTCCGCGCCGGGGCGGCCCGGGTGCAGCAGGGCCACGCCGGCCCGGGTGCCCACCCAGACCTGGCCCGCCTCGGGGAGCAGGCTGTAGGCCTCCGGGTGCGGCAATTGCGCGCCGCTGGCCACGCGCTGGAAGCGGCCGTCGCGCCAGACTTCCACGCCGTCGCTGGTGCCGACCCAGATGCCACCGTCCGGTGCTTTTGCAACCGCCCACAGCAGCGGCGAAGCCAGGCCATCGGGGTGCGACAGGCGTCGGGTGTAGCCGCTCCAGGCCCGGGTGATGCCCTCGGTCTGGCTGCCCAGCCAGAGATTGCCGTCGCGGTCTTCGAAAATCGCACGAATGGCAATGCTGCCCGCCGTGTTTTGCAGGCGTTCCACGGGCTGCCCCTTGCGCAGGCGCTCCAGATACTGCGGGGTGGCCAGCCAGAGGTTGCCGTCGTGGTCGGCGGCCAGGGCCTCCACCGCGCGTACGCGATCGCCGTCGCGCCCGGGAACCGGCGTCCATTGGCCGTCATGCAGGCGCAGCAGGCCGTTGCGGGTGCTGGCGTACACCTCGCCGTCGAAATGCGCCAGCGCGTTCACGGCCACGTCGGCCATCCCGTCGGGCAGCGGGTGGGGTTCCAGTTGGCCGGCCACCAGTTGCAGCACCTGCCCGCGGCTGCCGATCCACAGCCCGTCGGGACCGGTCAGCAGGCTGGTGGCCGGGCCGGGCAGTGGCCGCACGCGGCGCAGGCCGTCGGTGGTTGGGGCATACAGGCCATCCGGCCCCGCCACCAGGACCTGGCCATCCACGAACGCCAGGGCCGCCACCGGGAACCGGGGCGGCGGTTCGCCGGGTTTACCGGGGGGCGTCAGGTTGCGAAGCTTGCCGTTTTCCAGCACCAGCAGGCTGCGGGCGGTGCCCACCCACAAGCGGCCGTGGTCGTCGGCCAGCAGTGCCTGGATGCCGCTGTCCAGGCCCAGTGCATCGCGCAGTGCGAAATTCTGGAAATGCACGCCATCGAACCGGGCCAGGCCGGTCTGGCTGCCCAACCACAAGTAGCCTTCGCCATCCTGGGTGATGGCGGTGACGGTGATTTGCGGCAGGCCTTGCTCCACGCCCCAGTTGTCGAGCACGTAATCGCGAAAGGGCTTGTTGGGTGCCAGTGCGGCGGCGGGCAGCATCAGCACGAGCAGGACGAATGCCAGCAGGCCGCCGCGCAGGCGTCGCGCCCACGCGCGCTGCTTCCGGTGCTTACCGCAATTGGCGATGGGTCGTGTGATCGCGCGTCCCCCGGCTAACCCCCCGCGGCCAGATTACATCGAAATATCGCCCTGTTCGCGCCTTGGCTGGGGGCGATGCGATGGCCGTTGTCAGCACTCGATCACGTTCACCGCCAGCCCGCCGCGGCTGGTTTCCTTGTACTTGTCCTGCATGTCGCGGCCGGTGTCGCGCATGGTCTTGATGACCTTGTCCAGCGACACCTTGTGCTGGCCGTCGCCGCGCAGGGCCATGCGGCTGGCGTTGATCGCCTTCACCGAGCCCATCGCGTTGCGTTCGATGCAGGGAATCTGCACCAGCCCGCCGATCGGGTCGCAGGTCAGGCCCAGGTTGTGCTCCATGCCGATCTCGGCGGCGTTCTCGATCTGCCCGGGGCTGCCGCCCAGCGCGGCGGTGAGGCCGGCGGCGGCCATCGAACAGGCCACCCCCACTTCGCCCTGGCAACCGACTTCGGCACCGCTGATGGAGGCGTTTTCCTTGTACAGGATGCCCACCGCGGCGGCGGTGAGCAGATAGGTGAAGAGGCCGGCCTCGCGTGCGACGGCGTCTTTTTCGCTGGCGCAGAAGCGCTCGTAGTAATGCGCCACGGCCGGCACGATGCCGGCCGCACCGTTGGTGGGCGCGGTGACCACGCGGCCACCGGCGGCGTTTTCTTCATTCACCGCCAGCGCATACAGGTTCACCCAGTCGAGCACGGTCAGCGGGTCGCGCATCGCCGCTTCCGGCCGCGCCGCCAGTTCGGCGTGCAGGGCCGGCGCGCGGCGGGTGACATGCAGCCCGCCAGGCAGGGTGCCTTCGGCGCGAATGCCGCGCGCCACGCAGCGTTGCATGGCCTGCCAGATTTCGCGCAGGCTGGCGCGGATCTCGTCCTCGCTGCGCCAGGCTTTTTCGTTTTCGAACATCAGCTGGGCGATGCTCAGGCCGCTGCGCTGGCACTGCGCCAGCAGTTCGGCGCCGCTGTTGAACGGATACGGCAGCGGCGTGGTGTCGGCCACGATGCGGTCTTCCGCCGCCTCGTCCTGGTTGACCACGAAGCCGCCGCCCACCGAGTAGTAATCGCGGGTGGCCAGTTCGACGCCCTCGGCATCGAAGGCGGAAAAGCGCATGCCGTTGGTGTGGAACGGCAGTTTCTGGCGCTTGTTCATCACCAGGTCGCGTTTTTCGTCGAATGCGATGGCGCGTTGGCCGCCGAGGCGGATGTTCTTCTCCGCACGGATGCGTTCCAGCGCGGCGGGGATGATGTCGGGGTCGATCTGGTTCGGCCAGTGGCCTTCCAGCCCCATCAACACCGCCTTGTCGGTGCCGTGGCCGCGCCCGGTGAGGGCCAGCGAGCCGAACACTTCGGCGCGGATGCGCACGGTGCGTTCCAGCACGCCGTTTTCCACCAGCCAGTGGCGGACGAAGCGGGCGGCGGCGCGCATTGGCCCCACCGTGTGCGAGGAACTGGGGCCGATGCCGATCTTGTAGAGGTCGAAGATGGAGACGGCCATGGGGGGGCTGCCGATGTGTGGGGGAGGTCTATTCTAGGCTGCCCAGGCTTGCAGGAAAGACACCCGCGTATGGCCCTGACGCTTTACCAGCGCGATCACTGCCACCTGTGCGACCAGGCACTGGCGGTGCTGGCGGCAGCGCGCGCCCCCGAATTCGAAACCGTCTTCATCGATGACGACGACGCGCTGGAGGCCCGCTATGGCCTGCGCGTGCCGGTGCTGCGCAATGACGCGGGCGTCGAGCTGGAGTGGCCGTTCGACGTGCAGCAGGTGCAGCGCTTGCTGCACGCCTGAACCCCGCCTGCTTGCAAGCACCGGCCGGCACCGCCAGCATGCGGGCTGGGGAGGGGATATGCCGCATCGTCTTTGCTGGTTGCTGCTGTTGTGCCTGGGGTGTGCCTGCGCGTTGGCCGGGGTGCCGGAACGGCCGCGCTTTCGCATCGTTGGCCCAGCCCAGGGTTTGCCGTCGACCGAAATCAAGGCGCTGGCGCGTGATGCGGATGGCTACCTGTGGGTTGGCAGCACCGATGGCCTGGCGCGGTATGACGGCGTTGGCATGCGGGTCTGGCGAAGCGACCCGGAGGCTGCCGATGGCCTGCCCGGCAACAACGTGCAGGCATTGCTGGTGGACGCGCGCAACCGCATCTGGGTGGCAGTGGAGGGCGAGGGCGTCAGCGTGCTGGACCCGGCGCGGCGGCAGTTCACGCGCTATCGCAAGCAGACCCAGCCGGCGCTGGAAAGCGATGACGTGTGGGCGATGGCACGGCAGGGCGATGCGGTCTGGCTGGGGACCTTCGGCGGCGGAGTGACGCGCGTGGGGGGCGATGGCCGCCTGCGGCATTTCGGCAAGGCGCAGGGCCTGCCCTCCGATACCGTGCTGTCGCTGGCGGTGGACGCACAGGGCGTGGTGTGGGCGGGCACCACCACCGGGCTGGCCCGCTTGCAGGGGGATGCGTTCGTCGCGGTGGCGTTGCCGGCGGCGGACGGCCCGGCGCTGGTGTACTCCCTGACCACGCAGGCCGACGGCGTGTGGGTGGGCAGCGCACAGGGGGTGTGGCATCTGCGCGCGGGACGCTGGGAGCAGCCGGACTGGGCACCGATGTTCCAGCGCCCCAATGCGATGCTGTCGATCAGCAGCGTGGGCGATGGCGACCGCTGGATCGGCAGCCAGCGTGGCTTGTGGTTGCAGCGCGGCAGCGCGCCGCCGGTGCCGGTGCCGCTGGGCGGGGCCGACATCCCGCGCGCCATCGGCACCTTGCTGCGTGAACATGGCGATGCGCTGTGGGTGCCGGTGCAAGGGCGCGGCTTGGGCTACCTGCGTTCCGGCTGGCGGCAGCTGGCCCAGTTCCAGGGCAGCGAAGACGGATTGCGCGGCGCGATGTACCGCGCGCTGGGCAAGGCCCGTGATGGCGGCGTGTGGCTGGGCGGCATGGGCGGCGTGATCGAGCACATGGATGCGCAGGGGCAGATCGCACCGCTGGAAGACGCGGTGCTGGAGCAGTTGCGCAACGTCAAGCCGGTGGCGATCACGGAGGATGCGGGCCGGCGATTGTGGGTCACCCATCGCGGCGGGCTGCTGCGCATTGGCCACGATGGCCGGGTGGATGCCTGGACCTCGGAGGATGCCGACAACCCGGTGCCGCAGGGACAGGTGGGCTGGTTGCTGAATGCCGGCGATGGCAGCCAGTGGCTGGCGGCGGCGGGTGGCGGCGTGCAGCGGCGCGATCCCGGCAGTGGCAAGGTGCTGCTGAACCTGCCGGCGGGGCCGGACAGTGGCCTGGGGGAGGCCGACATCGAAGCCATGGTACTGGCCCCCGACGACGCCCCCTGGGTGGCCGGCAGCGGCGGCATCCTGCGCTTCGACGGCACCCGGCTGCGCTTCCTGCCGGTGCCGGAGATGGGCCAGGAGCGCGCCTTCGCGCTGGCCTTCGATGGTGCCGACGTGTTGTGGGTGCAGCGCATGACCGGGCTGGAGCAATTCCGGCGTGGTGCCGATGGCTGGCGGCGCGGCGAGCACGTCGATACCCGCCACGGCATGCCGGCGGTGGCGGCGGATGCCTTGCTGGTGGATGCCCGCCATCGGATCTGGGTGACCACCTCGCGCGGGCTCTATCGGTGGGATCCGCTGCGGCGCAACCTGCGGCATGTGGGCTTGCAGGACGATGCCAGCAGCGAGGAATACCTCGACCGGGCGGCGCTGCTGCGCGATGACGGCGTGCTGGTGGCAGCCACCGCCGATGGCGGCTTGCGGCTGTTCGATACCGATGCGGCCGAGCCGGTGCCGGTGCGGCCGGTGCTGCGGTTCGACGAGATCGCGGTACGCCGCAACGGCGGCTGGCAGGCATTGGCGGGGCGCGATGGCGTGCGCCTGGACCCGCAGGATCGCGAGGTGCGCATCCGTGCGCGCCTGCTGGCGTTCGACGACCCGCCGGGCAATCGCTACTGGGCGCGGCTGGACGGGTTCGACCGCGGCTGGGTGGCGCTGGGCAACAGCGGCGAGCGCACCTTCACCGCGCTGGCACCGGGCAGCTACGTGCTGCGCATGCGCGCGCAGGATGCCGGCGGCAACGTGGCCGCCGAGCAGGTGCTGCATTTCGAGGTGCCGCCGCCGTGGTGGCGCAGCGGCTGGGCGCTGGCGGGGTATGCGCTGGCCGGCCTGGTGCTGGTCGCGCTGTCGGCGTGGGCCTACCGGCAGCGCCTGCGCCGGCGGCATGCGTGGCAGCTGGCGGAACACAAGCGCGAACTGGCCGAACAGGCATCGGAAGCGAAATCACGGTTCCTGGCCACGCTGGGGCATGAGGTGCGCACGCCGATGACCGGCGTGCTGGGCATGGCCGAACTGTTGCAGGGTACCCACCTCGACGAGCGCCAGCGCGGCCATGTCGAAGCCATCCGCCGCGCCGGCGAACACTTGCTGCGGCTGGTCAACGACGCGCTGGACCTGGCCCGCATCGAAGCCGGCAAGCTGGAGCTGGCGAACGTCGATTTCACCCTGCGCCCGTTGCTGGATGCGGTGGCCGGGCTGATGGCACCGGTGGCCGAACGCAAAGGGCTGGCGTTCGTCGAGGACATCGCCGCCGACGTGCCGCAGTGCCTGCATGGCGACCCCACCCGCGTGCAGCAGATCCTGTTGAACCTGGTCGGCAATGCGGTGAAGTTCACCGAAAACGGCCATGTCTCGCTGGAGACGTTCGCGCTGTCGCCGCAGGGCGTGCGCTTCGTGGTGGCCGACACCGGTCCCGGCCTCAACGCGGAGCAACAGGCACGCCTGTTCCGTCGTTTCGAACAAGGCGATGGCCCGCGCACCACCGCCCGCTACGGTGGCAGCGGCCTGGGACTGGCCATTTCACAGGAGCTGGCGGCGGCGATGGGGGGGCGGATCACGGTGGACAGCCAGCCCGGCAAGGGCACCCGGTTCATCGTCGACCTGCCGTTGGCGGGCAGTGCGCCCGAGCAGGTGGCCGCGCCTGCGGTACCCGGCGCGCGCGCGCGGCACGGTGCGGTGCGGTGGTGCTTGCTGCTGGTGGAAGACGATCCCATCGTGGCCGAGGCCATCGCCGGTTTGCTGCGCGCGCGCGGGCATGCGGTCACCCATGCCGCGCACGGGCTGGGGGCGTTGACCGAAGCGGCCACCGGCCACTTCGACGCCGCCTTGCTGGACCTGGACCTGCCCGGCATGGATGGCCTGGCGTTGGCGCGCAGCCTGCGCGCGCAAGGTTTTGCCGCGCCGCTGCTGGCCGTCACCGCGCGGGCCGATGCCGATGCGCAGGCGCAGGCACAAGCAGCCGGGTTCACCGGCTTCCTGCGCAAGCCGGTGACCGGGGATCTGCTGGCACAGGCGCTGGAGGCACTGCTGGCGCAAGCGGCTTGACGCTTGGGGCCTCCGCAATCGGGGTGTTCGATGCCAGCTTCGTTGCGGCAGCGCACCCGGCCACGCCGGGTGCTATCGGGCGGCTTAAACAACCGCCGTCATCCCCGCGAAGGCGGGGATCCATGGACGTTAGCCTGTTAAAAGCCCAAGTCCATGGGTTCCCGCCTTCGCGGGAATGACGATCAAGAGCAGGTTGTCCAGAGCTTCCCTGACTGCTACTTGCTGGAGTCAGCGCGCGCTGTAGGCGTGCACCTCGTCCACCAGCGCCGCCACGTGATCGGGGTTCATGTCCGGCGACATGCCGTGGCCGAGGTTGAAGACGTGGCCTTCGCGGCTGCCGCCGTTGCCGTCGCGGTAGCTGTCCAGCACCGCGCGCACCTGCGCGCGCACCGCGTCGGGGCTGCCGTACAGCATCGCCGGGTCCATGTTGCCTTGCAGTGCCACCCGGCCAGCGTTGCGGCGCGCGGCGTCCTCCAGGGTCACCGTCCAGTCCACGCCGATGGCATCGGCACCGCTGCCGAACAACGCATCCAGATGCGGGGCATTGCCCTTGCCGAACAGGATCAGCGGGGCGTCGCCGCCCTTGAATGCGGCGGCAATCCGGGCCAGGTACGGCAGCGAGAATTCGCGGTACATCGCCGGTGACAACGTGCCGCCCCAAGTGTCGAACACTTGCAGCGCCTGCGCGCCGGCATCGCGCTGTGCCGACAGGTAGGCGATCACCGCGTCGGTGACCACGCCCAGCAGCTTGTGCATCGCCGCCGGCGCGTTCAGCGCCAGCGCCTTGACCTTGCCCCATTCCTTGCTGCCGCCGCCTTCCACCATGTAGCAGGCCAGCGTCCACGGGCTGCCGGAAAAACCGATCAGCGGCACGCGGCCGTCCAGTTCGCGGCGGATCAGGCTGACCGCATCGGTCACGTAGCGCAGGCTGCTGCCGACGTCCGGCACCGCGAGCTTGTCGATGTCGGCGACGCTGCGCAGCGGGCGCTCGAACTTCGGGCCTTCGCCATCGACGAAATACAAACCCAGCCCCATTGCATCGGGCACGGTGAGGATGTCGGAAAACAGGATCGCCGCATCCAGATCGAACCGGCGCAGCGGCTGCAAGGTGACCTCGCAGGCCAGTTCAGGGGTCTGCGCCATCTTCAGGAAGCTGCCCGCCGCCTTGCGGGTGGCGCGGTATTCCGGCAGGTAGCGGCCAGCCTGGCGCATCAGCCAGACGGGGGTGGCGTCCACCGGCTCGCGGCGCAGGGCACGCAGGAAGCGATCGTTTTTCAGGGGCGTGGGCAAGGGAGTTCTCCGGGGGTGCGGGTGCCTGCGCGTGCGCAGGCACGCCGGGAATGGGTCATCGCGGTGCGTCCGCGCCCTGCGCGAACACCAGCAGGAAGCCCTTCTTCAGGTGGGTGTCGCGTTCTTTTTCCAGTGCCGCCAGCGCACTGGCCTGATCGGCGTGCAGGGATTTGCGCAAGGTGCTGCGGCCGCCCGTCTGGCCGGATTCGCGCAGCAGCTCCCAGCCGCCCAGCAGGTCGGGCTGGAGCTGGAGCTGCACGAAGCGCGGGGCTTCGCGGCCGTCGGGGCGTTGTTGCAGGAGCAGGCGCATGGGGCAGCATTGTAAGGTGCAGGGCCGGCGCACGCGCGCCCGGTGCTGCGGCAGGCAACCGGCGCGATGCGCCGATCCGGAAGGCCACCCTCGGGAGATGACATGCAACGCGTAACCGGCATTGGCGGCATTTTCTTCAAATCCCCGGACCCCGCGCGCCTCGGCGCCTGGTACCGGGAACACCTGGGCGTGGATGTCACCGATTGGGGGGGCGCGGTGTTCCCGTGGGGCGGGCCGGAGAGTGCGCCGGGCATGACCCTGTGGACGCCGTTCGCCGCGGATACGGATGTCATGGCCCCCAGCGCCGCGCCGTTCATGGTGAATTTCCGGGTGGCCGATCTCGACGCCCTGCTGGCGGCGCTGCGCGCGGAGGGCTGCGAGGTGCTCGACAGACGCGAGGATTCCGAATACGGCAAATTCGGATGGGTGATGGACCCGGACGGCAACAAGGTCGAACTGTGGGAGCCGCCCTCCGGCCAGTGACCGGTAGGCCAGCCTCTAGGTTGCTCCAGCCACGGTCGAAGAACGAAGCAGTATGCTTCGGAGACGCCCGCCTCGAACAGGACAATTCCAGTGACCCGTATGGAAAGAAGAGACGAGCTTGATCCACTCCACTTTCGTGCCTCGTGGCCATCGCTGAGATCAGGGTTCGGTCGTGTGGACGTTCATTCGCTCGCGGCGTTCTGGGCGCGCGAGTCAAAAATCGAAGGCGATTACTTCGAGTTCGGCGTTGCCTCGGGCCGCTCGGCGGTCAGTGCGATTCGCGCCGCACGGTTGTATGGCTGGAAGGCGCCAGCGCATTTCCACCTATTCGACTCGTTTCAGGGATTGCCAGCCCTCGAAGGATTGGATACGGGATCGGAGCAGTTCAAGGAGGGTGATTTCGCGTATTCGCGCGAGTCGGTGATCGAACATTTTGCGCGGCGTGGCGTTTGGAATCCGGCGCGCATCCAATTCTACGAGGGATGGTTCGCCGACACGCTTACGGGATGGTTGCAATCCAGCTTCCCTGCGGGCTCGGCGGCCATCGTGCATATTGATTGCGATCTGTACGAATCAACCCGGCAGGTGTTGGATTTCGTGACGCCGTTGCTGCAGCCAGGCACCTTGATCCTGTTCGATGACTGGAATTGCTTCCGTGGATCGAACGCCCAGGGTGAGCGTCGGGCAGTACTTGAATGGATCGGACGCGAGGACGTGCCGTGGGGCCTCGAGCACTACGTGAGCTATGGCTGGAGCGGTGCCGGTTTCATCGTTGACATGAAGACCTGACACTGTCGCCTGGCTTGGGCGTTCAGCCCTCTGCCCGCAGCACCGCCAGCACTGCGCCTTCCTCCACGTCGGCGACGATCCGCGCCGCGCCCGGGCCGTTCCACAGGATGAAGCGCAGCCCACTGGCCTGCGCTTTCTTGTCCAGCCGCATCCGCGCCAGCAGTGCTTCGGGGGTGAGGCCGGCGGGCACGTCCACCGGCAGTTCGAAGCGCTGCAGCAGCGTGCGCAGCGCCTCCGCGTCGGCCCGCGAAGCCAGCCCCAGGGTGGCCGACAGGCGTGCCGCCAGCAGCATGCCCACCGCCACCGCCTCGCCGTGGTTGAGGCCGTCGCCGTAGCCCTGCTCGGCCTCGATGGCGTGGCCGAAGGTGTGGCCGAAGTTGAGCAGGGCGCGGTCGCCGTGTTCCAGCGGATCGCGGGTGGTGATTGCCGCCTTGTGTGCGCAACTGCGGGCGATGGCCTGGGCCAGCGCGGCGTCGTCGCCACCCAGCAGGGCATCGCGGTGCGCGTCCAGCCAGTGCAGGAAATCGGCGTCGACGATCGCCCCGTATTTGATGACCTCGGCCAGCCCCGCGCGCAATTCGCGCGCTGGCAGCGTGCGCAGGGTGGCGGTATCGGCCAGCACCGCACGCGGGACGTGGAAGGCACCGACCAGGTTCTTGCCCTGCGGGATGTCCACTGCGGTCTTGCCGCCGACCGAGGAATCCACCATCGCCAGCAGGGTGGTGGGCAGTTGCACGATGTCGATGCCACGCATCCAGCAGGCGGCGGCGAAGCCGGCCAGGTCGCCGACCACGCCGCCACCCAGCGCGAACACGCAGGCATCGCGGGTGGCGCCGAGTGCGGCCAGCGCGTCGATCGTGCCGCTGAAATTCGCCAGTGTCTTTTCCGTTTCGCCGGCGGCGATCACGTGACGGGCGATGCGCAGGCCGGGACCGGCGGCCTGCAGGGCCGCCTCCACGCGGCCGGCATACAGCGGCGCGACGTTGGCGTCGCTGACGAGCAATGCCTGCCGGCCTCGCAGCGTCCGTGCCAGCCAGCTGCCGTCATCCAGAAGATTGGGGCCGATATGGATGCGATAGGGCGTGGCAGCGGCGACGTCGACCGTGTGCGGGGTGGTGTTCATGTGCGTCTTGTGCAAAAAAAGGTGAAGCCGTTCCGCCAATGTCGCCGCAGCCGCTTCCGGCAGCAGCGTGGTGGTGTCCAGCAGCAGGTGCGCGGTGGCGCGGTACAGCGGTTCGCGCCGGGCTTGCAGGCGGGCCAGCGTCTGCGCCGGGTCGGCGGCTTGCAGAAGCGGGCGGTGGGTGTCGCCGTGCAGCCGCGCCTGCTGGGTGGCGGCATCCACGTGCAGGTAGACCACGGTGCCGGCCGCGCGCATCGCGGTGCGATTGGCCTCCAGCAACACCGCGCCGCCGCCGGTGGCGATGACCGCAGCGCCTTCGCGCAGGCTGGCCGCCAGCACGCGTGCCTCGCGGGTGCGGAAACCGGCTTCGCCCTCGGTATCGAACAACTGCGCGATGTCGCATCCGGCGTCGGCCTCGATGCGCGCATCCACGTCCACGAACGGCAGTGCCAGCCGCGCCGCCAGCGCGCGTCCCAGCGTGCTCTTGCCGCTGCCCATCGGGCCGATCAGGACGATTGGCTGGGGATTTTGCATCGCAGCATGCTAACAGCCGGGTGCGCGGCCGGTGCGGATGGGCGACAATGACGGCATGAACATTCTTCCCGACGACATCCTTGCCACCTTCGACACCCTGTTCGCCGAGGCGCAAGCCGCCGGCGAGCCCGACCGCACCGCGATGACGGTGGCCACGGTGGATGCCGACGGTCGCCCGTCCGCGCGCATCGTGCTGCTCAAGGCGCACGATGCGCGCGGCTTCGTGTTCTACACCCATCTGGACGGGCGCAAGGGCCGTGAATTGCAGGCCAACCCGCAAGCGGCGCTGCTGTTCCATTGGCCGCGCGTGCGCAATGGCGTGCAGGTGCGGATCGAGGGCGCGGTGGAGATCGTCGGCGATGCCGAGGCGGATGCCTATTTCGCCAGCCGGCCGCGCGGCAGCCAGGTCGGGGCCTGGGCCTCGCAGCAGTCCGCAACGCTGGATGCGCGCGAGACTTTCGAGGCGCGGCTGGCGAAGTTCGAGGCCGAGTTCGAGGGCCGCGCGGTGCCGCGTCCACCGCGTTGGGGCGGGTTCCGGGTGCAGCCGCGGGTGGTGGAGTTCTGGCACGCGGCGAACTTCCGCCTGCACGAGCGGCAGTTGCACGAGCGCGACGCCAGTGGCCACTGGACGCAGCGGATGCTGTACCCGTAAGGGATTCAGCGGGGTTGCAGGTCGGCGCTGGTGGTGATGTCGGCGCGCGCGCCGTTGCGCACGGCGGTGATCCGGAACTGCAGCGTGGCCGGTGGCTTGGCGGGGAACACGCCGACATAGTCGGTCAGGCCGTCGACCAGGATGGATTGCAGTTGCATGGGGTGCGGCGGGTCACCCAGCGCAGCCGCGGTGGCGGCCAGGTGCAGGTCGCCCGGTGCCAGGGCGTTGCCGGCGGCATCGCGCAGGGTGACCAGCAGCAGCACGCCGTCCTGGCTGCGATCCAGTCCGTAACGGCGCGCCACCTCGGCATTGAGATCGGCGATGGCCACGGTGGAGGCCTGCAAGGTGGCATCGCCCAGGGTCATGCGGGCGTTGTCGGCGGCGGCATCGCTGCGGCTGGCTGCGGCCGGTGCCGGGGTTCGGTTGCAGGCGGCCGGCAGGCAGCTGGCCAGGGCAAGGCACAGGACGGCAAGGCGCATGGCAGGGCTCCTGCTTCAGTCGTTGGCGGCGGAGAGTTCGGCGCCGCGCACGCGGGCGGCGTGGATGGCGGCTTCCACCAGCGTGCGGAAACCACCGGCTTCGAAGGTTTCGATCGCCGCCTGGGTGGTGCCATTGGGGGACGTGACCCGGCGCCGCAGTTCGGCCGGCTCGACGTCGGCCTCGGTGAGCATGCGCGCCGCGCCCAGCACGGTTTGCAGCGCCAGCGTGCGCGCCGCCGCCGCCGGCAGGCCTTCACGGAGGCCTGCGGCCACCATCGCCTCGGCCAGCAGGAACACGTAGGCCGGGCCGCTGCCGGACACGGCGGTCACCGCATCCATCTGCGCTTCGTCCTCGATCCACACGGTGGTGCCGGCGGCAGCCAGCAAGGTGCCGGCGAAGCGGCGTTCTTCGGCAGTCACGGCGGCATCGGCGTACAGGCCGGTGACGCCCGCACCCAGCAGCGCAGGGGTATTGGGCATCGTCCGCACCACCTTGATGCCACCCCCCAGCCAGCGGGCGATCTGCGGGGCGGTGATGCCGGCGGCGATCGAGACCACCAGCGGCCGGGCGGCCTGTGCCTGTGCGGCCAGCCCGGCGCAGACGTCGTGCAGGACTTGCGGTTTGGTGGCCAGCACCCAGGTGGCGGCCCCTGCCGCGGCGGTCGCGGCGGCGTCGAACGTGGTCACGCCGAAATCGGCCTGCAACGCCTCGCGCAGCGCATCCAACGGTTCGGCCACGCGGATCCGGGCGGGCGCGTGGCCCTGTGCCACCAGCCCGCCGATCAGGCTGCGGGCCATGTTGCCGCCACCGATGAAGGCGATCGACTCATTCATGGGGTTTGCTCCGTTTGCGTCACGGGTTTGGGAGGGCGTGCGCCGAACAGCGCGCTGCCGATGCGCACCATGGTCGCACCTTCCTCGATCGCGTCCACGTAGTCCTCGCTCATCCCCATCGACAGGGTGTCGACGCCGGGATGGCGGGCGGCCAGCGCGGCGAACAGGTCGGCCATGGCGCGGAACGCGGCGCGCCGCCGGGCGCGGTCTTCCACCGGTGCCGGAATCGCCATCAGCCCGCGCAGGCGCAGGCGCGGCGCGGCGGCGATCGCGGCGGCCAGTGCCGGCACCGCTTCGGGCCGGCACCCGGACTTGCTGGCTTCATCGTCGATGTTGACCTGGATGAGCACGTTGAGTGGCGGCAGTTCGGCCGGACGCTGCCGGGCCAGCGCGGCCACCAGCTTGTCGCGATCCACCGTCTGCACCCAGTCGAATGCCCGTGCCGCGGCGTCGGCCTTGTTGGATTGCAGGTGGCCGATCAGGTGCCATTCCAGCCCGAGCGCGCGCAGCGCGGCGATCTTCGGCAACGCCTCCTGCACGTAGTTTTCCCCGAATGCGCGTTGCCCGGCGGCGGCCATGGCGGCGATGGCGGCGGCATCGCGGGTCTTGGAGACCGCCAGCAGGCGGGCTTCTGGCCTGCCGGCGGCACGGCTTGCGTTATCGATGTGCAGCAAGGCCGCGTGCAGCGCGGCGGTAGCGTCGAGGTGGCTCACGGTGGTTGAATGCGGGTGCGGGTGGCGCTCATACTGCCTGCGGGGTGCGATCGTTGCCACCGGGCGGTAAATGCGCGGCGGTGCCACATTTCGGAAGGCGTTGGGGAATACGCATGGATATCGCTGAGCTTCTGGCATTTTCGGTCAAGAACAAGGCCTCGGACCTGCACCTGTCGGCGGGCTTGCCTCCGATGATCCGCGTCGACGGCGACGTCCGCCGGATCAACATTCCGGCACTGGACCACAAGCAGGTGCACGCGCTGGTCTACGACATCATGTCGGACAAGCAGCGGCGCGATTTCGAAGAGTTCCTCGAAGTCGACTTCAGCTTCGAAATCCCCGGGCTGGCGCGCTTCCGCGTCAACGCGTTCAACCAGAACCGCGGTGCCGGTGCGGTGTTCCGCACCATTCCCTCGGAAGTGCTGACGCTGGAAGACCTGGGCTGCCCGCGCATCTTCAAGGAACTGATCGAGCAGCCGCAGGGCCTGATCCTGGTCACCGGGCCCACCGGCTCGGGCAAGTCGACCACGCTGGCGGCGATGATCGACCACATCAACAAGAACGAATACGGCCACATCCTCTCGGTCGAGGATCCGATCGAATTCGTGCACACCTCGCAGAAGTGCCTGATCAACCAGCGCGAGGTGCACCGCGACACCCACGGCTTCAACGAGGCGCTGCGCAGCGCGCTGCGTGAAGACCCGGACATCATCCTGGTGGGCGAGTTGCGCGACCTGGAAACCATCCGCCTGGCGCTGACCGCCGCGGAAACCGGGCACCTGGTGTTCGCCACCCTGCATACCAGTTCGGCCGCCAAGACCATCGACCGCATCATCGACGTGTTCCCCGCCGGCGAGAAGTCGATGGTGCGTTCGATGCTGTCGGAATCGCTGCGCGCGGTGATCGCGCAGGCGCTGCTGAAGAAGGTCGGCGGCGGCCGTACCGCCGCGTGGGAGATCATGGTCGGCACCCCGGCCATCCGCAACCTGATCCGCGAGGACAAGGTGGCGCAGATGTATTCATCCATCCAGACCGGCCAGGGCCAGGGCATGCAGACCCTCGACCAGCACCTGCAGGAGCTGGTCAAGCGCGGCATGGTCAGTCGCCAGCAGGCGCGCGAATACGCCAAGGACAAGCGGTTGTTCGAATAATCACGGAGCGTCGCCATGAGCAGTATCGATTTCACCTCGTTCCTCAAGCTGATGGCGCACCAGAAGGCGTCGGATCTGTTCATCACCGCCGGCATGCCGCCGTCGATGAAGGTGAACGGCAAGATCAGCCCGATCACCCAGAACCCGCTGACCTCGCAGCAAAGCCGCGATCTCGTGCTCAACGTGATGACGCCGCAGCAGCGTGAGGAATTCGAAAAGACCCACGAGTGCAACTTCGCGATCGGCGTGGCCGGGGTGGGCCGCTTCCGCGTGTCCTGCTTCTACCAGCGCAACCAGGTCGGCATGGTGCTGCGCCGCATCGAGACCCGCATCCCCACGGTGGAAGAGTTGAACCTGCCGCCGGTGGTGAAAACCCTGGCGATGACCAAGCGCGGCATCATCATCTTCGTGGGCGCCACCGGTACCGGCAAATCCACCTCGCTGGCGGCGATGATCGGCTACCGCAACGCCAATTCCACCGGCCACATCATCACCATCGAGGACCCGATCGAGTTCGTGCACAAGCACGACGGCTGCATCATCACCCAGCGCGAGGTCGGCATCGACACCGACAGCTGGGAGAACGCGCTGAAGAACACCCTGCGCCAGGCGCCGGACGTGATCATGATCGGCGAGGTGCGCACCCGCGAGGGCATGGACCATGCCGTGGCCTTCGCCGAAACCGGCCACCTGGTGCTGTGCACGCTGCATGCCAACAACGCCAACCAGGCGATGGACCGCATCATCAACTTCTTCCCGGAAGACCGTCGCAGCCAGTTGCTGATGGACCTGTCGCTGAACCTGAAAGGCGTGGTCGCGCAGCAGCTGATCCCGACCCCGGACGGCAAGGCGCGGCGGGTGGCGATGGAAATCCTGCTTGGCACCCCGTTGGTGCAGGACTACATCCGCGACGGCGAGATCCACAAGCTCAAGGAAGTGATGAAGGAATCCGTGCAGATGGGCATGAAGACCTTCGACCAGAGCCTGTTCGAGCTCTACCAGGCCGGCGAGATCAGCTACGAGGACGCGCTGCGCTACGCCGACTCCGCCAACGAGGTGCGTCTGCGCATCAAGCTGGCGCAAGGCGGCGATGCGCACACCCTGGCGCAGGGGCTGGATGGGGTGATGATCGCCGAGGCCAGCTGAGCCGCGCGGCGCGCCCTGGCGCTGCGGCCCGGGGCCGTGCCACGCTAGAATGCGCGCATGGACGACGAGCGCGCGCAAAATTACGGCAACCACCTGCTGATTGCCCTGCCTTCCCTGCGTGATCCGAATTTCGAGCGCAGCGTCACCCTCATTTGCCAGCACGATGACGACGGCGCGATGGGCGTGGTGGTCAACCGGCCATCGGAATACACCATTGGCGAAGTGTTGCAGCAGATGGGCGTGGCCAGCGACAACGAGACGCTGAAAGCGCAACTGGTGCTGCATGGCGGGCCGGTGCATCCCGAGCGCGGCTTCGTGCTGCACGAGGGTGACCGCCCCTGGGAGTCCAGCCTGGAAGTAGGCGAGGGTCTGTACCTGACCACCTCGCGCGACGTGCTGGAAGCGATGGCGCGCGGCGAAGGCCCGCAGCAGGCGCTGGTGACGTTGGGGTGTGCGGGCTGGGGAGCTGGCCAGCTGGAGCAGGAACTGGTGGACGACAGCTGGCTGCTGGTTCCGGGCCGTCGCGACGTGCTGTTCCAGTTGCCGTTGTCGCAGCGCTGGCAGGCGGCGGCCGGCAGCATCGGTGTCGACCTGCTCAACCACGCCAGCCACAGCGGCCACGCATGAACGAAGGCGTGACGTCACTGATCCGCGCCGATGGCACCGTGCTGGGCTTCGACGTCGGCATGCGCCGGATCGGGGTGGCGGTCGGCAACGCGCTGACCGGCAATGCCAGCGCGGTGGCGGTGGTCGACGTGCATGCCGGCGGACCGGATTGGGCGCACGTCGACCGGCTGCTGCGCGAGTGGCGGCCCGACGGCCTGATCGTCGGCGATCCGATGACCCTGGACGGCGGCGACCAACCGATCCGCAAGGCCGCCCGCGCGTTCGCCGAAACCCTGCGTCAGCGCTGCCGGTTGCCGGTGCTGATGATCGACGAACGCAACAGCTCGCAGGAAGCTGCCCGCCGCTTTGCGGCCGCCCGCGCCGCCGGCACCCGCAAACGTCGCGATGCCGACGTGCTGGATGCAGTGGCCGCGGCCGTCATCGTCGAGCGCTGGCTGTCCTCGCCGCGCGACGCTGCCGGGCTTTCCTGATGTTTTTCCTGACCGGATGAATCCCCCCATGACCCAGCCCGCCGCCGGCCACCTGCGCCACCTGCTCGACCTGGAACGCCTGTCGGCATCGCAACTCGATGCCCTGTTGCGCCGCGCCCAGGCCTTCGCCGAGGGCGCGCAGGCGCCTGCCGCGCTGGCCGGCGTGGCCGTGTGCACGCTGTTCTTCGAACCGTCCACCCGCACCCGCCTGAGCTTCCAGCTCGCCGCCCAGCGATTGGGCGCGCATATCCTCAACTTCGATGCCTCCACTTCGTCCGCCACCAAGGGCGAGACCGACCTCGACACCTTCCGCACCATCCAGGCGATGGGCGTGCGCGGCTTCGTGGTGCGCCACAAGGGCGACGGCGCGGTGGCGGCGCTGGCCGCGGCGGCGCATCCCGGCGTGGCCGTCCTCAACGCCGGTGACGGCCGCAGCCACCATCCCACCCAGGGCCTGCTGGACATGCTCACGCTGCGGCAGGCCAGGGGTGAGGATTTCTCGAAGCTGAAAGTGGTGATCGTCGGCGACGTGAAGCATTCACGGGTGGCCCGCAGCGACCTGCACGCGCTGCGCGCGCTGGGCTGCGGCGAGATTCGCGTGTGCGGCCCGGCGGCCTTGTTGCCGGATGACGACACCCTGCACGGCTGCGTGGTCAGCCACGACTTCGACGCCGCGCTGGACGGCGTGGATGCGGCGATGATGCTGCGCCTGCAGCGCGAGCGCATGGTGGAAGGCCTGGTGGCTTCGCTGGAGGATTACCACCGCGACTACGGCCTCACCGAAACCCGCCTGCGCCGCGCCGCGCCGGGTGCCATCGTCATGCATCCCGGGCCGATGAACCGCGGCGTGGAAATCACCGACGGCGTGGCCGACGGCCCGCAATCGCGGGTACTCAACCAGGTGGCCAACGGCGTGGCAGTGCGGATGGCGGCGTTGGAGGTGTTGCTGGCCTAGTGCAGCAACAGCAACGTCGCCAAGCCGAGGAAGGACAAAAAGCCCATCACGTCGGTGACGGTGGTGAGGATGACGCCGCCGGCCAGCGCCGGGTCGAAGCCGAAGCGCTTGACCGTGACCGGCACGAACACGCCGCCGAGGGCGGCGGCGGTGAAATTGATGGTCAGTGCCAGCCCGATCACCAGTGACAACATCGGGTCGTGGAACCACAGCAGCACGATCAGCGCCAGCAGCAGGCCGATGCCGATGCCGTTGATGATGGCGATGCGTACTTCCTTCCAGACCAGCGCGCCGATGTTGGTGCCGCCGATCTGCCCCAGCGCGAGGCCGCGCACCATCAGGGCCAGCACTTGGGTGCCGGCATTGCCGCCCATGCCGGCCACGATCGGCATCAGCACCGCCAGCGACACCAGATGGGCGATGGTGGCCTGGAACTGGTTGACCACCGAGGAGGCCAGGAAGGCGGTGGCGAGATTGATGGTGAGCCACAGCATGCGCCGGCGGAAAGCACGCCGCACCGGCGAGAACAGGTCCTCGTCCTCGTCGAGGCCGGCGGCGGACATCACCTGGTGCTCGGCCTGCGCACGGATGATGTCGACCACATCGTCAATCGTGATGCGGCCCAGCAGGATGTTGCTGTCGTCCACCACCGGCGCGCTGATCCAGTCGTGGTCGGAGAACTGGCGGGCCACCTCGTCCGAACTTTCGTCCACGCCAATGGCCGGCTGCTCGTCGTCCAGCAACTGGTTGATGGGGGTGCCGGGTTCGTGGGTGAGCAAGGCCTGCAGGGCGATCCGGCCCAGGTATTGGTGGCGCTTGCTGACCACATAAATATGATCGGTGTGGTCGGGCAGCTCGCCGCGCAGGCGCAGGTAGCGCAGCACCACGTCGATGGTGGTGTCGGCGCGCACCGTCACCACGTCCGGGTTCATCAGGCGGCCGGCGCTGTCTTCGGCATACGACAGCACCTGTTCCAGGCGCTCGCGGTTCTCGCGGTCCATCGACTTCAACACTTCGTCGATCACCGTGTCCGGCAGATCCTCGACCAGATCGGCCAGGTCGTCGATGTCCAGGTCGGCGGCGGCGGCGACCAGTTCGTCCGGGTCCATGTCCGCGATCAGGCTTTCGCGCACCTCGTCGCCGACGTGCACCAGCACCTCGCCGTCGTCTTCCGCGTCCACCAGTCCCCAGACGACGCTGCGCTTGCCGGGCGGCAGCGATTCCAGCAGGTTGCCGATCTCGGCCGGCGACAGGGTGTTGACCAGCCGCCGTACCGGGCCCAGCCGGCCGCTGTCCAGCGCGTCGCTGAGCAGACGCAGCTGGCGCGCGGTCTTGTCGTGGCGGACGGCTTCGGCCATGCGGGCTTCCGGCGGGAGGGAGGCACGTCGCGCGGCAGTGCACGCAGGCGCCGAATCAGATGTTCATGATGCGCCCATTATCGCCGTTGGCGCCGCCGTTGCCCACCCCGGTGCAAGTTTTTGCCGCGCTCAATCCCACAATTTGGCGGCATTGGCGACGATGCCGGGCAAGCGGTCGTAGGGCACGGAATCGGCGATGTGGAACTCCGGCAGGCGGGTGTCGCGTTGCAGCGACTCGCTGGCCTGGAAGCCTTCGGAGGTCATCACCCGTGCCACTTGCGGATGCGCGGCGTCGTCGCCACGGCGCAACACGATGCCCACCTCGTCGTTGGCCAATCGCACCAGCGTCCCCGGTGGATACACGCCCAGTTCCTTCACCAGCATCATCGCCAGCGCCTCGTCAACCTGCTTGCCGCGCTCCAGGAAGATGCTGCGCAGGGCCATTCGCGCCGGCAGCGCGTCGCGGTAGACGCGCGGGCGCAGCATCGCGGTGTAGATGTCGATGATCGCCAGCAGGCGGGTGGTGTCGCGGATGGCACCAGCGCGCAGGCCGTGCGGATAACCGGAGCCATCCAGGCGTTCGTGGTGGTGCAGTACCGCGTCGATCCACACCGGATCGGTGATGCCGGCGCTTTCCAGCAGGCGCAGGCCCACTTCCGGATGGGCACGGACTTGCGCCAGTTGGGTGTAGCTCAGGCGTTCGCTCTGGCCGTTCAGCTGGGTGGCCAGCGGCCCCAGCGCGAGGTCGTAGGTCAGTGCCGCGCCGGCGAGCGCGCGCGCGGTGGCGGCGGGCATGCCCAGCGCGCGGGTGGCGAACACGCAGATGATGGCGGCATGGGTCTGGCGCGCGGCATGGTTGGCCGGGTCCAGCTGCAACTGCATCGAGGCCAGGGTGGCGTCGGTATCCAGCGCGAGGTGTTCTTCGATGGTGGCGGTGAGTTGCGCCACGCGCTCCTGCACTCCGGCGGCGGCACCGGACAGCAGCCGCTTGTGCAGCAGGCCGACATCACGATGGAGCTGGTTCATCGCCTCGATGGTGGCGCGCGGTTTCAACCCGGGCCGGGGCGGCGGCGACGACGCCCGTTCCGGCAATTGCACCAGGCTGCCGCGGGCGATCAGCGTTTCCATCTGGGCATCGTTTTCGATCACGAAGCCGGCCAACAGCAGCAGGGCGCCGTTCTGGTCGTACACGGACATGGCCAACGGCTGGCCGATCTGCAGGTCATCCTCCCTGAGCGGGCGCATCGCATCCAAGCGGTTCGGTGCCGGGTTCATTGCGGGACTATCGACTCCTGCGGAGGTTGCCTGAAGTGGCCGCCAACGTCGGACTAGTCTGCCAGAGATGACGGCTTGGCAGGGTCATTGCGGTGTCCCCGCGGCATGCCGACGCAGCCAGGCTTCGATGCCGGCGCGGTCGTGGGCGCGCAGCAGCGCCGGCGCGGCCGCACGCAGCCGGGCATGGGTGCTGGCACGGATGCAACGGCGCACCTCCAGCAAGGTGGCCGGATGCAGGCTCAACTCTTGCAGGCCCAGCGCCAGCAGCAAGGGAACGCAGGCGGGGTCGGCGGCCATTTCCCCGCACACGGTGACGGGCGTGGCGTGGCGGCCGGCCACCTTCACCACGTCGCGCAATACCCGCAGGACGGCGGGGTGCAGGGGGGAATACAGGTTTTCCAGGGCTTCGTGGGTGCGGTCGGCGGCCAGCAGGTACTGCACCAGGTCGTTGGTGCCGATGGAAAGGAAATCGCAGCAGTCGATGAAGCTGGGCAGTGACAGCGCCGCCGACGGGACTTCGATCATGGCCCCCAACGGGATGTCGGTCGCCGTCTCGCGGCCGTCCGCGCGCAGGCTGGCCAGCACCTCGTCCAGCACCGCGCGCACCGCGCGCATTTCCTCGCCACCGCTGATCATCGGCACCAGCACCCGCACCGGCCCGTAGCCGGAGGCGCGGGCGATGGCGCGCAATTGGGTATGCAGCAGGCCGGCGCGGGCCAGTGACAGCCGCACCCCGCGCAGGCCCAGCGCCGGGTTGGGCTCGTTCTTCAGTGCCAGCCCGGTCTTGTCGGCCTTGTCGGCGCCCAGGTCCAGCGTGCGGATGGTGACGGTGCGCCCGGTCATCGCCAGCACGGCGTCGCGATAGGCGCGGAACTGCGCTTCCTCGTCGGGCAGTTCGTGGCTGCCGAGGAACAGGAATTCGGTGCGGTACAGGCCCACGCCGGCCGCCCCCAGCGCGTGCGCCTCGGTGACGTCGTCGCGTGATTCGGCGTTGGCCCACAGCTTGATGTCGACGCCATCGAGGGTACGGGTCGGTTCGCGGCGCAGGCGGTTGAGCTGGCGGCGTTCCTGGCGCGCCTCGGCCACGCGCGTGTGGTGGGCACGCAGATCGTCGGCATTGGGTTCCAGCACCACCAGCCCGCTGCCGCCGTCGATCACCAGCACGTCGCCGTCGTTGATCTTCAGCAGCGCCTGTGCGGCACCCACCACCAGCGGCAGGTGCAGGCTGCGCGCCAGGATCGCGCTGTGCGAAAGCGGGCTGCCGCCGGCGGTGACCACGCCGATCACGCCTTGCTGTTGCAGTTGCGCCAGTTCCGCCGGGGCCACGGTGTCGGTGACCAGGATTTCACCGGAGACGCCCTGCACGGCGGCCTTGCGGCTGTTGAGGGCGGCGTGCAGGCGGCCGATGACCTGGTCGATGTCGTCGATGCGGCTGCGCAGGTAGGCATCGTCCATGCCTTCGAACACCGCGGCGATGCGGTTGCGTTGCAGGCGCAGGGCGTAGTCGGCGGAGTACAGGCCGGTGCGGATCAGGGTGGCGATGCCGGACAGCAGTTCGGGGTCGTCCAGCAACAGGGCGTGGAGGTCGAGGAATTCACCGACCTCTTGCGCCAGCGCGCCGTGCAGGCGGTCGCGCAGGTCGCGCATCTCGGCGCGCACGCTGGCCACCGCTTCGTGGAAGCGCGCCAGTTCGGATTCGACGTCGCCGGCATCGATGCGGGTTTCCTCGATGTCCAGCGCATGCGGCAGGCGCACGCGTGCCCGGCCCAGCGCGCTGCCGCGGGCGGCGGCGTTGCCGGGGAGCAGTTGGCGCATCAGCTGTCCTCGTCGAAGCGGCGCTCGAACAGTGCCGCCACCGCGTCGGCGGCGGCCTGCTCGTCATCGCCATCCACCCGCAGCACCACCTCGGTGCCGGGGCCGGCGGCCAGCAGCATCACGCCCATGATGCTCTTGGCATTGACCTCGCGGCCGCGCGCTTCCAGCGAAGCCTGGCAGCGGAAGCCGGACAGCAGTTGCACCAACTTGGCGGTGGCGCGTGCATGCAGGCCCAGCCGGTTGGTGATGGTCAGTTCGCAGCGGATCATGCGCGGCCCCCGCGCCCTGCGGATCGCTCAGGCGTCATCGATGATGGCTCCGTTGCGGGCCCCCGCGGCGGCGACGGCGGGCAGGTCGTCGAGTTCGAGGTCGGCATAGTTCAGCACCCGCAGCAGCATCGGCAGGTTCAGGGCGGAGACGCGCCTGACCGGCGTACCCAGCCGCGCCAGCCGGGCGGCAAGGTTGGCGGGGGTGGCGCCGTACAGATCGGTGAGCACCAGCACGCCGTGCCCGCCATCCACCCGGCGCATGGCGGCACTGGCGCGTGGCAGCAGGGCATCGGGATCGCCGTCGAACGGGACCTCGAAGGCTTCGCAGGCCAGTGGCAGGTTGCGCAGCAGGCGCGCGGCCACCGCCAGCAAGGCGCTGCCGATGCTTTCGTGGGTGACGAGCAGGATGCCGACGGACATCCTGCAAACTTAACAGACGCAGGCGACGGCGTGAATGCGGTTGTGGCGATCAGTCCAGTTCGCGGTGGTGGGTGGCCACTTCCGCCCAGCCGTTGGAATGGCAATGGCGGGCCAGCCGTTCGGCAAGGTAGACGGATCGGTGACGGCCGCCGCTGCAGCCGAAGGCGACGGTGACGTAGCTGCGGGTTTCGGTGCGCAGTTTGGGCAGCCAGGCATCCAGGAAGCCTTCGACCTGGGCCACGTAGGCGGCAACTTCGGGCTCGCCGTCGAGGAAGTCGCGCACCTCGGCATCGCGACCGGACAGCGGGCGCAGGCGCGCATCCCAGTGCGGATTGGGCAGCACCCGTGCATCGAAGACGAAGTCGGCCTCGGCGGGCACGCCGTGGCGATAGGCGAAGGATTCGAACAACAGCGACAGGCCGGCGCCATCCAGCCCGAATTCGGCAAGGATGCGCCGGCGCATCTGGTGGACGTTGAGCTCGCTGGTCTCCAGCAGGATATCGGCGATTTGCCGCAGCGGGCGCAGGGCCTGGCGGTCGAGCGAAATGGCGTCGGCCAGCGCCAGCCCGAGGTGGCTGAGCGGGTGCCGCCGGCGGGTGTCGGCGTAGCGGCGCAGCACCACCTCGTCGCGCGCTTCGAGGAACAGCAGGCGCGGGTTGGCCCCCAGTGCGCCGACCTGCGAGAGCGCCGCGGGAACGTCGGCCAGGTCGCCGAGGTTGCGCGCATCGATGACCACCGCCACCTTCGCCGGGGCGTTGTCGTTGGCCTGCAAGCGACTCACGAATTCGGGCAGCAGCTCCGCCGGCAGGTTGTCCACGCAGTAGTAGCCGAGGTCTTCCAGGGTGTGCAACGCCCCGGATTTGCCCGAGCCGGACATGCCGCTGACCACCACCAGAGTGGGCATGCTGCCCGCACTCATGGGCTGGAGCGCTCGAGGAAGTGGCTGTGCCGGGCCATGAACGCGGCGGCCGGGTCGATGCCCTTGCTGCGCAGGATGTGCATGCGGGTGGCGGCTTCGGTGAGCACCGCGAGGTTGCGTCCGGCCATCACCGGCACGGTGATCATCGGCACGTCCAGGTCCAGCACGCGGCGGGTGCCGAGGTCGCCGGTGAGGCGCTCCATGCCGCTGCTGCCGGGGTCGGGCGCGGGCTTGCTCAGGTGCACGATCATGCGCAGGTACTTGTTCCGCTTGACCGCGGTGTCGCCGAACATCTGGCGGATGTTGAGCACGCCGAGGCCGCGCAGTTCCAGCATGTCCTGCAACAGTTCCGGGCAGGCGCCGTCGAGCACGTCGGGGGCGATCTGGGTGAATTCGGGGGCATCGTCGGCCACCAGTCGGTGGCCGCGGGTGATCAGCTCCAGTGCCAGCTCGCTCTTGCCGGAGCCGGACTCGCCGGTGATCAGCACGCCGATGGAGTAGATCTCCATGAACACGCCGTGCAGGGTCACGCGCGGCGCCAGCCGGCGCGCGAGCACGTATTGCAGGTGGTTGAGCAGCTCATGCCCGCGGCGCGGCGACACCCACAGCGGGGTTTCGGTTTCGGCGGCGGCCTGGCGCAGGTCTTCCGGGCACGACTGGTTCTTGCTGATGACCAGCGCCAGCGGGCGGAAGTCGATGATCTTGTGGATGGTCTCCCAGCGCTGGCGGGCGTCCAGCCCGTCCAGCCATTCCAGTTCCTCGGAGCCGAGGATCTGCACCTTGTTCGGGTAGATGGCGTTGAGGTAGCCCGCCAGCGAAGGCCGGCGGGCCACCGTGTCCACGGCTTCCAGCACCCGCCCGCCGCCGGTGTCCTGCCCGGCCAGCCAGCGCAGGGCCAGCCGTTCCTGCTGGCTGGCGAACAATTCGGCGGCGGTGATGCGGGCGGCGGTCATGGACAGGTTCCGGGAGGGCGGGGGTCAGTCGACGAGGCTGCTCTTGGCCAGCCCGTCGCCGCGGCGCTGTTCCACCTGTTTTTCCTTGTGCTTGACCAGTTGCCGGTCGAGCTTGTCCACCAGCAGGTCGATGGCCGCGTACATGTCCTGCCCGGTGGCATCGCCATGCAGGGTGCGGCCGGAGACGTTGATGGTGGCGATCGCCTTGTGGTGGGGTTTTTCCAGCCCAAGCTGGACGCGGATTTCGCAATCACCTTCGAAATGCCGGCCGAGGCGTTCGAACCGGTTCTCCACGTAACTGCGCAGGGCAGGCGTGACGTCCATCTGTTGGCCGTAGGTTTCGATCTGCATGTTGACCTCCTTGCTGCAATGGACCTCGGGCGGGGGTACCCGTGGCGGTGGTGCGGCGCCGGGTGACGACGCGCGCATGTTGGGGTGAGGTCGCCGGGACTGGTGGTGGACGGCAGACCCGTTACCTGCAACGTATCGACAAGCTGCGCCGTCGGCAAGGGTGGCGCGGCGGTTTCCGGGGATTGGACGGGGCGCGTGCGGCGTGCACCGGGAAGCGAACGGTGCGAGGACGGCATCGTGGCGCGTGGCGGCGTCGCAGGGGACGGGCGCGGCTTCATGCGAGCCAGCATAGCCCTTTGCACGGCGGAAGAATTGATCCGGAGCAAGCCGGCACGCAGGCCGGGCGAACCGGCTCAGAGGCGGAAGTCCTCGCCCAGGTAGACCCGGCGCACGTCCGGGTTGTCCAGCAGTTCGGCGGGGGTACCCTGCGCCAGCACCCCGCCTTCGGCGAGGATGCAGGCGCGGTCGCAGATGCCCAGGGTCTCGCGCACGTTGTGGTCGGTGATGAGCACGCCGATGCCGCGCTGCTTGAGGTGGCGCACGATGCGCTGGATCTCGTTCACCGAAATCGGGTCGACGCCCGCGAAAGGTTCGTCCAGCAGGATCATGCGCGGCTTGCCGGCCAGCGCGCGGGCGATTTCCACCCGGCGTCGCTCGCCGCCGGACAGGCTGGCACCGGGTTGGTCGGTGACGTGGCCGATCTGCAATTCGTCCAGCAGGGCGTTGAGTTCGTGCTCGCGGCCGTCCTCGTCGAGATCCGCGCGCAGTTCCAGCACCAGCCGGAGGTTGTCGGCCACGCTGAGCTTGCGGAACACCGAGGGTTCTTGCGGAAGGTAGCCCAGCCCCAGTTTGGCGCGGGCGTACATCGGCAGGTCGGTGATGTCCTTGCCGTCCAGCAGGATGCGGCCGGCGTCGGCGGGCACCAGGCCCACGATCATGTAGAAGCAGGTGGTCTTGCCGGCGCCGTTGGGGCCCAGCAGGCCCACCACTTCGCCCGGGTGCAGGGTCAGCCCGAAATCACGCACCACTTCGCGTGCGCGGTAGCGCTTGCGCAAGCCTTCCGCGACCAGCATCAGGGCGACCCCGGTTCGGCATCCTTGGGGATGATGCGCATCTTCACCCGGCCGCTGCCGCCGCTTTCGATTTGCCCGGTCTTGATGTTGTAGCTGACGCGCTCGCCGGACAGGGTGCCGCGGTTCTGCTGCACGGTGACCGCGCCGGTGAGCACGATGATGTCGTTGCGCAGGTCGTAGTCGAGGTTGGCGGAGCGGGCGCTGAGCTGGCTGCCGTCGTCCATCTGCTGGTGCAGGTCCACGTCGCCGTGGAATTGCGCGTTGCTGGGCTTGCCGTCGGCCTGCACGATCACGCCATTGTCGGCGTCGATGCGCAACGAGCCCTGCGTCACCGTCACCTTCTGGGTGAAGGTGCAGGTGACCACCTTGCCGGAGGTGCAGACCTGGTGGCCGGCATCGATGTCCATCGGCTGCTTGCGGTCGGTGGTGCGCGCCATGGTGCTGCCGGCGACGGCCAGCAGGGCGAGGGCCAGCAGCGCGGGCATGGGCTTAGGGCTGTGGGGCATAGCGGGCGTGCACCTGCGAAAGGAGGGAGACCTGCTGGCGGTCGAAATCCGCCTCCAGGCCCATGCCGCGCATTGTAAGGCCGGGGCGGGTGACGGTGACGGCGGCGGCGGTTGCGGCGCGGTTGCGGTGCAGGTCCAGCGCCAACCATTCGGTTTCGATGAGGGTGGGCGGGGGCGCTTGCGGCGGGCTGACGGCGCGCACCTTGCCACGCAGTTGCAGTTGCTCGCCACCTGCCGGCACGAAGCCGTGCTGCGCGCGCACATCCCAGTAGTGGCCGTTGTGATCGGGCACCAGGAATTGCGGGGTGGCCAACTGCATGGTCTTGTCAGCCGGGTTGCGCAGCAGTTCCGGGCCGCGCAGGGTGAAGGATTCGCGGCCTTGCGGGTTGAGCACCACGATCTCGTAGTTGCGCAGCACGTAGTCGGAGCGGGTTGCCAGCAGGCCGTCGCTGCCCGGGTGCGCGTGCCGCCAGACCGACCAGCCGCTGGCGATCGCACCCAGCAGCAGGGCGACACCGAGCAGGCTGCGCCAGCCCGGGACCGGCGGGTGCTCAGCCATGGGCGGGCGGCACCAGCAGCGCGGCCACGTGGCCTTGCGCGTGCAGCAGCAGGTCGCAGGCGTCGCGCACGGCACCGTGGCCACCCGGGCGCGGCGTCATCCAGTGCGCGGCTTGCGCGGTCCACGGGTGTGCGTTGGCGGGGGCCAGCGCCAGCCCGGCTTCCAGCATCACGGGGCGGTCGGGCAGGTCGTCGCCCATGAACGCCACCGCCTCCATGCCGATCCCCAGCTCGGTGGCGATGGCCTGCATCCGCGCCAGCTTGTCGCGCTCGCCCAGGTGCAGGCGGGTGATGCCCAGTTCCTTGCCGCGCGTGCGTACCGCTTCGCCATGGCGCGCGGTGACCAGGGCCACGGTGATGCCGGCACGGCCCAGCAACACCAGGCCCATGCCGTCCTGCACGTCGAAGCGGCGGGTTTCGCGGCCGTCGGCGTCCAGCAGCAGGCCGCCGTCGGTGAGGGTGCCGTCGACATCGAAGCCGATCAGGCGGATGCGTGCGGCGCGCGCAAGCAGGTCGGCGGGATACTCCGGCGGCGTCATCACACCACCCGCGCCAGCAAAAGGTCGTGGATGTTCAGTGCACCCACCAGCCGGCCGTCGCCATCGGTCACCAGCAGGCCGTGGATCTTGTGTGCTTCCATCAACTGGGCAGCCTCGCTGGCCAGCGCGTCGGCAGTGATGGTCTTCGGTCCGCGCGACATCACCACGTCGATGCGGGTGGTGCGCAGGTCGATGCTGGCATCGTTCAGGCTGCGTCGCAGGTCGCCGTCGGTGTACAGGCCCAGCAGGCGGCCATCGGCGTCCGCCACCGCGGTCATGCCCAGCCGCTTGCGGCCCATTTCCACCAGCGCCTCGCTGAGGGTGGCGCTGGGGGGGACGCGCGGCACCGCATCGCCGACGTGCATCACGTCGGCGATGCGCAGCAGCAGCCGCCGGCCCAGCGCGCCAGCCGGGTGCGAGCGGGCGAAGTCGTCGGCGGTGAAGCCACGCGCCTCCAGCAGCGACACTGCCAGCGCATCGCCCATCGCCAGGCTGGCGGTGGTGCTGGAGGTGGGGGCCAGTTGCAGCGGGCAGGCTTCCACCGGCACCGCCACGTCGAGGTGGTGGTCGGCCTCGCGCGCCAGCGTGGAGCCGGGGCGGCCGGTCATCGCGATCACCGGGTTGCCCTGGCGGCGCAGCGCCGGCAGCAGCAGCAGCAATTCGTCGCTTTCGCCGGAATAGGACAGCGCCAGCACCACGTCGGCGTCGGTCACCATGCCCAGGTCGCCGTGCGCGGCTTCGCCCGGGTGCATGTAGAACGCCGGGGTGCCGGTGGAGGCCAGGGTGGCGGCGATCTTGCGCGCCACGTGGCCGGACTTGCCCATGCCGGTGCACACCACCCGGCCGCGGCAGGCCAGCATGGTCCGGCAGGCGGCGGCGAATGCGGCGTCCACCCGCGCCGCCACCACGGCCAGCGCCTCGGCTTCGAGGGCAAACACGCGGCGGCCACTGGCGGCGAAGTCGAAATTGTCCAGGTTTGCGCTCATGGGGCGAAGGCGGGATTCCGCTAGACTTGTGCGTTCAGTTTATCGCGAGTCGCCCCGCCTACCCATGAACACCGAGCATATTCGCCAATTGATCGAAGCCGGCCTGCCCGGTGCCCGCGTCGAGGTGCAGGGCGACGACGGCGTGCATTTCGAAGCCGTGGTGGTGTGCGCGGCATTCGCCGGCAAGCTGCCGCTGGCCCGCCACCGCATGGTCAACGCCACCCTGGGGGCGCTGATGGGGCGCGAGATCCATGCCCTGCAACTGAAGACCCTGACCCCCGAAGAGGCGGCCGCCTGATGCAGAAGATCGTGGTGGAAGGCGGCAGTCGCCTGTGTGGCGAGGTCCGCATCTCCGGTGCCAAGAACGCGGTGCTGCCGATCCTGTGCGCCACCCTGCTGGCCGACGCGCCGGTGCGGATCACCAACGTGCCGCGCCTGCACGACGTGCTGACCACGGCCAAGCTGCTGGCCGGGCTGGGCGCCGGCGTGGACCATGCCGGCGACGTGATGACCGTCGACCCGCGCAGCGTGAACAGCCACGTGGCGCCGTACGAGCTGGTCAAGACCATGCGCGCCTCGGTGCTGGTGCTGGGCCCGCTGCTGGCCAAGCAGGGCGTGGCGGAGGTGTCGCTGCCCGGCGGCTGCGCCATCGGCTCGCGCCCGGTGGACCTGCACATCAAGGGCTTGCAGGCACTGGGTGCCGAGATCGTGGTGGACCACGGCTTCATCAAGGCCCGCTGCAACGGCCGCCTGAAGGGCGCGCGCCACGTGTTCGAGCTGGTCAGCGTGGGGGCCACCGAGAACGTGCTGATGGCCGCCGCGCTGGCGGACGGCACCACTGTGCTGGAAAACGCGGCGATGGAGCCGGAAATCGTCGACCTGGCCGAGTGTCTCAACGCGATGGGCGCCCGCATCAGCGGGCACGGCTCGGCGCGGATCGTCATCGAAGGCGTGGAACGGCTGCAGGGCTGCACGCACGCGGTGGTGGCCGACCGCATCGAATGCGGCACCTTCCTGGTGGCCGCGGCGATGACCGGCGGCCGCGTCACCGCCACCCATGCGCGCGCCGACAGCATGGACGCGGTGCTGGACAAACTGCGCGAAGCCGGCGCGGAAGTCACGATCGAATCCACTGCCGATACCGGCGACCGCATCACCGTGGACATGCACGGCCAGCGACCGCGCGCGGTGAACATCACCACCGCGCCGCACCCGGCGTTCCCCACCGACATGCAGGCGCAGTTCATGGCGCTGGACTGCGTGGCCGACGGCGTGGGCGTGATCAACGAAACGATCTTCGAAAACCGCTTCATGCACGTCAACGAGCTGCTGCGCCTGGGCGCGGACATCCGCGTGGACGGGCACACCGCGGTGGTGCGCGGCGTTGCCCAGCTCAGCGGCGCGCCGGTGATGGCCACCGACCTGCGCGCCTCGGCCTCGCTGATCCTGGCCGGGCTGGTGGCCGACGGCGAGACCACCATCGACCGCATCTACCACCTCGACCGCGGCTACGAGAACATCGAAGCCAAGCTGTCCGCGCTGGGCGCGCGGGTGCGTCGGGTGGCGTGACGGATGGGCCTCAGCGCCGTGCCGCCGGCGTGCGGGCCGGCGTGGCAGGTGGCGTTGCGGGGGCCGTGGGCGCTTCCGGCCGCGGGCAGGTGAAGCCTTTGCGGGTGCCGGAGGCGATGCCCAGCATGCGCTCGGTCAACGGCATCGCGGTGCCGCTCAGCCGCCAGTCGTAGACGGTGCTGAAACTGAGCACGCGGGTCACGTAGTCGCGGGTTTCCTTGTAGCCGATGGTTTCGATCCAGACATCCGCATCCAGTGCGGGGCGCTGCGCTTGCCAGCGCGCCACCGGAGTGGGGCCGGCATTGTAGGCGGCGATCACCAGATAGGGCTTGCCGGCGTAGCGACCCAGCAGTTCGCGCAGGTAGGCGCTGCCGATGGCGATGTTGGCGTCGGCGTCGTACAGGGTGTCGCCGCCCTGCCAGGGCAGTTTGTTTTTCGCCGCCACGGCGGCACCGGTGGCGGGCAGGACTTGCATCAGTCCGCGGGCATCGGCCGCGGAACGGGCGCTGGGATCGAACACCGATTCGGCGCGAATTTCCGCGGCAACCCATGCCGGATCCAGCTGGTTGCGCGCCGCTTCGCGACGGATCGTCGCGTCGTGGTGCAACGGAAAGCGCAGCGTGTACAGCCGCTGTTCGTCGGGGAAACGCTTGCCGTTGGCATTCACCAGCCCGAACACGCCGCGGTCGAACCAACCGTTGTCCTGCGCCACCTCCACGGCCAGTCGGCGTTGCACGTCGGTGAAGCGCGCCAGCGCGGCGTTCCATTCGCGACCGGCCCAGCCGCGGCGATCCAGCATCACCAGTTGCAGTGCACGTACCAGGCCGGGATCGCGGGCGATGGCCTGCTTGGCGGCGGGGGTGGCCATGGGTTGCCAGGGACAGAGCGCATAGGCCTGGCCCAGGCGGTCGGCGGCGAGGAAGCCATAGAAATCGGCGCTGCGCGTGGCCTGCGCATACAGGGCGTTGGCACCGGTGGCATCGCCGGCCAGGGCGCTGGCGCGGGCGGCGAAGTACAGCCAGCGCGAATCGTTGCGCTGGCTGTCGGGCATGCGGCGGATGGCGGCCAGCACGGCGGGCCAGTCGCTGCGGGACAGTGCCTCGCGGACCTGCCATTCGCGCAGGGTGTCGTCGAACGCGGTGGCCGGCACCGCCGCCAGCCGGCGCGCGGCAGACGGCAGGTAAGAGGCCGCCGACCACAGGGCGATGGCGTAACGCACGCGGGTATCGGCGGCCTCGTCGAAGGCCAGGGCGGTGGCTGCGTCTGGCAGCAGCGCCTCGGCACGGTCGGGGTCGGATTTGGCCAGCCGGGCCAGCGCCGCCGCCGCCACCTGCCGGCTGCGGGCGGTGGCGGGCCAACCTTGCACGTTGTTGCCCGGGGCTTCCAGCCATGCGGCATACATGTGCGCCAGTGCCGCATCGTCGGCGGGCAGGCCCTGGGCGATGGCGCGCATGACGGCGGGTTGCCCGGCCTCCACCGCCTTGTCGAAACGCTCCCAACGCAGCGCATCCGGCAGCCCGCCCTGCGCCGCCAGCAGCGCGAACGGGCCATCGCAGGCCGCCGGCAACGGATTGCCGCTGCTGCGCCACAGTGCCTGCGCCTGCTGCGTCCATGCGGCATCGACGCGGTTGCTGGCCATCAGCGCCTGCAAGCGCAGGCAGCGCAAGCCTGCATCGTCGATGCCGGTGTCCCATTGCGCGAGGAAGGCCGGCCATTCGTTGCGACGCGCCAGCGCCTTCAACCATTCCGGACGGAATGCGGCGGCCACCGGTTCGCCCGGGTGGGCGGCAAGGAACTGGTTGCCGCGTGCCAGCGGCAGGCGATCGAGGCGGCTGCGCAAGAATGCAAATTCCAGCCAGCCGGCCAGCGGCTGGCCCTTGAAGCCCGCCAGCACGAGGTCATCCAGCGGGCCGCGCGCCGTCGCTTCCAGCGCGGCCCGCAGTGCCGGATCGGGTGCCGATACGCGCGTGGGTGCCGGTTGCAACAAAGTGGAAGGCGCAGGTGCAGCGATGCTGGTGGAGGCAAGCAGGCTGGCCAGCAGCAGGGGGTGCGAAAAGAGCTTGGACATCACTGGACTATAGCCGAGGCGGGCTGAATCACCGGCTCAGCGCAGCGCCACTTCCGGCACGTCCAGCGCGACCGACAAGGCCAGGTGGTCGGAGTGCGCGGCGGGCAGCGCCTGCATCGTCGCCACCGGCAGCGTGGGCGTCACCAGCATGTGGTCGATGGCGCGCTGCGGCTTCCATGCCGGGAACGTGGGCAGGGGTTGCGACGGTGGTTGCAGCCGGGTATGGCGGTACAGCGCCTGCATCTCGCGGCAATCGGGGTCGCAGTTGAAATCGCCCATCAGGACCGAGTGCGTGCGGCGACCGATGAGCTCGGCGATGAAGTCCAGCTGGCGCTGGCGCGACTGGCTGCCCAGCGAGAGGTGGGCGATGGCCACCAACAGGGCGTCCGGGTCGTCGCCGAAGCGGGCCAGCAGCACGCCGCGGCCCTTGACCCGGCCCGGCAGTGGGTGGTCTTCGACCCGGCGCGGTTCCAGCCGGCTGAGCAGGCCGTTGGCGCTGGAGGCCACGCCGGCCACGCTGCGGTTGGGCTGGTGGCTCCAGTAGGCGAAGCCGGCGCGCTCGGCCAGGTAGTGGGTCTGGTTGGTGAAGCCCGAGCGCAGGCTGCCGGGATCGGCTTCCTGCAGGCCGACGATGTCGTGGCGGCCGGCCAGTTCGGCGATGGCGTCCAGCGCGCCGCGCTTGTTGCCCGCCGGCAGCACGTGCGACCAGCTGCGCGCCACGTAGTCGTGGTAGCCGCGCGTGCTGGAGCCGGCCTGGATATTCGCGCTCAGCAGGCGCAGCCGGCGGTGGCTCATGGCCGGGTGCGGGTCAGCCCTGCGGCGTCGCCGTGGCTGGCGCGGAAGCGGGCGGTGCCGTCGCGCCCAGCTTCGCGCGTTCGGCCATCATCAACTGGTTGAGGATGCGGAACATGTCGTCCATCGACTTGCCCTTGACCCGGTACTTGCCGTTGACCACGAAGGTGGGCGTGCCCATCTGGTCGCCATTGGCGTAGGCCGCGGTCATGGCCTGGCGGGCGTGGTTGATCTTCGCCGCCACCGCGAAGCTCTGCATGCCGGCGAGGAACTGCTTGGGGTCCGCGCCGTAGTTGGCGTAGAAGGCGGCGATGTCTTCGGGGGCGTCCATGCCGCGCTCGCCCTTCAGGGTCTGGTCGATGTGGATGGCGCGGAACATCGCTTCGTGGGTCTTGTCCAGCAGGCCCATGGCCTCGGCGGCGTAATAGGCCTTGGCGTAGTTGTCCCAGGTGCCGCCGAATGCCGCCGGGACGGTGACGAAATGCACGTCTGCCGGCAGCTTCCTGCGCATGGCCGCCACGGTGGGTTCCACGGCGGCGCAGAACGGGCAGACGTAGCCGAAATACTCCACGACTTCGACCTTGCCCGGCGGGGTGTCGAAGGTCTGGCCGGTCGGGATCAGCACGTAGTCCACGCCTTCCTTCAGTGCCGGTGCCTTGGCGGCGGCCTCCTCGGCGGCTTTCAGGGTGGCGGCGGCAGCGGCGGCGGCTTGCGGGTCTTCCGCGCTGGCTCCCTTGGCCTGGCTGGTCGGGGCGGTGGCGGCATCGGTCACCGGAGCCGGGGCCTCGTTCTTGCAGGCGGCCAGGGACAGCAGGGCGAGCAGCAGCAGGGCGTGGCGGGTGATGTGCATGGCGATTCCGTCGGGTCAGTGGCGGGCGGCAGCCGGCTTGGCTGCGGCGGGTTTCGGGGCGGGTTTCGGGGCGACGCGTGCGGCCGGCTTGGCGGGTGCCAGTGCATCAACCACGCGGCGGGCATTGGCCAGCAGGCCCTCGAAGCTGTTGCCGAGGATCATGTAGCGCCCACCCACGATCAGGGTCGGGGTGTTTTCCACGTTGCTGCGGCGCTCGAACTCGAATGCGGCCCGTAGCCGCGCCAGCTGGCCGGGCTCGTCGCGCAGGGCGGCCTGGAACGCGGGCCCGTTCACCCCGGGGATGCGGGTGGCGAAGGTGGTGATCTGTTCGAGGCTGGCCGTGCGCGGCAAGTCGCCGGTTTCATGCACCGCAGCGAACAGGCGCGGATGCAGCACCGGCAGCGCCTTGGCCACCTGTGCGGCATAGAAGGTGCGCGCCCAGGCATCGTCGCGCCCGCTGACGAACGGCACCAGCGTCAGCCTGGCATGGGGGGGGAGTTGCCGCCCCCATGCATCCAGCATCGGCGAGAAATGCGCGCAGTGCGGGCAGGTGTAGGCGAACACCTCGGCCACTTCCACCATGCCCGGCGGCAGCGTCTGGTAGGGTTGGCCGTCTTCGATATAGGTGTACTGCACGCCCTCGCTCAGGCCCGGCAACGCCTTCTGCGCATGGGCAGGGGCGAGGGCGGTAGCCAGCAGCAGGGCGAGCGAAAGCAGCAGGAAGCGCATCTGGTCAGGTTCCAGCGATCAGGAGGGCCGGGACAGGGTGCCCGGGCCGGGGCGAACGCAGGGTGAAGCGGCCGTCAGCGGGCGATGCTTTCCTTGGTGGTGCCGGGGGTGCGGGTATGCAGGCCCTGCACGTAGCTGGCCAGCGACTTGATTTCCTCATCGCTCAGCGAGTGGCTGACCGTGGCCATCAGCTTGAAGTGCGCAGGGTTGGTGTAGGTGCTGGTGCCGGCGCGGTATTCCTCCAGGCGGCGGGCCACGTAGGCGGCATCCTGGCCGTGCAGGGCCGGATAGGCCGGGCCGGGGTTGCCGGCACCCGAGGGGCCGTGGCAGGCCATGCAGGCGGGGATGTTGCGGCTGCTGTCGCCGGTGCGGAACAGGCGTTCGCCCACCTGGTAGAACTTCAGGTCCTTGTTGGGGCCGGCGGCGATCACGGTGTCGTCGGCCACGCCGGCGCCGGCTTTCTGCTTGGCGAACCACGCGCCGACGTCACGCATGTCCTGCGCGTTGAGCATGCCGGCGAACGGGGCCATCACCCCGGCCAGCCCGGCGGTGCGCTGGCCGCTCTTGAACAGGTGCAGCTGTTCGGCGATGTAGCGCTCCGGCATGCCGGCGATGCGGGGGGCGTTCTGCTGCATGGCATTGCCATCCAGCCCGTGGCAGGCGGCGCAGGCACCGGCCTTGCTCTGCCCGGCCTGGGCATCGCCCCAGCTGGCGGGTTTTTCCTGCAACGGCGCGGTCTGCACCGGCGCATTGTCGGGCGCGGCCACGGCGGTGCTTTGGGCGTAGGCAACCGCGGCGAGGGCGAGGCAGGCAACACCGGCAAGGGCATGGACAGGACGCATGCAGAACTCCACTGGCACGAATGGGATGCAATCGCGACGATTGCTGAACCGGCAAATTATGGTGGGCGGGCGGGATGCGGTCAAACCGCACCGGTGCCGCCCCCAAGCATGCCATGCTATGGACATGGCTGCTCCCAACCCGTTCGCACGCGCCCACTACCTGCTGGCCGCCCACAACTACCGGCAATTGCCGCCCGACGGCGGTTTCGAGGTGGCCTTCGCCGGCCGCTCCAATGCCGGCAAGTCCTCCGCCCTGAACGCCCTGTGCCAGCAGAATGCGCTGGCGCGGGTGTCCAAGACGCCCGGTCGCACCCAGCAGTTGGTGTTCTTCGGCCTGCCGCCGCACGAGAACAAGTACCTGGTGGACCTGCCGGGCTACGGCTACGCCAAGGTACCGCAGGAACTGCAGGCGCACTGGCAGGCCTTCCTGGATGGTTATTTCGGCAGCCGCGACGCCCTGCGCGGGTTGGTGGTGGTGATGGACGTGCGCCATCCGCTGAAGGACTACGACCGCCAGATGCTGGGCTATGCCATGCGCCGCGGGCTGCCCGCGCACGTCATCCTGACCAAGGCCGACAAGCTGGGGCGCGGCGCCGGCGGCAATACCCTGCAAGCGGTACGCATGGAACTGGCCCGCAATTACGCCGACAGCGTCAGCGTGCAATTGTTCTCCGGCGAGTCGAAACTGGGCGTGGACGAACTGCGCAGCGTGGTGGCCGGCTGGCTGGGGCTGTAAGTCGATTGCACGCGTTTCCGGAACACTGAAAGCTGTGTCCCCGGCTGTGTTGCGAAATTGCGTGGGGTTAATCTGCCCGGACTTTTCGATGGAATAGGTCGATGTCCGGACCCAGCAGCGCCAGCGACACCCCCATCACCGACGGTCGACAACTGGCCGAGGTCATGGCGTCGGGCGAGAAGCCGCGCGCCGATTGGCGGATCGGCACCGAGCACGAGAAATTCGGCTTCCGGATGGACGACCTGCGCCCGCCCACGTTCGAGGGCGAGCGCGGCATCGAGGCCCTGCTCAACGGCCTGACCCGTTTCGGCTGGCAACCGTATCAGGAACACGGCCGCACCATCGCCCTGACCAAAGGCATGGCCTCGGTGACGCTGGAGCCCGCCGGTCAGCTGGAATTGTCCGGCGCGCCGCTGCCGACCATCCACGACACCTGCAAGGAAGTGGGCAGCCACCTGCGCGAGGTGCGCGAGGTCGCCGACGAGCTCGGGCTCGGTTTCCTCGGCATGGGCTTCCAGCCCAAGTGGCGGCGCGAGGACATGCCGTGGATGCCCAAGGACCGCTACAAGATCATGCGCGCCTACATGCCCAAGGTCGGCAACCTCGGCCTGGACATGATGACCCGCACCTGCACGGTGCAGGTCAACCTGGACTACGCCAGCGAAGCGGACATGGTGAAGAAGTTCCGCGTCTCGCTGGCGCTGCAGCCGATCGCCACCGCGCTGTTCGCCGATTCGCCGTTCACGGAAGGGCGGCCGAACGGCTACCTCAGCTACCGTTCGCACATCTGGACCGACACCGACCCGGGTCGCACCGGCATGCTGGACTTCGTGTTCGAGGACGGCTTCGGCTACCAGCGCTACGTGGATTACCTGCTCGACGTGCCGATGTACTTCAGTCACCGCGATGGCATCTACCACGATGCCAGCGGCAAATCGTTCCGCGATTTCCTGCAAGGCAAGCTCGACGTGCTGCCGGGCGCACTGCCGACCCTGCGCGACTGGAACGACCACATGACCACCGCCTTCCCGGAAGTGCGGCTGAAGAAATTCCTGGAGATGCGCGGTGCCGACAGCGGCCCGTGGAGCCGGATCTGCGCGCTGCCGGCCTTCTGGGTGGGCCTGCTGTATGACGACGCGGCGCTGGACGCGGCCTGGGACCTGGTCAAGGACTTCACGCTGGCCGAGCGCCACGCGCTGCGCGATGGCGTGCCCAGGCAGGCGCTGGGCCTGCCGTTCCGCGGCGGCACGGTGCAGGACCTGGCGCGGGAGGCGGTGAAGATCGCGGCGGCCGGGCTGCGCCGGCGTGCCTGTGCGGATGGCTGCGGCAGCGATGAAGCCGGCTTCCTTGATCCGCTGGTGGAGATCGCGGAGTCCGGCAAGACCCCGGCCGAACGCAAGCTGGCGCTGTTCCGCGGCGAATGGAACGGCAGCGTGGATCCGGTGTTCTGCGAATTCTCCTATTGAAAGCGGCAGGCCTGGGCCTGCCGCTGGATGTTGCCGATAGCGATTGGGCCGTGTCGCTTACTTCCCGGGCTTGAGGCGCTGGATGAGGTTTCCGGTGCCGTCGTTGCGCAAGGTCTTGGGCGATGCCGCCTTGGCATCCATCCATGCGATGCGGTTATTGGTGCCTTCGATGTCGATATCGATGAAGCGGGCTGCCTCGACCTGGTTGTTGGAACCGTCCACCAGCAGGTGGTCGATCCCTTGGCCGCGGATCACGTTGCCGGCGCCTTCGACGCGCAGGCTGCCGCAGTTGCCGCTGAACGTCGCGATATTGCCGACGCCTTCGATGGCGATGGCCTCGCCGGCCTTGCAGGTGTAATCGATGCGGCTGGACACCTGGTTCCAGACCCGCTCCGAGGCCGCGGCCGGCAGGGACAGCAGGCCTGCGGCCAAGATGGATGAGCACAACAGGAAACGAACCTTCACGCGGATCTCCCTCCTTAAGAATGATCCCTCCCCGGTCGGGGAAGATGGGGAGCCGGCGATTAATCGGCGGTGAATTTTCGGCAGGCCTCTCCGCGGGGATGCGGCGTGGTGGTGACGGTGTCAATCGAAACCGATTGCTGCGGTGCGGTATTCCTGGGTTAGCCTGCGGGAATGGGACCCGCAGACATGCCGCTGCGCGAGCAGCTCGAATTCGCTGACACCGACACCCTCCTGCGCGACGATGTGCGCCGGCTTGGCGCCATGGTGGGCGACATGCTGGGCGAGCAGGTGTCGCCCGGTTTCCTCGACCAGGTGGAAGCGCTGCGGCGCAGCGCGATCGCCCGCCGCGAGCAGGGCGCGCCGATGGGCGCGCTGGCCGGTCCGCTGGCGCAGGTCACGCTGGCCGAAGCCGAGCCGCTGGTGCGCGCGTTCGCCGCCTACTTCAGCGCCACCAACCTGGCCGAGCGCGTGCATCGCATCCGCCGCCGCCGCGACTACCAGCGGCAGGGCAGCGCGCCGCAGCCGGGTGGGTTGGAGGCGGTGCTGCGCGGCCTGCGCGAGCAAGGCGTCACCGTGGACGAACTGCGTGCGCAGCTGGCCGGGCTGTGCGTGGAGCCGGTGTTCACCGCGCATCCCACCGAGGCGGTGCGGCGCGCGCTGCTGCTGAAAGAAGCCACCGTGGTGGAGCGGCTGGTGGCCGACATCGACCGCAGCCGCACGCCGCCGGAGCGCCGCGCCGACGATGCGCGCATCCGCCAGTCGCTGACCACCGCCTGGCAGACCAACGAAGCGCCGCCGCTGCGGCCCAGCGTGAAGGACGAGATCGAGCACATCGGCTTCTACCTCGGCAACGTGCTGTACCGGGTGCTGCCGGTGTTCTACGAAGCCTTCGCCGATGCGGTGGAAGCGGTCTACGGCGAGCGCATCGCGCTGCCGCCGATGCTGCGCTTCGGCACCTGGGTGGGCGGCGACATGGACGGCAATCCCAACGTCGGCGCGGACACCGTGCGCAGCGCGCTGGGCGCGCAGCGGGCGCAGGCGCTGGCCTGCTACCAGGCCGACCTGCGCGTGCTGGGCGACATCCTGACCCAGAGCCACGGCCACGCCGGGGTGGACGCCGCGATCGAGCAGCGCGCCGCCGCACACCGCGCGCTGCTGCCCAAGGGCGCGGTGAAGGTGCGGCCGCGGCTGGCGGACATGCCGTATCGGCAGCTGCTGTGGGCGATGCGCGCGCGCTTGGCGGCCACCGGCCAGGGCGGCGAGGGGGCGTACCCGGATGCCGTGGCGTTCATCGCGGATCTTGAACTGATCGATGCCAGCCTGGCCCGGAACCGCGGGGAACATGCCGGCCGTTTCGCGCTGCAGCGGATCCTCTGGCGCGCGCGCAGCTTCGGGTTCCACATGGCGGCGCTGGACCTGCGCCAGGACTCGGCGGTGCACGACCAGGCGCTGGCAGGCCTGGAGAACGCCCCGGACTGGGGGCAGCGGCCGCTGCCGGAACGCATCGCGCGGCTGCACGGGCTGATCGCCGGCGAGGCGCCTGCCAACGCGGATGCCGCGGCGGCGACGTCCACGCTGGCGGTGTTCGCCGCCGTGCACGAACTGCGCGCGCGGCTGGGCGCGAACGCCTTCGGCCCCTACATCATCAGCATGGCGCGCAACGCGGCGGACGCGCTGGCAGTGCTGGCGCTGGCGCGGCTTGCCGGCTGCGTCACCGATGGCGCGGTGCCGCTGGACGTGGCGCCGCTGTTCGAGACGGTGGATGACCTGGCCGCGGCACCCGACACCATGCGCGCGCTGTTCGAGGACCCGCTCTACCGCCGCCATGTCGCCGCCCGCGGCGACCGCCAGATCGTGATGCTGGGCTATAGCGACAGCGCCAAGGACGGCGGCGTGCTGGCCTCGCGCTGGGCACTGCAGCGGGCGCAGGTGGAGCTGCTGGAGGTGGCGCGCGCGGCCGGCGTGCAGGTGGTGTTCTTCCACGGGCGCGGCGGTTCGGTCAGCCGCGGCGGTGGCAAGACCGAGCGCGCGATCATGGCTGCGCCGCGCGGCAGCGTGGGCGGGCGCCTGCGCCTCACCGAACAGGGCGAGGTGATCCACCGCAAGTACGGGATCCGCGCGCTGGCGCTGCGCAACCTGGAGCAGATGACCGGCGCGGTGCTGCGCGCCAGCCTGCGCCCGCGCCCGCCGGAACCGCGCGAGGACGGCTGGCGCGCGATCGCCGCGGAACTGGCGCAGGTCTCGCGCACGCACTACCGCGCGTTGGTCCACGAGCACCCGGACTTCCCCGCGTACTTCCGCGCAGCGACCCCGGTGGACGTGATCGAACGCCTGCACATCAGCTCGCGCCCCTCGCGCCGCCGCGAGGGCGGGATCGCCAACCTGCGCGCGATCCCGTGGGTGTTCTCGTGGTCGCAGAACCGCTCCGGCCTGACCGGCTGGTATGGCGTGGGCACGGCACTGCGCCACGGGATCGACGTGCACGGCCTGTCGGCGATGCGGGCCATGGTGCGCGACTGGCCGTTCTTCGCGGCCTTGCTGGGCGACGTCGAAATGCTGCTGGCCAAGTCCGACATCGACATCTTCGAAGGTTATTCGCGGCTGTCCGGCGACTTGCACGACGTGCTGTTCCCGCCGATCGCCGAAGAATTCGCGCGCACCCGCGACACCATCCTGTTGCTCAAGCAGGCCGACGCGCTGCTGGCGGACGATTACCGCCTGCGCCTGTCGATCCGCCTGCGCAACCCCTATGTCGACCCGATCAGCCTGTTGCAAGTGGAACTGCTGCGGCGCTGGCGCGACAGCGGCCGCGAGGACGAGGCGCTGTTGCGGGTGCTGGTGTCCACCGTGAACGGCATCTCGGCGGGGATCCAGAACACCGGGTGATCAGGCGTGCATCCCGGTGCTAGATGTACTCCAGCAGGAAGACAGCGCCTCCGCCTGCCGCAGCACCGTCTGCACCGCCATGTCCTGCAAATCCGGCGGATAGCCGTACTTGCGCAGAATGCGTTTGACCAATACGCGCATCTTGGCGCGCGCCGAATCGCGGTGCGCCCAATCCACCGAGACATTGCCCTTCAGGCTGACCAGTAGCTCGTGGGCGATGACCTTGAGCTGGTCGTTGCCCATCGCCTGCACCGCTGAATCGTTCTCGGCCAGCGCGTCGTAGAACGCGATTTCCTCATCGCTAAGACCGGACTCCTCGCCGCGCTGCCGTGCCGCGCGAATGTCCTTCGCCAGCCGGATCAGCTCCTGCAACACCTCGGCGGTGGTGATGGCGTTGGCGTGGTAGCGCGCCACGGCATCCTCCAGCCGCTCGGAGAACGCCCTCGATTCGACGATGTTGGCCTTGCTGCGCGAACGGATGCCGTCGTTGATGAGCTTGCGCAAGGCTTCCAGCGCAAGGTTCTTCTTCTGCATCTGCTGCACTTCGGCAAGGAACTCGTCCGAGAGGATGGAAATGTCCGGCGACTGGATGCCCGCCGCCTTCAGGATGTCCACGATCTCGGTGGAAACGACGGCGCGGCTGACGATCTGCTGGATGGCGAAGTCGCGTTCCTGCGAGGTGACACCGGAGCCGGTGGCCGACTTCACCAAGGCGGCGCGGATGGCCTGAAAGAAGCCCACTTCCTCGCGGATGCCGCGCGCCTCATCCGAAGCAGACGCCAGCGAATACGCCTTCGAAAGCGCCAGTACCGCGTCCTGATAGCGGCGCTGCGCGGCTTTCTTGCCGTCCTTCGTGGCTTCCGCCGCCGCCCATTGCTGCTGCCGGTCGAGAATCCATTCGATGGCACCGGCCATCATTACCAGTCGCTGCTGGGGCGTGCCATTCATGGCGCTGGCGTAGTCGAAGCCGTGATACATGTCGCGCACCACTTCGTACTTTTCCAGCAGCACCGCCACGGCCTGCGCCTCGTCCACGCCCGTGGTTTCCTGGTCGCGCGCCGAATACTGCGCCAGCGCCGATTTCAGGCTCTGCGCGATGCCGATGTAATCCACGATCAGGCCCGCCGGCTTGTCGCGGAACACCCGGTTCACGCGGGCGATGGCCTGCATCAGGCCGTGGCCCTGCATCGGCTTGTCGATGTACATGGTGTGCATGCACGGCGCATCGAAGCCGGTCAGCCACATGTCGCGCACGATCACCAGCTTGAGCGGGTCTTTCGGATTCTTGGCCCGTTTCGCCAGATCGTCACGGCGCTTCTTGTTGCCGATGTGCTGCTGCCAGCCGGGCGGATCGCTGGCCGCGCCCGTCATCACGATCTTGACCGCACCGGCGCTGTCGTCGTCGCTGTGCCAGTCCGGGCGCAGCTTGATGATTTCGTCGTACAGCGCCACGCAGATGCGGCGGCTCATGCACACCACCATCGCCTTGCCGTCCAGCGCCGCAAGCCGGGCCTCGAAGTGCGCCACCAGATCCTTCGCCACCAGCGCAAGCCGCTTTTCGCTGCCGACCAGTGTCTCGACGGTTGCCCATTTGCGCTTGAGCTTCTCCTGCTCGGCCTGCGCCTCGTCCTCGGTGAGCGCTTCGACCTCGGCGTCGAGCGTCGGCTTCTCGTCCTCGTCCAATTCGATGCGCGCCAGCCGCGACTCGTAATAGATCGGCACCGTCGCGCCGTCCTCCACCGCGCGGCTGATGTCGTACACGTCGATGTAATTGCCGAACACGGCCGGCGTGTTCACGTCCGTCGCCTCGATGGGCGTGCCGGTGAAGCCGATGAACGAGGCGTTGGGCAGGGCATCGCGCATGTATTTGGCGAAGCCGTAGGACACCTCGCCGGTCTTCGCATCCACCTTGGCGCGGAACCCGTACTGCGATCGGTGTGCCTCGTCGGCGATCACCACCACGTTGCGGCGCGTGGTCAGCGGCTCGGCCACCTCGTCGAACTTCTGCAAGGTGGTGAAGATCACGCCGCCGGCTGCGCGATTGAGCAACTGCTGCAAATCCTCGCGGCTACCGGCCTGTACCGGCGTCTGCCGGAGCAGGTCGTGGCACATCGCAAAGGTGGCGAACAGCTGGTCGTCCAGATCGTTGCGGTCGGTCAGCACCACCAGCGTCGGGTTCTCCATCGCCGGGTGCTTCACCAGCCGTCCGGCGTAGAACGCCATCAGGAAGCTCTTGCCGGAGCCTTGCGTGTGCCAGATCACGCCCGCCCGGCGGTCGCCGCGTGCCTGCGATGCAACACTCGGCAGGCCATAGTCCGCCGGATCGTCGCCCATGCGCTGTCGCGGGTCAGCGGCGCGGAGCGTCGATGCGATGGCGCGATTGACGGCGTGGTACTGGTGATAGCCCGCCACGATCTTCAGCAGCCCGGAATCCGTCTTGCCGAACACCGTGAAATGCCGCAGCAGATCGAGGAAGCGCCGCTGCTCGAACACGCCTTCCACCAGCGTTTCCAGTTCCGGCGCGCCCTTGGGCGCGACCTCCTTGCCATCGATGGTGCGCCACGGCATGAAGCGCTCCAGATCGGCGGAGAGCGAACCCACGCGCGCGGCGAGGCCGTCCGAGGTCACCAGCAGCGCGTTGGCATGGAACAGCGCCGGAATCTGCTGCTTGTAGGTCTGCAACTGGTTGAACGCGCCGACGAGGTTCGCCCCCGCGCTGCCCGGTGCTTTCAATTCGATCACCGCCAGCGGCAGGCCGTTGACGAACAGCACCACGTCCGGCCTGCGGTTGACCTGTTCATTGATGACCACGAACTGCTGCACCGCCAGCCAATCGTTGTTTTCCGGAGTGTCGAAGTCCAGCAGCCGCGCCTTGCCCGCTGTCGGCAGGCCATCGTCGCCGTCGTATTCGACGTCCACGCCCTCGGTCAGCAGCGCATGGATGCGGCGGTTCTCCTCCAGCAGCGCGGGAAACACGGACTGGGTGAGCTTGCGCAGTGCCTCCATTCGCGCCTGTTGTGGCAGATGCGGGTTGAGCCGTGTCGCTGCATCTTCCAGCCGCTTTTGCAGCACCACCACGTCATGGCTGTCGCGCTCCGGCGCGCCGCCGTCCGGGCCGATGACCTCGTCCGAAGTGGTGGCCCAGCCCAGCCCCTTGAGTTGTTCAAGCAAGGCCTGCTCGATTTCGGCTTCGGAAAGGAAGGCCATCTTCGTCAATCTTCCAGTGCGGCCACGCCATCGGCGGGCATCTCGTCGGAGAACAGCCGCACGTAGGGGCCGTAGCGGAAACGGCGGTTACGGGCGTAACCGGTGATTTCTTCCAGAATGCCCAATTCCACCATGCGTCGTACCAGGGCATTGGCGGCGGCGTGCGTGGTGCCCGTCAACTGCTGCACATCCGGTACGGAAAGAATGGGCCGGTCAAACAGCTTTTCCAGCACCCGGTGGCCGTTGCCCGCCGCGCGTCCGAACCGGTCTGTGATCGCGCTGCGGTGGCCTTCGCGCAACAACTGGATGCGGCGTGCGGTATTCGTTGCCTCGCCAGCCACTTCGATCACGCCCCGCAGGAAGAACGCCAACCACGATTCCCACTCTCCCTTGTCGCGGACGGCCTGCAAGTGGTCGTAATACTGTTGCCTGTACTGTTTGAAGTAATGAGACAGATACAAGACCGGCTTGTGCAATACATTGCACTCGGTCAGCAGGAAGGTGATCAGCAAGCGGCCGACGCGGCCATTGCCGTCCAGGAACGGGTGGATGGTCTCGAACTGCACATGCGCCAGCGCGATCTTCACCAGTGGCGGCAGGCCATCATCCTGATGCAGGAACTTTTCCCAGTCACCCAACGCACGCGGCACCTCGTGTGCCGGTGGCGGCACAAAGGAGGCAGTGTTGAGTGTGCAGCCGGGTGGGCCGATCCAATTCTGACTCTGGCGCAGTTCACCCGGATGCAGGCGACTGCCGCGCACACCCTGCATCAGCTCGGCGTGTATCTCGCGCACCAGCCGCACGGAAACGGGTAGTTCGTGCAGGCGTTCCAGCCCGTGCTTCATGGCGCGCACATAGTTGATGACCTCCTCCACGTCCTGCGGGCGGTTCTCGTCGTACAGAGACGCTTCCGCCGCCAGCAGATCTTGCAGTGAGCTTTGCGTCCCTTCGATCTGGCTGGACAGCACCGCTTCCTTGCGGACGTACATCAGGATGAACAAATCCGGATTGGGCAGGGTCAGTACCGAGCCGTCCAGCCGCCCGAGGGCGCGGTCGGCCTGAGAAAGCAGGCTGGTGAGTCCGGCATCCAGCGCAAGCGGTGGGCGGGGCGGCAAGGGTGCGGGGATGAAGGCACGGTAGCCGGTTGTCTGGCGGATGTACTGGCCTGCGCGCTGGGTAGAGTCAGATGGAGTCATGCGATAGCCAGCCTTTGACAAGGGTACGCTGGTTGTTTCATGTGATAGCCAGACTATCACATAGGCTGATTTTCCGGCTGTATGGTTGGCAGCCTTGCATATGGCGAAAGCCTTGGAATGAAGAGCTTGACCCAGACGCTGGTACTGCCTAGCCTGCTCTCAATACGACCGGCGCCTCTGCACTCTTGTGTACGCGTCGGTTTTCATTTCTGCGGCCACAGCTCCCAACCGTTCCAGTTCCACCCCTCGAATATCCCCATGTCCGCCAGAGTCACGGCCCGGTTGGGCATCTGCGGAAACTCCTGCTCAAGCAACTGCACCAGACGCCGTCCCCAAGATGAGCGCGGACAGATCGTCCGCAGTAGTTGTTGCATCAGGCAGAAGCAGAAGAAGGTCCGCGTATTTGGCATCGCCGGCCAACCCTCAGGCACGGGTGACGGTTCCAGCACATTGATGTTCCACATCCGGCTGTGGTGAGCGGCCACATTGCGCATGAAGTTCAGGGTACGTAGCCAGTTGGCGAAGGCCCTTCCATCCGTAGCACCATATCGGGCAGCAATGACCGCCTGATCTTCAAAGCGCATGCCGGCAAATAGCTTGGACAACTGCCCGAAATCCCACACTTCAATCGCAACCCAGATCGGCAGCCTGCCGTCATATGCTTCTTGATGATGCTGCACGAATGGTTCGCGCCGCGCCCGGTGCAGCAACTGCTGATGCTTCTCCAGCCACGCCCGATGCAAGGTCTTTCCCGCATCCTTTCCATTACGGATCAGCCGCTTCGAGAAGTTGCCGTGCAGGCAATCCGGGTTCTCGTGCGCGCATGGGTCTTGCCGGCCTAGCAAGTGGGCTACATCCACTCGCACCGCCATCTCGATGCGCTCCAGTGCATCCAGCGCCAGCAGGCGTAGCTTCTTGTCGAACACGTACAACTTGACCACGTCCTCGAAGCGGCTGCCGGCGATGAACTCGTCCAGCCTCACGGGTCTGCCTGCGCTTTCCGATGCGGCCTTGTCGATGACTCGCAGGGGATACCAGTAGCCGCTGAGCCTGTAGTAGCCGATGCGGGCCAGATAGCTCAATGCTGCTGCATCGTCATCAACATGCAGGCCGCGAGCTTTCAGGCCGGTCAACTGGTCGTCGAAAGACTTCCATGGTTTCAAGGGCGTCATGCCAGAACGTTCTCCAGATATTCGGTGTTCTTCATCCGCAACTCACCGGAAATCAGCTTGGGGAGCAGGGTGTCGCGGAGGTTGGCAAGAGTTCCGGACTGCAATGCATTGCTGATCGTTTGCTCAAACAGCGGCGCGATCACGGCATCGAACTTCGCCATTTCATCCGGCGGCGGCACTGCGACTTTGGCGGCAGTGAGGTGCCCGCGCTGGATGTGGCCCATCGTTGTTGCCTTGCCTGCGGCGATGGCGCGAAAGTCCTGCAGGTGCTGGCGTGTGGCGTGGTAGTAGAACCACTTGGGCACTTCGTGTGATGTCACCTTGAACAGGTGCTGGTTCAAGGCGCCGCGTCCGCCTGTCCATACCTCGACTTCCAGTGAGCCCGACCATGAAAACAGCACATCGCCATCTTCCACGATGTACTCCGGCTTGAGCCGGGCGCTGGCCTTGTCCGAGCCGTTCGTATGGCCTGCGCGCAGTTGGGCGATCTTGATGACGGGCAGGAACTCGGTTTCGCTTTCCGGCGGGAACTTTTGCAAGGCCAGTCCGTTGAGGTAGTGGGCGATCTGGTCGAGGGATGCCACCCGCCAGCCCTTCGGGATCAAGCCCAGCTCCGATTCCTGCATGTCCTCGGCGGGTACGCCGTCGAAGTCCACGAACCATGACTTGAACAGGGCGCGGGCCATGGCTTCCAGCGTCTGGTTCATGCGCCGGTTGAGTTCGATCTTGTCGTCTAGCGTGCCGAGGATGTGGGCGATGGCGCGTTGTTCTTCGATGGGCGGAATACGGGTTATGAAGCTTTCGATGCGCCCCGGTGATGTGTGCTTGACCGTTGTGCCTGTGGCGGAACCCACGATCCATGAACGGTATTCATGCGTGCGCAACAAGTACTGAATGAAGCGTGGTGAAGTTGGCATGTCATGGTTGAATTCCAATAAGCCGATGCGCTGGTTATGCAGCCAAACCATGTCGTCATGCGGCACGCTTGCGGCGTAGCCAAGTGTGTCGGACTCCTTACTCAAATCCGTCATCGTGACGACGATCTGATCAGGTTTTAGTACGTAGTCCTGTGGAACCGGGCCGCGATAATACTTGCGCTTGCCATCCTGAAAGCCGCCGCCGATAGCAAAGTTTCCCGGCGTCACCAACACGGTTTCCTGCGGCTCATCGGTGAAGTATTCGCCCTTGAAAGCAAAGCCATGCTTCACTTTGAACAATTCGCCGAGTGAAGCCTCACTCCACTCACCCGCCATACCCAAGCCCCTTCAGGTTGGCTTCAATCGTCGTATCCAGCCTCATCGCTTCCGTCTGCTGCTCGCGCCACAGCGTCACAAGACGCTGCATCTTCGCCTCGAACGGCTCGCCATCGTCCTCCTGTTCTTCCGCGCCGACATAGCGCCCCGGCGTCAGCACATGCCCGTGCTTGCGGATTTCATCGAGCGTGGCGGACTTGCAGAAGCCGGGCGCGTCCTCGTAAGGCGAGCGCCCGCGACGCTCCGATACGAGCTCGCCCGATGCGGCCCGCCATGCGTGGTAGGTGTCGGCGATCCTGTGGATGTCCTCGTCGGTCAGTTCGCGGCGGGTGCGATCCACCAGCACGCCCATCTTGCGGGCGTCGATGAACAGCACTTCGCCTCGGCGGTCGCGCAGCTTGCGCTTGCCGGCGCGGCCATTGGACTTGTTGCGGGCAAGGAACCACAGGCAGGCGGGAATCTGGGTGGAATAGAACAACTGGCCGGGCAGGGCGACCATGCAGTCCACCACGTCGGCTTCGACCATCGCCCTGCGGATGTCGCCTTCGCCGCTCTGCTGCGAGCTCATCGAGCCGTTCGCCAGCACCACGCCGGCGGTGCCGAACGGTGCGAGGTGGTGGACGATGTGTTGCAGCCACGCATAGTTGGCATTGCCGGCCGGCGGCACGCCGAACTGCCAGCGCACGTCCTCGCGCAGGCGCTCGCCGCCCCAGTCGGAGATGTTGAACGGCGGGTTGGCGAGGATGAAGTCGGCCTTCATCAGCGAGCCGTCGCTGGTGCGCTGCGTGGCGAATTCGTCCTTGTGGAAGCTGCCTTCGTTGTTCCAGAAAATCCTGGAGTCGATGCCGCGCACGGCGAGGTTCATCTTCGCCAGCCGCCACGTGGTGTAGTTGCTTTCCTGCCCGTAGATGGCGATGTCGCCGGTACGTCCGCCGTGTTCGGCGACGAACTTCTCGCTCTGCACGAACATGCCGCCGCTGCCGCAGCACGGGTCGTAGACGCGCCCGCTGTAGGGCTCCAGCATTTCCACCAGCGTGCGCACCACGCTGCGCGGGGTGTAGAACTCGCCGCCGCGCTTGCCTTCCGCGCCGGCGAACTGGCCGAGGAAGTATTCGTAGACGCGGCCCAGCACGTCCTTCGATTTGTCGTTGCCCTGGTTCAGGGCGATGCCGGAAATCAGGTCGATCAGTTCACCCAGCATCACCTTGTTGAGCGCGGGGCGGGCGTAGTCCTTGGGCAGCACGCTTTTCAGCGACGGATTATCCTTTTCGATGACGCGCATGGCGTCGTCGATCAGGGCGCCGATGGTCGGCTGCCTGGCGTTGGCCTGCAGGTGCGACCAGCGCGCCTGCTTCGGTACCCAGAAGATGTTGTCGGCGAGGTACTCGTCCTTGTCCTCGGCGGCCTGCGGGTCTTCGGCCAGCAGCCGGGCGTGGCGGGCCTCGAAGGCATCGGAGATGTACTTCAGGAAGATCAGGCCCAGCGCGACATGCTTGTAGTCGCTGGGTTCCATGTTGCCGCGCAGTTTGTCGGCGGTTTTCCAGAGTTTGTCGGCATAGTCCAGCTCAGGGGCTGGTGCTTGCGTGGAAGCCGGGCGTGTGGCTTTGGCCGGTGCGGGCTTGGACTTGGGGGCATCGGCGGCGATGGGCGCTTGCGCCGTCGTCAGGGCGACGGAGCCGCCACGCCCGCGTCCGGGCCGGATGCGGCCCGCGTCGAGCAATTGCTGCTTGATGCGCTGGTAGGTGTCTTCCTGCCAGCCCAGCGTTTCGAGCAGGCGCTGGTTGCCTGCGCTGCCGCCCAACGCGGCAAGGGTATCGAGGAAGCGCCTGGTCTGCTGTTCGGTAGATGGCACGGATTGTTCCGAATGGGTGTCTTACGCAAGAACGAAAAACGATAGCGCATCCAGCCGCCTCGCGGCCCGCCCTACAATGGCGGCAACGCCATTCCAGGAGCCTCCCCATGAAGTCCCGCGCCGCCGTGGCCTTCGCCGCTGGCCAGCCGCTGCAGATCGTCGAGATCGACGTCGCCCCGCCCAAGGCCGGCGAAGTGCTGGTGAAGATCACCCACACCGGCGTCTGCCACACCGACGCGTTCACGCTGTCGGGCGACGACCCGGAGGGCCTGTTCCCCTGCGTGCTGGGCCACGAAGGCGCGGGCGTGGTGGTGGAGGTGGGCGAGGGCGTCACCAGCGTGAAGCCGGGCGACCACGTCATCCCGCTGTACACCGCGGAGTGCGGCGAGTGCCTGTTCTGCAAGAGCGGCAAGACCAACCTGTGCACGGCGGTGCGCGCCACCCAGGGCAAGGGCGTGATGCCGGACGGCACCACCCGCTTCAGCTACAACGGCCAGCCGCTGTACCACTACATGGGCTGCAGCACCTTCAGCGAGTACACCGTCGTCGCCGAGGTCTCGCTGGCGAAGATCAACCCCGAGGCCAACCACGAGCAGGTCTGCCTGCTCGGCTGCGGCGTCACCACCGGCCTGGGCGCGGTGAAGAACACGGCGAAGGTGGCCGAAGGCGATTCGGTCGCGGTGTTTGGCCTGGGCGGCATCGGCCTGGCCGTCATCCAGGGCGCGAAGCGGGCGAAGGCGGGGCGGATCATCGCCATCGACACCAATCCCGACAAGTTCCCGATGGCGCGCGACATGGGCGCCACCGACTGCGTGAACCCCAAGGACTTCGACAAGCCGATCCAGCAGGTGGTGGTGGAGATGACCGGCTGGGGCGTGGACCACAGCTTCGAGTGCATCGGCAACGTCAACGTGATGCGTGCGGCGCTGGAATGCGCGCACCGCGGCTGGGGCCAGAGCGTGATCATCGGCGTGGCCGGCGCGGGGCAGGAGATTTCCACCCGCCCGTTCCAGCTGGTCACCGGCCGCAAGTGGCTGGGCACCGCCTTCGGCGGCGTGAAGGGCCGCAGCCAGTTGCCGGGCATGGTGGAGGAGGCAATGGCGGGCGACATCCAGCTCGCGCCGTTCGTGACCCACACGATGGGGCTGGAGCAGATCAACGACGCCTTCGACCTGATGCACGACGGCAAGTCGATCCGCTCGGTGGTGCATTTCTGAGGGGGATGGCCTGATGGAGCGCATCGAACACCGCGCCTGCTTCGGCGGCTGGCAGGACGTGTACCGGCACCGCTCGGCGGTGCTGGGTTGCGACATGAGCTTTGCGATCTACCTGCCGCCGCAGGCGCAGGACGGCCCGGTGCCGGTGCTGTACTGGCTGTCGGGCCTGACCTGCACCGAGCAGAACTTCATCACCAAGGCGGGCGCGCAGCGCTACGCGGCGGAGCACTGCATCGCCATCGTCTGCCCGGACACCAGTCCGCGCGGCGACGGCGTGGCCGATGCGGACGGCTACGACCTCGGCCAAGGCGCGGGCTTCTACGTCAACGCCACGCAGGCGCCGTGGGCGGCGCACTACCGGATGTTCGACTACGTGGCCGACGAGCTGCCGGCGCTGGTCGAGGCGCACTTCCCCGTCACTACGGCGCGCGCGATCAGCGGGCATTCGATGGGCGGGCACGGCGCGCTGGTGGTGGCGTTGTCGAAACCCGGCCGCTACCGCAGCGTGTCGGCGTTTTCCCCGATCGTCGCGCCGGCCAGCGTGCCGTGGGGCGAGAAGGCGTTTTCCGCCTACCTCGGCGACGACCGCGCGGCGTGGAAGCAGTACGACGCCTGTGCGCTGATCGGGACGGCGGCGGAAAAGCTGCCGGTGCTGGTCGACCAGGGCGAGGCCGACGAGTTCCTCGATGCCCAGCTGCAGCCGTGGCGGCTGAAGGACGCGGCCGATGCGGCCGGGTATCCGGTCTACCTGCGCATGCAGCCGGGCCACGACCACAGCTACTACTTCATCGCCAGTTTCATCGGTGAGCACATCGCCCATCACGCCACGGCGTTGAAGGCATAACATCGCCCGCGACGTTGCGGGGGCGGCTCCAGTCAGGCCAGCGTGAAGTCGGTATAGGCGAAGCGCGCATCGCGCAGCACGGTGTCGCCGGGTTGCAGTGCCAGCGATGCGGTGAACATCGGCCCGGCGGAGACGCAGGTATGGAATTCGCCGTGCTCGCCGCAAGGGTCGATGCCCGGTGGCAGTTCGGCCAGCAGCGCGGCATCAAAGGCGCGGCCGGCGAATGCGGCATCGAGCCGGGTGGTATCCACGCAGCACAGGTGCGCGCGCAGGCCGCTTTCCATCATCTCCCGCGCCAGCCGTGCGGTGTCGCTGCCGAACAGCGGGAACAGCGGCGTCCAGCCCAGCTGCGCGCACAGCGCTTCGCGCCATGCACGGATATCCGGCAGGAACAGGTCGCCGTAGGCGATGTGTGCGAGCCCGGGCCAGCGTTCGCGTGCGGATGCCAGCGCCTGCGTGAAGCTGGCGGCGTAGGCATCGTTGTCGGCGGCGTGTGGAATCCACGCTTCAATGACCGGCAAGCCTGCGGCACCGGCCTGCGCATGCAGTACGCCGCGGCGGATGCCCTGCATCGACACGCGATCAAAGCCTTCGGTGAGCGTGGTCAGCAGACCGACCACCTCGACCTCGCCACATGTGCGCAGGGCGTGCAGGGCCCACGCGGCGTCCTTGCCCCCGCTCCAGGACAGCAACGCGGGGACGGCCGGGGAACGCGGCGCGCTCAGTCGGCGGTCACGTCACGCAACTGCCAACCGTGCCCCGCCAGCAGGGCCATGCGTTGGCGCAGCAGGGTGGAAGGCAGGCGGGTGACGACCTCCAGTTCGACGTGCAGGTCGTTTTGCCTGCCGATGACCATGGCCTCGGTGTCGGTGGCCCCCAGCGCCGGGTCAACGTCGTCGGGGTCGGCCTGCTTTGCACTCCAGCGGTCAAACAGCGTGGCGGTGCGCAGCGCCTGTTGCAGTTCTTCGGCGAAGCCATCGGCACCCTGCGAACGGAAGCTCAGATCGGCTTCCATGCCGCGCGCCTGGGCGGGGTCGGGCAAGCGAATGTAGTAGCGAGTCGGCATGATCGATCCATCGCGTCCGGAGCTTGCAGGCTAACCGCTTCGGCACCGGCCTGTCACCCCGGGGCAGGCTTATTCGAAGCGGTGCTCGTTGCCGGCATAAGCCACCGTCAATGCGCCCTTGCCCACGTTCACCAGCCCGGACAAGCCCATGAAGGTTTCGTACATGTCGACCTTGTGGGCCTTGCAGACGTCGCGCAAGTGGTCATAGCCGGGAAGCTTGCGCATGTCGTCCAGGTTGCCGCCGTAGCTCAGGCACAGGGTGGGTGCCATCAGCCCGGCTTCCACCCGCGTGGCGGTGAAATCGAACAGCCGCTTGCATGCGTTCGCCATGCCCTTGACCTTGCCCACCGGGCTGGTTTCGCCCTTGTTGCAATAGAGGATCGGCTTGATATCCAGTGCCGTGCCCAGGGTGGCGCTGAGGAAGCTCACGCTCTTATCGCCGCGCTTCTTGATGCGATTGCGCAGGTAGTTCAGGTCGGGCGCCACCATGTAGGCGTGGGTATGGCTGGCCAGATTCTCGAGGGTGGCGCGAATGCGCGGCGGGGATTCGCCCGCGGCGCGCAGGCGGGCGGCTTCCACCACCGGCACGCCGACGCCGGAGAACACGTTCTGGCTGTCGATCACCCGCAGCATGAACGGGGTGTTGTTGCCGGAGGCGGCACGCACCGGCTTGTAGTCGTTGAGGATGGTGTAGCTGGCCTGCACCGCGTTGTCGTGGATGCCGCTGCGGGTGCGGGTGGTGGTGATGCAGAACACGTAGTCGTAGTCGTGCACCAGTTTGGTCAGGAACAGGTCGTGCACCTGTTGCACGGTGAAGGGCGTGGTTTCCGCTTCGAAGGCGCGGGCACCGGTTTCGCCACTGAGGAAGTTCATCGTGGCCTCCTCGTTGCGTACGTCGGCCAGCACCGCCTGCCCGATCTGTACCGTGACCGGCAAGATGGTGATGTGTTCCCGTTCGATGAAATCTCCCGGCAAATCGCAAGCCGAGTCCGCGATGATTCCGATACGCATGCCATGCCTCCCCTGTCCGTACGCCGACGAACGTACCGCAACTGCGGCGTTCGTGCACCTGATTTGACCTCAATCCGCGTACTTCATGCCGCAAATGGGCGTGAAGAAAGAGTGAAGCATTGCCGTTGGCTGGGTGCCCTGCCAGGCGCGGGCGCTGGTGTACGCTGCGGGCGGGAACTTCGCCGGGACGCAGGTCGTGCACGCATGAAAAGCAAGCAGGAGATCGTTGAAAACTGGCTGCCGCGCTACACCGGGGTGCCGCTGGACGGCTTCGGCCAGCACATCCTGTTGACCAATTTCGGGGGCTATCTGGCGCATTTTTCCGACATGACCGGCGCGCCCGTCGTCGGGCTGGATCGGCCGATGCCCAGTGCCACCATCGATGGCATCACCTTGATCAACTTCGGCATGGGCAGCCCCAATGCGGCCACGGTGATGGATCTGCTGTCGGCCATCGAGCCCAGGGCCGTGCTGTTCCTCGGCAAGTGCGGCGGGCTGAAGAAAAAAAACCAACTGGGCGACCTGGTGTTGCCGATCGCGGCGATTCGCGGCGAAGGCACCAGCGACGATTACCTGCCGCCGCAGGTGCCGGCGCTGCCCGCATTCGCCATGCAGCGGGTGATTTCCACCAGCATTCGTGACCTTGAACTGGATTACTGGACCGGCACCGTGTTCACCACCAACCGCCGCGTGTGGGAGCACGATGAAGCCTTCAAGGAAGAATTGCGGGCAATGCGCTGCATGGCGATCGACATGGAAACCGCCACCATCTTCGCCGCAGGCTTCGCCAACCGCATTCCCTGCGGCGCGCTGTTGCTGGTGTCGGACCAGCCGATGATCCCGGAAGGGGTGAAGACCGAGGCCAGCGATGCGCGGGTGTCGGCCGAGTTCGTGCAGAACCACATCAAGGTTGGCATCGATGCGCTCAAGTTGATCCGCCGCAACGGCAAGTCGGTGCGGCATTTGAGGTTCGACGAGTGACACCCCCTGCAAACGCCCGGCCCCGCGCGTGGCGGGGCCTGGGATGCCGCAAGCAGGTGCCGCAAGCGGGTCAGTAGCGCGCCACCGCCGGGTCGAGATCGGCCCAGGCCAGGATGCCGCCGGCGACGTTGTACAACTCCTTGAAGCCCAGCGCACGGAAATGCTCCGCAGCCTGTGCGCTGCGCCCGCCCGAATGGCACAGGAACGCCAGCGCGGTGTCCTTCGGCAACGCTTCGAGTTCTTCCACGCCATCATCGAAGTGGCGGTGTGCCACCGGCACTTCCGACTGCGCGCGTTCGTCCGCCGGGCGCACGTCCACCAGCACCAGGGTGCCGGCCTGCACGCGTTCGCGCGCCTGCGCGGGGGTCAGCGGCTTGACCTTGGCGGGGGCGTTGGGGTTGTCGATCACCAGGCCCTTGCCGCGGGCATCGTCGGCCCAGTCGATGGTCATGCCGCGCGCGCGCTGCGCGCTGAGCAGGTCGAACTGGGCGCGGATGCCGGCCGACTCGGTGGCGATCGCGGCATCGTCGTTCGGCGCCAGTTGCAGGCGCGCGTTGTAGCCCTTGTCCACTTCGATCTGCAGCGCATAGCCCTCGCCGGCATTGGCCAGCGCCTGCTTCAGCATGTCGGCGGCGGCGGCGGTGATGGTGATCTCCGGCGGCGTGCGGTCGGGCGCCGGCACGCCCAGCGCGGCGTGCAGCTCGCCGCTGGCGGCCATCTGGGTGACGATGTCGCAGCCACCCACCAGCTCGCCACGGATGTACAACTGCGGGATGGTCGGCCAATCGCCGTAGACCTTGATGCCTTCGCGGATCTCCGGGTCGGCCAGCACGTTGACGTGGGCGTAGTCGGCGCCGGTGGCATCCATCGCGGCGGCGGTTTTCGCCGAAAAGCCGCACTGCGGTGCCTCCGGGCTGCCTTTCAGGAACAGCACCACCGGATTGGCGGACAGGATGGATTCGATGCGGGCGCGCAGGGCGGGGTCGAGCGACATGACGGAACTTCCGGGCGTGACGATGGAGGCCGCAATTCTACCTGCCCGCCGCGAACGGACTGCTGACACGCATCAAGGCGGGCCGTTTCAGGCCACGGCGGTGCGCCCGCGTGCGGTGTCGGCGCGGCGTGCCAGCACCCGGTCGATGCGCGCGAACACCTCGCGCAGCACCGGTGCCTCCGGCAGCAGGGTGACGCGGAAATGGTCGCGGTAGGGCACGTTGAAGCTGGTGCCGGGGACGATCAGCACGTCCTCCTGTTCCAGCATCTCCAGCGCGAAGTCGTGGTCGTCGAAGCCCCGCGCGGCATCGCCGACCACGCGCGGGAAGCCGTACAGCGCGCCGGCCGGCGGCACCAGCGACAGGTGCTGGCTGGCGGTGCAGCTGTCGATCAGCGCGCGGCGGGTTTCGTACAGGCGGCCGCCGGGGCGCACCAGTTCGCCGATGGTGTCGGTGCCGTGCAGCGCCTGTTCGATGGCGAACTGGCCCGGCACGTTGGCGCACAGGCGCAGCGCGCCCAGCAGGTCCAGCGCGTGGTGGAAGTCGCCGCAGGCCAGCGGCTCGCCGCTCAGCACCGCCCAGCCGACGCGCCAGCCGCAGGCGCGATGCACCTTCGACAGCCCGCCGAAGCTCATGCACGGCAGGTCGCCGGCCAGCGGCGCGACCGGCTGGAACACCGCGTCGTCGTAGAGGATGCCGTCGTAGATCTCGTCGACCAGCAGCAGCAGCCGGTAGCGCCGGGCGATCTCGACGATGCGCTCCAGCAGCGCGCGCGGATAGTTCGCGCCGGTGGGGTTGTTCGGGTTGATCAGCACGATCGCGCGGGTGCGCGAGGACACCAGCGATTCGATCTGCTCGGGATCGGGCAGGAAGCCGTTCTCGCGGTCGCACTTGTAGTAGACCGGGCGGCCGTCGTTGAGGATGGTGGCGGCGCTCCACAGCGGATAGTCGGGCGAGGGCACCAGCACTTCCTCGCCGGGATTGAGCAGTGCGCGCAGCGAGATGTCGATCAGCTCGGACACGCCGTTGCCCACGAACACGCGCTCCGGCACCGCGTTCGGCGTGCCGCGCTGCTTGTGGAACGCGGCGATGGCCTCGCGCGCTTCCGGCAGGCCCTGCTGGTGGGTGTAGGGGTCGGTGCGGGCGATGCGCCCGGCGATGGCGTCCTGCAGGTGCTCCGGGGCACGGAACCCGAACGCGCCGGGGTTGCCGATGTTGAGCTTGATGAGCTTGCGGCCCTGGCCTTCCAGCTCCCGCGCGCGACGCGCCAGCTCGCCGCGGATTTCGTAACGGACTTCGGTGAGGCGGGTGCGGGTGGCGATCTTGTTGCGGGGGTTGAACGACGACATCGGGGCAAGCTGCTGGCTGGGGGAGTGCAAGACTAGCGGAATTGGCGCACCACGGCATGGCCGCTTCCCGACGGGGCTAGAATCCCCCGAATGCCGCCCATGACGCCCGCTGCCGCCCTTTCCGCCATCGGCTGGCACTGGGCATCTGCCCCCCTGCCGCCCGGTTGGGATGCATTGCTGGCTGCGCATCCGCAGGCGCGGGCGGCGCGGGTGGTGGAGCAGCACCGCAGCGGCTACCGGGTGTCGGAAGCCATCGATGAGGTGCATCCGGTCGAATCCTTGCCGGAATGGCAACGCGCCGGCAGTTATCGCAGGGGCGACATCAGCCCCGAAGCGCGCCCCGCGGTGGGCGACTGGGTGCTGGTGGAGGGCCTGGCACCGAAGTCGCTGCGGATCGTCGCGCTGCTGCCGCGTTTTTCCGCCATCAAGCGCGGCGCGGCCGGCGAGCATTACCGCCAGCAGGTGATCGCCGCCAACATCGACACCGCGTTCGTGGTCTGCGGGCTGGACGGGGATTTCAACCCGCGCCGGATCGAGCGCTACCTGCTGCTGGTGGCCGGCAGCGGCGTGCAGCCCGTGGTCGTGCTGACCAAGTCCGACAAGGAGGGTGCCGATGTCGGGGTGGCACGGGAGGCGTTGCGTGCGTTGCAGGTGCCGGTGCTGGCATTGAATGCGAAGGATGCCGTCGCCGCCGAAGCATTGGCGCCGTGGCTGGCTGCCGGCCAGAGTGTCGTGCTGGTGGGTAGCTCCGGCGCGGGCAAATCGACCCTGACCAACACCCTGCTGGGCATCGAAAGGATGAAAACCGGCGCGGTGCGCGCAAACGACGCGCGCGGCCGCCACACCACCACCCACCGCGCACTGCTGGCGCTGGCGTCGGGGGCCTGCCTGATCGATACCCCCGGCATGCGCGAACTCAAGCCTACCGGCGAGGAGGACGTGGCGGAGAGTTTCGCCGATGTCGAGACGCTGGCCGGGCAATGCCGCTTCCGTGATTGCAAACATGCGAAGGAACCCGGTTGCGCGGTCCGCGCGGCTGTGGAGCGCGGCGAACTGGATGCCGAACGTGTGGCCAATTTCGGCAAGCTCAGCGGCGAAGTGGCGGGCGCGGCGAACCAACTGGCGACGCGCTTGGCGCAGAAGGCCGAAGCGCGCGTGCAGGGCAAGGCCCCCGGCAAGCGGCTGGACGGGAAATATGGAAAGCATTGAGTTTGTGACCTCCCGCCGGGTACGGGGGGCGGTTGGGAGGGGGTGCGCAATGCGGTGCGCGGAGCTTGCAAGCGAAGGGCAGCCCCTCCCCAACCCGCCCCTGCAGGCAGCGGAGGGGGCAACGGCATGAGCACCTCCGCCATCACTCATCACGCCGCGCTGGATGCGCGCATGGCCAAGGCGGCCAAGGGCATTCGCCTGCTGAGCCTGGCCAGTTGGCCCGCCAGCGAGCAGCAGGCTTTTCTGGCCGGCTGGGCGCGCGGCAACCCCCGGCTGCCGGACTATCGGTACCCGCGGCATGATTTCTCCGAGGCGCGCCGTGAATTGGCCGCGGTGGCCGCGGCCGCCGACCCGTCGCATCCGCTGGGCCAGTACCTGGTGGAATCCGCGCAGGGCTGGGTGCTGGCGGCCGAATTGCTGGAGCAGCTCGGCACCCGCCAGGTCACGGATCTGTCGATGGCGCTGTTCGGTACGCCGGACCAGGCTTTGCCGGGCGGCACCAGTGCGCGCGCGGCGGCCAACCATTTCCTGCTGGTGGCCGACGAGCTGGACCGCGAGTTGCTGGCGGCATCCGAACAGGTGGAGATTTCCGCCACTGCGCTGGCCTTGCGCCTGCAGTCTGCGCTGGACGATTTCTTCGATGCCCGCGTGGTTGGCGTGGAGCTGGACCCGGACCTGATCGCCAAGGCTGCTGCCGGGGCCAGCAAGATCCGCCTCCGTGCAGGTGCCGCGTTTTCCGATTACGACTTCCAGCAGTTGCTGCAGCACGAAGCGTTGGTGCATTCGCTTACCGCGCTCAATGGCCAGCAACAGGCGGTGCTGCCAAGCCTGGCACTGTCCTCGCCGCGCATCACCGCGACCCAGGAAGGCCTGGCGGTGTTCGCCGAACAGATCACCGGCAGCATCGACATCGAACGCATGAAGCGGGTCAGCCTGCGCATCGAGGCGGTGGCGATGGCGCTGGAGGGTGCGGATTTCATCCAGGTGTTCCGCTATTTCCTGGCGTCGGGGCAAAACGAAGTGGAGAGCTTCACGTCGGCGCAACGCGTGTTTCGCGGCGTGCCCACCAGTGGCGGCGCGGCGTTCACCAAGGACACCGTTTATCTGCGCGGGTTGATCGGCGTGCACACCTTCTTCCGCTGGGCGCTCAAGCGCGGGCGGCTGCGCCTGTGTCGCCTGCTGTTCGCGGGGAAGATGACACTGGGCGACGTGCAGCGCTTCGAGCCGTTGTTCGATGCCGGCGTGTTGCAGGAACCGCGCTGGTTGCCGCCGTGGGTGGCACGCGCCAACGGGCTGGCGGGGTCGCTGGCGTTTTCGCTGTTCGCCAACAAGATCCGGCTGGAACAGGTGGTGGCCGCCGACACCGTGCCCGAGATCTGAGGCGCGGCGTCAGGGCAGCGGCCGCAGCTGGCCGTCCGCCTCGATCTGCATGTCGGCGGGTGCATCGCCTTCCACCAGCCGTACCCGGGTACCGATCGGCACGCCGTCATAGGCGGGGATATCGTGGGTCAGGCGGCGGAATACCCACGCCTTCGCCCCCGCAACCGGGCGCACCACCAGCGTGCCGGGGTGCTGCGCCACCGCGCGCGCCAGGGCCGGCGAGAACACCGCCTGGAGGCGGCCCACCTCGCGGATGCGCCACATCACCAGCCCGCCATGTGCAAGCGTGAGTACGGCGAACAGGACGATGCCGCTGCGCGCCCATCGCGATGCCTGCGGCCACGCCGCCGCCACGACCATGCTGCCCAGTGCGGCGAAGCCGTAACCGTACTGGTTCCAACTGGCCGCCAGCGGCAATGCCGGCAGCAAGGCGGCAACGCCCCCCAGCAGGAACAGCAGCGCCCATCGCCGGCCGGCACGGCACAGTGCCTGCACCAGCCACAGCCACAGCGCCCCCGCCAGCAGCGCCAGCCCCGGCCACTGCAGGCTGGTGTAGGTCTCCAGCGCCGGCAGCAGCGGCGCGAACAGCTGGTACTCCAGCCAGCGCAGCGGCACGTGGGCGATGTCCAGCGTGTATTGCGCCCCCATCCGCGGCGCGTGCAACAGGGCTTGCCAGCGCACCGCCAGATACAGCGCACAGGCCAGCGTGGACGCCAGCAGCGCCGCCAGCCACGTGCGCCGGCGGCCATCCAGCCACCAGGCCAGCAGCAACAGCGGCGGCAGCGCGAAGGCCGCCTCTTTCGCCAGCAGCGCGCAGGAGGTCAGCAGCAGTGCCGCCAGTGCCGCCCACCACGGCTGGCGCAGGCGCTGCACGCACAGCGCCAGCAGCAGCGCGCAGGTCAGCCACAGCAGGTCGGCGATGCAGCCCACCCAGCCATGCACCAGCGCCGCGAACGGCCCGCAGGCGAACACCAGCGCCCCCAACCGGGCCGGCCAGGCGCGCATGCCGAAACCGCGCCCAACCCGCAGCAACAGGCCGGCATTGGCCGTGCCCCAGGCCACCAGCACGGCGTGGAACAGCATCGGGGTGGCGAACAGGCCCCGCGACAGGGCCATCCAGAGGGTGAAGGTCAGCGGGCGGTACTGGAACACCTCGGGCTGCCGCCATCCGGCCGGGGCGTGGGCGGTGGCAAACACAGCCCATTGCAACTCGTCATGGCTGAAATAGCCGGGGTTGAAGAGCAGCGGCCATTGCAGCAACAGCACGCAGGCGAGGAAGGCCGCAGTCACCAGCGCGGGGGTCGGGAGGCGCAGCGGGTTCACCAGGAGGCGATGCGGCAAGGCACGGAGGCCGGAGGCGGTATCATCACGCATCCGCAGTCCGGATTTGTGCCGATGTCCGATATCCCCGCCAGCGACGATCTGAAACAGGCCGCCCTCGATTACCACCGGATGGAGCCCAAGGGCAAGATCAAGGTCACCGCCACCAAGCCGATGGTGACCCAGCGCGATCTGGCGCTGGCCTACTCGCCGGGTGTGGCGTTCGCCTGCGAAGAGATCGCCGCCGATCCGGCCAAAGCCAGCGACTACACCGCACGCGGCAACCTGGTGGCGGTGATTTCCAACGGCACCGCAGTACTGGGTTTGGGCGACATCGGCCCGCTGGCCGGCAAGCCCGTCATGGAAGGCAAGGGCGTGCTGTTCCAGAAATTCGCCGGCATCGACGTGTTCGACCTGGAAATCAACGAACGTGACCCCGACAAGCTGGTGGACATCATCGCCAGCCTGGAGCCCACCTTCGGTGGCATCAACCTGGAAGACATCAAGGCGCCGGAATGCTTCATCGTCGAGCGCAAGCTGCGCGAGCGCATGCACATCCCGGTGTTCCACGATGACCAGCACGGCACCGCGATCATCGTCGGCGCTGCGGTGCTGAACGCGCTGGAAGTGGCGGGCAAGAAGATCGAGGACGTGAAACTGGCCACCACCGGCGCCGGTGCGGCCGGCATTGCCTGCCTGGACATGCTGGTGGCGCTGGGTGTGAAGCCGGAGCACATCCTGGCGTACGACCGCGAAGGCGTGATCCACAGCGGTCGCCCCAATCTCGACCCGGACAAGGCGCGCTACGCGCGCGCCACCGACAAGCGCACCCTGGCCGAGATCGTGGAAGGTGCCGACGTGTTCCTGGGGCTGTCCGCCGGCGGCATCCTCAAGGCCGAGATGGTGGCCGCGATGGCGCCCAATCCGGTGATCCTGGCGTTGGCCAACCCGTATCCGGAAATCCTGCCGGAGGACGCCAAGCGGGTGCGCCCGGACGCGATCATCGCCACCGGCCGCAGTGACTACCCCAACCAGGTCAACAACGCGGTCTGCTTCCCGTACATCTTCCGTGGCGCGCTGGACGTGGGTGCCACCCAGATCAACGAGGCGATGAAGCTGGCTTGCGTGCGCGCGATCGCCGCGCTGGCGCGCAAGGAAGCCTCCGATCTCGGCACCGCCTACGGTGGCGAAGTGCCGCGCTTCGGTCGCGAATACCTGATCCCGCGGCCGTTCGATCCGCGCCTGCTGACCTGCCTGGCGCCGGCGGTGGCGCAGGCAGCGATGGAATCCGGCGTGGCCGCCCGCCCGTTGCCGGACCTGGCGGCCTATGCCGAGAAACTGGGCCAGTTCATCCACCGCACCAGCCTGATGATGAAGCCGGTGTACGAGCGCGCGCGCGCCAACCGCAAGCGCGTGGTGTATGCCGAGGGCGAAGAGTACGTGGTGTTGCAGGCGGTGCAGACGGTGGTGGATGAGGGGCTGGCCTTCCCGGTGCTGATCGGCCGCCCCGAGGTCATCGAAAGCCGCATCGAGAAACTCGGCCTGCGCATGCGCGCGGGGGTGGACTTCGAGCTCACCAACATCAACGACGATCCACGCTTCGACGATTACTGGCGCCAATACCACGCGCTGACCGAACGCCGCGGCGTGACCCCGGACGCGGCCAAGAACCTGCTGCGCTCGCGGCCCACCCTGATCGCCGCGTTGATGGTGGAGCGTGGCGAAGCCGACGCCCTGATCACCGGCATCGTGGGCCGCTACCACAAGAAGCTGGGCTACCTGCGCAGCGTGTTCGACTTCGACCAGGGCGTGGCCGGCACCGCCGCGATGACCGCCGTCATCAACGATACCGGGGCATGGTTCTTCGTCGATACCCACGTGCAGCTGGACCCGTCCGCCGAACAGATCGCCGAGGCCGCGTTGCAGGCGGCGTTCCGGCTCAAGCTGTTCGGCATCGAACCGAAGGTGGCGCTGCTGTCGCATTCCAATTACGGCAGCCACCAGGACGCCAGCGCCGCGAAAATGCGGCGCGCGTGGGACATCGTGCGCCAACGCGCCCCCAAGCTCGAAATCGATGGCGAGATGATGGCCGATACCGCGTGGGACGAGACGCTGCGCCGGCGCATCTTCCCCAACACCACCCTGAGTGGGCAGGCCAACCTGCTGGTGTTTCCCAACCTGGATGCCGCCAACATCGCCTACAACCTGATCCGCGTGGCCACCGGCGGGGTGGCCATCGGCCCGATCCTGATGGGCCTGGACCAGCCGGCGCATATCCTCACCCCGGCCTCGTCTTCGCGGCGGGTGGTGAACATGACCGCGATCGTGGCCGTGGAGGCGCAGATCCGCAGCGAAATGCGCCTGCGTGGGGGATGACATGGATCAATGGCCGGGCACGCACAATACGTGGATACTGCGGGCATGACCCGCATCGGCCTGCTTGCCCTGCTGCTTCTGCTCTCGCCGCTGGCGCACGCCGGCGAACGCCTGGCCGTGATCGCGCAGGATCTGCATGCGCATGGTGCCGTGTCTTCGGCGGTGGCGGTGCAGCGCATGCAGGCGGCCGAGGATCGGCCCGCTGCCGATGCGCCCCTGTCGCAGCGGCAGCTGTATTACGACCTGGTGGCCGATTACGCCAGCCGCAGCAAGAAGCCGGAACTGGTGTCGTTGGCGAAGGATGCCATCGGGCAGCTTGGCGCGATGGCCGCCCGCGAGCACTGCACGGCCTGTGCACATGAGGCCTTGTTGGCGCAGGCCCAGCTGGACTTGACCCGCCGCGATGTGGTGGCTGCGGGCCGCAGCCTGGAGCGTTTTGCCGGTGACTTCGGCCATGCCGACGCCGCCGCGCAGTTGCGTTACCACCGCTTGCGCGCCGGGCAATACCGCACGCAGGGGCTGTACACCCAGGGAGTGGCGGAAATCCTGCCGGCAATCGAGCTGGCAACCCGCCTGGGATACAACGCCGACCTCGCCGACGCGATGAACATGCAGGTGGTGCTCAACGCCTACCTTGGTGATTACGCCCGTGCGGAGGCGGTGGCCCGCGATGCCATGGCACTGGCCGAACGCATTGGCTATCGCCGGATCATGGCCGACATCCAGCTCAACCTGGGGTTTGCCTACTCCGGCAGCAAGCAGCCGGTGCTCCAGCTGCAAGCGTACCTGCGGGGGCTGGAGATCGCGGGCAACGACCCTTTGCTTTCCGCCACGCGGATCATCCTGTTGTCGAACCTGTCCGATTACTGGCTGCAGGCGCAGGATTACCGCAAGGCACTGGATTACGCGCAGCAGGCGGCCGCCTTGGCGGCCAGTGATGGCGATGCGTTGGGGGGGGCATTCGCGGCCACCAATGCCGGCGTGGCCAAGGCCCATCTTGGGCAGTTGGATGCCGGCATCGCCGATGTGCAGGGGGCGATCGACGTGTCGCGCAAGGTCGGTACGTTGAACGACGTGATCGGCACCACCCAGGAACTGGCGGGGATTTACGAGCTTGCCGGTCGCTATCGGGAGGCTTATGCAACCCTGAAGTCGATCACCGCCTTGCAGGAGGAGCTTGCCCAGCAGATGCGCGATCGTGCGGTGCTGGAATTGCAGGAAAAGTATTCGGCGCAAACGCGCCAGCGTGAAATCGAGCGTCTGGCCGATGCCAACCGGGTGAAAGCAGCGCAGCTGGCGGCGCAGGCCTCGCAACGCACCATGTGGATCGTGCTGGCATTGGCGCTGCTGCTGGCTGCCGTCCTGCTGGTGCAATGGTTGGCGCGGGTGCGCCAGGCCAATCGCAGGCTGTCCGATGACGTGGCGGTGCTGGCCGAGCAATCCTCCCACGACGCCCTGACCGGCGCGTTCAACCGCCGCCAGGGCCATGCCTTGCTGCGGCAGCATACGCAGGCGGCGCTGGCCGCCGCGCCGGCGGCGATGCCGACGCTGGGGGTGATGCTGCTCGATATCGATTTCTTCAAGCGCGTCAACGATACCCACGGCCATGCGGCGGGCGATCGCGTGCTGGTGGAGGTGGCCAAACGCCTGCAAGGGCTGTTGCGCGCGCATGACGCGGTGGTGCGTTGGGGCGGCGAGGAATTCCTGCTGTTGCTGCCCAACGCGCGCGCCGATGCCTTGCCGATGCTGGCCGGGCGCGTGTTGCAGGCGATTGCCTGCACGCCGGTGCCGATCGACGGGCAGGCCATTACCGTCTCGGTATCCGCAGGCTGCCTGTTGTCGCCTTTCGGCGGCATCACCGACATCGAAGCGCTGGTCCAGGTGGCGGACTTGGCGCTGTATCGCGCCAAGGCCAGTGGTCGCAACCAGGCCATGCTGGTGACGGCGAGGGGCGCGCTGGACATCGCCGTCCTCGGCCAGGACCTGCTGGCGGCCAGCCATGCCGGGCACGTGCGGCTGGAGGTCGTGCATGGCCCGACCATCGAGCGGCAGTTCGGGATTCCCGCGGACGGTATTCCCGAGGTTGTCGGTGGCTGAAAATCGGCATTTTAATAATTACCCGGGTAATTACTGAAATTGAGCTGCAATGCAGCATCAATTCTCCCCGGGCCTTGCTAGACTCGCCGTTTGACCGTCTTTTCAGGTGATGGAGCGCGCGATGAACTGGCTCAACGAAATGCTGCAGAACGACCCCGACCCGCAAGAGTCGCGCGAGTGGATCGAATCGCTGAAGGCGGTCATCGACCACGACGGCCCGCAGCGCGCGCACCAGTTGCTGGAAGGCATGGTGGAACTGACCCGCCGTGCCGGCGCGCACATGCCGTTCGCGCCCGCCACCGCCTACATCAACACCATTCCCGTGCACATGGAGCCGCACATGCCCGGGGATGCGCACCTGGAATGGCGGATCCGCTCGATCATCCGCTGGAACGCGATGGCGATGGTGGTACGCGCCAACCGCAAGCCGGGCGCACTGGGCGGGCACATCGCCAGCTTCGCCAGCTCCGCCACCCTGTACGACGTCGGCTTCAACCACTTCTGGCGTGCCCCCAGCGGCGACCACCCCGGTGACCTGCTGTTCCTGCAAGGCCATTGCGCCCCCGGTTTCTACGCGCGCGCCTTCCTCGAAGGCCGCATCAGCGAAGACCAGCTGGAAAACTTCCGGATGGAAGTGGATGGCCGTGGCATCTCCAGCTACCCGCACCCGTGGCTGATGCCGGATTTCTGGCAGACCCCCACCGTGAGCATGGGCCTGGGCCCGCTGGCCGCGATCTACCAGGCGCGCGCCATGAAGTACCTGGAAGCGCGCGGCATGCTGCCGAAGACCGGCCGCAAGGTGTGGTGCTTCCTCGGCGACGGCGAAACCGACGAGCCGGAATCGCTGGGTGCCATTGGTGTTGCCGGGCGCGAAGGGCTGGACAACCTGGTGTTCGTCATCAACTGCAACCTGCAGCGGCTGGACGGCCCGGTGCGCGGCAACGGCAAGATCATCCAGGACCTCGAAGGCCAGTTCCGCGGCGCCGGCTGGAACGTCATCAAGACCATCTGGGGCAGCTACTGGGACCCGCTGCTGGCCAAGGACAGCGGCGGCCAGCTGCGCAAGATCATGATGGACACCCTCGACGGCGAGTACCAGAACTGCAAGGCGTTCGGCGGCGCCTACACGCGCGAGCACTTCTTCGGCAAGACCCCGGAAACGCTGGCGATGGTGTCCAGCCTGAGCGACGACGACATCTGGCGCCTCAACCGCGGTGGCCACGATCCGCACAAGGTCTACGCGGCCTATGACGCGGCGGTGAAGACCGTCGGCCAGCCCACCGTGATCCTGGCCAAGACCGTGAAGGGCTACGGCATGGGCAGTGCCGGCGAGGCGCTCAACCCCACCCACCAGACCAAGAAGCTGGACAACGACGCGGTGCGCGCGTTCCGCGACCGCTTCCAGTTGCCGATCAGCGACGAGCAGCTGAAGGATGGCGCCATCCCGTTCTTCCGCCCGGACGACAAATCGCCGGAAATCCAGTACATGCGCGATCGCCGCGCCGCCCTCGGCGGGCATTTGCCGCAGCGCCGGCAGCAGGCCAGCAAGCCGCTGGAAGTGCCGCCGCTGGCCACTTTCGAGCGCCTGCTGAAGTCCACCGGCGAGCGCGAGATCAGCACCACCATGGCGTTCGTGCAGATGCTCAACATCCTGCTGCGCGACAAGCAGGTGGGCCCGCGCTGCGTGCCGATCGTGGCCGACGAAGCACGCACCTTCGGCATGGAAGGCCTGTTCCGCCAGCTCGGCATCTATGCCCCGCAGGGCCAGAAGTACAAGCCGGTGGATGCCGACCAGCTGATGTTCTACCGCGAGGACGCGGCCGGGCAGGTGTTGCAGGAAGGCATCACCGAGGCCGGTGCGTTCGCCAGCTGGATGGCGCTGGCCACCAGCTACAGCGTCTCCGACCTGCAGATGCTGCCGTTCTACATCTACTACTCGATGTTCGGCTTCCAGCGCTTCGGCGACTTTGCCTGGCAGGCCGGCGACATGCGCGCGCGCGGCTTCGTGCTGGGCGGCACCGCCGGCCGCACCACGCTCAACGGCGAGGGCCTGCAGCACGAGGATGGGCAGTCGCACGTGCAGGCGGCGCTGATCCCGAACGTGCGCAGCTACGACCCCACGTTCGCCTTCGAGGTCATCACCATCATCCAGCACGGCATGCAGCGGATGCTGGCCGAGCAGCGCGACGAGTACTACTACATCACCCTGATGAACGAGAACTACACCCACCCGGAAATGCCGGAAGGCAGCGCCGAGGGGATCATCAAGGGCATGTACCTGCTGCAGGATGCCGGCAAGGGCAAGAAGGGCGAGCTGCGCGTGCAACTGCTGGGCAGCGGCACCATCCTGCGCGAAGTGATTGCCGCCGCCGAACTGCTGGACAAGGACTTCGGCATCAAGGCCGACCTGTGGTCCTGCCCCAGCTTCACCGAACTGGCCCGCGACGGCGTGGATGCCGAACGCTGGAACCGCTTCCACCCCGAAGCCAAGGTTGCGCGCAAGCCGTGGGTCACGCAGTTGCTGGAGGGCCGCCAGGGCCCCGCGATCGCCGCCACCGACTACGTGCGCGCCTTCGCCGACCAGGTTCGCGAATACGTGCCGATGCGCTACAGCGTGCTGGGCACCGACGGCTACGGCCGCAGCGACACCCGCGAGAACCTGCGCCGCCACTTCGAGGTGGACCGCTACCACGTCGCCCATGCCGCGGTCGCGGCGCTGGCCGCCGACGGCAAGCTCACCGCCAAGGACGTCACCCGCGCGCTCAAGCTCTACAAGCTCGACGCCGACAAACCCAACCCGCTGCTGGCCTGACCTGACCCGCGCGCGCATCCCCGGTCGGCCTGCAAGGGCCGGCCGGAGCGATGGCGGGTGACGCAAGGGTTGGCTGCGTCCGGCACGGGCGGGGGGCATGTCTGCTGCCCGCCGCACCCCCACCCCGTCCGGACATGGGACAATGGGCGTTCCCTCCGCTTTGCCCTCTGCCATGACTGCCCCCACCCGCCGCGAACTCGCCAACGCCATCCGTTTCCTTGCCATCGACGCGGTGCAGGCCGCCAATTCCGGGCATCCGGGCATGCCGATGGGCATGGCCGACATCGCCGAGGTGCTGTGGAACGACTACCTGAAGTGCAATCCGGCCAATCCCGGCTGGCACGACCGTGACCGCTTCGTTCTCAGCAACGGCCACGGCTCGATGCTGCAATACGCGTTGCTGCATCTGAGCGGTTATGACCTGTCCATCGAGGACTTGAAGCAGTTCCGGCAGCTGGGCAGCAAGACCGCCGGCCACCCGGAAAATCATGTTTGCCCGGGGGTGGAAACCACCACCGGGCCGCTGGGGCAGGGCATTGCCAACGCGGTGGGGTTTGCGTTGGGCGAAAAACTGCTGGCGCAGCACTTCAACCGCGACGGCCACACCATCGTCGATCACCGCACCTGGGTGTTCCTGGGCGACGGCTGCCTGATGGAAGGCATCAGCCACGAGGCCGCGTCGCTGGCCGGCACCTGGGGCCTGCACAAGCTCATCGCGTTCTGGGACGACAACAAGATCAGCATCGACGGCAACACCGATGGCTGGTTCAGCGACGACACGCCGAAGCGGTTCGAGGCCTACGGCTGGAACGTGATCCGCGCCGTGGACGGGCATGATGCCGCCGCGATCAAGGCCGCGATCGAGGCCGCGCTGACCTCCGTGGACAAGCCCACGCTGATCTGCTGCCGCACCACGATTGGTTTCGGCTCGCCGGCCAAGGCCGGCAAGGAATCCAGCCACGGCGCGCCGCTGGGCAAGGACGAAGTGGCGGCCACCCGCGCGGCGCTGGGCTGGAACTTCGGCGAGTTCGAGATCCCGCAAACCATCTACGACGGTTGGCGCGCGCGTGATCGCGCCGGCAGCGAGGCGCGCTGGAATGCCGCGTTCGCCGCGTACCAGGCGGCGCACCCGGAATTGGCCGGCGAGTTCCTGCGCCGCATGGCCGGCGCGCTGCCGCAGGGTTTCGAGGCGGCCGCCGATGCCTTCATCGCCAAGCTGCAGCAGGACGGCCCGGTGATCGCCAGCCGCAAGGCCTCGCAGAACGCCATCGAAGCCTTCGCGCCGCTGCTGCCGGAGCTGGTGGGCGGCTCGGCCGACCTGGCGCATTCCAACCTGACCACCTGGAAGGGCTGCAAGTCGGTGGCCAGCACGGACGCCAACGCCAACTACATCCATTCCGGCGTGCGCGAATTCGGCATGACCGCAATCAGCAATGGCCTGGCCCTGCACGGTGGTTTCCTCCCGTTCGACGCCACCTTCCTGGTGTTCTCCGACTACGCCCGCAATGCGGTGCGGATGAGCGCGTTGATGGATATTCGCGCCATCCACGTCTACACCCACGACTCGATCGGCCTCGGCGAGGACGGCCCCACCCACCAGCCGGTGGAGCACATCGCCTCGCTGCGCTACATCCCGCACAACGACGTGTGGCGTCCCTGCGATGCGGTGGAATCGGCGGTGGCGTGGAAGGCGGCCATCACCCGCGCCAACGGCCCGTCCTGCCTGGTGTTCAGCCGCCAGAACCTGCCGCACCAGCCGCGCAGCGACGCGCAAGTGGCCGCCATTGCGCGCGGTGGCTACGTGCTGAAGGACAGCGTGGGCGTGCCGGAGATCATCCTGATCGCCACCGGCAGCGAGGTCGGGCTGGCCATGCAGGCGGCCGCGCAGTTGGGCGACGGCGTGCGCGTGGTGTCGATGCCCTGCGCCGACGTGTTCGACCGGCAGGACGCGGCGTACCGCGAATCCGTGCTGCCCGCTGCCTGCCGCAAGCGCGTGGCCGTGGAAGCCGGCGTCACCGATTTCTGGCGCAAGTACGTGGGCCTGGATGGCGCGGTGGTCGGCATCGACAGCTTCGGTGCCAGCGCCCCGGCGGACAAGTTGTTCGTGCATTTCGGCATCACCCTCGAGCGCTTGATCGAGGTCAGCAACGCACTCTGAAAACCGGCGTAGTCTGCCCCTCGCGATGATTCCGAACTCCCGTCGATGCAGGTGTTGGATGGCCCGGCTTGCACTGCTGGCCATCCTGCTGGTGGCGCTGATGCCAACGGTCAGCCGGTGGGTGGAAAGCAGCGCCTCGCGGTTGCCGCAGACGGTGCTGGCGATGTGTACCGGCGAGGGCCTGGCATGGGCCAAGCCGGGCTTGCTGCGTGGCGATGGCGGCGTTCCGGCGCCGTCGCGCGCACCCATGGGCGACATGCCGGATGGGGTTTGCGGCTACTGTCCTTTGCTGTCCGCGCTGGCACCGGTGTTGCTGGTGCTGGCGTTGTTCCTGCCGCCGCTGCGGCGGCGCCTGCTGCCGGCGTCGACATCGCCTGCCCCGCATGCGCCGCCACGGTTGCGGGGGCTGGGCGCGCGAGGGCCACCGATCCTGCTCTGAACCACAAGCGTTCCACCGGCGGATGTCCGCCTTCCCCACTTGTGCTTTGGAGTCCACATGCATCCCCTTCGTTCCGCGACGGCCGCGCCGTCGCGCCGCGCGCTTGCCTGCGCGCTGTCGCTCGCCCTGTTTCCCTTTGTCGCCGCTGCCACCGACGGCATGTCCGATGCCAGGACGCTCGATCGCGTCGTGGTGATCGGCACGCCCACCCAGCCGCTGACCTTCGTCACCGACACCAAGCTCCCGCGCCAGCCGGTGCCGGCCAGCGACGGTGCCGACTATCTCAAGACCATTCCCGGCTTCACCGCGCTGCGCAACGGCGGTACCAACGGTGATCCGGTGCTGCGCGGCATGTTCGGCTCGCGCCTCAACCTGCTTTCCAACGACGGCAGCATGCCCGGCGCCTGTCCGGCGCGGATGGACAACCCGCTGTCCTACGTGGCGCCGGAAACCTACGACACGCTGGTCGTGGTGAAGGGCCCGCAGACCGTGCTGTGGGGGCCGGGCGCCTCCGCCGGCACGGTGCGCTTCCAGCGCGAGACGCCGCGGTTCGATGCCCCCGGCCTGCGGGTGCAGGGCAGCCTGCTGGGCGGCAGCTTCGTCCGCAACGACCAGCTGCTGGACGCCACCGCCGGCAACGCGACGGGCTATGCGCGGCTGACCGCCAACCGATCCGAATCGGGCGACTACCGCGACGGCCACGGCGATCGCGTGCCGACGGCGTGGAAGAAGTGGAACACCGATCTTGCGCTGGGCTGGACGCCGGATGCGGACACGCTGGTGGAGGTGTCCGCCGGCATCGGCGACGGCCAGGCGCGCTATGCCGGACGGGGCATGGACGGCGCGCAGTTCAAGCGCGAAAGCCTGGGCCTGCGCTTCGAAAAGGCCTTCCACGGCGCGCTGCGCAAGGTGCAGGCCAGCCTGTACCGCAACGACGCCGACCACGTGATGGACAACTACACCCTGCGCGACCCGAACCCGATGGGGCCGATGCCGATGCCGATGGCGTCGAACGTCGATCGCACCACCGACGGTGGTCGGATCGCGGCGGAGTGGGGCTGGGGCGATGTGGTGCTGACCACGGGCATCGATGCCCAGCGCAGCCGCCACCGCACCCGCAACGCGATGGGACGCGATGCCTACAAGACGGTGGCCTGGTCGCCGGATGCGACCCTGCGCAACACCGGCGTGTTCGCCGAAGGCACCTGGACGCTCGACGCCGGCCGCCGGTGGGTGGCGGGCCTGCGCAGCGACCGTGCCCGCGCCACCGACCAGCGCGCCACCCGCAGCGCGATGGGCATGGGCGGCATGGCGATGCCCAACCCGACCTTGGGCTTGACCCGCAGCGAGACCCTGCCTGCCGGCTTCGTGCGCTTCGAGCACGACATCGCCGGCAGCGGATTCGGCTGGTATGCCGGCGTCGGCCACACCGCGCGCATGCCCGATTACTGGGAACTCATCTCGCCCAACATGGGGCCGATGGGCACGGTGAATGCATTCGCCGGCGTGCGGCCGGAGAAGACCACCCAGCTCGACATCGGCGGGCAGTACCGCGGCAAGCGCATGGATGCCTGGGTCTCGGCCTACGCCGGCCGCATCGACGACTTCATCCTGTTCCGCTACCCGACCGGCGGGATGATGGGTGCGACCAGCATGGCGTCCAACGTGGATGCGCGCATCCATGGCGCGGAGGCCGGCGTCGACCTGCGGCTGGCCGCCGACTGGTCGGTGGGTGGCAGCCTTGCATGGGCGTGGGGTGCCAACACCACGGCGGGCACGCCGTTGCCGCAGATGACGCCGCTGGAGGGACGCCTGACCGCCGGTTGGGACAACGGGCACTGGAGCGCGGGCGCGCTGCTGCGCGTCGTCGCCCGCCAGGACCGGGTGGCCGTCGGGCAGGGCAACGTGGTGGGGCGCGACCTCGGGCCCAGCGCGGGGTTCGCCACGCTTGCCCTCAATGCCGGCTATCGCCTCAGCGAGCGCCTGCAGCTTGCGGCCGGCATGGACAACCTGTTCGACCGCGCCTATGCCGAGCACCTCAACCTGGCCGGCAGCGCCGATTTCGGCTATCCGGCAATGCCGGTACGGATCAACGAGCCGGGGCGCAATCTCTGGCTGAAGCTCAATTTCACCCTGTAGGCCACATCCCGGTGCCGTTCGTGGTGAACTTGAAATGCCACCGGCGGCACCGCGTGGCGCCTGAACGCGAGGTGCAAGCAATGAAGCAATGGAGGATGGCAAGCGTGGCGCTGGGCCTGCTGACGATGAACGCAATCGCCGGCCAGCGTGCGCTGCATGTGGTGGACGCGTGGGCACGCGCCACGCCAGCCGTGGCACCGGTGGCGGGTGGCTACCTGACGGTGACCAACGATGGTGACGCACCGGATCGCTTGCTGGGCGTCGAAAGCACGATCGCCAAGCGCATCGAGATCCACGAGATGCGCAACGATGGTGGCGTGATGCGGATGCGCCGGATCACCGACGGCCTGCCGCTGCCGGCGCATGGCCGGCTCGAACTCAAACCCGGTGGCTATCACCTGATGCTGATCGGGCCGGGGCGTGCGCTGGTGACGGGTGAGACGTTCAAGGCGACGCTGGTGTTCGAGCATGGCGGGCGGTTGCCGGCCACGTTCGTCGTGCGGGCGATGGGCGCGGGCGGCGGCTGAGGTCGGCAGGCATGGGGAGGTTCTTGTCTCCCTGCACCACGTGCACCCTCACCCCGGCCCTCCCCCGTCAAAGCAGAGGGACCAAAGCAAGTCATTGCGCGGCCCTGGCGGCAAAGCCCTTCCCTCGTCACGGGGGAAGGGGCTCGCCGTCAACGCCACCCTGCCGTTGCGGGTGGCAAGCCTTCTGCCGTTGGTCGGGGGGCGTGCACGGCAGGCCTTGACAGCGGCATTTACATCTGTAATCTGAAGAAAAATTACGGATGTAAACAATGCAGATCAGCGAAGCCGAATCGGTGGTGATGGACGTGCTCTGGGCACGCAGCCCGCTGGGTGCGGACGAGGTGGTGCAGGCGCTGGCCGGCCGCCAGGACTGGCAGGAGGCCACCATCAAGACCTTGCTCAATCGCCTGCTCAACAAGGGCGCGATCCGCGCCGAGAAGGAGGGCCGGCGCTACTTGTATGCGCCGCAGATCAAGCGCGAAGACTGGGTACTGGAAGAAAGCCGCGGGTTGCTGGATCGCCTGTTCGATGGCCGCATCGCGCCGCTGGTGGCGCATTTTTCCGCGCATCGGAAGTTGAGCGGGAAGGACGTGGCCGAATTGCGCAAGCTGCTGGAGGAGATCGACGATGGCAAGCCATGAACTGCTGCAAGGATTGATCGGGGTCACCCTGGCCGGCGGTGCCGCCATCGTGCCGGTGCTGGCGTTGCGGCGGCCGCTGCGCAAGGTGTTCGGTGCGCAGGTGGCGTATGCGCTGTGGTGGCTGGTGCCGGCGGCGATGGCAGCGGCCTTGCTGCCGGCCACCCCCGTGGTGACCGAGGCGGTGCCGGTGGCACGGGTGCTGGCGCTGCCGGCCACGCTGGCCTTGCCCGCCGCACCTGCCGTGGCGGGCCTCACTTGGCAGGACGCCGCGCTGGCCATCTGGATGCTGGGGACGGTGGCGTGTGCACTCTGGCTGTGGCGCGCGCAGGTCGCCTTCCGGCGCGGGCTTGGCCGTTTGCTGCCGCAGGGGGATGCCTGGGTGGCGCAGTCAGCACAAGCCGGGCTGCCGGCCACGTTGGGCCTGCTGCGCCCGCAGGTCGTGCTGCCGGTGGACTTCGCAACCCGTTTCGATGCCGCCCAGCAGGCGCTGGTACTGGCCCACGAACAACGCCACATCGCGCGTGGCGACCACTGGGCGAATGCCGCCGCCGCGCTGCTGCGCTGCCTGTGCTGGTGCAACCCGCTGCTGCATTACGCCCTGGCGCGGATGCGCCATGACCAGGAACTGGCCTGCGATGCCGCCGTGCTCGCCGCCCACCCGCAGCAGCGCCGTCACTACGGCGACGCCCTGCTCAATGCCCAACTGGCACTGCAAACCGTGCCACTGGGCTGTCACTTCGGCTTCGGTCATCCACTCAAGGAGAGAATCGTGATGCTTCGTCAGGTGAACGTGTCAGCGGCACGCCGCAACAGCGGTGCCGCACTGGTGGCCCTGCTGGGCTGCGGAATGGCCTTCGCCGCGTGGGCGGCGCAACCGCAGGTGGTGCCGGTATTGCCGTCTCCGCCCGCCATGCTGCTGCCACCGCCGCCGCCCGCTGCACTGGCTCCGCTTCCGCCGCCGCCGCCACCGCCACCGCAGGCGGCAACATCGGCAACGCGGGTTACAACCCTTCAACCGGGCACGGTGGAAGCGCAGTCGAGGATGGCAGCACCACCGATCTACCCCGAACAAGCATTGAAGGAGGGCTCCACTGGAGTTGTCGTTCTGGTGGTTGATCTCAAGGCAGATGGCGCTGTTGTTGGTGTACGTGTCGACAAATCATCGGGGCACGCGGAGTTGGATCAAGCGGCCATGGATGCGGCAGTCAAGTGGCGATTCCAGCCTGCAATGGAAGCTGGTAGAGGCGTGGCAAGCCAGGTGCGGGTGCCCGTGGAATTCAGGCTGGATGCACCAGCCGACCAAGCTGCGGGTTGATGCGATGATGCAAAGATGCAAACGCCGGCATTGCGCCGGCGTTTGCATTCATGCAGCAGGCGGGCCTACTTCCCCAGCGTCTGGTTCAGCAGCTGGGCCAGCCGCAACCCGGCCAGCTCCACCTGGCTTTCCGCCAACGGGCGCATCTTGTCGAGATAGTCGTGGCCCATGCTGTGCTGGTCGTTGGCCGGGTACAGCGCGTGGGCGTCGATCAGCTCGCAGGATTCTTCCGACCAGGCTTGCAGTGCGCCGTCGGCCAGCGGAGGCAGGTTCGCCGGCGGCTGCTTGTCCAGCAAGGTGGCGTAACCGGCCAGCGGCATCCGCCGGCTGGCGAGGATGTAGTAGTCCCAGACCGAATGCAGGTTGGTGCCCATGATGCCGTTGGCGTAATTCTTCTGCGCATAGGCTTCCGGTTGGATCGGAGTGCGCAGGCTGATCTGGTAACGGTTGCCGCCGGCATCCGGACGGTTGTTGTTGTGCAGCGGCTGGTGTTCATCGCCCACCAGGTGCACGACGAATTTCAGGGCCTCGCGGCGGGCGTCCAGCGGCTGATTGCGGTCGCCCAGGATGGCCAGTTGCCGTTGCAGGGTGCCGACCACGCAATTGCCGTCGGGACAGTCGCGCGCCAGCACCAGGTGGCAGCTGTTGTCGCGGGCGTTGACGAAATGCCAGCGCGAGGTGGCGCGGAAACGTGCCGGGTCGGTGTCGCGCAGATCGTCGGCCCACGAGGCCACCCCGGCCAGGGTGGGGGTGGGCTCGCCCGCCAGCAGGGTGGCGACTTCGGCCCGGGTCGCGGGGGTCAGGTGGCGCTGGGCGATTTCGCCTACCAATGCGTGGCCCAACCGCGCCCATGCCCACGTGGTGGCGGGCAACAGGCAGCACAGGCCGGCAATGAGCAGGAAACGGGTGATTCTGGACATGGCACTGCCGGCGCACTGGATAGGGGCTAAAATGATAAGCCCCCGCGTCAGGTTCGGCGCGAATTTCCCAGGAGTCTTCCCGCAATGGCAATCAAGGTCGGCATCAACGGCTTCGGCCGCATCGGGCGCTGCGTGTTCCGCGCGGCCGTGCAGAATTTCGGCGGCGATATCGAGATCGTCGGCATCAACGACCTGCTGGAGCCGGATTACCTGGCCTACATGCTGCGCTACGACTCCGTGCACGGCCGCTTCGACGGCGACGTGAAGGTCGAGAACGGCAATCTGGTGGTGAATGGCAAGACCATCCGCCTGACCGCCGAGCGCGACCCGGCCAATCTGAAGTGGGACGCGGTGGGTGCCGACGTGGTGATCGAGTCCACCGGCCTGTTCCTGTCGGCCGATGCGGCGCAGAAGCACCTCGATGCCGGTGCCAGGAAGGTGCTGATGTCGGCGCCGTCGAAGGACGCCACCCCGATGTTCGTGTACGGCGTCAACCATGCCAAGTACGCCGGCGAGGCGATCATCTCCAATGCCTCCTGCACCACCAACTGCCTGGCCCCGGTGGCCAAGGTGCTGCACGACAAGTGGGGCATCAAGCGTGGCCTGATGACCACCGTGCACGCCGCCACCGCCACCCAGAAGACCGTCGATGGCCCGTCCAACAAGGACTGGCGCGGCGGCCGCGGCATCCTCGAGAACATCATTCCCTCCAGCACCGGCGCGGCCAAGGCGGTTGGCGTGGTGATCCCGGAACTCAACAAGAAGCTCACCGGCATGAGCTTCCGCGTGCCCACCAGCGACGTGTCCGTGGTCGACCTGACAGTGGAGCTGGAGAAGCCCGCCACCTACGCCGAGATCTGCGCGGAAATGAAGGCGCAGAGCGAAGGCCCGCTGAAGGGCATCCTCGGCTACACCGAGGACAAGGTGGTCGCCACCGACTTCCGCGGCGATGCCCGCACCAGCATCTTCGACGCCGAGGCCGGCATCGCGATGGACGACACCTTCGTCAAGCTGGTGAGCTGGTACGACAACGAATGGGGCTACAGCAACAAGTGCCTGGAAATGGTCAAGGTGATGGCGAAGTAAGCCGGCATCACGCCTGTCCTGCAAAACCCCGCCGCGTGCGGGGTTTTTGCTTTCTACCCGCCGGTGGCGCTGCGGATCAGCAGCTTGAGCTTGTCCGGCACGCCGTCCCATGCGCCGGCATCCGGCAGTGCCGGTTTCTTGGCCGTGAGCACCGGCCATTGCGGGGCCAGCTCGGCGTTGATGGCGAGGAAGTGCTCCTGCCCGGCGGGCACGTCGTCCTCGGGGAAGATCGCACCCACCGGGCATTCGGCCACGCACAGGGTGCAGTCGATGCAGCTTTCCGGGTCGATGACCAGGAAGTTGGGGCCTTCGTGGAAGCAATCCACCGGGCACACCTCGACGCAGTCGGTGTGCTTGCAGTTGATGCAGTTTTCGGTGACGACGTGGGTCATGGCGCGTGCAGGCGGGACTTTGATTGTGGGCCGCCGTCGACGGGGATGCGCTGATGCAGGTCAAGGGTGCGTGGAGGATGGCTTGATGCGGCTGGGGGGATAATGGCCGGCACACGCCGCCCACCACCGCCACCTGCCGATGCCCATGCCTGCCGCCGAAGCCACCGCCGTCCCCGACGCCCCCCAGATCGAACGGCTGGTGGATCGCTTTTACGATGCCATCCAGGTGCATCCGGACCTGGGCCCCGTGTTCAACGCCTTCGTTCACGACTGGCCGGCGCACAAACGGCTGCTGACGTCGTTCTGGAGTTCGGTGATCCTGCGTGCCGGCAGCTACCGCGGCAACCCGATGGCGGCGCACTTCAACCGAGGCATCACCACGGCCCACTTCGTGCAATGGCTGGCGCTGTGGCGGCAGACGGCCGATGCGGTGTTGGCCCCGGCGCAGGCCGAACTGGTGCACGAATACGCACAGCGCATCGGCCGCAGCCTGCGCTACGGACTGGGCCTGCCGGAGCCGCGGCATGACGCGGTGGCGCTGGATGTGCTGGCCGATGCCGCGCCGCGGGCACCGCGCGAGCGCCTGCCGCGCGGCCCGCAACCCTGACGCACCGGTGCATGCCGGGTGGTGTCATGGTAGAAGGCTGGCATGACAGCGGCTGCCGACATCGCCACGTGGAGCCTGCGCCGCCGGTTGGCGCAAGGCCTGGTGCTGGCCGCGCTGCTGCCCACCGTGCTGCTGGGGGCAGCCCTGTTGTGGGGGCAGTGGAAGAGCGACCGCGAGGCATTGCTGCTGCGCCTTGACGCCAACGCGCGCCAGAATGCCAGCCTCATCGATGATTTCCTGGACGCGCAGATGGCCGGCGTGCGCCTGCTGGCGGACCGCATCGAGGGCGATGCGAGCACGCGCGACAACGAACTGGCGCGCTTGCTGTATGTCTATCCCACCATGCTGCGCGCGGTACTGGTGGACGCGCGGGGGCAGGTGCTGGCGGTGCGCGACACGCGCGGGCGCACCTTGCCGACCAACGTGCACGCAATGGCGGGGGAAGACTGGTTCAAGGTCGCGCGCGACCAGTACCGCGCCAACGTGTCCGATGTGTTCCGGCGACCGGTCTATGGCAGCGAGACGGTGGTGGCGGTGGCGGCACCCATGCTGCGCGGGCGGCGTTTCGAGGGCGTGCTGCAAGCCGAGATCCCGGTGGACACCATCGCCCGGGTGAGCGCGGAAAGCCTGGCCCGGCGCAATCTGGAGTTCCTGCTGCTGGATCGCGGCAACCATGTCGTCTATGCGGGGCAGGGCCTGCGCTGGCGCGTGCTGGAAGACGCCGGGCCGCGCGGCGATGCCTTGCGACGGATGGCGCGCGGGGCCGAATACCCCGGGCGGACGGTGTTGCTGGATGACGTGCTGCGCAATGGCGGCATGGCCTACGTGAATGCGGTGTCGATGCGCAATGGCTGGACGCTGGTGCTGGTGGCACCCCGGCAACTGCTGCTGGCCCCGATGCTGCCGCGCCTGGTGTTGTTGGTGGGGATGCTGGCCGTGACCCTGGCCGGGGTGGTGTGGGCGATCCTGCGGCAACGCAAACTCCTGCGCGTCAGCATCGGCGGCTTGCTGGCCAGCTTGCGGGGGTATGCCCTGGGCGGGCGGCTGGAACCGGTCAGTCTTTCCGGCATGCCGGAGGAATTGTGGCCGCTGTCGACGGGCATGGGCGAACTTGCCGCCCGCATGAACGCCGCCTTCGACGAAGTGCAGCGGCTGTTGCAGCAGCGCGAGGAGGTGATCGCCGAGCGTACGGCGTCGCTGCGACAGGCGGTGGGCGAGCTGGACCGGCTCAGCCGTACCGATGCGCTGACCGGGTGCCTGAACTATCGCGGATTCGTGGAAACCGGAGAACGCTTGTGGCGGGAGGCATCCGCCACCGCACGGCCGCTGTCGGTGCTGGCATTGGATATCGACCATTTCAAGCGCTACAACGACCGCTACGGCCATGCCGAAGGCGATGGCGCCCTGCGGCGGTTCGCCGGTGCCGTGCGCAGCGCGCTGCTGCATCCGGATGACGTGCTGGCGCGGCCCGGGGGCGAGGAGTTCACCGTGTTCCTGCCCGACAGCAGTGCCGAGCAGGCGATGCGGGTGGGGCAGCGCGTCTGCCAGCGCGTGCGCGATGCCGACATCGCCCATGCCGATGCCGAGGAAGGGCGATTGACGGTCAGCGTGGGCGTGGCCACGCAGCAGCCCGGCGATGCCTGCCTGGAAGACCTGCTCAAGCGCGCGGATGCGGCCCTGTACCGGGCCAAGGCCGGAGGGAGGAACCGTTCCAGCGATTGAGCCGCATCCGGCGGCGATGGGGGACAATCCGCGGCCCGCCAACCCCGGCTGGCCGCAGGCTGCGTGGGTACAACCGAACAAGGGAATGGCATGGAAGGTTTGATCGTGATGCTGGCGTTGGCACTGCTGGCGGTGCCGGTGCTGTTGATCGTGGCATTGGTGTCGCTGGCCGAGGTGAAGCGGCGCGTGGCCCGGCTGGAAGCGGCAATGGACACCTTGCGGCAGGCGGCTGCCGCGTCGCCGCGCGCCCCCCAGGCGACGCAGGCACCACGCGGGGAGACGGACGCGACGGTGGCGGCACCGTGGCCCGCACCTGTGCCGGCAAACCCCGCCCCTGCACCTGTTCCCGATGCGGTGCCGCCCCCCCCCGTGGCCGCCGCCGTGGACCTGCCGGCCGCCGCCCGCGCCACTGCGCCGCCACCGCGCATGCCGACGCCACCGCCACGTGCCCCGGCCCGCCCGGACATGCTCGACGTGGCGGTGCGTGCGGTGAAGCGCTGGTTCACGGTGGGCAACGTGCCGGTGAAGGTGGGCATGCTGGTGTTGTTCGCGGGGGTGGCGGCGCTGCTGAAATACGCCGCCGACCAAGGCTGGATGGTGCTGCCGCCGGAATTGAAGCTGGCCGGCGTGGCGGCGGCGGCGTTGGCGGCACTGGCGTTCGCCTGGCGCAAGCGCGACAGCAACCGCACCTTCGCGCTCAGCCTGCAGGGCGGTGCCATCGGCGTGCTGCTGCTGGTGGTGTTCGCCGCCTTCAAGTTGTTCGCATTGGTGCCGGCCGGCGCCGCGTTCGCGCTCAGCATCGTGCTGGTGGCGGGCGCGGGCATGCTGGCGGTGCTGCAACGGGCGATGGCGCTGGCGGTATTCGCGCTGTTGGCCGGGTTCCTGGCGCCCATCTGGCTGTCCACCGGCAGCGGCAACCACGTGGCGTTGTTCTCGTATTACGCGGTGTTGAACGTCGCCATCGCCGCCATTGCGTGGTTCCGCGCCTGGCGCCTGCTCAACCTGCTGGGGTTCGTGTTCACCTTCGGCATCGGCGTGGCGTGGGGCGCACTGGATTACGCACCGGAGAAATTCGCCAGCACGCAGCCGTTCCTGTGCCTGTTCTTCGTCCTCTACCTGCTGATCCCGATCCTGTTTGCCCGTCAGCGGTTGCCCGGACGTCGCGATTTCATCGAGGGCTGCCTGGTGTTCGGCATGCCGCTGGTGGCGTTCTCGCTGGAGGCCGGCCTGCTGGAAGGTGCGCGCATGGCGCTGGCGGGGTGCGCCTTGGGGCTGGGCGTGCTGTATGCGGCCCTGGTGTGGTGGTTGCGGCGGCGTGGCGGGTTTGCGGCGTTGCTGCAGGCGTATGCCTTGCTGGCGGTGGGGTTCGCCACGCTGGCGGTGCCGCTGGCGTTGTCGGCGCAGGCCACCGCCAGCATCTTCGCGCTGGAAGGGGCGGGGCTGGCGTGGCTGGGGGTGCGCCAACAGCGCCGCGTGCCGCAATTCAGCGGTGCCGGGCTGCAAATGGTGGCGGCCATGGCGTTGCTGATCGGCCTTGACCATGCCGGTGCGTGGGCCGGCAGCGACGGTGCGCAGCGGATGTTCGCCAATGCCGGGTTCATGGGGGCGTTGCTGATCGCATTGGCCGGTTTCGCCAGCGCCTGGGTCTACCAGTCCGCGCGCCGCGCGGATGTGGCGATCGTGTACTACGCCTGGGGCCTGGCGTGGTGGGTAGGCAATGGCGTGCACGAGCTGGGTGAGTTTCTTGCCCTGCGCCACCTGCCGGATGCCTTGCTGGCGTTCGCCGCGGTGAGTGGCTGGCTGGCGGCGGAAGTGCAGCGGCGCAGGCCGGCAGCCGCATTGGGGTGGACCTGCCTGGCCGCGCTGGTGTCGGCGGTACCGTTGATGTTCTGGCAGACCGAGGTGCACCGGCAACCGTTCGCGGGGATGGGCGGGCTGGCGTGGCTGGTGTATCTGCTGCTGGGGCTGCGTGCGCTGGCCTGCCTGCGCGACGGCGGGCAGCGTTCGGCGCTGGCGGCGCAGTTTGCGTGGTGGCTGATCCTGCCGTTGCTGGGAAGCCTGCTGCTGCATTGGCTGGCGGACGATGTGGCGGGTTTGCAGGGCGGGTGGCAGATGGCCGCCACCGTATTGCCGTGGGCAGCCGTCATTGCCGTGGCCTTGCACCATTGGCGCTGGCTGTCGCTGCCGCTGGGGGCACGCTTCGACGCATGGCGCGGGCCGTTGCTGACGCTGCTGTTCGTGGTGTCCGGCCTGTGGTGGCTGGTATCGCTGTGGCACCCGGGGGATGCCGCGCCGCTGCCGTGGCTGCCGGTGTGCAACCCGCTGGAGTTGATGCAACTGGCCGTGCTGGTCCTGTTGTTGCGCTGGCAGCGCCCGCCGGGTGGCTCGCTGGCGCCGGCGCGCATCGCGTTGTTGGCGGGGCTGGCGTTCCTGTGGGTCACGTCCGTGGTGTTGCACGCCGTGCACCACTGGGGGGGCGAGCCCTGGGGCGATGGCCTGCTGTCCGGCAGCCTGGCGCAGACCAGTCTCAGCGTGACCTGGAGTGTGTTGGGCGTGCTGGGCTGGGTGATGGGGTCGCGGCGTGGACAGCGCATGTTGTGGCTGGCCGGTGCGGTGCTGATGGGCGTGGTGCTGGTGAAGTTGGTGCTGGTGGATCGTCAGCATCTCGGCAACCTGCTGGGGATCGGCTCCTTCATCGCCTATGGCCTGATGTGCACCGTGGTGGGGTACCTGGCACCGGCGCCGCCGCGCCAGGCGGACGCCGTTGCGGCGGAGGTGCCGGCATGAAGAAGTGGGGATGGATGTTGTTGCTGCCCGCATTGGCGGGGGCCGCCAGCCTGCCGTATGCCAAGCGCTGGCCGCTGGTGTTGGCGGCCAGTGACGAGGGGGCCTACCGGGTGGCGCTGTCGCCGCAGGTGTATGCCACCGCCGTGTGGCCCGATCTGCGCGACATCGACGTGGTGGATGCGCACGGCAAGCCGGTGGCGGCGGCGCTGTTCGGCCCCGAACAGCCGCTGGCACGCCCGGCTGCGCAGGTGGCGGTGCCGTGGTTCCCGCTGCCCGCCCCGGGTGCAGGGGATGCAACGGGGGTGCGGCTGTTCGCGCAGTTCGACGCCAACGGCCGCATCCTGCACCTGGACGCGCAGTCGTCACCCTCTTCATCTTCGCCAGCGAATGCCGACGGTGGCAGCGGCTTCCTGGTCGACCTCAGCAGCATCCGCGAGCCGGTCGCCGCACTGGCCGTCGAATGGACGCCCGGCGTCGCGCGCGAGGCGGCCTATCGTGTCGATGCCAGCGACGACTTGCAGGCATGGCAGTTGCTCCATGCGCGCGCGGCGCTGGTGGAGTTGCAGCATGACGGGCGGCAACTGCTGCGCAACGAAGTGCCGCTGGCCGGCAGCTGGCGTTACCTGCGCTTCATCCCGGTGGCGGGCACGCCGGCCCTGCCGGTGCACGGGGTGCGCGTGCGGTTGGCATCGACGGTGGCGCAACCGCCGCGTGCATGGGTGACGCTGGCCGGTACCCAGGGCCGTGCGCAGGGCAAGGACGTCATCGAATTCCGGAACACTGGCCGCTACCCCGTGACGGTGGCGGATCTGGCCGGCGGTGACAACGCGGTGGGCGAGTGGACGCTGGAAAGCCGCGACCAGCCCGACGCCCCGTGGCAATACCGGGCCGGGCCGTGGGTGGCATGGCGCGTGGGTGGGCAGCATCCCGGTGCCTCGCCGGAACAACCGCTGGCCGGTGCCCCGGTGCGCGACCACTATTGGCGTTTGCGCAGCGCGGGTGCGCTGCCGGCGCAACTGCCGCAACTGCGTCTGGGCTACCGGCCGGAAGTGCTGGTGTTCCTGGCGCAGGGCACCCCACCGTATGCCGTGGTGGCCGGCAGTGGTGCCGCCCGCCGCACACCGGTGCCGTTGCCGGCGCTGGTGGATGCACTGCGCGCGCAGCGTGGGCAGGACTGGCAGCCCGCCCCCGCCTATCTGGGCGCACCGGCGACGCTGGCCGGGGAGGCCGCATTGACACCGCCGCCGCCGCCGCGCGACTGGAAGACGTGGCTGCTGTGGGCACTGCTGGGCGCGGGCGCGCTGCTGGTGGCGGGCTTTGCGGCCAGCCTGTTGCGGCAGCCGCAAGCGCCGGACTGAGGGAGCCGGCGCGCTGTCGGTGCCGGTGGTTTGAAAGCCTGCCGGCGCACGGCGACAATAGCCGCTTCCCCCTGAGCCGACCCACGACCATGACCATCCAGCGCATGACCGACCTCGATCTCGCCGGCAAGCGAGTGTTGATTCGCCAGGACCTCAACGTGCCGGTGGCCGATGGCCGGGTGACGTCGGACCTGCGCATCGTCGCCTCGATTCCCACCCTCAAGCGGGCGCTGGAGCAAGGCGCGGCGGTGCTGGTGACCTCGCACCTTGGCCGCCCGAAGGAAGGCGCGTGGAGCGAGGCCGATTCGCTGGCCCCGGTGGCCGCGCGGTTGTCCGAATTGCTGGGCTTTCAGGTGCCGCTGGTGAAGGACTACCTGGCGGGCGTGGACGTGGCCCCTGGCCAGGTGGTGCTGCTGGAAAACTGCCGCATGAACGTCGGCGAGAAGGCCGACGACGAGGCGCTGTCGAAGCAGTACGCCGCGCTGTGCGACGTGTTCGTGATGGATGCATTCGGCACCGCGCACCGCGCGCAGGCATCCACCCACGGCGTCATCCGCTTCGCCCCGGTCGCCTGCGGCGGCCCGCTGCTGATGGCGGAACTCGATGCGCTGGACAAGGCGCTGGCCAACCCGGCCCGCCCGCTGCTGGCGATCGTTGCCGGCAGCAAGGTGTCCACCAAGCTCGAGCTGCTGGGCAGCCTGGTCGGCAAGGTCGACCAGCTGATCGTCGGCGGCGGGATTGCGAATACCTTCATCGCCGCGTTGGGCCACGGCGTCGGCAAGTCGCTGGTGGAGCTGGACCTGCTCGATACCGCGAAGGCGATCATGGCCGACGCGCATGCACGCGGCGCGGACATCCCGCTGCCGCTCGACGTGGTGGTGGCCCCGGCGTTCGCCGCCGACGCGCCGGCCACCGTGAAGGCGGTGGACGCGGTGGGCGCGGACGACATGATCCTCGACATCGGCCCGGCCACCGCCGCGCGCTACGCCGAGATCATCGCCAAGGCCGGCACCGTGGTCTGGAACGGCCCCGTTGGCGTGTTCGAGTTCGACGCCTTCGCCGCCGGCACCGAGGCGGTGGCGCGCGCGATCGCGGCGTCGAAGGCGTTCTCGATCGCCGGCGGCGGCGACACCCTGGCGGCGGTCGACAAGTTCGGCATCGCCGACCAGGTGTCCTACATCTCCACCGGCGGTGGCGCGTTCCTCGAGTTCCTCGAAGGCAAGATCCTGCCGGCGGTGGCGGCATTGGATGCACGCGGGATTTAAACGTTTGCAGGAGGGGGGTGCGCGGCACACGGCTGTGGTAGCGTTGCGGCTTCCTCGCTGACAACGATGTCATCACGCCGTTCATGACTGCCGCCCTCTCCGAACAACGTCGCCATACCCGCATCGTCGCCACCCTGGGCCCGGCCACCGACCCGCCGGAGGTGCTGGAGGCGATCCTGCGTGCCGGGGTGGATGTGGTGCGGCTGAATTTCTCGCACGGCGATCCGTCGGCACAAATTGCGCGCGGCGAGGCGGTGCGGGCGATGGCCGCGAAGATCGGCCGTGAAGTCGGCATCCTCGCCGACTTGCCGGGGCCGAAGATCCGCGTGGAAACCTTTGCCGAAGGCAAGGTGCAACTCAAGGCCGGCCAGCGTTTCGACCTGGTGGCCCGCCTCGATGCACCGCCCGGCGATGCCACCCAGGTGGGCGTGAGTTACCTGGAATTGCCCGGCGACGTGGTGCCCGGCGATGTGCTGCTGCTGGATGACGGCATCGTGCAATTGCAGGTCACCGCGATCGAAGGCGAGCGCATCGTCACCACCGTACTCAACGACTGCGTGCTGTCCAACCGCAAGGGCCTCAACAAGCAGGGCGGCGGGTTGTCGCTGGGTGCGATCACCGAGAAGGACCGCGAGCTGATCGTCATTGCCGCCGGCATGGACGTGGACTTCATCGCGGTGTCGTTCTGCCGCAATGCCGAGGACATGCACGAGGCGCGTCGGGTGGCGCGTGCGCACGGCTGCAAGGCGGGACTGGTGGCGAAGATCGAGCGTGCCGAGGCGATCGAGAACCTCGCCGAAATCGTCGATGCCAGCGACGTGGTGATGGTGGCGCGCGGGGACCTGGGCGTGGAAATCGGCGACGCCGCATTGCCCGGCCTGCAAAAGAAGATCATCCGCGAGTCGGTGGCGCGCGAGAAGGTCGTCATCACCGCCACCCAGATGCTGCAATCGATGGTGGACAGCCCCGTCCCCACCCGCGCCGAGGTGCTGGACGTGGCCAACGCGGTCATCGACGGCACCGACGCGGTGATGCTGTCGCAGGAATCCGCCGCCGGCAATTGGCCGGTGCGCGCGGTGGAAGCGATGGCGCGCATCTGCATGGGCGCGGAAAAGCAATTCGAAGCCGACACCGACTTCGAGCAGGCGCGGCGCGGCCTGGCGCGTGCCGACCAGGCCATCGCCATGGCCACCATGTTCCTGTGCGAGCACGTCGGCGTGCGCGCGGTGGTGGCGATGACCGAATCCGGCGGCACCGCCCGCTACCTGTCGCGGTTCCGCAGTGCGGTGCCGATCTACGCCTTCTCCCACCATGCCAACGCGCGCCGCCGCATGGCACTGATGCGCGACGTGTTCCCGATGGACTACGACAGCCGCGGCCAGACCCCGCGCCAGGCTGCACGCGGCAGCATTCGCCTGCTGGTGGAGGCCGGCCTGCTGGCTCCCGGCGACCGCGTGGTGTTCACCAGCGGCGAGCACATGGAAACCAAGGGCGCCACCAACACCCTGCGCCTGCTGGAAATCGGCACCGACGGGCACGCGACCGGGCTGGGAGAGTTGTAGCGTCGCGCGCGCATCATCGGATCCCCCGTCCGGCCTGCGTTCGCCGGCGGTTGCGGCCGGGAAGGCGGTCGGCGGGCCGGCTATAATGCGCGGATTCCCTCCGCCAGCCGAGCCGCACGCCATGAGCATCGAACAACTCGCCGAAACCGCCCGCGCCATGGTTGCCCCGGGCAAGGGCATCATCGCCATCGACGAATCCTCCGCCACCTGCAAGAAGCGCTTCGATGGCGTGGGCATCGAGTGCACCGAGGAGAACCGCCGCGCCTATCGCGAGTTGCTGCTCACCGCACCGAATGCCAACCAGTACCTGTCGGGCGCGATCCTGTTCGACGAAACCCTGCGCCAGTCCACCCGTGACGGCGTGCCGTTCGCCCAGTACATGCTGGACCACGGCATGATCCCCGGCATCAAGGTGGACAAGGGCCCGGTGGCGCTGGCCGGCTTCCCCGGCGAGGTGGTCACCGAAGGGCTGGACGGCCTGCGCGACCGCCTGAAGGAGTACTACAAGCTCGGTGCGCGCTTCGCCAAGTGGCGCGCGGTAATCAACATCGGCGAGGACATCCCGTCCGGCACCTGCATCGAGGCCAACAGCCATGCGCTGGCGCGCTATGCGGCGCTGTGCCAGGAGCAGGGCCTGGTGCCGATGGTCGAGCCGGAAGTGTTGATGGACGGCGACCACGACATCGGCACCTGCTTCGAAGTGACCGAAGTGGTGCTGCGCTCGCTGTTCGATGCGCTGTACAACAACAGCGTGATGCTGGAAGGCACCATCCTCAAGGCATCGATGGTGGTGTCGGGCAAGAATTGCGAGGAGCAGGCCAGCGTCGAGGAAGTGGCCGAGTCCACCCTGATGTGCCTGAAGTCGGCGGTGCCGGCGATCCTGCCGGGCATCGTGTTCCTGTCGGGTGGGCAGAGCGACCAGGACGCCACCGCGCACCTGAACGCCATGAACCAGATGGGCCCGAACCCGTGGCCGCTGAGCTTCAGCTATGGCCGCGCCATGCAGCAGGCCGCACTGAAGCTGTGGGCTGCCGACATGACCGGCAACTACGCCAAGGCCCAGCAGACCGTGTTCGAGCGTGCCAAGGCCAACGGCCTGGCGGCGCTGGGGCAGTGGCAGGGCTGAGGAACGCGCCCGGGCCGTTGCCTTCGGGCAACGGTGCGAACAGCAACGCCGGCTGCGTGCCGGCGTTGTCGTTTCCGGCGAAGGCAGCGGTCGCGGTTGCGCAACAAGCCGGGCGGCGGCCCCCGGCGTCATGCCGGCGTCGATTGCCGTTGCCGGCGGGCGCACCTACACTGTGCGCATTCGTCGGGAGGGGTGTCATGTTGTCCGCAAGCCGTGTTGCCGGGGCCATGTTGATGTTGGCGATGCCGCTGTTGGCACGGGCGGGGGGCGATGCCTGCCAGTCCGGCGTGCTTGCGGCCACGCCGGTCCGCATGTCGGTGGTGTCGACGGTGGCGATCGAGTTCACGCCATCCACCACCCAGCTTGGGGGTGCCAGCGGAGTGCTGGTGCAATCCTTCGACGAGGCCCTGTCGGTGGACAACGTGCTGGCGCGCATCCGCATCGACGGTTGTCGCGCCGTGGCCAGGCCGGCAGCGCTGGCGGCCGGTGCCGTCGATCCGGCGGCCTACAAGCCGCAGACGGCATACGACAACACGCCCTGGCGCTTCAACATGACCCAGAACGGCAAGCGCATGACCGCCGACGAATTCGATGCGTGGATGAAGGCGCGCGGCGTGCGCGTGGTTGGTCGCAAGGATCCGGCGGCCCCGGCGCAACCGGACAAGTGAGCGCGCGCCACGGGCTGGCGCGCATTCTTTCCAAGCGGGGCCTGTGCTCGCGTCGCGAGGCGGAGGCGTGGATACGCGCCGGGCGCGTGCGCCTGGACGGACGCATCGTGCGTGACCCGGAATGCCCCGCCGACCTGCATGCGGCGCGCATCACCATCGACGATATGCCTGTCGCCGCAGTCGACGCGCGCTACCTGATGCTCAACAAGCCGCGCGGGCTGGTCACCACCGCCCATGACGAGCACGGGCGCGACACCGTGTACCGCTGCTTCGACGGCGCGGGATTGGGATGGATCGCGCCGGTGGGCCGGCTGGACAAGGCCAGCGAGGGCCTGTTGCTGTTCAGCAATGACCCGGCGTGGGCCGCGCGCATCACCGATCCCGCCACCGGGCCCGGCAAGACCTACCACGTGCAGGTGGACTGCCTGCCCGATGCAGAACGGTTGGCGGCGCTGCGGGCGGGCGTGCAGGTCGAGGACGAGTGGTTGCGCGTGGTGTCGGCCACCCTGTTGCGGCAGGGGGCCAAGCATGCGTGGCTGGAAATCGTGCTGGACGAGGGGCGCAACCGCCAGATCCGCCGTTTGCTGGCAGCGTTTGGCATCGGCGTGCTGCGGCTGGTGCGGGTGGCGATCGGCCCGCTGGCTCTGGGCGATCTGCCGAAAGGGCAATGGCGCACGTTGACGGATGCGGAAATCGGGTTGTTGCAGCAAGCCATGCAGGAGGTGGACTGAAATGCCGAGCTTGATCCGGGTTGCAACATTGCTGGGATGCCTGGCCGTGCTGGCCGGCTGCGCATCCTCCGGAACACGAGTGGCCGCATCGGCACCGGCCGTGTCCCTGCCGGTGCAGCCGGCCACAGGCCGGGATGCGCGCGGCAGTTATCGGTTCCTGATGCAGCGCGATGGCCAGACCATGACCGCAGACCAGTTCGATGCCTGGATGCGGGCCAATGGCATCCGGGTGGCACGCGGGCAGGTACAGCCTGCGGCCACGACTGAAAAGGCACGCCGGACGGTGCAGCGCGACCACCCGGTCACGCGCAAATCCCGATTCAGGCGCCGATGACGCCCAGCTCGCGACCGATGCGGATGAAGGCATCGATGGCGCGGTCGAGGTGCTGGCGGGTATGCGCCGCGCTCATCTGGGTGCGGATGCGCGCCTGGCCCTTGGCCACCACCGGGAAGAAGAAACCGATGGCGTAGATGCCTTCTTCCAGCAGGCGTTCGGCGAAGCGCTGCGCCAGCGGCGCGTCGTACAGCATCACCGGGCAGATTGGATGCACGCCGGGCTTGATGTCGAAGCCGGCAGCAGTCATGCGTTCGCGGAAATACGCGGTGTTTTCGCGCAGCCGCGCGCGCAGCTCGCCGGCCGAGGACAGCATTTCGAACGCCTTGGTGCCGGCGGCGGCCACGTGCGGCGGCAGCGAGTTGGAGAACAGGTAGGGCCGCGAGCGCTGGCGCAGCATTTCGATCACTTCGCTGCGGCCGGTGGTGAAGCCGCCCAGCGCGCCGCCCATCGCCTTGCCGAGGGTGCCGGTGATGATGTCGATCTTGTCCAGCACGCCTTTGACTTCGGCGCTGCCGCGGCCGCTGTCGCCCAGGAAGCCGGTGGCGTGGCATTCGTCGATGTGTACCAGCGCCCCGTACTTCGCCGCCAGTGCGGTGATGTCATCCAGCGGGGCGATGAAGCCGTCCATCGAGAACACGCCGTCGGTGGTGATCAGGATGGTGCGCGCGCCGTCGGCCCTGGCTTGCTTGAGCTGGGTTTCAAGATCGGCCATGTCGCAGTTGGCGTAGCGGTAGCGCTTGGCCTTGCACAGGCGCACGCCGTCGATGATGGAGGCGTGGTTGAGGGCATCGGAAATGATCGCGTCGGTCTCGTCCAGCAGTGGCTCGAACAGGCCGCCGTTGGCATCGAAGCAGGCGGCGTACAGGATGGTGTCCTGCTTGCCGAAGAACGCCGAGATGGTCTGCTCCAGCTGCTTGTGCAGGTCCTGCGTGCCGCAGATGAAACGCACCGAGGCCATGCCGAAACCGTGGCTGTCCAGCGCGTCCTTGGCGGCGGCGATGATGTCCGGGTGGTCGGCCAGGCCCAGGTAGTTGTTGGCGCAGAAGTTCAGCACGCTGCGGCCATCGGCCAGGGTGATTTCGGCCGATTGCGGGCTGGTGATGATGCGCTCGGATTTGAACAGGCCCTGCGCACGGATGGCGGCCAGCTCCTCGACATAGCGTTGGGTCAGGGGGGAAGTCGGCGCGGTGGCGGTCATGGCGGGCCTGGAGGCAGGGGAGACTCAAGATTTTAGACTGCGGCCCGATAGGGGAGTAGTCCCAGGGGGGGGCGGCATGGCCCCCTGCTCTTGCCCTGCGGGCAGGCGGTACAGCACTCTGGGCATGCATTACGGCGCACTCACATTTCACCAAGGGAATCGACATGGGCAAAAAAACGGGTATCTGGGCCGCAGGCGTGCTGGTGCTGCTTGCGGCGTCCTTTCCTGCCAGCGCGGAAGACGAGCCGGGGTCGTCGCTGAGCTGGAACGCGAGCCTGGTATCGGACTACCTGTTCCGCGGCGTTTCCCAGACCAATGAAAAACCCACCGCGCAGGCCACGTTGACCTGGACGGCACCGGCGGGGTTTTACGCGGGCACGTTCCTGTCCGGCGTCGATTTCGGCCCCGGCAGCCCGCACACCGAGGCCGACCTGTTCGTCGGCTACGGCCACAGCCTCGGTGACAAGGTGGCGCTGGATGTGCTGTTGAGCCACTACAACTACCCCGGTGGCAGCGACCTGGCCTACAACGAGCTGGTGACGACCGCCACCATCGACGAGCGCTGGAAGCTGGTGCTGGGCTACAGCAACGACATCTGGAACACCGGCACCACCGCGATGTATTACGGGGCGGGTGCGGAATGGCCTTTGCCGAAGGACTTCAGCCTGTCCGCCAACATCGGCCGCACCGCCTTCAACGACAACCTGGCGGTGGGTGCGGAGGACTACACCGACTGGAACGTGAGCGTCAGCAAGACCATCGGCATCGCCGACGTGGCGCTGGGCTATTACGGCACCGACGGTGCCGGCCGGCGCAGTTTCGGCAACCTGGCCGACAACCGCCTGCTGTTGACCGTGTCGTTCGGGTCGCACTGAGCCAGGCCCGGCCGTGCATGCGAAAAAGGCGCCGTCCGGCGCCTTTTTCGTGCCCACCAGGGGCTGCGGTCACAGCCAGCTCAGTACCACCTTGCCGGCCTTGCCCTGTTCCATCAGGTCGAAACCCTTCTGGAACTCGTCGATCGGCAGCTGGTGGGTCAGCACCTTGCCCAGCGGGAAGCCGGACAGCACCAGCTGGGTCATCTTGTACCAGGTCTCGTACATCTTGCGGCCGTAGATGCCCTGCACGGTCAGGCCCTTGAAGATGATCTTGTCCCAGTCGCAGCCCGCGCCCTTGGGCATGATGCCGAGCATCGCGATCTTGCCGCCGTGGTACATGCAGTCCAGCATGTCGTTGAAGGCGCGCGGGTTGCCGCTCATCTCCAGGCCCACGTCGAAGCCTTCCATGTGCAGGTCGGCCATCACGTCCTTCAGCGAGGTGTTGGACACGTTCACCACCCGGGTGGCGCCCATGTCCGCAGCCAGCTTGAGGCGGAAGTCGTTGACGTCGGTGACCACGACGTTGCGCGCGCCGATGTGCTTGCAGATGCCCGCGGCAATGATCCCGATCGGGCCGGCGCCGGTGATCAGCACGTCCTCGCCGATCACGTCGAACTCCAGCGCGCAGTGCGCGGCGTTGCCGTAGGGATCGAAGAACGCGGCCAGCTCGGACGGGATCTGGTCCGGGATCGGCCACAGGTTGCTGGCCGGCATGGTCATGTATTCGGCGAACGCGCCGTTGCGGTTCACGCCGATGCCCACCGTGTTCGGGCACAGGTGCGGACGCCCGCCGCGGCAGTTGCGGCAATGGCCGCAGACGATGTGCCCCTCCGCCGAGACGCGCTGGCCAAGCTCGTAGCCGGTCACGGCCGAGCCCAGCTGCACGATGCGGCCGACGAACTCGTGGCCGATGGTCAGCCCCGGCTGGATGGTGCGCTGGCTCCAGTCGTCCCACAGGTAGATGTGCAGGTCGGTGCCGCAGATCGCGGTCTTTTCCAGCTTGATCAGGACCTCGTTGGGGCCGGGTGCCGGCACCGGCACCTGCTCCATCCAGATGCCCTTGGCGGCTTCGCGCTTGACCAGCGCCTTCATCGTCTGTGTCATTGGCCGGGAACATGCAGGGAAACCGGAGGTGATTATAGCGGCTGAACCCACGTGCCCGTCCGGGGTTTCCACGGACCTGCGTTCACATGGAAGACGATGAGGAACGACGGATGCGTCGCCCACGGGCTTCAGGAATGCGTGGAAAGGCCGTAAAGGCAGGGTTGCAGGCAGCCGCAGAGACAGGGAGATGTTTGTACATGACCATCCAGTCGGATTCCCGCAAGACGTTGCTGGTCGTCGATGACAGCAAGGTGTCGCGGATGGTGATCAAGGCGCACATCCTCGAAGCGTGCCCGCAGTGGCAGGTGATCGAGGCAGGTACCGGCGAGGAGGCGATCGCGCAGGTCGGTCGCGGCGTGCCCGACTACTGCACGATGGACGTCAACATGCCCGGGATGCTGGGCACCGATGCCGCCGCCGCGATCCTGCAAGCGCACCCGCAGGTGCGCATCGCCATCTTCACCGCCAACATCCAGGAGGCCGTGCAGGGCCGCGCGCAGCAACTGGGGGCGGTGTTCGTGCCCAAGCCGGTGACCGAAAAGTCGATCGCGCAGGCGTTGCAGTACTTCATGGGGTAGGCCGTGGCCGTACTGACCGACATCGAAATCGATGCGCTCACCGAGATCTTCAACGTCGGTGCCGGGCGCGCTGCGCTGAGTCTGTCGGAAATCGTCGGCGACGAGGTGCGCCTGACCGTGCCCGCGCTCGAGGTGCTGCGTGCGCGTGCGATCGACGAGCGCGTGCTGGCGATGGCCAATGCGCGCTTCGCGGCAGTCAGCCAGGTGTTCGACGGCCCGTTCGATGCCGAGGCGGTGCTGCTGTTCGCCGAAGATCACGCGCTGGGCATCGTGCGCGACATGATGGGGTCGCAGATCAGCCTGGAGGACCTGGCCGAGTTCGAGCAGGAGGCCATGAGCGAGCTGGGCAACATCATCCTCAACGCCTGCCTGTCGGCGATGGCCGACATGCTGGGGATCACCCTGAACAGCTCCCTGCCGACCTATGCGGTGTCGTCGCCGCGGGAAATCTCCGCCCGGCTTGCCGCCGGTGAGCAGGACGACACCTACGTGCTGGTGCTGCACATCGATCTGTTGATCGAGAAGCACCATGCGTCGGGGCGGCTGATCTTCCTGCTCAGCTCGACATCCCTCAACAAGCTGGTGTCGCACATCCAGCGCTATCTCAGTGGCATCGCATGAACGAGGCGGTGCCCGGGGCCGTGTCCGCCGATGTCGTGTTCGACAGCTTGGCCTTCGGGCTGGCGGTGGTGGATGCGGATCTCAAGGTCCGGTTGTGGAACCGCTGGATGGCGCGCCACAGCGGCATCGAGGCCGGGCGCGCACTCCATGCCGATTTCATGGCGTTGTTCCCGCAACCACTGCCGGCGGGGTTCCGGCTGCGGCTGGGTCACGTCATCGAATACGGACTGCCGGCGGTGCTGTCGAGCGCCCTGCATCGTTCCCCGCTGCCGCTGTTCCAGGAGCCTGCCGGCACTGGCGACGCGGCACCGGCAAGGATGGTGCAATCGGTGGTGATGACGCCGGTCGCGGCGATGGACGGCAACCGCGCCTGCCTGATCCAGGTCAGCGATGCCAGCCATTCGATCCGGCGCGAACGGATCCTGCTGTCGCATTCCGAAGCATTGAAGCGGCAAGTGGTCACCGACGACCTGACCCGCATCCACAACCGTCGCTTCTTCGACGAAAGCTTCGTGCTGGCGTTGCAGCGCGTCCGCCGCAGTCATGAACCGCTGTCGCTGTTCATGATCGACATCGATTATTTCAAGCAATACAACGACCACTACGGCCACCTGGAAGGCGACCGCGTGCTCAAGCGCGTGGCTGCGGCACTGATGACGCAGATGCGCGCGGCCACCGACGTGTTCGCCCGCTATGGCGGCGAGGAATTCATCATGCTGGCCAGCGGCATCGGTGCCGCCATGGCCAGTGCGATTGCCGAACGGCTGCGCGAAAGCGTGCAGGCGCTGGGCGAGCCGCATGTGCAGTCGCCGGTGGCGAATTGCGTGACCATCAGCGTGGGGGTGTGCACCCGGGTGCCGCAGACGGATGCCGATGGGCAGGCCCTGATGGCGGCCGCCGATGCCGCCCTGTACCGCGCGAAACAGGGTGGCCGCAACCGGGTGGCAGTGGACTGAGCGGTGCCCGTGCAGGCCGGTGGCGTGCGTGTCCCGGCCCCGGCCCTGACCATGGTCACGCGTCGGCGGACCTGCGGGATGGTGTAATAGCCGTTTGCCGTGCATGGAGTTTCGATGATGCGAATCCGTACCCTGGCCGCCTCGCTGGCCCTGACCCTTGCCGCCGGCGCGGCGCAGGCCGACGAAGGCATGTGGATGCCCGCGCAATTGCCGCAGCTTTCGAACGCCTTGCGGGGGGCGGGCTTCGAAGGCGACCCCGCCGCGCTTGCCGACGTTACCCGTGCGCCGCTGGCGGCGGTGGTGTCGCTGGGCGGTTGCACCGCCAGCTTCGTCTCCGCGCAGGGGCTGGTGGTGACCAACCACCATTGCGCGATGGGGGCGATCCAGCTCAACTCCACCCCGGAGAACAACCTCATCGAAAACGGCTTCATCGCCCGCACGCCGGCCGAGGAAGTCTCCGCCGGGCCGGCGGCACGGATCTACGTGACGGTGGGCTTCGACAAGATCACCGACCGCATCCTCGCCGATGCCAGGGGCAAGACCGGGCGCGCGTATTTCGATGCGGTGGATGCGGCGAAGAAAGCGGCGGTGGCGCAGTGCGAGGCCGATGCTGGGCACCGTTGCAGCGTGGCCGACATGTACTACGGCAGCGAGTTCTACCTGATCAAGCAACTGGAATTGAAGGACGTGCGGCTGGTGTATGCACCGCCGGTGTCGATCGGCAACTACGGCGACGAGATCGACAATTTCGTGTGGCCGCGCCATGTCGGCGACTTCAGTTTCTATCGCGCTTACGTCGGCAAGGACGGCAAGCCCGCGCCCTATGCGAAGGACAACGTGCCCTACCAGCCACCGGCGCACCTGTCGGTGTCCACCGCGCCGGTGAAGGCGGGGGATTTCGCGATGATCGCCGGCTACCCGGGGGTGACGTTCCGGCATCGCACCGCGTCGGAATTCGCCAGTCAGATCGACTGGCTGCTGCCGAACCGGGTGGCGTTGCTCGACGGCATGATCCAGGCCATCGACAAGGCGACCGCCGGGCACCCCGACAAGGTGGTGCTGTATGCCTCCACCGTGGCCTCGCTGAAGAACAACCTCAAGCGCGCGCAGGGCGAGCTGGAAGGCTTGCGCCGCAGCGATGCCATCCGCGTGCGCGGCGAAGACGAAAAGGCGATGCTGGCGTGGCTGGGCAAGCAGCCGGGCACCAAGGCCGAACAGGCCGGCATCCGCGCCTTGCAGCAGCAACTGGATGCCGGCGAAGCCAACCGTGCGCGTGACCTGGTGCTGCCCTTCCTGCGTCCGGGCTTGCTGGGTGCGGCGGTGCAACTGCAACGGCTGGCGCTGGAGCGCGGCAAGCCCGACGCCCAGCGTGAAAGCGGCTACCAGCAGCGCGACGAGGCGATGATCGCCGGCGGCCTGAAGCAGTTGCAGCGGCGCTTTGATGCGGACGTGGAAAAGGCCACCCTGCGTTACGCGTTGCAGCGCTATTACGCGTTGCCGCAGGCGCAACGGGTGGCCGAGTTCGATGCCGTGTTCGGTGCCAGCGAGGCCGAGGCGGCGCAGCGGCTGGAGGCCCTGTACGCGGGCACCCGGCTGGGTGACGAGGCCGTGCGGCTGGCGGCGATGCAGCAGGATGCCGCCGCGTTGGCTGCGTCCGACGACAGCTTGCTGAGGGCCGCCGCCACCCTGCAGCCGGCGCTGCTGCGGCTGGAGGCCGAAGCCAAGCAGCGTGCCGGTGAATTGCTGCGCCTGCGGCCGGCGTACATGCAGGCCTTGATTGCCTATCGCACGTCGCAGGGCAAGGCGGTGTACCCGGATGCCAATTCCACCTTGCGGGTGAGCTTCGGCAAGGTCAGCCCGCTGTCGGCGCGCGATGGCGTGGACTATCGCCCGCTCACCACGGTGGCCGGCATTGTCGAAAAGCACACCGGCGTGGTGCCGTTCAATGCGCCCAAGCCGTTGCTGGAGGCCATTGCCAAGGGGGATTTCGGCAGTACCGCCGACCCGGAGCTGCGCACCCAGACGGTGGATTTCCTGACCAACCTCGATACCACCGGTGGCAATTCCGGCTCGCCGGTGCTGGACGCGCAGGGCAAGCTGATCGGCTTGAACTTCGATTCCAACTGGGAAGCGGTCAGTGCCAGCTGGATGTACGACCCGCGCTACAAGCGCGCGATCCACGTGGACATGCGCTACCTGCGCTGGCTGCTGGCCAAGGTCTACCCGGCCCGGAACCTGCTGCAGGAAATGCAGTTGCCGGCGGAGTGAAGACGCAGCACCGGTCGGGCTCTGCTAGGCTTGTGCGCCGCACCAATCGAGGCTGCCGCGCATGAAGATCCTGCTTGCCCGTCACGGCGAAACACCGTGGAATGCCGAGGGGCGCTACCAGGGCCAGGTGGACATCCCGCTGTCGGACGTCGGGCTGGCACAGGCGGCGGCACTGGGCCAACGCTTGCAGGGTGTGCGCATCGACCGCGCGGTGGCCTCGCCGCTGGCGCGCGCCACCCGTACCGCGCAATTGGCGCTGGGCGAGGCTCGCGTGCCGATGCTGGGCTTCGATGCGGGCCTGCTGGAAATCGCCCACGGCGAATGGGAAGGCCTGCTGGCCAGCGAGATCGCCCAGCGCGACCCGCTGCGCCTGCAAGCCTGGCGGGATGCCCCCGAGTCGGTGCTGATGCCGGGTGGCGAGTCGCTGCAGATGGTACTGGAGCGCGCCTGGTCGGCACTGGCGCGGGCCTGCGCCGGCCTGGGCGCGGACGATACCCTGCTGGTGGTGGCCCACGATGCCGTCAACCGCGTGCTGCTGGCGCGCATCCTCGGCTTGCCGCTGGCCAGGCTGTGGACCTTCCGGCAAGCACCGACCACGCTGAACCTGCTCGAAGGCGATGACGTGGATGCGCTGGAAGTGGTGCGCCTGAACGACTGCGCGCATCACACGCCGTTCTTCGGCGAGGCCAAACATCGGGCGCTGTAGGCGGCACACTATGTCGATGACGCGAACGCTTTCCGATTGGCTGGCCTTCATCGAGGCCCAGCATCCCGCCGCCATCGCCTTGGGCCTCGAGCGCGTGCGCGCGGTGGCCGGGCGCATGCGGCTGGGGCGACCGGCGCAGCGCGTGGTCACGGTGGGCGGCACCAACGGCAAAGGCGCCACGGTGGCCTTCGTCGAGGCGATCGCCCGCGCGCAGGGGCTGCGGGTGGGTGCCTACACCTCGCCGCACCTGCATCGCTACAACGAGCGCGTGCACATCGATGGCGTGGAGGCGGACGACCCCGCGCTGGTCGAAGGCTTCGAGGCGGTGGAGGCCGCGCGCGGCGACACCCCGCTGACCTATTTCGAATACGGCACGCTGTGCGCGTTGTGGTTGTTCGAGCGCGCGCAGCTGGACCTGGCGGTACTGGAAGTGGGCCTGGGCGGGCGGCTGGACGCGGTGAACATCGTCGACGCCGACGCCGCCATCATCACCACCGTCGACCTGGACCACCAGGACTGGCTGGGTCATGACATCGAAGCGATCGGGCGGGAAAAAGCCGGCATCGCCCGTCCGTTCAAGCCACTGGTGCTGGGCGACGACGATCCGCCCGCCAGCGTGTTGCGCCATGCCTATGCCATCGGTGCGCCGGCGTGGCGGATCGCCAATGATTTCTTCGCGGAGCCCATCGATGCGCAGCACTGGCGCTGGCGCGAAGTGGGGTATTCGATCGAATTGCCGATGCCGATGCTGGCATTGGCGGCGCCGGTGCAATTGCGCAACGCCGCCTGCGCCATCGCTGCGTTGCGCGCACTCAAGCTGCGCATCGAGCGGGGCGCGATCGAGGAGGGCGTGGCCAATGCGCTGGTGCTGGGCCGCTTGCAGCGCTTCGAACGCGATGGCGTGGAAGTGTTGGTGGACGTGGGCCACAACCCGCAGGCCGCGCGTGCCCTGGCCGAGTGGTTGCACGCGCAGCCGCGCCGGCCCACCCAGGCGGTGTATGCCGCTTTGGCCGACAAGGACGCCCCCGGGGTGGTAGCGGCACTGGCGGCCGGCGTGGACGCCTGGCAACTGGCGGGGTCGCTGGGCGCGGGCCAACGCGGCACCGACGTGGCGGTACTGGCGCAGCGCCTGCGCGGCACCGCCGCCGAGGGTGCCCGTTGCCATGCCGACGTGGCAACGGCATTGACGGCCGCCCTGGCCGCCGCCGGTGCCGGTGGGCGGGTGCTGGTGTTCGGTTCGTTCCATGCCGCCGCGCAAGCTCTGGTCTACCTGAACGCCGCCGGCTGACCGCGGCGCGCGCGCCGGTATAATTCGCCCTCCCACCGCGCCCTTCACCACGGAATCCCGATGGATGCTTCGCTGAAACAGCGCCTGATCGGCGCGGTCGTGCTGATTGCACTGGGCGTGATCTTCCTGCCGATGCTGGTCAAGGGTCCCGCCCCGGACAGCGGCGTGTCCGACGTGTCCCTGCGGGTGCCGGCGGAGCCGAAATCGGCCGATGGCATGGTGACCCAGGATTTGCCGCTGGCCGCACCCGCCGCCGCACCGGCCAATGGCGTGTCCGGCATGCCCGGCACGTTGCCGGATGCCGCGCCCGCAAGTCCACCGACGGCCGCCTCGGCGGACCCTGCCAGCGCTTCCCTCGCGGCGGTGGCGGCAGGCGGTTTTGCGGTGAGTTTCGGCAATTACGCCAATGAGGCCGATGCCGACAAGGTCCTTGCCGCGCTGCGTGCCAGCGGCTTGCCCGGGTATCGCGAAGCCGTCACGTTGGGCAGCCGGCAGGCCCAGCGGGTGCGCATCGGGCCGTTTGCCGACCAGGCCACCGCCGAGTCCGCGCGCCTGCGCGCCGGGCAAGTGCGTGGCGACGTGGTGGCCAAGGTGGTGACGCTGGATGCGGCGGTGGCCGCCGAGCCTGCAACGGTTGCGGCGGTGCCGGCAAAGCCGGAGCCCAAGCCCGAAGCGAAGCCCGAAGCGAAGCCGGAACCGGCCAAGCCGGTGGTGGCCAGCAAGCCGGAGCCGGTCAAGCCCGCCGTGCCGCCGGCCGCTAAACCGGAGCCGGCCAAGCCCGCCGCGGCCGGCAAGCCGGAGATGCCCAAGGCCGAGCCGCCGCCGGCCAAGCCGGCCAATCCAGCCGGAACCGGCTTCGTGGTGCAGATCGGGGCTTTCGCCTCTTCCACCGATGCCACTGCCCAGCGTGATGCGCTGCGCAAGGCCGGGTTCAACGCGTTCACGGATACCGTTCCCGGCCCGCATGGCGCGCTGACCCGCGTGCGCGTGGGGCCGGTACTGACTCGCGCCGAGGCCGATGCGCTGAAGGCCAAACTCAAGGACGCGGGCAAGGACGGCATGGTGCGTCCGCACCCCTGATTCGCAAATTCCACAGGAACATTCCCCATGTGCGGCATTCTCGGAATCGTCGGCCACAGTGAAGTGGCCGGGCTGTTGTATGACGGCCTGACCGTGCTCCAGCACCGCGGCCAGGACGCCGCCGGCATCGCCACCGCGCACGGTACGCGGTTGCGCGTGCATCGCGGCAACGGGCTGGTGCGCGACGTGTTCGACGCCAAGGCGATGGCCCTGTTGGAAGGCAACACCGGCATCGCGCATTGCCGTTACCCCACCGCCGGCAGCGAAGGCAGCGACGAGGCGCAACCGTTCTACGTCAACTCGCCGTTCGGCATCGCGCTGGCGCACAACGGCAATCTGATCAACACCGAGGCGCTGCGCCGCGAGGTGTTCGAACAGGACCGCCGCAACGTCAACACCGGCTCCGACTCGGAAGTCCTGCTCAATGTGTTCGCACACGAACTGGACACCCAGAGGGTGCTGACGCCGGACGCCGTGTTCGCCGCGCTGGAAGGCGTGAACCGCCGCGCCAAGGGCGGCTACGCGGTGGTCTGCGCGGTGCTGGGGCTGGGGCTGGTCGCGTTCCGCGACCCGCACGGCATCCGCCCGCTGGTGCTGGGCAAGCGCAGCGGCGCGGGTGGCGACGAGTACATCGTTGCCTCCGAATCGGTGGCGCTGGACGTGCTGGGCTTCGAGCGCGTGCGCGACGTCGCGCCGGGCGAGGGCATCGTCATCACCGACGAAGGGCAGCTGCACGCCCGCCAATGCGCGCCCGCCGCGTCGCATGCCACCTGCATCTTCGAGTACGTGTACTTCGCGCGCCCGGACTCGATGATCGAGGAAATCTCGGTGCACAAGGCGCGCATGCGCATGGGCGTGACGCTGGGCGAGAAGATCCTGCGCGAGCGGCCCGACCACGACATCGACGTGGTGATCCCGATCCCGGACACCAGCCGCGATTCCGCGCTGGAGATCGCCAACACGCTGGGCGTGAAGTACCGCGAGGGCTTCATCAAGAACCGCTACGTCGGCCGCACCTTCATCATGCCGGGGCAGGGCGAGCGCGCGAAGTCGGTGAAGCGCAAGCTCAACCCGATCCCGCTGGAGTTCCGCAACCGCGTGGTGCTGCTGGTGGATGATTCGATCGTCCGCGGCACCACGTCGCAGCAGATCGTGCAGATGGCCCGCGACGCCGGCGCCAAGAAGGTTTATCTGGCCTCGGCAGCGCCGCCGGTCCGCCATCCCAACGTGTACGGCATCGACATGCCGTCGCGCGAGGAACTGGTCGCGCACGGCCGCAGCGAGAAGGAAATCGAACAGCTGCTGGGCTGCGACTGGCTGATCTATCAGGACCTGTCCGACCTGGAAGCCGCCGTTGCCGGACCGAAGTTCCCGGGCCGCAAGTTCGACAGCTCGTGCTTCAACGGCGAATACGTGACCGGGATCGACGCCGACTACTTCGAGCGGCTGCAGCAGCTGCGGTCGGACGAGGCGAAGAAGAAGCGGAGAGCGTCGTAGGCGTCGGTTTCTTGCCGGGCGCATGCCGGGGAAGCGTTTCAATTCGCTCCCCGATACTCGCTCGGTTGAAACGCTTCCCCGACATGCGCCCTGTGACTCTGTCGTTGTCGAAATGAAAAGCCTGTTCGACGCCGCCCGCGCCTGCCTCGACGCCGCCACGCCGGACGACAAGCCCGCGCTGACGCTGGCGATGGCCGCCGCGTTCGCGCGCGGCGAACTGGCGATCCCCGACGGCGCGCCGCCGCCCGAACCGATCCGCATGCCGGGCCGGCCCGCGCGCCCGACGCTGGTGCACCCGCGCGACCTGCCGCGCCGCGGCTTCGGTAGCGACGAGGGCCGCGCCGCCTTCATCCACGCGGTGGCGCACATCGAGTTCAACGCGATGGACCTGGCCTGGGACGCGGTCTACCGCTTCCGCGGCATGCCGCCGGAGTTCTATGCGGACTGGGTCTCGGTGTCGAACGACGAGGCGCGCCACTTCAACCTGCTGCGCGCACGCCTGCGCGACTTCGGCCACGACTACGGCGATTTCGACGCCCACAACGGCCTGTGGGAGATGGCGGAGAAGACCGCACACGACGGCCTGGCCCGCATGGCGCTGGTGCCGCGGGTGCTGGAAGCGCGCGGGCTGGACGTCACCCCGGGGATGATCGTGAAGCTGCGTTCGCTGGGCGACGCCGCCACCGCCGACATCCTCGCGCTGATCCTGCGCGAGGAAGTGGGCCACGTCGCCGCCGGCAGCCGCTGGTACCGCTGGCACTGCGAACGCACCGGCATCGAACCGCGCGCACGCTTCCGCGCGCTGCTGCGCGAATACGCCAGCGGCGTGCTGCACAAGCCGTTCAACACCGAGGCGCGGCTGGAAGCGGGGTTCGATCTGGAAGAGCTGGAGAGCTTGCTGGACGCGGCCGACTGAAACTTTCAGGCGGACGGCCCGGTGGCACTGGGGCGCGGCGCTTTCAGCCCCCTCTCCCCCGCCTGCGGAGGAGAGGCTTGGTGTGAGGGGGGCCTACAGCGCCACCAACGCAAACCCACCCGCATCCACCCGCAGCACCGAGCCCTGCTCGTACCAGTCGCCCAGCACGATGCGGGTGCGGCCGTGGCCCTCATCGTGGATCGCCGGGCGGTGGGTGTGCCCGTGGATCATGCGCCGGACGCCGAAGCGTTCGAACCACGCCTGCACGGTGGCCGATGCGACGTCGCCGACGGTTTCCGCCATGCCCTTGGCCACCAGCTCGCCGTAGCGGGCCTGGCTGGCCGCGCGGGCCTGCGCGGCGAAGGCCAGCCGCGCCGCCAGCGGCTGCGCGAGGAACTGCGCCTGCCACTGCGGGTCGCGCGTCTGCGCGCGGAACTGCTGGTAGACGGTGTCGTCGGTGCACAGCAGGTCGCCGTGCAGCAGCAGGGTGGGGGTGCCGTACAGGTCGACCACGGTGGGGTCGTCCAGCAGGGTCATGCCGGCACGCGCCGCATAAGCGTCGCCGAGCAGGAAATCGCGGTTGCCGCGGATGAAGTAGGTCGGGACGCCTGATTCCGCGAGCGCGCGCAGGCGGTCGGCGACGAACGCGCCGGCGTCCGAAGGGTCGTCGTCGCCCACCCAGGCTTCGAACAGGTCGCCGAGGATGTACAGCGCGTCGGCGCCACGCGCCTCGCCGTCGAGGAAGCGGCCGAACAGCGCGGTGATCTCCGGGCGGTCGGGGTCGAGGTGCAGGTCGGACACGAACAGGGTGCTCATCCCGCGATTGTAGAACCCCGCCCGGACCCGCCGCGGGCGTCGGGGTAAAATCGCCGGCTACCGACAGCCCCGTGGCACCCCATGACCGTCCGCACCCGTTTCGCCCCGTCCCCCACCGGCTACCTGCACATCGGCGGCGCGCGCACCGCGCTGTACTGCTGGCTGGAAGCGCGCCGCAAGGGCGGGCAGTTCATCCTGCGCATCGAGGACACCGACCGCGAGCGCAGCACGCAGGCGGCCATCGACGCCATCCTGCAGGCGATGGACTGGCTGGGCCTGGACTACGACGAGGGCCCGATCTACCAGACCCACCGCCTCGACCGTTACCGGGAAGTCGCCGAGCAGCTGGTCGCGTCCGGCCACGCCTACTACGCCTACGAGACCAAGGAAGAGCTCGAGGCGATGCGCGAGGCGGCGACGGCCGCGGGCGAGAAGCCGCGCTACAACGGCGCCTACCGCGACGCCAACGCGGGCTGGCGCGACGACCCGAACCGGGTCATCCGTTTCAGGAATCCAGTGGATGGCGTGGTGGCTTGGGAGGACAAGGTCAAGGGCCGCATCGAGATCGCCAACAGCGAGCTGGACGACCTGGTGATCTTCCGCAGCGACGGCTACGCCACCTACAACTTCGCGGTGGTGGTGGACGACATCGACATGCGCATCACCGACGTGGTGCGCGGCGACGACCACGTCAACAACACCCCGCGCCAGATCAACATCTACCGGGCGCTGGGCGCAAAGGTGCCGCATTTCGCGCACCTGCCGATGATCCTCGATGAACACGGTGCCAAGCTGTCCAAGCGCACCGGTGCGGCCGACGTGATGCAGTACCGCGACATGGGGTATTTGCCGCATGCGCTGCTCAACTATCTGGCGCGGCTGGGCTGGTCGCATGGCGACCAGGAGATTTTCTCGGTCGCGGAAATGCAGGCGTTGTTCGATTTGGCGGATGTCAACGCCAAGGCCGCACGGATGGACCCGGCCAAGCTGGGCTGGCTCAACCAGCAGTATTTGAAGACCGACGCCCCCGAAGCCGTGGCCGGGCACCTGCGCTGGCATCTGCGGCACGCCGGTTATGACCTGGACAAGGGGCCGAAGCCGGAAGAATTGGTGCTTGCCCTGCGCGAGCGCGCACAGACGCTGAAGGAAATGGCGGAGAAAGCCGCCGTGTGGTTCCAGCCGTTGACGGCGTATGACGACGCGGCGGTGGCCAAGCAGTTCAAGCCCGAAGCCCGTGGCCCGCTGGACGAAGTGCGTGCGCGTTTCGCGGCGCTGGTGGAATGGACGCCGGAGCTCATCCATGATGCGGTGAAGGCCGCTGCCGAAGCGCTGGGGCTGGGCATGGGCAAGATCGCGCAGCCGCTGCGGGTGGCGATCACCGGCAGCGTGGTCAGCCCCGACATCGGCTGGACGGTGTACCTGTGCGGGCGCGACGAGGCGTTGGCGCGGATCGACGCCGCGCTGGCCATGCTGCCGGGTGGGGATTCGGCGGCATAATCCGCGCATGAGCGCGCCGCATGCTTGCACCGAGCCGCACCACCACGTCCACGACGCCACCGCGTTCGTGGGGGCGGTGCAGCATGCGTGCAGTGATCGTGGCCTGCGCCTCACCGCACCGCGTACGCGGGTGCTGGAGCTGATCGCCCGGGCACGCGGGCCGATCAAGGCCTACGACCTGCTGGACCAGATGCGCGATGCCGAAGGCAGCGCCGCGCCGCCCACGGTGTACCGCGCGCTGGACTTCCTGCTGGCCAACGGCTTCATCCACAAGCTGGAATCGATCAACGCCTTCGTGGCGTGCCACCATCCGAATGCCGCGCAGCATTCGGTGCCGTTCCTGATCTGCAACCGCTGCCACTCGGCGACCGAACTGGAGGACGCCGGCATCGTCGCCACCCTGGATGCCGCCGCCCGCGCGCTGGGCTTTGCCCCGCAGGCGCAGACGCTGGAAGTGCATGGCCTGTGCGCGCGCTGCGCACAGGCCGCGTGAGCGTCGGGCGCAGGCCTCAGAAGAACACCCGCACCCCGAAGGCCACGCTGCGGCCCGGCAGGGCCACCGCGTCCTTGAGGAACGAGGTGTGCACGCGGGCGAGTTGGTGGGTGAGGTTGCTGCCATCGGCAAACACCTCCCAGCCCAGATTGCCGGTATCGAAATGACGGGTGAGGTGCGCATCCATCAAGGTGTAGCCGGCGGTGGGAGTTTCGTTCAACGCCACATCGGCTTGCTGCTGGGTACGGGTGGCCCCCAATGATGCCCGCCAGCCGGCGTGGCTCCAGCGCAATTGGCTGCCGATGCGGGCCGGTGCGATGCGCGGCAAATTGCTGCCATCGGTGAAGGTGGCGCGCACGCGGTCACCAAACACACGCACATCCCAGTCACCGCTGTCGTTTTCGGCCAGATGCATGCTGACTTCGGCTTCCAGTCCGCGAAACCGGGCGTCACGCTGCGCCCATGCCAGCACCGGCAAGTCGCGGTCTTCCGCGTCCCAATGCCAGGTGGTGCCGGTGTCGGCGAGGTGGATGAAGTCGCGATAGCGGTTGCGATACGCGGACAGCTTGGCATCCACCCGCCCGGAGTGGAAATGCAGGCCCAGCTCGAACTGGTTGGCCGCTTCCTTGCGCAGCTGCGCGCTGCCCACTTCATAGGCCAAGGTGGCGATATGCGGGCCGTTGGCGAACAGCTCTTCCTCACCGGGTGCGCGCTCGTCGTGGTCGAAGTTCGCGCTCAGTTTCCAGTGCGCGTTCAGCGCCCAGCTCCCGGCAAGTGCCGCACTGACCGGTGTGGCGTGGTGGCTGGCGGCATTCGCCGGCGTGCTGGTGGTGTGCTCGATGCGCCCGCCCATGTCCAGTTGGAGCGCACCCAGCGTACGGCGTGCCAGCCCGAAAGCCGCGGCATTGCGGGTACGGGTGGCGGGCAGGAACGCCTCTTCGCCGAGGGCGGCGAAATCGCTGCGTGCCGCCTGCATGCCCAACACGCCCTGCCAGCCGCCGGGATGGCCGAAGCTGGCTTCCAGCCGGCCTTCGTTGGCGTTCTTGCGGAACACGGTGCCGGGCGTGTCGCCTTCGAATTCCGTGTGTTGGTAGCCGGTGTGGGAAAACCCGAAACGCAGGCCATTGCCGTCTCCCCACAGGTCGCGCAGCGCACCCTTGGCATCCACCCGCTGCTGGCGCAGCTTGATGCGGACATCGGGCTCGCCGGGGTTGCCATAGGCATTTTCGAGCCGGGATGCCGACAGGCCGGCATAGCCCCAGTCCCCCAACAGCGAGCCGCCCAGCGCGGCCGACTGCGACTGCATCCATGCGTTCCATTGCCGGCCCAGTGGCGTGCGCATGTCCGGCATGTGCCGGTACACCGCATCGGCGTGCAGGGCGTAGCGGTCCGTGCCGCCGTCGATGCGTGCCATGCTGGTAGTGCCGTGCTGGTTGCCGGTGAAAAAGCGCGTCTCGGCGCGGCCGCTGAAGCCGTTGTCGATGGCGTCTTCGGGAATGCGGCCATCGGCTAGGTTGACCGCGCCGGCCATGCTGCCGCTGCCGTACAGCAGGGCGGCGGGGCCACGCAGCAGGTCGATGCGGTCGGCCAGGAAGGGTTCCACCGCCGGGGCATGGTCCTGGCTCACGGTGGAGACATCCTGGGTGGCCATGCCGTCGGTCAGGACGTTGACGCGCGGGCCTTCCATGCCGCGCAGGATCGGCCGGCCCACGGCGGGGCCGAAGTTGGTGCTTTGCACGCCGGGCAGGCTGGCGAGGGTGTCGCCCAGGGTGGCGGCGCGTGCTTCGTCAAGACGCTCGCCGGACAGGGTTTCCGTCGGCTTGGCGAGGGTGGCGACGGTGTCGCGCGTGGCATTTCCGGTCACCACCAGGCCATGGATTTCCTTGATGTGCTCGGCGTCCTGCCCGCCGGGAGGGTGGCGCGCGTCGCTGGCGGGCGGGGGGGCTTCCTGCGCATGTGCCTGCGCCAGTAGCAGCAGTGCGAGGGACAGGGACAGGGGGGTACGGCGGCAAGGGGGAGCGCGCATCGGAAACGTCGGTGGGGTGGAAGAGGTGATGTTATACAGTTACACTTGCGGAAAGTTCCCGGGTCGAAGGTCATGTCGCCACGTCGCCTGCAATTGCTCGATCGCATCGGTGCCACCGGCTCGCTGGTGTGCGCGCTGCATTGCGCGGTGTTGCCGCTGCTGATCGCGGCATTGCCGGCGTTCGGGGTGGCACTGTGGCTGGGGGACGGGGTGGAAGCCGTGTTCATCACCTTCGCCAGTCTGTTCGGGGTGGCGGTGCTGGCGTGGAGTTATCGCCGCCACCGCATCCTGCGCGCGCTGGCGCTGTTGGTGCCGGGGCTGGCCGCGTTGTGGGCGGCGATCCTGTACGCCCCCTTGCATCACTCGGTGTTGCCGCATGCGCTGGTGATGACCACGGGCGGTGCGCTGGTGGGGTTGGCGCATCTGGTCAACCTGCGGCTGAACCACGGCTACCAGCATGGCCACCGGCACGGCGTCCGCTGCGTCCACTGAGGCGTGGTAGAATCGCCGGCCTCGCGCGCGGCGCGATCCACATTCACAACGATTCGATTCCAGGAGTACGACGATGGGCAAGGGCGACCGCAAGACGGCCAAGGGCAAGCGTTACAACGCCAGCTATGGCAATGCGCGACCGAAGGCCGTGACCAAGGCCGCTGGTGCCGCAGCCGCCCCGGTGGCGAAGAAGGCCGCTGGCAAGGCCGTGGCGAAGAAGGCGGTCAAGAAAGCCGCCGCCTGATCCCACGGGTTCCGGTGCCATCGAAAGCCCCGCCTCGGCGGGGCTTTCGCGTTGTGGTGGCCCTCAGCGGGCCGGTTGCGCCCCGGCCTCGATGGCCCGCCAGGTGCGCAGCAGGTTGCCACCCAGCAGCTTGCGGATGTCGGCCTCCCGGTAGCCGCGCTGTTGCAGCCCGGCCACCAGCTGCGGGTAATCGGCCACCGTCTTGAGGCCCTCGGCCAGTTCGCCGCCCACGCCATCGAAATCGGAGCCGATGCCGACGTGGTCGATGCCGATCAGCTTCACCCCGTAGTCGATTTCGTCCAGCACCTGCGCCAGCGTGCTGCCGCGCGGCGGGTGTTTGGGTGCCCAGTCGCGCTGGAACGCGGCCTGATCCAGCACCGGCTGGCCCTGCGCCAGAAGTTCGGCGTTGCGGCGGTCGAACGCCTGCCGGGCGGCGTAGTAGGCCTGCCCGTCGGCGGCGCTTTCCGGGCTGATGAACATGGTGCCGAACGGCACCTGCACCACGCCGCCGGACGCGGCCACCGCCTTGGCGATGGCGTCGCTGATGTTGCGTTCGAAGCCGGGGGTGAAGTGGCGGAAGGCCGAATGGCTGGCGATCACCGGCACCTTGCTGATGCGGATGGCTTCCAGCGCCGAGGCGTCACCCAGGTGCGAGACATCCACCATGATGCCGACCCGGTTCATCTCCGCCACCACCTGGCGGCCGAACGGGCTCAGGCCGTTCCAGGTCTTGGCGGGGGAGTAGGAGGAATCGGCGATGCGGTTGGGTGCGCTGTGCGCCAGGGTGATGTAGCGCACCCCGCGGTCGAAGAAGAACTGCACGTTGGCCAGGTCATCGCCCAGCGGCGCGCCGTTCTCCATGCCCAGCGGCAGCAGCACGCGGCCCCCTTGGCGCAGGCGGTCGACGTCGCGCGGGGAGGTGAGCAGGGCGAATTTCCCGGGGTGCCGCTGCGCCAGCGCTTCCACCGCGTCGATCATGGCGTTGGCGGTCTGCCAGGCGGTGCCGGCGGCGTCCTGCTCGGGAGAGGTGTAGATCGACATGAACGCCACGTCCAGCCCGCCGCGACGGGCTTTCACGTAATCGAATTCGCGCCCCTTCACCTCGCCACCCAGGTCTGCCCAGTGGTCCAGCAGCTCGGTCGGGGCATCGATGTGGGTATCGACGATCACCGCGTCATCGGCCAGCCGGGTGGCGGCATCCTGGGCGTGGGCGAAACCGGCCAGCAGCAGGCAGGTGGCAAGCAGGGTCAGGCGCATGTGAAGGCTCCGGGCAATCAGACGAGACGGGTGCCGGCAACCCGCACGGCTTCGGCGAGGTCGCCGCCCAACCAATAGCAGAGTTCGGCGGGATGGTCGATGCGCCAGTGCACGATGTCGGCGCGCATGCCCACGCGCAACCTGCCGCGATCGTGCAGGCCCAGGGCGCGGGCGGCGTGCACGGTGGCACCGCGCAGGGCTTCCTCCGGGGTCAGGTGGAAATGCGTGCAGGCCAGCTGCATCGCTTGCCGCAGCGACAGCAGCGGCGCGGTACCGGGGTTGCAGTCGGTGGCCACCGCCATCGGCACGCCGTGCTCGCGCAGCAGGTCGATCGGCGGCAGCTTCGTCTCGCGCAACACGTGGAACGCCCCGGGCAGCAGCACCGCCACCGTGCCATGCGCGGCCATCGCGCGCACGCCGTCTTCATTGGCGTACTCGAGATGATCGGCCGACAGGCCGTCGAATTCGGCCGCCAGCGCCGCGCCGCCGAGATCGCTGAGTTGGTCGGCGTGCAGTTTCACCGGCAGGTCGCGCGCGCGCGCGGCGGCGAACATCCGCCGCGTCTGCGCGGGGGAAAAACCGATGCCCTCGCAGAACGCGTCCACCGCGTCCACCAGTCCTTCGGCATGCAACTGCGGCAGCCAGCCGATGGCGGCGTCGATGTAGCCGTCGGGATCCCCCGCGAACTCGGGTGGCAATGCGTGCGCGGCCAGCAGGGTGGTGCGCACATCCAGCCCCAGTCGCTGCCCGGCCTGGCGCGCCACCCGCAACAGCTTGCGTTCGTTGGGGAAATCCAGCCCGTAACCGGACTTGATCTCCACCGTGGTGACGCCGTCGCGCAGCAGCGCATGCACGCGCGGGATGGATTGCTGCAACAGATGTTCCTCGCTGGTGGCACGCACCGCGCGCACGCTGGAGAGGATGCCGCCGCCAGCCCGGGCGATCTGCTCGTAGCTGGCACCGTTGAGCCGCATCTCGAATTCGGCGGCGCGGTGGCCGGCGAACACCGCGTGGGTATGGCAATCGACCAGCCCCGGGGTGACCCAGCCGCGCGCTTCGATCACTTCGTGTGCCAATGCGGTGGGCGTGCCCGGCAGTTGCGCGGCTGCGCCGACAAAGGCAATCCGCCCGTCCTTCCATGCCAGTGCGCCATCTTCGATGGTGCCGTAACCGGCGGCTCCCTCCAGCGTGGCCAGCGAGGGGCCCAGCAGCAGTCCGTCCCAGCGAGTGATCGTGTCCATGTCCGGATTGTAAGCGCGCAGTGTGAGGACAGGATGCGTGGCGGCGCTGGCTACAATGCGCGCTGCACAGGCAGGAGCGTGAACATGGCAGGCAGTGGGCTGGATGGCTGGAGCGGGCGCGTCGATCAACCCGAGGATGCTTCCACCCGGCGGTGGCACCAGTGGGTGCGCGCGCCGGAAGCCGGAGCCGCGTCGGGTGTGGCGTTGCTGGGCTTTGCCTGCGATGAAGGCGTGCGCCGCAACCATGGTCGCGTTGGTGCTGCGGAAGGGCCGGCGGCACTGCGCAGGATGCTGTCCAACCTGCCGACGCTGGACGAGGTGCCGCTGTACGACGCCGGCACCGTGGCCTGCACCGATGGCGACCTGGAGGGTGCGCAGGCGCGCTATGCCGACGCCATGGCCGCGTTGCTGGACGCCGGTCACTTCGTGGTGGGCCTGGGCGGTGGCCACGAAATCGCCTTCGCCAGTTATCAAGGCCTGGCGCAATCGCTGGGGCTGCAGCGGCCGCGCGTGGCCATCGTCAACATCGACGCGCATTTCGACTTGCGCAAGCAGGAGCAGGGCAGTTCGGGGACGCCTTTCCTGCAAGCCATCGAGCACGCTCGCAGCATCGGCCTGCCGCTGCAGTACCTGGCCTATGGCATCAGCGCCGCGGCCAACACGCGGGTGTTGTTCGACACCGCCGATGCACTGGGCGTGCACTATGTTTGCGACGATGCACTGGGCGTTTGGGAGCTGCCGGCGCGGCTGGACGAATTGAAGGCGAAACTAGCCGAGGTCGATGTGGTGTATCTCACCATCGACATCGACGGCCTGCCGCATGCGATGGCACCGGGCGTCAGCGCCCCGGCTGCACGCGGGGTGCCGATGGAAGTGGTGGAGCCGCTGCTGGACGTGATCGCCGCCAGCGGCAAGCTGCGGCTGATGGACGTGGCCGAACTGTCGCCGCCGCTGGACCGCGACAATGTCACCGCGCGGGTGGCGGCGCGCCTGATCCACCGCGTCACCCATGCGGCGATGCGCGTGCGCTGCTGATTCAGGGGCGCACGCGCAACGCCGGCAGCAGCGGTGCGATGTCGCCGTCGTTGGGTTCCGGCGGCAGCTGCAACAGGCGCATCAACAGCGGGTAGACGTCGACGTTGTCGAACACCGGCAAGCGCACGCCCTGCACAAACGCGGGGCCGGCGGCGATGAAGGTGGCGCGCATCGATGGCAGCGCCGGATCGAACCCGTGCGAGCCGCGCGTGGTGGCCGGGCCCTGTTGGCGGAGCGCGTATTTCCTCGGTTCCAGGGCGTCCCAACCCGCATCCATCTGGCACACGATGGACGGGATGCGCGGGTTGCTGCCGTAGTGCCAGTGCGCCGGCAACGCCTGCTTGCGCCAGCAGGCGAAGTGTTCGTGCCGCCCCAGCAGGTGCTGCTCGGCCTCGGCGGTCTTGCCCGGACGCGGGGTGAATTCGACCACCTGGCCATCGCTCACCACCGTGGCCACATCCGCGGGTGCCATGGCTTCGGTGGGCAGGAGTTGCCCCGGCGGCACGGTGTCGAAGCCGTGGTCGGAGACGACCACCAGATTCACCGCGTCCAGCCGCCCGCGTTGTCGCAGGCCGGCGACCAAGTCGCCCAGCGCCGCATCCACGTCGTGACGGGCGCTTGCGGCCTGTGCGGAGCCCGGGCCGTGCGTGTGGCTGGCTTCGTCCACCTGGTCCAGGTAAACGGCGATGAAGCGCGGGCGCAGGGCCGGCGCGGCATCCAGCCATTGCAGGACCTGCCGGATGCTGTCGTTCGCGCGGGTGTTTTTCTGGTAGGCACGCCATTGCCATGTGCGCCGGCCGGCCACTTCCACCTGGTTGCCGGGCCAGTACAACACGGCCGCAGGCTGCCCCGCACGCACCGCGCTGGCCCACACCGGGACGCCATTCCACCAACCGGGCTGGTCCATGCCGCGGCGGTTGTTGGTGCGGAAGTGGCCCAGTGTTTCGTCCGCCATCATGTTGTGCACGATGCCGCTGTGGTCCGGGCGCAGGCCGGTCACCAGCGCGTAGTGGTTGGGGAAGGTGAGGGCCGGATAGGACGGCTGCATGCCATCGGCACGCACGTTGGCATTGCCCAGTGCATCGAGGTTGGGCATTTGCGCCGCGTTGACGTCGACGGGGCGCAGGCCATCCACCGACACCAGGATCACGCTGGTGGCAGGTGCGATGGCGGGGGCGGAGGCGCAGCCGCCAGCGAGCAGGGACAGCGCCAGTGCACCGAGGCGGAAGAAAGCGTGCATCAGGCGATGATAGCCCGATGGGATGTCGGTACGAGGTAGGGCGGGATTGCACACGCAGTCATGTCCGGCGGCGGACCAGCAAGGCAATGCCCAGCAGGCCGGCCAGGCACAGGGACAGTGGGCCAAACACATCCCCGATGCGCGAGTACGGGGTTGGCGTGTCGTGCAGGGGCAGGTCGCCGAGCAGGGTGGTCGCCGTGGTGCGGCCGACGGCGGAGGCCTGTGCCAGCACGCGGCCCCGGCTGTCGCTGAGGGTGAGGTTGCCATCGCGGGCGACGCGGGCGATGGCGAACCCGTTTTCCACGCCGCGCAGAATGGCCATGCGCCCATGCAACCATGCGTCGTCACCGAAATCCCAGGCCGGCACCAACAGCAGCTGCGTACCCATCCGCCCGTGCGCAAGGCCGGTGGTGGTGAAGTCCAGATCCTTGCAGATCGCCATGCCGATGCGCGGGTTGCCGGGCAACACGGCATCCGTGGTGCCCGGTGTGTAGCGATCCTCGAAGCCGGGGATCAGATGGCGCTTGAAATAGGCCTGCGGTTGCACCCGTGCCGGCGTGAACAGCAGCGCGGCGTTGTGCTTGCGCTGCGGGTCGCTGTGGTCTTCCGCGCCGACGAGGATGCGCACGTTGCGGCGCGTGGCCAGCGCCTGCAGCGGGGCGATGGCCTGCGCACGCACCAGCAGGGCGGATTCCGGAGCAACGATGACCTGCGCGCCGCGCATGGACAGGCGTTCCATTTCGGTAAGATAGGCTGCCAGCAGGTGCCGGCCTTCGGCTGCGCCCAGATCGGTCTGCGCCTGTTTCGAATCCCCGATGCTGACCAGCCCGATGCGGATATGCGCGGCGGGCGCGTCCGCATGCAGGCGCCAGGTGCCGTAGCCCAGTGCTGCCACCAGCAGTACGCCGCCGGCCAGCATTGCACCGGCGCGCTTGCCTGCACGGAGACCGGGAGCCGCTGCCAGCGCCAGCAGTGACGGCAGCAGCCAGACCAGGAAGCCCACGCCCCACGGGCCGGTCAACGCGGCGATCTGGAGCACCGGCAAGGCGTCCGATTGCGAGTAGGCCAGCAGGCCGAAGGTGCCGTGCGGTGATGTCGCCGCACCCAGCCAGGCCAGCCCGGTGGTGGCCAGAGGAAACGCCAGCAGCGCGGCAAGTGCGTGGCCACGCCGCGCCCCTGCGCGCCACAACAGCGCCGGAGGCACCATCAGCAGGGCCGGCAGCAGGATGGCGGACAGGCACACCGGCAGTGGAAGCCCGATCACGTCGTGCAGGTAGCGCCACATGTGGGCCCCGCCGGTGGCGAAAGCGACGCATGTGGCCAGGGCCATCCAACGCGCGCGGCTGCGTGCGGCGCACAGCAGCAAGGGCAGTGGCGCCAGCCATGCCGCCCACCACAGCGGGTGCAGGCCACTGCCGAACCACCATGCCAAGGCGCTGGCCAGCGTGGCCAGCGGCAGTGCCCAGCGCGGCAGGGGATCAGGATTTGAGGCCATCGAGCAGTCGCTCCATCGAAGTGTCATAAAACGCACGAAACTGCTTGTCGTCGAAGCTGAAGCGCCCCGCGCGGTACAGCGCGATCAGTCCGTGCGCGTGTGCCCACAACGTCATGGTGATGTCCCACGGGTCGCCATCGCGCAGCAGGCCGTGCTGCAATGCTTCCACCACCACGTCATGCACCACGTTGGCGGTGGGTGACAGGCGGGCCTGGAAATCTTCCGGGAACTTGCGCGCGTCCTCGCGGCGCACCGAAAACGCATGGTCGAACAAGTGCGGGTGTGCAAGCGCGTAATCGAGGTAGATGCGCTGGGTGGCCAGCAGGCGCGTAATCGGGTCGCTGCCGTGGCGGTGCGCGTCCCAGTGACGGGCGATCTCGTGGAAGCTGTCATCGCTGATGCGCTTGAGCAACGCCTCGCGGCTGTCGAAGTGGCGGTAAATGGCCATTGCGCTGAGGCCGACCGCGTTGGCCACCTTGCGCATGCTCACGCCATCCGCGCCTTCGCGCTCGAACAGCGCGCGGGCGGCATTGAGGATGCGGGCAGTGGTGTCGGGGCGCTTCATGTTTACAGTGTAAACAAGTTGGCGGAATTCGTGCAAGCAGGGGCCGGAATGCGGCCAATCGGACGCTTTCCTGCTGGCGACGTGCGCGGATGCGGCGCAGACTTTTCGCCATTCCCGTTCGCCCCCGGAGCGCGCCATGACCGTCAGCAACCGCCACGATCCGTCACGCAAGATCCGCGCACCGCGCGGCAACCAGCTGAGCTGCAAGAGCTGGCTCACCGAAGCGCCGTTCCGCATGCTGCAGAACAACCTGGACGCGGAAGTGGCCGAGCGGCCGGAGGACCTGGTGGTGTACGGCGGCATCGGCCGCGCCGCCCGCGACTGGGACTGCTACGACAGGATCCTCGAGACGCTGAAGACGCTGGGCGACGACGAGACCCTGCTGGTGCAGTCCGGCAAGCCGGTGGGCGTGTTCCCCACCCATGCCGACGCGCCGCGGGTGCTGATCGCCAACTCCAACCTGGTGCCGCACTGGGCGACATGGGAGCACTTCAACGAGCTCGACAAGAAGGGCCTGATGATGTACGGCCAGATGACGGCCGGTTCGTGGATCTACATCGGCTCGCAGGGCATCGTGCAGGGCACCTACGAGACCTTCGTGGAGATGGGGCGCCAGCACTACGGCGGCTCGCTGAAGGGCCGCTGGATCCTCACCGCCGGCCTGGGCGGCATGGGCGGCGCGCAGCCGCTGGCGGCCTCGCTGGCCGGCGCGTGCAGCCTCACCATCGAATGCCGCCAGAGCAGTATCGATTTCCGCCTGCGCACCCGCTACGTCGACGAGCAGGCCGCCGACATCGACGACGCGCTGGCCCGCATCGAGCACTACACGAAGGCGGGCGAGGCGAAGTCCATCGCACTGCTCGGCAATGCCGCCGACATCCTGCCGGAGCTGGTGCGGCGCGGCGTGCGCCCGGACTGTGTCACCGACCAGACCAGCGCGCATGACCCGGTGCACGGCTACCTGCCGATCGGCTGGAGCGTCGAGCAGTGGCTGGCCGAGCAGACCGCCAATCCCGACAAGGTGCGCGACGCGGCGAAGCAGTCGATGCGCGTGCACGTGGAGGCGATGCTGGCCTTCCATGCCGCCGGCGTGCCCACCGTGGACTACGGCAACAACATCCGCCAGATGGCGTTCGACGAAGGCTGCAAGAACGCCTTCGACTTCCCCGGCTTCGTGCCGGCCTACGTGCGGCCGCTGTTCTGCCGCGGCATCGGCCCGTTCCGCTGGGTCGCGCTGAGCGGCGATCCGGAGGACATCTACAAGACCGATGCCAAGGTCAAGGAGCTGATTCCGGATGATGCCCACCTGCACAACTGGCTGGACATGGCGCGCGAACGGATCAGCTTCCAGGGCCTGCCGGCGCGCATCTGCTGGGTGGGCCTGGGCCTGCGCCACAAGCTGGGCCTGGCGTTCAACGAGATGGTGCGCAACGGCGAGCTGAAGGCGCCGGTGGTGATCGGTCGCGACCATCTGGATTCCGGCAGCGTGGCCTCGCCGAACCGCGAGACCGAAGCGATGAAGGACGGCACCGATGCGGTCTCCGACTGGCCGTTGCTCAACGCCATGCTCAACGTCGCCGGTGGCGCGACGTGGGTCAGCCTGCACCACGGTGGCGGCGTCGGCATGGGGTACTCGCAGCACAGCGGCGTGGTCATCGTCTGCGATGGCAGCGAAGCGGCCGACAAGCGCATCGCCCGCGTGCTGTGGAACGACCCCGGCACCGGCGTGATGCGCCATGCCGACGCGGGCTACGCGATCGCGCAGGAGTGCGCCCGGGAGCAGGGCCTGAAGCTGCCGATGCTGTGATCGGGCGGCACGGATGGCCCGCTCCCAGCCGATGGCACGGGTAGCGGCTGACGGCGCCGGCTACACTCGGCCGTCCGCTGGATCGAGCCACCCCATGTCCCCGTTTCGCCCCCGTGTCCTTGTGTCGTTGGTTGCTGCGCTGGCCCTGGCGGCCTGCGGGAAGTCCGGAAAACCGGAGGCCACCGGCCCCGGTGGCCGCGACAAGCCACCGGTGCCGGCGGTGGTGGCCACGGCGGCGTTGCAGGACTGGCAGGACAGCCTGCACGCGCTGGGCACGGTGCGTGCCCACGAGGCGGTGACGGTGACCGCCAAGGTCAGCGAAACCGTGCAGCGGGTGCACTTCGACAGTGGCCAGGAGGTGGCGGCGGGCGCGCCGCTGGTGACCCTGAGCGGGCAGCAGCAGCAGGCCTTGCTGGCCGCGGCACAGGCACAGGCCCGGGATGCCGACGCCCAGTTCCAGCGGCTCTCGCAACTGGCGGGCCAGCAGTTGGTGGCCCGCGGCGTGGTGGATACCGCCCGTGCCAGCCGCGATGCCGCGCGTGCGCAAGCCGACCAGATACGCGCCAATTTGAATGACCGGGTGATCCGCGCGCCGTTTGCCGGTGTGCTGGGCATCCGCCAGCTCAGCCCCGGCGCGCTGGTGACGCCGGGAACGGTGATCGCCACGCTGGACGACATCGCCCGGGTCTATGTGGATTTCCCGGTGCCGGAAACCGAACTGGCCGGGATCGCGCCCGGACAGGCCCTGCAAGGCACGACCGCCGCATATCCGGGCAAGGGGTTCGAGGGCAAGGTCGATACCGTGTCGGCACGGCTGGATGCCACCACCCGTGCGGCCACCGTGCGCGGGGATTTCCCCAATCCGCAACGCCTGCTCAAGCCCGGCATGCTGGTGGAAGTGGCGCTGGTGCGCGGCATCCACCCGGCCATCGTGGTGCCGGAATTGGCGGTGCAGCAGGTGGGCACCGAGACCTTCGTCTGGCGGGTGAAGCCGGATGCTTCGGTGGAGAAGGTCGATGTCGAGGTCGGCGGGCGCATTCCCGGGCAGGTGATGGTGCAGGATGGCCTGCACGCCGGCGACCGCATCGTCATCGAAGGCACCGGCAAGTTGCAGCCGGGGGCGAAGGTGGTGGAAGGCGGCAAGCAGCCCGCCGGCGGCGGGGTGAAGTGACGTCATGAAGCTGTCCGACCTGTCCATCAAGCGGCCGGTGCTGGCCGTGGTGATGAGCCTGCTGCTGGTGGTGCTGGGCATCATGTCGTTCCTGCGCCTGACCCTGCGCGAGCTGCCCGCCATCGACCCGCCGATCGTCTCGGTGCAGGTGGACTATCCGGGCGCTTCCGCCGGGGTGGTGGAGACCCGCATCACCAAGCCGCTGGAGGATGCGCTGGCCGGCATCGAGGGCATCAACACCATCGATTCCAACAGCCAGAACGGCAGTTCGCGGATCAGCATCGAGTTCTACGCGTCGCGCGACATCGAGGCCGCCGCCAACGACGTGCGCAACGCGGTCAGCCGCGTGGCCGACCGCATGCCGGAGGAAGCGGACGCGCCCGAGATCAGCAAGGTGGAAGCCGATTCCGACGCCATCATCTGGTTCAACCTGCGGTCCACCACGATGGACCAGATGCAGATGTCGGACTACGCGCAACGCTACCTGGTGGACCGCTTCTCCAGTTTGCAGGGCGTGGCGCGGGTGTTTCTGGGTGGCAGCCAGCGCTATGCGATGCGGGTCTGGCTGGATGGCGACAAGCTGGCCGCGCGCGGCTTGACCGCCGCCGACGTCGAAAGCGCGCTGCGCAGCGAGAACGTGGAGCTGGGCGCGGGCCGCATCGAATCCACCCAGCGCGATTTCATCCTGCGGGTGGCGCGCGACTACACCACCCCCGAAGCCTTCGCGCAGATGCCGCTGGGCAAGGGCAGCGACGGCTACGTGGTGCACCTCGGCGACGTGGCGCGGGTGGCGCTGGAATCGGCGGAGCGCCGCGCCTATTACCACAGCAACGGCGAGCCGGCGATGGGTATCGGCATCGTCAAGACCTCCACCGCCAACAGCCTGGACGTGGCGGAGGCGGCCAAGGCCGAGGCCGACCGCATTCGCCCGACCCTCGCCAAGGGCACCGACATCTACGTGGCGTACGACAGCACCACCTTCATTTCGGCGGCGGTGGCGCGCGTATATGAAACGCTGGTGGAAGCGATCGTGCTGGTGCTGCTGGTGATCTGGCTGTTCCTCGGCAGCGTGCGTGCGGCACTGATCCCGGCGGTGACGGTGCCGGTCTGCGTGGTCGCCTCGTTCATCGCGCTGTACGCATTCGGGTTCTCGATCAACCTGCTCACCCTGCTGGCACTGGTGCTGTGCATCGGGCTGGTGGTGGACGATGCCATCGTGGTGGTGGAGAACATCCAGCGCCGCGTCGACCTGGGCGAGCCGGCGCTGGTGGCCGCGCGCCGCGGCACCAAGCAGGTGGCGTTCGCGGTGCTGGCCACCACCGCGGTGCTGATCGCGGTATTCCTGCCGGTGGGCTTCCTGCAGGGCAATACCGGGCGGCTGTTCCGCGAACTGTCGGTGGCGCTGGCGGCGGCGGTGGCGATTTCCGCGTTCGTGGCGCTGACCCTGACGCCGATGATGGCCAGCAAGCTGCTGCGCCCGCACACCGGCCCGCATGCCGTGCATGAAAACCGGGCCAGCGCGTGGCTCAATGCGCGTTTCATGACGCTGGCCAACGCCTATCGCGGGCTGCTGGGTCGCAATGTCCACCGCACCTGGCTGTTCGCTGGCCTGATGCTGGCGGCGGTGGTGGCGCTGCTGGCCTTGTTCAAGCTGTTGCCCAGCGAGCTGGCGCCGACGGAAGACCGTGGCTCCTTCCAATTGATGATGGAGGGCCCGGAAGGTGCCGGCTTCGATTACACCGTTGGCCAGATGAAGAAGGTGGAAGCGATCCTGGCCCGCGAAACCGGCCCCGACAAATCCATCCTGCGCGCCAATCCGCGTGTGCCCGGCAGTTTCGGCGCCAGCGAGGAAATGCACACCGGGCGCGCGATGGTGTTCCTGCAACCGTGGGACCAGCGTGACAAAAGCACGCTGGAGCTGGCGGCGGAACTGGAGAAGAAATTTTCCGGGCTGACCGGCGTGAAGGTGCGCACGATGGCCGGTGGCGGGTTGGTGCGCACCCGCGGCCAGCCGTTCCAGCTGGTGCTGGGCGGCCCCGACTACAAGGAACTGGCGCAGTGGCGCGACATCATGCTGGCGAAGATGGCCGACAACCCTGGCTTCATGGGCCCGGATTCGGACTACAAGGAAACCCGCCCGCAGATGCGCGTGGTGATCGACCGCCAGCGTGCCGCCGATCTTGGCGTCACCGCCGCGCAAGTGGGGCAGGCGCTGCAAACCATGATGGGCGGCATCCGCGCCACCACGTTCGTCGACAACGGCGAGGAATACGACGTGCTGTTGCAGGCGGGCCGCACCGGCCGTGATTCGGTGGCGGCACTGGAGTCCCTGCAAGTGCGCGGGCGCGGCGGGGTGCTGGTGCCCTTGTCGAATCTGGTGACGCTGAAGGAAGTGGCCGAACCCGGCACCTTGAACCGCTTCAACCGGCTGCGCTCGATCACCCTGAGCGCGCGCCTGGCCGAAGGTTATCCGCTGGGCGACGCGGTGGCATGGGCGCAGCAGACCGCGCGGGCATCGCTGCCGGACTATGCGCAGATCAGCTGGAAGGGCGAGTCGCGCGAATTGCAGCAGTCCGGCGGCGAGGTGCTGGTCACCTTCGCGCTGGCGCTGCTGATCGTGTACCTGGCGCTGGCGGCGCAGTTCGAAAGCTTCCTGCACCCGCTGGTCATCATGCTGACCGTGCCGCTGGGCGTGCTGGGTGCATTGATCGGCCTGTGGCTGACCCACGGCACCATGAACCTGTTCTCGCAGATCGGCATCGTGATGCTGGTGGGGCTGGCGGCGAAGAACGGCATCCTGATCGTGGAGTTCGCCAACCAGTTGCGCGACGCCGGTCGCAGCATCCACGACGCCATCGTGGAAGCGGCGGCGATCCGCCTGCGCCCGATCCTGATGACGTCCATCGCCACGGTGATGGGCGCAGTGCCGCTGGTGGTGTTTGGCGGCCCGGGGTCGGCCAGCCGTGCCACCATCGGCATCGTCATCGTGTTCGGCGTGAGCTTCTCCACCGTGCTGTCGCTGTTCGTGGTGCCGGCGTTCTACGCACTGCTGGCCAGGTACACGCATTCGCCGGAAGCGTTGGCGCATGCACTGGAAACGCTTGAAGCGCAAACCCCGCAAGCCGGCGGGCATGCGTGACAGCCGGCACCGCCGCCCGCAAGGTGGTGCCGGCACGCCAATGAGGTCTGGAAACCATGTCGCGACGCAACGAGCATTCCCCGCCTTCCAACCCGTCCCCGGTGTGGGGCAAGCAAGGGCCGGGCAAGCATTCCCATGCCAACCCCTCTGCCGCGAAGGGCGATGGGCATGAGAGTGCGGGCGAGGTTCGCTTGTATGGCCTGAACGCCGTGCAGGCGGTGTTTTCCAGGCGCCCGCAGGCGATTCGCAAGGTGTATCTGCTGGAATCGCGCATCCCGCAGTTGCAGCCGCTGCTGAAATGGTGCGTGGCGCAGCGCGTGGGTTATCGCGTGGTGGATGCGGGCGATTTGCAGAAACTTGCCGCCAGTGCGCATCACGAAGGCGTGGTGGCCGACGTGCTGCGGGCCGAGCCGGTGCCGCTGTCGAGCTGGCTGCGCGATCTGCCGGCCGGGCCGCACTGCGTGTTGTGGCTGGATGGGGTGGGCAACCCGCACAATTTCGGTGCGATCCTGCGCAGCGCGGCGCATTTCGGCGTGGCCGCGATCCTGCTGCCCAAGCATGCGCCGCTGGCACTGTCGGGCGCGGCGGCGCGGGTGGCCGAAGGCGGTGCCGAAGCGGTGCCGCTGGTGCGGCTGGGCCGCGAGGACAACAGCCTGGCGCAGTTGCGCGGTGCCGGCTTTCAGCTGGCCGCCACCGTGGTGCGCGGCGGTGGCGACCTGTTCGCCACCGCCTTGCCGCCGCGCCTGATCTACGTACTGGGTGCGGAAGGCGAGGGCATGTCGCCGGCGCTGGCCGCAGCCTGCGACCTGCGGCTGTCGATCCCCGGCAGCGGCGCGGTGGAAAGCCTGAACGTGGCCGCCGCCACCGCCGTGTTGCTGGCGCAGTGGGCACTGCGCCGTTGAAGGGTTGAGGCCGGTGCGGGTTACTTCTTCGGCGGGGCCGGCGGTGCCTTCAGGGCACTGCCGAAATCGCCCTGCGCATCGGCCGCCAGGTAGGCGAAGGCCGCATACGCGGCGACGTTCTGCGCCAGCTCGGCCGGGTCGATCTTGTCCAGGGTGTCGTCCGGCGTGTGGTGGTAGTCGAAATACTTGCTGGCGTCCTGCGCCAGTCCGGCGCAGGCCATGCCGATGGCGTTGAACGGGGAGGTGTCGGGGCCGCAGCCTTCGGTGTCCTCGCGATGGGCGATGCCCAGTGGTGCCAGCACCTGCGCGATCTGCGCCACGGCATCCTTCGCGTAGTCGGGCACCTTGGCGTTGAAGGCATAGATGCGGCCGGCACCGAGGTCGCTTTCGGCGCCGATCTGGTGGCGGGTGATGCGTGCCTTGTGCGCCTCGGCATAGGCGCGGCCGCCGAACAGGCCCTGTTCTTCGTTGGCGAAGGCGATGACGCGGATCGTGCGCGCCGGGCGTTGCGCCTTCGGCAACCGGCCGATCAGGTGGCCGGCGGCCATGCTGATGCCGATGCCGGCCCCGTCGTCGATCGCGCCGGTCCCCAGGTCCCAGGAATCCAGATGGCCGCCGATGACGACCACATCGTCGGGTTTGCTGCGGCCGGTGATTTCACCGATGACATTCTGCGAGGTGTACTCGCCATTCCAGCCGCAATCCAGCGCCAGCTTGACGCGGGTGGGGCCCAGCGCCGCCAGCCGTGCCAACTGGTCGGCGTCGGGCAGCGACAGCGCCGCCATCGGGATGGGCGTCAGGCCGGGCTGGAAGCGGCTGATGCCGGTATGCGGGTTGCGATGGAAATCGGTGCCGGCCGAGCGCATCAAATAGCCGATCGCACCGGCTTTCACCGCCGCCGACGGGCCTGCACCGCGCACATGCGAGCCCAGGCCGTAGCCCTCGCCGGTGGGGGTGCGCGGCATCTGCACGTCGACGAAGGCGATCTTGCCGGCCAACGAGCCTGGTGCGGCGCTTTCCAACGCTTCCAGCGTGGCGAAGCGCACCACCTCGGCCTCCACCGTGCCGCCGGGGCTGCCGCCCAATGCGGTGACATGCAAGGGCTGCGGGTGCGCGCCCAGCACCTGCGCCGATTCGCTGCGCCGCTCCCACTTCGGGAACGTGACCGGCTCGGTCCACACCTTGTCATACCCCAGCGCCTTGAACATGGCCTTCGCCCATTCCACCGCACGGGCGTCGGCGGGGCTGCCGGCCATGCGCGGGCCCACTTCGGTGGTCAGCGATTCGGTGACGTGCCACGCGGTCTTGTCGGCCAGCGCGGCATCGCGTAGTTGCGTGGCCTGGGTGATGGCGGCATCGCCGATGCGGGTGGGCTGCCTGGCCAGCAGCGGCGTGGAAACCAGCAGGGCAAGGGCGGCGGCAAGGGCGGTGGCGCGCATGGGCAGGGTCCGGAACGGGAAAGCCCCGAGTCTAGGCCCGGGGCTTGGGGTGTTCCTGTGCCGGAAGTTACTTCTTCAGCGCGTCCCGGATCTCGCGCAGCAGCAGCACCTCTTCGGACGGTTCGGCCGGCGCCGCCGGCGCGGCTTCCGCCGGCTTGTGCAGCTTGTTGATGGCCTTGACCACCATGAAGATGGCAAACGCCACGATCAGGAATTGCAGGATGGCATTGATGAACTCGCCGTAGCCCAGCAACACGGCGGGCACGTCCTTGCCGGCGGCATCCACGCTGGCGGCCTTCAGGGTGAAGGCCAGCTTGGAGAAATCCACGCCGCCGATCAGCAGGCCGATCGGCGGCATGATCACCTTGTCCACCAGTGCAGAAACAATTTTGCCGAACGCGCCGCCAATCACCACGCCCACGGCGAGGTCGATCACGTTGCCGCGCATCGCGAACTCGCGGAATTCACGCATCATGCCCATCGGGTGCTCCGTTGCAGGTGGAAGGAGGACTTTACCCTGCCGTCGGCACGATGTGGCCCTGCACGCGCAGCACATCGCCGATGCGCGCATCGAAGTGGTCGCCCGGGTGCAATGCCGCCACGCCGGCGGGGGTACCCATGAACACCAGGTCGCCGGCGCGCAGGGCGAACAGCTTCGACAGTTCGTGCAGGATCTCCGGCACGTCCCAGATCAGCTGATCCAGCGTGGAGGCTTGCCGGCGCTGGTCGTTGATGTCCAGCGTGATGGGCTGCGCGGCCACCGGGCCGAATGCGGCAGCCGGCAGCAGCGTGGAGATCGGCGCGGAATGATCGAAGCCCTTGCCGGTATCCCAAGGCAGGCCCTTGGCCTTGGCGGCGGCTTGCAAATCGCGCCGGGTCAAATCCAGCCCCACGCCGTAGCCGAACACCAGTGCCTGCGCGGCTTCCAGCGGCAGCACGCCGGCGGGCGCATCGGCCCCCAGCGCCACCACCAGTTCCACTTCGTGGTGCAAATCCCGGGTGCCGGGCGGATAGGGCACCACGCCATCGGTGACGATGGCATCGGCGGGTTTCATGAAAAACGTGGGGCTGCCGCGCTCGGCTTTCGACGCCGGTGCCACGGCCCCCATTTCGCGCGCATGGTCGGCGAAGTTGCGGCCCACGCAGTAGATGCGTCGCACCGGGAAGCTGCCCAGTGGCATGCCGGCGAGATCACGGACGGGGATGCGCGGCGTGGCGGCGGCGGGGATCAGGTCCATCGGGCCGGGCCGCTCAGCGCGCCAGCGGCAGTTGCGCCTTGCCGACCACGCGGAAATCGCCGTCGATGCTGTCGCTGCGGGTGCGCACGCGCACCGGCTGGCCGCGCTGCACCCACAGCCGCCAGGCCAAGCCGCCCACCAGCATCGCCGCACCCACGAACACACCCACGCACAACAGCACCAGCAACAGCGCGACGCCCACGACCCCCAGCAGCACCCGCAGCAGCGGATGCCGGGGCCGGCGCGGTGCGCCCAGCAGCAACGAGGTGAATTTGCGGAAGGCGTGATGATGGAAGATCGACATCGTGATGCAAGTCCTGTGGTGCATGTCACCGTGACACAATGCGGCGCAGTATCGGCAGAACCAACGGGGCAGTTGTGAGCAGTTCGTTAAACGCAGGTGACGTTTTGGCGACTTTGAGCGAATTGCCGTTGGACAGCCTGCATGAGCGCGCGGTCACGATGACCGACGAACCCGAGTCGCTGATCCTGTATCGCGATGCCGCAGGGCAGGTGAGTGCCTGGTTGAACGTCTGTCCGCATGCCGGGCGGCGGCTGGACTGGAGCCCGGGGCAGTTCCTGCGCAGCAAGCAGGGCGAGTTGGTGTGCGCGGTGCATGGCGCCACCTTCGCGCTGCCGGGTGGCCAGTGCGTGGCCGGGCCGTGCCGTGGCGCGTGCCTGCGGGAAGTGGCGTTGCAATGCGACGGCGATGCGGTGCGGCTGGCCGCGGCCAAGGCCGGCGCGGCTCAGTAAAGCAGGTTGATCATCAGCACGATGATGGTGGTATAGAGCAGGGTCAGCGGGCCGCCGGAGCGCCACATGTCGCGCGCGGTGTAGCCGGCCGGGCCGGTGATCATCGACACCGACGGGTTGGACGCGGTGACGAAGTTGTTGGAGGCCGACAGCGCCACGATCAGCGCGAACGCGGTGGGGTTGCCGTCCACGGCCAGTGCCAGGTTGATGGCCAGCGGCACCATCACGATGGTGGCGCCGACATGGCTGATGACCATCGAGAACGCGGTGGTGAACAGCGCCAGTGCCAGTTCGATCAGCCACGGCGGCATCCCTTGCGGCAGGCGGTCGATGCTGTGCCCGGCCAGCCACGCGGCGGTGCCGCTGGAATCCATCGCCCAGCCCAGCGGGATCAGGCAGGCCATCAGGAACACCGTTTTCCAGTTGATGGCGGCGTAGGCCTCGTCCATCTTCAGCACGCCGGTCACCAGCATGCCGGCGACGCCGGTCATCAGCGCGATCGAGGTGGGGATGCGCGAGGACAGCGCCAGCAGCATGGAGATGGCGAAGATCGTCATCGCGATCTTGAACTTGTGCGGGCGCTGCTCGTCCTTCGGGTAGTCGGTGACCACCACGAAGTCGCGGCTGCGCGCGGCTTCGGCCAGGTCGGTCCAGATGCTGTGCAGCACCAGCATGTCGCCGGCGCGGATCGGGATGTTGCGCACGTCCTCGCGCAGCACCTGCTTGTCGCGGTTGATCGCCAGCAGGCTCAGCCCGTATTGGTTGCGCAGCCGCAATTGCGCCTGCGGTTTGCCGATGAAGCTGGATGTCGGCGGGATCACCGCTTCGGAAATGCCGGCGCGGCTGGGGTTGAACAGGTCGCCGAAGGCGCGCAGGCGCGTGGACAGGCGCAGGAAGTTGCGTTGCGCGAAATCGGCGATCTGCTGCCGCTGGCCCATCACCCCCAGCACGCTGCCCACCCAGATGCGGGTGTCGGCCGGCGGTGCCAACCGCGATTCGGTGCCGGTCTGCAGGGCCAGCAACAGGGGCGCGCGCGCCTGCGATTCGGCGTCGCTCACGCTCATCCCCACCAGCGGGCTGTCGGCGGTCACGGTGAGTTCGTGGATGTCGCCTTCGATGCCGTAGGCACGGGCGAAATAGCTGTCGGTGCGCGCGGGCGTCACCGCCTCGTCGCCATCCTCGCGCAGCAGGCGATGGCCGAAGAAGTGGAAGTACGCCAGCGATGCGGCCAGCAGCGCCAACCCGATCGGCAGCGGCGCGAACATCTTCAATGGCTGCAGGCTGGCCGCGCCGGACGGCATGCTGGCATTGGCCGACACCAGCAGGTCGTTGAGCAGGATCAGCGGCGAGTTGCCCACCATGGTCAGGCTGCCACCCATGATGATCGCCGCCGACATCGGCATCAGCAGGCGCGACAGGCTGATGCCGGTGCGTGCGGTCAGGCGCGAGGCTACCGGCAGGTACAGCGCGGTGGCCGAGGTGTTCTGGATGATCGCCGAGTTCAGCCCCGCCACCGTGGAGGCCAGCAGCAGCAGGCGCTGCTCCAGCCCGTGCGCGCGCCGCAACAGCCAGCCGGCCAGCCGGTTCAGCGCGCCGGTGCGATCCAGGCCCGCGCCCAGGATCATGGTGGCGATGACGTTCATCACCGCGTCCGAGGAAAACCCGCCGAACAGGTCTTCAGGCGCCACCAGCCCGGTCAACCCCAGCGCCACCAGCACCACCAGCGAGACCACGTCGGCGCGGATGCGCTCGAACAGGAACATCGCCATGGTGAACACCACCAGCCCCAGCACCAGCAGCATGTCGTTGGTGAGGGCGAGCGTGGTGTCCATCAGCGGTTGTGCGTGTGTCCGTGCGCGAAGCGGGTCAGGTGCGGTTGTACAGCAAATCCCACACGCCGTGGCCAAGTCGCTGCCCACGGGTTTCGAAATGGGTCTGCGGGCGCCAGTCCGGGCGCGGCACGCTGCCGCGCGGGCCGGCGACGTTGGCCAGGCCGGGGCTGGCGTCGAGCACGTCCCACATCTGTTCGGCGTAGTTTTCCCAGTCGGTGGCCAGGTGCAGGCGGCCGCCCGGGGCCAGCTTGCGCACCAGCAGCGCGGCGAAGGCCGGGTTCACCAGCCGCCGCTTGTGATGGCGCTTCTTGTGCCAGGGATCGGGGAAGTAGATGCGCACTTCGTCGAGGCTGCCGTCGGCGATCTCGTTTTCCAGCACTTCCACCGCATCATGGTGGTAGAGGCGCACGTTGCGCGCGTCGTCTTCCGCCAGCGCGTTGAGCAGGCGGCCCACGCCGGGCGCGTGCACCTCGATGCCGATGTGGTCACGCGCCGGATCGCGGCGGGCGGAGTACCGCAGTGCCTCGCCGTTGCCGAACCCGATTTCCAGGATGCGCGGTGCCTTGCGCCCGAACACGGCGTCGAAATCACGCGGGGCATCGCCCCGCGCGGTCGGTGCGTAGTCCAGGCCGAAGCGTGGCCACAGGTCGTCGAACGCGCGTTGCTGGGCGTCGGTGAAGCGGCCCTGGCGCAGCACGAAGCTGCGCACCTTGCGCACGCCATCGGTCACGGTGAACGGTTTGGGCGGCACCTTGGCGCCACTGCTGGAAAACGGGTCGGTCATGCGTCTGCCAACGGGGTCGGGGCCGCCATTGTCGCCGGTTGTCGGCTGTCGTGACGCAGCGCAGCGTGAGAACGTTATGATTTCATGAAACGATGCGCGACCATTCGCAGGCGTATGCCGCGATGCGCTGGCCGGCAACAGGCCAGGCCCGTCGTTTCCTTTCCACGTCACCCCCGAGGATGCCCATGAAAATCCCGTTCCGCCGGAGCCTGCTGACCGCCGCCCTGGCCCTGGCCGCCCTGCCGGCCTTTGCGCAGAGTGCCCCGCCATCGCCGTTCACCCAGACCATTTTCTTCGGTGACAGCCTGACCGACGGCGGGTTCTTCCGGCCGCTGTTGCCGCCGTCCTCGCAGGCGGTGACCGGCCAGTTCACCACCAATCCCGGGTACGTCTGGTCGCAGTACATGGCCGACTACTTCGGCAGCAACGCCAACGTGGCCTGGAAGGCCACCGGTGCCACCCCGGCCCCGGCCAGCGGCAACAACTGGGCGGTGGGCGGTGCGCGCGTTGCCGCCAACAGCGTGGGCGCGCTTGGCTACACGCCGTCACTGACGAGCCAGTACGCGGCCTATCTGGCCGCCGGCAACAAAGTGGACCCGAACGCCCTGTACGCCATCTGGGGCGGTGCCAACGACGTGTTCAAGGCGATCACCGATTACAAGACCGCCTACATGGGCGCGTTGCTGGGTGGCGGCAACGCCACGCAGGCCGATGCCGCCGGGCAGACCGCTGCCAGTGCCGTGATCGCCCCGGCGGTGACCGCCCAGATTGGCCTGATCGGCGCGTTGAAGACCGCCGGTGCCCAGTACATCCTGGTGCCCACCCTGCCCGACATGGGGCTGACGCCGTCGGCCGCGGCCGGCGGGGCGCCCGGCATCGCGCTGGCGCATGGCCTGTCCACCAACTACAACAGCGCGCTGTATGCCGGCCTGGCCAGCGCCGGCCTGCACGTGATCCCCGTGGATACCTACCACTTCCTGCAGGAAGTGGTGGCCAACCCGGCCCAGTTCGGCCTGACCAACGTCACCGGCGTGGCCTGCCTGACCCAGCCCGCGCCGGCGGGGGATTCCTCGCTGTTCTGCAACCCGCTGTCCACGGTGCCCAACGGTGCCAATACCTACCTGTTTGCCGATGGCGTGCATCCCACCTCGGGCGCGCACAAGGCATTGGCCGACCTGGCGATTTCGATGATCGACGGCCCGCGTGCGATCGCGGTGTTGCCGCATTCGGCGGCGATGGTCGGCCGCGCCCGCGCCACCATGGTGGACGGTGCGGTGGCTGGCATGGCGCAGGCAGGCGATGGCATGCAATGGTGGGCCGACATCCGCGGCGACCAGCAGCGCTTCAATGATTCCGTCGGCTTCGACGGCATGGGCGGCACCGGGTCCTTCGGCATCGGCTGGCGCAGCGGTCACCTGCTGTACGGTGCGTTCGCCGGTTATGGCCGCCAGAACATCGACTTCGGCTTCGATCGCGGCGAGTTCCGCCAGACCGATGCCAGCATCGGCGGCTTCGTCGGCTGGGCCGGTGACGGCCTGTGGGCCAATGGCCAGCTGAGCTGGACCAAGCTGGGCTACAAGGTGGACCGGCAGGTCAACCTGGGTCAGGCGGTGCGCGTGCACAGCGGTTCCCCTGATGGCCGCAACCTCACCGCCGGCGCCAGCATGGGCTGGAACTTCAAGCACAACCGCTGGGAGCATGGTCCGGTGCTGAGCGTGCTGTCGCAGAACATCCGCGTCGACGGTTATGCCGAAAACAGCAACCTGTCCACCGCGCTGGCCTACCCGGAGCAGAAGTTCGACTCGCTGGTCGGCAGCGTCGGCTGGCAGGCCAGCTATGCCATCAACGACCACATCAAGCCGTTCGCACGCCTGACCTGGGACCGCGAGTTCAAGGATGCACCGGCGCAGGCCTGGGCGCAGTCGCTGTCGATGCCGGGCACGCTGCCCTACGCGGTGCCGGGCCTGGCCTTCGACGACACCTACGGCACGCTGGCCTTCGGCGTCCGCAGTCAGGTGTTCGGGATGGACGTCACCACCGGTGCCAACGTCACCACCGGCCAGAAGGGCGGCAGCAACGCCAGCTTCTTCCTGACCGTCGGCGGCAAGTTCTGAAGCAGGCCGCAACGCGCGCGCCGGCGCGCGTTGCATCCCGGGTGGCCAACCCCTTAGACTGGCCGCCCGATGCGGGTGTAGTTCAATGGTAGAACTGCAGCTTCCCAAGCTGCTAGCGTGGGTTCGATTCCCATCACCCGCTCCAGACATTCCGGTGATCCACGCGCGGGGCGGTTCCTTCGGGGCCGCCCCGTTGTCTTCGGCGCTTTGTCCGCACGCGGTGGGGATGGCAGCATTGCCCGGTACCATGATGCCTACTCCTTGCCGCCGGGCCATCGCCCGATGGCGGATGTGACCACGCCCTGCCGGACCCTGCCGCCATGAAACTCGCCATCCTCTCCCGCAACGGCAAGCTGTATTCCACCCGGCGTCTGGTGGAGGCGGCGCGCGAGCGCGGGCATACGGTGCGCGTGCTGGATCCGTTGCGCTGTTACCTGCGCATCAGCAGCGATGGTTTCGACATGCGCTACAAGGGCAAGCCGGTGTCCGGCTATGCAGCGGTGGTGCCGCGCATCGGCACCTCGATCACGCGCTATGGCTGCGCGGTATTGCGCCAGTTCGAGCTGATGGGCAGCTACACGCCCAGCACGGCCACGGCGATCGCGCGCGCGCGCGACAAGCTGCGTTGCCACCAGGTGCTGGCGGCGGAAGGCATCGGCTTGCCGGCCACCGTCTTCGGCGACAACCCGGATGACACCAGTGACCTGCTGGCGATGCTGGGGCCGGCACCGCACGTGGTGAAGCTCAACGAGGGGACGCAGGGGGCGGGCGTGATGCTGACCGAAAAGCTGTCGGCTTCGCGCGCCACCATCGAGACGCTGCGCGGGCTGTACGCGCATTTCATCGTGCAGGAATTCGTGGCCGAGGCGAAGGGGGCCGACTTGCGCTGCTTCGTGGTCGGCGACCGGGTGGTGGCGGCGATGCGCAGGCAGGCCGCGCCGGGCGAATTCCGTTCCAACCTGCATCGTGGCGGCAGCGCCAAGCCGGTGCGTCCCAGCAAGGCCGAGGCGGCGATGGCGGTGCGTGCCGCGCGCATCCTCGGATTGGGGGTGGCGGGGGTGGACATGATCCGCAGCAAGCGCGGGCCGCTGGTGCTGGAGGTCAATTCCTCGCCGGGGCTGGAAGGGATCGAAGCGGCCACCGGGATCGATGTCGCCGGCGCGGTGATCGAGTACGTGGCGCATGTGGTGGTTGCGGGGCAACACAAGCGCAACGTGGATTTGACGGATTCTTAATCGCACCGGGTCCAGCATGTGCCCGTGGCCCGCTGCACTTCCCCCGTGGCGGATCATGCAGGGCAAATGTGACGTTTCGGCCCGGGTGCGCCATCGCCCGGGCCGTTGTTTGTCTGCGGCCCGGGCGTTTTGCCGCGCAGCCTGTGCAAGAATCGCGGGGAACCGGCGTCGCCCGCAGGGGTCATAGCCGGCACCCGCCGCCCACCGGAACCAGGCATGCGCATCCTCGTCATCGAAGACAACACCGACATTGCCGCCAACCTTGGCGATTACCTCGAAGAATGCGGGCATACCGTGGATTTCGCCGCCGACGGCATCACCGGGCTGCATCTGGCGGTGGTGCACGACTTCGATGCCATCGTGCTGGACCTGAACCTGCCCGGCATGGACGGCCTGGAGGTGTGTCGCAAACTGCGCGCCGATGCGCGCAAGCAGACCCCGGTATTGATGCTGACCGCGCGTGACTCGCTGGACAACAAGCTGGCCGGCTTCGATTCCGGTGCCGACGACTACCTGATCAAGCCGTTCGCGTTGCAGGAAGTGAACGTGCGCCTCAACGCACTGGCGCGGCGCGGGCGCGGCCTGCCGGCGCGGGTGCTCAACGTCGGCGAGCTGGAATACAACCTCGATACCCTGGAAGTGCACCGCGAAGGCAAGCCCATCCAGCTCAATCCCACCGCGCTGAAGATCCTGCAGGCACTGATGGAGGCCGCTCCGGCGGTGGTGACCCGGCAGGACCTGGAAAGCAAGGTCTGGGGCGAGGAGTTGCCGGATTCCGACTCCCTGCGTGTGCATATCCACGGCCTGCGGGCAATGGTGGACAAGCCGTTCGCCAAGCCGATGATCCAGACCCGCCACGGCATCGGCTACCGGATCGCCGCCCCCGATGCCGATGGTTGAAGTGGCCGCCCCGCGCGGCCGCCGGCGGCTGCGGACGCGCATCATCGTGTCGTTCGCGCTGCTGGGCTTCGGGTTGACCGCGCTGTTCGCGCTGGCGATGCTGCATTTGCGCAATCGGCTGGAAAACCAGCTGATCGAAAAAACGCTGCAACGCGAGGTGGCCAGCCTGGTGCGGCAAGTGGAGACGGCGCCCGACCGGCAGCCGTATTTCCTGATGTTCGACGCGCGCACCTTCAGCGACGCCAACGCCTACAAGATCAACCCGCTGTACCGCGACTTGCCGCCCGGCATCCATGAAATCCGCGAAACCGATGCCGTCGGCGCAATGCAGGTCTACAAGGTGGCCGTGCGGCGCGGCCTGAGCCAGGACGGCAAGCCTTTCACCAGCCTGGTGCGCTACAACATCACCGATGCGTCCGCCACGTCCGACCTGCTGACCCGCTGGTTGCTGGGTGCGGTGCTGGCCTTCAGCGTGTTCGCGTTGCTGCTGGGATGGTGGTCGGCCTCCAAGGTCATGGCACCGGTGTCCGATCTGGCGCAGCGGCTGCGCCGGTCCGGGGCGAGCTCGGCCCCCGAGGCGCTGGCACCGCATTTCCCCGAGGACGAGGTGGGTGAACTGGCGAAGGCGCTGGACGACTACGCCGCGCGCCTGACCGAGGTGGTGCAACGCGACCGCGAATTCAACGCCGACGTCAGCCACGAGCTGCGCACCCCGCTGGCGGTGATCCGCGGCGCGGTGGAACTGCTGCTGGTGCGGCCCGAGCTGGACGAACGCACGCGCACGCGGCTGGCGCGCATCCAGCGCGCCGAACAGCAATGCACCGACCTGATCAGCGCGCTGTTGCTGCTGTCGCGCAACGAGCGCGCGGTGGGCCAGTGCAACGTGGCGAAGGTGGCGCAGCAGCAATTGGACAGCCATCGTGCGCAGTTGGGGGGCAAACCCGTCGAGCTGCGCCTGGAGGGGGCCGCCGACGTGCAACTGGACGTGCCGGATTCGGCACTGGCGGTGGCATTGGGCAACCTGATCGGCAATGCGGTGAAGTACACGGCCAGTGGCGAGGTGGTGGTGCGCGTGCATCGCAAGGCGGTGGATGTGATCGATTCCGGGCCCGGGCTGAGTGCGGAGGATGCCGCGAAGCTCTTCACCCGCGGCTATCGCGGCACCCATGCCGGACATTCGCAAGGCGGCGGGATCGGGTTGTCGATCGTGCGCCGCCTGTGTGCCCTGTACGACTGGGATGTGCAGGTACGACCCGGGGCCGAGAAGGGCGTGGTGGCGACGCTGACGTTCGGGTGACGGTGGGGGCAGGCATAATAGGAAGCTGATTCCCAAGGGTTTCCCCCATGAATGCCGACGCACCGCTGACCTACCAGGTTGCCCCTTCCGACCATGCCCGCAGCGCCGAGCAGCGCGCGGCGATCCTTGCCGGGGAGCTGGGTTTCGGCCGGTATTTCACGGACCACATGGTGGCGATCCAGTGGGACAAGGCGCAGGGTTGGCACGATGCCAGGGTTTGCGCCTACGGGCCGCTGTCGCTGGACCCGGCTGCCTCGGTGCTGCATTACGGGCAGGAAATCTTCGAAGGCATCAAGGCGTATCGGCATGCCGATGGCTCGATCTGGACCTTCCGTCCCGAGGCCAACGGCGCGCGCCTGCAACGCTCGGCCGCGCGTTTGGCGCTGCCGCAGCTGCCGGTGGGCGAGTTCGTCGAATCGCTGCGCCAGCTGGTGGCCATCGACCATGCCTGGGTGCCGTCGGCACCGGAAAGCAGCCTGTATTTCCGTCCCTTCATGATCGCCACCGAGGCCTTCCTTGGCGTGCGTCCGGCACAGGCGGCGGGTTACTACGTCATCGCCAGCCCGGCCGGCGCGTACTTCGCCAAGGGTGTGGCCCCCGTGTCGATCTGGCTGTCCGAAGACCATGCGCGCGCGGCCAAGGGCGGCACCGGCGCGGCCAAGTGCGGTGGCAATTACGCGGCCTCGCTGTTGCCGCAGCAGGAGGCCTATGCGCAGGGCTGCTCGCAGGTGCTGTTCCTGGATCCGGTGGAAGGCCGGTACCTGGAGGAACTCGGTGGCATGAACGTGTTCCTGGTGTTCAAGGATGGCCGCATCGTCACCCCGGCGCTGTCGGGCAGCATCCTGGAAGGCATCACCCGTTCCAGCATCCTGCAATTGGCACGTGATCGCGGCCTGCAGGTGGAAGAGCGCAAGGTGAGCATCGACGAATGGAAGCAGGGCGTGGCCTCCGGCGACATCACCGAAGTCTTCGCCTGCGGCACCGCCGCCGTGGTCACCCCGATCGGCGAACTCAAGGGCAAGGGCTTCACGGTGGGTGACATCAACGCGCCGGCCGGTGAAGTCACCATGGCGATCCGCAAGGAGCTGACCGACATCCAGTACGGCCGCCTGCCGGATCGCCACGGCTGGCTGGTCAAGCTGCGCTGAGTGGCTGCGGTGGCTGCGCCGGTTACAGGTGCAGCCACCAGCAACCCAGCCGGCGGTGCAGGCCGAAGGTCGTGTGGGCGGGGGTGCGCCCGTCGGCCAATACCTGCTCGACGCGCAGGCCAATGACGGCACCGGCAGGCATGGCGGCTGCACCTGCATCCGGCGTGCTTGCGGCATGCAGCGGCTGCACGTCCACCAGCCTGCGCGTGGTGATGCGCAGCAATTGGTCCAGCACCGGGTTGGCGGAGGCCGTGCCCATCCCGGCCCAGTCATACAGGGCTGCAATGTGGTTGGCATCGCCCGACTGCAACGCGGCGGCCAAGGCCTCCGCAAGGCGGGTGGTGTCGCGCTGGCAAATCGCGGCCCGCGCATTGCGAGTGTTGCCGAGGGCGGCGGGCGGGGGCAGGCGGTTGCTGGCCCCGATGTCGGCGCAATTGCGGTCAGTGAACACCTGCGTGCCGTCCGCCGCCGTGCAGCGATGCACTTGCGCGTGCGCCCCCTGCCAGCAGGCCATGCCAGCCAGGAGCAGGAAACAGCGGAGGGCGATTCGCGACATCCCCGCAGGGTACGCGGGTGCCTGTGCCGGCGAAAGCGTCAACCCAGCCGTTGCAACACGGTCAAGGCCGGTTTCGCCAGGTTGAGCGTATAGAAATGCAGGGCCGGTGCACCCCCGGCGATCAGGCGCTGGCACAGCCCCGCCACCACGTCGGCGGCGAATTCGCGCAGGGCCTCGGCGTCGTCGCCGAAGGCGCGTGCGCGCTGCTGGACCCAGCGCGGAATCTCGGCACCGCAGCCTTCCGAGAACCGTCGCAACTGGGTGAAATTGGTGATCGGCATGATGCCGGGCACGATCGGAGCATCCACGCCCAATGCCCGCGCATCGTCGACGAAGCGGAAATACGCGTCGGCGTTGTAGAAGTACTGGGTAATCGCGCTGTTGGCACCGGCATCGAGCTTGGCCTTGAAGCGGCGCAGGTCGGCCAGTGCGTCTTCGGCCTGCGGATGGGTTTCCGGGTAGGCGGCCACTTCGATGTGGAAATGTCCGCCGTGTTCGGCGCGGATGAAGGCCACCAGCTCGTTGGCGTAACGCAGGTCGCCACTGCGTGCCATGCCCGAAGGCAGGTCGCCGCGCAATGCCACGATGCGGTCGCATCCCAATGTGCGGTACTGGCCCAGCAGGGTGCGGATTTCCTCGCGGCTGCCGCCCACGCAGGTCAGGTGCGGCACGCCGGCCATGCCGTGGGTGTCGCGCAGGCGCTGCACGGTTTCCGGGGTCTGGCTGAGCGTGGAGCCGCCGGCACCGAACGTCACCGACATGAATTGCGGTGCCAGTCCCTTGAGCTTGCGCACGGTGCGGTCGAACTGGGTGCGCTGCTCGTCGGTCTTGGGCGGGTAGAACTCGAAGCTGATCGGCAGCATGGCGGGACGCACGGAAGCAGGGTGTGTGCGGACTATATCGCTTTATGCGGATGAAAAGAAATAGCTGGTGCGCATGTCGCTGCAATGCAGAACGGGCACCTTGCGGTGCCCGTCGTGATGTTGCGGTGCCGCGCTGCCGGCGATGATGCCGGCGGTGCTCAGTAGCGGTAGTGCTCCGGCTTGAACGGGCCTTCCACGGGCACGCCGAGGTAGTCGGCCTGCGCGCTGGTCAGCTTGGTCAGCTTCACGCCGATCTTTTCCAGATGCAGGCGCGCCACTTCCTCGTCCAGCTTCTTCGGCAGGATGTAGACCTTCGGATCGTAGAAGTCCTTGTTCGCCCACAGGTCGATCTGCGCCAGGGTCTGGTTGGAGAAGCTGTTGCTCATCACGAAGCTGGGATGGCCGGTGGCGCAGCCCAGGTTGACCAGCCGCCCTTCGGCCAGCAGGAAGATGCTGTTGCCGCCCGCGAAGGTGTACTTGTCCACCTGCGGCTTGATGTTGGTGTGGGTGAGGCCGGGCAGCGCCTTCATCGCATCCACCTGGATCTCGTTGTCGAAGTGGCCGATGTTGCAGACGATGGCCTGGTCCTTCATCGCCTGCATGTGCGCGACGGTGATGATGTCCTTGTTGCCGGTGGTGGTGACGTAGATGTCGGCGCGGCCCAGGGTGTCTTCCACCGTGGTGACTTCGTAGCCTTCCATCGCCGCCTGCAGGGCGCAGATCGGGTCGATTTCGGTGACGATGACGCGCGCACCGTAGGCTCGCAGCGAGGCCGCCGAGCCCTTGCCCACGTCGCCGTAGCCGCAGACCACCGCCACCTTGCCAGCCAGCATCACGTCCATCGCGCGCTTCAGGCCGTCGGCCAGCGACTCGCGGCAGCCGTACAGGTTGTCGAACTTGGATTTCGTCACCGAGTCGTTGACGTTGATCGCCGGCACCAGCAGCTTGCCGGCTTCGGCCAATTGGTACAGGCGGTGCACGCCGGTGGTGGTTTCCTCGGAGACGCCCTTCCAATCCTTGACCACGCGCGTCCAGTAACCCGGGCGCTCGCCGGCGACGCGCTTGAGCAGGTTCTTGATCACCTGTTCCTCATGGCTGCCCGAGGCGGAATTCACCCAGCTGTCGTCGCCCTGTTCCAGCTCGTAGCCCTTGTGGATCAGCAGGGTGACGTCGCCGCCGTCATCCACCACCAGTTCCGGGCCGGTCAGGGTGCCGTCGGGCAGGGTGAAGGTCAGCGCGTCCAGCGTGCAGTCCCAGTATTCCTCCAGCGTCTCGCCCTTCCACGCGAACACGGGGGTGCCGGTGGCGGCGATCGCGGCGGCGGCGTGGTCCTGGGTGCTGAAGATGTTGCAGGACGCCCAGCGCACGTCGGCACCGATGTCCTTCAGCGTCTCGATCAGCACCGCGGTCTGGATGGTCATGTGCAGGCTGCCGGTGACGCGCACGCCCTTCAGCGGGGCCAGCGGCGCGTACTTGCGGCGGATCGCCATCAAGCCGGGCATCTCGTGCTCGGCGATGTCGAGTTCCTTGCGGCCCCAATCGGCCAGGGCAATGTCGGCGACCTTGTAATCCCCTTCGGTCGAGAAGGTTCTGGCAACAGCGTTCATGCGGTTCTCCGGTTTCTTGCCCGCCTCCCGGGATGCGGGGGAGGGCTGGGTGAGTGCAAACCGGGCGCCGTTGCCTAGCGATGCCGAGCCTGGTCGCGTGGCCCATGGCCGTACGATCGCAGCGCCCCTCGGCGGTGGCGCATTGTAGCGTGTCGGACGGCAGGCCCGGCAGGCCCGGCAGGCCCGGCGGGTTCAGGCCGGCGGGGGGATGCGGGTATGCTGTCGGCCCCTTCTGGACCCGCCGCATCGCCATGACCGACCACGACACTCCGCCCGACCGCCTGTCCAACGACGTCCGCAGCAAATTCCACGACGAGGCCTTGCTGGAGCGCGGCATCGGCATCCGCTTCAACGGCGTCGAGCGCAACAACGTCGAGGAATACTGCATCAGCGAGGGCTGGGTGCGGGTGCAGGCCGGGCGTTCGCTGGACCGGCGCGGCATGCCGATGACCATCAAGGTCAAGGGCAAGGTGGAAGCGTGGTTCCTGGATGCCGCCGGCGAAGCCGAAACGCCGGCTGACTGAGCTTCCGGCAGTGCATCCGGTGGCCAGTCGAAGCGTGGATACTCGGGGTCATCCACCACGGAGACCGAACATGCGCGGCAAGACGTTTGTCCTCCCATTCGCGTTGGTGCTGGCACTGGCCGGCTGTGCCTCCACCGGCAATGCCAACATGCTGTCGGCGGGTGCCCCGCTTGCGCTGCCGGCATCCGGCCCGGTCAGCGTGGCCTGGGCCGACCCGGCCACGTTCACCGAGATCAAGGCCAGCGGCAATCGCCAGGCCGCCGCCGAAGGCGAATGGCTGGTCCAGCTCGCGCAGTACATGCGCAAGCAGGCCACCAAGACATTGCCGGCCGGGGATCGCCTGGAGTTGACCATCCTCGACATCCAGCGCGCAGGCCGCTACGAGCCCTGGCAGGGCGTCGAACGCCAGGGCGTACGCATGATCCGCGACATCTATCCGCCGCGGATGACGGTGAAATACCGGCAGACCGATGCCGGTGGTGTGGTGGTGGCGGAAGGCGAGCGCAAGATCACCGATCCTGCCTTCCTGACCAATGCCGCGCCGTTCAACGACTCCGATCCGCTGCGCTACGAGAAACGCATGATCGACAGTTGGCTGCGGCGGGAATTCCGCGATCCGGTCGCCGGGCGCTGATCCCCGGGTCCGCGCCTTGCCACGCACGAAGCCGCCTGCGGGCGGCTTCGTCGCATCGGGCCGGCGTGCGTCGCATGCCGCGCGTACTGCACCCGGCGGGTGCCATGGGCGGCAAGGAAAATCCGACGCGCATGCGGGAGGTGCGCTGATGGCGACGGCGCTGCGGTGGCGGGATGCTGGCCTCCCGCCTGCATTGGAATCGCCATGGACCTGCGCACCGCCCTGCTTGCCCTGTTGCTGCCAGCCGCCTGCTGCACGCCCGCGCCCGCCTGGGCCACGCTTGCCCCCGCGCCAATGCTGGCCACGCGCCTGCAAGGTGATATCGACGTGGCCGGTTATCTGGTCAGCGAAAAACTCGACGGCGTGCGCGCCCGCTGGGATGGCCGGCAATTGCTGACCCGCAACGGCGACCCCATCGGTGCCCCCGCCTGGTTCACCGCCGGCTGGCCCGCGCAGGCGCTCGATGGCGAGCTGTGGATTGCGCGCAGCCGGTTCCAGCAGATCAGCGATCTGGTGCGTGCCCTGCGGCCGGACGATGCCGCGTGGAAGTCGGTGCGCTTCATGGCGTTCGATCTGCCAGCCGATCCCGGCGTCTTCGGCCAGCGCGCGGCGCGCCTGCAGGCGCTGGTGGCATCCACCCATGCGCCGCATCTGCTGGCCATCACCCAGCAGCGATTGGACAGCCGGGCCGTGCTGGATGCGCGATTGCGCGCGGTGGTGGCCGGTGGCGGGGAGGGCCTGGTGTTGCATCGCGTGGATGCGCACTATCGCGGCGGGCGCAGCGACGACCTGCTGAAGTACAAACCGGCCGCCGATGCGGAAGCGCGGGTGGTCGGCTACCGCCCCGGCAACGGCAAATACGCAGGGCTGGTCGGTGCCCTGCTGGTGGAAGACGCGCGCGGCCGGACATTTGCGCTGGGCAGCGGGCTGTCCGACACCGATCGCCTGCATCCACCGCGACCGGGCAGCGTGGTCACCTACCGCTACGACGGCCTGACCGCCAAGGGCACGCCGCGCTTCGCCCGCTACCTGCGGGTGCGCTCGCCCCACTGATCGCAGCGCTGGTGGCGGACTGCTGCGGCTTCGTCGGCCATGGTGCGGCTTCGTCGCAGGCCGGCTTCCATCGCCGTGGCGCGCGGCTATGCTCGCTGCCACCTTCCCCACACGCCTGCCGACATGTTCAAGCGACTGTTCTTCCTGCTGCGCATCACCGTTGCCTGGGGCCTCGCGGTGATGCTGGTGGTCGGCGTCTACTCCAGCCTGCCGTTGATCGGCCAGCTGGAGTTCCCGGCCGTCCTGTTCTCGATGTTCACGATGGGGCTGGTGATCGCCGGCGCGTTCTCGCACCTGCACCGGGTGCGGCTGATCGCCGGGCGCGTGGACAACGAGACGCTCGACAACCGCCAGAAGCGCGTCATCGAAATCCCGCTGGAAGCCGGCGAAGCCTTCGACCTGGTCGAGGCCGCGGTGCGCGGGCTGCCGGGCGCCGAGGGCGTGCAGGCCGCGCGCGACAGCCTGCAGGTGCGGGCGAAGATCGCGCGCCCGCACCTGTACGGCGAGCCGCCGCTGCGGCGCTGGAACCCGCTGCTGTGGTTCGCGCCCGACCACAACCAGCTGCAGGCCACGGTCACACCGGCCGGCGACAGCGGCCGCGTCACCTTGATCTGCGAGCCGGAAAGCCCCGCCTGGAGCGACTGGTTCCTGGTCGACGACGGCACCAACTTCGAGAACGCCGAAGCCATCGCCCGTGCGATCACCCGCCGCATCGGCGACCGTCGCCGCAGCGAGCAGGCCAGCGCCGCGCAGACCGCGACCGAAAAGGAACTCACCGAGGCCAAGCTGCACCTGCTTCACGCGCAGGTGGAACCGCACTTCCTCTACAACACGCTGGCCAGCGCCCAGCTGCTCACCCGCAGCGACCCGGCCCGCGCCGAAGCGATGCTGGGCCACCTGATCCAGTACCTGCGCCGCTCGCTGCCGAACGCCGAGGACGACATGTCCACGCTGGGCATGGAGTTGGAACGCGCGCTGGCCTATCTGGAGATCCTCAAGATCCGCATGGGCGATCGGCTTGGCGTGCAGGTGGACGTGCAGCAGGCGCTGCGCGCCACCCCGCTGCCGGCGATGATGCTGCAGACGCTGGTGGAGAACGCGATCAAGCACGGCCTGGAACCCCGCACCGGCGGCGGCACCGTGTGGATCCGCGCACGCCGCGACGACGACGGCAAGATCGCGGTGACGGTGGCCGACGACGGCGAAGGCTTCAACACCCAGACCAGCGGCACCGGCATCGGCCTGAAGAACGTGCGCGAGCGGTTGCGCCTGCGCTACGCCGGCGAGGCCAACCTGTCGGTGATCGCCAACTTCCCCAGCGGCGTGGCCGCCACCATCACGGTGCCATCCAACGGAGTCCGCCATGACTGAGACCGCGCCCGCCAGGCCCTGGACCTGCGTCGTCGCCGAGGACGAAGCCCTGCTGCGGCAGGCGCTGGTGGCCGAACTCCGGCGCGCCTGGCCTGGCCTGCAGGTGCTGGCCGAATGCGAGGACGGTGCCAGCGCGGTGGAAGCGCTGGCCGAGCACCAGCCCGACGTCGCCTTCCTCGACATCCGCATGCCCGGCCTGACCGGGCTGGAGGTGGCGCGCATCGCCACCGAAGCCAGTCCGCGCACCCACATCGTGTTCGTCACCGCCTACGACCAGTACGCCATCGACGCCTTCGAACACGGCGCCGTCGACTACCTGCTCAAGCCGGTCAAGCCCGAGCGCCTCGCCGCCACCCTGGAACGCCTGCAGGCGCGCGAGGCGCAGCCCGACGCGGCGGCGCTGGCGACGTTGCTGGACAAGCTGGGCGCGCTGCCCAGGGCCGCCGGCGCGGTGGAGCCGCTGACCTGGCTGACCGCCAGCGCCGGTCGTGAAACACGGCTGGTGCTGGTCGACGACGTGCTGTATTTCCGCGCCGACCAGAAGTACACCACCGTGGTCACCGCCGAAGGCGAGGCGCTGCTGCGCAGCTCCCTGCGCGAACTGCTGCCGCGGCTCGACGGCAACACGTTCAAGCAGATCCACCGCTCCACCATCGTCAACCTCAAGGCCATCGCCGGGATCGTCCGCGACGACAGCGGGCGCGGCACGGTCCGGCTCAGGCACCGCCCGGAGACGCTGGTGGTCAGCCAGCCCTTCATGGCCCTGTTCAAGCACATGTGAGGCCCACCATGTTCGATCTCGGGATGACCAAGTTCGTCGCGCTGCTGCAGTTCCTGCTGGCCCTCGGCGGCTGCTCGCTGGGCGGCACCACCTACACCAACCGCATCGCCGACGGCGGCCACGACGTGCTGGCCAGCAAGGCGCGCGTGCAGGACGGCGTGGCCCGCTTCGACTGCCGGGCCAGCGACAGCGGCTGGTGCCATTACACCCTGTATCCCGATGCCTGCGGCAGCCGTCAGGACTGCGCGCTGGCGCCGATCCAGCGGTTCGCGGTGGCCCGCGGCGACAGCCGCCAGATCGCCGGGCTGGGCGGGTTCCGGCTGTGCGTGGGCACCGACGACACCGCGCTGGGACCGGACTGCCAGCCGGTGGGCGCGCGCACGACCCGCTGACCGCCACCGCGCGGTCCCGGGGCCGCGCCCCGCGCGCGGATGCCCGGCGCGCCGACTACCATCGGCGCATGAACTACCTCGCCCACGCCTGGCTGGCGCGGCACTCGGACGACGCGATACTGGGCGCCCTGCTGGGCGACTTCGTGTTCGGCCAGAGCGCCCTGGAGGATTGGCCGCCGGCGGTGCGCGCGGAAATCGTGCGGCACCGGCGGATCGACCGCTACACCGACGACCATCCCGCGGTGGTGGCCACGCGCACGCGCTTCGGCGACCTGCGCCGCTACGCCGGCATCGTGCTGGACGTGTATTTCGACCACTGCCTGGCGCGGGACTGGGCGCGCTGGGACGCGACCCCGCTGGACGCCTTCACCGATCGGGTCTATCGCATTCTGGCGGAGCGGCAGGCGATGCTGCCGCCACGCCTGGCGGCGCTGGCACCGCGCATGGCCGCGCATGACTGGCTGGGCTCGTATGCCCGGCGCGAGAGCGTGGACGCCGCGGTGCGCGGCATCTCGACCCGGCTTTCGCGCAATGGCGACCGGCTGGCGGCCTGCCTCGACCGGCTGCGCGCGGACGAGGCGCACGTGCAGGCGACGTTCGAGGTGTTCTTCCCGGATCTCCTGCGGGCCGCAGTGCGGATGCGCGATCCACCGCCCCCATCCGCCTGCCGCGAAGCCGCCGCGCTCAGTCTTCCAGCACCAGTGTCATCGGCTTGCCGTGGCGCAGTACCTTGAAGGTCACCGCCTGATCCTGCTTCAGGCTTTTCCAGTAGGCCTGCACGGTCCTGGCTTTCTGGCCCCGTATCGGCTGGGTGTTGATCTGCACGATCTCGTCACCCTGTTGCAGCTTGCAATCAAACCCCGGCTTGACCGATCGGATCGAGCGGACGGTCATCTTGTCCAGTGTCGGATTGAGGAAAAAGCCACTGGTCACCGGGTTGATGTCCAGCTTGCAATTGCCGGCATGGCTGGTGAGCGGCAAGGCCAGCATGGCAAAAGCCGTTGCGGCAAACAGCGTGTTCTTCATTGGCGGGCTTCTTGGATGGACGAAGGGGTGGAACGATAGCGGCTTTCGGGCGTCAGCGGCAGCGGAAGAAGGCCGGCTGCGAGCTGACATAGCTGCGAACCCGGGCATAACCGCTGCTGCGGCCATAGCCGATGCCGAACTCGCGCTCGCCGCTCTGGCGCGGCTGGAAATTCGCCTCGGCCGGGCTGCGGGGGGCCTTGCGACGCTCGTTGATGCTGGTGGACGGGGCGATTCGGATCGTGGACATGTTCATGACTGCCTCCTGAATTGGTGTGTTAGTAAAGTACAACACCAATCAGAGTTCGACATGCGCCGGAAGTCATGCCTGCCTCGGCTGTCGGCATTTGTTCAGGTTGAACGCCACCACGGCAGGGTGGGCCCCGCTGGGGGCGGGCCATGGGGCTGGCGTCGTGCGGGCGGCAAGGCCACGTAAACTACGCGGATGCCTCTTCTCCAATTCCAGAACGCCGACTACGGCGTCGGCGGCCCGCTGTTGCTCGAGCAGGTCAACCTCACCATCGAGCCCGGCGAACGGGTCTGCATCGTCGGCCGCAACGGTGCCGGCAAGTCCACCCTGATGCGGCTGATGGCCAGCGACATCAAGCCCGACGACGGCGAGTTGCGCGTGCAAGGCGGCGTGGTGGTGGCGCGGATGGCGCAGGAAGTGCCGCAGGACACCCACGGCAGCGTGTTCGACGTGGTGGCCGCCGGGCTGGGCGACCTGGGCGCGCTGCTGGCGCGCTTCCACCACGCCGTGCACGACGGCGACATGGATGCGATGGCGGCGGCGCAGGCGCAGATCGAAGCGCAGCACGGCTGGGACCTGGATCGTCGGGTCACGCAAGTGCTGGAGCGGCTGGAGCTGCCCGGCGACGCCGATTTCGCCGCCCTGTCCGGCGGCATGAAGCGGCGCGTCCTGCTGGCGCAGGCACTGGTGCGCGCGCCCGACATCCTGCTGCTGGACGAGCCCACCAACCACCTCGACATCGAGGCGATCGACTGGCTGGAAGGCTTCCTCAAGGCGTTCGCCGGCAGCATTGTCTTCGTCACCCACGACCGCAGCTTCCTGCGCGCGCTGGCCACCCGCATCGTCGAGATCGACCGCGGCCAGGTGACCAGCTGGCCGGGCGACTACGACAACTACCTGCGCCGGCGCGAGGAGCGCCTGCACGCGCAGGCGCAGGAGAACGCGCGCTTCGACAAGCTGCTGGCGCAGGAGGAAGTATGGATCCGGCAGGGCATCAAGGCCCGCCGCACCCGCAACGAAGGCCGCGTGACCGCGCTCAAGGCGATGCGCCGCGAGCGCGCCGCGCGCCGCGAACTCACCGGCAAGGTGAAGATGGAGGCTGCCAGCGCGCAGGCCTCCGGCAAGAAGGTCATCGAGATGACCGACGTATCGCTTGCCTTCGGCGACCGGGTCATCCTGCGCGACGCCTCCACCACGATCCTGCGTGGCGACAAGGTCGGCATCATCGGTCCCAACGGCTCCGGCAAGTCGACCCTGCTGAAGATCCTGCTGGGCGAGCTCACGCCGGATGCGGGTAGCGTGGCGATGGGCACCAACCTGCAGATCGCCTATTTCGACCAGCACCGCAGCCAGCTCGACGAAACCCGCAGCGCCCTGGAGAACGTGGCCGGCGGGCGCGACTTCGTGGAGATCAACGGCAGCCGCAAGCACATCATCGGCTACCTGCAGGAATTCCTGTTCTCGCCGGAGCGCGCGCGCGCGCCGATCACCCGCTTGTCCGGCGGCGAACGCAACCGCCTGCTGCTGGCACGGCTGTTCGCGCAGCCGTCCAACCTGCTGGTGATGGATGAACCCACCAACGACCTCGACGTGGAAACGCTCGAGCTGCTGGAGGAGCTGCTGCTGGACTACTCCGGCACCCTGCTGCTGGTCAGCCACGACCGCGATTTCCTCGACAACGTGGTGACCAGCACGCTGGCGCTGGAAGGCGACGGCCGGCTGGGCGACTACGTCGGCGGCTACACCGACTGGCTGCGGCAAAGACCCGCGCCGCAGGCGCAGGCATCGGTCGCGGCTTCACCTGCGGTGCCGGCAACGCCAACCGCGCCAGCCGCGTCAGCGCCAGCGCCAGTGCCCGCGAAGAAGAAACTCAGCTACAAGGACCAGCGCGAGCTGGAACTGCTGCCGGCAAAAATCGAACAGCTGGAAACCGACATCGCCGCGCGCAGCGCCGCCATGCAGGATGCCGCCTTCTACAAACAGGACGCCGCCGCCCAGCAGCGCGCGAATGCGGAACTGGCCGCGCAGCAGGCCGAACTGGACGCCGCCTACGCCCGCTGGGAAGCGTTGGACGGCTGAGCCGTCAGGCGCAGTTGCCGTCCACGCCGCAGGCCGCGCCGCTGGCGATGGCCGTCATCGGTTCGGCCGCCAACATCGCGATCTGCGCGCCCAGCAGCAGATCCTCCACCTGCCCGAAGTGGTGCTGGCGCAGGCGGCCGGCACGGTCGACCAGCAGCAGCGTGGGGGTGCCGCGCATGCCGTAGGCGGCCATGGTGCGCGGGATCGGGCCAGCCTCCGACGGTGCATCCACGCCCACCGGGAAGCCGATCCGGTACTCGTGCAGGAACGCCTCCAGCGCCACCGGCGTCATCGCCGCATGGTGTTCGAACACGGTGTGCAGGCCGATCACTTCCACGTCTTCGCGCGCGAACACCTGCCGCACCCGCTGCGCCTGCGGCAGCCCGTGCGAGACGCAGCCGGGGCACAGCATCTGGAACGCCTCGATCACCACCACCCGGCCGCGCAACGCGGCCAGCGACAGCGGCACGGGCGTGTTGAACCATCGTGATACCAGCAGTTCGGGGGCGATCCGGGTGGGGTCGGTCATGACGCTCTCCCTGGGGGGTGACAAGGTCGGGAGTCTTGTTCGTCTCCGCAAACCCGATGTGGATGCGATGGCGGATGCAACGGCCGAGGCGGGTGGCGCGGGGACGCTTGATCGCCTGCCGGGCATCGCATCGCTACACTGCGCGGATGAGTTTACAGACCCGCGACAGCACCCTCGACGCCCTCCTGCACCCGTTCACCCAAGGCCTGTTGCACTGGCCGGACGGGGCCTTGTTCCTGCGTGCCCGGATGTCCGGCGGTGTGCAGGGAAAGCCTTTCGTGGCGACGCAGGGGTTCCGGCCGGAGGCGGCGCGGCTGCAACGGCAGGGCATCACGTTGCTGGATGAAGATGCGCTGCCGTGTGCGCAGTTTCCGCTGGTGCTGGTGTTGCCGCCGCGCCAGCGCGAGGAGGCGCGGGCGCTGCTGGCCAAGGCCTGTGCAGCGGTGGCGGCGGGGGGCGTGGTGTTGGCGGCGGTGGCCAATGACGAAGGCGCGAAGACACGCGAGGCCGAATTGAAGCAACTGGCCGGTGGCGTGGCCACGCTCAGCAAGCATCACTGCCGGGTGTTCTGGACGCGGCCGGATGCGGCATTCGATGCGGAGCTGGTGGCGCGCTGGCGGTCGCTGGATGTGCCGCGCCGGGTTGCCTGCGAGGAGGTGCCGGGGGGCGGGTTCCTCAGCCGTCCCGGGGTGTTTGCCTGGGATCGCGTGGATGCCGCGTCACGCATGCTGGCGGCGGCGTTGCCAGCGGATCTGCGCGGGCAGGTGGCCGATTTCGGTGCCGGCTGGGGCTACCTGTCGCAGCAGGTGCTGGCGCGATGCCCGCAGGTGGCATCGCTGGATGTGTTCGAAGCGGATGACCGTGCATTGGCCTTGGCGCGGCAGAATCTCGCCGGTGCCCGGGTGCCCGTCGATTTTCATTGGCAGGATGTCGAGTCCGGGGTGGCCGCGCACTTCGATGCCATCGTCTGCAATCCGCCGTTCCATGCGCTGGGCCGCGGCGAGCGCCCGGACATCGGCCGTGCCTTCATCGCCGCCGCCGCCGCCGCGCTCAGGCCGCGCGGCAGCCTGTGGCTGGTGGCCAACCGCCATCTGCCTTATGAAGAAGCGCTGGGCGCGGGTTTCGCGCGATTGCACGAGGTGGCGCAGAACGGCGGTTTCAAGATCGTGCATGCGGTGAAGGCATGAAACTGGTCAAGCACATCGCCAACCTCGGCTATGGCAGCCGCAGGGAGGTGCAGTGGTTGTTCCGCGAAGGCCGCATCACCAACGCCGCCGGCGAGGTGCTGTACGCGGATGATCCACTGGATCACGACGACGTGCGCATCGACGGCGAGCCACTCGATCCGCCGCCCGGCCTGCTGCTGGTGCTGCACAAGCCGACCGGTTACACCTGTTCCACCAAGGACCCGGGGCGGGTGGTGTTCGACCTGCTGCCGCCGCGCTACCGCCTGCGCAGCCCCGCGCTTTCAACGGTGGGCCGGCTGGACCGTGACACCTCCGGCTTGCTGCTGCTCACCGACGACGGCCAGCTGCTGCACCGGATCATCGCCCCCAGGTCCAACCTTCCGAAAGTCTATGTGGCGACGCTGGCAGACGACCTGCGCGGCGACGAGGCGGCGTTGTTCGCCAGTGGCACGCTGCTGCTGGACGGCGAGAAAACCCCGTTGCTGCCGGCGCAGCTGGACGTGCTGTCACCACGCAGCGCGCGCTTGACCCTGCACGAAGGCCGCTACCACCAGGTGCGGCGGATGTTCGCGGCGGCAGGCAACCATGTCGCCGCATTGCACCGCGAACGGATCGGCGGGCTGGCGCTGGGCGACCTGCCGGCCGGGCACTGGCACGCACTGGACGAATCGGCGCGCGCCCTGCTGTTTGCGACGAACGCGGCGTGAGCGCAGTCGCGGCGCTGCCGTTCCAGCCGGCGGCGGTGCTGTTCGACATGGACGGGTTGATGCTGGACAGCGAGCGCGCGTTCACCGATTGCCTGGCGCAAGCAGCGCGCGAGCAGGCGCATCGCCTGCCGCAGTCGTTGTGGCTGCAGATGGTGGGTGGCAGCGATGCGCATTCGCGCGCCCTGCTGGAGGCGCGGATCGGCAAGCCAGGCAGCGATGCCGTGCAGGCGCGCGCACGCACGTTGTACGACGCGGTGGTGGATGCCGGGGTGCCGCATCGTCCCGGCATCGTGCCGCTGCTGCGATGGCTGGTTGCCGCGCGTGTGCCGCGCGCGGTGGGGACCTCCACCCGCAACCCGCTGGCCCTGCGCAAATTGCAGGCGGCGGGGCTGCTGTCGTATTTCGATGCGGTCTGCACCAGCAGCGACGTGGAGCACCCCAAGCCGGCGCCGGATGTCTACCTGCTGGCGGCGCAGCGGCTGGGCGTCGCACCCGCGCACTGCGTGGTGCTGGAGGATTCGCCGCCGGGTGTGCGTGCCGCGCTGGCGGCCGGGATGACGCCGGTGCAGGTGCCGGACCTGTTGGCTCCGGACGCGGCCACCCGCGCGCTGGGCCACCGCATCGTCGCGTCGCTGGACGAGGTGCAGGCGTTGCTGCGCGCCTGCTGGTGACGCCCGCCGGGTGCCGCATCGGCCGGAGCATCGGTCGCGTGTCCGCTTTTGCGCCCCTTCTGCGCTTTATTCCGGTACACCCACCCATGGAAACCGGACCATGCAACGCAAGACCCTGCTTGTCGCCCTCGCCGCAGCCCTGGCGCTGACGGGACTGGTGGCCTATGCCGCCAACCACCCGTGGTCTGGCGACGTACCCGTGGCCACCGTCAATCCGGCCCCGCCCGCCGCCGCCGCGGTGCCGGCATCGCGGCCATCGGCGGCGGCTGCGATCTCCGGCAATGCACGCGGCGGCAATGGCGCGGCCCGCGTCACCGCGGCGGATGTGGGGGATGCGGATTCCTTCGGCCGCAATGTACGTTGGCTGGGCGCCAAGCAGGCGGTCTTCGGCGTGTCCACGGACTGCAACAGCTGGAGCGGCGGCGATCCGTCAATGCCCTGCACGACGATCAGCGCGCCCACCGGCACCACCACGTTCCGCTACAACGACCTGTTGCAGATCCAGTTGCCGGGATCGGCGGCCAATTCCTTGTTGTGCCACTGGCTGGCGGAGCGGCAGCAGATCTATTTCACGATCAATGGCGGGGCCGCGCCGGTGGCGGCAAGGGTGCGTTCCATCTATACGGCCACGATCGACAACCCCGTCCTGCAGGACCCCGGCCTGATCAACCCGAACACCGGACAGCCCTTCAACGGCAGCTTCACCACCAGCTCGCTGATGTTCGACGACACGCCCTACGTAGTGCTGCCGAACTACCCCCTGTCCACCTCTGCCGGCCACACGGCGGTGTGCCGGGGCGGCCTTGTCAGCAAGCAGAGCCTGATCAGCGGCTACGGGTTCACGCCGGCGCTGGCCGACAAGTTCATGAAAAACCCGACCACGGTGCATTTGAACGTGTCCGGGATGGTGTCCAACGTCGAAGATGGCACCTTCATCATCGGGTTGCGGATGGTCGGCGATTGATGCCGGCACGCTGCAGGCCATGCGCGCGGTCGATGGCGCGCATGGCCTGATGGCAAGAGGGTTGCTCAGTCGCGGAAATTGTCGAACTGCAACGGCAGTTCGAATTCCTGCCCACGCAGCAGCGCCATCGCCGCCTGCAGGTCATCGCGCTTCTTGCCGGTGACGCGCAGCTTGTCGCCGTTGATCTGCGAGTCCACTTTCAGCTTGGCATCCTTGAGCGCGGCCTGGATCTTCTTCGCCAGTTCGCGCTCGATGCCTTGTTTCACCGTGATCTTCTGGCGCGCGCCGGCCAGGTTGGTGTCGATGTCGCCGAACTCCAGGCAGCGCATGTCGATCTTCCGCGCGATCAGCCGCGCGCGCAGGATGTCGGTCATCTGCTGCAGCTGGAAATCGCTGGGCGCGGACTGGGTGATGACGTTGTCCTCGCGCACGAACGTGGCATCCACGCCCTTGAAATCGAAGCGGGTGGTCAGCTCGCGGCTGGCCTGGTCCACCGCGTTGGTGAGTTCGTGGGTGTCGACTTCGGAGACGATATCGAAAGAGGGCATGGCGATCGGCAGGGTGACGAAACGCGCAGGGTACCGCATGCTGGCCGGATGCCGTCCGATCCGCATGCGTCTTCGTCCCGCGCCGTCTGGCTGATGCTGGCCGCCGTCGCCCTGTTCGCCCTGATGGATGCGGGGCTGAAGACCCTGGCGGCGCATTACCCGCCGTTCCAGGTGGCGGCCTTGCGCGGCGTGTCCTCGTTGCCGTTGGTGCTGGGCTGGGCGGTGTGGACGGTGGGTTGGCGATCGTTGCTGCGGGTGCGCTGGCCGCTGCACCTGCTGCGCGGCGTGTTGGGCGTGGGAATGATGGCCAGCTTCGTGTACGCATTGAAGCGGCTGCCGCTGTCCACCGCATACGCGATCTTTTTCGTCGCCCCGTTGCTGATCACCGCGCTCTCGGTGCCGTTCCTGGGCGAAAAAGTGGGGCCGCGGCGGTGGACGGCCATTGCGGTGGGCTTGCTGGGCGTGTTGGTGGTGCTGCGCCCCACCGGCGCGGGAATGCTGTCATGGGCGGGTGTGGCCGTGCTGGGAGCGGCACTGGCGTACGCGGTCTCGGCGATCACGGTGCGGGTGCTGGCGCGCAGCGACTCCAACCAGGCCATGGTGGTGTGGCTGCTGGCGCTGATGGCACTGGGCGCAGGCATCCTGGCGTGGCCGGCGTGGCAGCCACTGCGTGCGGAGCACGTGGGCGTGGTGGCGGCGATCGGCGTGGTCGGCACGCTGGGGCAATATGCGATCACCGAGGCGTTCCGGCAGGGAGAAGCGTCGTTGATCGCACCCCTGGAATACTCGGCGCTGGTCTGGGGGGTGGCGTTGGACCTGGCGCTGTGGGGTGTGTTGCCGGACGCCTTCACCTGGCTGGGTGCCGCCATCATCATGGGCAGCGGCCTGTATCTGCTGCGTCGCGAGAAGGGCAGGGCGCATCTGGAAGCCGAACATCCTTGATTTTGGTGGGGGTAGAACGGGCTTGCTGCGGCTCGTGAGTCGGTGGAAGGATAGGTTTGTTGCAGTTTTCTTGAAAAATCCGGGTAATACGAAAATTCCTGCTTCCGCATGATTGTGGTGGGCATCGGGATGTGTTCCCATGGCGTTTTTCCAGTCTCAGGAGCGACGGCCATGGCCGAACTGAAGGAAGCGCGCGTCCCCGATATCGGCGGGCATGGCGATGTGCCGGTCATCGAGCTGCTGGTGAAGTCCGGCGATACCGTGGCCAAGGACCAGGGCCTGGTGACGCTGGAGTCCGACAAGGCGACCATGGAAGTGCCCGCGCCGTTTGCCGGGGTGATCAGGGAGTTGAGGGTCAAGCTGGGCGATGCCGTGTCCGTGGACGCGGTGGTGGCGATCATCGAAGCTGCCGATGCCGCGCCTGTCGCCGCACCGGCCGCACCAGCCCCCGCGCCAGCACCTGCCACCGAAGCGCCAAAGGCCGCGCCGGCACCGGCACCGATGCTGGTCGAAAGCGGTGCCCCGGTGCCGGCATTGGCGCCGGTGGCCGAACCCGGCCAGCCCGGCATCCCGCCGATGCGCTTCGAGGCCGACGCGGTGCTGCCGGCCAAGGTGCCCTACGCCAGCCCGGCGGTGCGACTGTTCGCGCGCGAGCTGGGCGTGGATCTTGCGCAGGTCAGCGGCAGCGAGCGCGGCGGCCGTATCTCCAGGGAAGACGTGCAGAAATTCGTCAAGGCGGCGCTGGCCGGCGGCATCGCCGCGCCGGTGGCGGCTTCCGGCGCTGGCGGCGGGCTCAACCTCATCCCGTGGCCGAAAGTGGATTTCGCCAAGTTCGGCGCCATCGAAACCAGGCCGCTGTCGCGCATCCAGAAGATTTCCGGGGCCAACCTCGCGCGCAACTGGGCGATGATTCCGCACGTCACCCAGCACGACGAGGCCGACATCACCGCGCTGGAAGAACTGCGCGTGGCGTTCAACAACGAAAGCGCCAAGGCGATTGCGGCGGGCAAGGCCGGCAAGCTGACCATGCTGGCCTTCCTGATCAAGGCCTGCGTGGCGGCGTTGCAGAAATTCCCGACTTTCAACGCCTCGCTGGACGGCGACAACCTCGTCCTCAAGCAGTATTTCCACATCGGTTTCGCCGCCGACACCCCGAACGGGCTGGTGGTGCCGGTGCTGCGCGACGCCGACCAGAAGGGCGTGGCCCAGATCGCCCGCGAGATGGGCGAGTTGGCCGCATTGGCGCGCGACGGCAAGCTCAAGCCCGAGCAGATGCAGGGCGGCTGCTTCACCATCAGCTCACTGGGCGGCATCGGCGGCACCAAGTTCACCCCGATCATCAATGCGCCGGAGGTGGCGATCCTTGGCGTGTCCAAGTCCGAGATCAAGCCGGTCTGGGACGGCAAGGCGTTCCAGCCCAAGCTCATGCTGCCGCTGTCGCTGAGCTATGACCACCGGGTGATCGATGGTGCTGCCGCGGCCCGCTTCACCACCTATCTGGGACAACTGCTGGCCGACCTGCGTCGGGCCATGCTGTAAGGAGAAGGCGCATGGCTGAGTTCGAATGCAAGGTTCCCGATATTGGCGGCCACGGCAGCGTGCCGGTGATCGAAGTGCTGGCGGCGGTGGGCGATACCGTCGGCAAAGATCAGGGTTTGGTCACGCTGGAGTCCGACAAGGCCACGATGGAAGTGCCGGCGGGCGTGGATGGCATCATCAAGGCGTTCAAGGTCAAGCTGGGCGATAGCGTGTCGGAAGGCGCGGTGATCGCGGTGATCGAGACGGCAGTGGCGGAAAAATCCGCGCCGGCGGCATCTGCACCTGCGCCTGCGGCATCGCCGGCACCTGCTGCTGTGGCGAAGCCTGCGGCAGCTCCGGCACCGCAGGCCGCTTCTGCCTCCGGTCGTCAGGCCGACATCGAATGCGGCATGGTGGTGATCGGCGCCGGTCCCGGGGGCTATACCGCCGCGTTCCGCAGCGCCGACCTCGGCCTCGATACCGTACTGGTCGAGCGCTACCCCAGCCTGGGCGGTGTCTGCCTCAACGTCGGCTGCATCCCGTCGAAGGCATTGCTGCACGCCGCCGACGTGATCGAGCAGGCCGCGCACGCCAGCGACTACGGCGTGGATTTCGGCAAGCCGAAGATCAGCATCGACAAGCTGCGCGAGTACAAGGACAAGGTCGTCGGCCAGCTCACCAAGGGCCTGGCCGGCATGGCCAAGCAGCGCAAGGTGCGCACCGTGCAGGGCGTGGCGAAGTTCGTCTCCGCCAACGAGCTGGAAATCGCCGATGCCGACGGCAAGACGCAGTTGCTGCGCTTCGCCCACTGCATCATCGCCGCGGGCAGCCAGCCGGTGAAGCTGCCGTCGTTCCCGTGGGGCGATCCGCGCATCATGGACTCCACCGATGCGCTGAACCTCGCCGAGGTGCCGAAAAAGCTGCTGGTCGTCGGCGGCGGCATCATCGGGCTGGAAATGGCGACGGTCTATCGCGCGCTGGGTGCGGAAGTCACCGTGGTCGAGTTCATGCCGCAGCTGATCCCTGGGGCCGACGCCGATCTGGTCAAGCCACTGTCCGAGCGCCTGAAAAAGCAGGGCGTGGCGATCCATCTCAAGACCAAGGTGGTCGAGGCCAAGGCGCAAAAGAACGGCATCGCCTGCACGTTCGAGGGCGAGTCCATTCCCGACGGCAAGCTGTTCGACCGCGTGCTGGTGGCGGTGGGCCGCAGCGCCAACGGCGGCAAGCTCGATGCCGACAAGGCCGGCGTGCGCGTCGGCGAGCGCGGGCTGATCCCGGTGGATGCGCAGATGCGCACGAATGTCCGGCACATCTTCGCCATCGGCGATCTGGTCGGCCAGCCGATGCTGGCGCACAAGGCCACGCACGAGGGCAAGCTCGCGGCGGAAGTCGCGGCGGGCGAGAAGAAGGAATGGGTGGCGCGGGTGATCCCGTCGGTGGCCTATACCGATCCGGAGATCGCGTGGGTCGGCGTGACCGAAACCGAGGCGAAGGCCAAAGGGCTGAAGGTCGGCGTCGGCAAGTTCCCGTGGGCGGCCTCGGGGCGTGCGATCGGCCTGTCACGCACGGAGGGCTTCACCAAGCTGCTGTTCGACGAGGCCACCCACCGCGTGATCGGTGGCGGGATCGTGGGGGTGCACGCGGGCGAGCTGATCTCGGAGGTCGCGCTGGCCATCGAGATGGGCTGCGAGGTGCACGACATCGGCCACACCATCCACCCGCACCCCACGCTGGGCGAGTCGGTGGGCATGGCGGCGGAGGTCTACGACGGCAGCATCACCGACCTGTACATCCCGAAGAAAAGGTAAAACGGTCCCTGTTTCCCGGCGGATCGCCCAAAAGGAAGCCCCGGCCGGGGAAGGGCCGGGGCTTCGGCACCCGCCGGGGATCGACGAGGAAGGAAGCGGGTGCGAAAGGTGTGACCGCATGCGCGCGCGGGAGTTCCATCGAGGTCTTGCCAGCTTTTGACGGTTGCCGGGGGGAAATAACGCCTGCTATAATTCGGCGGCTTCGCAGGGTGGTTTGCCCCATGCTTGCGGCAACGGGCCGGAACCGGCTGATTTTGTTGGGAATATCCGCGTGCTGAACTCCGCTGCTGCGGGTTGGCGGATGGCGCTGCGGGTGGTGGCCTTTCAGGCTGCCACCGTGCTGGCGACCTCCGTGGCCTGCTTGATGCTTGGCCCGGACACCGCCTTGGCGGTACTGGCCGGTGGCGGGGCGCTGGTGCTGGGCAGCCTGTTGGCGGCCTGGGGGGCGTTCGGCGGTGGGGTGGCGGGTGCCGGTGTGGCACTGGCTCGCCTGCTGCTGGGAACGGCGGTGAAGTGGGCGGTCGTCCTCGCCGGGCTGTATCTGGCGATGGCGGTCTGGACATTGCCGGCAGTGCCGGTGCTGGCCGGGGCGGCATTGGCCGCGGCGGCTTTCGTGGTTTCGATGAGATTCGTGACGCAGCGCAGTACGACGAGGACGAACGCGTGATCCTGGAAGCAATGGGCTTGTCGCCCGAGGGTGGCGAAACCGGCGGTGGCCTGACCGGCTACATCGTCCATCACCTCACCCACAACACCGCGACCGTGGCCGGCGATGCCGGCTTCCACCTGGACTCGTGGGTGATCGCGCTGGTGCTGGGGCTGTCCGCCTGCCTGTGGCTGTGGGCCTATGCCCGCAAGGCAACCTCCGGCGTGCCCTCCAAGGGGCAGGCTTTCGTGGAGTTGGTGGTCGAGTTCGTCGATTCGCAGGTGAAGGACACCTTTCATGGCGATCGCCGCTTCATCGCCCCGCTGGCGCTGACCATCTTCGTCTGGGTGGTGTTCATGAACACCATGGACCTGCTGCCGCTGGATATTCCGTCCGCGCTGATCACCGCGGCCGCCGGCGAGGAAACCGCGCACCACACCTTCCTGCGCATGGTGCCCACCGCCGACGTCAATACCACCTTTGCGCTGTCGATCACCGTGTTCCTGCTGATCATCTTCTACTCGATCAAGGTCAAGGGTGGCTGGGGCTTCACCAAGGAGCTGTTCACCGCGCCGTTCCATGCGCATGGCGTGATCGGCAAGGTGGTGCTGGCCGGGCCGAACCTGTTCCTGAACCTGGTGGAGTACCTGTCCAAGCCGGTGAGCCTGGGCATGCGGTTGTTCGGCAACATGTACGCGGGCGAATTGGTGTTCATGCTGATCGCCGGCCTGTTCATGTCCTGGGCTACCTTCCTGCCGGGCGTGGTGTTCCAGTCGGTGTGGGCGATCTTCCACATCCTGATCATCCTGCTGCAGGCCTTCATCTTCATGGTGCTCACCGTCGTCTACCTGGCGATGGCGCACGAGCATCACTGATCCGCGTTCCAAGGTTTTCGTTCCACACGTCCCTCGCGTCACTTTTCTTTTCACCGCAAGCAAGCAACTCGGAGATCCACCATGGAAGCACTCGCCAACGTTCAGGCCTTCACCGCCGTCGCCATCGGCATCATCGTCGGCCTGGGTGCGCTCGGCGCCGCCCTCGGCATCGGTGTCATGGGCAGCAAGTTCCTTGAAGCCGCCGCCCGCCAGCCGGAGTTGGTGCCGATGCTGCAGGGCCGCATGTTCCTGCTCGCCGGCCTGATCGACGCGGCGTTCCTGATCGGCGTGGGCGTGGCGATGATGTTCGCGTTCGCCAACCCGCTGCTGGCCGCCGTCAAGGCCGCCGCCGGCGCCTGATCCGGTTGGTGCACGGTGCGCACGCGGTCATCGCGTGCGCATCCGCAGTCATCGCGCCGCGGCATGCCGCCGTGGCGTTGCCCTGACAGGTGGCGTCATACCCACTTGTTCGACACGCAAGGTACGACATGAATCCGACCTTCATGACATTGCTGGGCCAGATGGTTTCGTTCGCGATCCTGATCTGGTTCACCGTCAAGTTCATCTGGCCGCCACTGATGCAGGCGATCGAAGATCGCCAGCAGAAGATCGCAGAAGGCCTGGCCGCCGCCGACAACGCGCAGAAAAACCTTGCGCAGGCACAGGACAAGGTCAACGAAGAGCTGAAGGCTGCCCGCGCCAAGGCCAACGAGATCATCGAACAGGCCCACCAGCGCGCCAATCAGTTGATCGACGCGGCCAAGGCCGACGCGGTCGCCGAAGGCGCGCGCCAGAAGGCGCAGGCCGAAGCCGACATCGTTGCCGCCGCCAACCGCGCCAAGGAAGACCTGCGCAAGCAAGTGTCCGCCCTGGCCGTCAGCGGTGCCGAAAAGCTGCTCAAGCGCGAGATCAACGCCAACGACCAGAAGGCGCTGATCGACGAGCTGGCCGCCCAGCTCTGAGGACCTGCCCGTGAGCCAAGCCCTGACCCTCGCCCGTCCTTATGCCCGCGCTGCCTTCTCGGTGGCGCGCGATGCCGGCGCGTTGCCGGCGTGGTCGGACGCACTGGCGTTCGCCGCCCGTCTCGCCGCCGATCCGCAAGTGGCGGGGTTGCTGGGCAATCCGCGCCTGGCCCCGGCGGATGCGGTGGCCCTGTTGGCACCGGATGCGGCAGGTGAAACGTTCGCCAATTTCGTCGGTCTGCTGTTCGACAACCGTCGCCTGCCGTTGCTGCCGGAAATCGCCGGCCTGTTCGACGAGCTGCGCTTCGAGGCCGAACGCGTGGTCAAGGCGCGCGTCACGTCCGCGACCGACCTGTCGGACGCCGAGCTGGAAACCGTGAAAGCGGCACTGCGCAAGCGCTTCGGTCGCGAGGTCGAGGTGCAGACGGCGGTGGATGCCAGCCTGCTGGGTGGCGCGGTGATCGATGCCGGCGATGTCGTCATCGACGGCTCCCTGAAAGGCAAGCTGGGCCGCCTGCAGGCGGCGCTGGCGCACTAATTCATTCGTGATTTTTTATTGAATCCGGTCGGCGGCGACGCCGGCACCAAGGAAACCAAGATGGCCACCACCACGCTCAACCCGTCCGAAATCAGCGAACTGATCAAGACCCGCATCGAGAAGGTCAAGCTTGCCGCCGAGGCGCGCAACGAAGGCACCGTGACCTCGGTGTCCGACGGCATCGTGCGCATCCACGGCCTGGCCGACGTGATGCAGGGCGAAATGATCGAACTGCCGGGCGGCACCACCGCGTTGGCGCTGAACCTGGAGCGCGACTCGGTCGGCGCCGTGGTGCTGGGTGATTACGAACACCTGCGCGAAGGCGATACCGCGCGCACCACCGGGCAGATCCTGTCGGTGCCGACCGGCCCCGAGCTGCTGGGCCGCGTGGTCAATGCGCTGGGCGAGCCGATCGACGGCAAGGGCCCGATCGACGCCAAGACCAGCTCGCCGGTGGAAACCATTGCCCCCGGCGTGATCTGGCGCAAGTCGGTGAGCCAGCCGGTGCAGACCGGCTACAAGTCGGTGGACAGCATGATCCCGATCGGCCGTGGCCAGCGCGAGCTGATCATCGGCGACCGCCAGACCGGCAAGACCGCGCTGGCGATCGATGCGATCATCAACCAGAAGCATTCCGGCATCCGCTGCATCTACGTGGCGATCGGCCAGAAGAATTCGACGATCGCCAACATCGTGCGCAAGCTCGAGCAGTACGGCGCGATGGCCTACACCACCGTGGTGGCCGCGTCGGCCTCCGAATCGGCGGCGATGCAGTACATCAGCGCCTACTCCGGCTGCGCGATGGGCGAGTACTTCCGCGACCGCGGCGAAGACGCGCTGATCATCTACGACGATCTGTCCAAGCAGGCCGTGGCCTACCGCCAGATTTCGCTGCTGCTGCGCCGCCCACCGGGCCGCGAAGCCTACCCGGGCGACGTGTTCTACCTGCACAGCCGCCTGCTGGAGCGCGCCGCGCGCGTGTCCGAGGACTATGTCGAGAAGTTCACCGACGGCGCGGTGAAGGGCAAGACCGGTTCGCTGACCGCGCTGCCGATCATCGAGACCCAGGCCGGTGACGTGTCGGCGTTCGTGCCGACCAACGTGATCTCGATCACCGACGGCCAGATCTTCCTCGAAACCGACCTGTTCAACGCCGGTATCCGCCCGGCCGTGAACGCCGGTATCTCGGTGTCGCGCGTGGGCGGCGCGGCGCAGACCAAGATCATGAAGAAGCTGTCGGGCGGCATCCGCATCGCGCTGGCGCAGTACCGCGAGCTGGCGGCGTTCGCGCAGTTCGCCTCCGACCTGGACGACGCCACCCGCAAGCAGCTGGAGCGCGGCCAACGCGTCACCGAGCTGATGAAGCAGAAGCAGTACGCGCCGATGTCGGTGGCCGAACAGGCGCTGTCGATCTACGCGGTGGACAAGGGCTACATGGACGACGTACCGGTCGGCAAGATCCTGGCGTTCGAAGCCGGCCTGCAGGCGCACTTCGCCAACACCGCCGCTGCGCTGGTGGCCAATATCGATGCCAGCGGCGACTGGAACGATGACATCGAAGCCGCGTTCAAGAAGGGCATCGAGGACTTCAAGGCGACCGGCAGCTGGTAAGGCAGTCGATGCCGCAGGGCGGGGCTTGCTCCGTTTCACGCAAAAGCAGCGGGGCACGCTCCGCTCTACAGGATGATCGGGAAGCGGGGCATGCTCCGCTCAACGGGAAAGAGACATGGCAGGCGGACGCGAAATCAAGACGAAGATCAAGAGCGTGCAGAACACCCGCAAGGTGACGCGCGCGCTCGAAATGGTCTCGGCCTCCAAGATCCGCAAGGCGCAGGAGCGGATGAAGCAGTCGCGTCCGTACGCGCGGGCGATGAAGCAGCTGATCGGCCACCTGGCGCAGGCGAACTCCGAGTATCGGCACCCGTATCTGGTGCAGCGCGCCGACATCAAGCGCGTCGGCTACATCGTGGTGTCGTCGGACCGCGGCCTGGCCGGCGGCCTGAACAACAACATGTTCCGCAAGCTGCTGGTCGAGTTCCGGGCGCTGCAGGAGCAGGGCATCGAAGTCGACGTGGTCACCATCGGCCAGAAGGCCTCGGTGTTCTTCCGTCGGGTCAAGGTCGGCATGCTGGCCTCGGTGACCCATCTGGGTGACACCCCGAAGGTGGAACAGTTGGTCGGCGTCATCAAGGTGATGCTGGATGCCTACACCGACGGCAGCGTCGACAAGGTGTTCCTGGCCTACAACGACTTCGTCAACACCATGACGCAGAAGGCCACCTTCGACCAGTTGCTGCCGTTGCCGGCATCGGACGCGCAGGTGGCCCGCCATGAGTGGGACTACCTGTACGAGCCCGATGCGGAGACCGTTCTGGAGCACGTGCTGACCCGCTACATCGAGTCGCTGGTGTACCAGGCGGTGATGGAAAACGTGGCCTCCGAACATGCCGCACGCATGGTTGCGATGAAGGCCGCGAGCGACAACGCCAACAAACTGATCGACACCCTGAACCTCGTCTACAACAAGGCGCGGCAGGCGGCGATCACGCAAGAAATTTCGGAAATCGTCGGCGGCGCGGCTGCCGTTTGACGAACGGGCGCAAGCCACCCAACAGCATTCAAGAGTTAACCGGAGCTACCCAAATGAGCAACCAGGGCAAGGTCGTACAGATCATCGGCGCCGTCGTCGACGTCGAATTCCCGCGCGCAAGCGTGCCGAAGGTGTACGACGCGCTGAAGGTGCAGAACACCGAGATCACGCTGGAAGTGCAGCAGCAGCTGGGCGATGGCGTGGTGCGTTGCATCGCACTGGGTTCCACCGATGGCTTGAAGCGCAACCTGCTCGCCGAGAACACCGGCCGCGCCATTTCGGTGCCGGTGGGCATCGGCACGCTGGGCCGCATCATGGACGTGCTGGGCAACCCGATCGACGAAGCCGGCCCGGTCGCCAGCGACACCACCTGGGAAATCCACCGCGCCGCGCCAAGCTACGAAGATCAGGCCAGCACCACCGAGCTGCTGGAAACCGGCATCAAGGTGATCGACCTGATGTGCCCGTTTGCGAAGGGCGGCAAGGTCGGCCTGTTCGGCGGTGCCGGCGTGGGCAAGACCGTCAACATGATGGAGCTCATCAACAACATCGCCACCGAGCACAGCGGCCTGTCGGTGTTCGCCGGCGTGGGCGAGCGCACCCGCGAGGGCAACGACTTCTACCACGAGATGCAGGAGTCGGGCGTCGTCAACGTGGCCGAGCACGCCAAGTCCAAGGTGGCGATGGTGTACGGCCAGATGAACGAGCCGCCGGGCAACCGCCTGCGCGTCGCGCTGACCGGCCTGACCATGGCCGAGTACTTCCGTGACGAAGGCCGCGACGTGCTGCTGTTCGTGGACAACATCTACCGCTACACCCTGGCCGGTACCGAAGTGTCGGCGCTGCTGGGCCGCATGCCGTCGGCGGTGGGCTACCAGCCGACCCTGGCCGAGGAAATGGGCGTGCTGCAGGAACGCATCACCTCCACCAAGACCGGTTCGATCACCTCGATTCAGGCCGTGTACGTGCCCGCGGACGACCTGACCGACCCGTCGCCGGCGACCACCTTCGCCCACCTCGATGCCACCGTGGTGCTGAGCCGCAACATCGCCTCGCTGGGTATCTACCCGGCGGTGGACCCGCTCGACTCGACCTCGCGCCAGCTGGACCCGAACGTGATCGGCAACGAGCACTACGAGACCGCGCGCCGCGTGCAGCAGACCTTGCAGAAGTACAAGGAACTGAAGGACATCATCGCGATCCTGGGCATGGACGAGTTGTCGGAAGAAGACAAGCTGGCCGTGGCCCGCGCGCGCAAGATCGAGCGTTTCTTCAGCCAGCCGTTCACCGTGGCCGAAGTGTTCACCGGTTCGAAGGGCAAGTACGTGCCGCTGAAGGACACCATCCGCGGCTTCAAGGGCATCGTGGACGGCGAGTACGACCACCTGCCGGAGCAGGCGTTCTACATGGTCGGCTCGATCGATGAAGCGGTCGAGAAGGCCAAGAAGATCGCGGCTTAAGGAGTCGTCATGGCAGCCACCATCCGTTGCGACATCGTCAGTGCCGAGGCCGAGATCTTCCACGGCGAGGCCGAGCTGGTCGTGGCCACCGGCGAGCTGGGCGAGCTGGGTATCGCGCCCCGCCACGCCCCGCTGATCACCCGCCTGAAGCCGGGCAAGGTCGTCGTCACCCTCGCGGGTGGCGAAAAGCTGGATTTCGCCATTTCCGGCGGCATCCTCGAAGTGCAGCCGACGGTGGTGACCGTGCTTGCCGATACCGCGGTACGTGCCGAGGATATCGACGAAGCCGCGGTGCGTGCCGCCAAGGACGAGGCCGAGCGCATCCTGGCCCGCCGCGGTGAGGCAATGGAAATCGCCGAGGCGCAGCAACGCCTGGCCGAAGTCACCGCGCAGTTGCAGGCGCTCGAGCGGTTGCGCAAGAACCTCAAGCACTGATCGGCAAGGCACCTTCGCCGGACACGCAAGCCCCGCCACGCGCGGGGCTTGTGCTTTGCATGGGGGGCGGAAACGTTCAGCTTGCGTATCCTCGCCGGTGCGATGATCGGCTTGGATTCCTCGCCCGGAGATGACCATGTTGCGCCCTGTCCGTATCCTTGCCGCCAGCGTGCTTGCGGCTGCCGCGTTGACACTGTCGGCTTGCGCGACCGGCCCGACCGTGCGCACCGACCACGACCCCGCTGCCAGCTTCGGCCAGTACGCGACGTGGGGTTTCTACCAGCCGATCGCGATGGAGCAGGCCGGCTATTCCAGCTGGATCTCCGAACGCATCCGCGCCGACGTGCAGCGCGAGATGGCGGCACGCGGTTATCGCTACGTGGACAAGGGCGCGGACCTGCTGGTGAACTTCCAGGGTGTGGTGGAAGACAAGACCGCCGTATGGAGCATGCCGCGCATGGATGTGGATTACTTCTACAGCTATCGGCATCGCAGCTACGTGGCGGTGCCGGTGTGGTACGACGAAACCCAGGTGAGCCGCTATCGCGAAGGCACCTTGACCGTGGACCTGGTGGATGGGCGGCGCAACCGCATGGTGTGGACCGGCTCGGCCAGCGCGCCGGAGGCCAGCAAGCGCAAACCGGAACAGAAGCTGGCCGACATCGACAAGGCCATCAGCGCGATCTTCGCCCAATACCCGCATCGTGCCGGACAGTGAGCCCGGCACCGCGGGCGTCCTGCATGTCGCAAGACGCCCGCGGCTTGGTCAGAACTTCGGCTTGTTTTCGCTGGCGTTGTAGCGTTCGATCGCCTCGACGATGATCTTGCGCGCTTCGTCGGCACCGCCCCAACCGTCCAGCTTCACCCACTTGCCGTCTTCCAGATCCTTGTAGTGCTCGAAGAAGTGGCCGATGCGCTGCAGCCAGTGCTTGCTGACCTGGGCGATGTCGTTGATGTGGCTGTAGCCGTTGAACACCTTGTCCACCGGAACGGCCAGGATTTTCTCGTCGCTGCCGGCCTCGTCGCTCATCTTCAATACACCGACCGGACGGCAGCGGATCACCGAGCCCGGCACCAGCGGCAGCGGCAGGATCACCAGCACGTCGGCCGGATCACCATCACCGCAGACGGTGTAGGGCACGTAGCCGTAGTTGCACGGGTAGCGCATCGGGGTGGACAGGATGCGGTCCACGAAGATCGCGCCCGAGGCCTTGTCCACTTCGTACTTGACCGGCTCGGCGTCCTTGGGGATTTCGATGATGACGTTGATTTCTTCCGGCGGGTTGTTGCCGGTGGGAACGAGGTCCAGACCCATGTTTGTTGCTCCGACGTGCGTGCCGCACCCACAGGGCGCGACGAGTGAATGAGGGGGGAGTGCGCGCATTTTACCGGAGAGTGCGCGCATATGCGGTTCTGCATGCACGCCCGTGGTTGTCGGGCGCATTGCTGGCCGGGGCTCGACGGGCAACAATGCACGTCATTCATGCGCATGGCATTCGAGATGACCACATCCCTCCGCATCGCGATGGCGCAGTTCGATTTCCCGGTGGGCGACGTGGTCGGGAACGCGGCGCGCATCGCCCACATGATTGCCCTGGCGCGCGACGAATACGCCGCCGACGTGGTGCTGTTTCCCGAGCTGGCACTGTCTGGCTACCCGCCGGAAGACCTGCTGCTGCGGCCGGCGTTCCTGCGCGCCTGCGAGGCCGCGATGACCGGCATCGCGGCGCAGGCGCGCGGCATCGTGGCGGTGGTGGGCTGGCCGCAGTCGGCCGGCAGCGTGGTCTACAACGCCGCCAGCGTGCTGCGCGATGGCGGTATCGAAACGACGTATCGCAAGCGCGAGCTGCCGAATTACGCGGTGTTCGATGAGCGCCGCTGGTTCGATGTCGACCCGGACCGGGAGGACTGCGTATTCGAGGTCAACGGCATCCAGGTGGGTTTGGTTGTCTGCGAAGACCTGTGGTTCGCAGAGCCCATCGCGTCCACCGTGGCCGCCGGTGCGCAACTGGTGCTGGTGCCGAATGCATCGCCCTTTGAGCACGACAAGCATGCCGAACGTGATGCCCTGCTGGCGCAGCGCGCGCGCGCGCATGGGGTCGGGATTGCCTATCTGAACCTGGTGGGCGGGCAGGATGCGTTGGTGTTCGATGGCGCATCCCTGGTGGCCGATGGCGACGGCGTGGTGCATCCGGCGGCGGTGGCCTTCGACGAGCAGTGGCTGGTGGTGGACTTCGACCCCGCATCACGCCGCTTCACGCCGCTGCAATGGACGGTGGATGGGGACGAAAGCCGCGATGCGCTGGCGTGGCGCGCGGCGGTGCGCGGCACCCGCGACTATTGCCGTAAAAACGGTTTCGAAAAAATCTGGCTGGGCCTGAGTGGCGGCATCGATTCGGCGCTGGTGCTGGCCATCGCCGCCGATGCGCTGGGTGCGGAACACGTGACGGCGGTGCGGTTGCCGTCGCGTTATACCGCCGGCCTGTCCAACGACCTGGCGCAGGAGCAGTGCGATGCGATGGGTGTGAAGTTGCTGGCACTGCCGATCGAAAAGCCGTTCATGGGCTATCTGGATGCGTTGTCGGACACCTTCGCCGGTTTGCCGGTGGATGTCACCGAGGAAAACCTGCAATCGCGCGTGCGCGGCGGGCTGTTGATGGCGCTGGCCAACAAATTCGGCGGCCTGCTGCTGACCACCGGCAACAAGAGCGAGTACGCGGTGGGCTACGCCACCATCTATGGCGACATGTGCGGCGGTTATGCGCCGATCAAGGATCTCTACAAGACCGAGGTGTTCGCGCTGGCGCGCTGGCGCAACACGGTGGGCGACCGCATCATCCCGCAGGCGGTGATCGACCGGCCGCCGTCGGCGGAGCTGCGCGAGAACCAGCTCGACCAGGATTCACTGCCGCCCTACGACGTGCTGGATGCGATCCTGCTGCGGCATGTGGATCTGGAGCAGTCCGGCGCGGAGATCGTCGCCGCCGGGTTCGATGCCGCCACCGTGGAGCGCGTGCTGCGGCTGGTGCGCATCAGCGAATGGAAGCGCCATCAGGCTGCGCCGGGGCCGAAGGTCAGCCGGCGCGCATTCGGGCGCGAGCGCCGCTACCCGGTCAGCAGTGGCTGGCGGGAGTAAGTGATGAAAGGGGGTCAGGTTCACTTCCGCATGCGGAAGTGAACCCCCTTATCAATTCGTACCGGTCAGCGTGCGTCGGCGCTGAACGGGTTCAGGCGGCGCAGGCGGTTGGGGTACTTCGGCCAATGCCCTGCCAGCCACGGGTGCTGCGGGTCGTTCTGTTCCAATACCCGGCGGGCGTCGCTGGCCAGCTGGTTGTTGCCGAGGCGGGTATAGGCTTCACCGAGCAGGGCGACGGCGTCATTCTGGGACTCACTCTGCGGGTAGGTTTCCAGCAGATAGGTGGCGCGTTCGGCGGCCGAGACCCAGGCGCCGCGGCGCAGGTAGTACAGCCCGGTATTCAGCTCGAAGCGGGCGAACTGGTTGCGCAGGAACACCATGCGCTGGCGGGCATCACCGGCGTAGCGGCTGTTGGGGTAGCGGGTGGCGACGGTATTGAAGTCGGCATAGGCCTGCTGTGGCGCATCCAGGTCGCGGGTGCTGGTATCCAGCTTGAAGGTGCGCGCCATGAACACCGTGTTGCGGGCCATGTTGGCCAGCCCGCGCAGGTAGTAGAAGTAGGCGATGTTCCTGTGGGTGGGGTAGGTACGGATGAAGCGGTCGATGGTGGAGATCGCATCCTCATGCTTGCCCGACTTGTACTGGGCATAAGCCTGTTCCATCAATGCCTGCTCGGTGTACGGGCCGTAGGGATACTGGGCGACGAGGCGACCGAACGTCTCGCTGGCATTGCTCCAGCTGCCGCGCTCCATCTGGTGGTGGGCCTTGTTGTACAACTCGGCCACCGGTTTGCCTTCGTTCTTGTCTTTGTGACCCTTGAACATGCCCTTGACGCTGGAGCAGCCGGAGACAAGGAGGACAAGCGCAAGCACGAAGGTGGTGCGCAGCAGGGCGGAACGCTGGGTCATGGGCATCGAACGGGCGCAAGAGGCATGAAGGCTGGATAATAGCAGTCCCCCGCTTTAATCGAATCCCAACGGCCCCGCGAATGGCCGGAACTTTTGCCCCCATGCCCATGACCGCCCCGCGTACCGCCCTGATCCCCGATACCTGTGCCGGCCGCCGGCTGGACACGGTACTGGCCGAATTGTTCCCCGAATATTCCCGCTCGCGGCTGTCGGCCTGGGTCAAGTCCGGCGATGTTGTCGTGGACGGCGCGCCCGCACGCCCGCGCGACCCGGTGCGCGGCGGCGAGACCATCGCCCTGACCGTGGTCGAGGACGTGCAGACCCACGCGGTGGCGGAGGACATCCCGCTGAGCGTGCTGTACGAGGACGAGCACGTCTTCGTGATCGACAAGCCGGCCGGGCTGGTGGTGCATCCGGGCGCGGGCAATCCCGCCGGCACCCTGGTGAACGCACTGCTGCACCGCGACCCCGATCTGGACAAGCTGCCGCGTGCCGGCATCGTCCATCGCCTCGACAAGGACACCAGCGGCGTGATGGTGGTGGCCCGCACCCTCGTGGCGCATACCTCGCTGGTGGCGCAGCTGTCGGCGCGCGAGGTGCACCGGCAGTACCTGGCGGTGGTGGTGGGCGCGCTGGTATCGGGAGGGACAGCCCATGCCGCGATCGACCGCCACCCGCGCGACCGCCTGCGCATGGCGGTGCGCGAGGATGGCAAGGACGCGGTGACCCATTTCCGCCTGCGCGAACGCTTCCGCGCCCACACCGCGCTGGAATGCCGGCTGGAAACCGGCCGCACCCACCAGATCCGCGTGCACATGGCGCATTTGAAGCATCCGATCATCGGCGATCCTCTGTACGGCGGTTCACTGAAGCTGCCGAAGGGCGCATCGGAAGCCCTGATCGCGGCCCTGCGCGGGTTCAAGCGGCAGGCGCTGCATGCCGAGGTGCTGGAGTTCGCGCATCCGGTGACCGGCGAGCCGGTGCGTTGCGAGGCCCCCCTGCCCGAGGACATGCGGCAGCTCATGCAGGCGTTGCGCGAAGACGCCGCGGCGCATGCCGAGGCCGAGCGCGCGCGGCGATGACCGCATTCCTCCATGCCGATTGGCCGGTGCCGCCCGGCGTACGCGCGCTGACCACGCTGCGGCATGGACTGGGCGTATCAAGGCCGCCGTTCGATGCGTTCAACCTCGGCGCGCGCTGCGGCGACGAAGCCGACGCCGTGGCGGAGAACCGCCGCCGGCTGGAAGCCGCGCTGGCGCTGCCGTCTTCGCCACGCTGGTTGAAGCAGGTGCATGGGGTCGAGGTGGTTCGCTTTGCAGCTCCTCCCCTGCTTGCAGGGGAGGAGGAAGCGCCGGAAGCCGACGCCTCCGTTACGTCGATTCCCGGCACCGTGCTCGCCATCCTCACCGCCGACTGCCTGCCGGTGGTGCTGGCGGCGCAGGACGGCAGCGAAGTCGCCGCCGCCCATGCCGGCTGGCGTGGCCTGTGCGCCGGCGTGCTGGAAGCCACGGTGGCGGCGATGCGTACATCGCCGGAGCACGTGGTGGCCTGGCTGGGCCCTGCGGCCGGGCCGCAGGCGTACGAGATCGGCGCGGAGGTCTACACGGCGTTCACCGCCCGCGACGCGCGCGCGCGGTCTGCCTTCGTGCCCACCCGGCCCGGCCACTGGAAGGTGGACCTGTACATGCTGGCGCGACAGCGCCTGCGCGATGCCGGCGTGACCGACGTCCACGGCGGCGGCCTGTGCACCCTCTCCGATCCCGCCCGCTTTTTCTCGCATCGACGCGATGGCCGCAGCGGGCGCATGGCCACTCTGGCCTGGCTGACGGGCTGAAGGTGGGTCAGCGCGGCATCTGCGCCAGCCGCAGCATCAGCAGGGCCGCGCGGGTGGCTTGCCGCGGAATGGAATCCAGATCGACGCTTTCGCCGGCGGCATGCGCATCACCCCCGGAAATGCCCATCCCCACCAGGCCATCGACATCGGCGGCGACGAAGGCAATGTCGCCAGCCCCGCGGCTGAGCGGGTCGGCTTCGGCCAATGCCGGCCACCCCAGGTCGTGGTTCACCGCATTGAGTTGCGCCAGCAGGGCGCGGTTGCCGGCGGTGGGTGCCATGGCCGGGTAGTGTTCCTCGATGCGGATCGTCGCCGTCGTGCGCGGCAGGTGGCCGGACGCGACGATCGCCCGCATCTTGTCCGCCACGCGTTTGGTTTGTTCGGGCGTGAGGGTACGGAAATCGCCGCGCGCCAGGGCGATGCCGGGCACGATGTTGTCCTTGCCGCTGGCATCGATGCGGGTGTTGCCGGTCGCGAACGCGGCCTGTTCCCCGCTGCCCAGCAGGCCGACATTGAAGGTCAGGTTCGGCTCCGGCAGCTCGGTGCGGAACGCGGCCAGGATGCGCGCCAGCTCGAAGGCCGCGCCGTCGCCCATGGCAGGTGAAAAAATGCCGGCGCTGTGGCCGGTTTCGCCATGGACTTCCAGCGTCCACTCGTTCGACGAGCGCCGCGCGATGGCCCCCATTTCGCGGCCGTTCTGGTGCGACAGGTTCTCGAAATCCAGCGCCACGTCGGCGCGCTTGCCGGCCTGGATCAGGTCGGCGCGTGCGACTGCCACCGGCTGGCCCACGTCCTCCTCGTCACCGGTCAGCACCACTTCGATGTCGGCATCCGGCAGTGTGCCTGCGCTGTGCAGCCCGCGCAGGGCGGCCAGCATCACCACCACCCCGCCCTTGTCGTCGCCCACGCCGGGGCCGGAAGCGCGGTTGCCCTCGCGCCGGAATCCCGTGTACGGGTTGTCGGGTTCGAACACGGTGTCCAGATGGCCGATCAGCAGGATGCGTTTGCCTTTGCCGTTGCCCGGGTGGCGGGCGATCAGGTGGCCGGCGCGGCCGGTCTGCGCCATCGGCTTCCATTCCACCGCGAAGCCCAGCGCCTCGAACTGCGGCCGCAGCAAACCGGCCACGGCCTGCACGCCGGCATGGTTGAAGGTGCCGCTGTTTTGTTCCACCAGCCGTTGCAGCAGGGCGATATCCTGCGCGGTACCGGCGTGGATGGCGGCCATCGCGCGTTGTTCGGCGGCAGGCAAGGCGGGGGTGGCGCGGGTGGACAGGGCGAGCAGCAGACCGCAGGCCAGGACGCAGGAGCGGAGCATCGGGCGGGTTCCGGGAGGGGATGCGGCGACCATAACCCGGTCTCAACGGGTTGTGCGATTTGACTTGAATCACGGCGCTGCAACCGCATGTGGAGGACATTGGGCCGCGGTGGCCCCCGACTCACAGGATCCCCGTCATGCGCATGGACAAACTCACCTCGCGTTTCCAGCAGGCCATCGCCGACGCCCAGTCGCTGGCCGTGGGCCGCGACCACACCATCATCGAGCCCGCCCACCTGCTGCTGGCCCTGCTGGATCAGCAGGGCGGTGGCACGCGCCCGCTGCTGGCGCAGGCCGGCGTCAACGTGCCGGTGCTGCGCGAGCGGTTGGCCGAGGCGCTGGACAAGCTGCCCAAGGTCACCGGCCAGGCCGGCAACGTGCAGGCCGGCAACGACCTGATCCGCCTGCTCAACGTGACCGACAAGCTGGCCCAGCAGCGCGGCGACGCCTACATCGCCAGCGAGCTGTTCCTGCTCGCCGCGCTTGAAGACGGAGGCGACGCCGGCAAGGCGCTGAAGGCTGCCGGCGCGAACAGGCAGAAGCTGGAAGCGGCCATCGACAAACTGCGCGGAGGCGAGAAAGTGACCGACGAGAACGCGGAAGACGCGCGCCAGGCGCTGGAGAAGTACACCATCGACATGACCGCCCGCGCGGAGAGCGGCAAGCTCGATCCGGTGGTGGGGCGCGACGAGGAGATCCGCCGCACCATTCAGGTGCTGCAGCGGCGCACCAAGAACAACCCGGTGCTGATCGGCGAACCCGGCGTGGGCAAGACCGCGATCGTGGAAGGCCTGGCCCAGCGCATCATCAACGGCGAGGTGCCGGAAGGGCTGCGCGGCAAACGCCTGCTGTCGCTGGACATGGGCGCGCTGATCGCCGGCGCCAAGTTCCGCGGCGAGTTCGAGGAGCGCCTGAAGGCGGTGCTCAACGACCTGTCGAAGAACGAGGGCCAGATCATCCTGTTCATCGACGAGCTGCACACCATGGTCGGCGCCGGCAAGGCCGAGGGCAGCATGGACGCCGGCAACATGCTCAAGCCCGCGCTGGCCCGCGGCGAGCTGCACTGCATCGGTGCCACCACGCTGGACGAATACCGCAAGTACGTGGAGAAGGACGCCGCGCTGGAGCGCCGCTTCCAGAAGGTGTTCGTGGGCGAGCCGTCGGTGGAGGACACCATCGCCATCCTGCGCGGCCTCAAGGAGCGCTACGCCGTGCACCACGGCGTGGAGATCACCGACCCGGCCATCGTCGCCGCGGCCACGCTGTCCCACCGCTATATCGCCGACCGCCAGCTGCCGGACAAGGCCATCGACCTGATGGACGAGGCGGCCAGCCGCATCCGCATGGAGATCGATTCCAAGCCGGAAGAAATGGACCGCAAGGAGCGCCGGCTGATCCAGCTGAAGATCCAGCGCGAGGCGCTGAAGAAGGAAAAAGACGCCGAATCGAAGCAGCGGCTGGCGGACCTGCAGACCGAGATCGACGCGCTGGAGCGCGAGTACAGCGACCTCGAGGAAGTGTGGAAGGCCGAGAAGGCGACCCTGCAGGGCGCGACCCGGATCAAGGAGCAGATCGAGGCCGCGCGGCTGGAGCTGGAAGCCGCGCAGCGCAAGCAGGACTTCGCCGCGATGAGCGAGATCCAGTACGGCCGCATCCCGGCGCTGGAAAAGCAGTTGGCCGCTGCGCAGGAGGCTGAAACGAAAGGCTTCACCCTGCTGCAGGACAAGGTCACCGCCGAGGAGATCGCGCAGGTGGTGTCGCGTTGGACCGGCATCCCGGTCAGCAAGATGCTGGAGGGCGAGCGCGAGAAGCTGCTGCAGATGGAGGCGCAGCTGCACGCCCGCGTGGTGGGGCAGGAGGAGGCCATCAAGGTGGTGTCCGACGCGGTGCGCCGCTCGCGCGCCGGCCTGTCCGATCCCAACCGGCCGTCCGGCTCGTTCCTGTTCCTCGGCCCGACCGGCGTGGGCAAGACCGAACTGTGCAAGGCGCTGGCGGAGTTCCTGTTCGACAGCAGCGATGCGATGGTGCGCATCGACATGAGCGAGTTCATGGAGAAGCACGCGGTGAGCCGGCTGGTCGGCGCGCCTCCGGGCTACGTGGGCTACGAAGAGGGCGGCTACCTGACCGAGGCGGTGCGTCGCCGCCCGTACAGCGTGATCCTGCTGGACGAGGTGGAGAAGGCGCATCCGGACGTGTTCAACATCCTGCTGCAGGTGCTGGACGACGGCCGCCTGACCGACGGCCAGGGCCGCACGGTGGACTTCCGCAACACCGTGATCGTGATGACCTCCAACCTCGGCTCGCACCAGATCCAGGCGCTGGACGGCGACGATTCGCCGGAGGCCTATACCCAGATGAAGGCCGCGGTGATGGGCGTGGTGCAGGCGCACTTCCGGCCGGAATTCATCAACCGCCTCGACGACATCGTGGTCTTCCATGCGCTGGACAAGGCGCAGATCAAGGCCATCGCGCGGATCCAGCTGAAGGGCCTGGAGAAGCGGCTGGGCGAGCGCGGCATCCGCATCACGCTGACCGACAAGGCCTACGATCTGCTGGGCAACGTCGGCTTCGATCCGGTGTACGGCGCCCGTCCGCTCAAGCGCGCCATCCAGCAGCAGCTGGAGAACCCGCTGGCGCAGCAGATCCTGTCGGGTGCGTTCGGCAGCGGCGACACCGTCCGCGTCGATGCTGAAGGCGGGAAGCTGGTGTTCGCCACCTGATGCGGGTGTTCTCGCACACCTGTTCCAACACCGAAATCGTCTGCGCGCTGGGCTGCGCGCAGCTGCTGGTGGGGGTGGATGCCGATTCCGACTATCCGCCGGAAGCGGTGGCCGGGTTGCCCAAAACCGGGCGTGATCTGGATCTGGATATTGCGGCGGTGCAGGCGTTGCATCCCGATCTGGTGTTGACCTCGCTCACCGTGCCCGGCCACGAAAAAGTGGTGAAGGCACTGCGTGCGGCGGGGCTGCAGGTGCTGGTCTGCGATCCGCGATCGCTGGACGACGTGTATGCCGACATTCGCGCGATCGCCGCCGCGCTGGGCGTGCCGGCACGCGGCGCGGCGCTGGTGGCGGAGATGGACGCGGCGATGCCGGCGGTGGCCGAGGCCGGTGTGCGTCCGACGGTGCTGGTGGAGTGGTGGCCCAAGCCGGTCATCGCGGTGGCGAAGCATTCGTGGGTCAACGACCTGATCCAGCGCGCCGGCGGGCACAACCCGTGGGGCGAGGTGGACGCCAAAAGCCTGCCGCTGGAAGCCTCACGGGCGCGCGAGGCCAGGCCCGATGTGGTGGTGATGAGCTGGTGCGGTGTCAAGGAAGCGAACTACCGCGCGGACGTGGTGCGCCGGCGCGACGGCTGGCAGGACGTGCCTGCCGTCGCGCATGGCCGCATCCATGCGATTTCCGAAGCGTACCTGGGCCGCCCCGGGCCGCGGTTGGTGGAAGGCTATCGGCGCTTGCGGGCAGCGATCGCCATGGCCGGCTGAGTGCGCCGGCCGCAGCGATCACGGCTGTGCTGGCAGCGGTTTGCTGCGCAGTGCGCGCCACGGAGGGGCGGCCAGCACCATGTCGCGCAGCGAAAACGCCAGTTCGCGTTCGGCCAGCACGGCGGCATCGGCACCATGTCCCAGCAGGTGCTTGACCTCCGCTTCGCTGTGCGCGCGCGCCAGCACGCTGATGGCGGGGTTGATCGATTTCAGGCGGGAAATGATCTCGCCGGCCTCCAACGCCTGCGGCATGGCCAGGATGGCCAGGTGCGCGGTGCCCGGGTGCGCGGCTTCCATCACGTTTTCGGCGGCGGCGTTGCCGCGCACGGTGAGCAGCCCGTTGCGGCGCGCGGCCTCCACACGGTCGGGGTCGTTTTCCACCAGCACCAGCGGCACCCCGCGCTCGCGCAGCAGCTTGGTCAATTCACGTCCCACGCGACCATAACCGATGACGATGGCGTGGCCGTTGATGTCGGCCGGCACTTCCGACAGCGGTTGCGATTGCGGGCTGGCGGCCAGCCCGGCGGCTTCCTGCCGGCCTTGCCATTTGCCCAGCCAGACGAACAGGAACGGATTCAGCACGATCGACAGCAGGGCCCCGGCCAGGATCAGGTCGTGGGCTTCCGCCGGCAGCAGGTGCTGCGACAAGCCCAGCCCGGCAAGGATGAAGGAGAACTCGCCGATCTGCGCAAGGCAAGCCGCAAGCGTCAGCCCGGTCAGCTTGGGCAGGCCCAGCAGGCGCACCAGCGCGTAACCGCCCAGCATGTTGCCCGCCATGAGGATGCCCAGCGTGGCCAGCACCAGCAACGGCTGCCGCAGCAGGATCGAGGGGTCGAACAGCATCCCGACCGAGACGAAGAACAGCACTGCGAAGGCGTCGCGCATCGGTAGAGAATCCGCCGCCGCCTTGTGGCTGAGTTCCGATTCGTTGAGCAGCATGCCGGCGAAGAACGCGCCCAGGGCGAAGCTGACGTCGAACATCGCCGCCGCGCCGAACGCCACCCCAAGGGCGATGGCCAGCACGGCGAGCGTGAACAGCTCGCGCGAGCCAAGGCCGGCCACGTATTCCAGCAGGCGCGGGATCAACCGGCGGCCAATCACCAGCATGAAGGCGACGAAGGCGGCCACTTTCAGCAGCGTCCAGCCCAATGCCTTGGCCACCTGCAGTGGGTCGGGTGAGCCGCCGCTGCCCAGTGCGCCGGCGATCGCCGGCAGCAGCACCAGTGCCAGCACCATCGCCAGGTCCTGCACCACCAGCCAGCCGATGGCGATCCGCCCGCGCCGGGTGTCGAGCAGGCGGTGTTCTTCCAGCGCACGCATCACCACGACCGTACTGGCCACCGACAACGACAGGCCGAACACCACCGCGGCAATCGCCGTCCAGCCCAGCCACAGGCCGAAGCCCGCCCCCAACAGGGCGGTGACAGCGATCTGCGCGGGTGCGCCGGGCAGCACGATGCGGCGCACGTCCAGCAGATCGCGCAGCGAGAAATGCAGGCCCACGCCGAACATCAGCAGGATCACGCCAACCTCGGCCAGCTGCGGGGCCAGCGACGCATCGCCCACGAAGCCCGGGGTGAACGGCCCGGCGGCCACGCCCGCAAGCAGATAGCCCACCAGTGGCGACAGTCGCAGCCGTTGTGCGAGCAGCCCCAATGCGAAGGCGGCCACGAAGCCGATGCACAGCAGGGCGATCAGTGAGGGGGAATGCGGCATGTGGGCTCCACGGAATGACGCTTTCGATCATCGCATGCACGGATGACGGTCCGGAGGCGAAAACGCCCCGGAGGTCCGGGGCGTCTGGATGGAAATGAACGCGGCGTTCAGCTCACCATGTGTAGGCGACGCGACCGTAGTAATAGACGCCATTGAAGCCGAACGGCGAATACAGGCTGTACGGGAGCATCCCGAACGTGGAGTTGGCGTAGGTGTTCTGCTCCGGGTATTGGTCGAGTGCGTTGTCGGCACCCAGCGTCAGTGACCAGTGCCGGGTGGGGCGGAAGCTGGCCGCCAGATCCAGTGTCCACCTGCCGCCGTAGGTCTGGTCCTGCGCCGGGTTGCCGGGGTTGCGTGCGGTGAACTCGCCGTAGTGGGTGGCACCGGCGCTGAGGTTCCAGCGATCGAGCGTCCAGTTGGCGGTCAACGCCAGCTTGTCGCGCGGTGCGCCTTCCTCGATGCGTCCGCGCTCGTCGCGGCCCATGCGTTCCAGGTTCGCCCCCAGCGCGGCCAGTGCCGCCGGGTTGGGGGCGATGCGTGTCACCTTGGTGGTGTTGTGGTTGTAGCTGGCGCTCAGGTCCAGGTTGCCGGACGCCAGTGGCACGCCCCAGGTGCCGATGATGTCGATGCCGCGGGTGCGGGTGTCGATGGCGTTGTTGAAATAGCGCGCGCTGGTGACGTTGGTGATGCCCAGGTTGGCCAGCAGCGCCTGCGCCGCCGCATTGTTGGCGATGTTGAGGTTGGACGAGAGCACGATGTGGTCGTTGATGTTGATTTGATAGGCATCGATGGTGATGTACAGGCGCTCGGTGGGTTGCAGCACCAGGCCCAGGCTGTAGGACAGCGACGTTTCCGCCTTCAGCGGCTCCGCGCCCAATGCCTGTGCCGCCGCGCCCGATGCGGGGAAGGTCGCGGTTTCATAGGCCACGCCGTTGGTGATGTTGGTGGTCACCGCCTGGTAGTGCTGCTGGGCCAGCGACGGCGCGCGAAAGCCGCTGGCCACGGTGCCGCGCAGCGCCACGGCATCGGTGAAGACGTAGCGACCGGACAGCTTGCCGGAGAACTGGTTGCCGAAGTCCGAATAGTCCTCGTAACGCCCGGCCACGCCGGCGGAGAATTTTCCGCTGAGGTCGGCCTCCAGCCCCGCATAGACGGCGTAGTCGTGGCGGTCGTAGCTGCCGGCGTGGCGCGGTTCGAACCCGGCGAATCCCTGCGCACCGATGGCGGAATTGGGAAGGATGCCGGGGTTGCCGTTGCCGTTGTAGTAGGAGTTCGGCTCGCCGGCGATCTGTTCCCAGGTTTCCTGCCGGTACTCGGCACCGAACGAGAACGTGGCCGGGTATTCCAGGCCGATGTTCACCGCCTTGGAAAAGTCGGCGTTCACCACGTGCTGGGTGTATTGCAGCGCGCCGTCGTAGAAGCTGCGCGGGCTGTTGACGCCCAGCGTGTAGTTGATGGTGTTCTGGGTGCGGAAATCGAGGTGGTTGTTGCCGTAGTCGTAGCTGATGTCCCAGTTCCAGCCGCCGTCACTGGTGCCCTTCGCGCCCAGCACCACGCTGCGGTCGCGCGAATACTGGTGGATTTGCGGCACGTAGCCGTTCGGATAGACCTGCGCGAGCAGCGCGCCCTGGCCGTTGTGGTTCTTCGATCGGTAGAACGCGAACGAGGTGATGTCGCGGTTGCTGCCTGACAAGGTGGCATACAGCTGCGCGGCGTCGGAGAGTTTCAGGCTGGCGTTGGCCGACACGGCCCCGGCGTCCACGTCCGGGTCGCCCATGATGAAGGCTTTCTCGCCCACGCCCGGGAAGTTGCCGGCATTCGGGTTGCCACCCTGGTAGGTGCCGGAACGGTTGGTGATGTCCTGGTGGCCCAGTTGTGCGGCCAGGTGCAGGCTGCCGGCATCGCCGCCGAACGACACCCCGGCATCGCCGGCAAGCTGCCACTGCTGGCCGTCCCCCTTGCCGTATTGCCCGCCACTTGCCGCGATGCTGCCGCCGCTGCCGGCCCCCTTCAGCACGATGTTGACCACCCCTGCGATGGCATCGGAGCCGTATTGCGCGGAGGCACCGTCGCGCAGCACCTCGACGCGCTCGATGGCCGCCACCGGGATCGCGTTCAGATCCACGGCCGAGGACCCGCGGCCGATGGTGCCGTTGACGTTCACCAGTGCGGAAATGTGCCGGCGCTTGCCATTCACCAGGATCAGCACCTGGTCCGGGGCCAGCCCGCGCAGTTGCGCCGGGCGCACGCCGCTGGTGCCGTCTGCCATCGCCGGACGCGGAAAGTTCAGCGAGGGCAGGGCGCGTGCCAGCGCGGTGGCCAGTTCCGCGGTGCCGGTGGCTTGCAGTGCTTCCGGGGTGATGATGTCGATCGGTGACTGCGATTCGGCCACCGTGCGCGTGGTGACCCGGGTGCCGGTGACGATCAGGGTATCCAGCGTGCGGGCGTCCTTGCCGGCCTCCTGCGCCAGTGCCGGCAACGCGGCGGCCAGAAGGAAGGTCGATGCGAAAGCGAGCGGGGCGGGACGGAACATGGCCGTATCCAGGGGGAGGCGTATCCGGGTATTAACACGGCATTCATCGAAGGACAAACGCTGGCGCCATGACGGCGGCCGCGCTATTTTGGGAGGATTGCCGCCAAATACGGCCGCGGCGCGGGGTAAAATCCCCGCCGATGATTTCCTTTCGCAATTTCGCCCTCCGCCGCGGCGAACGCCTGCTCCTGTCCAACGTCGACCTGACCTTGCACGCCGGTTGGCGGGTGGGCGTGATCGGTCGCAACGGTGCCGGCAAGTCCTCCTTGTTCGCCGCGCTGATGCGCGAGGTCGAGCCCGACAAGGGCGACCTTGACCTGCCCGGCAAGGCGCGCATCGCCAGCGTGGCGCAGGAAACCCCGCACCTGCCGGATCCGGCCATCGATTTCGTGCTGTCGGGCGACGAGGCCGTGCACGCCGCCATCCAGATGGAAGCCAACGCCTTCGCCGCCGAGGATTGGGAGGCGGTGGCCGAGGCGCACCATCGGCTGGAGGAGGTGAACGGCTACGACGGCACCGCCCGCGCAGGGCGCCTGCTGCACGGACTGGGCTTCCCGGCCGAGGTGCATGAAAAGCCGGTGGCCGATTTCTCCGGCGGCTGGCGGGTGCGCCTGAACGTGGCGCGCGCGCTGATGACGCCGAGCGACCTGCTGCTGCTGGACGAACCCACCAACCACCTCGACCTCGACGCCGTGGTCTGGCTGGAAGAGTGGCTGAAGCGCTATGACGGCACCCTGCTGGTCATCAGCCACGACCGCGAGTTCCTCGACAACGTCACCACCCACATCCTGCACCTGCACGACGGCACCGCGAAGCTGTACGTCGGCAACTACACCGATTTCGAGCGCCAGCGTGCCGAGCACCTGCGCCAGCAGCAGATCGCGCACGAGAAGGAGCAGGCCGAGCGCGCCCACCTGCAGAGCTTCATCGACCGCTTCAAGGCCAAGGCCAGCAAGGCCAGGCAGGCGCAGTCGCGGGTCAAGCGGCTGGCCAAGCTGGCCGGCACCGAGGCGGTGCGCGCCGAGCGCGCGCTGCACATCACCCTGCCTGTGCCGCTGAAGCTGCCCAACTCGCTGCTGTCGCTGCACGACGTCGATTGCGGCTATGGCGCGGATGCGCGCATCCTGGCCAACGCCAATTTCGGCCTCGAGGCGGGCGACCGCATCGGTCTGCTGGGGCCGAACGGCGCCGGCAAGTCCACGCTGGTGAAGACCCTGGTGGGCGAGCTGCCGCCGATGTCCGGCGAGCGCAAGGCGCACCCCGACCTGCGCATCGGCTACTTCGCCCAGCACACGGTGGAGTCGCTGGTGGCCGGTACCACGCCGCTGGACCATCTGCGCAAGCTGGCGCCGGACGTGGCCAACCAGGAGCTGCGTGACTTCCTGGGCCGATGGAATTTCCCCGGCGACCGCGCCTTCGAGGTGATCGACACCTTCAGCGGCGGCGAGAAGGCGCGGCTGGCGCTGGCCCTGATCGCCTACCGCCGGCCCAACGTGCTGCTGCTGGACGAGCCCACCAATCATCTCGACCTCGACATGCGCGAGGCGCTGGCCGAGGCGCTGTCCGATTTCGACGGCGCCATCGTGATGGTCAGCCACGACCGCCACCTGATCGGCCTGGTCTGCGACGAATACTGGCGCGTGGCGGCCGGCAAGGTCGAGCCGTTCGACGGCGACCTCGACGAATACGCCGCGTGGCTGCGCTCGCGGCCCGGCAGCGACAACCCCAAGACCCCCGCACCGAAGAAGGCACCAGAGCCCGCCAAACCCGCCCCGGCCCCGGTTGCAAGCAAGCCCAAGGTCAACCCGCACAAGCTGCAGAAAGCGGAAGAGCGTGTGGCGCGGCTGGAGGGCAAGCTGGCCGAGTGCGAAGCGCGGATGGCCGACCCGGCGGTCTACGCCGATGCCGGCAAGGTGGCGGACCTGGGGCGCACCCAGCTGCAGTTGCGCACGGAGCTGGAGCAGGCCGAGGCCGAGCTGCTGGCACTTTATGATTGACCGGCCTGCTTGAAATCACGGCACCGCGCCGCAACATCGCCACCGCAAGCCGCTCTGGAAATACGCCAATGCCGATCTACGCCTTTGCCTGCGCTGCCTGTGGGCACCACTTCGACAAATTGCAGAAGCTGTCCGACGCCGATCCGGCCACGTGCCCGTCCTGTGGTGCCGAAGGCCAGGTGCACCGCCAACTGACCGCGCCCCAGTTCCGGCTGGCCGGTGGTGGCTGGTATGAAACCGATTTCAAGAAGGACGGTGACAAGAAGCGCAACCTGGCCGGCGACGCCGCCAAGCCGACGGAGAGCAAGCCCGAGCCGAAGCCGGAAGCGTCCAAGCCCGCGGCGGAAAGCAAACCGTAAGCGTTCCCGACGGAGAGCTCTCGTCACGCGCGTGAAGTCGGGGGCAAGGGTTTTCTTCCCGAAAACTCAACGTCCATGGATTCCCGCCTTCGCGGGAATGACGTTTTCCTCTGAGGCAAGCGTTGCCAAAATCACCCCGGCGGGGCAGGGGCGGCCGCGCAACCAAGCGCATATCGGGCCGCGACTTGTGACGCCATCCCTGTCCCGCCCACGCCATACCCGCCTTTCCACGTCCCGCCATCGGCTAAAATGCCCGGCTTCGCGCAGGCCCGACGCCCGCGCGCCCCTGCGTTCCCCGGAGCTTCCATGCGTACCCATTTCTGCGGCCTGATCGACGAAGCGTTGATCGGTGAACCTGTCACCCTGTGCGGCTGGGCCGACGTCGCCCGCAACATGGGCCAGATCGTCTTCATCGACCTGCGCGACCACGAAGGCATCGTGCAGGTCGTCGCCGAGCCGGCGGACATCGACGGCAACGCCGACATGCTGGCGGCCGCCGCGGCGGTGGGCTACGAGGACTGCCTGCGCATCACCGGCACCGTGCGCCGCCGCCAGTCGGTGAACGACAAGATCAAGACCGGCCAGGTGGAAGTGGTGGCCACGCGCATCGAGCTGCTGAACAAGGCCGAGCCGCTGCCGTTCCACCACCACGAGAACCCGGGCGAGGACATCCGCCTGAAGTACCGCTACCTCGACCTGCGCAGTCCCGAGATGCAGCGCAAGATGCGCACGCGGACGAAGCTGGTGTCGGCGCTGCGCCACTACCTCGACGCGCGCGGCTTCCAGGACATCGAGACCCCGATCCTGACCAAGGCCACCCCGGAAGGCGCGCGCGACTTCCTGGTGCCGGCGCGCATGCACCCCGGCGAGTTCTACGCGCTTCCGCAGAGCCCGCAGCTGTTCAAGCAGATCCTGATGATGGCGGGCTTCGACCGCTACTACCAGATCGCCCGCTGCTTCCGCGACGAGGCGCTGCGCGCCGACCGGCAGCTGGAGTTCACCCAGCTCGACATGGAATTCGCGTGGGTGGCCGAGCGCGATGTGCAGGACCTGACCGAGGACATGGTGCGGCATGTGTTCCGCGAGGTGGTGGGCGTCGAGCTGGCCGCGCAGTTCCCGCGCATGACCTGGGCGGAAGCAATGCGCCGCTACGGCTCCGATAAACCCGATCTGCGCATCGCGCTGGAGCTGGTGGACGTGGCCGAACTGGTGAAGGACTGCGAATTCGCGGTGTTCACCGGCGCCGCCAACGATCCAAACGGCCGCGTCGCCGCGCTGCGCATCCCCGGCGGCGCGGCGCTGTCGCGCAAGCAGATCGACGAATACGCAGCGCATGCCGCCAAGTACGGCGCCAAGGGCCTCGCGTACGCGAAGATCGACGAGGCCGGCGCGGTCAATTCGCCGGTCGCCAAGTTCTTCGCCGAGGGCGCGTTCGACGCACTGCTCAAGCAGGTCGGTGCCGGCAATGGCGACATCGTGTTCTTCGGCGCGGGCAGCTACAACAAGGTGTCCGACTTCATGGGCGCGGTGCGGCTGAAGGCCGGCAAGGACTTCAACCTCGTTGCCGAGGGCTGGGCGCCGCTGTGGGTCACCGACTTCCCGATGTTCGAATGGGACGAGGAGGAGCAGCGCTTTGTTGCCCTGCATCACCCCTTCACCGCGCCGGCGGTGGATTCGATCGACGACCTGCGCACGAATGCGAGGACCGCGGTGTCGCGCGGCTACGACATGGTGCTCAACGGCAACGAGATCGGCGGTGGTTCGATCCGCATCCATCGCCCGCAGATGCAGGCGGCGGTGTTCGACCTGCTGGGCATCGGCGCCGACGAGCAGCGCGCCAAGTTCGGCTTCCTGCTGGACGCACTGAAGTACGGCGCGCCGCCGCACGGCGGCATCGCCTTCGGCATCGACCGCATCGCCGCGCTGATGGCCGGCACCGAGTCGATCCGCGACGTCATCGCCTTCCCCAAGACCACCAGCGCACAGTGCCTGATGACCGATGCGCCGTCGCCGATCGCGGACGCGCAGCTGGCCGAAGTGCACGTGCAGGTGCGGCCGCAGGCGTGAGCGCCACGATCCGCCGGGCCACGCCTGCCGACGCCGCCGTGCTGGCGGAGCTGGGCACGGCGACCTTCGTCGAGACTTTCGGGCATCTCTACACGCCCGAAGACCTGCAGGCCTTCCTCGACGAAAGCCACTGCGTCGAAGCGTATGCGAAGACGCTGGCGAACCCGGATTACGCGCTGTGGCTGGCCGAGCTGGACGGCCGCGCCATCGGCTACGCGCAGGCCGGCCCGTGCGGGCTGCCGCATGCCGATGCACGGCCCGAAGACGGTGAATTGAAGCGCCTGTACCTGCGTGCCGATGCCCAGAACAGCGGCACCGGCCGTGCGCTGATGGATGCGGCGATGGCGTGGCTGCTGCAGGACGGCCCGCGTACGCTGTGGCTGTCGGTGTGGTCGGAGAATCTGGGCGCGCAGCGCTTCTACGCGCGCCATGGTTTCGCCTTCGCCGGCGAATACGCATTCATCGTCGGCGCACAGCGCGACCGCGAGTTCATGTACCGGCGGAAGCCCGTTCCGGCATGACCCGGCGGGTCCTGCTGCTGCACGGCCTGTTCAATCCGGGCTGGTGGTTGGCACCTTTGGCGGGTGGCTTGCGCGCACAGGGCCTGGAGGCCGAGGTCTTCGGCTATCCGACCCTGGCCGGCGGGCCGGAGCAGGCGATCGCGCGGTTGCAGGCGCGGCTGCGCGTCGCCCCTGTCGATGCCATCGTGGGCCACAGCCTGGGCGGTCTGGTTGCGCTGGAGGCCCTGCGTCGCGCACCGGATATCGGTGTGGCCCGGGTGGTCTGCCTGGGTTCCCCGCTGTGCGGCAGCGCGGTCGCTGCCGGATTGGCGGCACGCCGCTGGGGGGCCGTCCTGCTGGGTCGCAATGCGGCGCTGCTGCGAGATGGCGTCCCCGCGTGGCAGGGCGCGGCCACGGTTGGCGTGGTGGCCGGCCGCACCCCGCGCGGAATGGGGCACCTGTTCGCGGATCTGGGCGGGGAGCACGACGGCACCGTGGCGGTGGACGAAACACGATTGCCGGGGATTGCCGCGCACTGCGTGGTGGCGGCCAGTCATACCGGACTGGTGGTGTCGGCCGCGGCCCGGCGGCAGGTCTTGCGATTCCTGCGCGACGGTCGATTCGAACCCGCCACCGGCCCGGCAGACGTATAATCCGCGGCTTCGTTTCTCCGTCTGGAAAACCCCATGGGACGTGGCCCCTCCATCGAAGCCCGCAAGAACGCGCAGGATGCGCAGCGCGGCAAGATTTTCACCAAGATCATTCGTGAAATTTCGGTGGCGGCGCGCGGTGGGGGGGGCGACCCGCACACCAACCCGCGGTTGCGTTCGGCGATGGACAAGGGCCTGGCGGTCAACATGACCAAGGACGTGATCGAGCGTGCCATCAAGAAGGCCACCGGCGAGCTGGAAGGCGTCACGTACGAGGAAATCCGCTACGAAGGCTATGGCGCGGGCGGTGTCGCCGTGATCGTCGATTGCCTGACCGACAACAAGGTGCGCACCGTGGCCGATGTCCGCCATGCGTTCACCAAGTTCGGCGGCAATCTCGGGACCGAGGGGTCGGTCGCTTTCATGTTCAAGAAGCTGGGGGTGCTCAGCTACGATGCCGGGGCCAACGAGGACGCCATCACCGAGGCAGCCATCGATGCAGGGGCCGACGACGTGGTGGTGTATCCCGAAGACGGTGCCATCGATGTGCTGACCCCGCCCGATGCCTTCGCTGGCGTGAAGGCGGCGATGGAAGCCGCCGGTCTTGCGCCGGGCTTCGCCGAAATCACCCTGCGCGCCGACAACGACAGCCCCGTCAGTGGCGAGTCCGCCGAGCAGGTGCAGAAGCTGCTGCGCTGGCTGGAAGACATGGATGACGTGCAGAACGTCTATTCCAACGCCGATTTCGGCGGCGCTGCGTAAACCCCGATACCGCTGCGAGACCGTGCCGTGACCCGCATCCTGGGCATCGATCCCGGTTCGCAGCGTACCGGCGTGGGCATCATCGATGTCGCCGCCGACGGCAAGGTGAGCCATGTGCATCACCAACCCCTGGTGCTGCTGGATGCCGAAACCTTCCCGCTGCGCCTGCGCAAGTTGCTGGACGGGCTGTGGGCCTTGATCGCGCAGTTCCAGCCCGATGAAGTGGCGGTGGAACAGGTGTTTTTGTCCAACAACGCGATGAGTGCGCTCAAGCTGGGGCAGGCGCGTGGTGCCGCCATTGCTGCCTGCGTGGCGCGTGACCTGCCGGTGAGCGAGTACGCGGCCAAGGAAATCAAGCTTGGACTGGTGGGCAGCGGCGGTGCCGACAAGCAACAGGTGCAGCACATGGTGGCGGTGATGCTGGGGCTTTCCGGCAAGTTGCAGGCCGACGCCGCTGACGCATTGGCGGTGGCGATCACCCACGCGCACGTGCGCGCCAGCGCGCAGCGGTTGGGCGTGGCCGCGCGTGCGGCCTGGGGACGCAAGGGCAGGGGGCGGCGATGATCGGGCGACTCAAGGGCATCCTCATTCACAAGGCGCCGCCGTGGATCGTGGTGGACGTGCACGGCGTGGGCTACGAACTGGAAGCGCCGATGAGCACCTTCTACGACCTGCCGGAGCTCGGGCGCGAGGTGTTCCTGTTCACGCACTACGCGCACAAGGAGGACGGCGTGTCGCTGTACGGCTTCCTGCGCGAAGCCGAGCGCCGCCTGTTCCGCGACGTGCAAAAAGTGTCCGGTATCGGCGCGAAGATCGCGCTGGCGGTGCTGTCCGGCACGTCGGTGGAAGACTTCGCGCGGCTGGTGCAAACCGGCGATGTCACGGCCTTGACCCGCATCCCCGGCATCGGCAAGAAGACCGCCGAGCGCATGGTGCTGGAGCTGCGCGACCGTGCTGCCGAATTGGGTGGCGGTCTGCCCGGCAGCAGCCAGATGCCGGGTGATCCGCTCTCCGAAGCCATCACCGCCTTGCAGGCGCTGGGCTACAAGCCCGCCGATGCCGAGAAAATGGCCAGGAAGGCCGCTGCTGCGGGCGACGAAGCCCCCGCCATCATCCGCAAGGCGCTCCAGTCCGCGCTCCGCTGAGCCATCGCACATCCTTTCAGATACGCATCCATGCCCACTCCCAGCACGGCCCCCCAGTCAGCACCGCATGGCGGCCACCCCCCCACCGGCAAGAACACCGGCCTGGCGTTGGTGGTCGGTGCCATCGGCGTGGTGTTCGGCGACATCGGCACCAGCCCGCTGTACACGCTGAAGGAAGCCTTTACCCCGCACTACGGGCTGTCCAGCAACCACGACACCGTGATCGGCCTGCTGTCGCTGGCGTTCTGGGCACTGAACATGGTGGTGACGTTGAAGTACGTCAGCATCATCATGCGAGCCGACAACGACGGCGAGGGCGGCATCATGGCGCTGATGGCGCTGGTGCAGCGCACGTTGCGGCACGGTTCGCGTTCGGCCTACGTGGTCGGCATTCTCGGCATCTTCGGTGCGTCGCTGTTCTTCGGCGATGGCGTCATCACCCCCGCCATCACCGTGATGGGGGCGGTCGAAGGGCTGGAGGTGGCCGCGCCCGGGCTGGAGCATTTCATCGTGCCCATCACCCTGGTGGTGCTGGCCGCGTTGTTCGCGGCGCAGCGCTTCGGCACCGAGCGCGTGGGCAAGGTGTTTGGCCCGGTGATGATGTTGTGGTTCCTGTCGCTGGCCGCGATCGGGGTGTGGAACCTGCTGGAAGCGCCGGAAGTGCTGAAGGCGATCAACCCGTGGTGGGCATTCCATTTCTTCAGCGAACACGGCTGGCACGGCATCTTCATCTTCGGCGCGGTGGTGCTGGCGGTGACCGGCGGTGAAGCGCTGTATGCCGACATGGGCCATTTCGGCGCACCGCCGATCCGCCACGCCTGGTATTTCTTCGTGCTGCCCTGCCTCGTGCTCAACTACCTCGGCCAAGGCGCGAACGTGCTCAAGCACCCGGAGGCGGTGGCCAACCCGTTCTTCGAGGCGGTGCCGGAATGGGCGCTGTACCCGATGATCGTGCTGGCGACGATGGCGGCGGTCATCGCTTCGCAATCTGTCATCACCGGCGCGTTCTCGGTGTCGCGCCAGGCGATGCAGTTGGGCTACATCCCGCGCATGCGGATCAAGCACACATCGCACGACACCATCGGCCAGATCTACATCCCGGGAATCAACTGGGGGCTGGCGATGCTGGTGTTCAGCCTGGTGCTTGCGTTCCAGAGCTCCACCAACCTCGCCGCCGCCTACGGCATCTCGGTGTCGGGCACCATGCTGATCGACACCCTGCTGCTGGCGCTGGTGACGCGCACCCTGTGGCCGCGGGCGCGGCGCGGCATCCTGCTGATGTGTGCCGCCTTCCTGTTGCTGGACCTGTGCTTCATCATCGCCAACGGTGCCAAATTGCTGCAGGGCGCGTGGTTCCCGGTGCTGCTGGGCATCCTGCTGTTCACCATGATGCGCACCTGGCGTCGTGGCCGCGAATTGCTGCGCGACGAAATCCGCAAGGAAGGCATCAAGCTCGACATCTTCCTGCCCGGGTTGATGCTGGCACCGCCGGTGCGGGTGCCGGGCACGGCGGTGTTCCTCACCGCCAGCCCCGATGTCACCCCGCACGCGCTGCTGCACAACCTCAAGCACAACAAGGTGCTGCATGCGCGCAACGTGTTCCTGACGGTGGAGACGCTGAACGTGCCGTATGCGCCGGCGGACCGGCGGCTGAAGATCGAATCCATCGGCGGCGACGATTTCTACCGTGCCACCGTGCGCTACGGGTTCATGGAAACCCCGGACGTGCCGCTGGCGCTGATGCGCTCCTGCGACCAGTGCGAGCTGACCTTCAACCCGATGGACACCACCTATTTCGTCAGCCGCGAGAGCATCGTCGCCGGCCGCCATCGCGGCATGCCGATCTGGCGCGACAAGCTGTTCGTGTTCCTGCACCGCAATGCCGCCCCCGCCACCAACTTCTTCCGCATCCCCGGCAACCGGCTGGTGGAGCTGGGCGCGCAAGTGGAGATTTAGCCGATAATCCCCCCATGACCGACCCCCGCATCATCGCCCCCGGCGCCACCCGCGAAGACGACGCGCTGGAAGCCAGCATCCGGCCGAAGCGGCTTGACGAGTACCTCGGCCAGCAGCCGGTGCGCGAGCAGATGCAGATCTACATCGAGGCGGCCAAGGGCCGCGGCGAGGCGCTGGACCACGTGCTGATCTTCGGTCCTCCGGGTCTCGGCAAGACCACGCTCTCGCACGTGATCGCCAACGAGCTGGGCGTGAACCTGCGGGTGACGTCCGGCCCGGTGATCGAGAAGGCCGGCGACCTGGCCGCGCTGCTGACCAACCTGCAGCCGCACGACGTGCTGTTCGTGGACGAGATCCACCGCCTGTCGCCGGTGGTCGAGGAGATCCTCTACCCGGCGATGGAGGACTGCCAGATCGACATCATGATCGGCGAGGGCCCGGCCGCGCGCTCGATCAAGCTCGACCTGCCGCCGTTCACCCTGATCGGCGCCACCACCCGCGCCGGCCTGCTGACCGCGCCGCTGCGCGACCGCTTCGGCATCGTGCAGCGGCTGGAGTTCTACTCGGCCGACGAGCTGGCACGGATCGTGCGCCGCTCCGCGCAGATCCTCGGCATCGCCTGCGACGCCGAAGGCGCTGGCGAGCTGGCGCGGCGTTCGCGCGGCACCCCGCGCATCGCCAACCGGCTGCTGCGGCGGGTGCGCGACTATGCGCAGGTGAAGGGCAGCGGCGCAATCGACGCCGATGCCGCGCGCGCGGCGATGGACATGCTGAAGGTCGACCCGGAAGGCTTCGACGAGCTCGACCGGCGCATGCTCGGCATCATCATCGACGCCTTCGACGGCGGCCCGGTCGGGGTGGAATCGCTGGCCGCGGCGCTGAGCGAAGAGCGCGGCACGCTGGAAGACGTGATCGAGCCGTACCTGATCCAGCAGGGCTTCCTGGTGCGCACCGCGCGCGGTCGCATGGCGACCGCGAAGGCGTACCGCCACCTCGGCTTCAAGCCGAAGGCCGGGGACGAAAGGGGGTCGGAGTGAGTGTTTCCGGCGTGGCATGCGCATGACAGGGCGTTCCGGGCGGAACACCGACGCTGATCCCCTTTGGGCCCCTTTCAGCTTTCCGGTACGCATCTACTGGGAAGACACCGATGCCGGCGGGGTGGTGTACCACGCGCAATATCTGGCGTTCCTGGAGCGCGCGCGCACCGAGTGGTTGCGATCGCTGGGCCTGCACCAGGAGGCGATGAAGCGCGAGCGGGACCTGGTGTTCGTGGTGCGGGCGATGGAGGTGGATTTCCGCGCACCGGCACGGTTGGACGATCAGCTATCGGTCAGCGTGGGCCTGCTTGAATGCCGGGGTGCCAGCCTGGTGCTGGCGCAGCGCATCGAGCGCGACGGCGTGCTGCTGGTCGGGGCGACGGTGAAAGTCGCCACGCTGCGCGCTTCCGATTTCCGCCCGCGGCCACTGCCCGCGTCCTTGCTGCCGCATTTCAAGTCATTGCTGGAGACTCCTTGATGTCGCCGACCGTCCTGCTGCAATCCCTGCCGCAAGCCTTGCCGGATGCCGCCGCCGCCCCCGCCACGGCACTGGCCGATGCCGGTGCCCCCGCGGCCACGGTGCCGGTGGACCATGGCTTGAACATCCTGCAACTGGTGCTGCACGCCAGCCTGCCGGTGCAATTGGTGATGGCGTTGCTGCTGCTGGCGTCGCTGGCCTCGTGGGTCATTATCCTGCGCAAGAAGCGGATACTGGACCGCGCCGAGCAGGAGGCCGACCGCTTCGAGGAAACCTTCTGGTCCGGCACCGAGCTGGCCAAGCTGCATGCCGCCGCCAATGAGCGCCATCGCAGCATCGAGGGGCTGGAGGCGATCTTCGAGGCCGGCATGCGCGAGTTCAACCGCATCCGCCAGCGCCGCGGCGTGGATGCCCGGATGCAGCTGGAAGGCGCGCAGCGCGGCATGCGCGCCGCCACCTCGCGCGAGCTGGACGGGCTGGAACGCAACCTCGAATTCCTCGCCAACGTCGGTTCCATCAGCCCCTACGTCGGCCTGTTCGGCACGGTGTGGGGCATCATGATTTCGTTCCAGGGCCTGGCTTCGATGAAGGAAGCCACGATTGCCACGGTGGCACCGGGCATTTCCGAGGCGCTGGTGGCCACCGCGATGGGCCTGTTCGCGGCGATCCCGGCGGTGTGGGCCTACAACCGCTTTGCCACCCGCGCCGAGCGCATGGCGGTGCGCTACGAGACCTTCGGCGAGGAGTTCTCCTCGATCCTGCAGCGCCAGACCCACGGCGACGACTGAGGCGCGCATGGCATCCGCAACCGCAAGCCGCCGGCATCGCAAGCGCAAGCTCAAGGCCGAAATCAACGTCGTGCCCTACATCGACGTGATGCTGGTGCTGCTGATCATCTTCATGGTCACCGCGCCGCTGCTCAACGTCGGCGTGGACGTGAACCTGCCGCAGGCAAACGCGAAGTCGCTGGAACAGAAAAAGAAGCAGCCGGTGGTGGTGACGGTGTACAAGGACGGCACGTTGGGGCTGGCCTACGAAGGCGTCAATCGCCCGCAGGCCCTGGATGAAGCGCGGCTGCTGGCCAAGGTGGCCGCTTTCGTGCAGGCCGATCCCGCGCAATCCGTCTTTGTGGCGGCCGATGGCGATGTCAGTTATCAGACCGTGTATGCGCTGATGGGGAAATTGCAGAGCCAGGCGAAGGTGACGCGCGTGAGCCTGATGGGGTCCCCGCCGCAGTCGGGCAAGTGACGCCGCGCCATGAAGCAGACGCGCGCCGATACCTCCATCGCGATCGTGCAGGCCGTGGGCCTGCATGCGTTGCTGTTCGTGCTGCTGTTCGCCGGGCTGTGGTTCACGCGCACCAGCGCGGTGCCGAATGCGCAGGGCGACCCCATCGAAGCCGACCTGGCCAGTGTCTCCGACCTGAGTGCGTCGATGCGGCGGACCTTGCAACGCGCGCCGATCGCACCGCCGCCGGTGGCCAGGCCGGAACCGTTGCCGAAGCCGTTGCCGGATGACCTGCCGTCGCCGTCCAGGACATTGCCACCACCGGTGCCGGACCCGGCCCCGGTGGAGCAGGACAAGGTGCAGCGTGACGCGGTGTTGCCGCCGCCGCCCAACGTCCGCAAGGAACAGGATGAGCAGCGCCGCCAGCCCGACCAGGCCGAGCTGGATGCCAAGCGTCAAACCGAGATGGAGCGCCAGCGGCTGAAGCAACTGGAGGAAATCCGCAGGCTGCGCGAGGCGGCCAGCCGCGAGCGCAGCATGGCCGAACAACGCGCGCAGCAGTTGGCGGATGCGCGCGCGCCGGGGCCGGCGTCCGCGCCGCCGCCATCCCCGGGCAATCGCGGTACCGATCCCGGGTTGGCCGCCAAATACGCCGCCGCCTTGCAGCAGGCGATCCTGCGGCAATGGACGCGCCCCGAGACGGTGGCGTTGGGCCAGCGTTGCCGCATCACCATCCACCAGATCCCGGGCGGTGACGTTGCCAGCGTGGAAATTTCCCCGGGCTGCCCGTACGACGCATTGGGGCGGCGTTCGGTGGAAACCGCCGTGCTGAAGGCGGCCCCGCTGCCGTATGCCGGTTTCGAATCGGTGTTCAGTCGCAAGGTCGACCTCAATTTCGTGGCCGAGGATCGATGAGCGTGCGCGCAGTGACCTTTCAGTCCGCCATCGTTCATCTTGGTGCCATTGCGATGGGCCACCCTGTGCACTTTCCCAGGAGCGCGCCCCCGGCCATGCCATCCCGCCATCCTTTGCTTCCCCGTGTCGCCGCCTTGCTGCTGGCGGTATTGCCGCTGGCCGCGCTTGCGCAGGACAAGGCACTGGAAATCGACATCGTCGGTGGCAATGCCGCGGCGCTGCCGATCGCGGTGGTGCCGTTCGGCGGTGATTGCGGCCAGACCGACGTGGGCGGCGTCATCCGCGCCGATCTGGCACGGTCCGGCCAGTTCCGCACGCTGGAACCGGAGCGCCTGCCGGAGCGCCCGGTGCAGGGCAGCGAAGTGGCCTACCCCACCTGGCGCATGCTCAAGCAGGATTTCCTGTTGGTCGGTCGCTGCCTTGCAGACGGCGGTGGCTACCGCACCGAATACGAACTGTTCGACGTCGCCAAGCAGGAGCGTTTGCTGGGCTTCGCACTGACTGCGCCGGCCGGTGCCATGCGCGATGTGGCCCACCAGGTCAGCGATGCGGTGTACGAGAAGATCCTCGGCGTGCCGGGCGCGTTCTGGACCCGGATTGCCTATGTCACCGCCACCGGCCTGGGGCGCGATACCCGCTATGCGCTGATGGTGGCCGATGCCGATGGCTACAACCCGCGCGCAGTGGTCCACTCGCATGAGCCGCTGATGTCGCCGGCCTGGAGCCCGGACGGGCGCAAACTGGCCTACGTGGATTTCGACAGCGGCAATTCGGCCGTCTATATCCAGGACATCGCCAGCGCCGCCCGCGAAAAAGTGGCCAGTTTCCGCGGCATCAACGGCGCCCCGAGCTTCTCGCCGGATGGCAGCAAACTGGCGTTGACCCTGTCCAAGGGCGGCAACCCCGACATCTACGTGATGGACCTGGCTTCCCGTCACCTTACCCAGCTCACCAATCACTACGGCATCGACACCGAGCCCACCTTCAGCCCGGACGGTGCCAGCATCTATTTCACGTCGGACCGCGGCGGCCGCCCGCAGATCTACCAGATGCCGGCCAGCGGTGGCAGCGCCACCCGGGTGACGTTCGAAGGCAGCTACAACGCCAGCCCGTCGCTGTCGTTCGATGGCAAGAAGCTGGCCACCGCGCAGGGTGCGGGCAACGTCTACCGCATCGCGCTGATGGACCGGAGCACCGGCAGCCCGCGCTGGAGCATGCTGTCCCCGGGGTCGCTGGACGAATCGCCCAGCTTCGCGCCGAACGGGGCGATGCTGCTGTATGCCGCCCGCGAGGGACGCCGTGGCGTGCTCTACGCGGTGTCTGCCGATGGCCGCGTACGCCAGCGGCTGACCTTGGGCGAAGCGGACGTGCGCGAGCCCGCCTGGTCGCCGTACCGCAAGCATTGACTCACGCCGCGCTCACACCGCAACCCGCTAGACTCATCCGCTGACCCGCGCCACCCCCAACTTCACAAGGAACCTCCCATGGCCGTTTCCATTCCCCGCGTCGCCCGCATCCTGACCGTTACCGCGCTGGTGTCGGTCGTCGCCGTGGGGTGCACCAAGAAGGTCAAGGAAGCCCCGCCGGCCAGTCATCCGGTGGAAAACTCGACCACCGCGCCGGTGGCGGAAACCCCGCGTGCCGGCGTGTACACCCCGGCCGATCTGGATACCGACGCCTGCCTGCGCCAGCGCGTGGTGTACTTCGATCTGGACCAGGACGCGCTGAAGCCCGAGTTCCAGGCCATCATGAACTGCCACGCCAAGTACCTGCGTGACCGCCCGAGCGCACGCCTGCGCCTGGAAGGCAATGCCGACGAGCGCGGCAGCCGCGAATACAACCTCGGCCTGGGCGAGCGTCGCGGCAATGCGGTGTCCTCGGCACTGCAGGCCAATGGCGGCAGCGGCAGCCAGCTGAGCGTGATCAGCTACGGCGAAGAACGCCCGGTGTGCACCGAATCCAACGAAGGTTGCTGGAGCAAGAACCGCCGCGTCGAACTGGTCTACACCGACAAGTGATGCGCGTCTCCGCCTCCCTGCTGGCCATGGCGATGCTGCTGGCATCGCCGTGGGCCAGCGCGCAGCGCGCCAGCCTCGCGGACCGCGTGGCCGCGCTTGAGCAGCATGCCGCCGGCGAACAGAACGGCACCGAGCTGGTCAACCAGATCAGCCAGTTGCGTGCCGACGTGCAAGACCTGCGCGGGCAGGTGGAAATGCTGCAACAGCAATTGGACGAAGCGAAGAAAGCACAGCGCGCCCAATATCTCGACCTGAGCGGGCGCGTCGACCGGCTGGACGGGACGACCCCGGCGGCATCCGCTGCGGCCCCCGCCGCATCGGCTGCACCGCAGGCGTCGGCCCCGCCGACGGCCGGCAATCCGGTGGCCGTTGCGGCACCGGCCACGGCAGCGGGCATGGACGAACAAAGCGCCTACGGGCATGCCTTCGAAGCGCTCAAGAGTGGCGACTACGTGGAATCCGCGCGTCGCCTGCGCGAGTTCCTGGCCGCGTATCCGGGCGGGCAGCTGGCACCCAATGCCATCTACTGGCTGGGCGAGAGCTACTACGTCACCCAGAACTACGCCTTGGCGGGCGAGCAGTTCCGGCTGTTGCTGGACCGCTATCCCACCCATGACAAGGCTCCCGGCGCGCTGCTGAAGCTGGGGCTGTCGCAATACGGGCAGCGCCAGTTCGAGGCCGCCAGCGCCACCCTGCGGCAAGTGCTGCAGCGCTATCCGGGCACCGACGTGGCACGCACTGCGGATGATCGCCTGCGCGCCCTGCAACTGTCCGGCAGCCGCTAAAATGTGCCCATGAACGCCGTCACCGATGCGGCCACCGCGTCGGTGGCCGGCCCGCCCGAGCGCCTCAAGCTCACCGAGATTTTCCTGTCTTTGCAGGGCGAAGCCCGCGATGCCGGCTGGCCGACTGTATTCGTGCGGCTGACCGGCTGCCCCCTGCGCTGCACTTATTGCGATACCACCTATTCGTTCTACGGCGGCCAGTGGTGGGGCATCGACGCGATCCTGGCGGAAGTGGCGCGCCTGGGCGCACGCCATGTCTGCGTGACCGGCGGCGAGCCGCTGGCGCAGAAGCGTTGCCTGGCACTGCTGGAAAAGCTGTGCGACGCCGGCTACGTGGTGTCGCTGGAAACCTCGGGCGCGCTGGACATCGCCGGCGTCGATGCGCGGGTCTCGCGCGTGCTGGACATCAAGACGCCGGGCTCCGGCGAGGCGGCGCGCAACCTGTGGGGCAACCTGCCGCTGCTGACCGCGCACGACCAAGTCAAGTTCGTGCTGTGCTCGCGTGCAGATTACGATTGGGCGAAAGACGTGCTTGCCCAACATCGCCTGCACGCAACCTGCGACGTGCTGTTCTCGCCCAGCGCCAGCGAGCTGCCGGCCCGCACGCTGGCCGACTGGATCGTCGCGGACCGCCTGCCGGTGCGCTTCCAGATGCAGTTGCACAAGCTGCTGTGGAACGACGAGCCGGGGAGATAAGCCATGAACAAACCCGCAGTCGTATTGGTGTCCGGCGGCATGGATTCTGCCGTCGTACTCGCCATCGCCAGGGAGGCCGGCTTCGCGCCGCATGCCCTGAGCGTGCGCTACGGCCAGCGCCACACCTCGGAGCTGGACGCCGCCGCGCGCGTGGCCCAAGCGCTTGGCGCAGTCGTCCACAAGACCGTCAACGTCGACCTGCGCAGCATCGGCGGCTCGGCACTGACCGACGACATTGACGTCCCCACCGATGCCGACGGCCACGTGATCGGGCAGGGCATCCCGTCCACCTACGTGCCGGCGCGCAACACCATCATGCTGTCGGTGGCGCTGGGCTGGGCGGAGGTGCTGGGCAGCACCGACCTGTTCTGCGGCGTCAATGCGGTGGACTACTCCGGCTATCCGGATTGCCGTCCGGAATTCATCGCCGGCTTCGAGGCGCTGGCCAACCTGGCCACCAAGGCCGGCGTGGAGGGCAGCCGCTTCCGCGTGCACGCGCCGCTGATGCGGATGTCCAAGGCCGACATCGCCCGCGAGGGCCTGCGCCTGGGCGTGGATTTCTCGCAAACGGTGAGCTGTTACCAGGCCGATGCCGACGGCCGTGCCTGCGGCCACTGCGATGCCTGCCGCCTGCGTGCGCAAGGTTTCGCCGATGCCGGAATCCAGGATCCCACCCGCTACTTGCGGCCATGATCGGTTAGAATGCGCGCCCCGGTGCAACGCCGGGTACTGCAGCAACGGGTTGGTAGCTCAGTCGGTAGAGCATCGGACTTTTAATCCGCTGGTCCTGGGTTCGATTCCCAGCCAACCCACCAATTCGAAGAAGCCAGCCTTGCGCTGGCTTTTTCCTTATCTGCCGCAGACGCCAGTGTTGGCGCGGGTTGCGGCAGTGTTACAGTGTTCCGCTTGCCGCCGACACGGGCGTTTCCCGGTGAATTCCGCGCCCCAAACCTCTCTTTTCTCCGTTTGACTGGTGCCTGGTAGCAGCACGAAACCCTGTATCCATGCGGGTTTGCGGGCCGTGGTTGTCCGTCAATGCCGCCGACCAGTAGACCATCAAACTCATTTACGCGTCGAACCCGCCGAAGAACTGCTGCTGATCGTCCCAGCTCCACGGCAACTCATGCGTTTTCAGCCAGCGCATGCTCAGCGTTTTCGGCTGCCGCCCGCAGAGAATGTCCCGCACCAGCACCGGCGATAGCTGAGTGAGGCGCAGTAGCGCATTCACCGTGGTCTGGTGCAGACCCTCGCGCCGGGCGATGTCCGAACCACTGTCGACGACTCCGGCATCAAGCAGTCGTTGCCAGTGGTAGGCCCGCGACAAGGCCACCAGCATTGAGGCGTCGTGTTCCGGTTGCTGATCCGCAAGTGTCGCCGCCGGAATCACCCTCTTGCGCCCGCCGTGCCATTTGATGCGCACCGGGATCAGCGTCGTCATCTTCTTGTCTTCCATCTGGACCGCCGCGCCGTTCTGCCGGATTTTCATAGCAGGGCCTCCTGTTGCTCCAGTTCCAGCAATTCCGCGCCAATGGTGCCTGGGCGCATTTCACCGGCCAGTGTCGGCCAACCTGCCGCCCGCCACGTGATCTCGATGCCTGCGTCGCCCAGTGTCACGCGCTCGATCAACAACTGGACGATGCGCCGCCGTTCTTCCGGGAACAGTTGCTCCCACACCGCGCCGATCTCGCGCAATTGCAGCACGACCTCCGGCTCCGAGATTTCTGGATGCTGGGTGCGGACCGCATCCCATACCGCCTGTACCGCCTCCGGAGCTTTCAGCACAGCGTGGACCTGCGCCAGAACGAGTTGCTCGATGGGTTCGGCCGGTACGCGACCCGCTTCACTAGCGTCCGCGCCAAAGCGCAATTTGCGGATCGGCACGTAATAGCGGTAGGACTTGCCGTTGGCCTTGCGCGTGTGCGACGGCTGATAGCGTTCGCCGTCCTGCGTGAAGAACAGCCCAAGCAGTAGGGATTCCGGCTGGCGGCGCTGCCAGGTTTCCGATTGCCGCTGGCGATTGTTTGCTGCGAGGATGGCGTGCACGGCGTCCCACTGAGCCTGATCGATAATCGCCTCGTGCTGACCGGGATAGCTTTTCTCCTTGTGCAGGATGTGGCCGAGATAGACGCGGTTGTGCAGCAGCTTGTAGAGCATCTGCTTGCTGAATTTTGTGCCCGAGCGCGTGGTCTGCCCATGGGCCGCCAGTTGTTTGACCAGATCGGTGGTCGAGCGGCAGCGCACGAATTCACTGAAGATGTGCCGGACCAGCTTCGCTTCGGCTTCCTCGATCACCAACCGTCGATTCTCGACGCGATAGCCAAGCGGTGTGTAACCTCCCATCCACATGCCCTTGGCTTTGCTGGCAGCGATCTTGTCGCGGATGCGCTCGCCGGTGACCTCACGCTCGAACTGCGCAAAGGACAGCAGCACGTTGAGCATCAGCCGCCCCATCGAGGTGGTGGTGTTGAACTGCTGGGTGACCGAAACAAAGGACACCTGCCGCCGCTCAAAGACCTCAATCAGTTTGGCGAAGTCGGTGAGGTTGCGTGTCAGCCGGTCGATTTTGTAGACGACCACGATGTCGATCCGGCCTGCCTCAATGTCGGCCATCAGCCGTTTCAGCGCCGGGCGCTCAATATTGCCGCCGGAGAAGCCCGGATCGATATAGTCATCGGGCACCGGAATCCATCCTTCCGCGCGTTGGCTGACGATGTAAGCCAAGCCCGCATCTTTCTGCGCATCCAGCGAATTGAAGGATTGGTCGAGGCGTTCATCGGTTGAGACACGGCAATAGACGGCGCAGCGTTTGGGAGCGAGGGATTTCATTTTTGGACTCCCTTCACGCCAAAGAACGCCGGTCCCGACCAGTGCGTACCAGTGATGGCGCGAGCAGCCGCCGACAGGCTGCGGTAGTGTTGGCCATTCAATTCGTAACTGCCATCAGGCAGAACCGTGACGCGGTATTCCTGCCGATCCCACTCCCGAATCAAAGTCGTGCCAGGCAATAAGCGTACTTCCGGCCCGCGCCCCGTCTTGATCTTGGAATGCTTTTCGCCGCAATCGGCCAGATAGACTTTGACGTCGGCAGGCAAGCCACCCAGCGCTTTTTCTTGCAGGCGATACGCCAAGCGCCCTTCCAGATAGTGCCGCACGACACGCATTGGCCGCCGGGGAAAGTGCTGATCCCACAGCGCCCACAACTCGGGCATCGGGAGATTTGGCAAGGCGGCAAGTTGCGCGGCGATGCTGCTTTTGTTTTTCCATGAATCAGTCATAACAGGGATTCCGTGAGTTGAGACAGGTGCATGAACGCGCTGTGGCTGGCAGAAGCCAAGTCAAACCGCGCTCTACTGGCCGTCATCGACCTGACCCGTCGCCACATCGAAACGCTCGCCCAGCAAGGTCTGCGGTTTGCCGGTACGTTCATCCCGCACGCCCAAGATGTAGACCTCGCCGTTCCACACGCCGCAGGCCACGTCGGTGTCCGCCTCGTCAGCAGGCATCAACCACCCCGTCACGCCTTCCGGCATCAGCAAAAGGTCTGCAGGGTCGCCAATGGGTACGTGCAACGCGGCCTGCCGTGAATCAAGCCAGTGCAAGATTTCGGGTGGCGTATCGGGGAAGTTCTCCTGGTTCAGGATGGGAATCCAGACCAGCGGTTTTCCGCTGCTGAGCCAGCCTTGCGCACGCTGGGTGACTTCCGGGTCGTAGTAGGCCAAGGGCTGGCCGGGGATGGTGTTCATGTTCAATGCGTACTCCTTGATATGTGGCGGTAACCGGTAACCTCAGGTGGTAACCCGGTTGCGTGGCCTGTCTGTAGCGAGGGCGCGCGCTTGCGCCCCCGTATGGGTTTTTCGCTAGGAAGGACCCGTTTCACCGGCGGCGATGCCGACGTGGTGGGCGCTGGATGTGCCGATGCCACCAGCGAGAAATGCGCCGCTCGATGCGCGCTGCCATACACAGCCAGCGCCACCACCACGGCAACTTGACGCGTACCCGCCGTGGCCTGCGCACGATGGATGTCGATGGCTTGCCCGGAGCGTTGATCGATGCCTCGCTCCACGAGGTTTGCGACATGGAAGGCAATACACCGATGCCGTCATCGCGCGTGATGGCGGCGTGCGCTGCCGGTGGCAATAACTGCTGTCGGATGGGCTGGCGCTCTAGCCCCCCTGGCCCGGGCGCGATACGCGGCGACAGCGGCCCGAAGCGATCTGGTTGGTGCTGACGTGAAGGCTGGATTTCCATGGCGACCACCCTCACACATCCACACGCACGACGGTCGACAAACCGGAGCCATGACCGAGATGCTTCTTGGGCGGATTGGGATCGGGCGCGTAGATGCGGCGCTCATCGCCTTTGGCCTTGGGGTGGTACACCTTCACTCCCCAGCCATCAAAGCCTGCACTGCGCAGGGCGTTGTCCAGTGCCGCGACCAGTTCGTTGTCGGTGCGGGTGAACTGGTTGTTCAGATCACGCAGTTCTTCATAAGGGATGCCCGCAATCAAAGTTGGCAGCAGCTCGCCATCACGCGTTTGACCGATCAGCTCATGGTCGTAGCGTGCACAGGTGTCACCCGTCACGCGGGTGTGGGTCAGGCGCACGCGTTGTAGCAGCACCGCCTCCACACTCTGCATTTCGCACCAAGCGTGCACGAAGGTCTTGGCGGCATCGAGCATCCGCTGTGCGCTGGGCTGGAAGATGCGGCGGATTTCCTGATCAATCAGGGTCTCATCGATCCCGGCCACCATCTGCCCGGCCAGATCGTTGAGGTACTGTTCCAGCGCCTTGACGCGGGTGGGCGCTTCCAGCACCTGCTGCGTGGCTTTCACGCGGGCGGCTTGTTCCTGCGCCAGTGCGTGCTGATGTTCCTGATCGAATTTGGCCAGTGCATCAGCATCGCCCAAGGCAACCAGCACCTCGCGCTGGATGGTCAGTGTCATCTCGGGTTCGGCGGGTTTGTCCCAGCCGTTGCTGATGCGATTGGCCGCGATCAATGCCGCAATGGCCTGGTCGTATTGGGCGTTCTGCTGGCGCAGGCGCTCAAACATCTTCGCCACGGCGCTGACATCCCCGATTTCGTTCACGGGCGATGCGGCCTTGGCGGATTTCGGGTTGGCCGCTGCTGCAGACTTCTTGTTGAAGGGGTTGACGTTCATTTGTGTTCTCCATATCGAATGCCGCCCACAGAGGTATGGGAGACGCCGGGCGGCGTGGCGTGCTGGGTGGTGTTGGAACTGCGGATTTCTGCGATGCGCCAGAGCGCACCGTCGCGGCTGTGGCCGAGATGGCTGATGTCGATTCCCTTGGCGCGGTAGGCCGGGGCGATGCGGCGCAACTGATCGGCCAACCCCTTCGGAGAACGTGGCCAACTGCTGCGGTCGGGAATGCTGTGGGTGTTCAGCAGGTCGTAGAGCTGACCGGCAGTGCCTTGCCAGTTGATCGGCAGGATGCGATCCGCGATGTACTTGTCGAGCGCCTGCGCGACGGCATTGCTCTCCAGCGCACGGTCGATGCCTGCGCGCACGAGTTCGGCATACCGCTGCTGGAATTCACCGGCGGCAAAGCCCAAGGCGCGCGCCACTGCCTCGCCCAGCCGTTCGTAATCGGCCATGCGCTGCTTCTGGGTCAGCTTGACCGTGGGCAGGATGGACAGGGCCGCTGAGAACAGATCCAGCAGCCCGGCAAACACCGTGGCTTGATCGCGCTCCCAGCCTGCGTGCGTGTCGGCGTCATCGCGCCGGGCTTCCGTTGCAATAGTCGGCAGATCGACGTGGATCACCCGGTCGATCAGGTCGGGGCGTGTGGCGACCACGGCGATGCCGTTGAGCACCACTGGGCGCTTGGTCTCCATCACGTGCTCTTCGCCGTTGGTATACAGCTGGCGCGAGGCAAAGCCGCCGCCCGTAGCCAGGGTGCAGAAGGCATCCTGCTGCTCGGGCGTGAGGCCGGAGAGATTCTCGTAGCTGACCAGCCAGTTGTTGGCGGCGGCGACGAACACGTCTTCCACCGTCTTGGGCCGCCCGCGCAGCATCACCTTGTTGGGATCGACCAGACTGCGCAGTACGGATTGCGTGGTGGACTTGGCCGAGCCCTGTTCACCGACCAGTTCCAGCACTGGGAATGGGGTGTCCGGACGGAAGCAGTCAAGCAACCACGCCAGCACCATCACGCGGCGGTTGGCCGGAATATTGGTGTGCTGCCAGAGCAAACTGACATCGCTGTGGGTGGCTGGCATCGGCAGTGGGCGCATCGAGGGCGTGCGGGTGAAGTACACCGGCGACTCGTTCACCACCCGCCAACCCTGCGGCGTGACGTGAATGGCCTGCCACTGCTCATCGGCCAGATCGATCAGGTAGCCGTCGTCGCAATGGGCTGCGCGAACGTGGATTTCAATCTGGTCACCATCGTTGATGCCTGCGGCGGCCAGCGTGGCCAGCGCCGATTTCATCGTGGTTTCCGGCACGCCCATTTCCTTGGCACGCCAGTAGGCGGCACGCAGCCAGTCCTCAAAGCCGGAGGAATACACGCGCCACACCTCGCGCCGACTGGGCATCGGGATGACGGCCACCGCATTACGGTCGGCATCGTGGTGCAACTGGCACTGAGCCCGGGCCAGGGCGACCAGTTCATCGAGTGCGCTGGCATCGTCATCGCTACCGGGCAGTTCGTCGCGCACCAGTTTGTCGAGCACCGTCACCGAGCAATCACGGTTCGCTTTCTTGGCGGCATTGCGCAGGCGCAAGTATCTGGGCAGATCGGTAGCCTTGAGGATCGAGAAGGCGCGCACCACGTCCTCTTCGGCCAGCACGCCAACGTCATCGACCAGCCGGACCAGTGCGGCCTCGATCACGCCAACGGGATCGGTGTCAGGTGTCGGTGCCGGAGTGGCCACCGCATCCATCTCAACCGTGTGATGGTCGTGATGGTGGTGACGGTCGTTCTCTACTACTCCGTCCGAGAAAGGGATGGACGCGCTCATCGTCACCGCCCGGCTCAGCGCGAGCGTTCGATGAGATTGCGAATGTCCTCAGCGCGCCAGACCGTGGTCTTGCTGCCGAGTTTGATGCCTTGGGGAAATCTGCCTTCCCGGATGCCCGCCCACCATGCCGAACGGCTGATGGGGATCAGGGACAGAATCTGCGGCAACCGAACGAAGCCGGTTTCGGGCAGGGTTGGGCGGGTGAAGTTCATGGCGAGCATCCGTGGTCGTTTTGGGATGCTCGCTATTGAATACCTCTGTTTCAGGCAAAAACAGAAACGGTACGCGCACAGTGATCACGCTGCGCGCAGCGTGAAGGTTCGCAGTGGAATTACTCGGGCGGCGTGTTCTTTTGGATGCCTGCGATCCAGTTTTTGATCGTGCCCGGTGCTTTGCAGACCTGCGCACCGATGATGCGGTACGCCTCTTCCTTGGTGCGGTAGGTGTTCGTGGCGAACAGTTCCAGGGCCTTTTGCTTGGCGGCCCGGTTACTGGCGTGGCGAGCATCGGCGGCCTGTCTGCCCGCATGGCTCTGCGCCTTGCGCACCTCGTCGGCGGCAATGGGCTCTGGCGTGAGCCCTGCCTTCCACGCTTCCTCGATGATCTGCACCGTTGAAGGGGACTCCGGCAGCAGATCGGCCAGCAGCAAGGATTCGAGCGCTTCCATCAGCGACTCTACCGCCGGCCTGATGATGATCCCCGGCGGGGTATCTGACGTGGCTTCGATCACCACGCCCAACTTGTAGAGCGCCAAGAGGCGGAAGTAATCGCGATCCGTTGCCGTGGCTGACCGCAGGGACAACCATTCCGGTTGATTGGTCACTTCGATGAACCAGTCCAGATCGCGCTGCTCGCTACGGCTGACCCGTTCGCTGCCGTGCTTGATTTGCGCCAACGCCACCGCATCCGTGATGACGGCGTCCATGTCGGCCAACATCCGCTGCAACTGCTCGGTACTGAAATGCTGCAAATCCTCCCGCGCGCACGCAGCAATGCGCACCGCGTTCGGCAACTCCAGCAGTTGTTCGAGCGGTGTGGACAGGGCCAGGGTGAGTAGATGCGGATTCATTACCCGTCAGTCTACCGAGGGTGGTCCAGTACCGTCCATGTTCATCCACGCTGGTTCGCAACGGCCCAACCAACGAAGACGGTGGCCAGAGGCAAGTGACGGATATGACGGGTTTGCCGGAAATGCCCTATGACGTGCACACACGCACGCGTGAAAGGTAAATCAGCAAACCTGTCAGATCCGTCACTACGATTTCCTGCGCGATGATCGTGCCAATGGGTATCTGCGTTTGCTGCGGTGTAAACAATAGGCACCGACCATCACAACCATCACCATGGTCACCGCAGCCACCCGTCTGTGATGGTTGTGACGGTGGTGACGATCACCGCCTATTGTTATGGTCGGTGTACACATAAATGCCCCAGGCGAAATGGGTCCTTCCCGGCCAAAAACCAATACGGGGGGCGACAGCGCCGCATGGCGCTACCGACTGCCACAAAAACAAGGTTTGCAGGGTTTGCGGTTCGCACCTGGTAGTGTGGGCAAGAGGGCCGAAAGCCCAGTCAGCGTGGGCGTGTGCGGGATGGCTCCAACACAGAGGGTGCGAACCTCGGTGCGTACCGGGTTCGCAGGTTTGCACTCCAAGTACGCAAAAGGGCCTCCAGAAACTGGACACCCTTTCCCATGCCGCGATGACCTCCAAGAAATGGAGGCCACCTGCGGCGCGCCGATAGTCTTAAATGCTCCATTCGGGTAGACTTTCACCGATCTACATCGACTTTCACACAGACCAATTGAGCGCCAATGCCATGAACACCGAACCGTGGGTCACCGCCGAGGATGTCGCCCAGCATTTGGGCGTTGCCAAGGACACCGTTTATCGCTGGCGTGAGCGCAAGGGGCTACCTGCGCACCGTGTAGGGCGACTGTGGAAGTTCCAGTTGTCCGAAGTGGATGAATGGGTGCGCGCAGGCGGCGCGGATGAAGCGCCACACAGCGATCAATCCGCCTCTTGAACGCAGGCCACCAAAATAACAGGACAAGAAACTAATGCTGACGCAAGATAATTTGGCCGACCTGCTCAATGCCCTCGGTTTCGAGAAGAAGGGTGCGATTCATCGCAAGCTGTTCGGCGCAGCCATCCTCGAGGTGAACTTCACCAAGAAGGAAATCACTTATCCCGAAACCGCGGGCCTGGTCATCAATGAACGGCAAACGTGCAACTTCGACGCCAACGAAAATTTCGTTGTACTCGAGTGCGTACATCGACTGCTGGAGAAGGGCTACAAACCTGAGCACATCGAACTGGAACCCAAGTGGAAACTTGGACGTGGAGCCAGTGGCGGGCGTGCCGATATCTTGATCAAGGACAACGACGGTCGCCCTCTGCTGATCATCGAATGCAAAACGGCGGGAACCGAGTTCAAGCGCGCCTGGAATAAAACTCTGCAGGACGGCGATCAGTTATTCAGTTACGCGCAGCAAATCAGTGAAACCCAGTTCCTGTGCCTGTACACCTCGGACCTGGATGCAGGCAAGGTCAGTTACACCAGCCACATCATTGCGCATCGCGACAACGAAAGGTATCTGGCTGACAACCCGTTGTTCAAGAGCTTCAAGTCAGTCACCGATGTGAAAGAACGCCATACCGTCTGGCGGGACACCTACAAGCTCGACTACACGACCAAGGGAATTTTTGAAGAAAACATTCAGCCCTACCACATCGGTAAAGACAAATATTCACTGACCGACCTGCACGCCATCTCGGCCAGCGATCAGCAGAAGAAATACCACGAGTTCGCCACCATCCTGCGCCAGCACAATGTATCGGGCCGTGAAAATGCCTTCGACAAGCTGGTGAATTTGTTTCTGTGCAAACTGGTCGATGAAATCGAAAATCCATCCGAGCTGAAGTTCTATTGGAAGGGTGTCGCCTACGACACCCATTTCGACCTGATGGACCGGCTGCAGCAGTTGTATCAGGCGGGCATGGGCAAGTTTCTCGGGGAAGATATCACCTACATCAACCAGGGCGACGTCAACAACGCACTTCGGTTCATCAAGCAGAACCCGGACGCCACGCAGCGCGCGGTATGGAATCTGTTCGTTCAGCAGAAGTTTTTCACCAACAATGATTTCTCGTTGATCGACGTTCACAACGAAAAACTGTTTTACCAAAACGCCGAGGTGCTGCTGAAGATCCTGCAAATGTGGCAGGACATCCGCTTGACTGATCCCCACGGCCACAACCAGTTCTTGGGCGATATGTTCGAGGGCTTTCTCGACCAGGGGGTCAAGCAGAGCGAGGGACAGTTTTTCACGCCCATGCCCATCTGCCGATTCATCATGATGAGCCTGCCATTGGCCTCACTCGTCCAGCGCAGCGCCACACCGCCCAAGGCCATCGATTACGCCTGCGGCGCAGGCCACTTCCTCACCGAGCTAGCGTTGCAGCTCAAGCCCTTGGTGAAAATACATCAGCCAAAAGATCAGACAGAAGAACAGTTTGCAGCAAAGCTGGCGGAGTACCACAAGGCCCTGTACGGCATCGAGAAGGAATACCGCCTCTCCAAGGTCGCCAAGGTGTCGGCCTTCATGTACGGCCAGCAAGGGATCAACATCTGCTACGGCGACGGCCTTATCAACCAGCACGAAGCCTTTCCAGACATCAAGGACGGCAGCTTTGATCTGCTGGTGGCCAACCCGCCCTACAGCGTGCGCGGCTTTCTGGAAACGCTGCCCGAGGAAGAACGCAAGGCCTACACCCTCACCGAGACCATCAACGATCTCGAAACCTCCAACAGCATCGAAACCTTCTTCATCGAGCGCGCCAAGCAGCTGCTGCGCGCCGATGGCGTGGCCGCCATCATCCTGCCGTCCAGCATCTTGTCCAACGGCGGCAGCGCTTACATCCGCACCCGCGAAATCCTGCTCCAGTATTTCGACATTGTGGCCATTGCCGAATTCGGCAGCGGCACTTTCGGCAAGACTGGCACCAACACCGTCACCCTGTTCCTGCGGCGCAAGAAGACCGCGCCGGACACCGCCGCGCACTACCGCGAACGCGTGGAAGAATGGTTCAAGGGCTGCGATGCCAGCAAACGCAAGCAGGTCATCTACAAAGATGAGCATCTGATTGCACGCTACGCGGCGCACATCAATGTGCCGCTGGACGATTACAAGACCCTGCTCAAGGGCGATCCGGATGGGGCCTGGACCGCCCATCTGGAGGCCGTCTACCTCGAGAAATTCAACACCAGCACCGAGATCACCAATCTCTACAAGGCCAAATGGTTCAAGGCCTTGAAGCCTGAAGATCAAGATGCCGAAGTCAACAAGCGCTACCTGGCCTTTGTGCAAGCCATTGAGCGGGACAAGATTTACCACTTTGTCATGGCCAGCGATCAGCCCAACCCGGTGCTTATCATCCGCTGCCCGACCGAGACCAAGGCGATCAAGCAATTTCTCGGCTACGAGTGGAGTTCCGCCAAGGGCGACGAGGGCATCAAGCTGATCAAGGATGCCCACGGACGGCACCTCACGCCACTGTATGACGAAACCAATCGGGATAATGGTGCGAAGCTCAACTCATTGGTGTCTGCGAACTTTGATGGAAGCCTCTCGGTACCGGAATCGCTTGCGCCATTTGCAGTAGCAGCAGCACTGACTGACATGCTTGACTTCTCGCGGGTAACTTTTGAGAAACAATTGTCGATCACCCCAAACAGGGTCAAAACGGCAGTCAGCAGCAAATGGCCAAATGCAAAATTGGCGAACGTCGCGCAAATCCTGAATGGCGGCACCCCGAGTACCTCAGACGCTTCATTTTGGGATGGTGGCGATATTTGTTGGGCAACGCTCGTCGACACCAAAACCAAGTACCTTCACGACACCAAGAGAAAGATCACAACCGCGGGCCTGAAGCACACTACGTTGTTGCCAATAAATACAGTCATTTTTTCAAGTCGCGCAACGATTGGCGAGGTTTGCATCAACAAGGTTCCGACCTCTACCAATCAGGGGTACAAGAACTTCGTCTGTGATCCGACAAAATTGCACTTTGAATACCTTTACCAGATTCTCGTTTACTTGCGCCCAGTCTTGATTGATCTTGTTCCTGCCGGCTCGAAGTACAAAGAGATCAATGGAAAAACGATTGCTGACTTTGAAATTCCTCTGCCACCACTAAGCGTCCAGCAGCAGATAGTGTCAGATTGTGGCGTGGTGGATGAATCTGAGAATGCTGCACGTAATCAGCTTGATTCGCTAAATGGCAAGATTGACAAATCAATATCGGAAATATACGAATCTGCTGCACCATTTTTTGAAATCGACAAGCTCGCCACCAATGTTCAATACGGTCTGAATGAAGCCATGAACGAGGGTGGCATCGGCTACAGAATTTTCCGCATGAACGAGGTCATTCGTGGCCGGATGGTAGATAACGGCAGCATGAAGTACGCCGACATCAGCGCCGAGGAATTTGCCAATTACAAGCTCAACAAGGGCGATTTGCTTTTCATCCGCTCCAACGGAAGTCTTGAGCATATTGGCAAGGTCGGGTTGTTCGATTTGGATGGCGATTACTGTTATGCCTCGTATTTGGTGAGAATTGTTCCAGACTCTTCCAAGGTGTTGCCGCGATACTTAGGCTGCATCATGAACTCAGAGACCTTCCGCAAAGGGATGGTCACGTTAGCAGTGAAGTCGGGCGGCACGAACAACATCAATGCCACGAAGATGCGCAATATCAAGGTGCCGGTGCCGTCCCTCGCAGAGCAGAAGAAATTCGTCGCAAATATCGATGCAATAGAAAAGCAGATTGCTGAAGCCCAAGCAGTGATCGACGGCGCTGCCGCCCGCAAGCAGGCCATCCTGCAGAAGTATCTTTGAAGGGTGGACTGACTGGTGTCCCTCGACTTCGCCACCCTCGATGCACTGCGCACCCACCACCCCGCGTGGCGGCTGTTGCGCTCGGATCATGCACCGCTGGTGGCGAGTTTTCTGCAGCGGGTGTTCGTGGCACCGAATGTGCGGGTGATGGCAGCGGCGGATTTGGCGGAGGCGTTGGAGGATGAGTTGTATGCCTTGCGCCTGCACTTGGGCGAAACCGCCTTTCCCAAACCGGCGCTGGAGTACCTGAACGACTGGGCCGCACCCGACAAGGGCTGGCTGCGCAAGTTCTACCGCCCCGGCACAGACGAGGCACAATTCGATTTGACCCCCGCCACCGAAAAGGCCATTGCCTGGCTGGCGCAGCTCAGCGAGCGGCAGTTCGTCGGCACCGAATCGCGCCTGCTCACGCTGTTTGACCTGCTCAAGCAAATGAGTGAAGGCAGCGAGGCTGACCCTGCCAAACGCATTGCCGAACTGCACAAAAAGCGTGATGACATCGACGCCGAGATCGCCCGGGTGCTCTCAGGCGATGTGCCGTTGCTGGACGACACGGCGGTGAAAGATCGCTTCCAGCAGTTCATGCAGGGAGCGCGCGAGTTACTCACCGACTTCCGCGAGGTGGAGCACAACTTCCGTCAGTTGGACCGGCGCGTGCGCGAGCGCATCGCGCTGTGGGAGGGCAGCAAGGGCGCGCTGCTGGAAGACATCATGGGTGAGCGCGATGCGATTGCCGATTCCGATCAGGGCAAGAGTTTCCGCGCCTTCTGGGATTTTTTGCTGTCCAGCCGTCGGCAGGAAGAATTGACCGAGTTGCTGGATCGCGTGCTCGCACTGCCCGCGGTGGCGGACCTGAATCCGGATGCCCGCACCCGCCGCGTGCATTACGACTGGATGGAAGCGGGCGAGCATACCCAGCGCACTGTCGCGGCCTTGTCACAGCAATTGCGCCGCTTTCTGGATGACCAGGCCTGGCTGGAAAACCGCCGCATCATGGATATCTTGCACGGCATCGAGAGCAAGGCGCTGGCGCTACGCGATGCTCCCCCACCAGGCAACGTGATGGAAATGGCTGAGTCCTGCGCCGATATAGAGCTGGCAATGGAGCGGCCCCTGTTCACACCGGCCATTAAACCGGTGATTGCTGATCTGGCCTTGCAAACGGGTGATGAAGATATTGACCCATCGGCATTGTTCGATCAGGTGGTTGTCGACAAGGCGCGGCTTACCCGCCATATCCGCCACGCTTTGCAAGATCGCGCCCAAATTACTTTGAGTGAGCTGGTGGCGAATCAGCCCTTGCAACAGGGACTGGCTGAGTTGGTGGCCTATCTGCAATTGGGCAGTGAAGCATTCAACACCGTGGTGGACGAAGACACCTCCGAACCCATCCGCTGGCAGACCGTGGCAACGGATGGTCAAGCCATTACCCGCTGTGCGCGGCTGCCCCGCGTGATCTTCATGCGCTGAAAAAGAACAAGATCTGAGGCAAGGGATGGAAGAAGAATTATTGAACACAACATCGACTGCACACCCGATAGTGACTCCAGCCGCTGATTTGTCAGTGTTGCTGATCGGCTTGCTCAAAGGCGTGCTCTACCGGGATGGCGATGAACGCCAATGGGCAGCATTGCTGAACCTGCAAGCACGCGTGCGTGATTACGTGGCAGTGTTGAATCTTGATCTGGTTCTCGATGAGGCAGAAGGCTATGCCTTTCTGAAAAGCCGTCCTGAGCCGGCCGACGACGATCCATCTCCACGGTTGCCTCGCTTGGTGGCGCGCCGCCCGCTGTCCTTCGCCGTGAGTTTGTTGCTTGCCCTGTTGCGCAAGAAACTGGCCGAGTTCGACGCAGGCGGTGGAGACACACGGCTGGTGCTATCCCGCGACGACATCGTGGAACTGGTGCGGGTGTTCCTGCCCGATGGCCCGAATGAAGCCAAACTGATCGATCAGATCGAGACCACGATCAACAAGGTGGTCGAACTGGGTTTTCTGCAGAAGCTCAAATCCGCCGGTGGCACGGCGGTCGGGCCAGCCACTTACGAGGTGCGGCGGATTCTGAAAGCCTTTGTCGACGCCCAATGGCTGGCCGAATTCGATACGCGCCTGGCCACGTATCAGTCTCAGTTGGCGGGGGTGAGCAACACCAAGGAAGGTGCTGGCCATGAATGATCCGCAATCACTGGGGCTGGACTTCTGCGCCGATGACACGTTGTCGGGCTTTCGGCTTATGCGGCTGGAGGCATTCAACTGGGGCACCTTTGACGGCCGGGTGTGGACGCTGCAATTGGATGGCAAGAATGGCTTGCTGACGGGTGATATTGGCTCGGGAAAATCCACCTTGGTGGATGCCATTACCACTCTGCTGGTGCCTGCCAACCGGATCGCCTACAACAAGGCAGCCGGCGCTGACAGTAAGGAAAGAACTCTGCGTTCCTACGTGCTTGGGCACTACAAATCCGAGCGCAATGAAGTTACCGGCGCGGCCAAGCCGGTGAGCCTGCGCGACCACAACAACTACTCGGTGATCTTGGGTGTTTTCCACAACGCGGGCTACGACCAGACGGTGACGCTGGCGCAGGTGTTCTGGATGAAGGAGGCTCAGGGGCAACCAGCGCGGTTCTTCTTGGGCGCAGAACGTGCGCTATCTATTGCGACTGACTTTTCGCATTTCGGGTCGGACATTGCCCAACTGCGAAAGAAGCTGCGCGGGCTTGGCGCTGAATTGCACGACAGCTTTCCACCCTATGCGGCGTGGTTTCGTCGTCGCTTCGGCATTGAAAACGATCAGGCGCTGGAGTTGTTTCACCAGACGGTGTCGATGAAGTCCGTGGGCAACCTGACAGACTTCGTGCGCAGCCACATGCTTGAACCCTTCGAGGTTGGCCCGCGACTGCAAGCCTTGATCGGCCACTTCGATGATCTCAATCGCGCCCATCAGGCCGTGCTGAAAACCCAGCGGCAGGTCGAATTCCTTACGCCTCTGATTGATGACTGTGGCCGCCACAAGGCGCTGGCAGCCGAGGTCGACCGTCTGCGCGGCTGCCGGGATAGTCTGAGGCCCCACTTTGCGGGCCTGAAGCTTGGGCTTATCGATAAACGGCTGGGCTCGCTGGCAGAAGAATGGGAGCGTGTGGATGCTCAAGTACAAAAACTGGATGCTGTGCAGGAGACGCAAGGCCAGCAAATAGATGAACTGAAACAGGCCATCAACGACAACGGCGGCGACCGACTGGAACGCCTTGCCGTCGAAATTCGAAAAAAAGAGCAGCTGCGGGATACCCGTAAAGCCAAGGCCAGTCGCTATGGTGAACTGGCCGCCGTACTGGGTGAGCCACCTGCGACCGATACCACCACCTTCGTCATGCAGCGCGGCAAGTATCAAAACTGGCGCGAGGATGCACGCAACCGCGATGCGGATCTGCAAAACACCCTCACTGAACACGGTGTGACTTTGCGCCAAGGCAAGCAAGAGCACGACCAACAGACTTTGGAGATCGACAGCCTCAAGCGCCGCCGCAGCAACATTGATGACCAGCAAATCCAGATCCGCGCCACGATGTGTGCGGCACTAGGATTGAACGTGGAGGAAATGCCGTTTGCTGGAGAATTGATTCAGGTGCGTGAAGATGAGCGCGATTGGGAAGGCGCTGCCGAACGTTTGCTGCGCGGCTTCGGTCTGGCACTACTGGTTCCGGATGCGCATTACAAGGCCGTAGCCGAATGGGTGGATGGTGCTCATCTGCGTGGCCGCCTGGTGTACTTTCATGTTCGGTCACGCAAGTCCGCTGAACTGCCCGACCTCCACCGTGATTCCTTGGTCCGCAAGTTGGCGATCAAGCCAGATTCGCCGCACTACGATTGGCTGGAACGCGAACTGGCCCATCGGTTTGACGTCGCGTGTTGCGCCACGCAAGAGCAATTCCGTCGCGAGACCCGCGCCATCACCCGCGCGGGCCAGATCAAAGACCCGAGTGGCCGACATGAAAAGGATGACCGTCACCGTATTGATGATCGCAGCCGCTATGTACTGGGCTGGAGCAATAGTGCCAAGATCGCGGCACTGGAGGCCAAGCGCCGCCAGCTGGAAGCGCGGCTCGGCGAGGTTGGCAGTGAAATCGGTATTGTCCAGAAACAACGTGATGAGCTCGCCAGCCGTCTTGATGCGCTGACCCGTCTCGAAGAGTTTACGGCGTTCGACGAGCAGGATTGGGCCAGCGTTGCCACCGAGATTGCACAGTTGGTGGATGAACGCAACCGGCTGGAGTCAGCATCGGATGTACTCAAACAGTTGAACGAAAACCTGCGCACCTTGCAGAAAGAGCAGAAGGAGACTGTGGAAGCCTTGCAGGCTGCGCGCGAGAAGCGGGCCAAGGTAGAGCAGCGGCGCTCTGACGCGCAAGACCTGCGGCAGCAAACCATGGAGCGGCTTCATGGTTTTGTCATCGACGATGCGTTATTGGCAAAGCTCGAAGCCATGCGCGCCGAGGCATTGGGGGAACACCAACTCACGGTTGAATCCTGTGATAACCGCGAGCAGGACGTGCGCACTTGGCTGCAGTCAAGGATCGACGCCGAAGACTTGAAGCTCAAACGTCTGGCGGAGAAGATCATCAAAGCCATGGCCTCCTTCAAGGAGACATTCAAGCTGGAGACGGCCGAGATGGATGCCAGCCTTGAAGCGGCCTTTGAGTATGAAAACCTGCTGACGCAATTGAACCGCGACGATCTGCCGCGTTTTGTTTCGCGCTTCAAGGAACTGCTCAACGTCAACACCATCAACGAAATCGCGAACTTCAATGCTCAGTTGGCCCGCGAGCGCGAAACCATCAAGGAGCGCATCGCCCACATCAACAAATCGCTGGGCGAGATCGACTACAACCCTGGCCGCTACATCGTGCTGGAGTCGCAGGCCAGCCCTGACGCCGAGATCCGCGACTTCCAACAGGAATTACGCGCCTGCACCGAAGGCGCTGTCACAGGTTCGGATGATGCCCAGTATTCCGAGGCAAAATTCCTGCAGGTCAAGGCGATCATCGACCGTTTCCGGGGGCGCGAAGGGTTGTCCGAACAGGATCGCCGCTGGACGGCGAAAGTCACCGATGTGCGCAACTGGTTCCTGTTCGCCGCCAGCGAGCGCTGGCGTGAGGACAACAGCGAGCACGAGCATTACTCAGACTCCGGTGGCAAGTCGGGCGGGCAAAAGGAGAAATTGGCGTACACCATTCTGGCCGCCAGTCTGGCCTACCAGTTTGGCTTGGAGTGGGGGGAGGTCCGTTCTCGGTCCTTCCGCTTCGTGGTCATTGATGAGGCCTTCGGGCGCGGTTCTGATGAATCCGCCCAATACGGACTGAAGCTGTTCCAGCAACTCAACCTGCAACTGTTGATCGTGACTCCTCTGCAGAAGATCCACATCATCGAGCCCTATGTCTCCAGCGTCGGCTTCGTCCATAACGAAGGGGGACGAGCATCGAAGCTGCGCAATCTGTCCATCGAGGAATACCGCGCACAGAAGGCCTTGATGCCAGCCCAATCTGCGCAGGAGTCTGAGCCGTGACTTGGACTGGCCCCAAAGAATTGAAAGCCCAGTTGGCGCGGCTTTGGGAGCGCGGCGAATTGCTGCGAGACGCAGTGACGGGCAATGTGCGTTTTCCTTTGCGCATCTCCCTCAAGTCCCCAACTTCAGCGGACATCACAGATCATTTTAACGAAGTTCGCGATTGGGCCGCCGAATTGGCCGCAACGAACTCAGTGCGCGTGGAGTGGCAGGAGCTCAGGCACCGTGTCCAGGGCGCGCAAAAGTTACCGGCTTGTGTGTGGGTCGAGACGCTAGAAGATGCGTTGACCTGGTTAGGTAAACGGAAAGATTGGGAACGCTTTTCGGCACAGGTTTCCACTACTCGGCAAACCCATCCAGCCTTGCTGCCGTGGTTAGAGAAGCGCCCGCTGCAGGCGCTGGAGCTGTCCGCCGAATGGCCTCGATTGCTGGCCGTGGTGGCGTGGCTCGTCGATCATCCACGTCCTGGCATTTATCTGCGGCAGGTGGATTTGCCCGGTGTTAACAGCAAATTCATCGAAGCACATCGTGGCGTGCTGGCCGAGTTGCTCGATCTGGCATTACCAGTCTATGCAGTGGATTCTGGCAAAACCGGTATCAGCCAGTTTTCTGCTCGATACGGCTTTCTGGAAAAGCCGACGCGCATTCGCTTCCGCGTGCTTGATCCGTCGATTCGGGTCGTCCCCGGTTTGACATCGCCCGACGTGACGCTGGATGCCGATAGCTTTAGCCGACTGGATCTCGGCGTGCGGCGTGTCTTCATCACAGAAAACGAGACCAACTTCCTGGCCTTTCCACCTGTTTGCAATGCCATCGTGATTTTTGGTGCAGGGTATGGATGGGATGCACTGGCCCGCAGTCATTGGCTAAATAACTGCTCAATCCATTATTGGGGTGACATCGACACGCATGGCTTTGGCATTCTGGATCAGCTTCGCGGCCACTTTGAGCACGTGACTTCGTTCTTGATGGACAGGGCCACGCTTGATGCGCACGCTCCCATTTGGGGAAGCGAGGACAAACCTCTTCGCGTGGACTTGCACCGGCTCACCCCCGAGGAGAGAGCCCTCTACGACGACCTGCGCGACAACCGCATTCGCGCTGGACTGCGTCTAGAACAGGAGCACATCGGTTTCCACTGGCTATCTCATCGCCTTCAACACCTTGATGGCATGACGGCATCCGATTCGGGTGCCTTGTAATGAGACTATAAAAAGACTATATTAAGTCTCAATCAAATCCAGGGCACAGCCATGCGCTACTCATCACAGGTCAAGCCGATCAGCTATCTCAAGGCCAACGCTGCGGAGGTTCTGACGCACCTCGCGGAGCAACGTGAACCCATGGTCATCACCCAAAACGGTGAGGCCAAGGCTGTGCTGCAGGACGTCGCCTCGTTCGAAGAGACGCAAGAAACACTAGCCTTGCTGAAAATCCTCGCGCTAGGCAATCAGGACGTGGCTGCTGGCAAGGTCAAACCCGTGGCCGACGTTGTTGCCCGCCTTCGCGCCAAGCGAGCCGCAGTCTGATGGCTGGCACGCCCGCCAAGTTCGAAGTCCTGCTTACCGAGGGTGCGGAGCAGGATTTAGAGGCCATCCACGACTACATCGCCGAATTCGACTGCGTGGCCAACGCCAACTATGTGTTGGATGAGTTGATGAGCGTTGTGGAGAGTCTGTCCAAATTCCCGGAACGCGGCAGCTATCCGAAGGAACTGGTCGGTCTTGGCATCAAAGAATACCGCCAGACCTTCTTCAAACCGTACCGCTTGATTTACCGCATCACGGGCAGCCAGGTCATCATCTACCTGATTGCTGATGGCCGCCGCGATATGCAGTCAGTGTTGGCAAGACGGCTGCTTGGCGCTTGAACCACAGCAACACGCAGCAGTGCTCATTGGCCCCAATAGCGAGTGATTTGGTTGTAAACTCCACACCACCATCTATGCAGCAGTCGGTCTCCGAATCGGACTCAATCCGCTGGTCCTGGGTTCGATTCCCAGCCAACCCACCATCTGTGCAGCAGTCGGTCTCCGAATCGGACTCGATCCGCTCGCCTTGGGATCGATTCCCGGCCAACCCACGATCAGCGCATCAATGCGCGTGGGGTTCCACCACCACTGCGGTGCCGTAACACAACACTTCGGTCAGGCCGGTCATCAGTTCGGTGGCGTCGTAGCGCATCGCCACGATGCCGTTCGCCCCCAGTTTGCGGGCGTGCTGGAGCATGTCGCGGTAGGTTTCCAGCCGCGCCTGTTCGCACAGTTCGGTGTAGATGGTGATGTTGCCGCCAAGCAGGGATTGCAGGCCGCCGAAGAAGTTGCCGACGATCGAGCGCGAGCGCACGGTGATGCCGCGCACGATGCCGAGGTTGCGCACGATGCGGTGGCCGGGCAATTCCGGTGCGGTGGTCACCATGGTGTCGTCCAGCAGCAGGCTGGCACGCAGGGGCGGGGCGGAGTTGTAGGGGTCGGACATGGGCGGCTCCGGTGTATCGATGGCAGCGTGCGGGTTCAGCAGCGCAGCGATTGCATGGTGGCCGCCGATTCGCGGATGGCGTCGAGCACCGCTTCGCGTTGCTTGCCGGGTGCCGCGTCCAGGCCCACGTTGTCTTGTTCCAGCACGCGCTCTGCGCGGTAGCTGGAGCGCACCAGCGGGCCGGACACGGCTTCGAGGAAGCCCTTGGACAGCGCCAGTTCGCGATAGGCATGGAACTGCTCGGGGCTGACGAAGCGCTCCACCGGCAGGTGGTTTTTGGTCGGGCGCATGTACTGGCCCATCGTCACCACGTCCACGTCGGCCGCGCGCATGTCGTCCAGCGCCTGTTCGATTTCATCGTCGGTCTCGCCCAGGCCCAGCATCAGGCTGGTCTTGGTGATGACGTTGGGGTCGTGGCGCTTGGCGAACTTCAGCACGTCCAGCGTTTGCTCATAGCCGGCGCGGGGGTCGCGCACCGGATGGGTGAGCCGCTTCACCGTCTCCAGGTTCTGGGCGAAGGTGGCCAGGCCGGCATCGAGCACGGTGGCCACGTGCGCATGCACGCCCTGGAAGTCGGGCGTGAGGGCTTCGATGGCGGTGTCCGGCATGGTCAGGTGGATGGCACGGATGCAGTTGGCGTAATGGCCGGCACCCAGGTCGGGCAGATCATCGCGATCCACCGAGGTGAGCACCACGTACTTCAGGCCCATCAACCGCACCGCGTCGGCCACGTGCGCGGGCTCCAGCGGGTCCAGCCAGCCCTTCGGATTGCCGGTGTTGACCGAACAGAACTTGCAGGCACGGGTGCATACCGAGCCCATCAGCATCAAGGTGGCGGTGCCGCGTTCCCAGCATTCGGCGATGTTGGGGCATTTGGACTCGGCGCAGACCGTGGAGAGCTTGTGCGAGGTCACGATATCCATGACTTCGCGGTATTTGGCGCCGTTGGGCAGGCGCACGCGCAGCCACGGCGGCTTGGGGCCGGCGTCGGGCAGGGTGCTGAGGGCATTGGGCTTGATGCCGTCCAGCACTGCAAGCGTGCCTTGCGGGCTGACGATCTTGCTGCCGGAAGCGGGGCGGGACGGTGATGAATTGCTCATGGGGAACCTCGCCTGCGTGGGGCAGGGCACGGGCGGCCATTGTAACGGAGCCGCCGGTGATGGCCTGCAGACGGGTCAGAGCAGGTGCACCCGGAACTTGCGGCCCTTGATCCTGCCGGCACGCAGCCGCTCCAGCGCATGTGCCGCCTGTTTGCGGGCGATGGCCACGTAGCTGCGGGTGGGATAGACGTCGATCTTGCCGACCGCGTCCTTCGCCAGCCCGGCCTCGCCGGTGAGTGCGCCGACGATGTCGCCGGGGCGCAGCTTGTCGGTACGGCCGGCATCGATGCGCAGCGTTGCCATCGCCGCCTGCGGCACCCCGCGCGGCTTGCCTTCCAGCGCGGCGATGCGTTCGAAGCGGATCGGGTTTCCCTGGCGCTCCTCGATCAGCGCGGCGCGGTTGCGTTCGCCGGGCGCGACCAGGCTCAACGCCAGCCCGTCGCGGCCGGCGCGGCCGGTGCGGCCGATGCGGTGCAGGTAGGTGTCCGCATCCGTAGGCAGTTCGTAGTTCACCACCGCGCCGATGTCGTCGATGTCCAGCCCGCGCGCGGCCACGTCACTGGCCACCAGCACATTGCAGCTGCGGTTGGAAAAGCGCACCAGCACCTCCTCGCGGTCGCGCTGTTCCATGTCGCCGTGCAGCGCCAGCGCGGTGAAGCCGTAGTGCGCCAGCGAGCCCACCACTTCCTCGGTGTCCTTGCGCATGTTGCAGAACACCACGGTGGATTCCGGGTTGAACTGCAGCAGCAGTGCGGCCAGCTGCGGCGCGCGACGGGCGGGTTCGGCCTCGAAGAAATGCGTTTCGATGGTGCCGGGCTGGGCGCCGCCGCCGACGCTGACTTCCCGCGGCTCGCGCAGCATCGCGGTGGCAAGCGCGCGGATGGCGTCGGGGTAGGTGGCCGAGAACAGCAGGCTTTGCCGCGTTTTCGGGGTGCGCTTGACCAGCGCGCGGATCGGCTCGTCGAAGCCCATGTCCAGCATGCGGTCGGCCTCGTCCAGCACCAGCACGCGCACCCCGCGCAGGTCCAGCGCATCCTTCTGCACCAGCTCCAGCACCCGTCCCGGCGTGCCCACCACCACCTGCGGCGCGTGCGCCAGCGAGGCCAGTTGCGGCGCCAGCGGGATGCCGCCGCACAGCACCGACAGCTTGAGGTTGGCAATGCCGGTGGCCAGTTTGCGCAGCTGTTTGCCCACCTGGTCGGCCAGCTCGCGGGTGGGGCAGAGCACCAGCGCCTGCGTGCCGCCGGCCGCGGGGTCGATCCGTTGCAGCAGGCCCAGCCCGAACGCGGCGGTCTTGCCGCTGCCGGTGGGCGCCTGCGCGACCAGGTCGCGGCCTTCGAGGATGGCCGGCAGCGCCTGCGCCTGGATGGGCGTGAGGGTGGTGTAGCCGAGTGCGTCGAGGCCGGCGCGCAGGGTGGGCGCAAGGGCGAGGTCGGCGAAGGTGGCGGGCATGGTCATCGCCCATGATCGCATTTCATTCCCGGATTCATCCCAAGTTGTGGGCATCCCACCGGCGGCACACTAGACTTGCACCGGAATTCCAGCCTTGAAGCCGCCGATGTCGTTTCGTTGGGCCTTTTACCTTGCGTGTGTGCTGGTGGTGGCGTGCGGCCGCCAGCCGGAGCCTGCCCAGACCAGCGCCAATGCCGGTGTCATGGCGCCGCCGGCACCGGAAGTGCAACGCAAGCCGCAGGCCGAGATCGACTGGTCGCCGATGCCGCTGGAGGCAGGTGATGCCTCGATTGATTGCAGTGCCGATTATCCGCACGGCGACGGCCGGCCGGTGCTGTCGCTGGCGTATCTGGACCTGCGCACCGCGATGCAGGATTGCCGTGCCACCGGGTTGCTGCGGCTGCGCTACAAGGGCCAGATCACCCCCAGTTTCGCCGCACTGGCGGAGCGCGCCGGCAAGGTGGCGGGCGAGCTTGGCATCGGCAAGCGGATCCTCGACATCGATTCCGGCGGCGGCAGCGTGGAATCGGCGATGCGGGCCGGTGACGCCATCGGCGAGAACGATTGGACGATCTGGGTGCGCGGCGATTCGGTGTGCCACAGCGCCTGCGTGTTGTTGCTGGCGGCCGGCGACATGCGCGTGATCGTGGGCCCGGTGGGCGTGCACCGGATGATCCGGGTGAAGTCGACCGCTACCTCGCGCAAGGAATTGGGGCAGGAGTTGCGCCGGCTCAGCGATGAGTTGCGCAATTATCTGGAGCGCAACGGCGCATCCATCGAGGTCTACGACCTGATGACCACGGTGCCCAACCGCACCCTGCGCATTCTCACCGATGACGAGCTGGAAAAGTTCGGCCTGTCCGGTGCCAATGCGGTGGAGGACGACCTCGACCGCATCCGCCTGGCGCGTCGTTGCGGGATCGAGTTCCTGCAACGTCGTGATGCGTTCCGGCGTGCCTATGAAGCGCAGTGCATGCAGCCGGCGGATGCCGCCAGCCAGGACGTGGCCGACATCAATGCCTGCGGGTTGGGTTTGCGTGGCCGCTATGGCTTCCCCGACCCGAAGTGCCCGGTGGAAAGCCCGATGGCCGAACTGGACGGCGCGATCCTGATGCCGCTGCAAGCCTCGCCCCCGGAGGGTGCCGACGCACCCGCCGCCAAGCGGGTGGCGCACCCGTAAGCAGGCTCAGGGGCGGCCGGCATGCACCCGGATGTCGGTATCCCCCACGCGCACCACCTGTCCGCTGCGGATTTTCGCGGTCTTGCGCAGTTCCACCGCGCCGTCCACGTGCACCGCGCCACTGGCGACGAGTTGCTTGCCGGCACCGCCGGAGTCGCACAGGCCGGCCAGCTTGAGCAGTTGGTTGAGTTCGATGAACGCGTGGCGGGGGTCGAGCTCGAAATCGATGGCGGTCATGGGGGTCACGGCAAGGGTGTCACGGCAGGGGAATGTGGGCGCGTTGGCCATCGCGTTCGATCACCACGCCCTTGCGGTCGATGGCGATGACTTGCAGCGTGCCGTTGCGGTCGCCTTCGCCCATGCGCTGACCGTCGAGGATGACGAAGCGCTTGCCCGCGTCGGCATCCCACATGTGCATGCTCAGCTTCACCGGCGGCAGCGCAGTGGTGGCGATGTCGGGCGTGGCACCGGTGGCGGCCGGTACGGCACGTGCGGTGCTGGCGGGCGGCACTGCGGCGGGGAGCGTGGACGGCGTGGCAGGAGGTGGCTGCACGGCCGGCAAGTCGGCGGTGGCCGGAGGCGTGGCAGCGGGCGGCAGGGCAACAGGCTGGGTGGCGATGGCCGGTGCCGCGATGACGGGTGCGGGCGCGGTGGTGGCCGGGGGCGCGATGCGGTCGCGCTCGCCGGCACGCTTGCCCATCCAGCCCGCCAATGCCAGCAGGCCGAGGAAGGCCACGACCACCGGCCACACCAGCCAGGGAATCGGACGCGTGCGGCGGGCCGGTGCGGGGGGCAATTCCATCGCCACGTCGGGCGTGCTGTCGCGCCGCCGTTCGGCTTCGGATTTGCGCAGGGCTTCCAGGATCAACGACATCGCATTTACTCCAACACCCGCAGCAAATGCGGGCCGGGCAGGCCATTGGCCAATGCCATCAGGGTCAGGTTGCCGGCGTGCCCATCTGCCGGCAGGCCGCGGGCGGTCTGGAAGGCGCGTACCGCTTCGCGCAGGCGGGCATCGTAGGTTGCGTTGGCGCTGGCGGCCTGCGGCAACAGGCGCAGCCACAACCAATCCACGGCGGGGCCGCGGGTGCCGGTGTCGGGGGCATCGCGCAGCACCGCCGGGCCGCGCCACAGGCCGGCAAAACGGCCGTCCCAGTGCGCCAGCAGGGTGCTGCGGTCCAGTTGCAGGTCGCGGCTGCCCAGCCGCAGCCGCACGTTGCGCGCATCCGCCCCCAGCAGCAGTACCCAGGGGCGTGCCTGCCCGGCATGCAGTTGCAGCAGCATGGGGCGATCCAGCGCCAGCAAGGTGTCCAGCCGTGCACTGCCTTGCACGCAATGCAGGTCCACCTGCGTGGGTGCGCAGGTCCCGGTGGAGGACAGCGTGATCGCGCTGGCGGGCAGGGCCCACTGATCGAGCAGCTGTTTCCAGGCCGGTGCCGGAGACGTGTCGAGGGTTTGGATATGGGCGACGAAGGCGGCGGCTGCCACGGTAGCCACGGCGGCAGGCGTCACGGCAGTCGCCGCCGGCGGCGTGGCGGTGCTGGAAGGAGGTGCGGGAGGGGCGGCCAGCGCGGCTGCGGCGTGGTCACGCAACTGCACGCCGATCGCCACCGCCAAGGCGGTGGCGGCGGCAGTCACCAGCCACGGCCAACGCTTGCGCGGCGTCGTGGGGGGCAGCACCTCGTCGGCGGCAAGCCCGATCAGCGCGGCATCGATGCTGATGGCGTCGCGCGCATAGCCGGCCAGCAGCGCGCGTTCGGCAATCACGTTGAGCAGGCGCGGCACGCCGCCGGAACGCCGGTGCAGGCGTTGCACCGCCTTGGCATCGAAGGGAAAACGTGTGCCGCCGGCCACCCGCCAGCGGTGCCGCAGGTAGGCATCGGTTTCGCGCGCATCCAGCGGCTGCAAGTGGAAGCGCGCGGTGATGCGTTGTGCCAGCTGGCGCAGCTCCGGGCGCGCCAACAGGGTGCGCAGCTCCGGCTGGCCCAGCAGCAGCACCTGCAGCAGTTTCTGGGTATCGGTTTCCAGGTTGGTGAGCAGGCGCACCTGCTCCAACGTGTCGGCCGGCAGGTTCTGCGCCTCGTCGATCAGCACCACCACCCGCAAGCCCTGCGCATAGGCGTCGAGCAGGAACGCGTTGAGCGTATCGATCAGCGCCTTGCTGCTGCCGCGCTTGCCTTCGATGTCGATGCGCAGCTCTTCGCAGATGGTCTCCAGCAGCTCGGTGGCGTTCTGCTTCGGATTCAGCACCAGCGCGATGCGTGCATGCTCCGGCAACTGTTCCAGCAGCAACCGGCTGAGCGTGGTCTTGCCGGTGCCCACCTCGCCGGTGAGCTGCACGAACCCGCCGCCGCCGCCCTTGTCGATGCCGAACAGCAAATGCGCCAGGGCATCCCGGTGGCGCTCGCTCAAATGCACGAAGCGCGGGTCCGGGGTGATGGAAAAGGGCGGCTCGTTCAGGCCGTAATAGCGCAGATACATGGGGGCTAGCGTGCCATGTCCGGCGGTCTGGTGCGACCGCATGCCGCACGATCCTCGTCGGGATGGTGCCGGTGGCGTGAAAGGGTATCCAGTTGTCGTGTCGTTGTGGGGCGAAAGTGGCGGGTGCTAGAGTCCGCACCTGCCGGAGTTCGGCCCAAGGGGGCATGCGAATGCATGCTGGCTTGAATCATCGGCACATTTCAACGCAGCAGTCCCGCGCCGTGACGCGGAACTAGGGTCAGAGTGGATCGCCCCAAATAGGGCCGCCTCAGGCGGCCTATCGTTGCGCCATGGCTTCGGTGTCGCGGGCAACCTCACGCAGTTGCAGCCGGCAGATGGCGGCGCATCACTGGGGCGGCATCACTCGGCGACGTGGTGGGTTTCGCTGACGCCCACCTGTTCGGGATGGGCGGGTGCGCGCCGGCTGGCCAGCAGGCCCTGGGCAAAGACCACGCCGAGGATGATGGCCACGCCGAAGTAGAAGGCGGGGCGCAGGTCCTGCTGTTCGCCGAACAACACGGCCGCCAGTGCGATGGCGTAGACGGGTTCGAGGTTGATCGAAAGTTGCGCGGTGAAGGCGGACACATGCCGCAGGGCCACCAGGCACAGCGCGAACGGCAGCAGGGTGCAGGCCAGCGACAGCAGCAACAACCACAGGATGTCGAGGCCGGCCGGCGGCACCAGCAGCGGGCCGGCGAACGCCTTGCCACCCAGCAATGGCAGCAGTGGCAGCAACGGTGCCAGCAGGGTCAGGGCCAGGGTGCCCGCGCCCAACTCCAGCGCGGTGACGGTGAGCGCGTCGCCGCCTTCCACCATGCGCTTGTTGAGGCTGCTGAACAGCGCCACGAACACCGCCGACACCACGCCGACCACGATCCCGGCGTGCATGCCCGCCGGCACGCCGCCCACCACCAGCCAGATGCCCGGCAGCGAGGCCACGCCCAGTGCCAGGTCGACGGGGCGGAAGCGCTGACGGGTGAGCAGCGGCTCCGCCAGCGCGGTCATCGGGGTGGCGAAGGCAATGCAGGTGGCCGCCACCGAGGCGTTGGCCAGCTTGATCGCACCGTAGAAGGTCAGCCAGTGCAGCGCCACCAGCGCGCCGATCCCGGCATAGGCCCAGCGCGTGCGCGCCGGCATTGCCCGCAGCCCGCGCCAGACCCGCGGCAGCAGCGCCAGCGTGGCGGTGACCAGAAGCATCCGCCACCACACCAGCGGCAGCGCCGGCAGGGTGATGAGCTTGCCGAGGATGGCGGTGAAGCCCCACAGCAGCACGCAGAAGTGGATCTGCCAGAGCGCGCGGGTGGTGTCGGGGTTTCGCATCCGCGCATTATCCCGTGCGGGATTGAAAATCGGCGGGATTCCCGCCATGACCGATGGCGCATCGCGCTGCGTCATCCGGGCCGGCATACTCGGCGCTTTCGACCGGAAGGACGCTTCGACATGCGGATCGCCCCACTTGCCCTTGCCCTGTTGTTGACCCTGGGGGCGGCAAGCCCCGTGCTGGCACAGCAAGCCCCGCCGATTCGGGTGGACGACACCATGGCGCCACTGGCCGCGCAACTGCCCGATGCGGCGCGGCTGGCGCGCTTTGATGCGTTTGTGGCCGATGTGCAAAAGCGCTTCGACGTGCCCGGCGTGGCGGTGGCCATCGTCAAGGACGGGCAGGTGGTGCTGGCGCGCGGCTACGGCGTGCGCGCGCTGGGCAAGCCGGCCAGGGTGGACGAACACACGATGTTCGCCATCGCCTCCAACACCAAGGCGTTCACCGCCGCGGCGCTGAACATGCTGCAGGACGAGGGCAAGCTGAAGACCACCGACCGGGTCATCGACCACCTGCCGTGGTTCCGCATGAGCGATGCCTACGTGACCCGCGAGATGCGCATCCGCGACCTGCTGGCGCACCGCAGCGGCCTCAGCCTGGGCGCGGGCGACCTGCTGTACTGGCCCACTACCACGTATTCCAGCCGCGAGGTCGCCGAGCGGCTGAAGGACGTGCCGCTGACCGGCGGCTTCCGCGAGCAGTACGCCTACGACAACATCCTGTTCGGGGTGGCGAGCCTGGTGATCGAGGACGCCTCGGGCATGTCGTACCGACAGTTCCTGCAGACCCGCATCTGGCAGCCGCTGGGCATGACCGAGACCCGGTTCAACGCCGACGACCTCAAGTCCGGCGACAACGTGGCGGTGGGTAACGCCAAGTTCGACTTCAAGGACCTGCGCCCGGTCGGCGTGACCACCTGGCGCAACGTGTCCGGCGCGGGCGGCATCTATTCCAGCGTGCACGACCTGAGCAAGTGGATGAACGCCCAGCTGGCCGGCGGCGAGATCCCCGGCAGCGGCGGCAAGCGCCTGTTCTCCGAGCAGCGCCAGCGCGAGATGTGGTCGGTGCTGACGCCGATCCCGGTGGGCAAGCCTTCCATCCCCGAGCTGGCCGCGGCGACGCCGAACGCGATGGGCTACGCGCAGGGCTGGCAGGTGTCCGACTACGCTGGCCACAAGCTGGTCTGGCACACCGGCGGCTGGCCGGGCCAGGTGTCGCGCCTGACCCTGCTGCCGAACGAGAAGATCGGCGTGGTGGTGCTGACCAGCGCCGAGGCGGGCGTGGCGTTCAACGCGATCACCTACGAAGCGATGGACATGATGCTGGGCACCACCGGCCACGACTGGTTGAAGGGCTATGCCGCCGCGTTCGCGAAGGCGCAGGGCAACGCCGACGCCGACTGGCAGAAGCACGTCGCCGCGCGCGACGCCGCCAGCAAGCCCTCGCTGCCGCTGGCGAAATACGCCGGCACCTACCGCGACCCGTGGTACGGCGACGTCGTGATCCGGCAGGGGGCGAAGGGGCTGGAGATGCAGTTCGGCAAGACCGCGGAGCTGCTGGGCGACATCGAGCACTGGCAGCACGACAGCTTCATCGTGCGCTGGCGCGACCGTGGCCTGAACGCCGATGCCTTCGTCAACTTCTCGCTGGATGCCGATGGCGCGATCCGCGAGGTGCGGATGGAGCCGGTGTCGCCGCTGACCGATTTCAGTTTCGACTTCCAGGACCTGCGGCTGGTGCCGGTCGCGACGCCGTAAATCGAAGCTCCATCGCGCAGGGAAACGGCCGCACTCGCGGCCGTTTCCGTTTCCGTGCGATGTTGCGTCAGTCCGAAACTCAGTCGCGTTCGAAGCGCTCGAGGTCGTCGAGCAGGTGCAGGCTGCGGCGGATGCCGCCGGTGCCGTCGTCGATGCGGGCATGCAGGCTGTCGGGTGTGCGCGCGGCGCGTGCCGCCCACGCCCAGGTTGCCAGCGTGCCGACCACGCCCAGGCCCAGGCTGATCCAGATCCAGGCCGGCGTGTCCGTCGTGGCGGGGTGCGGCGACAGGCCGGCGACGCCGATCACCACCACCACCCACAGGATCCACCACGGCGCGCCGCACAGGTTCGAGTTCAGCGTCTGCAGCCGCAGCAGCAGGCGCAGGCGCTTCTGGATGGCCAGCACCGGCGCGGCGAGATCAATGCCCGTGGCCAGCCCGGTGAGGATGCCGGCAAAGGCGATGTTGAGGATGCCGAAGGCGTGCAGGGTGATGCCCACCGCCAGCAGGCCGGGCACGTCGAGGTTGCGCTTCCAGCAGGCCACGCCCAGCACCACCAGCCCGATCCCCAGCAGCGCCTGGAACAACAGGCCGATATGCAGCGGGCGCAGGTTGCGGCGGGCCTGGCGCAGCCGGTGTTCGCGCAGCAGGTCGAGCTGCAACCGTTCGTGGCGTTCCAGCCGTGCGTCCAGCGCCTGCCAGGCGGATTTGAAGTCGTCGAGTTCCATGGTCGTGTCCATCGTCGTGTTTGTGCCGTTGTTCAGAAGCTGTCGCGGAGGCGCTGTTTCAGCCGCCCGATCTTGGTGGAGACATTGCTTTCACTGATGCCGAGGATCTCGGCAATGTCGCGCTGCGGGCGGTCGTCCAGGTAGAGCAGCAGCAACGCGCGGTCCAGCGGTGGCTGGCGGGCGATGAAGCCCTGCAGCAGGCGCAGTTGCTGTGCCTGTTCCGGGTCGTGGGCATTGCCGTCCGCCACGTCATGCAGGGCATCGTCCAGCGGCACGGCGTCGTGCCGCCGCCGCAGTTCCTGCTGGCGCAGATGGCCGATCGCGACGTTCAGCGCGATGCGGTACATCCAGGTGCTGACGCTGCGCGCCGGGTCGTACCTGGGCCAGGCGTGCCAGAGCTGCGCGGCGATTTCCTGCGCAAGGTCGGCGCGGTCCTCGGCGCCGCGCGCATAGCTGCCGGCGATCTTGAACACGATCCCGGCGTGCTGCTGCAACAGCGCGCCGAAGGCGGCGCGGGCGTCGTGCGTGGTCATGGAAGCGATGGTAGCCATGGAATCCCCGGCGCGGTCTTCGCGCCTCTTGATGCCATAATTCGCGGCAGCGCGGAACATCTCACACGCCGCGGCAAACGAACGATCGTGCGGGCGCGCCGACCGGGCCGGCGATCAGGCCCCCGGCGGCCAGTGCGCCGGGCCCCGAGCCGCGCACCACCCCCGGCGGGGCGCTCTGCCCCGACCGACGATGCAAGCAACCCGCTGCATATAACGACGCGCCATGTTGCGGCGCGGCATTTGTGCGCGACGGGCCGCTAGAATGCGGAAACCCCGCCGCTGGCGGCCCCATCCTTCTTCTCGATCACACCACTCCCATGTCCGCCTCCCCCGTGTCCGACGATCGCTGGCTTGTCCTCAAGTTCGGGGGCACTTCGGTCTCGAAACGCACGCGCTGGGACACCATCGGGAAACTGGCGGCCGCGCGTGCACGCGATCACGATGCGCGGGTGCTGGTGGTGGTGTCGGCGCTGTCCGGCGTCACCAACGAGCTCACCGCCATTGCCGATGGCGCGGCCGACAGCGCGGAGCGGGTGGCGAAGCTCGACGCTCGGCACCGCGAATTCGTGGCCGGGCTGGACCTTGATGTCGATGCGGTGCTGGGCGGGCGGCTGGCCGCGCTGCACGCCTTGCTGGCCGATCCGCGCGCGGCCACGCGCACGCTGGACTGGCAGGCCGAAGTGCTGGGGCATGGCGAGTTGCTGTCGTCCACCATCGGCGCGGCCTACCTGCATTCGCAGGGGCTGGACATCGGCTGGATGGATGCGCGCGACTGGCTCGATGCGCTGCCGCCGCAACCCAACCAGAGCGCGTGGGCGCAGCGGCTGTCGGTGAACTGTCGCTGGCAGGGCAGCGCCGACTGGCGCGTGCACTTCACCTCCCAATCCACCCGGCTGCTGATCACCCAGGGCTTCATCGCGCGGCACCAGGACGGCGGCACCGCGATCCTCGGGCGCGGCGGTTCGGACACGTCCGCCGCCTATTTCGGCGCGCTGCTCGGCGCGCGTCGGGTGGAGATCTGGACCGACGTGCCCGGCATGTTCAGCGCCAACCCGCGCGAGGTGCCGGACGCGCGCCTGCTGACGCGGCTGGACTATTACGAGGCGCAGGAAATCGCCACCACCGGCGCCAAGGTGCTGCACCCGCGCTCGCTGCGGCCCTGCCGCAATGCCGGCGTGCCGATGGCCATCCTCGACACCGAGCGTCCGCATCTGCCCGGCACCAGCATTGACGATGCCGCCGCGCCGGTGCCGGGGGTGAAGGCGATCAGCCGCCGCAACGGCATCGTGCTGGTGTCGATGGAAGGCATCGGCATGTGGCAGCAGGTCGGCTTCCTTGCCGACGTGTTCGCATTGTTCAAGCAACACGGCCTGTCGGTGGACCTGATCGGTTCGGCCGAAACCAACGTCACGGTGTCGCTGGACCCGTCGGAAAACCTGATCTCCACCGATGTGCTGGCGCGGCTGTCGGCGGACCTGGCGCAGGTCTGCCGGGTCAAGATCATCGCGCCCTGTGCGGCGGTCACCCTGGTCGGGCGCGGCATGCGCTCGCTGCTGCACAAGCTGCAGGACGTGTGGGCGATGTTCGGGCGCGAGAACGTGCACCTGATCTCGCAGTCGTCCAACGACCTCAACCTGACCTTCGTGGTCGACGAGGCGGCTGCCGACGGCATGCTGCCCAAGCTGCACGAAGCGCTGATCGACTCCGGCGCGATGCCGGTGCACGAGGCCGGTGTGTTCGGCCCGCGCTGGCGCGAGATCGAAGGCACGTTCCGGTCGCGGCCGGCGCCATGGTGGCAGGCTCCGGCCGAGCGTGAAGCCCTGCTGCGGCTGGCCCGGGCGGGTACGCCGCGCTACGCCTACCACCTGCCCACGGTGCGCGCGCGCGCCGCGCAGCTGAAGGCGATCGCGGCGGTGGATCGGCGCTATTTCGCGGTCAAGGCCAACCCGCACCCGGAGATCCTGCGCACGCTCGCGGAGGAAGGCTTCGGGCTGGAGTGCGTGTCGCTGGGCGAAATCGAGCGCGTGTTCGCGGCGCTGCCCGGTTTCGACCCGCGACGCGTGCTGTTCACCCCCAGCTTCGCCCCCATCGGCGAATACCAGGTGGCGTTGGCGCGTGGGGTCACGGTGACGGTGGACAACGTCGAACTGCTGCAGCGCTGGCCGGAGGTGTTCCGCGGCCGCGCGCTGTGGCTTCGGATCGACCTGGGCCACGGCGACGGCCACCATGAGAAGGTCAACACCGGCGGCAAGGAGGCCAAGTTCGGGCTGTCGGCGCAGCGGGTAGATGAATTCGTCGATCTGGCGCGCGCGCTGGACGTGCGCATCACCGGCCTGCACGCGCACCTGGGCAGCGGCATCGAAACCATCGGCCACTGGCAGGAAGTGGTGGACGAACTGGCCGGCTTCGCCCGCCGCATCGGCAGCGTGGAAGTGCTGGACATCGGCGGCGGCCTGCCGATTCCCTACACCGACGACGACGAGCCGTTCGACCTCGACACCTGGGCGGCGGGACTGGCCGCGATCAAGGCGGTGCATCCGGCCTTCCAGCTGGCGATCGAGCCCGGCCGCTTCCTGGTGGCCGAAGCCGGCGTGCTGCTGGCGCGCGCGACGCAGGTGGTGGAAAAGGACGAGGTGCTGCGGGTCGGGCTGGACGCCGGCATGAACGCGCTGATCCGCCCGGCGCTGTACGACGCCTGGCACGACATCCACAACCTGTCGCGGCTAGGCGACCGCGCGCTGCGCGATTTCGACGTGGTCGGCCCGATCTGCGAGTCCAGCGACGTGTTCGGCCACCGGGTCAAGCTGCCCGCCGCCACCGCCCCGGACGACGTCATGCTGATCGCCGACGCCGGCGCCTACGGCTTCAGCATGGCCAGCGCCTACAATCTGCGGGCGCTGCCGGTGGAAGCCGTCCTTCCGGACGCGGACTCCGCCGCGCAGCAGGACAGCGAGCAACCATGACCGACTGGATTTTCAACCGCGACGCCATCCGCACGTTCCGCTTCGTCCGCTGCGCCTTCGATGCGCAGACCGGCGTGGCGCAACTGGTGTACGCCTTCGACGACGGCCCCGAGCTGACCGAGACCGTCACCGTGCCGGGCGCGCCGTTCGTGTTGGACGCGGCCCGCGCCGAGGCGGCGCAGCGCGCGCTGCGACTGCTGCACCTGGTCGCCGGCGTGAGCTACTACAAGGCGGCGGTAGCCGATGACATCCGCATCGACGGCTACGCCATCGACGCCGGCACCGCCGCGCTGCTGGAAACCGTCTACCGCAACGGGCTGGGCGAATTCGCCTACCGCAACGGGCTGGACCTGCGCGGCAGGATCCGCTTCCCGGCCGACGCCGCGCCGTCGCTGCCCGCGCCCGCGCTCGGCCTGCGCCAGCATGCGCTGGTCGCCATCGGCGGCGGCAAGGATTCACTGGTCAGCATCGAGGCGCTGCGCGCCGAGGGCGTCGCGCAGACGGTGACGTGGATCGGCGGTTCGCAGCTGATCGCCGCCTGCGCCGCGCACACCGGCCTGCCCACGCTCAACATCGGCCGCCAGTTGGCGCCGCAGCTGTTCGAGTACAACCGCCAGGGCGCATGGAACGGCCACATCCCGGTGACCGCGGTGAACTCGGCGATCATGGCCTTCGCCGCGGTGCTGCTGGGCGTGGACCAGGTGGTGTTCTCCAACGAACGGTCGGCCAGCTACGGCTCGCAGATCCCCGGCACCGGCGAGGTGAACCACCAGTGGTCGAAGGGCTGGGCGTTCGAGTCCGCGTTCGGCGACTACCTGCAGTCGCACGTCGCCGCCGACCTGCACTACTACTCGCTGCTGCGGCCATTGTCGGAACTCGCGGTGGCGCGACAGTTCGCCAAGACCGACCGCTACGACGCGCATTTTTCCAGCTGCAACCGCAACTTCCACATCCTCGGCGAACGCCCCACCAGCCGCTGGTGCGGCGTCTGCCCGAAGTGCCATTTCGTGTTCCTCGCGCTGGCGCCGTTCATGCCCAAGCTGCGGCTGGTCGGCATCGTCGGCCGCAACCTGCTGGACGATCCTGCACAGGTCCCCGGCTTCGATGCGCTGCTGGAGTACGGCGACCACAAGCCGTTCGAATGCGTGGGCGAAGGCCGCGAGTCGCGTGCGGCGATGGCGCTGCTGGCGCAGCGTCCGGACTGGCGCGAGGACGCGGTGGTGGCGCGCTTCGCCAAGCAGATTCTGCCGCAGCTGGATCCGGCGTCGCTGGCCATCGAACCGCTGCTTGCACTGGACGACGAGCACCGCATCCCCGCCGCGCTGTGGGAGCGCCTGCGTGCCCGCTTCGCTGCCTGAGCGGCTGCGCATCGCCGACCTGTCCGGCCGCCGCGTGGCGCTGTGGGGCTGGGGCCATGAAGGCCGCGCTGCCTACCGCGCTCTGCGTGCGCGTATGCCTGCGCTGCCGCTGACGCTGTTCTGCAGCGAAGCCGAGGCAGCGGAAGTGGCGGCGCTGGGCGATCCGCTGCTGGCCATCGAACACGCCGCGACGGTCGAGCGCCTCGCCGCATTCGACGTGGTGGTGAAGTCCCCCGGCATCAGCCCGTACAAGCCAGAAGCCGTGTATGCCGCGCAGCAGGGCACCCGCTTCATCGGCGGCACCGCGCTGTGGTTCGCCGAGCGCGCCGATGCCGCGGGCGAAGTGGCCAATGCCATCTGCGTGACCGGCACCAAGGGCAAGAGCACCACGTCCTCCCTGCTGGCGCACCTGCTGCGTGCAGCGGGGCTGCGCACCGCCCTGTGCGGCAACATCGGCGTGCCGCTGCTGGAATTGCTGGACGGCCATGCCGATGCGTGGGCCATCGAGCTGTCCAGCTACCAGACCGGCGATGTTGCCGCTTCCGGCGCACGCCCGCGTATCGCCATCGTCACCAACCTGCACCCGGAGCACCTGGACTGGCACGGCAGCGAGGCGCGCTACATCGCCGACAAGCTGGCGCTGGTGACGCAGGCGAAGCCGTGCATCGCCGTGCTCAACGCCGCCGATCCGCTGCTGGCGAAGTTGCAGCTGCCTGGCAGCAACATCCACTGGTATGGCGACGGACGCGGCTGGCATCTGCGCGGGGACGCGCTGTATCGCGGCGATGTTTTCGTGATGGACACCGCCGCGCTGCCGCTGCCCGGCCGGCACAACCGCAGCAACCTGTGCGCGGTGCTGACCGCGCTGGAAGCGTTCGGACTCGACGCGGCGGCACTGGCCGCGCACGCGGCCAGCTTCCAGCCGCTGCCCAATCGGCTGCAGCCGCTGGGCGAAAAGGACGGCTATCTCTACGTCAACGATTCCATCAGCACCACCCCAATGGCCACGCAGGCGGCGCTCGACCTGTATGCCGGCCGCGACGTCGCGGTGCTGGTCGGTGGCCACGACCGCGGCCTGCCGTGGGACGAATTTGCCGATGCCATGCGTGAACACGCACCGCGGGCGGTGATCACCATGGGCCACGGCCTTGCTGCACAGAATGGCCCGCGCATCCACGCGCTGTTGATGCCGGTCGCCGCGCAGGCTGGTTTCGTGCTGGAAGCCGCGTGCGATCTGGCCGATGCGATGGACAAGGCGCGCGCGGCCCTGCCCGACGGCGGCGTGGTGCTGCTCTCGCCCGGTGCGCCCAGCTTCGGGCCGTACCGCAATTACGTCGAACGCGGCCGCCACTTTGCGCGGCTGGCCGGCTTCGACCCGGACGCGATTTCCGGCATCCAGGGCATGGGCATCGCCTGAGGCACGTCGTTTTTCCGGCCCGTCACGACACCTGAATGCCGCGCGGCTATGCTGCCGCCTTTCCCTTTGGAAGAGCCGCCATGCGCCGTCTCCTGCTTGCCTTCGGATTGCTGCTCGCCGCCGCCCCCGCCTTCGCCGCCATGCAGGCCAAACCGGTCGAATGGACGCAGGGCCAGCAGCGTTTCAGCGGCTACGTGGTCTATGACGATGCCTCGGCCGCCAAGCGCCCGGGCCTGCTGATGGTGCCGGACTGGTACGGCGTCACCCCGGCCGCGCTGGACAAGGCGAAGCAGCAGGCCGGTGACGACTACGTGGTGTTCGTGGTGGACATGTATGGCAAGGGCGTGCGCCCGGCCGACGACAAGCAGGCGCTGGCCGAAGTGAAGAAGCTCTACCCGTCGCCGATGCTGATGCGCGCGCGCATGCAGGCGGCGCTGGATGCGTTCAAGGCGCAGGCCGCAGCCGTGCCGCTGGATGCCACCCGGATCGGTGCGTTCGGCTTCTGCTTCGGTGGTTCATCGGTGCTGGAGTTGGCGCGCAGCGGCGTGAAGCTGGCTGGCATCGTCACCTTCCACGGTGGGCTGCACACCGAGTTGCCGGCGGCGGCGGATTCCATCCACACGCCCATCCTGGTGCTGAACGGCGCGGCCGACCAAAGCCAGAAGGCGGCGATCGTGCCGTTCGAAGAGGAAATGGACAACGCCGGAGCCGATTGGCAGTTCGTGAATTTCAGCGGCGCGGTGCACTGCTTTGCGCTGGAAACCGCCAACAAGCCCGGCTGCAAGTACGACCCGCGTGCCGCACGCCGCGCTTACGCAATGATGCACGGCTTCTTTGCGGGACGCTTTGCACTGCGCGAGTAAGTCGCCCTCAGTGGTCGCGGCTGACCGCATAGCGCGCCAGCCCGCGCAGCGCCTCCACGTAGGCATTGCCTGGCAGCGCGACCAGTGCGGCGTCGGCCGCGCTGGCATAGTCCAGCGCGCGTGCGCGGCTGTAGTCCAGGCTGCCGCAGCGCGCGATCGCCGCCTGCACCGTGGCCAGCCCGTCCAGGTCGCCGTGCTCGACGATCCGCCGCAGCTCGGCGCACACGCCTGCGTCGCTATGCGCCATCGCGTGGATCAGCGGCAGGGTCATCTTGCCCTCGGCGAGGTCGTCGCCCAGGTTCTTGCCCATCGTGGCGGCGTCGGACGCGTAGTCCAGCACGTCGTCGGCGATCTGGAAGGCATAGCCCAGGGCCAGCCCGTAGTCGTGCAGCGCCTGCTGGGTGGCGGCATCCGCACCCGCCAGCAGCGCGCCCAGGCGGGTGGCGGCGGCGAACAGGATCGCGGTCTTGCGCTCGATCACCCGCAGGTAGGCGGCTTCGTCGGTATCCGGGTTGCGCACGTGCAGCAGTTGCAGCACCTCGCCTTCGGCAATCGTGTTGGTGGTGTCGGCGAGGATCTTCTGCACGTCCATCCGCTCCAGCTCCACCATCAGCTGGAAGCTGCGCGAATACAGGAAATCGCCCACCAGCACCGAGGCCGCGTTGCCCCAGACCGCGTTGGCGGTCTTGCGGCCGCGGCGCAGGTCGGATTCGTCGACCACGTCGTCGTGCAGCAGGGTGGAGGTGTGGATGAACTCCACCACCGCCGCCAGTTGGTGTGCGTCGGCACCACCATGGCCCAGCGCGCCGGCCGCCAGCAACAACAGCATGGGCCGCAGCCGCTTGCCACCGGCGCCGATGATGTATTCGGCCACCTGGTTGATCAGCACCACGTCGGAGGCCAGTCGGCGGCGGATCAATGCATCCAGCGCGCCCATGTCCGGTGCAGCCAGGGCCTGGATGGCCGGAAGGTCGAGGGGGGCGGGCGGAGGCTGGGTGGCGGGCATGACGGCAACCGTGGGATGACGGTGAAATTATAAGCAGAAGGGGGTTTTCCCGACCCTGCCATGCGGCACCCGCCGGCTGCGGGCGGCACGCCGGTATACTTCAATGGCAGCGCCTGAACCGGGCGAAACGAATCGAGGAATCCCATGGCACGCGGCATCAACAAGGTCATTCTGGTCGGCAACCTGGGCAATGACCCGGAAGTGAAGTACACCCAGGGCGGGATGGCGATCACCACGTTGAGCGTGGCCACCACCAGCGTGCGCAAGGACAAGGATGGCAACCAGCAGGAAAAGACCGAATGGCACCGCGTCAAGCTGTTCGGCAAGCTGGGCGAGATCGCTGGCGAGTACCTGAAGAAGGGCCGCCAGGTCTACATCGAAGGCTCGATCCGCTACGACAAATTCACCGGGCAGGATGGGCAGGAACGCTACTTCACCGACATCGTGGCCGACGAGATGCAGATGCTCGGCGGCGAAGGCGGCGGCCAGCGCGGTGGTGGTGAGGGCGGCGGCTACCAGCCGCGCAGTGGCGGCGGCTACGGCGGTGGCGAGCGCCCGCAGCGCGGCGCCCCGGCGCAGCGGCGCGAGCCGGCCCCGACGACGAAGGTGGCCGATTTCGGCGGCAACGACGTGCCGTTCGGCGACGACGACATCCCCTTCTAGAGTATACCTATACTATAAATGTAACTAAGAGCCCCGTATAGATTGATCTTACGGGGCTTTTCATTTGTTGACTTAGTACATGTTCTTGGTCTAGTATCTGTACTAGGGAGTACCTATGAATGTCCGTCAATAGATGAGCGAGTATCGAGTGAAGGTGATCCGGTTCGCGAGTGGGGAGCGGTTGCCAGTGCTCGTCGATGAACTGGGCACTCCGCTCTTCAGCCCCACGCTGTTCGCGGTGACTGAGTTGAGGATGAGGAACCTCGCATCCAACACGATCGGCAATGCCCTGCGTTCGTTGCAGCTCTTTGTTTCGTTCCTCGAACGTGAGCGCATCGACCTGATCGAGCGGTTCAGTGCAGGCGGGGTTTTGAAGCTGCATGAGATTGAAGCGCTCGTGCAAGCGTGCAGGCGGCCCTTAGAAGCGATCTCTGATGCCGGGGGCAGTGGCCGCCGGGATGATGAATCCGCCAATCTGCGCAGCTTGGAGGGCGCCAGGAGCCGTCTGCGGAACGAGGCCCCGACGATCGTCAACGCCGCGGTGACTGCCACGCGACTTCAGTGTGTTCGAGACTATGTGCGGTGGCTTGCTGAGCTTCAGCTAGATCGCCGTGCTACCAGCCTGAATCAACGTAGCGAGCTTCGAGCAGCAGTGGACGCTTTTGCTCTTGCGCTCGAAGCCAGGATGCCCAGTGGTGGAGTTTCGGAGGTGAGAGAGGGGCTCGCCCCCCACCATCGGCAAAGGCTTCGCGAGGTAACACGCCCCGACTCGCCAGAGAACCCGTGGGCTGACGGCCACACGCGATCTCGAAACGCCGTGATGATCGACTGGTTGTATGACCTCGGGTTGAGGAGGGGGGAGTTGCTCAGCGTGCGCTGCTCCGATGTGGATTTCCGTAGAGGGGTCGTCACTATCTCACGCCGTCATGACGATCCTGGCGACCCGAGGCGGAATCAGCCGGTGGTCAAGACTCGCGGACGGGAGTTGCCTTTGTCGGCAGCGAACTTGGATGCGACTCGGCACTACGTTATCAACGTCAGAAACTCGCTTCCTGGTGCGCGATTGCACGAATACCTATTCGTGGCTACCGACACCGGCGCACCGCTGTCGATGCCAGCTCTGGCGAAGATCTTCAGAGTGCTGAGATCAACGATCGCCGATCTTCCCGACGACCTGTCCCCTCATGTGCTTCGCCATACGTGGAACGATCGATTCTCCGAGGAGATGGACCAAAACAAGGTGCCGGAGGACACCGAAAGGAAGGCGCGGTCGTATCTGATGGGATGGTCTGAGACTTCGGGAACCGCAGGGACGTATACCCGACGGCACGTACGTGAGCAGGCGAAGCTTGTGTCGCTCGAACTCCAGGAGAAGATGCTTGGCAAGAAGGGGCAGGCATGAGAAAGGCAGGACTGGAGGCACAGAGGCGACTTGTCCGTACTCGTGATGGAAGTGTCTTCGATGCCGACGATGACCTGTGGGCATACCGTGACAACGCCATCAACGTGAGCTTGAACTTCACCGACTTCAACTGCGATCAACGCTTCCGTGAATCGGCGAAATCTGTCCTGATCTGGTATGCCGAGAACAAGTCCGGCTCGCATCTGAAGAATCTGTTCGAGCGGCTTCAGCACTTCCTTCGCGCCTTCCCTGATCCGATCTCCAGAATCGACAGTGCGATGCTCCTGAGCTACCGATCGTCGCTGTCCAAGGGGCGCGCTTGGTACTTCGGCACCCTCAGCGGTCTGCTGCTCAAATGGAACGCGCTTGGCTATCAAGGCCTCGCGAGTGACGTCGTTCCACTCCTCAAGACCACGCGCAAGATAGGAAACCAAAAGGGTGAGGCCGTCCTGACTCTGGACTCGAAGAACGGGCCTCTGACTGACATCGAGACCTTGGCGGTCGGCGCTGCCCTCGGCGCCGCTCGCGAGGATGGGCTCATCGACGAGAGCGAATACCTACTTGCGCAGTTGTTCGTCCTTCTCGGCCAGCGAGCCATTCAATACGCCGCGCTCAAGGTCTGTGACCTTCATTCGATAACAGCGCCGGACGGAACAACGTCGTACTTGCTGCGGATTCCGCGTGCCAAACAACAGGATGTTCCGTCGAGGCACGCGTTCAAGGATCGCCTGCTGTCACCTCGAATCGGGGAGCCGCTTTATCGGCATTGCGCTAGGCTGCGAAGTGAGTTGGCGCACGAGTTCCCGAACGGAAACGACATTCCCATGTTTCCCGCCCGGGCGCATGGAAAGGAGGCGCCGCACGGCTTCCGTCTCCATCGGACCTCAGATTCGCTCGCGGAAACGTTCATCAGGGTCATGCGAAGTTTGACCGTGGTTTCGGAACGCACTGGGGCCCCTTTGCACATCACCCCAACCCGCTTCCGCAGAACTGTCGGAACACGCGCCGCCATCGAGGGTCACGGCGAACTGGTCATCGCCGAACTTCTCGACCACAACGACACGCAGAATGTCGGTGTCTACACGCAGGCAGTCCCGCAGATCGTGGAACGGATCGATCGTGCGGTGGCGATGCACCTGGCGCCCCTCGCTCAGGCATTCGCAGGGGTGCTGATTGATGATGAATCGAAGGCTGTGCGTGGCGATGATCCGACCAGTCGCATCTGCGGTCCTCACATCCACCCTGAGATGAAGCCTATGGGGAACTGTGGGAAGCATGGGTTCTGCGGGCTCATGGCGCCGATCGCCTGCTACACCTGCCGTAGCTTCCAGCCCTGGCGAGATGGCCCGCATGAAGCAGTCCTTAAATACCTGCTAGATGAACGGGAGCGGTTTGTTGGACAGACCGATGTGCGAATCGCATCGGTGAACGACCGAACGATTCTGGCAGTAGCTGAGGTTGTCAGGCTCTGCACGGAGAGCCCGTCGGACGGGGTGCAATGAATGGCTGACCTGATCGTCTTCAAACCAAAGGCGGAGATCGACGCTGAGGTGAACGTTTCGGCATTTATTGAGCTATGCCGGAGTCAGCTCACGATCTTCGGTGCAGATCTCGATTTCGAGAGCGACGAGTGGGATGTCACCAAGGCCGTTGCTTTGAGAGCGCGAGGCAAAGGTCGGCAGCGAGCAAGGTTCACCAATCTGAATGACGAGAACCAAATCCTGGCTGAGCCGTTTCGATCATTCGGCAAAGCCTATTTTCGGTACATGTTCGGGCTTCGACCCGCCAAGGCTTACTCGACGCGACTCGTTGCATTGAGGGCTGTCGCCGCGAGTGCACAGGAGATGGGCACGTCATCCGTGGCGGGCATCGATGCCTCCACCTTCAATCGCGCAGCGCAGCTCGTTGGCTCTCGATACGCGGAGACCTCTGCATACCGGATCGGTCAGCAGCTAGAGCTCCTTGCCGATTTTCTCGATGACCATGGAATGACTCGCACGAGGCTCGGGTGGGTGAACTTCATTCCTCGCCCCATTGATACGGAACGCGTCGGTGAGGAGGCTGACAAAAGACGGCGGTCGAAGCTTCCGTCTCAGGCGGCGCTTGACGCATTGCCAATGATTTTCAGAGCGGCAAAGGAGCCCGCCGATGTGATCGTCTCCAGCGCGGCGGCGATAATGTGCGGTGCGCCGGATCGAATTGCAGAAGTGCTGACGCTTCCAGTTGACTGCGAGGTCGACGGCTTCGCCAAAGAAGGTGAATCCACTCCTTATGGCTTTCGCTGGTGGCCGGGCAAGGGCGCTGAGCCAATGGTGAAGTGGGTCGTTCCAAGTATGTCGGGCGTCATCCGAGAGGCAATTGCGAAGATCCGGGCAGTAACAGAACCTGCCCGGGAGGTGGCGCGTTGGTATGAGCAGAACCCAGGCTCAATCTACCTCAAGCCTGAACTAGAGTTCCTGCGAGGGAGGGAATCGCTTTCGTTGGACGAGGTGGCGGACGTAATCGGTGTCGGCGACGGTCGAGCATGGTGCCGGTATGCCAAGCTACCCATCGACGCGACTGGTCGCGTCCGCTTCGAAGTTGTTGAGAAGGCCGTACTGCGGCTCCTGCCACATGACTTTCCGATCCTCGATTCCCTGACGGGGCTGAAATACAGCGAAGCGTTATTCGTCGTCCGTCGGAACGAGCTTGGCCAGCAGCGGGCTACGTATCACTGCCTGATTGAAGGTGTGTCGGGCACACGAATCAACAATGGGCTCGGCTCACGAGTAGCGCATGGCTTTCAGTCGATCTTCAGCAAGTTTGGTTTCCGAGAGGCGGACGGCTCCGAGATTCGCGTGAACACTCACCGATTCCGTCACTACTTGAACACACTGGCGCAAGCGGGAGGAATGAGCCAACTTGACATTGCAAAGTGGTCCGGGCGGAAAGATGTACGACAAAACGTTGTCTACGACCACGTCACGCCGACGCAAATGCTCGAGAAGGTGCGAAACGCTGTCGGCGACTCGAGCCAGATGTTCGGGCCATTGGCCGAGATCCCCGTCAACCTTCCGGTCTCACGGGATGAGTTTGGCCGGTTGCGTTTTCCAACGGCACACACGACCGACATCGGCTTCTGCGTGCACGACTACACGATGTCGCCGTGCGAGCTCCACCGTGACTGCCTCAACTGCCAGGATCTCGTGTGCGTGAAAGGCGACGCTGCGAAAACGGAAAGGTTACGGACGCGACTTACAGAGGCCAGACGTCTTCTCGACCACGCTGAACAAGCGCGATCGTCTGGCTACGCCGGAAGCGATCGCTGGTTGGAACATCACCGACTCAGCGTTGCGCGGCTGACGCAGTTGTGCAGGATCATGGACGACCCTGCTGTGCCCGATGGCACTTGCGTTCAACTGGGCCGACAAGGCGGTCCCCTAGGGATAGCAGGCCGACGTAGCGTGCCTGCGCAGAAAGCTGCAGGAGTGATCGAAAATGTCTAGGAGACGTGCAAAGAACCTTGATGACGAAGCCATCAAGCGCATCGTCGAGATTCTGGATGGTTGGAGCGGGGTTTTGTCGTGGCAAGCTTTGATTGAACAGGTCCAAGCACGCCTGCAAAGCAAGTACACCAGGCAGGCTCTTCACCGGCATGAGCGCATCCGCCTCGCTTTCGAAAAGACCAAGGAACGACTCGCCAATCCGGGCAAGAAGCAAAGAGATCCGGCTGATCTGGTTCGGGTGCCGGCCGGACGAATTTCCCGACTCGAGGCAGAGAACGACCGCCTCCAGCAGGAAAATGATCGCCTTCTCGAGCAGTTCGTTCGTTGGGCTTACAACGCGCACACGCGTGGCTTGGACGAGGCGTTCCTGAATAGGCCCCTCCCGCCAGTCGATCGGCGGCCGACAAAGCAAGCCGCACCGGGAAGAAGGCAATGAACGCCGTTGAAATCGAACAGGCGATCACCGACCTCGCGGAGCAGCCCTTTGACCCCGCAGAGTTCCCCTATGCCTTCCTTGAAGCGTTCGGCAACAAGGCGACGACCATCAAGCGCCTGCGCGCGGGGGCGTCGAACAAGTCCGACCTCGGTGGTGTTCTCCAAACCAGCAACATCCACATCCTGACCTGCGACGCTGGGCGGGTGACGCAGACGCTGGCCGCTCTCAAGGCCAGCCTGGCGACGGCCAAGGCCAAGGCGAAGTTCATCCTCGCCACCGACGGCACGGACTTCGAGGCCGAAGACCTGACCAGCGGAGAGACCGTTGCCTGCGCCTTCAAGGACTTCCCGGACCACTTCGGCTTCTTCCTGCCGCTGGCGGGCATCAGCACCGTCCGCCAGATCAGCGAGAACGCCTTCGACATCCGGGCCACCAGCCGCCTGAATCGCCTGTACGTCGAACTGCTGAAGGACAACCCGGAATGGGGCACGGCGGAGCGTCGCCACGACATGAACAAGTTCATGGCGCGGCTGATCTTCTGCTTCTTTGCTGAGGACACCGACATCTTTGTCGGCAAGGGCCGCTTCACTGAAACCGTCGCGCAGATGAGCGCCAAGGACTCGTCCAACACGCACGAGGTCATCGCCACGCTGTTCCGCACCATGAACACCAAGCGCGACGACCGGGCTGCCGCCAGGATTCCCCGGTGGGCCGAAGACTTCCCTTACGTCAACGGGCAGTTGTTCTCCGGCGGCGACGAGGTGCCGCGGTTCAGCAAGATCGCCCGGTCCTACCTGCTGCACGTCGGAGGGTTGGACTGGACCAAGATCAACCCCGACATCTTCGGTTCGATGATCCAGGCCGTCGCCGAAGACGAGGAGCGCGGCGAGCTGGGGATGCACTACACCAGTGTCCCCAACATCCTCAAGGTCCTCAATCCGCTGTTCCTCGACGACCTGCGGGAGAAGCTGGAGGAAGCGGATGATAACGCCCGCATGTTGCTCAACCTGCGCAAACGCATTGCCAAGATCAGGGTCTTCGACCCGGCCTGCGGTTCGGGCAACTTCCTGGTCATCGCTTACAAGGAAATGCGCGCCATCGAGGCCGAGATCAACCGGCGGCGCGGCGAGCCGGATCGTGCATCAGAAATCCCGGTCACCAACTTTCGCGGGATCGAGCTACGCGATTTCCCGGCGGAAATCGCCCGCCTTGCGCTGGTCATTGCTGAGTATCAGTGCGATGTGCTGTATCGGGGCCAGAAGCTGGCCCTGGCCGAGTTTCTGCCACTGCGCAATGAGAACTGGATCACCTGCGGCAACGCGCTGCGGCTGGACTGGCTGAGCATTTTCCCGCCAGCTGGTATCGGAGTGAAGGTGCAGGCCGATGATCTTTTTCGCACGCCGCTAGATCAAGCCGAGATCGACTTCGAGAACGAGGGGGGCGAGACGTATATCTGTGGCAATCCCCCCTATCTCGGCAGTCGATGGAGAGACAAGGAGCAGCAAGACGACTTGGCGGCCTTATTCTCTGGTCGCGCGCCTAGTTTCAAGGACTTGGACTATGTCGCCGCTTGGTACTTGAAGGCTGCAGATTATCTTCACGCCGTACCCGATTGTTGCTGTGCGTTTGTCGCCACTAAGTCGATTTGTCAAGGCGAGCAAGTCGCCATGCTATGGCCTCTGATCTTTGGTCAAGGCCTGGAAATATCCTTCGCTTACCGACCCTTTCACTGGAGCAATCTGGCGGCCGCAAACGCGGGCGTGACTGTAGTTATTGTTGGCATCGCATCCGCGCGTTCGAGCAAGAAAACTCTTTTTGAGGGTGATGAAAAGCGCGTCGTAGACAGCATCGGACCTTACCTGATTCCAGTCGGAAACATCATCGTTGAAAAGGCTCCTAGACCCTTAAATGGCTTGCCTCGGATGGACTACGGAAACAAGCCTACAGATGGCGGTAACCTGATATTGGACAGGGCCACGAAGGAGGGCCTTGTTGCGGCACGCCCCGAAGCTGCTCGGTTTATAAGAGCGTATGTCGGCTCCACTGAGTTCATCAATGGCGTGCCACGCTTCTGCCTGTGGGTTGAAGATGAGGAAGTTAATGACGCACGCTTAGTGTCCGAAATTTGTGAGCGGTTTGAGAACGTACGAAAGCTCAGAGCCGAAAGTAAGGGGCAGCAGGCGAACGCGAATGCAGACACGCCCCATCGGTTTGTCTTCGCGCCTCATCGATCTGGGAGCGCGCTGATTGTTCCTCGCGTTTCTTCCGAACGCCGCCCGTACCTGCCTGTAGGGATTGTCGATGATGCGACAGTAATTTCTGATCGGGCTGCGGTGATCTACAGGCCTGAAACGTGGTTGCTCGGTATCGTGGCTAGCCGTATGCATTTGGTCTGGATTGCTACTGTATGCGTCCGCATGAGAATGGACTTTTCTTATTCAAACACTCTCGGCTGGCACACATTCCCAGTGCCGACACTGACCGAGAAAAACAAGGCCGATCTCACGCGCTGCGCGGAGGACATCCTGCTGGCGCGGGAGCATCACTTCCCCGCGACCATCGCGGACCTGTACGACCCCGAGAACATGCCCGCTGACCTGCGTGCCGCCCATGAGCGCAACGACGAAGTGCTGGAGCGCATCTACATCGGTCGGCGCTTCAAGAACGACACTGAGCGGCTGGAAAAGCTGTTTGACCTCTATACCAAGATGACCGCTTCGGCTGCACCGGCCAAGGGCAAGAAGCGCAAAGCGGGAGCCAACGCATGAGCGACAAGATCAAGTCCGTACCGTCCGTTTCCGTCACCTACGCCCGCAACGGTGCGTCGACCAAAGCCAATGCGCTTGGGATGCGGCCCATGCAGGAGCGGGCCTACGAGAAGCGGGGCGAGCAATACCTGCTCATCAAGTCGCCGCCCGCATCGGGCAAGAGCCGTGCGCTGATGTTCGTGGCACTCGACAAGCTCACGAACCAAGGCTTGAAGCAGGCCATCATCGTTGTGCCGGAGAGGTCCATCGGTGCCAGCTTCAACGACGAACCGCTGTCCAAGTACGGCTTCTGGGCGGACTGGCAGGTCGAACCCAAGTGGAACCTGTGCAATGCGCCAGGCAACGACAACGGCGGCAAGGTCAAGTCGCTGGGCGCATTCCTTGAAGGCGACGACAAGGTGCTGGTCTGCACCCATGCGACCTTCCGCTTCGCGGTCGATGCCTACGGCGTGGAGGCGTTCGACGACCGATTGATCGCGGTCGATGAGTTCCACCACGTTTCGGCCAACCCGGACAACAAGCTCGGCTTGCACCTGGGGCAGTTCTTCGCGCGGGGCAAGACGCACATTGTCGCCATGACCGGCTCCTACTTCCGTGGCGACGCCGAGGCCGTGCTCGCGCCGCAGGATGAGTCGAAGTTCGATACCGTCACCTACACCTACTACGAGCAGCTCAACGGCTACGAGTACCTCAAGCAACTCGATATCGGCTATTTCTTCTACAGCGGGCCTTACGTTGATGACATCCTTAATGTCCTCGATCCCGCCGAGAAGACCATCATCCACATCCCCAACGTCAATTCGCGTGAAAGCACGAAGGACAAGATGCGTGAGGTGGAGCACATCATCGAGGCGCTGGGCGAATGGCAAGGCATCGACCCTGCGACCGGCTTCCAGCGTGTCAAGCGCCCCGATGGCCGCGTACTGCGGATCGCTGATCTCGTCGATGACGATCCTGCCAAGCGTGACCGCGTGTCCGCCGCACTCAAAGACCCGGCGCAGAAGAACAACCGGGACCATGTGGACATCATCATCGCGCTGGGCATGGCGAAGGAAGGCTTCGACTGGATTTGGTGCGAACACGCCCTGACCGTGGGTTACCGCGCCAGCCTGACCGAGATCGTGCAGATCATCGGCCGAGCTACCCGCGACGCGCCCGGCAAGACCCGCGCGAGATTCACCAACCTGATCGCCGAGCCGGATGCAGCCGAGGAAGCTGTCACCGAGGCCGTCAACGATACGTTGAAGGCCATCGCGGCAAGCCTGCTGATGGAGCAGGTTCTTGCTCCGCGCTTCGAGTTCAAGCCCAAGAACCCCGACAGTGGCCCGGCGCCGGGCTTTAACTACGGCGAGGGTGGCTATGACCCGGACCGCTGCAATGTCGGTGTCAATGAGCAGACAGGGGCGTACCAAATCGAGATCAAGGGCCTCGCCGAGCCCAAGAGCAAGGAGGCGGCGCGAATCTGTCAGGAAGACTTGAACGAAGTTATCGCGGCCTTCGTGCAGGACAAGCCCACCATCGAGCGCGGCCTGTTCGATGAGGAGCTGGTGCCCGAGGAGCTGACGCAGGTTCGCATGGGCAAGATCATCAAGGACAAGTATCCCGAGCTTGACGCCGAAGATCAGGAGGCCGTGCGCCAGCACGCCATCGCAGCCCTCAACCTCACGCAGCAGGCCAAGCGGCTTGTCACCGAAGGCGAGAGCGATGGGTTGCCGAACACCGCCCTGATCGACGGCGTGCGCCGCTTCGCGATGGACGTGCGCGAGTTGGACATCGACCTGATCGACCGCATCAACCCCTTCGGGGAAGCCTACGCCATCCTTGCCAAGACCATGAGCGAGGACAGCTTGAAGCAGGTCGCGGCGGCCATCTCGGCCAAGCGCACGAGCCTGACGCCGGACGAGGCGAAGGAGATGGCCGTGCGCGCCGTCCAGTTCAAGAAGGAGCGCGGACGCATTCCTGCACTTGATTCCCAGGATGCCTGGGAGCGACGCATGGCCGAAGGCGCGGCCGCCTTCATGCGCTTCAAGGCGGAGGGACGCTATGAGTAACTCCGATCTTGACGAACTCGCTGCGGAGCTTGCCGAGTTCGCTCCGGCTGAGAAGAAAAATGGCCGCCCAGCCAGCGAGGAGCGTGTCATTGCTGGCTTCGAGGAAATCCAACGCTTCACAGAGCAGCACGGGCGTGCGCCGCAGCATGGCGAAGACCGCGACATATTCGAGCGCCTATATGCCGTGCGGCTCGACCGTCTACGCGCGCTCCCGGATTGCCGCGCCTTGCTTGAGCCGCTAGACCATCAGGGCTTGCTTGCTGGGGCGCCGACCGTTGCCGCTTCGGCAGTTGAAGCCATCGACATCGACCACCTGGCCGCCGAGCTGGCGGGCGTAGCCGACGCGGACGACATCACGGTCCTACGCCATGTCCGCACCAGCGCCGACAAGCGAGCCGCCGAGGAGATCGCGGATCGCAAGCCGTGCGAGGACTTCGAGACCTTCCGGCCCCTGTTCCAGCGCGTGCAAGCGGAAGTCAAAACCGGTATGCGCCAGTCCCAGCCCATCGAAGCGGGCCGCCGTGCGATTGAAGTCGGAGACTTTTTCGTTCTCGATGGCCTTACTCTCTACGTCGCCGAGGTCGGCGAGCCGTTGAAAACCACCGCCGGGGAAGTGGATCGCCGCCTGCGCCTCATCTTCTCCAACGGCACCGAAAGCAATCTGCTGCTGCGCTCGCTCCAGCGAGCGTTCTACAACGACCCCGCCGCGCGGCGGCTGGCCTCGCCCGAGAGTGGGCAACTCTCCTTTGGTGGCGAGCTTGAAGCCGATGACGTTGAAAGCGGCACGATCTATGTTCTGCGCTCTCTGTCCGATCATCCTTATGTCGCGCAGCACCGCGACCTGATCCACAAGATCGGCGTGACGGGCGGAAAGGTAGAGACCCGCATCGCTGATGCGGAGCGGGATGCCACATATCTTCTGGCGAAGGTCGAGGTGGTTGCTACCTACAAGCTCGCGGGTATCAACCGAACGAGGATGGAGAACCTGTTTCACAAGTTGTTTTCGTCGGCGCGTCTGAATATCACTATCAATGACCGCTTCGGCCATCCTGTGCAGCCGCAGGAATGGTTCCTTGTCCCCGTCTTCGTCATTGACGAAGTTGTGGAACGCATCAAGAGCGGGACAATCACCCAATACACCTACGATCCGGCAGCCGCGCGTCTCGTCAAAGCCTCTGAGGCCAAACGCACATGAGCAGTGGCGTTTCATCCGCCTCCGCTCGCGATTGGGTCCATAGTTTCGAGGAGGCTCAAAAGGAGGTGAGATGCTTGGACTTCGCGGGAAGAGATGCCCAGCATATCGAGACTTATCACCAGTATCAGCGGCGGAACTCCTTCGGCCTTGATCCAAGCATGAAGATCTATAGGATCTTCCAGCAGCGGTACTACGACGATGACCTAAAGGATGGTTGTCTGACACTTCCACTCGCCAGCGCGAATGTCTGGAAAGACCCGCTTGAGAACCCTTTGGCCTCGGTCATCGTGACCGATCAGCAAACAGGACAACCTGTCCATCTTGGGGCGGTTGTGAATAGGTTCTACGCGCTCTGTTGGACACATCGGGTCGAGCCCACTGCTGCGGATTGGGGCAGTTTCTCTCACGGAATGCCTGCTATAAGAATCGGCACGACCGTTGGAAAGCTCCTCGATCGCGTGATGGCGATGAGTGATCCGGGCTATATGCATCGCTCATGGCTGGTCGATGTTAAATACATGGAACCACACCTCATTCAGCAGATGAAGACCCCCGATGAGGTGTACAGCCGAATGGAGTCCACCGGCTCAATGTTGGCGCTGAGCGCCGCTGTTGTCCGCACGACCTTCAGCGGCGAAGACGAAGTGCGATTCCTCTTTGACAATGGCATTCATCCCGCGTGGGGTGCCGTAACCGCGAGTTCATCTCCTGACTTGATTCGGCTGCCATTTGACTGGAATGGGTTCGTGGATGAAGCGGTTCAGTCCCCCTGAGCGCAGGGGGGCTCGGTCATCCTGTGCAGCCCGAGGAGTGTTTCCCCGTCCACAGCTCGTCATCGGCGATCGCAACGCGGCGAAGTTGGCGACGCTGGAGCAGTTCTAGCCGCCTCAGAATCCGGCGCAAGTAAAAAAAGTTGGGGCAATTGTGAAGCTCAAGAGGGAAGCCAGAACACTGAAAGCCAAGGCCATAGCTTCATTGAAGCGAGGGCTGGAAGCGTTCAATAACCACGATGACGACGGAAGGCCGGAGTCAGTCCTGCTCATGCTTCAGCACGCCTGCGAAATGTTGGTCAAGGCATTGCTGGTTCAGAAGGGGCAGGACGTCTTCGAGAAGGAAAAGGGGACCTCTATCGGCATCGAGAAGGCGTTGAACATTGCCCAATCCAAGGGATGGATGAACGCTACACAGGCGGGGGCCATTCGCGTCATCGACGCGATGCGCGACCAAGCCCAGCACTGGATGATCGTTGTTCCAGAGGATGCTCTCTACATCAACGCGAGAGCATTGATCACCGTATTGGACGAAATCCTGACTGGGCACTTTGAAGACACGCTCGCTGACAACCTGCCAGTGCGGGTGCTGCCCCTGTCTACCCAGCCTCTACCTGATTTCTTGATGCTAGTGAATAGAGAATACGCGCAGATTCGAGAACTGCTTGCTCCGGGCCGAAGAGCACGAGACGAAGCGAGGGGCCGAATTACTGCGCTCCTTGCCATGGAGGCTCACGTCAGCGAAGAGGTGGCGGTATCCAAGCGAGACTTGGACCGAATCGAAGAGGCAATTAAAGACAACATTCCGCTGGAACAGGTGTTCCCACGTCTGATGACCTTGGCAACGAACGTTGAAGGTGAAGGTCCGACGATTCGTGTCCGAATAACCCGAGCCGCTGATGCTCCTGCGGTGCGTTACGTGTCCGGCGATGACCCTGAGGGCGCGGCGGCCATCCGTGAAGTGGATCTCCAGAAGAAATACCACTGGAGTCCCAGCGCGTTGGCGGAAAAATTGGGATTGACGATCAACAAGGCCAAGGCTGTCCGTGATTTTCTGCATATAGACGAAGATCCGGCCAACGTCATGGTGTTCGAGTTTGGATCTCAGAAGCACCCCCGGTATTCTGACAACGCGCTACGCGTCCTTCGGGACGCCATCACCCCCGAGTTGGTCGCGCAAGCGTGGCGTGAGCGACCGCCGGGCCGCAGAAGATAGAGCGAACAAAGACGAAGAGCTGTTTACACTCGACGTTATGGTCAGCCGAAATCGTCCCTTAGTTGACGGATCGACGCGGTTTAAGGATAAAAGTCCAAGGAAAGATTAGTTTTTTCAAAGATATATAATTTTGTTTACGTCAGTGTGGTACGCACAACCGTTCTGAAGCGCAAAACCGCATGAGTGGGCAGCAACGCCAATTGGCCATGCGGTTCCTGGCCGAGCCGTCGGACGTGAATTTCGGCGGCAAGGTGCATGGCGGGCAGGTGATGCGCTGGATCGACCAGTGCGGCTATGCCGCGGCCGTGGGCTGGAGCGGGCATTACAGTGTCACCGTGGCGGTGGGCGGCATTCGTTTCGTCGCCCCGATCCGGATCGGCGATCTGGTCAGCGTGAAGGCCACGCTGATCCACACCGGCACGACGTCGATGCACTTTGCCGTGGATGTGCGCGCCCGCGACCCGATGCAGGATGCCGATCAGGCACGGTTGTGCACGCATTGCGTGATCGTGTTCGTGGCGGTGGATGACGAAGGCCAGCCGCTGGCCGTTCCGGGATGGGCACCGGACAGCGAGGAAGACCGGCGGCTGTCCGAGTACGCGCTGAAGGTGATGGAGCTCAGCAAGGGCATCGAATCGACCGTCGCCCGTTATCGCACCGGCGCAGCGCAACCTTGAGCCGCATGCGAAGACGCCGCCCGGAGGCGGCGTCAGCGATTCCGATGAAGGCCCTTGCGGGCGTTCAGTCGCCCTTGGCCAAACGCCGGGCTTCCATGAATTTCTGCGCCCAGTAGCCACTGGTCAGGCTGGACACGGTGACGTCGCGACCGGTGCGCGGTGCGTGCAGGAATTGGCCGTTGCCGATGTAGATGCCGACGTGGTCGATGTGGCCACGACGCCCGAAGAACACCAGGTCGCCTTCGGCCAGTGCATCGCGGTTGGCAACGGGGGTGCCCTGTCCGGCCATTGCTCCTGAGACGCGCGGCAGGTCGATGCCGATGGTGCGGAAGACGTAGCCCACCAACCCGCTGCAATCGAACCCGCCTTCCGGCGAGTTGCCGCCGTAGCGGTACGGGGTGCCCAGCAGCGAGAAGGCACGCTGCATCACTGTCTTGACCAGCGAGGTGGTGCCGGCGGGTGCGGTGGCTTTTTGCAGGGCTTCCAGCTGTGCGGCCAGCGGGGCGGTATCCGGGGTGGCGATGGCTGCGGGAGCGACTGGTGCCAGTGCCGGCAGGCTTGCCGGCGGGGCGGTCACGCTGGCCGGTGCGGCCTCGGGGGCTTTGCCGGAAGCGGGATTGGCAGCCAGCAACGGCAGGCTGGCCAGCGACAGGAGGCTGACCAGCAGGAGCCGGAACTTGCGGCGATTGCGTTGTGTGGTATGGCCGTGGGGCAGGTGGGCTGTCTTCACGCGGTCATCATGATCCCGAAACGAAGGGCGACTATGCCCCGGATGGCCGGGGAAAGGGTTCAGAAAACGTTAGGCGGAGCGTCATGAGCCGGGGAAATGGCCCCGAAGGCCCGTTCATTTACATGAATGAGTGGCGCTTTCCCGCCACGAACAGTCAGAACAGCAGCCTGCGCGCGCCGCTGTAGTGGCCGCGCCACCAACTGCCGTCCAGCCGATCCAGCCGTACCGTGCCGCCGGTACTGGGTGCATGCACGAAGCGACCTTCCCCCACATAGATGCCCACGTGGCTGACCGTGCCGGCGTCGCCGAAGAACACCAGGTCGCCCGCCACCAGTTGCTCCGGCTGGATGCGCGGGCCTTCCAGTTCCGCCAGCGCGCGGGTGGTGCGGGGCAGGCGGAGGTTCAACATGTCGCGGAAGACGTAGTCCACCAGACCGCTGCAATCGAACCCGCCTTCCGGGGTGTTGCCGCCATAGCGATACGGGGTGCCCACCAGGCTGATGGCGCGCATCAACACGGCATTGGCCTTGGCGGGGTCGGCCGGCGCGAGCACTGGCCAGGCGCGCGGGGTGGCGACCGCGGGCGGTGGGCTGCGGGTGTTGGCAGGCCCGCCGCAGCCGGCCAATACGGCCAGCAATGGCGCCCATGCCGCATAGCGTCGATAATGCGCGCCCGGTCGCTGGTTGCAGTCGGCTGGTTTCATCACCGCGCAGTGTCGACGCATCCATGCGTTCCGGCAAGCGCCCCACCGACAGGAAGCAAGCCATGAAGATCGAGAAAGACCGCGTCGTCCGTTTCCACTATGCCGTGGCCGAAACCGGCCAGGAAAAGATCGAAAGCTCCAGGGACGTGGGTGCGCCGCTGGCCATCCTGTTCGGTCGCGGGCAGATCATCCCCGGCCTGGAAGCGGCAATGGACGGTCGCGAAGCGGGCGAGACATTCACCGCCAGCGTGACTCCTGCCGACGCCTATGGCGAGCGCAAGGAAGGCTTGACCCAGCGCATTCCCAAGAAGCATTTCGGCGACCAGAAGCTGGCCCCGGGCATGCAGGTGGTGTTGCAGACCAATTTCGGCCCGCGCGCGGTCACCGTCGAGAAGGTGGGCATGAGCGTGGTGGACGTGGATCTGAACCACCCGATGGCCGGCAAGTCGCTGGACTTCGACATCGAGATCGTGGATGTGCGCGAGGCGACCGAGGAAGAGCTTGCGCATGGCCATGTGCATGGCGAGGGTGGCCACCAGCACTGAGCAGGCCCGTGGTGGCGCGGCGGCAGTGGCTTGCCGCGCCACCCGGAGCAACGTGGTACGGCGGGCGAGAGGGGGCTTGCGCGATGGGTAACGCGGCGGTGGATGCCGATGTGGATTGCCTTGTCGTCGGTGCCGGGGTCTCCGGGCTGGCGGTGGCGCTGGCGCTGGTGGAAGCCGGGCGCAAGGTCACCGTGATCGATGCGGCGACCGTGGGCAGCGGCGCTTCGCACGGCAATTGCGGCACGTTGACCCCCAGCCATGCGCCCCCGCTGGCGGGGCCCGGCACGTTGCGCCGGGTGCTGCGTTGGCTGTTCACGCCGGATGCCCCGCTGTACGTCAAGCCGACCCTGGATCCCACGCGGCTGCGCTGGTTCCTGGGCTTCGCGCGCCGTTGCAACACGCGCGCCTATGCCGCCAGCGCGCACGCCAAATACGCGCTGCTGGCGGATTCCCGCCAACGCATCCAGCAGTGGGTGGCGCAGTACGGCCTGGCGTGCGGCTTCGCCGAGACCGGCGAGGATTACATCTTCCGCACCCAGCAGGCACTGGACCACGAATTGGCCGACGTGCCCCTGCTGCGATCCTTGGGGATCGATGTCGAATGCCTCGATGGCCCCGCCTGCGAGGCGCAGGAACCGGCCCTCAAGCCGGGCATCGCCGGTGCGATCCGCTTTCGCGGCGATGCCGCGCTACGGCCGGATCATTACGTGGCCGAATTGGCGCGGGTGGCACGCGAGCGTGGCTGCCACGTGTTCGAGCGGTGCCGCCTGCGGGCATTGGAGGACGGGCGTGATGGCCTGCTGGCGCAGACCTCGCGCGGCCGCATTCGTGCCCGCGACGTGGTGCTGGCCACCGGTGCCTGGGCACCGCAGTTGGCCCGTGCGGTGGGTTTGCCGTGGCTGCGCAAGGCGATCCAGCCCGGCAAAGGCTATTCCATTACCTACAGCCCGCCGGCAGTGCTGCCCCGGCGGCCGCTGGTGCTGATCGAGCCCTCGGTGTGCGTCACCCACTGGCGCGGTGGCTACCGGCTGGGCAGCACGATGGAGTTCTCCGGTTACGACGACAGTCTCAACATGCGCCGCCTGGATGCGCTGGAGCGCGGCGCCCGGGCCTTCCTGCACGAACCGGTGGGCCCGGAGGTGCAGGAAAAATGGTGCGGCTGGCGACCGATGAGCCGCGACGACATCCCCCTGATCGGACGTGCCCCCGGCCACGCCCACCTGTGGCTGTCGGTTGGCCACGGCATGATGGGGATGGGCATGAGCGCCGGCGGCGGCCAGCTGCTGGCCGACCTGATGCTGGACCGGGCCCCTGCCATCCCCACCGCGCCGTTCGATCCGGCGCGGTTCGGGTGATTTGGAGTCGGGTCATGCCCCTTTCAGGCGTGATTGCAGGCTTCTGCAATCACCTTTGGCCAGGGCCGATGTATTTTCCAAGGAACTCATCCATGCGTCGGTACAGTTCAGCACGGTTTTCTGGCTTGTAGAAACCGTGGCCCTCTCCCGGGCCAAGCATCGTCTCCAGTGGGGTTCCGCTCGACTTGAACGAGTCCTTCAGCGCATTGAACTGCTCCATGGGGACGCGGCGATCAACCATGCCTTGTGCGATGAAGACGGGGACCTTGATCCGGTTCGTGTTCTGCGCCGGAGACCACGCCCTTAATTGTGCGTCATCGGAACCCAATACTCGATCCAGGTAGCGACGTCCCGATGCGGTGTCTTTGACGTCGCCCTCTTTTTTCATCACGTGCAGGTCGTAAACGCCGACATAACCAATTGCGCATTTGTACAAGTCGGGATAGCGGATTGTTTGCATCAGTGCGGCGTAGCCGCCGTAACTGGCACCATACGTGCAAATGCGGGCAGGATCTGCAAGCTTGTTGTCGATGGTCCACTGCACCCCATCGGCGAGGTCGTCCTGCATTTTTCCGCCCCATTCACGGTATCCGATTTCCATGAAATGCCTGCCGCGACCACCAGAGCCGCGATAGTTGATTTGGAGCACCGAGTAGCCACGGCTTGCCAGGAACTGTGCGTCAGGGTTGTATCCCCAGGAGTCGTAGATCCCATGTGGACCGCCGTGGGGCATCACAACCAGTGGATGTGTGGCCGTGCCTGCCGGGACCGTGAGGAGACCATGCAGGGTCAGCCCGTCGCGGGTCTTGAAGCTGATCGGAAGCGTGCGTGCAAGTGATTCTGGCTTGATCCAGGGCATCGAGCGATCAATCAATTGGATCTTGTTGCCGTTCGAAGTGTCCAGAAGATACCAGGCAGTGGGATTGCGATCCCCCCAGACGGAAAACAGAAGCTTGCTGTCGTCATTGCTCCAATTGATGAAGGTCACCATTTGCCCGGGGAAAGCCTTGAGCAGGCCGGCGTGGATACCGGCCCACTTCGAGGCGGGGTCCAGATACTGGACGGAGGGCTTGCCTTCGTCATAGAGGACGGCAAAAGGCGGACCGTCGTGGCCGGCGAACATTACGCGCGAGATGTCTTCATCAGCTTTCCCGGCGAGTTTGGTGCGGGTGCCTGCGGCGAGATCGACTTTGTAAAGCTGTACCGGCTCGTCGGCATCACTGATGCTGGCGTAGGCCGTGTTGTTGTCGGCCTCGACATAGAGCAGGCTCATCGTGCGGCCGGCCAGGGCTTTCGGCACGGCTTGCCAGTTCGCCCCAATCGTGGGGCGATACATCAAGATGGGATTGTCTTCGTTGTCGTAGGTAATCTTCAGACGGGCGTGCCCATCATGATCGAACTGGAAGGTGGCGGGATCCTTGCTGTATTCAACCTGCTCTCGGTTTCCGGTGCGGGTATCCACCTTGTAGATCGTCGTGCTGCGGTCCTCGTCGTCCACGCTGTCTGGCCATGCGGTAAATTCGACCAGCACCTTGCCAGGTTCGTTGTCCAGCACCATCGCGACGGAGGCGAAGCCCTTGTCCTTGCGGCGGCCGGTGATGGGGCCGGAGTCACGGACGAAGGCGAATAGGGTGTTCTGGGTCTTGCCGTGAACATCCGAGCTCATGAGCTCGCCATAGCTGTCTGGACGGGTTTTCAGTGGGTCACGTTTTGCGCGAGAAACCACGATTTGGTCGTTTGCGCTCCAGATGAGATCGGTAACGTGCTGTTGGCGGCCGAAGCGCAATGCTTGAACTTCCTTGCTGCCGTCCAGAGGGACGATTTGCAGCTGCGTTTCCATGCCGTCTGCTGAAGGTGCTGCCAAAGCAATGTGTTTGCCATCCGGGGCCATCGTCACTTCAGTGATTGTCGCGTGTTTTGCGAAATCCATGTAGGCCGGTGTCTGTGCCGCGACTGTGCTTGAAACGGCAAGGGCAAAAAAAGAAGTCAATCCAAAAGCGGCAGTTTTCATTAGATGGGTGCCTTCAAGTCCATTTTATTTTGTGTGGATTGTGAGGGGTGCAAGGCTTTGGGGGCAATACGGCACCGGCAAGGATGTGGCCTCACACCTCCAGCGTCGCCAGGTCGCCCTTCTGCTCCAGCCAGCTCTTGCGGTCGGAGGCGCGCTTCTTCGCCAGCAGCATGTTCATCAGCGAGCGGGTGGCGGTGTCGTCGTCGACGGTGAGCTGCACCAGCCGGCGGGTGTCCACGTGCATGGTGGATTCGCGCAGCTGCTGCGGGTTCATTTCGCCCAGGCCCTTGAAGCGGGTGACGTGGACCTGGCCCTTGAGCTTCTCGCGCTGGATCTTCTCCAGCAACAGGCGCTTTTCTTCCTCGTCCAGCGCGTAGAACACCTGCTTGCCCACGTCCACGCGGAACAGCGGCGGCATCGCCACGAACACGTGGCCGGCGGCGACCAGCGTGGGGAAATGCCGCAGGAACAGCGCTGACAGCAGGGTGGCGATATGCAGGCCGTCACTGTCGGCGTCGGCCAGGATCACGATCTTGCCGTAGCGCAGACCGTCGATCTCGTCCTTGCCGGGGTCGCAGCCGATGGCGACGGCGAGGTCGTGCACTTCCTGCGAACCCAGCACCTGCCCGGAAGCCACTTCCCAAGTGTTCAAGATTTTGCCGCGCAGTGGCAGGATGGCCTGGAAATCCTTGTCGCGCGCTTGCCTGGCGCTGCCGCCGGCGGAGTCGCCTTCGACCAGGAAGAGTTCGGTGCGCGAGAGGTCCTGCGAAATGCAGTCGGCCAGCTTGCCGGGCAGGGCCGGGCCTTGCGTGACCTTCTTGCGGACGATCTGCTTTTCGGTTTTCAGGCGCGCCGAGGCGCGCTCGATCGCCAGCTGCGCGATCTTCTCGCCGAGCTCGGTATTGGCGTTGAGCCACAGGCTGAAGGCGTCGTGCGCGGCGCCCTCGACGAAACCCGCCGCCTGCCGCGAGGACAGGCGTTCCTTGGTCTGGCCGGAAAACTGCGGGTCGGTCATCTTCAGCGACAGCACGAAGGCGACCCGGTCCCACACGTCTTCCGGCGCCAGCTTGACGCCGCGCGGCAGCAGGTTGCGGAAGTCGCAGAACTCGCGCAGCGCGTCGGTGAAGCCGCTGCGCAGGCCGTTGACGTGGGTGCCGTGCTGGGCGGTGGGAATCAGGTTGACGTAGCTTTCCTGCACCAGCTCGCCTTCCGGCAGCCAGGCCACCGCCCAGTCCACCACCTCGGTGTCCTTCTTCAGGCTACCCACGAACAGCTCCGGCGGCAGCAGTTCGCGGCCGTCCAGTTCGCCCTTCAGGTAGTCGCGCAGGCCGTCCTCGTAATGCCACTGCAGGCGCTCGCCGCTGGCCTCGTCGAACAGGCTGACGGTCAGGCCGGGGCAGAGCACCGCCTTGGCGCGCAGCAGGTGCTTGAGCGCGCGCAGGTTGAACTTGGGCGTGTCGAAGTACTTCGGGTCCGGCCAGAAGCGCAGCCGCGTGCCGGTGTTCTTCCTGCCCACGCTGCCGACCACCGACAGCGCCGAGATGCGGTCGCCGTCGGCGAAGGCCATGTGGTATTCGCTGCCGTCGCGCTTGATGAACACGTCGACCTTGTTCGACAGCGCATTGACCACGCTGACGCCCACGCCGTGCAGGCCGCCACTGAAGGTGTAGTTCTTGTTGTTGAACTTGCCGCCCGCGTGCAGGCGGGTGAGGATCAGTTCGACGCCGGGGATCTTCTCTTCCGGGTGGATGTCCACCGGCATGCCGCGGCCGTCGTCGGCCACTTCGCAGCTGCCGTCCGCAAACAGGGTGACGCCGATGCTCCTGGCGTGCCCGGCCAGCGCCTCGTCCACCGCGTTGTCGATGACCTCCTGTGCCAGGTGGTTCGGGCGGCTGGTGTCGGTGTACATGCCGGGCCGGCGCTTGACCGGGTCCAGGCCGGAGAGGACTTCGATGTCGGCGGCGTTGTAGCGGGTGTTCATGCGAAGCGGCAGGTATTCCGGGGGCTCAAGCCCGCCAGTGTGTCGTTTCGCGCCCGGTTTTGCACGCATGCCCGTACAATGCGGGCACAGGGTCGTGCCGGCGTGACCGGCAAGTCGGGCGAGGGGGTTCTTGTGGTGGATGGTGTGGGCCGTGCCGACGCGGGCGCGGCCGTGATGCAGCTGATCGCCGCCGATGTGGGCGGTACCTTCGCCCGGATCGGGATGGTGGATGTCGCGGGGGATGCGATCACGGTGGGGTTCCACCGCCGCTATGCCTGTGCGGAATTCCCCGATCTGGCCGCCATCCTGCGCCGGTTTCGCGAGGATGCGGCCGCCGCCGCCGCCGCTTTCCCGGCGACCTGCGTGGTGGCGATCGCCGGTGTCCTGCAAGGGGACGTGCTGCTCAACAGCAACTTGCCGTGGAGCGTGTCGCTGACTGCGACCCGCCGCGAAGCCGGCATCGAGCATCTGCACCTGATCAACGATTTCGAGGCCGTGGCCTGGGCCTTGCCGCAGATCCAGTTGGCCGATTTGCAGGTGGTGGGCGCGGGTGATGGCAGTGGTTTGCCGTTGCCGGTGCTGCTGCTGGGGCCTGGCACCGGGTTGGGGGCGGCGCTGGTGGTCGATCAGGGCGGGCGTGCCGGGGTGCAGCCCAGCGAGGCCGGGCATGCGGCGCTGGCCGGCAACACGCCGTTCGAGCTGGACGTGGTGCGCCTGTTGCAGGCGCGCTTCGGTCATGTGGCCAGCGAGCGGGTATTTTCCGGGCCGGGCCTCGTGAACCTGTACCAGGCCTGCTGCGAATTGCGCGGCGTGCAGCCACGCTGGCATGCACCATCGGATTTGGTGGATGCCGCCGATGCCGGCCATGATCTGCTGGCTGCCGAGTGCGTGGCCTTGTTCTGCCGCTGGTTCGGCAGTTTTGCCGGTGACCTGGCCACCACCTTCCGCGCGCGTTCCGTCTGCCTTGCCGGTGGCTTGACCGGGCATCTGCGGCATTACCTGTGCCAGGGCGGCTTCATGCAGCGCTTCCTCGACAAGGGCGTGCTGTCCGATACCCTGCGCGAGGTGCCGGTATACACGCTCGAGCACGGCCTGCTGGGCCTGATCGGCGCGGCGGCGTGGTACAAGGCGCGCCAAGTCGATTGACGGCGCGTCATCCAGCGCCGTCTGGAAAGTCGTTTCCCCTTGTGAATCAAGGGGTTTTGATGCGGGGGTCTGTGGTTTTGCCGCGCTTGCCGCTAGAATGCGGGTTTCCAGCGCCGCGCTGCCGACATGACTTCCCCTGATTCCCAAACGCCCCTTCTGTTCGTGACCGGGGGCGTGGTGTCCTCGCTTGGCAAGGGCATTGCCGCCGCCTCGCTTGCGGCGATCCTCGAAGCCCGTGGCCTGAAGGTCACGATGATGAAGCTCGATCCCTACCTCAACGTGGACCCGGGCACGATGAGCCCGTTCCAGCACGGTGAGGTGTATGTCACCGACGACGGGGCGGAAACCGACCTCGACCTCGGCCACTACGAGCGCTTCGTCAACACCCGCCTGTCCGGGCTGAACTCCATCACCACCGGCAAGATCTACGAGGCGGTGATTCGCAAGGAGCGCCGCGGCGACTACCTGGGCGGCACCGTGCAGGTGATCCCGCATGTGACCGACCAGATCAAGTCCTGCATCGACGCCGCGACCCGCGGCTTCGACGTCGGCATCGTCGAGATCGGCGGCACCGTCGGCGACATCGAATCGCTGCCGTTCCTGGAGGCCATTCGCCAGTTGCGCACCGAGCGCGGCGCCGACAAGGCGATGTTCATGCACCTGACCCTGGTGCCCTACATCGCCGCCGCCGGGGAGCTGAAGACCAAGCCCACCCAGCATTCGGTGAAGGAACTGCGCAGTATCGGCATCCAGCCGGACGTGCTGATCTGCCGCAGCGAGCAGCCGCTGCCGGACGGCGAGCGCCGCAAGATCGCGCTGTTCACCAACGTGCCGGAGAAGGCAGTGGTGTCGGCCATCGACCTGGACAACATCCACAAGATCCCGCGCTGGTTCCACGCGCAGGCGCTGGACCAGATCGTGGTGGACCAGCTGCGCCTGGCCGCCGGCCCGGTGGACCTGTCCGAATGGGACGCGGTGGTGGATGCGGCACAGAATCCGCAGGACGAAGTGACGATCGCGGTGGTCGGCAAATACGTCGACCACAAGGATGCCTACAAGTCGGTGGGCGAGGCGCTCAAGCATGGCGGCATCCGCCAGCGCACCCGCGTCAACCTGAAGTGGCTGGAAGCCGAGGACGTGGAGCGCGACGGCGCGGCCAAGGTATTGGCCGGCGTCGATGGCGTGCTGGTGCCGGGCGGGTTCGGCGATCGCGGCTTCGAAGGCAAGGTGCTGACCGCGCAGTACGCACGCGAAACCGGGCTGCCGTATTTCGGCATCTGCTACGGCATGCAGGCGGCGGTGGTGGACGTGGCCCGCCACCTGGCCGGGTTGGCTGGTGCCAACAGCACCGAAAACGACAAGGGTGCGGTGCATCCGGTGATCGGCCTGATCACCGAGTGGCGCACCCAGAGCGGCGACATCGAGCGCCGCGACGAAGACTCCGACCTCGGTGGCAGCATGCGCCTGGGGTTGCAGGAGCAGCGCATCAAGCCGGGGACGCTGGCGCACGCGCTGTACGGCAAGGACGTGGTGGGCGAGCGCCACCGCCACCGCTACGAATTCAACAACCGCTACCGCGTGCAGCTGGAGGAGGCCGGGCTGGTGATCTCCGCCAAGTCGATGGACGATCTGCTGGTGGAAATGATCGAGCTGCCGCAGGCCGCGCATCCGTGGTTCCTGGCTTGCCAGGCGCACCCGGAATTCCTGTCCACCCCGCGCAGCGGGCATCCGCTGTTCATCGGTTTCATCCGCGCCGCCCGCGAACGCAAGGCGGCCCAGCAGAAGTGAGCGCACCCATGAAACTTTGCGGCTTCGAAGTCGGCCTGGACCAACCGTTGTTCCTGATCGCCGGCCCGTGCGTGGTCGAGTCCGAGCAATTGCAGGTCGCAGTGGCGGGGCAATTGAAGGAGATCACCGGCAAGCTCGGGATCAACTTCATCTTCAAGTCCAGCTTCGACAAGGCCAACCGCACCTCCATCAACAGCTTCCGTGGCCCCGGCATGGAAGAGGGGCTGCGGGTGCTGGCCGAGGTGAAGCGGCAGGTCGGCGTGCCGGTGCTGACCGACGTGCACGAATACACGCCGATGGACGAAGTGGCCTCGGTGGTCGACGTGCTGCAGACGCCGGCCTTCCTGGTGCGGCAGACCGACTTCATCACCAAGGTCTGCGCCACCGGCAAGCCGGTGAACATCAAGAAAGGCCAGTTCCTGTCGCCCTGGGACATGAAGCCGGTGGTGGAGAAGGCGAAATCCACCGGCAACCAGCAGATCATGGTCTGCGAGCGCGGTGCCAGCTTCGGTTACAACAACCTTGTCTCCGACATGCGCTCGCTCAGCGTGATGCGCGAAACGGGGTGCCCGGTGGTGTTCGACGCCACCCATTCGGTGCAGCTGCCGGGCGGGCAGGGCAGCTCCAGCGGCGGCCAGCGCGAGTTCGTGCCGGTGCTGGCGCGTGCCGCGATTGCAGTCGGCGTGGCCGGCATCTTCATGGAAACCCATCCCGACCCGAGCAAGGCGCTGTCCGACGGCCCCAATGCCTGGCCGCTGGGCAAGATGGAAGCCCTGCTGGAAACGCTGCTGGAATTGGACAGGGTCACAAAGCGCAGCGGTTTTCTGGAAAACTCCCTTTAATTTCCCCATGACGACTTCACGATGACCACGATCACCCACGTCCACGCCCGCGAGATCCTCGACAGTCGCGGCAACCCCACGCTGGAAGCGGAAGTCTGCCTGTCCGACGGCAGCCTTGGCCGCGCGGCCGTGCCCTCCGGTGCCTCCACCGGCAGCAAGGAGGCGGTGGAGTTGCGCGATGGCGACAAGACCCGCTACCTGGGCAAGGGCGTGCTGAAGGCAGTGGGCCACGTCAATGGCACGATTGCCGAAACCCTGCGCGGCGTCGATGCGGCCGACCAGACCGGGCTGGACAAGCGCCTGATCGACCTCGACGGCACCGAGAACAAGGGCCGGCTGGGCGCGAACGCGCTGCTGGGCGTGTCGCTGGCCGCAGCCCACGCGGTGGCGGCGTCGAAGAAGCTGGCGCTGTGGCAATACCTGTCCGGCTTGAGCGGGGTGTCGCCGGTGCTGCCGGTGCCGATGATGAACATCATCAACGGCGGCGCGCACGCCGACAACAACGTCGACCTGCAGGAGTTCATGGTGCTGCCGGTGGGCTTCGACTCGTTCAGCGAAGCGCTGCGCAGCGGCACCGAGATCTTCCACGCGCTGAAGTCGGTGCTGAAGGCGCGCGGCCTGTCCACCGCGGTGGGCGACGAGGGCGGCTTTGCCCCCGACCTGCGCAGCAATGAAGAGGCGCTGGAGACCATCCTCGAAGCCATCGGCAAGGCCGGCTACAAGGCCGGCGAGGACGTGCTGCTGGGCCTGGACGTGGCGTCCACCGAATTCTACGAGAACGGCAAGTACAACCTCACCGGCGAAGGCAAGCGCCTGTCGTCGGAACAGTTCGTCGATTTCCTCGCCAACTGGTGCGCGCAGTATCCGATCATCACGATCGAAGACGGCATGGCCGAGGACGATTGGGACGGCTGGAAGCAACTCACCGATCGTCTGGGCGGCAAGGTGCAGCTGGTCGGCGACGACCTGTTCGTCACCAATCCGCGCATCTTCAAGGACGGCATCGAGCGCGGCGTGGCCAATGCGATCCTGATCAAGGTCAACCAGATCGGCACCCTCAGTGAAACCTTGGAAGCCATCGCGATGGCCGACGCGGCGAAGTACGCGGCGATCGTCTCGCACCGCTCCGGTGAAACCGAAGACACCACCATCGCCGATATTGCGGTGGCGACCACCGCCACCCAGATCAAGACCGGCTCGCTGTGCCGCAGCGACCGCGTGGCCAAGTACAACCAATTGCTGCGCATCGAACAGCAGTTGGGCAGCGCCGCGCGCTATGCCGGCCGTGATGCCTTCGTGTCGCTCAAGCGCTGACCCCGGCGCGCGATGAAGCGTTTCGGCGTGCTGTTGCTGGCATTGGCGTTGCTGCTGGCGGCGCTGCAATACAAGCTGTGGTACGGCAACGGCGGGCAGCACGAAGTGGTGGCCCTGCGCGCGCAGGTCGCTGCGCAGGAAGTGGAAAACGCCAAGCTGCAAGCACGCAACGACGCGCTTGCGGCGGAAGTGGCCGACCTGAAAAGTGGTGGCGCGGCGGTGGAAGAACGCGCGCGCAGCGAGCTGGGCCTGGTGAAACCCGATGAGACGTTTTACCGGGTGATCGACCACGCGACGGCCATCCCTGCGCCGGCGCCACCGCCTGCCGCCGACGCGACGCCGGCGGCGGAGCCTGCGGTCACGCCATGAGCGCATGGGTGCTGATGCCCGCTGCCGGCAGCGGTCGTCGCTTCGGTGGCGACATGCCCAAGCAGTACCTGTGCGCTGCCGACAAGCCGCTGATCGCGCACGCGCTGGACGCGCTGCTGGCGCACCCTGGTACCGCCGGTGCGGTGGTGGCGCTGGCGCAAGACGATCCGTACTGGCCGGGTTGGACGTCGCTGCACGGCAAGCCGGTGATGGCCTGCATGGGCGGCCTTGAACGCGCCGATTCGGTGCTGGCCGCGCTGCGTGCGCTGCCGGCGGGCGTCGCCGAAGACACGCTGTTGCTGGTGCACGACGCGGCGCGGCCCCACCTGCGCGCGAACGACATCGGCAAGCTGGTCGACGCCGCGACGGCCTGCGCCGACGGCGCCATCCTCGCCGCACCGGTGCGCGATACCCTCAAGCGTGCCGGCGTCGATGACCGCATCGAGGCCACCGAGCCGCGCGAGCGCCTGTGGCGTGCGTTGACCCCGCAGGCATTCCGCCGTGCGCTGCTGCGGCGCGCGCTGGAGGCAGCACAGGCCGAAGGCGTTGCCGTCACCGACGAAGCGATGGCGGTCGAGCGGCTGGGCCTGCACCCACGCCTGGTCGAAGGTCGCGAAGACAACATCAAAGTGACCACGCCGGCGGACCTGGCGCTGGTCGAATTCCTGCTGACGAGGCACACATGAACATCCGCATCGGCCAGGGGCTCGACGTACACGCTTTCGGTGAGGGCGACCACGTGATGCTGGGTGGCGTGCGCATTCCGCATGCACGTGGCGTGCTGGCGCATTCCGACGGCGACGTGGCGCTGCACGCGCTGTGCGACGCCCTCCTCGGTGCACTGGCGCTGGGCGATATCGGCACGCATTTCCCGCCGTCGGATGCGCGCTGGAAGGATGCCGACAGCCGCGCCTTCGTGCGCCATTGCGATGCACTGATCCGCGCACGCGGCTGGCGGGTGGGCAATTGCGACATCACCGTGATCTGCGAGGCACCCAAGGTCGGCCCGCATGCGCAGGCGATGCGCGAAGCGATTGCCGCCGACCTCGGCATCGCCGTCGATGCGGTCAGCGTCAAGGCGACCACCAGCGAGAAGCTCGGCCTCACCGGGCGCGGCGAGGGCATCGCGGCGCAGGCGGCGTGCCTGCTGGTGCGTGCGTGATGGCGGTCGCACGCGCCCACGGCGCGCCGGCGCTGGCCGCGCGCATCCGCAGCAGCGCGGAAGACTTCTTCGTCGAGGAACTGCCGGGCTTCGAGGCCAGCGGTGCCGGCGAACACCTGCTGCTGAGCGTCGAGAAGCGCGGCATGAATACCGCCTTCGCCGCGAAGACCATTGCGCAGTGGGCGGGCGTGGACGAATCGGCGATCGGCTATGCGGGCTTGAAGGACCGCCACGCCGTCACCCGCCAGCGGTTTTCGGTCTGGCTGCCGAAGCGGGTTGCGCCTGATCTCGCCGCTCTGGACACCGACGCACTGCGCGTGCTGGACCACGCCTGGCATGCGCGCAAGCTGCCGCGCGGCGCGCTGGCCGGCAACCGCTTCGTGCTGGTGCTGCGCGATGTGCAAGGCACGCGTGCCGACATCGAGGCGCGGCTGGCCGCGATCGCTGCGCGCGGGGTTCCCAATTATTTCGGCGAACAGCGCTTCGGCCGCAAGGGCGACAACGTGCAGCAGGCGGTGGCGATGTTCGCCGGCCGGCGCGTGAAACGCGAGGAGCGCACGCTGCTGCTGTCGGCGGCACGGTCGGAGCTGTTCAATCGGGTGCTGTCCGCGCGGGTCGAGGCGGGCAACTGGGACGCGCCGCTGGATGGCGAAGTGTGGATGCTGGACGGCAGCCGCAGCGTGTTCGGCCCCGAGCCAATGACTCCGGAACTGCAGACGCGGCTGGACACGTTCGACATTCATCCCAGCGGCCCGCTGTGGGGCGAGGGCGAGCTGCGCAGTACCGATGCCGCGCGCGCGACCGAGCTGGCCGCGCTGGCCGGCGATACCGCGGGACGCCTGTGCAGGGGGTTGGAGAAGGCCGGCCTGAAGCAGGAGCGCCGCGCATTGCGGTTGCGTCCCGCCGAGCTGGCGTGGCACTGGCGCGACGACGACGCGCTGGAACTGCACTTCACGCTGCCGCCCGGCTGCTATGCCACGACCGTGCTGCGCGAGTTGGGCGATGTCGTGGACGCGATGTCGCCGACGGACTGACGGCCTCCCGCCCAGGCGGGGAGGGCCGCGCAGGATCGCTCAGCGCTTGTCCAGCAGCACCAGCACCGCCCCGGTGCCGCCCTGTGCGGCCGGTGGCGAATGGAACGCCAGCACGTCGGCGCGCTGGCGCAGCAGGCGGTCCACCAGGTTCTTCAGTACCGGCAGCCGTTCTTCGGAGTTGCGGCCCTTGCCATGCACGATCCGCACGCAACCCAGGCCGTGCGCGCGGCAATCACGCAGGAACTCGCGCAGCAGCGCTTCGGCCGCCTGCGCGGGCAGGCCGTGCAGGTCGAGTTCCTCCTGCGCCGCGTACTCGCCGCGCGCCAGTTTCTTCAACACCCGTGGCGGAATTTCCTCGCGTCGGTAGCGCAGCGCATCGCCGGCTTCCAGCGCGGACACCAGCATGTGGCGGAACTCCTCGCGCGCGGCGTCCTCGTCGCGGCGGGCCATCTTCGCGGCGGGTTTCGGCTTGGGTACGGCCGGCGGTGGGGCGGCCTGCGGCAACGCGCGCACCTTGCCTTCGTCGGCACCGATGGCGGTGCGGAACAAGCGGGCATCGTCGTGGTCGTCGGGTGGGGTGGAAGGCGGCTTGCGCATGCGCAAAGGGTACCGCGACGGCGTGCCGGCATCCGGTATCATGGCTGCATGCACAATGTTCCGATGCCGTGATGCGGGTCCTGGTCAGCAACGATGATGGCGTGGACGCCCCGGGCATCCACGCATTGGCCAACGGCCTGCGCGATGCCGGCCACGAGGTGGTGATGGTGGCACCCGACCGCGATCGCAGCGGCGCCAGCAATTCGCTGACGCTGGATGCGCCGATCCGGGTGGTGCAGCTCGACGCGCGCACCTGGAAGGTCTACGGCACCCCCACCGACTGCGTGCACGTGGCGGTGACCGGCATGCTGGAGGCGCTGGGGCTGGAACCCGACATCGTGGTGTCCGGCATCAACAATGTCGCCAACCTCGGCGACGACGTCATCTACTCCGGCACCGTGGCCGCGGCGATGGAAGGCCGCTTCCTGGGCCTGCCCTCGGTGGCGGTGTCGCTGGTGACGGATGGCCACAAGGGCCGACATTACGAAAGCGCGGCGCGCGCGGCGGTGGAGATCATCGCCCGGCTGCGGTCCGATCCACTGCCGGCCAGCACCATCCTCAATGTCAACGTGCCGGATTTGCCGTGGGACGAGATCCGCGGCGTCGAGACCAGCCGTCTTGGCCACCGCCACCGTGCGGAGCCGTGCACGCAGCAGGAAGACCCGCGCGGACGCCAGTGGTGGTGGATCGGTGCCGCCGGCGTCGAGCAGGACGCCGGGCCCGGTACCGATTTCCACGCCGTGCGCAGCGGCCACATCGCCATCACCCCGCTGCACGTCGACCTGACCCGCTACCAGGCGCTGGAACAGGTGGCCGGCTGGGTGGGCGGGCTGGCCGCATCGCTGGAGGCGCGGGCATGATCGCGCGGATGCGCCTGCAACCGGCCGACGTCGGCATGGGCCTGACCGGCCAGCGCGTGCGCGACCGGCTGATCGAGGACCTGCGCCGGGAAGGCATCGCCGATGAGCGCGTGCTCAATGCGATCCGCACCGTGCCGCGCCACCAGTTCGTGGACGAGGCGCTGGCGTCGCGCGCCTACGAGAACAACGCGTTGCCGATCGGCCACGGGCAGACCATCTCGCAGCCGCTGGTGGTGGCGAAGATGACCGAGGCGCTGCTGCGCGACGGGCCGAAGCGGGTGCTGGAGGTCGGCACCGGCTCCGGCTACCAGGCTGCGGTGCTGGCTGCGCTGGGGCTGGAAGTGTTCACCGTCGAGCGTATCGGCGACCTGCTGCGCACCGCCCGCAAGCGCTTTCGCGCGCTTGGCCTGCATGTGCGCAGCAAGCACGACGATGGCCGCATCGGTTGGCCGGAAGAGGCACCGTTCGACGCCATCATCGTCACCGCCGCCGGCCCGGCGCTGGTGGACGCATTGCTTGCCCAGCTGGCACCGGGGGGCGTGCTGGTGGCGCCGGTGGGCGCGTCCGGCGGGCAGGCGCTGCTGTGCCTGCGCAAGGATGCCGAGGGCGGCATCGCGCAGGAAGACCTGGGCGCGGTGGTGTTCGTGCCGCTGTTGTCGGGGATGACCGATTGATGAAGCTGTTCGGGCCGATTTACCAGCGTGCATTGGCATGGTCGAAGCATCCGCGCGCGCCGGCGCTGCTGGGCGGGCTGAGCTTCGTGGAGGCCATCGTGTTCCCGGTCATGCCGGAGGTGATGTTGGGGCCGATGTGCCTGGCGCAGCCCCGGCGCGGGTTCCGCTTCGCCACCATCAGCCTGCTGTTCTCGCTGCTGGGCGCGGTGGTGGGCTATCTGCTGGGGCATTACGCCTACGAGCTGGTGAAGCCGGCGCTGGCGGCGCTGGGCTGGCTGGACAAGATCGACGCACAAGTGGCCCACCTGCGCGAGGTGGTGGCGCAATCGCCGTGGAAAGCCTTCTGGCTGCTGGTGCTGGGCGGGTTCGCGCCGATCCCGATGAAGGTGTTCACCTGGGCCAGCGGCATTGTCGGCGTGCCGATGCCGGCGTTCCTGCTGGCCATGCTGATTGGTCGCGGCAAGCGCGTCTACCTGCTGGCGTTGGCGATCCGGTTGGGCGGCGAGCGTGCCGAACGGGCATTGCATCGCTGGATAGAACATATCGGCTGGGGCGCGCTGGTGTTGCTGGCCGGCCTGGTCGGTTGGTTCGTGTTGCAGGGGCCTGCGGCATGATTGCGGTCATGAAGACCACGCGCTTGTTGTTGCTGATGGGGGTGGCTGGTTGCACGTTGGCCGCATGCGGGCACAGCCGGGTGGTGCGTTCGCCGCGTCCTGCGCGGATGGCGGCATCGTCCTTGCCGCCGGTGCGGGTCTCGCAGCCGAAATACGGCACCACGGTGGTGGTGGCCCGGGGGCAGACGGTCTATCGCATCGCCACCGAGCATGGCATCACCGCGCTGGACCTGGCCCTGTGGAACAACATCCCGCCGCCGTACACCATTTACCCGGGGCAGTCGCTGCGTTTGTATCCGTCGGATCGGCGTGAACTGCCGGCCTCTCCGCCCGCGTCGACAAGCGCGGCCGCCCGGCCGCTGGCCACGCCGTCGCCAGCGGTCGTGCCGGCGGTGCCGACCGTCGTGGCCAGCACGCTGGCATGGCGCTGGCCGGCCGACGGCAACGTGGTGGGCACGTTCGCGGCGGGCGACCCCACCCGCCAGGGGATCGATGTCGCCGGCAAGGCCGGGCAGCCGGTGCGTGCCGCCGCCGACGGCGTGGTGGTGTATTCCGGTTCCGGGCTGGTGGGCTATGGCGAGCTGGTCATCATCAAGCACAGCGACCAGTGGCTGTCCGCGTATGGGCACAACCGCGCGCGACTGGTGAACGAGGGGGCGCTGGTCAAGGCCGGCCAGCAGATCGCCGAGATGGGGCGCAGCGGCGCCACCCGTGACGTGCTGCACTTCGAGATTCGCTACAACGGCAAGCCGGTGGACCCGCAGCAGTACCTGCCGGCGAAGTAACCGGCAGGGCGTCCTGCTTCAGCGCACCGTGCGCAGGGTCAGGTCGATTTCATCCCTGCCGTCGCGGCGTTGCAGGATGCGCGCGGGCGTGGGCAGGCCATCGACGATCCACACGATGACCTGCTTGTCGTCGCTGTTGCGCGCCACCTTGGTGGCCGTGCGCGGCTGGCCGTCGATGGTGACGGTGTCCTTGCCCATGTTCTGGTATGTCTGCGGATGCGCCGTGCCGTTGTCGACCAGCCGGTAGGACAGCGGCTTGCCCGCGGCCACGTCGCGCACGATGGCGAGGTTGATCAGCATCCCGTCCATGTCGCCGTCCTGCAGCCTGATCGGGCCCATCCGGTCCGGCTTCACGTCGCCGCTCCAGCGTGCTTCGTGCCGGCCCCAGTCGTAGACGGCATCGCGTTGCGACTTCTTGAACAGCAGTTGGGTGACATCGCTGCCCGACAGCGGCCGGAACATGCCGCCGCGTTCCTCGAACACGGTGAGCTGGCGCGAGCTGCCCAGTGGGTTGCTGATGCTCAGTTCGTAATTCCAGCGGTCCCCGCTGGTGTTGTTCAGGGTGATGCGGGCGTTGGCCTGCACCCCTTTCCAGCTGGCGTCGTAGTCGGCCACGAACGGTTTGACCGCCCATGCCGGCGTGGTGGCCAGCAACAGGGTGGCGAGCAGGAGGGTGGCGCGCAGTGGATTCATCACAAGGCCCCTTGGTGGGCGGCAGGCAACGCTGTCAGGATGCCGGGAACTGTAGCGACAGTGGCGTAAACAGGCGCTGACCATCGATCAGCGGCAGGCCGTCGCATGCCCGCAAGCGGCCGGCGGCCGCCAGTTGCAGCACGTGCAGGAACAGCGGGTGTTCGACGGCAAGCACGCGCGCGGCAAGGGTGTCGGCGTCATCGCCCGGCAGCACCGGCACCGTGGCTTGCGCGATCACCGCGCCACCGTCCAGTTCGGCATTGACGAAGTGGACGCTGGCGCCGTGTTCGGCATCGCCCGCGTCCAGTGCGCGCTGGTGGGTGTGCAGGCCCTTGTGCCGGGGCAGCAGCGAGGGATGGATGTTGAGGATCCGGTCGGCGAAGCGCTGCACGATTTCCGCACCCAGGATGCGCATGTAGCCGGCACAGACGACCCAGTCGGGGGCCACGGCGGCGATGGCATCGGCCAGGGCGGCATCGAAGGCGGCGCGATCTGCGAACGTCTTCGGCCTGCGCGTCCAGCGCAGGGCCTCGGGCACGCGCTGCAGGGCGTGCGCGTCGGGCCGGTCGGAAAACACGCCGACGACCTGCGCATCCAGCGTGCCTGCATGGATGGCATCCAGGATGGCTTGCAGGTTGCTGCCGCGCCCGGAGGCGAGGATGGCGAGGCGGGCCGGCATCAGCGGATGTGCAGCCGTTCGCCCTCGCCCGGGGCCGCCACCACCTGGCCGATCTGCCAGTGCGGCAGGCCTATGCGGTCGAGATCGGCGCCGATCGCGGCGACGGCGGCGGGCGGCACCATCAGCACGTAGCCGATGCCGCAGTTGAAGGTGCGCCACATTTCCTCGCGCGCCACGTTGCCTTCGCGCTGCAGCCAGTCGAACACCGCCGGCAGCGGCCAACTGGCGGTGTCGATCTCCAGCCCGAGGCCCGGCGGCACCACCCGGATGATCTTTTCCACCAGCGCGCCGCCGGTGACGTGGGCCATGGCGTGGATGTCGTGCTTGGCCAGCAGCTCCAGCACCGGCTTGACGTAGATGCGGGTGGGTGCCATCAGCGCGTCGGCCAGGGTGACGCCGCCGAGGTCGAGGTCGAGCCGGCCGTTGTCGGGGGTGACGCCGGCGCGCTCGAGGATCCTGCGCACCAGCGAGTAGCCATTGGAGTGCGGGCCGCTGGAGGCGATGCCGATCAGCACGTCGCCCGCGCGCAGTTTGCTGGAGTCGATGAGCTTCGACTTTTCCACCGCGCCGACGGTGAAGCCGGCCAGGTCGTATTCGCCGGGCGGGTACATGTCGGGCATTTCCGCCGTCTCGCCGCCGATCAGCGCGCAACCGGCGATCTCGCAGCCCCTGGCAATACCGGCGACCACGTTCACCGTGGTGTCGACGTCCAGCTTGCCGGTGGCGAAGTAGTCGAGGAAGAACAGCGGCTCGGCGCCCTGCACCAGCACGTCGTTCACGCACATCGCCACCAAGTCCTGGCCGATGCTGTCGTGGCGGTTCAGTTGCTTGGCCAGAATCAATTTGGTGCCGACGCCGTCGGTGCCGGACACCAGCACCGGCTCCCGGTAGCGGCCGGCGAGGTCGAACAGGCCGCCGAACAGGCCCACTCCGCCCAGCACTTCCGGGCGCATCGTGCGGCGGACCAGCGGCTTGATGCGCTCGACCACCGCGTTGCCGGCATCGATGTCGACGCCGGCGTCGCGGTAGGTCAGGCCAGGGGAGGAGTTGGATTGGGCGGTCACGGCAAGCTCGCTGAAGGCGCGGGAACCCGCGATTTTAGCAGCCGGCGGCCCCGGTCATGGACGTGCCGGCCTGCCTGCGGCACCATTCCGCAGTGTGGGCCGGGGTTTCCGGCGAGGAACGATGATGCAAGCGATGCCGCAAGCGATGGCTCGGTGGATGTTGGCGTTGGCGCTGCTGGTGGGTGGGCTGCTGGGCCCCGGCGTGGCGCATGCGCAGCGCACCGAAGGCGACCGGGCGGTGGCGCAGGGTGCATACGCGGCGGAGGTCGTGGTGCGCAACCAGACCGACGGCGAGCGTGACAAGGCGCTGGCGCGTGCGCTGGCGCAGGTGCTGGTGAACGTCACCGGCGACCGCGACGTCCTCCAGCGCGGCGGGGTGCGCGAGGAACTGGCGAAGGCCAAGGACTATCTGGACGGCTTCGATTACCGGCAGGACGAGGGTGTGGCCGCCACCGGGGCCCCCAGCTTCCAGACCATGCTGGTGGCGCGCTTCAAGCAACCCGAAGTGGATGACCTGGTGGCAATGCTGGGCCTGCCCAGTTGGCCGCAACCGCGCCCCAAGCCGGTGCTGTGGCTGGCGATCGATGACGGCAGCGGGCCGCGACTGGTGGCATTGGCGCAGGTGAACGCGGCCGGCGCGATCCTGGGCCAGGCCAAGGCGCGCGGGTTCGCGCTGGGGCTGCCGGCGGGCAATGCCGCGGAACAGGCGGCGGTCGGGGCGATCTGGCGTGGCGACAGGGCGGCCATTGCCGCCCTGTCCGGGCGCTACAGCCCGCCGATGCAGTTGATCGGCAAGTTGCGGCGCAGCCCCGGCGGCTGGACGGCGGATTGGACCTTCGTCGACAACGGCAAGGTCTTGTCGAGCTGGCAGACCAGCAATGCCGATGCGCGGCGGGCGATGGCCGCGGGCGCCGATGGTACCGCCGACGCCTTGTTCAAGCGCTATGCCAGGGCCGGCAGCGGGGGCACGCCGGGCGTGTACCGGGTGCGCATCCTTGGCATTCAGGGGAGCGACGATTACCTGCGGCTGGCCGGGTATCTGGACGACCTGCCCATCGTCCGTCGCATGATGCCGGTGGCGGCCACGCCGGACGGCATGGAACTGAGCCTGGAGCTGGCCTCCGGGATTGCCAGCTTCGGCAAGTACGTGGGGCGTGGCGGGGTGCTGGAAGCAGTGACGGAGAGTGCGGACGCTGGCCAGCCGACGACATTCCGCCTGACGGGGGGCTGAGGATGCATCGCGAAGAAGATTTGGCCACCATCGCCACCTTCTACCGGCGCGTGCAGTGGGTGGCCCTGGGCGTTGGGGTGGCGTGGGCGATCTGGTTGTTGGCACCGATCCTCAGCCCGTTCGTGTTCGCGGCGATCCTGGGCTGGCTGGGCGACCCGATGGTGGATCGGCTGGAGGCGCGCAAGATCCGCCGCAATACCGCCGTGATCCTGGTGTTCGGGGCGATGGTGCTGGTGCTGGTGATCGTCTCCATCCTGCTGGTGCCGGTGCTGGAAGACCAGGTGCTGACCCTGATCCAGTCGCTGCCGCATTACCGTGACTGGCTGGTGGGCACGGCGTTGCCGTGGGTGGAGCACCGCACCGGTCTGCAACTCCTGACCTGGCTGGACCCCGATCGCCTGTTCAAGCTGTTGCAGGAGCACTGGCAAAGTGCCGGCGGGGTGGCGGCCAACGTGCTGGGTTACCTGTCGCGGTCGGGTTTCGCGCTGATGGGCTGGGTGGCGAACATCGCCTTGCTGCCGGTGCTGACGTTCTTCTTCCTGCGCGACTGGGACCTGATCGTGGGGCGCATCGGCCTGCTGGTGCCGCGCGATCACATCGACACCGTGCGCCGGCTGGCGCTGGAGTCCAACGAGGTACTGGGCGGCTTCATGCGCGGGCAGCTGCTGGTGATGCTGATCCTGGGCATCCTCTACGCGCTGGGGTTGTGGCTGGTGGGGCTGGATCTGGGCATCCTGATCGGGCTGATCGCCGGCCTGCTGACCTTCGTGCCGTACCTGGGGCCGGCGTCGATCGTGCTGTTCGGCGGCATCGCCGCGCTGGTGCAATTCGGCGACTGGCAGCATCTGGCCGGGGTGGGGCTGGTGTTCGGCGTGGGGCAGGTGATCGAAAGCTTCGTGCTGACGCCGATGCTGGTGGGCGATCGCATCGGCCTGCACCCGATGGCGGTGATCTTCGCGGTGATGGCCGGCGGCACCCTGTTCGGGTTCCTCGGCATGCTGCTGGCGTTGCCGGTGGCGGCGGTGGTGAACGTATTGTTGCGCTATGCGCAGGCACGCTATCGTCAGAGCAGGTTGTATGCCGGCGATACCCCGGCGATCCTGCTGGATGCCGGCGGGTCGGGTGATGCGTCCATCGACGGCCCCGACGCGGCCTGAGCCATGAGCAGCCTCGGGCCGCAGCTGCCGCTGGCGCTGCGAGCGCCACCGGACCAGCGTTTCAACCGCTATGTGCAGGCACCGGCGGGATTGCTGGCGCAGTTGCGCACGCTGGCGCAGGCGCGCGCACGCAGTGGCGTGTATCTGCACGGCGTGCACGCCACCGGCAAGACCCATTTGTTGCTGGCCAGCTGTGCGGAAGCCCAGGCAACCGGCCGGCCGGCTGCCTACCTGTCGCTGCGCGGCCTGCGCGGGCGCGTGCAAGCGGCGGTGGACGGGCTGGAACTGGCCGGGTTGCTGGCGCTGGACGACGTGGACGCCATCGCCGGCAACCGCGACGACGAAGTGGCGCTGTTCGACCTGCACAACCGCCTGCACGATGCGGGGCGCGGCCTGCTGTATGCCGCCTCCGCCGTACCGGACGCGCTGCCGCTGGTGCTGCCGGACCTGCGTTCGCGGCTGGCGCAATGCGCGCGCTGGGCGCTGCCGGTGCTGGACGATGGCGGCCGCGCCGAGCTGCTGCGCCAGCGTGCCGCCGCACGCGGGCTGGAGTTCGACGAGGCTGCGCTGGAGTGGCTGCTGCGCCGGGCCAGCCGCGACCTGGGCAGCCTGACCGCGATCTTCGAACGGCTGGACCGCGCCTCGCTGGCCGCGCAGCGCCGGCTGACCGTGCCGTTTTTGCGGCAGGTACTGGAAGCCGATCCGGGTTAGCTGCGCAGTTCCGCGTCCAGCCGCTGCAAGCGCTCCGGCGTGCCCACATCGGTCCAGCGCCCGCGATGGTGTTCGCCGGTGATCGCGCCGCTGGCCATGTGCGCGCGCAGCAGCGGTGCCAGCGGGAACTTCGGTTTGCCGTTGGCGAGCAGCGGTGCGTGGATCACGTCCCGCCAGCCGTCCAGCAACTGCGGGCGATAGACGCCGATCCCGGCATAGGTCAGTTTGGGGTCGCCCTCGGCGCGCACGCAGCCGTCGGCGTCGAGCGCGAAATCACCGTGGGTCGCCTGCGGCGGCCGATCCACCATCAGCAGATGCGCCAGTCCGCGCGGCTCGCTCGGCAGAGCGGCGAAATCGACGTCCGCCCACACGTCGCCATTGACCAGCAGGAAGGGCGCCTCGCCCAGCAGCGGCAGTGCGTTCCACATGCCGCCGCCGGTTTCCAGCGGGGTATCGCCTTCGAAGGCGAAGTGGATGCGCAGGCCCCAGCGCGTGCCATCGCCCAGCGCTGCGGGGAACTGATCTGCCAGCCACGAGGTGTTGACGATGACGTCGCGGGTGCCCAGCGCCGCCAGCTTCTCCAGATGCCATTCGATCAGTGGCTTGCCGCCGACGCGCAGCAGCGGCTTCGGCGTGATGTCGGTGAGCGGACGCATGCGCTCGCCGAGGCCGGCGGCAAAGATCAGCGCCTTCATGTCGAAATCCTTGCGAACGCGGGCTTGATGGTGTGCTCCAGCAGCTCGCGCAGCGGATCGAGCTGGCGGTACTTCGGCACCACCGCGTCGAGGTAGCCGAGGAAGCGCGGCGCGTCCTTGATGTAGCGCGGCTTGCCGTCGCGATGGTGCAGGCGGGCGAAGATGCCGAGGATCTTGAGGTGCCGCTGCACGCCGCACCAGTCGGCGTCGCGCAGGAAGACCTCCAGCGCCGGCACCGGCAGGCCCGCCTCGGCGGCGCGCGCGTGGTAGCGGTGCAGCCAGCCGTCGACGCGCGGCTCCGGCCAGCTGAGGAAAGCGTCGCGCAGCAGGCTGATGGGGTCATAGGCGATCGGGCCCAGCACCAGGTCCTGGAAATCCAGCACCGCCGGGCCGCCTTCGACGGGCATCAGGTTGCGCGGCATGTAGTCGCGATGCGTCGGCACGCGCGGCTGCGCCAGCGCGTTGTCCATCAGACGGTGCTGCACCAGCTCCAGCCGCTCGCTGTCGCCGCAGCCCAGCTCGACGCCGAGGTGGCGGCGGATGAACCAGTCCTCGAACAGCCCGGCATCGCGTTGCAGCAGGGCTTCGCCGAACACCGGGACATCCGCCGGCAGCGCCAGCGACTGCAGCCGCAGCAGCTGGGTGATCGCGGCGTCCATGTGCGCATCGGCGTTGGTGTCGTTGATCAGCTGCGCCACGGTCGGGCCGCCGAGGTCTTCCAGCAGCAGGAAGCCGGCGTCGACATCGCGCGCCAGCACCTGCGGCACGCGCACGCCACCGGCGTCCAGCAGGTCGCGGATGCGCAGCCACGGGCGCACGTCTTCCCGGTCCGGCGGCGAGTCCATCACGATCCGCGACGGCGTGGCGCCCACGCTGCGCCAGTAGCTGCGGAAGCCGGCGTCGGTGGAGGCCCGTTCAAGCCCCGCATCGGCATTTCCCAGCGCGTGGCGGGCCCAGTGCAGGCGGAGGATGGCGCGGTCGTCGGTTGCAGGGCTGCTCATGTGCAAAGGGTAAACTGCCGCTTCGATTCCAGCGAGGCAGGTATGGCGACGTTGCAGCCCGTGTTGTTGTCCGGCGGCTCCGGTACCCGCCTGTGGCCGCTCTCGCGCGAGGCCTATCCCAAGCAGTTCCTGCCGCTGGCGGGCGACGCCACCATGCTGCAGGCCACCTGGCAGCGGGTGGCGGCCATTGCCGATGCTGCGCCGATCGTTGTGGCTGGCGAAGATCATCGTTTTCTGGTCGCCGAACAGTTGCGCCAGATCGGTGCCCCCACCCCGGCCATCGTGCTGGAGCCGCTGGGCCGCAACACCGCGCCGGCGATCGCGGCGGCGGCGCTGCAGGCGCTGGCCGGCGATGATGATCCGCTGCTGCTGGTGCTGCCGTCCGACCACGTGGTACGCGATGGCGAGGCCTTCCGTGCCGCCGTGCGGCAAGCGATGCCGGCAGCCGAGGCGGGCGCGCTGGTGACCTTCGGGGTCGTGCCGGACGCGCCGGAAACCGGCTTCGGCTACATCCAGGCGGCGCCCGGTGATGGCGTGCGCAAGGTGCTGCGCTTCGTCGAGAAGCCCGATGCCGCCACCGCGCAGCGCTACCTGGACGACGGCGGCTATTACTGGAACAGCGGCATGTTCCTGCTGCGGGCCTCGCGTTACCTCGATGAGTTGCAGCGCTTCCGCCCCGACATCGTGGCGGCGGTGCGTGCGGCGTTCGATACGGCCGCACGCGATGGCGATTTCATCCGCCTGGACAAGGCCGCGTTCGCCGCCTGTCCGTCGGATTCCATCGACTATGCGGTGATGGAGAAGACCGATGCCGCCTGCGTGCTGCCGGTGGACATCGGCTGGAACGATGTCGGTTCGTGGTCGGCGCTGTGGGAGGTGAGCGAGCAGGACGCCGACGGCAACGCGCACCACGGCGACGTGGTGTCCATCGACAGCCGCAACAGCTACGCCTACGCGCGGCGGCTGGTGGCGTTGGTGGGCGTGGACGATCTGGTGGTGGTGGAAACCGATGACGCGGTGCTGGTGGCGCGCAAGGACAAAGTGCAGCAGGTCAAGGACGTAGTGGCGCGGCTGAAGGCCGGGCAGCGCTCGCAGGCGGTGCTGCATCGCGAGGTGCATCGGCCGTGGGGCAGCTACGACTCCATCGACATGGCCGACGGGTTCCAGGTCAAGCGGATCAAGGTCAAGCCGGGCGCTAGGCTGTCGCTGCAGTCGCACGAGCGCCGCGCCGAGCATTGGGTGGTGGTGCGCGGCACCGCGCGGGTGACCCGCGACAACGACGTGTTCGAGCTGTTCGCCAACCAGAGCACCTATATCCCGATCGGCGCCAAGCACCGGCTGGAGAATCCCGGCAGCGAGATGCTGGAGCTGATCGAGGTGCAGTCCGGCGACTATCTGGGCGAGGACGACATCGTCCGCTACGAGGATGTGTACGGGCGGTCGTGATGGTGTGTGCGGCCACGTTTTCTCACGGCCGCCTTCCTGCGGGCACTGCCCTCCGCGAATGTCCTCCGGCATTGGCCAGGGGCCAATGCCTCCTCCTTGATTTCGCTGCAGGCAGCGCCCGCAGGAAGGCGGCTGGGGCTAGGCGGGGCTTGTAATGAGAGCCCTCCCGCATCGCGGGAGGGTACGTGCGCTGCGGCGTGCGGCTGGCTCAGCCCAGGCTGGCCAGCCACTCGTCGTCGCTGCCCTCGTTGATGTCGGCGAACAGCGGGCTGGAGAAATAGCGCTCGCCGGTGTCCGGCAGCATCGCCAGCAGCACGCTGCCTTCCGGCGCGTCCTGCGCCAGCGCCAGCGCAGTGGCGGCGGTGGCGCCGGCGGAGATGCCGACGAAGATGCCTTCCTCGGTGGCCAGCCGGCGCGCCGTGGCGATGGCGTCTTCGTCGGTGACCGTGCGCAGTTCGTCATACGCATTGCGGTTGATCACCGCCGGCACGAAATCCGGAGTCCAGCCCTGGATCTTGTGCGGCTTCCATTCGTCGCCCTTCAGCAGCGCCGCGCCGGCCGGCTCGGTGCCGATGATGCGGGTGTCCGGGCGTGCCAGCTTGAGCACCTCGCCCACGCCGGTCAGGGTGCCGCCGCTGCCCCAGCCGCTGACGAAGACGTCCAGCCGCTTGCCGGCGAAGTCGCGCAGGATTTCCGTCGCGGTGGTCTGGCGGTGGTAGGCCGGGTTGGCCGGGTTGGTGAACTGGCTGGCCCAGAACCAGCCGTGTTTTTCCGCCAGCTCCCTGGCCTTCTGCACCATGCCGGTGCCGCGAGCGGCGGCGGGGGTCAGGATGACCTTGGCCCCGTAGGCCCGCATGGCCTTGCGGCGTTCGATCGAGAAGGTTTCGGTCATCACCGCCACGAACTTGTAGCCACGCGCGGCGGCGATCATCGCCAGCGCGATGCCGGTGTTGCCGGAGGTGGCTTCCACAATGGTGTCGCCGGGCTTGAGCACGCCGCGGCGCTCGGCGTCGAGGACGATGCCCAGCGCCAGCCGGTCCTTGACCGAGCCACCGGGGTTGAACGATTCCGCCTTGACGTAGACGGTGGCGTGGCTGGGGGCCAACCGGTTGAGCTTGATGACGGGGGTGTTGCCGATGGCGTCGGTGATGCTGTTGTAGATGGTCATTGCGATGGATCCTTGGAATGCGGCGGGGAGATCAGGCGGCGTGGGCGAGGGCAGCGCCCGGACATCGGGCGTCGGCCAGCGTGAGGGGCGGCGGCCCGAACCAGTGCAGGCGGGCGGCCAGTGCCGCCACCTCGCCCACCACCAGCAGGGCCGGTGCGCGCACGCCATGCGCAGTCGCCAATTCCGGCAGCTGCGCCAGCGTGCCGGCGATCACCCGCTGCTGCGGGTGACTGCCGTTTTCCACCAGCGCCACCGGAGTGGAGCTTGCGCGTCCGTGGGTGATGAGCCTGTCACGCAGTTGCGCCAGCCCCTGCACGCCCATGTAGAACACCAGCGTCTGGTGGGGTTTCGCCAGCGCGCGCCAGTCGTGGTCGGCGTCGCCGCCTTTGGCCTGCGCGGTGAGCAGGTGCACGGATTGCGCGTGTTCGCGATGGGTCAGCGGGATGCCGGCATAGGCCGCGCAAGCGGTGGCGGCGGTGATGCCGGGCACCACTTCATAGTCGATGCCGGCCTCGCGCAGCGCTTCGAGTTCTTCGCCGCCACGTCCGAACACGAACGCATCGCCGCCCTTCAGCCGCACCACGTGGTGGCCGGCACGGGCGTGTTCGAGCAGCAGGGCGTGGATGCGCTGCTGGGTGGCGTCATGGTCGCCACCCACGCGCTTGCCCACGTCGATGCGCAGCGCATCGCGGCGCGCCAGCGCCAGCACGTCCGCGCTCACCAGCCGGTCGTGCAGGATCACGTCGGCCTCGTTGAGCAGGCGCAGCGCGCGCAGGGTCAGCAGGCCGGGGTCGCCGGGGCCGGCACCGACCAGCGCGACGCGGCCAGTACGTGGCGGCGGGGTGGCGTGCAGCTCGGCTTCGATGGCATGCCGTGCGGCTTGCGCCTCGCCGCGCCGCAGCAAGGCTTGCGCCGGGCCGGCCAGCACCCGTTCGAAGAAGGCGCGGCGCTGGCCCAGGTCGGCCAGTTGGTTGCGGATGCGCGTGCGCAGCTCGGCCAGGAGTTGCGCCAGTGACCCCAACGAGGCATCGAAGCGGGCTTCCAGTTGTTCGCGCAGATGCCGCGCCAGCATGGGAGAGGCGCCGCCGCTGGAGATCGCGACCTGCAACGGGCCGCGCTGCACGCGTGCCGGCAGCTGGGCGCTGGCGAGGTCGGCATCGTCCACCACGTTGATGAAGATGCGCCGTGCCTGTGCCGCGGCCGCGATGGCGCGATTGACGGGTGCATCGTTGGTGGCGGCGATGACCAGCCACGCGGCATCCAGCCATCCCGGGGTGAACGTGCCGGCCCGGTGCTGGATCCGGCCCTGCTGCACCAGTGCGGCCAGCGCCTCGCCCAGGGCGGGCGCACCCACGACCACCTCGGCACCGGCTTCCAGCAACGCGGGGACTTTGCGTGCGGCCACGCTGCCGCCGCCCACCACCAGCACGCGGCGGCCGCGCAGGTCGAGGAACAGCGGGAACAGGGCATGGGCAGCAGCGTTTTGCATGCCGACACGCTAGGCGGCGTGACCGGCGGGGGGAAATGGTGGCAGGATGTCTGCTTATGCCGCAAAAGCATAAGCCTTGCGAGGAAATGCGCTCACCAGCCTGTATACTTCATCGCTATATGCAGATATAGCGATATAACGAGTGCCGCCACCATGACCCTGACCCAGCTCCGCTACCTCGTCGCCATTGCCGATTCCGGGTTCAACATCACCCAGGCGGCGGAAAAAGTGCATGCCACCCAGCCCGGATTGTCCAAGCAGCTCAAGCAGCTGGAGGATGAGCTGGGCTTCCAGTTGTTCCTGCGGCGCGGGCGCAGCCTGGAAGGCGTGGCACCGGCGGGGGTGAAGGTGATCGAGCACGCGCGGCGGATCCTCGCCGAGGCCGCCAACATCCGCAGCTACGCTGCCAACGAGCGCGGTGAATTCCGTGGCCGCCTGCTGCTGGCCACCACCCATACGCAGGCGCGCTACGTGTTGCCGAGCGTCATCGCCACGTTGACCCGGCGTTACCCGCAGGTCAGCGTGGACCTGTTCGCGGCGGGCGATGCCGAGGTGCTGGAAAAACTGGCCGAAGCCGATTTCGGCTTGATCAGCACGGCGGGCAGCGAGCCCGCCGCCAACGGCATGAGCGTGCCGCTGTTCCGCTGGCAGCGGGTGTTGCTGGTGCAGAAGACGCATCCCCTGGCGAATCTGGGGCGCGCGCCGTCGCTGGTCGAACTGGCGCGCTATCCGCTGATTTCCTACGAGTCGTCGACGCTGCCGGAGTCGTCGTTGCAGCGCGCGTTCGCCGCCGCCGGCGTCACCCCGCAGATCGCGATGACCGCGCGTGATGCCAACCTCATCAAGACCTATGTCCGCACCGGCCTGGGTGCGGGCCTGCTGGCGGAAATGGCGGTGAACGTACGCGAGGACGATGACTTGCGGGTGGTGCCGGCACCGCCGGAATTGCCCGAGTGCATCACCTGGGCGATCGTGCCGCGCGGCCGCGTGCTGCGCGAATACGCACTGGAGTTGCTGCAAGGCCTGGCACCGCAGATCGACCGCCAGGATCTGCGCCGCATCCTCGAAGGCAACCAGTTGCCCAGTTGGCCGCAGCCACCGCGCTGGCAGGCACAGGACTGACGCGGCCCGCCTTCACAGGTCGAAGTGCAGCCCGCACTCGCGGCGCAGGCCGAAGAAGCGGGTCTGGCCCGGATCCATGCCCGGTTGCAACGGGCGGGTGGTGTGCACGTCGCCCACCGAGACGTAGCCCTGGCGCAGCAGGGGGTGTTCGGGCAGGTCGTGCATGAGGATGTAGCTGCCGATGTCGAGGTCCGACCAGTCGGCGATCGGATGGAACTTGAAGCGCCCATCCTTGAGCTCGAGGAAGGCGATGTCCTTGCGCGTGGCCGCCTGCTCGCGGCGCAGGCCGGCGTGCCAGCAGCGCACCTCCAGCTCGCGCAGCGCGCGCTGCATCGGTTCCACCTTGCGCAACTGGTTGTAGCGGGCGATGCCGTCGCTGCCGGCTTCCCACAGTTTTCCCAGCCTGGCTTCCATCCACGCATTGCCGATGCCCGGGTGGAACACCTTCAGGTTCAGGGCCAGCAGGTCGGTCAGCTGGTCGGCATAGCGGTAGGTTTCCGGGAACAGGTAGCCGGTATCGATCATGATGACCGGGATGCCTGGCCGGATGCCGGCATACAGGTGCAGCGTCACCGCCGACTGCACTCCGAAGCTGGTGGACAGGGCATGCGTGCCGGGCAGGTGTTGCAGCGCCCAGGCGATGCGCTGCGGGGCGGACAGGCTTGCCAGCTGGTCGTTGATGTCGGCCAGCGCAGCCACGGAAACCGTGTGTGGGTGAAGTGGGCTCATCGGGGCAGGTCGTGGTGAGACGGGTTCAACCGGCTTCCGCCGGATCGACGCGGACGTGGGTGGGATAGGGCGGCAGCGCGACGATGCCGACGCGATGCAGGAAGTCGCCGAAGTGTTCGCCGGGTTCGCGTTCGCCGGCGTAGCGGCCCAGCAGCGGGTCCAGCGCCTCGACGATCTGCGCTTCGCCGATGTTGTCGCGGTACAGCGTGTTGAGGCGGGTGCCGCGGTGGTCGCCGCCAAGAAACAGGCTGTAGCGCCCCGGCGCCTTGCCGACCAGCGCGATCTCGGCCAGGTAGGGCCGCGAGCAGCCGTTGGGGCAGCCGGAAATGCGCAGCACGATGGGTTGTTCGCGCAGGCCGTGTCTGTCCAGCAGCGGCTGCACCACCCGCAGGAACGTGGGCAGGTAGCGTTCGGCTTCGGCCATCGCCAGCGCGCAGGTGGGCAGGGCGACGCAGGCCACCGCGCTGCGCGCGAGTGCGCTGGGCGCGTGGTTTTCCACGTCCAGCGCGTACTGCGCCACCAGCGCGTCGATCTGCGCGCGCGCGCCGGCTGGCACCCCGGCGACGATCACGTTCTGGTTGCAGGTCAGGCGGAATTCGCCCGTGTGGATTTTTGCGATCTCGCGCAGGCCGGTCAGCAGTGGGCGGCCATCCTCGAAATCGGCGATGCGGCCGGACGGCAGCGACAGGGTCAGGTGCCACAGCCCGTCCTCGCCTTCCACCCAGCCGAAGCGGTCGCCGTTGTGTTCGAAGCGGTAGGCGCGCGCGGGTTGCAGGGTGAAGCCGGCGCGCTCCTGCATCAGCGCCACGATCTTTTCCACGCCGTGGTCGTCGATGGTGTACTTGAAGCGCGCGTGCTTGCGGTCCTCGCGATCGCCCAGGTCGCGCTGCACGCTGATCGCGGCTTCGGCAATCGCGAAGACCTGCCCTGGCGTCACGAAACCGATCACGTTGGCCACCCGCGGGTAGTGCGCTTTGATCCCATGGCTGGCGCCCATGCTGCCGCCGATGCCGACGTTGAAGCCTGCCAGCGCGCCGTGCGCATCGACGATCGCGATCAGCGCCAGGTCGTTGGCGAACACGTCCACGTCATTGTCCGGCGGCACCGCAATGGCGATCTTGAACTTGCGCGGCAGGTAGGCATCGCCATACAGCGGCTCGTGTTCGACGCCGCTTTCCGCCACTTTTTCCTCGTCCAGCCACACTTCGTAATAGGCGCGGGTGGCCGGCTTGAAGCGCGCGGACAGCCGCTGCGCCCAGTCGTGCACCTGTGCGTGCAGCCGTGAGCGCTGCGGGTTGCTGGCCCCAAGCACGTTGCGGTTGACGTCGCCGCAGGCGGAAATGGTGTCGAGGGTGGCGGCGTTGATCGCCTGCATCGTCTGCTTCAGGTCGCGCTTGACCACGCCATGGATCTGGAAAGTCTGCCGGGTGGTCACGCGCAGCGAATGATTGGCATACGTGGTGGCGATGGCATCCATTCCCAGCCATTGTTTTGGCGTGAACACGCCGCCCGGCGCGCGGATGCGGATCATGAACTGGTGCGCGGGTTCGAGCTTCTGCCGGCGGCGTTCGTCGCGCAGGTCGCGGTCGTCCTGCTGGTAGCTACCGTGGAACTTGATGGTGCGCTGGTCTTCGAAGTTCAGTGAGCCGGTGCTGGCGTCATGCAAGCCCTCCACCAGGGTGCCGCGCAGTCGACGGCTTTCGAGTTTGATTTTTTCGACGGAAGGGTGGCTCATGGGCGTGGTCTCATCGGCTTGTTCTGTGCTGTCGTCCCCGCGAAAGCGGGGGTCCAGGGACGTTGCTTTTCGCGGCGACAGCAGGGCCACGTCCATGGGTTCCCGCCTTCGCGGGAGCGGCGGGCATGAACGGGTGCGGGCATTCGGAATGCCATGTCAGTAAACATCCCGCGCATAGCGCCCCTCCCGCTGCAGGCCAGACAGATAGTCCGCTGCCGCCTCGGCATCGCCGCCGTTGTGCGCGGCGACGATGTCCAGCAGTGCGGCATGCACGTCCTTGCCCATCTGGATCGCACCGCAGACGTACAGGTGCGCGCCGCCTTGCAGCCAGTCGAAGACGGCGCGGCCCTGCTCGCGCAGGCGCTGCTGCACGTGGATGCGCTGGGCCTGGTCGCGCGAGAAGGCAAGGTCCAGCCGGTGCAGTTCGCCCTTGGCCAGCGCCTCCTGCCACTCGGTCTGGTAGAGGAATTCGGTATTGAAGTGACGGGCGCCGAAAAACAGCCAATTGCGGCCGGTGCCGCCGGTTTCGGAACGCTCCTGCACGAAGCCTCGGAAGGGCGCCACGCCGGTGCCGGGGCCGACCATGATGATGTCGCGGCTGGCATCGGCCGGCACGCGGAAGCGTTCGTTGGGCTCGATGTAGACCGGCAGCGCCGCCTCTTCTTCCAGTGCCGACAGGAAACCGCTGGCGGCACCGATGTGGTCATGGCCGTGCGCCTGGTAGCGCAGCACGTCGAGCGTGAGATGGGCTTCCTCGCCCACCCGCTTGCGGCTGGAGGCGATGGAATACAGGCGGCGCGCCTGCGGGCGCAACGCGGCCACCAGCGCCTGCGCGTCCCATGCGGCGGGCCAGCGGCGCAGCGCGTCGATCAGCTGGTGGTCGCCCAGCAACGGGGCCAGCCCGCTGTTGCCGGGTTCCAGCAGCTGCGCCAGTTCGCGCGCGTTCGCGCGCTCGGCCAGCGCCGCCAGCACGGGTCTGGCCAGCCGGGTCAATTCGCGGTGATCCGACAGCCATTGCGCCAGCGGCAGGGTCTGGCCGCCGAACGTGACCGCCGCGTCGCCCGCCAGCTGCGTGGCGTCCAGCACGGCGTCCACCACGGTGGCGGGATTGCGATGCACGATGCCCAGCGCATCGCCGGGTTCGTACTGCAGGCCGCTGCCTTCCAGGGACACTTCCAGGTGGCGAACGTCCTTGTCCACCAAAGCGTAACGCCGGAACCCGGTGCCCTTGAACTCGCGTCCGGTGATGCGTTGATTGGCCAACACGCTGGCGATGAACGGATGTTCGTGCGTCCACGCCGGGGCGGCGTGCGGGCGCAACGGCGTGACCGTGGCCAGATGCGGGGCGGATGCCGGCTTCAGCAGCGTCCTGGCGTGCGCAAGCGCTTGTTCGCGCCACGGCGCGGCCACGCTGTCGATGTCCAGGTCCGCCTCGCCCAGCGCCTGCACGCGCGTGCCGCCCAGTTCGGCCAGCCGCGCATCCAGCTTGCGCGCGATGCCGCAGAAATCGGCGTAGGACGCATCGCCCAGCCCCAGCACCGCGTACTTGAGTTGCGGGAGTTTCGGTGCGCGTTTGCCCAGCAGGAATTCGGTGAAGCCGATCGCGTCGTCCGGCGGATCGCCTTCCCCCTGGGTGCTGATGACCACGAACAACACGGTTTCGTGGGCCAGTTCGCGGGTGGCGTAAGCATCGGCGCGCAACAGGCGCGCGGGCAGGCCGGCGGCTTCCAGTTGCGCGTGCAGGGCATCGGCCGCGCGCTTGGCATTGCCGGTCTGGCTGCCGAAGATGATGGTGGCCGGGCGCACGCTGGCAGGTGCGGCACTGGCCGTGGCCAGCGCCAGCTCCGTCGGCAGTGGTGCACGCGCGATGCCGGCCAGATAGCCGGAGGCCCACAGCAAGGCACCGTGGTCTGCGGTGGCGGCAAATTGCGTGAGCAGGTGCGCCTGCGGGCCGGTCAGGGGCGTTGGCAATGGGCTGGCAGGAAGATGCGACATGGCGGCAATGGCTGGAAGATGCCGTCGCAGGCTAGGGACTGCGTGGCCGCCGGGGAAAGGATGCGCGGTTATGCAGACATGGGCTGCGATGCGATCCGGGCCGCTGGCGGGGTTTTCCTACCCGCCGGCGGGGCGAACCCGTGGCCTTGGGTGCGGTGCCCACCGATCCCGTCGAAGCGTGGATGAGGCGAACCTGTCACTGCCGGTTCGCAAGCCGCGTCACCGGATCAACTCACCTCCAAGGAGCCTGTCATGAAATGCCTGAACACCCTGCTGGCCTCGCTCGTCCTGACCTTCGCGCTGGCCGGTGCCGCCATCGCCGGGGAAACCGTCAACATCAATACCGCCGATGCCGCCACCCTCGACCGGGTGCTGCTCAACATCGGTCCGGCCAAGGCCCAGGCCATCGTCGATTACCGCAAGGCGCACGGTGCCTTCCGCAGCGCCGAGCAATTGGTCGGCGTCAAGGGCGTGGGCCTGAAGACGGTGGAAAAGAACCGCGATCGCATCAGCCTGGGTGGCGCGGTGGCCGCCCGTCCGGCAGCGGTGGCCCGCCCGCAGGTGGCCGTGGCGCAGCCCAGGCCGGTGGCACGGCGCTGAGGCGCGACGCGCCTGCGCTGCGCCACGTCGGGAATGTCCGGCGCGGCGCAGTGCGTGCGGCGTTGCGGTTGCGCGCCGTCAGTGGCGCAAGTTGAACTCGATCGGCACCAGCCCGATCGCCTGCACCGCGCGCCCGGCCTCGGTGGCCGGCTGGAAGCTCCAGCGCTTGAGCACTTGCAGGCGCGCCGCTTCGTCCAGTTCACGGTAGCCGCTGCTGCGGGCCACGCGCACGTCCAGCGGGTGGCCGTTCTCATCCACCAGCACTTGCAGCAGCACCGTGCCCGTCAATCCGCGCTGCAAGGCCGCGCGTGGATACGCGGGGGCCGGTGCGGCGCGGTAGGCCAGCTGCATGGGGGTGGGGGCGGGATTGCCCGGCGGGGTGAGGTCGGTGGTCGGGATGACGGTGTCAGAGTGCGTTTCCACGGCGGTAGTGCTGGTGGCGGTGGTGGCCTCCGTGCGGGTGGCCGTCACCGGGGCGACCGGCGGGTGCGGCACGGCGGGCGTGCTGGCCTGCGGCGGGCGCGGCGGCAACGGTTGGGTGACGATCTCCACCACCTGCGGCGGGCGCGGGATCTGGCGGACCTCCGGGTTGCGTGCGGGCGGCGAAGTGTCCGGCAGCGGTACCGACATCGGCAGCATCAACAGGCCGAACACCAGCAGGTTGAAGGTCATGGTGCTGCTCAGGGTGAGGATGCGGGTGACATCCGGCCGGGCGGCGGGAGCGTGCAGGACGAAACCGGCGGGGCGTGGGGCAGCGTGCGCGTGAACCATGGCAACCTCCTTGCGGGTGGGTGATCCATGCAACGGCCGGGCGCGGGAAACGGGGTCAAGGCCCGGTCGATGCCCGCCACCAACTTGCGCCTGCCGCTGCGGTATCGGCAATGCCGACGGCGTCCGGCGTTTGCGTGCCGTTCAGCGCATCGCCCCGGAGGCGACGATACCCGCACCCGCACCCGCGGCCATCCTCTGCGGCACCGGTTGCGGTTGTGGCGGGTTGGCACCTCCTTCGCTGATGCTGGCGATGCGCCGGGCGCACAAGGACCGATGCGGCAGATGCCGGCACGGCATGGGGCCATCGCCGGAACGCCCGTTGACAGCCCGGGATCTGTTCCTATAAAAAAGATAGGAAATGTTGACGAACAAGGCCAAATACGGACTCCGCGCGATGTGCGCACTGGCGGCGCTGCCCGACGGCGAGCGTTTGCAGGCGCACGTGATCGCCGCGCGCGCCAATATCCCGGTCAAGTTCCTCGAGGCGATCCTGGTCGACCTGCGGCGCGCGGGCTTCGTCGACAGCCGGCGCGGCGCGCAAGGCGGGCATGCGCTGGCGAAGCCGGCGGGTGAGGTGATGGTCGGCGACCTGATCCGTGCCATCGACGGCCCGTTGGCACCGGTGCGCTGCGCCAGCATGACCGCCTACGAACCGTGCGCGGACTGCGCCGATCCCGACAACTGCGCGGTGCGCGCGCTGATGTGGGAAACCCGGCAGGCGCTGTGCGGCGTGCTCGATCACCGCAGTCTCGCCGCGCTCACGCAGCGCGCGCGCCACGAAGCATGGATGCGCCACTGACCGGAGTCCCGCCATGCAGCAACCGCCCGAATCCACGCCGATGTGCGCGCAGGCATCACCGCCGGAGGCGGCAGTCCTGCGTGCCATCCGCGACACCGCCTACGGGACGGTCGAGGTCGTCGTCCACCAGTCCCGCATCGTGCAGATCACCCGCAGCGAGAAAGTCCGGTTCGACCAGCCCCAACACGACGCACGCTGAGCGCGTCGTCCTCCCGTGCCGACCGGACAACCGGAGGCATGCCTTCCCTCTTCCATGCAGGATTCGAAGCCATGCCGTCCTCGTTCTTGTGGTTCCAACCTCCGCCGGTGCGGTCCCGGCTCCCGCGCGCCCGCCTGAGCGCGCTTGCCCTCGCCCTTGTCGCCGCCATGCCGGTGGCGCACGCCGGCGAGCCCACCGGCAACGATCTTCTGGCGCGCATCGCTGCACTGGAGCAGCGGCTCGGCATCGTGCCGGGCGAAGCGACCGAGGGCGCGAATCTTGACCAACGCTTGCGCATCATCGAACGCAAACTCGAATTGCAGGACGAGGCGGCCGAAGCGAAAGCGGCGTCCGCGCCGGTGGTGGCCGCCAGCGCCAAGGGCGTGTCGATCAAATCCGCCGATGGCGCGGTGGAGCTGAAGCTGCGCGTGCTGGTGCAGGCCGACGGCCGCTTCTTCAGTGGCAGGGGCTCGCACAACGATGGCTTCCTGCTGCGCCGGGTCGAGCCGACCCTCGAAGGCAGCTGGGGCAAGCTGGTGGCGTTCCGCATCAATCCGCAGTTCGCCGGCGACAGCGTCACCCTCAACGACGCCTACGTCGACCTGCGCTTCGACCCGCGTGCCACCCTGCGCGTCGGCAAGGCCAAGCCGCCGCTGGGGCTGGAGCGCCTGCAGTCCAGCGCCGCCACCGCGCAGGTGGAGTTGGGGCTGCCGTCCGAACTCGCGCCGGGCCGCGACCTCGGCGTGCAGTTGCAGGGCGACCTGCTGGGCGGCGCGCTCAGCTACGGCATTGGCGCGTTCAACGGCGCGGTCGACGGGCGCGACGCAGCCACTGCCAATCCCGACGGCGAATTCGAATACGTTGGCCGGCTGTTCTGGGAGCCGTTCAAGCAAGCCGGCGGCGATCCGGGCACGCTGGGGCTGGGTGTCGCCGCCAGCGTCGGCGATACCTCCGGCAGCGGCAGCAACGCTCTGCCGCGCTATCGCACACCGGGGCAGGAACAGTTCTTCGGCTATGCAAGCAATATCGTTGCCGACGGCCAGCGCCTGCGCAGGACCGTGCAGGGCTACTGGTACCGCGGGCCGTTCGGGCTGCTGGGCGAATGGATCGGCAGCGCGCAGGACGTGCGCGTCGCCAGCGGCACCGGTGCGGGCACGCGCGCTACCCTGGAACACCGCGCCTGGCAGATCGTCGCGGGCTGGGTGGTGAGCGGCGAGGATGCGAGTTTCCGCGGCGTGCAGCAGCCGTCTTCGCCGTTTGCCATCGGCCAGGACGGCTGGGGCGCGCTGGAGCTGACTGCCCGTTACGGCAGGCTGGCCATCGACGAGCACGCGTTCCCGTTGTTCGCCAGCCCGACGGCGGCGCGCGCGGCAAGCAGTTGGGGCATCGCCCTCAACTGGTACCTCAACCGCAATTTCAAGCTGGCGGCAAATTACGTCGAGACGATCTTCGACGGCGGCGCGGCCACCGGCACCGATCGCCCGGATGAACGTGTGTTTTTCACCCGCGCGCAACTGGCCTTCTGATGCATCGGTTATCGACCCCTGAACGATCGCTATCGAAGCGACTCCTTCGAACAGTGAGAATGCACGCATGAACATCACCCCCCGCACGGCGTTCGGAAGTGTCCTGCTCGGCCTGCTGGCCGCGCTGTCGGTTTCGTCCGCCGCCTCGGTGAAGGACAAGGAACTGCTCAACGTTTCCTACGATCCGACCCGCGAGCTGTACGCCGACTTCAATGCATCCTTCGCCGCCGAATGGAAGCGGCAGACCGGCGAAACCGTGACCCTGCGCGCTTCGCATGGGGGCTCCGGCAAGCAGGCGCGCGCGGTCATCGACGGGCTGGAGGCCGACATCGTCACCCTGGCGCTGGCGGCGGACATCGATGCGCTGGCGGAGAAGGGCAAGCTGCTGCCCGCCAACTGGCAGTCGCGGTTGCCGCACAACAGCGCGCCTTACACCTCGACCATCGTGTTCCTGGTGCGCAAGGGCAACCCGAAGGGCATCAAGGACTGGGGCGACCTGGCGAAGCCTGGCGTCGGCGTCATCACGCCCAATCCCAAGACCTCGGGCGGCGCGCGCTGGAATTACCTGGCGGCGTGGACCTGGGCGTCGCGCGAATACCGCGACGGCGGCAAGGTCATGGCGTACATGACCCGGCTGTTCAAGAACGTGCCGGTGCTGGACACCGGCGCGCGCGGCGCGACCACCACCTTCGTCGAGCGCGGCATCGGCGACGTGCTGATCGCGTGGGAGAACGAGGCGCTGTTGACCCTCAAGGATCCGAAATTGCGCGGCAGGTTCGAGGTCGTCGCGCCGTCGATCAGCATCAAGGCCGAACCGCCGGTGGCGTGGGTGGACAGGAACGTGGACCGGCACGGCACCCGCAAGCTGGCGGAAGCCTATCTGCGCTACCTGTATTCGCCGCAGGGGCAATTGATCGCCGCGCGCAACTTCTACCGGCCATCGCAGCCCGCTGGCGTGCCCGCGCAGCTGCTGGCGCAGTTTCCGCCGGTGCGGCAAGTGACCATCGCCGCCGCATTCGGCGGCTGGAAGAAGGCACAGGCCGAGCATTTCTCCGACGGCGGCTTCTTCGACCGCATCTACAAGCCGTAAGCGCGGATGCGGAATTTTTTGCTCGTCATTGCCGCGAAGGCGGGGATGGCGATCCTTTCGAGCGCCTCCAAGCGCATGGATGACTTCCAGTGAGTGCAACAGCATTTGCATCGAGGCGGATGCGCGACAGGCATCCCCTGCCGGGGTTCGGCCTGAGCCTCGGGCTGGGCATGGCCTGGCTGGGCGTGGTGGTGCTGCTGCCGCTGGCGGCGTTGGCGGTGCGTGCGGCCGGGCTGGGTACGCGCGGCTGGCTGCACGTGATCCGCGATGAGCGCGTGCAGGCGGCGCTGACGCTCAGCTTCGCCGCCGCGTTCGTGGCGGCCTTGCTGGCGGCGCTGGTGGGCGCGCTGGTGGCGTGGGTGATCGTGCGCTACCGCTACCCCGGCCGCCGTCTGCTGGATGCGTTGGTGGACCTGCCGTTCGCCTTGCCGACGGCGGTGGCCGGCATCGCCCTGACCGCGATCTACGCGCCGTCCGGCTGGGTTGGCAAGCTGCTGGTGGCGCACGGAATCAAGATCGCCTATGCGACACCGGGCATCGTGCTGGCACTGGTGTTCATCGGCCTGCCGTTCGTGGTGCGCAGCCTGCAGCCGGTGCTGGAGACGCTGGGCCGCGAACCGGAGGAGGCGGCCGCATCGCTCGGCGCGGGCCGCTTCACCACGCTGCGGCGGGTGGTGCTGCCGGAGCTGCTGCCGGCGTGGCTGACCGGGTTTTCGCTGGCGTTCGCGCGCGGGCTGGGGGAATACGGCTCGGTGATCTTCATTGCCGGCAACCTGCCGTACAAGACCGAGATCGCGCCGCTGCTGATCACCATCCGGCTGGAGGAATACGACTACGACGGCGCGATCGCCATCGCCGCGCTGCTGCTGGTCACTTCGTTCCTGTGCCTGCTGGCGATCAACCTGATCCCGCTGCTGTTCGGGCGCGGAGGTCGCGATGGCTGAGCAGGCGAAGGCGTCCTTCCACGATCCGCTACGCGAGCCTGCCTGGTTGCGACTGCTGCTGATCCTCGCCGCCGTCGCCGCGATGGGGTTGCTGGTGCTGCTGCCATTGGCGATGGTGCTGGGGGCGGCATTCGGTGACGGCTTCCAGGCGTGGTGGCGGGCGCTGGCGACGCCCGATGCGCGCAGCGCGCTGAAACTGACCCTGCTCACTGCCGCCATCGTGATTCCGGTCAATGCCGGCTTCGGCGTGCTGGCGGCGTGGGCGCTGACGCGTTTTGCCTTCCGCGGCAAGCGCGTGCTGCTGGCGTTGATCGACCTGCCGTTCGCGGTGTCGCCGGTGGTCGCCGGCCTCTGCCTGGTGCTGCTGTTCGGCAGCGGCGGCTGGTTCCACGAGTGGTTGCAGGCGCATGACATCAAGATCCTGTTCGCGCGCCCCGGCATCGTGCTGGCAACGCTGTTCGTGACCTTCCCGTTCGTGGTGCGCGAGCTGGTGCCGCTGATGCAGCAACAGGGCGCGGACGAGGAGCTGGCGGCGCGCTCGCTGGGCGCGGGCGCGTGGACGATGTTCCGCCGCGTGACCCTGCCCAACATCAAGTGGGGCCTGCTGTACGGCGTGCTGCTGTGCGGCGCGCGGGCGATGGGCGAGTTCGGCGCGGTATCGGTGGTGTCCGGGCACGTTCGCGGCATGACCAACACGTTGCCGCTGCACATCGAGATCCTCTACAACGAGTTCGACGCCACCGCCGCGTTCGCGGTGGCTTCGCTGCTGGCAGGGCTGTCGCTGGTCACGCTGGTCTTGAAGTTCTGGCTTGAAGCACGCCATGGCGACGCCCTGGCGCAATCCCACAGGCGGCATTGACCATGCAACTGACGATTTCCTCCCTGCACAAGCGCTATCCCGGCGTGGCCGCGCTGGATGGCGTGGACCTCGACATCCGCTCCGGCGAGCTGGTGGCGCTGCTGGGCCCATCCGGCTCCGGCAAGACCACGCTGCTGCGGGTGATCGCCGGGTTGCTGCATGCCGATGACGGGCGGGTGCTGTTCGGCGAGGTCGATGCGACCCGGCTGAGTCTGCGCGAGCGCAACGTCGGCTTCGTGTTCCAGCACTACGCCTTGTTCCGGCACATGACGGTGGCCGACAACATCGCCTTCGGCCTGCACAGCCGGCCGCGCAGTCGGCGGCCCGACAAGGCGACGATCGCGCGGCGGGTGCAGGAATTGTTGCAGCTTGTGCAACTGCCGGAGCACGGCGGGCGCTATCCCGACCAGCTCTCCGGCGGGCAGAAGCAACGCATTGCGCTGGCGCGCGCGCTGGCCATCGATCCGGCGGTGCTGCTGCTGGACGAGCCATTCGGCGCGCTCGATGCGAAAGTGCGCGTGGAACTGCGTCGCTGGCTGCGCAAGCTGCACGATCAGACCGGGCAGACCACGGTGTTCGTCACCCACGACCAGGAGGAGGCGCTGGAGCTGGCCGATCGGGTGGTGGTGATGCGCGCCGGCAGGGTGGAGCAGGTTGGCACGCCGGACGAGATCTACCGCGCGCCGGCTTCGCCCTACGTGTTCGAGTTCATCGGCCGCGCCAACGTGTTGCACGGGGAGGTGGGTGGCGGGCGCTTCCACATGGCGGGGCTGGAGCTCGATGCCGCCGACGTGGTCGATGGTCCGGCGCGGCTGTACCTGCGCCCGCACGATGTCGCCGTCGGGGAGCCCGGTGCGGACGCGCTGCCGGCGCGGGTGCGCGGTGTGCAGCGGCTGGGCGGGCGCATCACCGCGGAACTCGATGCCGGCGGGCAGGCGCTGGAGCTGGAGGCGTTCGATTCCGGTGCGCTGTCGCTCGCGGTGGGTGAAGCGGTGCATCTGCGGCTCGCGCGCCATCGGGTGTTCGCCGCAGACGCCTGAGTGGCGTGTTCCCGATACCGAAACGCCCCGCAGGGGCGGGGCGTTTCCAAGCCCGGGGTCCAGGTGGATCGGGCGTTCTCTTGCGCGCCCGGCCCCGGTGGCCGGCAGGAAGCTTCGGCACTCGAGTGCTTGCGGGCGTTCAGCGCCCCAGCTCGAACACCATTTCCACGCTCACCGAGACCGTGTTTTCGCCGGCGGCCACGGCGGTGTCCTTGTAGGCGGCGGGCGCCCCCGCGGCCATCATCCGCAGCACCGGCTGTGGTTGCGGCTGGCTGGCACCGCCTTCGCTGATGCTGGCGATGCGCAGCACCCGCATGCCCAGTGCGGTGGCATAGGTCTGTGCCTGCGCCTGGGCCTTCTTCACGGCGGCGATGCGCGCCTCTTCGTAGGCAGCATCGGGTTGGTCGATGTCGAAACTGGGGCCGTTGATCTGGTTGGCCCCCTGCGCCACCAGCGTATCCAGCACCTTGCCGAGCTTGCCAAGGTCGCGCACCCTCACGTCCAGCGTGTTGCTGGCCTGGTAGCCGACGATCGCCGGCGGCTGGTTTTCGACGTATTTGTACTGCGGGCTGAGGTTGATGCCGCTGGTTTGCACGTCGCGGCCGGCGATCCCGGCGGCACGCAATGCCGCCATCACCTTGTCCATCTGCACGGCGTTGTCGCGCAGCGCGGCATTGGCATCGGCGGCCTGGGTGATCACGCCGGTGGAGATGCGGGCCACGTCGGGGGCGCGGCTGGCCTCGGCATGCGCGGCGATCGACAGCAGGGTGGGGGGCGTCGCGATACCGGTTTCGACGGGCGTGGCGTGGCTGGTCATGGGCAGGCTGGCGGCAAGGGCGAGGGCAAGCAACAGGGGGCGCAGCATCATCATGGACTCCGTTGGAATGGGATGGAAGATTGCCTGCCGGGGGTGAACGCCCGGTGAGCCGGAACGGGGTTGGCGGCGGCGAGGGGCTGGGGTGCGCCGACGACTGCGGGTTAGACTGCCGGCATGCTGCATCTTGCCTCGCGATCCCCCCGCCGCGCCGAATTGCTGACCCGCCTCGGGGTGCAGTTCGGCATCCTTGACCTGGACATCCCCGAACAGCCGGGTGCCACCGAACCGGCCGTCGATTACGTGTGCCGGGTGGCGCGCGAGAAAGCCGGTGCCGGCCTGCTGAAGGTCGTGGCCGCGCCGGACGCCGCCGCGGGGCATGTCTGCGTGCTGGGGGCCGACACCGAGGTGGTGCTGGACGATGTGGTGTTCGGCAAGCCGGCCGATGCGGTGGATGCCGCCGCCATGCTGCGCCGTGTTTCCGGGCGCACCCACCAGGTGGTCACGGCGGTCAGCGTGTTGTCGGCCGCGCGCGAGGCGCAGGCGGTGGTTGTCTCACAGGTGACGGTGGAGGCCTTGTCCGATGCCGCCATCGACCGTTACCTGGACAGCGGGGAATGGCGCGGCAAGGCCGGCGCATACGCCATCCAGGGCCGGTTCGAGGCCCATGTGGCGCGGCTGGACGGCAGCTATTCCGGGGTGATGGGGTTGCCGCTGCATGCCACCGCGGGCCTGCTGCGCCAGTTCGGGCTGTTGCCATGAGTGCGTGCCGTCATGAGTGAGGATCTGCTGGTCAACGTCACCCCGCGTGAAACCCGCGTGGCGGTGGTGGAAAACGGCATGCTGCAGGAATTGCACATCGAGCGCGGCAGCCAGCGCGGGGTGGTGGGCAATGTCTACAAGGGCAAGGTGCAGCGGGTGATGCCGGGGATGCAGGCCGCGTTCGTGGACATCGGCCTGGAGCGCGCCGCCTTCCTGCATGCCAACGACATCTTCCGCGCCGCCCCGCTGGACGTGGGCGAGGGCGAGGACGCCCCGATCGCGCCGCCGCCGCAGGTGCAGATTCCCATCACCGAACTGCTGCGCGATGGTGCCGAGATCGTGGTGCAGGTGGTGAAGGACCCGATCGGCAGCAAGGGCGCGCGGCTGACCACGCAGATCAGCATTCCCTCGCGTTACCTGGTGTTGTTGCCGCGCTCGAAGGTGATCGGCGTGTCCGCGCGGATCGAAGACGAGGCGGAGCGCGTGCGGCTGAAGTCGCTGATGGTGGAACTGACGGCCGCGGGTGCCGGCCATGGTTACATCGTGCGCACCAATGCCGAAGGCCAGCCGGCCGAGGCGTTGGCCGAGGACATCGCCTACCTGGGCCGGGTGTGGGCGCTGATCGAGCGCAATGCCGCCAGCGCACAGCACGGTACCCGTGTTTACGAAGACCTCAGCCTGCCGCTGCGCGCGGTGCGCGACCTGATCCGCCGCGACGTCGACAAGGTGAAGGTGGATTCGCGCGAGACCTGCGAGCACCTGCGCGAATTCGCCGCCAAGTACATGCCGGTGCTGGCCGACAAGATCGAGCATTACTCGGGTGCGCGCCCGATCTTCGACATGTATGGCGTCGAGGACGAAATCCAGCGCGCGCTGGACAAGCAGGTGCCACTGAAGTCCGGCGGCTACCTGGTGATCGACCAGACCGAGGCGATGACCACGGTGGACGTGAACACCGGCAGTTTCCTCGGCCAGCGCAACCTCGAGGAGACCGTGTACCGCACCAACCTGGAGGCGGCGCAGGCGGTGGCGCGCCAGCTGCGGCTGCGCAACCTCGGCGGCATCATCATCATCGACTTCATCGACATGCACGACGCCGAGCACCGCCGGCAGGTGCTGCGCACGCTGGAGAAGTCGCTGGCGAAGGACCACGCCAAGACCACCGTGTACGACTTCTCGCCGCTGGGCCTGGTGGAAATGACCCGCAAGCGCACGGTGGAGTCGCTCGAACGCCAGCTGTGCGAGCCCTGCCACGAGTGCGGCGGGCGCGGGATGGTGAAGACCGGCGAGACCGTGACCTACGAAATCTTCCGCGAGATCGTGCGCGCGGTGCGCCAGTTCGACGCCGCGCGGCTGCTGGTGATCGCCTCGCCGAAGGTGGTGGCGCGGATCACCGACGAGGAATCCAACGCGGTGGCCGAGCTGGAGGAGTTCATCGGCAAGTCGATCCGCTTCCAGGCCGACGCGCAGTACCTGCAGGAGCAGTTCGATGTCGTGCTGCTCTGATCCGCGGTGGGGAGCGGTGTCCCCGTGATCATGCCCTGGCGCCATCGCCTGCGCCTGCTGCGCCGTGGTGCGTGGTATGCACTGGCGCTGGCGCTGGTGGTGGTGGCACTGCTGGCCACGGTGGCCAGCCAGATGCTGCCGATGTTGCAGCAACGGCCGCAGCAGGTGGCCGACTGGCTGAGCACGCGCGCGCATCGCAAGGTGGCGTTCGACCACCTTGATACCGCGTGGACCCGGCGCGGGCCGTTGCTGCGGCTGCGCAACCTGCGGGTGGGCGATGGGCCGGTGCCGCTGGCCATCGGCGATGCCGAATTGCTGGTCTCCCCCTATGCCGGGCTGCTGCCCGGGCGTTCGCTCACCGAACTGCGGCTGCGCGGGCTGGACCTCACCCTGCAGCGGCAGGCCAACGGCCAGTGGCATGTGCGCGGCTTGCCGGGGCAAGCCAACGGCGGCGACCCGCTGGACGACCTGGCCCATCTGGGCGAATTGCAGTTGGCACAGGCGCGGTTGCGCGTGCTGGCGCCGGAGCTGGGCGTGGACGTGCGCGTCCCGCGCATCGATGTGCGCTTGCAGGTGGATGGCGCGCGCGTGCGCGCCGGTGCGAAGGCGTGGCTGGATGCGGGCGCGGCGCCCTTCGAAGTGGCGGCAGACCTCGATCGCCGGCAAGGCAACGGCCTGTTGTACGCCGGCACCGGCCATGCCGACCTGTCGCAATTGGCCGGCAAGCTCCAATTCGCCGGTGCATCGCTGCTGGCGGGACAGGGCAAGGCGCAGGCCTGGGCGCGGTTGCATGCGCGCCGCGTCGTGGCGTTGCGTGCGGTGGCCGATCTGGAGGGCGTGCGCCTGCTCGCGGCTGCGGCCCCGGACCAGCCGGCGGTGACGCGCGCGCTGGGCACGTTGTCGCTGGATGCCGCCTGGGCCGGCAGCGTGCAGGATTGGCGCGCACGCGCCACGCGCTTGCGCTTCGGCGACGGCGTGCAACCGCAGGTACTGGATGGCTTGACGGTGGCGGGCGGTCGTCATCCCGGGTTGTGGGCCCGGCAGGTCCAGGCCGCGCCGCTGTTGCAGCTGGCCAGCATGGGCAACGTGTTGCCAGCGGGCACGCGGCGCTGGTTGCTGGTGGCGGCACCGGATGCGTTGCTGCAGGACGTGGTGGTGCAGGGCGAACGCGGTGGCGCGCTGCGCGCGCGCGCGCGCATCAGCGGCTTCCGCTTCGACCCGGTCGGGCATGCACCCGGCATGCGTGGCGTGGGCGGGTGGCTGCAGGCCGACCAGGACGGCCTGCGCCTGCGTTTCGACAACCGCGCGCAGGTGGTGTTCGATTGGCCGGCCGGCTTCGGCGTGCCGCATGCGTTCACCCTCGATGGCGAGGTGGTGGTGTGGCGCGCGGGTACCGGCTGGACCGTCCAGACCCCGGGGCTCGCGATCGCCGGCGGGCCGTTGCAGGTGCATGCGCGCGGGGGAATCGGTTTCCAGAACGACGGCACCCACCCGCACCTGGACATCGCCGCCGACATCGGCGATGCGCCGATGGCGATGGCGCACGGGTTCTGGATCCACCACCTGATGCCCAAGGCCACGGTGGCGTGGCTGGATGCGGCGTTGCAGGCCGGCACCTTGCGCAACATCCATGCGGTGGTGGCGGGGGACCTGGATGATTGGCCGTTCCGCAACGAACCCGGCATGGCCGGTGCCGGCGTGTTCCGCGCCGATGCGCGGATCGACAACGGCACCGTGAAGTTCCAGCCGGAGTGGCCGGCGGCCGAGCGCATGCATGCCGATGTCAGCTTCGTGGCGGATGGCTTCACCGTGAACGGCAGCGCCCAGTTGGCGGGTGTGCCGGTGACGCGGTTGCAGGCCGGCATCGCCCGTTTCGGCCAGGCCGAACTGGACGTGGATGCGGCGGCGGCCGGCGATGCCGCCAGCTTCCTGGTGATGTTGCGCAAAAGCCCGCTGCACAAGGAATACGCCAGCACGCTGGATGCCTTGCGCGCGGGCGGGTTGGCGCAGGCGACGTTCAAGATGGCGTTGCCGCTGCATCACGACCAGCCGTTGCCGCCGGTGATCGATGGCACCGTGGCGCTGGCGGGCGTGCGCCTGCGCGAAACCCGCTGGAACCTGGATTTCGACCGGGTGCATGGGCAGGCGCGCTTCGACCGTGGCGGTTTCGTGGCCGAGGGCTTGCAGGTGCGCAGCGAAGGTGCGCCCGGGGTGTTGTCGCTGCGTGCGGGGCCGCACGTGCGCGACGCCGCGCAGGCCTTCGAGGCGCAGCTGCAGACCCAGGCCGATATCGATGCCCTGCTGCGCAAGGCCGGCAACCTGGACTGGCTGGCGCCGCATGTTGGCGGTCGCTCGGCCTGGAGCGTGGCGGTGACGGTGCCGCGTGCGGCCGGCACGGCCACCCCACCGGCCAGCCTGCAATTGCGCTCGAACCTGGTGGGCACTGCGATCGACCTGCCCGCGCCCCTGTACAAGCCTGCCGCACAACCACTGGCGGCCGAGGTAAGCCTGCGCCTGCCGCCGGAAGGGGGCGAGATCAGCGCCAGGCTGGGCGACGTGCTGGCGTTGCGCAGCCGCAGCAGCAATGGCCAGACCGGCTTGCGCGTGCAGCTGGGCGGCGAGGCGGCGGGCCCGCCACCGGCGCGCGGCCTGGTGGTGACCGGGCAGGTGGGCCGGCTGGATGCGCTGGACTGGATCAGCCTGGTGGGCGGCAGTCGCGGCGGCAATGACCTGCCGCTGCAACGCATCGACGTACAGGCGCAAACCTTGCGGTTGCTGGGCACGGATTTCACTGCGGCACGCTTGCAGATGGCACCGGTGGGGCATGGCACCGCGGTGCAGGTGCAGGGCGATGGCATCGCCGGCAGCTTGCTGGTGCCGGCACAGGAGGGCGCGCTGGTGAGTGGGCGTTTCGACCGCTTGTACTGGGGCGTGCCGGCCATGGCGCTGGCGACGCCATCGGCACCCCCCGCAACGGTGGCCAACGGGGCCTTGGCCATCGACCCGGTGCGCATCCCGCCCTTGCAGTTCGACGTGGCGGACCTGCGCTTCGGCAGCGTCGACATGGGCAGTGCGCGTTTCCGCAGCAGCCCGGTGCCCGGGGGGCTGCGCATGGACGAGTTCTCCACCAGCGGCGGCAAGCAGCGTCTGTCCGCCAGTGGCGGTTGGAGCGGGCGCGGCGCGGCGGAGCGCAGCCAGCTCAAGCTGGAAGTGGACAGCGACAACATCGGCAAGCTGCTGGCCGGGCTGGGGATGGGCGGCCAGGTGGCGGGCGGCAAGGGCCGCTTCGGCATGCAGGCGGCGTGGCGTGGTGGCCCCGATGATTTCAATCCCGTCACGCTGGATGCCGCACTGGCGCTGGATGCACGCGATGGCCACCTGCTGGAACTGGAGCCGGGGGCCGGGCGCGTGCTGGGCCTGCTGGGCGTGGCCCAGTTGCGTCGCCGGCTGACGCTGGACTTCAGCGATTTCTTCAGCAAGGGCTTTGCCTTCGATCGCATCCAGGGCAATGCCCGCCTGGGCGGCGGCAGCCTGCATACCGACAACCTCACCGTGCGTGGCCCGGCTGCCACCCTCCTCGTGCGGGGGGATACCGACCTGCGCAACCAGCGTTTCGACCAGACCGTGGACGTGATGCCGAAATCCGCCGGCCTGCTGACGGCGGTGGGCGCGCTGGCGGGTGGCCCGGTGGGTGCTGCGGTGGGCGCGGTGGCCAACGCGGTGCTGGACAAGCCGATGCGCAATATCGGCGCCAAGACCTACCACGTCACCGGGCCGTGGTCGGCACCGAAAGTGGAAACCATCGCCCGCGATGCATCGGTGCAGGCCGACGCGAAGCGCGGGCAGGGCGATTGATTGCGCGCGGATCGCCACGACATTCCCATCCAGGACACCCCCATGCCCCATCTATCCATCGCCGAAACCCGCCTGCTGGCCCCCACCGGCCTTGATACCCCTGCGCTGGAGCGCACGTTTGCCGCGCTGCTGGGGCCGGGGATCGATTTCGGCGACCTGTATTTCCAGCATGCCCGCCGCGAGGCCTGGAGCATGGAGGACGGCATCGTCAAAAGCGGTTCGCACAGCATCGAGCAAGGCGTGGGCGTGCGTGCGATCTCCGGCGAGAAGACCGGCTTCGCCTATTCCGATGAGCTCGATGCCTCGGCGCTGCTGGCCTCCGCGCAGTCTGCACGCGCCATCGCCCGCGATGGCCGCGAACACCCGCCGCAGGCGATCGCGCGTGGCCATGGCCATGTGCTGTATCCGGCGCTGGACCCGATCGACGGGCTGGACAACGCCGCCAAGGTGGAAGCGCTGCGCCGCGTCGATGGCCTGTTGCGGGCGCTGGACCCGCGCGTGCGGCAGGTGATGGTGAGCCTCACCGGCGGCGTCGACACCGTGCTGGTGGCGCGCAGCGACGGCGTGCTGGCCGGTGACGTGCGGCCCTTGGTGCGGATGAACGTGCAGGTGATCGTGGAGCACGGCGGTCGCCGCGAATCGGGTTTCGCCGGCTTCGGTGGCCGTTATTCGTATGCCGAGCTGCTGGCTGACGACCAGCCGGAAAAATTCGCCCGCGAGGCGCTGCGACAGGCGCTGCTGAACCTGGACGCCATTGACGCCCCCGCCGGTGTCATGCCGGTGGTGCTGGGCCATGGCTGGCCGGGCGTGCTGCTGCACGAGGCGGTGGGCCACGGGCTGGAAGGCGACTTCAACCGCAAGGGCACCTCCACCTTCGCCGGTCGCATCGGCCAGCGGGTGGCGTCAAAGGGCGTGACCATCGTCGACGACGGCACCCTGGCCGGCCGCCGCGGTTCGCTCAACATCGACGACGAAGGCACGCCGACGTCCTGCATCACGTTGATCGAGGACGGCATCCTGGTCGGTTACATGCAGGACACCCACAACGCCCGCCTGATGGGCATGGCGCCCACCGGCAACGGCCGCCGCGAGTCGTTCGCCAGCCTGGTGCTGCCGCGCATGACCAACACCTACATGCGCGCCGGCAGCCATGACCCCGAGGAAATGATCCGCTCGGTATCGAGAGGCCTGTACGCGGTCAACTTCGGCGGCGGCCAGGTGGACATCACCAGCGGCAAATACGTGTTCTCCGCGACCGAGGCTTATCTGATCGAAGACGGCAAAATCACTGCGCCGGTGAAGGGTGCCACCCTGATCGGCAACGGCCCGGAAACCATGCAGAAGGTGGCGATGATCGGCCATGACCTGGCGCTGGACGACGGCGTCGGCATCTGCGGCAAGGACGGCCAGAGCGTGCCGGTGGGCGTGGGCCAGCCGTCCTTGCTGATTTCGGAATTGACGGTGGGCGGGACGCAGGCGTGAGTGCTTTTGCCCGTCATTCCCGCGAAGGCGGGAATCCATGGACTTTGTTTTCCATGGTTGGATGGAAGCAAAAGCAACGTCCTTGGATTCCCGCCTTCGCGGGAATGACGGCATTAGGCGTCGTCGTCCAGCGATGCGTCATCGTCGCCGGTGGCGTCGCCGGCTTCCGCCATCAACTCCCGCAGCACCCGGAACAGCTCGCGGAACGCGCGCGGCGGCTTGTTTTTCGTCCGCTCCTCGCGGACGTTGCGCAGCAGCTGGCGCAGTTGCTGGCGGTCGGCGTGCGGATGCGCGGCCAGCAGGTCGGTCAGCGCGGCATCGCCGTCGTCGCCCAGCAGCGCATCGCGCAACGCTTCGGCGCGATGCAGCGCGGCGGTCTCGCGGCGCGCGGCTTCGCCGTCCTTGCTCATCGCGTCGCGGATCGCGTCCAGCACGGCGTCGTCCAGCTTGCGCATCTGCTTGGCCAGGAAGGCCTGTTGCCGCTTGCGGGCCCCGTGCGAGGTGATGCGCTGGGTGTCGCGGATGTGCGGCAGCAGCTCTTCCGGGATCGGCAAGCGTCCCAGCTGCGCCGTACTCAGCGCCGCCAGTTGCTCACCCAGTTCCAGAACGTCCAGTGCCGCGCGGCGCTGCGCGCTGCGGCTGGGGCTCAGGAATTCACCGGTCTCTTCGTCATGTCCTCGCATTCGCACAGGATAATCCATTGAACAACGAGCCATTGCCCATGTCTTCTCCCGATATCGCCCTTTCCACCGACGACAGCCACGCACGGCTGGCACGGCTGTCCGTCGTGGCCCGGCAGCTGCTGGAGCGCGCCCGCGCCGCCGGGGCCAGCCAGTGTGAGGTGGTGTGCAACGAGGATGCCGGACTGAACGTCAACGTGCGCATGGGCGAGGTGGAAACCGTGGAAGCCACCCGCGACCGCGGGGTGGGCATCACCGTGTACTTCGGCCAGCGCAAGGGCAATGCCAGTACCGCCGACGTGCGCGAAGACAGCCTGGCTGCCACGGTTGCGCAGGCCTGCGCGATCGCCCGCCACACCGAGGAGGACCCCTGCGCGGGGCTGGCCGATGCGGCATTGATGGCGCAGACCCTGCGCGAGTTCGACAGCTGGCATCCGGCCGCGTTCGATGCCGACCGGGCGATCGACCTGGCATTGGCCTGCGAGGCCGCCGGGCGGGGCGTGGATGCGCGCATCGGCAATTCCGATGGCGGCGCCATGAGTTGCTCCGCCGCGCTCAGCGTGTATGCCAATTCGCACGGGTTTCTGGGCGCCGAACGCCACACGTCCTACAGCCTCGGTTGCACGTTGATCGCCGGCAGCGGCGAGGCGATGCAGCGCGATGGCTGGTACGACGTGGCGCTGGCGCAGGGCGACCTGGCGTCGCCCGAGGCCATCGGCCGCAAGGCCGCGCAGCGCACGCTGGAGCGCCTGGACCCGCGGCAGTTGCCCACCGGGCAGGTACCGGTGCTGTTCAATGCCGAGATGGCGCGCTCGCTGGTGGGCGGCTACATCGGCGCGGTCTCCGGCGGCGCGTTGTACCGGCGTGCCAGTTTCCTGCTGGACAGCGTCGGCACCCGCGTGTTCCCCGGCTGGTTCGCCATCGAGGAAGATCCGTTCCTGCCGCGCGGGTTCCGCTCCGCGTCCTTCGACAGCGATGGTGTGGCCACCCGTCGGTCGATGCTGGTGGAGGATGGCATCGTCCAGCGTTACATTCTGGGCAGCTATTCGGCGCGCAAGCTGGGCCTGGTCACCACCGCCAATGCCGGTGGCGTCCACAACCTCCAGGTCAAGGCCAACGCCGGCGACCTGGCGTCGCAAATCAAGGCCATGCGGCGCGGGCTGCTGGTCACCGAGTTGATGGGACAGGGCGTGAACGCCATCACCGGCGATTACTCGCGCGGTGCCGCCGGGTTCTGGGTGGAACACGGCGAGATCGCCTATCCGGTCGACGGGATCACCATTGCCGGCAACCTGAAGGACATGTTCGCCGCCATCGAAACGGTGGGCAGCGACGTGGATACGCGCTCGCACGTGCGCACCGGGTCGATCCTGATCGGCCGGATGACGGTGGCGGGCACCGGCTGAAGATGACGAAATCGTAATCCGGCGGGAGTCAACCGCGACCCGGCTGGGCGCGTTGGCAGGGTGTTCCCACTGGAGCACATGCGATGACTTCGATGCAGGCGGCCAGCGCGGCCAACCGGTTCGGGCTGGGCGCGCGCCCGGGTGACTGGCAGGTCATCGGCAGCGATCCACGCGGATGGTTGCAGACGCAGTTGCAGCCTGCACCGCTGCCCGCCGCGCTGGCGGAATTGCCCGACAGCCGCGCCACTCTGGATGCGTTCCATGCCTTGCGGATGCAGCGTGGCCAGGCCCGGGGCGCGGCCACGGACCCGGCGCTGCTGGCGGCGAAAAAAGCGGCGCAGCGGGAAGCACGGCAGGCCCTGCAGCGCGAGCTGGTGGTGCGCCAGGGCGTGGCGGTGGGTTGCGATGACGGCTTCCGCGAACGGCTGGTGCGGTTCTGGTCGAACCATTTCGCGATTTCGGTGGACAAGGGGCGTGCCGCGCCGTTTGCCGGGCCGATGGAACGCGAGGCGATCCGCCCGCGGCTGTGTGGCCGCTTTGTCGACCTGCTGCTGGCGGTGACGCGGCATCCGGGGATGCTGGTGTACCTCGACAACGTGCAGTCGATCGGGGCCGATTCCCGATTGGGGGTGGCCTCAAGGCGACGCGCCGGCCGCCAGCCCGGTGCCTCCGCGCGCGGGCTCAACGAAAATCTTGCGCGCGAAATCATGGAGCTGCACACGCTGGGCGTGGAGGGTGGCTACACCCAGGGCGACGTGGTGGAGTTCGCCCGCGCCATCACCGGCTGGGGGTTGGCCGCGCCGCAAGCACCGGGGCGCGAGGTGTTCGCCTTCCGTGCCGCCGCCCACCAGCCGGGCGCGCGGCAGGTGCTGCACAGGCGCTTCGGGCAGGAGGGCGAGCAACAGGGCGTCGCCATCCTGCACATGCTGGCCGTGCATCCGGCCACCGCCCGGCATGTCTCGCTGCAACTGGCACGCCATTTCATCGCCGATGCGCCGCCGCCCACGCTGGTGCAGCGCATGGCGAAGGCGTGGCTGGACAGCGAGGGGCATTTGCCCACGGTGTATCGGGCGATGCTGGACGACGATGCCGCCTGGCAGCCGGACGCGCGCAAGTTCAAGACGCCGGATGATTTCTGCGTGTCCGCGCTGCGTGCCTGCGGCTTGTCGGGACAGGACGTGCTGGCGATGGCGGTACGTTTGCAGGCGCAACTGGGCCAGCCGGTGTTCCAGCCGCGTTCGCCGGCCGGGTTTGGCGACGTGGCCGCCGACTGGGGTGGGCCGGATGCGCTGTTCAAGCGCGTGCAGGCGGCGCAGGCCATCGCGGAACGGCTTCCGGACAGCCAGGGCATCACCCCGCTGGCGTTGGGCGGCATGGCGCTGGGCAGCGGCCTGGATGCGCAAACCGCCGCTGCGCTGCGGCGTGCCGAATCCGTGCAACAAGGGGTGGCGCTGCTGCTGGCCAGCCCTGCCTTCCAATGGAGGAGCTGACCATGCAACTCGATCGCCGCGGTTTCCTGGGGCTGGGGGCCAGTGCACTGGCATTGGCAGCGCTGCCGAAGTTCGCGCTGGCCGCCACCGGCCATGCGTCGACCCGCTTCCTGCTGGTGCTGCTGCGCGGCGGGCTGGACGGGCTGCACGCGCTGCAAGTACCGGGGGACCCGGCCTATGCCGCGCTGCGTGGGGAGTTCGTGGCCGGCAAGGGGCAGCCGCAGAGCCTGCGGCTGGACAGCGATTTCGCCCTGCATGGCGCGCTTGGCTTCATGGCCGGGCTGCATGCGCAGCAACAACTGCTGCCGGTGGTGGCGGTGGCCCCGCCGTATCGGCAGCGTTCGCATTTCGAAGCGCAGGATTGCGTGGAAAACGGCAACAGTGGCAGCGGCGGCGGCACCGGCTGGTTGAACCGCTGCGTGGCGGCGCTGCCAGGCGGCAAGGGGCTGGCGATCTCCGCGGTGATGCCGCTGGCGATGCGCGGCCAGGGGGATGTCGGGACCTGGTCGCCCCCGCTGGGTGGCCGCATCGACCCGATCCTCTGGCAGCAGTTGCAGCTGCTGTACGCCGCCGACCCGGCGCTGGCCTCCACCTTTGCGGAGATCGACACCGGCAAGGAGGGCATGCGGGCCGGCAACGGCGGGTCATTGCGACTGCCGCAGGCAATGGCGGCGGCCGCCCGGTTCATGGCGGCCGCCGATGGCCCGCGGATCGGCTTCGTCGAAGACACCGGCTGGGATACCCACGGTGGCGAACTGGGTGTGCTGGACCGCAAACTGGCCGAGCTGGATGCCGGAATCCGCGCCTTTCATGACGGCGCGCAGCCCATCTGGGCCAATACCGTGGTGGCGGTGGTCACCGAGTTCGGCCGCACCGCCGCCATCAACGGCACCGGCGGCACCGACCACGGCACCGGTGGCGTGTCCTTCCTGGCCGGCGGCGCGGTCAATGGCGGGAAGGTGGCGGGGCAATGGCCCGGGCTGGGCAAGCAGCAACTCAACGAGGGCCGCGACGTGCTGGCCACCACCGACATGCGCGGGCTGTTCAAGGGCGTGCTGCACGACCACCTGCACCTGGCGGCGGCGACGCTGGCGAGAACCGTGTTTCCGGACAGCGCGGCGGTGCCGGCGTTTCCGGGTCTGCTGCGCGCATGAGAGGCCGCCATGGATGGCCGGAACGGGGCCGAAATCGCGTACTCTTCCCCGACTGCGCATCCGCGCGATGACCCGGGAAACCACCGCAATGAACGACGTCACCTCTTCGTCCGAAGACCACAACCTTGCCATGCTCACCCACCTGTCCGGCATCCTGCTGGGCTTCATCGTTCCGCTGATCATCTGGTTGACCAACAAGGACAAGGCCGACAAGGCGTGGCTCACCGCACAGGCGGTGGAGGCACTGAATTTCCAGATCACCATCGCGATCGCCTACGTGGCCGGCTCGGTGCTGATGGCGATCCTGATCGGCTTCCTGATCATCCCGCTGGTGATCCTGGCCAACCTGATCTTCTGCATCCTCGCCGGGATCGCGGTGAACAAGGGCGAGAGTTACCGCTACCCGTTCGCGCTGCGTCTGGTGAAGTAATCCGCCGTCTGCGTGGCAGACGAGAAAAAGGCCGGGGCAACCCGGCCTTTTTCCGTTGCGGCGCGTGGCCGGTTCAGCCCAGCAGCCTGCGCACCTTGTGCAGGGCGACGATGAAGGCGTCGATTTCCGCGTGGGTGTTGTAGAACGCCAGCGAGGCGCGGCAGGTGGTGCCCACGCCCAGCCATTGCAGCAGCGGGTGCGCGCAGTGCTGGCCGCTGCGCACCGCCACGCCTTCCAGATCGAGCAGGGTGGCGAGGTCGTGCGAGTGCGTGCCGGCGATCGCGAAGCTGATCACCGCGGCCTTGTGCGGGGCGTTGCCGAAGATGCGCAGGCCTTCGATCTTCTGCAATTCTTCGGTGGCGTGTGCCAGCAGCGCTTGTTCGCGCGCCGCGATACGGGGCATGCCGAGCGCGGATAGATAGTCCACCGCCGCGCCCAGGCCGACGTGGCCGGCGATGTTGGGCGTGCCGGCCTCGAACTTGTGCGGGCCCTCGTTGAACACGGTGCCGTCGAAACGCACTTCCTTGATCATCTCGCCACCGCCGAGGAACGGCGGCATCGCATCGAGGTGTTCGCGGCGCGCCCACAGCGCGCCGGTGCCGGTGGGCCCGCTCATCTTGTGGCCGGTGATGGCGTAGAAATCGCAGCCGACCGCGGCGATGTCCACCGGCATGTGCGGCGCGGCCTGCGAGCCATCGATGACCGTCGTGATCCCGCGCTTGCGTGCCTCGCGGCAGATCTCGGCCACCGGGTTGACGGTGCCCAGCACGTTGCTGACGTGGGCCAGCGCCAGCAGCTTCACCTCGGGCGTCATCGCGGCGCGCAGCGCGTCGAGGTCGAGGCTGCCGTCGGGCAGCAGTTCCGCCACCTTGATGGTCGCGCCGGTGCGCTGGGCGATCAGCTGCCACGGCACGATGTTGGCGTGGTGCTCCATGCGGGTGACGAGGATGGCATCGCCGGCCTTGAGCCGCGGCAGGCCCCACGAATACGCCACCAGGTTGATGGCGAAGGTGGTGCCGCTGCACAGGATCAATTCGTCGCTGCGGATGTTGAAGAAGCGCGCCAGCTTGCCGCGCGCGCCTTCGTAGGCCTCGGTGGCCTCGGTGCCCAGCGCGTGCACCGCGCGGCTGACGTTGGCGTTGTGGCGCCGGTAGAAATCGTCGGTGGCGGCGATCACCGCCTCGGGTTTCTGCCCGGTATTGGCGGCATCGAAATAGATCAGCGGCTTGCCGTGCACCTGCCGTTGCAGCAGCGGGAAGTCGCCGCGCACCGCCGCCCAGTCGATGTTGTCCACTTTCTCCCTTGCGTGCAGGGGAGGGGTGGGGAGGGGGTGCCCTTCGCCGTTCACGCGCACGCTCCCAGCCTCGCCAACGCGCGGTCCAGTGCGGCGTCGGCCAGCGCACGGGTGGGGCCGTCGCCGATGCCGCCCACCACTTCGCGGCAGAACGCGCCGGTGAGCATGGCACGCGCCTGTGCTTCCGGCAGCCCGCGCGAACGCAGGTAGAACAGCGCGGTGGGATCAAGCTGGCCAACCGTGGCGCCGTGCGCGGCCTTCACTTCGTCGGCATCGATCACCAGCACCGGCTGGGTGTCGATCTCGGCATCGGCCGACAGCAGCAGGTTCTTGTTCGACAGCGCCGCCTCGGTGCCGTCGGCACCTGGGTGGATGGCGATGCCGCCATGGAACACCACCCGTCCACGCTGCCCGGCCAGCCCGCGCCAGGTCAGATTGCAACGGCTGTCGCGGGCAAGGTGATCGATGCCCAGCCGTGTCTCCACGTGGCGGCGACCATCGGCCAGCAGCACGCCGTTGGCGGTGAGCGAGGCGTTGCCGCCTTCCAGCCGCACATTCAGTTCATGACGCGACAGCCCCGCGCCCAGTTCCAGGTCGATGCGCTGGTAATCGGCTTGCTGCGCCAGCAGCACATCGGTGCGGGCAAACAGGCTGGCGCGCGCGGCGGCGTCCTGCACGCGCACGTGCACCAGGCGTGCGCCTTGCGCCACGCTTGCTTGCAGCAGCACATTGCCGAGGTGGGCGTGCTCGCCGGTGGCCAGCTCGTGCTCGACCAGGGTGAGGCGCGCACCCTCGTGCAGCACGATGCGGTGGCGCAGGTGCCAGGCGGCGTCGCCGTCCTGCGGGGCGCCGACGCTCACCACGTGCAGCGGCGTTTCCATCGCCATGGCGGCATGGACTTCAACCGCCACGCCTTCGCGCGCCAATGCGGCATTCAGTCGCGCAAACGGCGCATCGTGCGGGAGCGCGTCGGCGGCCACCGGCGCACCTGCGTGCGGCAGGGTCGACAGCGGGCGCACGTCGATGCCGGCCACGAGCCCGGCCAGGTCGCTGAGCACGGTGTCGTAATGGCCATTGACGAACACCATGCGCGGCGCGGGAATGGCGGCCAACTGCGCGGCCTCGATGGCCACCGCCTGCGCCGGCGTGAAGCTGCGGCGTTCCAGTGCGCGCAGCGAGGTGTACTTCCAGCGTTCCGCGCGCTGCGGCAGCCCGTCGTGCAGCACCGCGTCCAGCAGTGCGCGGCATCCGGTATCGGCGTCGGCGTCGATACCGGCGGCCAGTGAATCCAGCAGCGCGCTCATGCGGGCACGGCCCCGGCCTTGAGGAAGTCGTAGCCGTGTGCTTCCAGTTCCAGTGCCAGCTCCGGGCCGCCGGTCCTGACGATGCGGCCACCGGCCAGCACGTGCACCACGTCCGGCTTGATGTAGTCCAGCAGGCGCTGGTAGTGGGTGATGACGAGGAAGGCGCGCTCGGGTGAGCGTTGCGCGTTGACGCCGTCGGCCACCGCCTTCAGCGCGTCGATGTCGAGGCCGGAGTCGGTTTCGTCGAGGATCGCCAGCTTCGGTTCGAGCAGGGCCAGCTGGAAGATCTCGTTGCGCTTCTTCTCGCCGCCGGAAAATCCTTCGTTGACGCCGCGATGCAGCAGCTCGTCCTTCAGGTGCAGCACCGCGAGTTTCTCGCGCACCTTCTTGAGGAACTGCATCGAGTCCAGCTCGGGCTCCCCGCGGGTCTTGCGTTGCGCGTTGTAGGCGGCGCGCAGGAAGTAGGTGTTGTTCACGCCGGGGATTTCCACCGGGTACTGGAAGGCCAGGAACACGCCGGCGGCGGCGCGCTCTTCCGGTTCCAGCTCCAGCAGCGGCTTGCCGTCGAACTCGATCGTGCCGGCGGTCACCTCGTAGCCGTCGCGTCCGGCCAGGATGTTGCCCAGCGTGGACTTGCCGGCGCCGTTGGGGCCCATGATGGCGTGCACCTCGCCCGCCGCAACGGAGAGCGAGAGGCCCTTGAGGATGTCCTTGCCGGCAACGCTGGCGTGGAGGTCGGTGATCTTGAGCATGTGCGTTTCCAATAGGTTCTTTCGAGTCCGTCCCCAGGGGGATGGAGAAAATCAGCCGACCGCGCCTTCCAGCGTCACGTCCAGCAGCTTCTTGGCTTCCACCGCGAACTCCATCGGCAGTTCGCGGAACACCTGCTTGCAGAAGCCGTCGACGATCATCGACACCGCGTCCTCCTGGCCGATGCCGCGGCTGCGGCAGTAGAACAGCTGGTCGTCGCTGATCTTCGAGGTGGTCGCCTCGTGTTCGACGGTGGCGCTGGGGTTCTTCACCTCGATGTAGGGGAAGGTGTGCGCGCCGCAGGTCTTGCCGATCAGCAGGCTGTCGCACTGGGTGTGGTTGCGCGCGCCGTCGGCGCCGGCGGCGACCTTCACCAGTCCGCGGTAGGTGTTCTGGCCGCGCCCCGCGCTGATGCCCTTGCTGACGATCTTCGACTTGGTGCGCTTGCCGATGTGCACCATCTTGGTGCCGGTGTCGGCCTGCTGGTAATGGTGGGTCAGCGCCACGCTGTGGAATTCGCCGGTGGAGTCGTCGCCGGTGAGGATGCAGCTGGGGTATTTCCAGGTGATCGCGCTGCCGGTCTCCACCTGCGTCCAGGTCACCTTGCTGCGCGCGCCGCGGCATTCGGCGCGCTTGGTGACGAAGTTGTAGATGCCGCCGACGCCGTTTTCGTCGCCGGGGTACCAGTTCTGCACGGTCGAATACTTGATCTCGGCGTCTTCCAGCGCCACCAGTTCCACCACCGCGGCGTGCAGCTGGTTCTCGTCGCGCATCGGCGCGGTGCAGCCCTCGAGGTAGGACACGTGGCCCTTGTCCTCGCAGATGATCAGGGTGCGCTCGAACTGGCCGGTGTGGCCGGCGTTGATGCGGAAGTAGGTGGAGAGCTCCATCGGGCAGCGCACGCCCTTGGGGATGAACACGAAGCTGCCGTCGGAGAACACCGCCGAGTTGAGCGCGGCGAAGTAGTTGTCGCCCACCGGCACCACCGTGCCGAGGTACTTCTTCACCAGCTCCGGGTGGTTGAGGATGGCGTCGCTCATCGAGGTGAAGATCACCCCGACCGCGGCCAGTTCCTTCTTGAAGGTGGTGCCCACGCTGACCGAGTCGAACACCGCGTCCACCGCCACGCCGGCCAGCTTGGCGCGCTCGTGCAGCGGCACGCCCAGCTTGTCGTAGGTGTCGATGAGTTCCTGCGGCACTTCGTCCAGCGACTTGTACTTCGGGCCCTTGGGCGCGCTGTAGTAGCTCAGTGCCTGCAAGTCGATCGGGCCGAGCTTGAGCTTGGCCCAGTCGGGTTGCTTCATGGTCAGGAAGTGGCGGTAGGCCTCCAGCCGCCACTGAGTCATCCATTCCGGCTCGTGCTTCTTGGCCGACAGCGCGCGGATGATGTCCTCGCTCAGCCCCGGTGGCAGCGATTCGGTTTCGATGTCGGTGATGAAGCCGGCGTCGTACTTGCGCCCCAGCTGTTCGTGGATCTGCGCGTTTTGTTGGTCACTCATGGATTGTCCTCAAGCCGTCGCCAGGCGGGCGGCGATGCGCCCGCGCGCAGGGCGTTGCGGGGGTTCCAGCATCTGCGCCAGTGAAATGCCGGCCAGTGCCTCGGCCACCACGTCGTTGATGCGGCGCCAATTGGCACGCACGCCGCAGCTGTGTTCGATGCCGCATTGGCCGCTGGGCACGCTGCATTCGGTCATGCCCAGCGGGCCCTCCATCGCTTCCACGATTTCCACCAGGCTGATGGCCTGGGGGGGGCGGGCGAGGCGGTAGCCGCCGTTGGCGCCACGGAAGCCCGCCACCAGCCCGGCGGCGGCCAGCGGCTTGAGCAGCTTGGCCACGGTGGGCGGCTCCAGCCCGGCGCGGTCGGCCAGTTCCGGTGCGCTGAGCACGGCATCGGGCCGCGCGGCAAGCACGGTCAGGACGACGGTGGCGTAATCGGTGAGCCGGGTGACGCGGAGCATGGTGGGGCAGGCGGGTTGAATCTGGACTGAAATTGTACGTTTTGACGCCGCCGCCGCCAAGTTTCAGCGCCTGACCTGCATCAAGCGGCGGTCGATCCAGTCCGACACGCTGCGGGTGTAGGCCGAAGGCAGGCCCAGGTCGGCGTTGATCTCGCCGTGTTGCAGCGCCTCGGGCAGCACCTGCATCGGCACCCCCAGGTCGCGGGCGCGCTGGTCGAACTTGCGGGCCTCTGCACAGGGCGAGGTGGGGACGTTGCGCGTGCTGGAGCAGACCAGCAGCATGGGCAGGGCGTTGCGGTCCAGTTGTTGTTGCGGCGAGGCTGCGCGCCAGTACGCCGGGTCGTTGCCGAACGCATCCCGATACAGCTGCGGCAGCCGCGGTTGCGACATCAGCGCCGGTACATCCAGTGCGCCGCTGTCCAGCGACACCACGCCTACCGGGCGCTGCGCCCCGGCCGCACGCAGCAGGGTGTCGGGCGCACTGCCGAGCAGCGCCACCAGGTGCGCGCCCGCCGAGTGCCCCATCAATACCACCCGTGCCGGGTCGGCGTTCCATTGCCGCGCGTGCTGCTGCACGGATGCCAGCGCGGCGGCGACATCGCGGGCCTGCGCCAGCGGGTCGGCCTCCGGCACCAGTCGGTTGTTCACCGAGACGAACACATAGCCCTTGTCCAGCCAATAGGCGGCCTTGTTGTCCACCACGTTGGCCATGGCCTTGTCGCCGCGCCGCCAACCGCCGCCGTGCACCATGAACACGATCGGTGCATCCGCGTGCAGGTGCGCCGGCAGGTACGCGTCGTAGCGCTGCTTGGGGTCGCTGCCGTAGGCGATGTCGCGCTGCACGCGGGTGCCGGCCGGCAAGCCGGACGCTTGGCCACGATCCTCCTGGCCCGCTTGCGCACGACGCTGTTCCATGCGCTGCATGAGGCGTTCGCGCAGGCGTTGCTGGGCGGGTGCAGGCGCGGCGGCGCTGGCGAGCAGGGACAGCGCCAGAAGGCCGATGATCGTGGTTCGCATGGCGGGGATTCCGTGGTGTCGGGGATGGCACTGTCAACGCATTGCACGGGTGCCGGTTGACCATCGGTGACAGGTGTCAAGTGCGATGCCTGACGGTTGGCCGTGGTGGCGGCGATGACGCCGCGGAGAATGCGAGGCGTCCAATCCGGACGCAGGAGCAGGCCATGCAAACCCACTTCAAGCCGCAAACATTCTTCGCCGACACCTTGCAGGCACAGGCTGGCGAGCTGATGCAGCGTGTCAGCACCAGTGCGCCGGGTGCGGAACGCTCGCGGCTGCTGCGATGGCTGCTGGTGGGGGGGGCGCTGTTCATGCTGTGGCGGGTGGGGCGCAGCGTGAAGAAGCTGTTCTGGGCGCTGTTCGGCGTCGGCATGGCGTTGTACTGGAGCGGTGCCCTCTGGTGGCTTTCGCGCTGACAGGGGGATGTGGCCGTGGCGATGACGCGGGCCTCCGCTTGCGCCAGAATGCGCTTTCCCGAACGCTCGCTGCCCCGATGCCGAAGAAGATCGCCACCCGCAAATCCACCATCCACGGCAACGGCATGTTCGCCGTGGCCGCGATCGCCAAGGGCGAGCGCCTGATCGAATACAAGGGCCGGCGGCGCACCCACGACGAAGTGGATGCCGGCGACAGTGGCGATATCGAAAGCGGCCACACCTTCCTGTTCACGCTGAATGAGGATTGGGTGATCGATGCCAATTTCGAAGGCAATTCGGCCCGTTGGATCAACCACAGCTGCGCGCCGAACTGCGAGGCGGTGCTGGTGGAAAACGATGCCGATCCGAAGCGCTCACGCGTGTTCATCGAGGCCGTCCGCACGATCAAGCCCGGCGAGGAGCTGACCTACGATTACGGCATCACCCTGGCCGAGCGCCACACGCCGCGCCTGAAGAAGATCTGGGCCTGCCGCTGCGGCGCGAAGACATGCACCGGGACGATGCTCAAGCCCAAGCGTTGAAGCGCGCCGTCAGTCGCCTTCGCCTGGCCAGCTGATGCCCAGTTCGTCGATGACCAGGTTCTTGTCCAGCCCGGGCCAGCGCGGATCGTCGCTGCGATAGCCCGCATCGCCCAGGGGCCGGGCGATGTCGCCCGCGCCCTCCCGCACGGCCAGCCGCACGCGACGGAACAGGCGCGCGCCTTGCGGGTTCGCCAGCTTGCCGCCGTGCCAGTCCTGCACGGTGCCGCCGTAATCCCAATCGAATCCGTAGAACGTGATGGGCGCGCCATTGCGTTCCACCAGTTCGGCCAGGGTCATGCCCGGATGCAGGCCGTCGGCGGTGTGCCACTGGTTGCCGGCACCGCGGATGCGCAGTTCCTGGATCGGGGCGTCCTTGTCCTGCGCATCCAGCACCAGCTCCAGCCGCTTGCCGGCATCGTCCGGGAACAGCACCAGCGCGGGAATGGGCTCTGCCTCCGCGCCCGGCAGGGTTTCCTCGCGCAGGTTGTCCTTGCCGTAACGGGCCGCCAGTTCGGCCTCGGTGGTCATCGGCCCCAACTCGCCGGGCAGCAGCCAGTCATTGGCAGGCGCGGGCACCGGCACGGGGGGCGGCGCAGGCATCGCCCGCGGGGCGGGCGTGGCCGTGGGTGCGGCGTGGGCAGCGGGTGCCGGAACCGGCGCGGGTGCGCGCGAGCAGGCGGACAGCAGGGCAAGCGTGATGGGCAGGAGGCGCCGGGGCCTGGCGTGCATGCGGGGTGCCGGTGGGGCGATGGAAACGCCCACGATATCGCAGGCGTCGCCGGGTAGCGGAGGCGGATGCGCGCCGGCCGGCACGCATCCGTGCGGGGCTCAATCCTCTTCCGGATGCGGCTTCCAGTTTTCCGACAGTTTTTTCTGCACCTGCGCAGGCACCGGTTCGTAATGGCTGAAATCCAGCGCATAGCGGCCCCGTCCGGCGGTGGCTGATTTCAGTTCGGCGGCATAGCCCTCCAGCTCCGACAGCGGCACCTGCGCGCGAATGACGATGTCGCCGTCACGCAGTGCATCGGTACCGCTGATGCGGGCGCGCTTGGACGCCAGGCCACCGCTGACGTCGCCCATGAATTGCTCGGGCGCACTGACCTCGAGTTCCACGATGGGTTCCAGCAGTTGCGGCTGGGCCTTGCCGATGGCATCGAGGAAGGCGCGTTTGCCGGCCGCCACGAACGCCACTTCCTTGCTGTCCACCGGGTGGTGCTTGCCGTCGAAGACCACCACCCGCACGTCCTGCATCGGGTAGCCGGCCACCGCGCCACCGGCCAGCACCTGGCGCACGCCCTTTTCCACCGCCGGCAGGAATTGCCCGGGGATGGTGCCGCCTTTCACTTCATCGACGAATTCGAAGCCGCGGCCGCGCGGCAGCGGTTCGACGCGCAGGAACACCTCGCCGAACTGGCCGGCACCGCCGGTCTGCTTCTTGTGCCGGTGGTGGCCGTCGGCGCGGACGCTGATGGTTTCGCGATAGGCGATGCGCGGCGGGTGGGATTTCACTTCCACCGCAAAGCGATCCTTCAGCCGTTGCAGCATCACCCGCAGGTGCAGGTCGGACAGCCCGCGCACCACGGTTTCGTTGGTTTCCGCGTGGTGTTCCACCACGAATGCCGGGTCTTCCTCGGACAACCGCGCCAACGCGGTGGCAAGTTTCTGTTCCTGGCCCTTGCTGGCCGGTTCCACCGCCAGCCCGAACATCGGGCGCGGGAAGGGCATCGGTGCCAGGTGGATGTGGTCCTCGTCGTGCGAGTCGTGCAGCACGGCATCGAAATGCAGTTCGTCGACCTTGGCCACCGCGGCGATGTCGCCGGGTACCGCCTGCGCGATTTCGATGTGCTCCTTGCCCTTGAGCTTGAACAGGTGCGCCACCTTGAACGGCTTCTTGCCGTCGTCGACGAACAGTGGCATGTCCTTTTTCAGCGTGCCCTGGTGGACGCGGAAGATGCCGAGCTTGCCGACGAAAGGGTCGTTGACGATCTTGAACACGTCGGCGATGACGTGCGCGTCCGGGTCGGGAGCGCCGGCGATCGGCCGGGCATCGTGGCCGCGGCCCTTCATGAAGGGGGGCGGGTTGGCCTCGCCGGGATGCGGGAACAGGCGTTCGGCGATGTCCAGCAGTTCGCGCACGCCCGCGCCGCTGCGCGCGGAGACGAAGCACACCGGCACCAGGTGGCCTTCGCGCAGGCATTGCTCGAAGGCGTCGTGCAGTTCGGCGGCGGACAGGCCTGCTTCGCCCAGGTCGAGGAAGTGGTCCATCACGGTTTCGTTGATTTCCACCACCTGGTCGAGGATCTTCTGGTGCCAGTCCGCCACCGGGCCGAGGTCGCTGCTCTCATCGGCCGCGCTGCCGTCGCGGCTGCCGAAGCAGTCGATCACGCGCGTGCCGCCATCGGCGGGCAGGTTGACCGGCAGCACCTCCGGGCCGAATTCGGCGCGCAGGGCATCCAGCAGGGCCGCGGCATCGTGCCCGGTGTGGTCGATCTTGTTCACCACGATGGCCCGGCACAGCCCGCGCTGGCGGGCGTATTCCAGCATCCTGCGGGTGCCGTGGGCGATGCCGGTATCGGCATCCACCACCACCGCCACGGTATCCGCCGCCGCCAGTGCGCCCAGTGCGGGGCCGCGGAAGTCGGGATAGCCGGGGGTGTCGAGCAGGTTGACGTGGATGCCGGCGTGGTCGGTGCTGGCGATGGCGGCATCGATGGAGTGGCCGCGTTCCTTTTCGATCGGGTCGAAATCCGAAACCGTGTTGCCGCGTTCGACCGTGCCTGCCGTCTGCAGTGCGCCGCCGGCATGCAGCAGGGCTTCGAACAACGTGGTCTTGCCGGCGCCGGGGTGGCCCGCCAGGGCCACGTTGCGGATCTGGTGTGTGCTGTAGGACATGAGCCCGTTCCTCCTTCGCGCGCGAATGGACGTGGCGTCATGGCTGTCCGCGTGGTGCGCCGAAGCGGCGGGCGCTCGGCGGGCGGTCATGGCGGGCTTCCACCATAGCGCAGCCAAGGCCGTTGTCGTCTTGCGCTGCAACATGCGGGTGCGGGAAGTTGTCGGTTGGCTGAACACGGGTTCGGTGGCGGCCGGTATTCAGCTTTGCGTCAAGCGGCGCGCCGCAGTGTGGGCGTGCGCCGGACCCTTTCCCATTTCCCGGTTGCGGGGAGACCATCATGAAGCGTTTCGTCATCACCTTGCTGGCTGCGGGCCTGGTCCTGGGCAGCAGCAGCGCGCTGGCCCAGTCCAGCTACGACGGCTATGGACGCGGCGATTACGGCAATGCGGGCAATTCCGGCGGCGATGTCTATCGCGACTACGCGCGGGTGATCCGGGTGGACCCGGTCCTGGCCGATGGCGGCTATCGCGATACCGGAAGCTATGGCCAGCGTTGCCACGACACCACCACCGCCAGCACCTATTACGACAATGACGGTTACGGCTACGCGGGTGGCCAGCGCCGGGCCGGCAGCGACGGCGGGCGCACCGCCGCCACCATCGTCGGCGGCATCGCCGGTGCGGTGTTGGGCAGCAAGATGGGCGGCGGCAGCGGCACCTACGTGACCACCACGGTGGGCTCGATGCTGGGCGGGATGGCCGGGCGCGAGATCTACAACCAGAGCCACACCCGCAATGGCACCGTGCGCGTGTGCGACCCGGTGCCGGTGCGCGATGGCTATTCGGGCTACCCCGGCTATGACGACGGCAATGCCGGCGGCTACGACGTCACCTACGAGTACAACGGGCGTCGCTACACCCGGCGCATGAGCTACAACCCGGGGGATCGCATCCGGGTTCGCGTGGACGTGCAGCCGGAGTAGCGGGCGATGACGCGGCCGGGATGCAGTGCGTGCGTCCCGGCGCGGTTCAGCCGGCCGGGCGCGTGATGGCTTCGGCGCGCACGGCCGTGCGGCTGATATGGCGCGGGGTGCCGGTGTCGTCCAGCAAGTGCTCGATGCGGTTGAACACCTCGGGGCGCGAGAACGGCTTCTTCATGAAATCGTCGGCACCGATGCGCTGCACGTAGAACTGCTCGGTGGCCTGCGCGTTGCCGCTGATCATGATGATCGGCACGTCCTTGGTGGCGGGGTCGCGGCGCAGGGTGCGCAACGCGTTGAAGCCGTCGATGCCCGGCAGCACGATGTCCAGGAAAATCAGGTCGGGCACTTCGCGGCGGGCGATCTCCAGCCCGCTTTCACCGTCGTAGGCCACCAGGACGTCGTAATGGTTCTGCTGCAGCATGCGCTTGAGCAGGGCCACGATGGTGGGCGAGTCGTCGATCACCAGGATGCGGGTGCCGGGGCGCGCGTTGCGGCGATCCTTTTCACGACGGTCGTTGCCGTTGTGCGCGTCGAGCTCGGCGAGTGCGTCCTCCGGGGTGCCGGCGGACGTCTCCCGAAGCGATGCCACGGCAGGCACCCCCGCTGCCGCAGGGGCAGGACGCTTGCGCTTGAACAGATCGAAGATGGACACGTGGAGGTACTTCCCGGTTTGGCCCCGGGAAGCAGTTTAGCCTGAATGGCCGGCGGGATCAGCGCCGGCCGTGGGCGTCTTCGGCCAGCGCGCGCATCGCAAACAGCCGTGCCACCCGGCCCCAGGCGAGGGCCCCGGCGATCAGGCAACCCAGCAGCGTGGCCAGCAGGTAGCCGCCCATGCCGGATGCCCCGACATGGCCGCGCAAGGCCAGCAGCAAAGCCGCCAGCAACAGGCTGAGCACGGTGGGCAGCAGGTAGGCCGACAGCACGGCCAGCGGGCGGCGGGCCAGCAGCCCGGTGCCGCGCCACCAGGCCTTGATCGCCGAGCGCAGGCGCGCATCGGCCGCCAGCCAACCGCGCCCGGCCTCGACCCCCGCATGTGCCAGCAGCACCAGCAAGCCACCGACGGCGAGGGCGATGTTGCGGCCGTGCTCGAGATCGGCCTCGAGGATCGCGTGTTCGTGGATTTTTTCATTGAAGCCCACGGCTGCCGACAGCACGACCAGGGCCAGTCCGATCGGCAACGCCGACCACAGCAACAGTCGCAGCAGCGGCCCGTACTCGCTCAGGCCACCGCGCAGCAACTCGCCGAAACCCGGCGCGCTGCGACTGCGCGCGGCCACCACGGTGGCCCCGGTGAGCAGCGGCGAGAGCAGCAGCATCAACAGTGCACCGTCCTGGGCCCCGCGCAGCAGCACCTGCATCGGGGCGGTGCGCGCCAGCAGCCCATCCAGCAGCAAGGCCGGGGCTTGGCCTGCGGCCATGGCGGGGGCGTGCACGGAGACATCCAGCAGGCTGCCCAGCCAGGTTTTCACCGGCAGGGCGGCCAGCAATGCGCACAGCAGGCTGGCAAGGATCCACAGCAGCAACAGGCGCCATTGCAGGGCGGTGAACAGGGCGCGCGGGGCGGCGCTGCGGGCACGAAGCGGGCGGGTATTGGCATTCATGGGCGCGCCTCTCAGATCGTGGCCAGCAGGGTGAAGAAGGATTGCAGCATCGCCGTGAAATCACCGAACCAGCGGCGCGAGGCCTGCGATTGCGGTTCCAGCGTGCGGCTGTCGTTGAGCTTGTTGGCATCCAGTCGCAGCAACTGGTCCGGGTCCAGCTGCGCGGAAACCGCCTTGACCGGAGTGACCAGCACGAAGCGTTCCCAGCTGGACTGCGACGTCACCGGGAAATCCCGATGGCTGCCGTCGGCGAAGGCAATGCGCAGGGTCTGCGGCGGCTTGACCGCATCGCGGCGCACCACCACGACCGTCCGGTACGGGAACGCACCCTGGCCGTCCTTCGCGTTCGGGTGCGCCTGCTTCCAGTCCTTGCGGCGCTTGGCAATGGCCTTGTCGATGGCGGCGCGGCTCAGCAGCACCTGCTTGCCCCGGTACACGTGGTAGCCGGGCAGCGGCAACACTTCATCGCTGGCCAGGCTGTCGATGCGGTCGTCGGTCTTGCCGGTGCCGTAGATGGTGGCGTCGAACGCGGCATGCACGATGTCCGGCTTGCCGGTGCCTTCGGCCAGTGCGTCGCGCAGGTCGGCCAGCGAGGGGTGGCGGAATTTCCAGCGCGCGTAATACAGCCGCATGCCCCGTTCCATCGCCGGTGTCCCCACCAGCGCCTCGATCTGGCGCATGGTGGTGGCGGTGCGCGAATACACCGTGTTGTAGCTGCCGTCGGACAGCCGCACCCAGGAATTGCGGCCCAGCGGGTCGGCCGGGTCGGCCAGGTTGGCGCTGATGCGTTCCATGTCGAACGGGGTCAGCGAGGTGCCGATGCCGAACGCGTGCAGCCACGGCCGGGTGAGGTTCAGCAGCTGGTTGCGCGAGGACATCATGCGCTGGTCCCAGTACTCGTTCATGCCCTCGTCGAGCATGGGTTCCTCGAACTCGTTGGAGCCCAGGATGCCGTAGAAATAACCGTGGCCGAACTCATGCACGGTGACGAAATCCAGCATCCAGCGGCCCAGGCTGCCGGGTGCCACTTCGGTGGTGTTGTCGGCGGTGAAGAAGGTGGGATATTCCATCCCACCGGCTTCCTTGGCGCCATAGGGCGGCACCACGGCAGTGGCGGTCTTGTACGGATAGGCACCCAGGGTCTTCGAGAAATACGCCAGCGAGTCGATGGTGGCCTGCGCCACCGGTTCGGCATTGCTGGCATATTCCGGGTGATACAGCACCTTCACTTCCACCGGGCCCAGGGGGCCGTTCCAGGTCTTGACCAGCGGCGGCGCGTAACGCTTGTCGGCCGTCCACGCGAAGTCGTGCACGTCGTCCTGCAGGTAGCGGTGGGTGACCTTGCCGTTCTGCTCTGCCGGCGTGCCGGCCAGTTGCCCGGTGGCACCCACGGTATAGCCCTTGGGCACGGTGATGCGCACGTCGTAGCTGCCGTAATCGGCGTAGAACTCGCTGTGCAGGTGGAACTCGTGGGCGTTCCAGCGCGGCGCGGTGGCCCCGCGCTCGCCCGGCAGCTCCAGCACGCCGATCTTCGGGAACCATTGGCCCACCAGGTGGAAGCTGCCGTAATAGCCGGTGCGCGCCACCACGCGCGGCAATTGGTCGAAGAAGGCGATGTCCAGCGTGGTGCTGGCACCGGGTGCCACCGCCTGCGGCAGGTCGATGCGCACCACGCTGCGGTCGGTTTTCGGGCCGTTGTCCGGCTGCACGAAGGTCCATTTCGCCGCCGCGCCGTTCTGCGCCACCTTGTCGAGGCGGATGTAGCCGTATTCGCCATCGGCAGTGGCGACGTTGCTGCGGAAGCCGCCGGCACTGGCGCGCTGCTCGCTCATGAAGGTGCTGCCGGGGCCATCGAAGCCGTTGAGGTACAGGTGCACGTAGATGCTGCACACCGGCTGCGCGCTGCGGTTGCGCCAGGTCAGCTGTTGCTTGCCGGTGATGGTGTGCTTGGCCGGATCAAGCTCCGCATCGATGGCGTAGCGCACCACGCGATCGGACAAGGTGGCTTCCTTGCCGCTGCGGGCACCGCCCCAGGCATTGGCGGCACTGGCGGTACGCACCGCGCCGGCATCGCGGCCGGCCAGCGGGATGGCCGTGCAGCCGGTGGCAGCGGGGGCGGCAATGGCGGCGGACGTTGCGGCGAAGGCCGGAACCGGAGACAGGGCGAGCAGGGTGGACAGGGCGGCAATCGCCCGGTGGCTGTGCATGGGGGCTCCGGCTGGGGCTGGCGTAATTGTCCAACGATGTGGGAACGGCGACGACGTGGCAACATGCCGCAAGTCACGGTTCGACGGAGGAAATGAGATGGCTCTGCATCATGGAAGCTGCCATTGCGGCAGGATCGCGTTCACCGTCGAAGGCGAGATCGCCACGGCGGCCGACTGCAATTGCTCCCTGTGCCGCCGGCGCGGCGGGTTGCTGGCGTTTTTCCCGCACGCGGCGTTCCACCTGGAAACTCCGGAGGCCGACGTGGCCACCTATACCTTCAATACCCACGCCATCCGCCACCATTTCTGCCCGGTGTGCGGGGTGGCGCCGTACAGCGAAGGCATGAATCCCAAGACCGGCGCGGCAATGGCGGTGGTGAACCTGCGTTGCCTCGATGACGTGGAGCTGTCCACGTTGAAGGTCGTGGCTTTCGACGGCGCCAGCCTTTGAGCATGCCGTCCGCTGACGCCATGCCGGCGGCACCGACGGCCGGGGTGGATGCGGCACTGGCGCATGCGCTGCGCCTGCTCGATACGCAGCCGGCGTTGGCCGCCGAACAGGCCGAAGCCGTGCTCGAGGTGGTGGCCGGCCATCCCGGGGCCGTGCTGATCCAGGGCATGGCCGCCAATGCGCAGGGCGCATTCGAGCGCGCCGAAGGCATCCTGCAACCGCTGGTGCAGGCGCAGCCGGGTGCGGCCCAGGCGTGGCTGGCATTGGCGCGCGCGCAAGCCGGGCGGGGCCGGCGTGCAAGCGCGAAAACCAGCGTGCAGCACGCGCTGCGGTTGCAGCCCGCGGCGGCCGATGCGTGGCTGGCGCTGGCCGACCTGCATTTCGAGGACGGCGATGAAGACGCTGCCAATGCCGCGTACCTGCGGCATGTGCAGACCAGCGCCCGCAACCCGGACCTGATGCGCGCCGCCGATGCCCTGGCGCAGGGCGACGTGCCCGCAGCGGAAACCTGGCTGCGGGCGCGGCTGGCGCGGCACCCCACCGATGTCGCCGCGCTGCGCATGCTGGCCGAACTGGCGGCGCGGCTGGGCCGCAACGACGAGGCCATCGCGCTGCTGGAGCAGGTGCTGGCGCGCGCGCCGGGGTTTGCCGCGGCGCGGCAGCACCTGGCCATCGTGCTCAATCGCGGCAACCGTCACGCCGAGGCGTTGGCGGAACTCGATACCTTGCTGACACAGGACCCGGACAACGCCGCGCTGCGCAACCTGCATGCGGTGGTGCAGGGCAAGCTGGGTGATTTCGATGCGGCGCTGGCCGATTACGAGGCGGTACTCGCCCAGGCACCGACCCAATGGACGGTCTGGCTGGGCTACGGTCATGCGCTGAAAACCGCCGGTCGCACCCCCGACGCGGTGGCTGCCTATCGTCGTGCCATCGCGCTGCAACCGGGGTTCGGCAGCGCGTGGTGGAGCCTGGCCAACCTGAAGACGGTGCGTTTCGATGCCGGCGACATCGCCGCCATGCGCGCGCAACTGGCGCGCGTCGACCTCGACGACGATGCGCGCCTGCAATTCGAATTCGCACTGGGCAAGGCGCTGGAGGATGCCGGCGAGGACGCCGAAGCCTTCGCCCACTACGCCCGCGGCAATGCCCTGCGGCGTCGGCAATTGCCCTACGACGCGGCGATGGGGCGGGAGCGCACCCGTCGCGCCATGCGCACGTATTCGGCGGAATTTTTCGCGGCGCGGGCCGGCAGTGGCTGTGCCGCGCCCGATCCGATCTTCGTGGTGGGCATGCCGCGCGCCGGCTCCACCCTGATCGAGCAGATCCTGTCCAGCCATCCGCAGGTGGAAGGCACCATGGAGCTGCCGGCCATCATCGCCATCACCCGCGAGTTGCGGCAGCGCGACGGCAATCCGGAAACCACCTCCTACCACGACGTGCTGGCGCGGTTGCCGCCGGCGGAACTGGCGGCCCTGGGCCAGGACTACCTGCGTCGCGCGCAGCCGCAGCGGCGCGAGGGCAGGCCGCTGTTCATCGACAAGATGCCGAACAACTTCGCCCATGTCGGCCTGATCCACGCGATCCTGCCGAACGCGAAGATCATCGATGCGCGCCGCCATCCGCTGGCTTGCGGCTTCTCCAACTTCAAGCAGCATTTCGCCCGCGGCCAGGCCTTCAGCTACGACCTGGCCGATTTCGGCCACTACTACGCCGACTACGTGGCATTGATGGCGCATTTCGACACCGTGCTGCCGGGGCGCATCCACCGCGTCTTCCACGAGGACATGGTGGAGGACACCGAGGCGCAGGTGCGTGCGTTGCTGGACCATTGCGGGCTGGCGTTCGATGCGCGGTGCCTGCGGTTTTTCGAAAACAACCGGGCAGTGCGCACCGCCAGTTCGGAGCAGGTACGGCGGCCGATCAACCGCGAGGGCGTGGACCAGTGGCGGCGCTTCGAGCCGTGGCTGGGGGCGCTCAAGGAGGCATTGGGGCCGGTGTTGGCGCACTATCCCGCCGTGCCACCGGCAGCGGTGTTGCCGATTTGGTGTTAAAAACACGCATGCACCGGGGAGGGCCGGTGCCCGCCGAGCCGCAACGCCACACAAAAACACGTCGTTTCCCTGGAGGGGAGTCCAGCATGTCCACGATCACGCACAACCAACACCCGTACGCACTGCGACAGCAGCTGCGCAAACTGCCCCTGGCGGCCGCCGTGGCGCTGGTGCTTGCCGCGCCCGCGTGGGCGCAGGACGCCGCACAGGCCGGCAAGGACAAGGAAACGCGCACGCTGGATGCGGTCACGGTGACCGCGCAGAAGCGCGAGGAAAACCTGCAGACGGTGCCGATCAGCCTGCAAGTGCTGGGCAATACCCAGCTGGAACAGCAGAACGTCCAGAGCTTCACCGACTACGCCAAGCTGATCCCCAGCCTGAGCTACGGCACCGCCGGCGGCGGCGTGTTCTCGGGGCCGGGGTTCGTGCAGGTCTACATGCGCGGCGTGGCCAGCGGCGGCGATGGCAACCATTCCGGCCCGCAGCCCAGCGTGGGCATGTACCTGGACGAGCAGCCCATCACCACGATCGCGGGCGCGCTGGACATCCACATGTACGACATCGATCGCGTCGAGGCGCTGGCCGGGCCGCAGGGCACGCTGTACGGCGCCAGTTCGCAGGCCGGCACGGTGCGCATCATCACCCGGAAGCCGGATCCGACCGGTTTCTCCGCGGGGTTCGCGGTGGAGGCCAATGCCATCGACGGTGGCGGCGTCGGCCATGTGCTGGAAGGCTTCGTCAACCTGCCGGTGCACGCCAATACCGCGGCGGTGCGCCTAGTGGGCTGGGAAAAGCATGACGCCGGTTACGTGGACAACCTCCACGGTACCCGTACCTATCCCACCTCGGGCATCACCGCCGACAATGCCGCCTTCGCGGAAAAGAACTACAACACCGCCGATACCTACGGCATGCGTGCGGCGCTGCGGTTCAACATCAATGATCGCTGGACGGTGACCCCGCAGCTGATCACCCAGAAGCAGAAGGCTTATGGCAGTGCCGGCGTGGACCCCAACGTGGGCAACCCGGCGATGGGCTACGACAGCTCGAGCGCCGACATGGCGGTCAAGCATTTCTACCCCGAGTTCTCCGATGATCGCTGGTACCAGGCGGCGATGACGGTGGAAGGCAAGGTGGGCAATTTCGACCTGACCTACGTGGTCTCGCACCTCAAGCGCGACGTGGATTCGGAGGTCGATTACAGCGACTACGGCTACTGGTACGACACCCTGCATGGCTACGGCCAGTATTTCGTGGATGACAACGGGGCTTTCGTCAACCCGGCGCAGCACATCAAGGCGAAGGATGGTTACACGCGCACCAGCCACGAATTGCGCATCACCTCGCCGCAGGACAAGCGCCTGCGCCTGACCGCCGGCCTGTTCTGGCAGCAGCAGAGCCACGACATCTTCCAGCGCCTGATGATCGACGGGTTGGCGGCCTCGGTGGGGGTGCCGGGCTGGCCCAGCACCATCTGGTTGACGGCGCAGCGGCGCACCGATCGCGACGAGGCGCTGTTCGGCGAGCTTGCCTATGACCTCACCGACAAGCTGACCCTGACCGGCGGCATCCGCACCTTCCGTGCCAACAATGCGCTGAAGGGCTTCTTCGGCTACGGCACCGGCTTCAGCAGCGGTACCGGCGTGGGCGCGTGTTTCTCGCCCGAGCAATTCCACGGCGCGCCTTGCACCAACCTCGACAAATCGACCCGCGAGCACGACTCGCTGGGCCGGGTGAACCTGACCTGGAAGATCGACGACAAGAAGATGGTCTATGCCACCTGGTCGCAGGGCTATCGCCCCGGCGGCATCAACCGCAAGAGCACCCTGCCGCCCTACAAGTCGGACTTCCTGACCAACTACGAGCTGGGCTGGAAGACCTCGCTGCTGGGCAACACGCTGACCTTCAACGGCGCGTTGTTCCGCGAAGACTGGAAGGATTTCCAGTTCTCCTATCTGGGCCAGAACGGGTTGACCGAAATCCGCAACGCCAACCAGGCCCGCATCAATGGCGTCGAGATGGACGTGAATTGGGCGGCGACCTACAACCTGCAGATCACCGGCGGCATGGCCTGGTACGACGCCAAGCTGACGGCCAATTACTGCGGGTGGTTGCGCCCCGATGGCAAGCCGGAAACGGTGTGCCCGAATGGCACGCTGGATCCGAACGGCAACGTGGTCACCGGGCCGCAGGCGCCGGCCGGCACCCTGTTGCCGATCACGCCGCGGTTCAAGGGCTCGGTCAATGCGCGCTATACCTTCGACCTGAAGGGCGGCGAAGCCTATTGGCAGGCGTCGTTGTCGCATGCCGGCAAGCGTCGGGTGGACCTGCGCCTGGCCGAAGATGCGCTGTTTGGCGATCTGGACGGTTACACGCTCACCGATTTGGCCGCCGGTTGGCGCAAGGATGCCTGGTCGTTCGACGTGTTCCTGAAAAACGTGTTCAACACTCGCGCGCAGATGAGCCGCTTTGCCGAGTGCCCGGCGGCGACCTGCGGCATGCAGTCCTACACGGTGTTCGCGCAGCCGCGTACCGTGGGGGTTCGCGTCAGCCGCGAGTTCTGAGCCTTCGCGCGCTGTCCGTTGCAATGAAGAAGGCGGCCCCCGGGCCGCCTTCTTCGTCACCGCCACCGCGTCACTTCGTCGCCGGTGCCGCGCGGACGGGCAGGGTGACGTTGCACAGGTCGATGTGGCCGGCCGGCTGGGTGTAGAAATCGTCCTTGCGGTTGCGTCGCGCCTCGGTGGCGTCCTTGAACGCCTGGCTGTCGGTGCGCAGTACCTGCAACGGCGTGCGCTGCGCTTCCGGCACGTCGCTGGCCAGTTTGATCGAGAGAATTCGCGTGCGCAGTGCCGGGTCGGTATAGAAGCCCATCGGGGCCGGCCCGCGCGGGATCACGCTGAGCAGTTCCATGCCCTGCACCACCCGGCCCACCACGGTGAGCTGGTGGTCCAGCGCGCGCGGGGCCTGGCCGATGACGACGTAGAGTTCGGCACCGATGCTGCTGTCGGGGGCGTTGTTGCGGCCCGCGCCCAGCACGCCGTAGCAATGCGTGATCCACAGCTTGCCGGTCTTCGGGTCGCGTGCGGCAGGCATGCCGTCGGCAAAACCGACCTGCGCGGCCCAGCCGTCCACGTCGGGCAGGCGGTCGAAGTGCACGCCCTTGGCGCTGCGGGTGAATTCGGCGGGCAGATGGGTTTGGGTGCCCACCGGATAGGGCTTGGCTTTGCCGGCTTCCTCGCCGTCGGGGTCGCCGAACTGCACCACGAAATTGTCCTGCGCGCGGTAGATGTTCAAGCCATCCCAGAAACCGCCCCTGGCCATGGTCTTGATGTTGGCCACGTGCGCAGGCGCGAAGCCGGGGGCCAGCTCGATGATGACGCGGCCGCCGGCCAGTTCCATGTACAAGGTGTTGGCCGGGTCCAGCGTGCGCCAGGCGCTGGCCGGTGCGGCATCCAGGATGGCTTGCGGGGATTTTTGCTTGGCAGGCGGGGGATTGGCCGCAGGCAGGCTGCCCGAAAGCAGGGTGAACAGGGCGGTGGCAAGCAGGCTGGCGCGCATCGGGCTCTCCTTGGTGGTGTCGCAAGCGTAGCGGTTACCGGCCATCCGGACGAGTACGGAGGATGCGGGCACGGGGCGGCTGGACTTGGCGCGTCCCAGCCCTTAGCGTGTTGCGGTTTACGGTTCGGTGAAAACGGCATGAGCGAGCAACCCGGCATCAGCAACGCACCCCGCCTCGAACTGACCCTGCGCGGGGTGCTGCTGGGCATCGTCATCACCGTGCTGTTCACCGCAGCCAACGTCTATTTCGGGTTGAAGGCGGGCCTGACCTTCGCCACCTCGATCCCGGCGGCGGTGATCTCGATGGCGCTGCTGCGGGCGTTCAAGGACTCGACCTTGCAGGAAAACAACATCGTGCAGACCGTGGCATCCGCCGCGGGCACCTTGTCGTCGATCATCTTCGTGCTGCCGGGGTTGGTGATGATCGGCTGGTGGACCGGCTTCCCGTTCTGGGAGTCGTTCCTGATCTGCCTGCTGGGCGGCGTGCTGGGGGTGATGTATTCGATCCCGCTGCGGCGCGCGCTGGTCACCGGCTCCGACCTGCCGTATCCGGAAGGGATCGCCTGCGCCGAGGTGCTGAAAGTGGGCAGCGGCGACGATGCCGGCGGGGTGGCGGACAGTCGCGCCGGTTTGCGCGCGGTGGTGTGGGGCTCGATCGTCTCCGCCGGGTTCGCCGTGATCGTTGCCACCAAGGTGTTCGCCAGTGACGTGAAGGCGTACTTCAAGGTCGGTGAAGGCGTCAGCGGTTTCGATTTCGCACTCTCCACCGCACTGTTCGCGGTCGGGCATCTGGTGGGGCTGTGGGTGGGCATCGCCATGTTGCTGGGCGCGCTGATCGGCTGGGGCTGGGGCGTGCCGCACTTCTCCGCGCTGGCCACCGACCTGGCGGGCGGCCCGGAAGCCATCGCCGGTGCCACCTGGAGCCAGCAGGTGCGCTTCCTGGGCGCCGGCACCATCGGGGTGGCCGCGATCTGGACCCTGCTGAAGCTGGTCAAGCCGGTGTGGAACGGGCTGGCTTCGGCGATGGCGGCATCGAAAGTGCGCAAGGCCGGCAACCTGGCATCACTGCCGCGCACCGAACATGACATCCCGATCGGCGTGGTCGGCGCGATCATGTTGGCCAGTTTCGTGCCGATCGCATGGCTGTTCGCCCATTTCGCCGACAGCAGCGGGCTGGGCGCGCAGATGTGGCTGCTAGTGGTTGGCGGCCTGCTGTACTGCGTGGTGATGAGCTTCCTGGTGTCGGCGGTGTGCGGCTACATGGCGGGGCTGATCGGCTCGTCGAACAGCCCGCTGTCGGGCATCGGCATCCTGGTGGTGATCGGCGCGGCGTTGTTGCTGGTGCTGGGGGTGAAGCCGCTGCTCGCACCGGGGCATGAAAAAGGGCTGGTGGCATTCGCGCTGTTCGTCACCGCGGTGGTGTTCAACGTCGCGGCGATCGCCAACAACAACCTGCAGGACCTCAAGACCGGGCAACTGGTGGATGCCACGCCGGCGAAGCAGCAGTGGGCGTTGCTGATCGGCGTGCTGGCCGGTGCGGCGGTGATCCCGCCGGTGCTGGACCTGTTGAACCAGGCCTACGGCTTTGCCGGTGCGCCGGGGGCAGACCCGGCGAAGGCGCTGGCGGCACCGCAGGCCGGGTTGATTTCGGCGCTGGCGCAGGGGGTGATCCAGAACAACATCGACTGGAGCCTGATCCAGTTGGGCGGCGGCATCGGCGTGGTGTTGATCGTGCTGGACGCCGTTCTGCGCCGGCTCACCGGCGGCAAGGCGCACCTGTCGCCACTGGCGGTGGGCCTGGGCATCTACCTGCCGACCTCGGCCACCCTGATGGTGGTGGTGGGTGCGTTGGCCGGTGCCTGGTTCGACCATCGCGCCGAACGCGACCCCAAGCCCGAGGCCACCAAGCAGCTTGGTGTGTTGCTGGCGTCCGGCATGATCGTCGGCGAAGGGCTGGTGGGCGTGCTGATCGCCGGCATCGTCGCCTTCAACCTGTTCCCGCTGGCGCTGGTGGGCGACGGGTTCGACACCGCCTCCAAGTGGGTGGGCGGGGCGGCCTTCGTGCTGGCGATGTGCCTGTTGTATCGCTGGGTGGGCGGGCTGGCGCGCCGCACCGCCCGTTGAGCGTCATTTCCGTGTCCCCCGTGTTCCCTGGAGTTGCCATGAATCTTCGTCCCGCCCTCCTGTCGCTGGCCCTCGCGCTGGCGCTGCCTGCCGCCGCCGCTGCCGCCACCCACGGCCTGAACCCGCAGGACATGATCTACCTCGACCGCTATTCCTCGCCCACGCTGTCGCCGGATGGGCGCGTGCTGGTGTTCGCCAAGCGCGTGGTGGACAAGGACACCAACAAATCCGCCACCACGCTGTGGGTGCGCAATCTGGTCACCCGCGACAACGCGCCGCCCATGCAGGTGTCGCCACAGGGTTGGAACGTCAATTCACCGGCGTTTGCGCCGGATGGCAAGACGCTGTACTTCCTCAGCGCCAAGTCGGGCTCGATGCAGCTGTACGCGATGCCGGCGCTGGGCGGCGCGGCGAAGCGGCTGACCGATTTCGCCGTCGACGTCGACGGCTACAAGCTCTCGCCCGACGGCAAGCAGGTGGCGCTGGCGCTGGCGGTGTTCCCGGAGTGCAAGGCCGACCTGGCCTGCACGAAAAAGCAGTTGGACGCGATCGAAGCGCGCAAGCACACCGGCGTGCTGTTCGACCACATGTTCATCCGCCACTGGGACACCTGGGCCGACGGGCGCCTGAACCGCGTGTTCGCGGCGAAGCTTGGCGGTGATGCCATGCTCACCTCGGCCACCCTGCTCAGTGGCGACATCCACGGCGACATCCCGTCCAAGCCGTTCGGCGACCTGTCGGATTTCGCGTGGTCGCCGGACGGCAAGACGGTGGCGATGAGCGTGCGCCAATCCAATCGCGAAGAGCCGTGGAGCACCAACTTCGACATCTGGCTGGTGAATGCCGACGGCGGCAAGGCACGCAACCTCACCGCCGACAACAAGGCCTGGGATGCCGGCCCGGTGTTCTCGAAGGATGGCCGGACGCTGTACTACCGCGCGATGAAGCGCCCCGGTTTCGAGGCCGACCGCTTCGGCCTGATGGCACTGGACCTGGCCAGCGGCAAGCGTCGGGAGCTGGCCCCGGGCTGGGACCGCAGTGCCGATGGCATCGCCCTGTCCGCCGACGGCAAGCAGCTCTACACCACCGCCGAAGACATGGGGCAGCGCCCGCTGTTCGCGGTGGACATCGCCACCGGCAAACCCACCCGCCTGCTGGGCGATGGCACGGTGGGCGCGTTCGAGTTCGCCGGCCCCACGCTGGTCTTCGCGCGCAATTCGATGCGTACCGGCGACGTGCTGTACGCCACCAGCACCGATGCCAAGGCACCGCTGCGCCAGCTCACGCCCAGCGCCGCCGACATGCTTCCCGACGTTGCCTGGGGTGCCTACGAACAGTTCAGCTTCAAGGGCTGGAACGACGACACCGTGCATGGTTACGTGGTCAAGCCGTGGAACTTCGAGCCCGGCAAGAAGTACCCGGTTGCCTTCCTGATCCACGGCGGCCCGCAGGGCAGCTTCGGCGATGGCTGGAGCTACCGCTGGAACCCGCAGACCTATGCGGGCCAGGGTTACGCCGTGGTGATGATCGACTTCCACGGTTCCACCGGGTATGGCCAGGCCTTCACCGATGCCATCAGCCGGCACTGGGGCGACCGCCCGCTGGAAGACCTGCAGAAGGGCTGGGCGGCGGCGCAGCAGAAGTACGCCTTCCTCGACGGCGACAAGGCCTGCGCGCTGGGCGCCAGCTACGGCGGCTTCATGGTCAACTGGATCGCCGGCAACTGGAACCAGCCCTGGAAGTGCCTGGTCAGCCACGACGGCGTGTTCGAGAACCAGGCCATGGGCTATGCCACCGAGGAACTGTGGTTCAGCGAGTGGGAGAACGGCGGCACGCCCTACGACAACCCGGCGGGCTACCAGACATTCAACCCGGCCAATCATGTGGCCAACTTCAAGGTGCCGATGCTGGTGATCCACGGCCAGCAGGACTTCCGCATCCCGGCAGAGCAGGGCATCGCGCTGTTCAGCGCCCTGCAGCGCAAGGGCGTGGAGTCGAAGTTCCTGTATTTCCCGGACGAGAACCATTGGGTGCTGAAACCGCAGAACAGCGTGCAATGGCATGACACCGTCAACGCATGGTTGAAGCAGCACATCGGCCAATGACGCGCGGCATCCCATTCCACCACTGACGACGAGGGCTGCATGAAACTGGTATTTCCCGGTGGCGAACATCCGCAGGTGCTGCTCAATCCCGGCGTCAACCGGGTCGGTTCCGACCCCGACGGCACCGTGGTGCTGGACCGGCCGGGGGTGCAGGCGCGGCATTGCGAGCTGGTGGTGGGCAACAACCGGGTGATGCTGCAAACGCTGCCCGGAGCCGAAACCAGCGTGAATGGCCGGGCGGTGGAAGGGGTGATCGCGCTGCGCCCCGGCGACAGCGTGGGCATCGATGGCGTGCAGGCGCGACTGGCCGGCATGGCGGCGGTGGTGCCGGCGGCGGTACCGCGTGGCGATGCGTTGCCGGCGGTGGCCAATGAAGACCCGGGCATGCTGACCACGGTCCGCCCGGTGGTGCCGCGCTACGTGTTGCGCTGCGTGTCCGGTGCGGGCCTGGGCCGCAGTTACCCGATCGGCGGCACCACCACCGTCGGTCGCGCCGCCGAGTGCGCGCTGCAACTGGACGAGGCGGGGTTGTCGCGTGTGCACGCGCGGCTGCTGCCGGCCGATGCGGGCATCCGCGTGGAAGACCTCGGCTCCACCAATGGTACCTTCGTCAACGGTCGCCGCATCCAGGCGGCATTGGCCGGCCATGGCGACGAAATCGGTTTCGATGCCGTGCGTTTCCGCCTGCTGGACACCACCCGCTCGGAGCTGGAGCCGGTGGCCGCCGGCGGCGCGGCGCGCTTCCGGCTGCCGCTATGGTGGTGGGCGGGGTTGGCCGCCACCGTGCTGGCCGTGGCCTGGGTGGTGCTGGCCTTGCGCTGAACCGGCAGTACGCCGGCTCACAGCCAGTCGATCTTGTGCAGGTAGCGGTACAGGCCCACGCACACCGCCACCACCACCACGATCAACACCGGGTAGGCGTAGCGGTGGTGCAGTTCCGGCATGTTCGCGAAGTTCATGCCATACCAGCTGGCGATCAGGGTGGGTGCGGCCAGCAGGCCGGCCCAGCCGGCCAGCTTCTTGACGATTTCACCCTGCGCCACGGTGACCAGCGACAGGTTGACGTTCATCGCCGCCGCCACCATTTCGCGCAGGGTATCGATGGTGTCGCCCACCCGCGCGGCGTGGTCGAGCACGTCGCGGAAATACGGTTTGACCTCGGCCGGAATGCTCAGCGCGGTGGACCGCATCAACTGCGCCAGCACGTCCTGCATCGGTGCCACCGCCATCCGCATCTGGGTCAGTTCCTTGCGCAGCTCGTACAGGCGGCGGAGGGTGCCGCGCTTGTAGCTTTCCGCGAACACGTCCTGTTCCAGCGCATCCAGCTCCCGTTGCAGGTCGGTGGCGATCAGCTGGTAGTTGTCGACGATGAAATCGAGCACCGCGTGCAGGGCGCTGCTGGGGCCGTGCGCCAGGGTTGCCGGCTCGCGCTCCAGCCGCTGGCGCACGCTGGCGAAGCTGAGCGAGGCACCGTGCCGCACGGTCACCAGGAAGCGGCTGCCGACGAACATGTGGGTTTCGCCGAAGCGCACATGCCCATCCACGTGTTGGGCGGTGTGGGCGGCGATGAACAGCGCGTGTTCGTAACTCTCCAGCTTCGGCCGCTGGTGCGCGTGGTGGGCGTCCTCGATGGCCAGATCGTGCAGCCCGAACTCTTCCTGCAACGTGTCCAGCAGTGTCTCTTCGGGCTCGTACAAGCCCACCCAGACAAAGCTGCCATCGTCCACGGCCAGGACATCGCTGATGGCATCCAGCGAGATGTCGCGGCGGTGGCCGTTGTGGTCGTAGGCGGCGCAGTTGACGATGCAGGCGGGCAGGGAGGGCGTGGGGTCCATCCCGCCATCGTGCCCCCGCAGGTCGCCACCAGCAAGCGCGTGCAAGCGAAGGGATGCGGGCGGGCCGCGTGGCACCCCCGATGTCCGGCAACAAAAAAGCCCGCTTGCGCGGGCTTCTTCGGAACCACTGTGGTGCCCAGGAGAGGACTCGAACCTCCACGGTTTTACCCGCTAGTACCTGAAACTAGTGCGTCTACCAATTCCGCCACCTGGGCAGGTGGTGAGCCGCGCATTTTCCTGAGATGCGGGGTGGCTGTCAACAGGGGAGTGAGGGAAATTTGCAGATCCGGGTGCAATCGGTGCCGGGCCTGTACCATCGTGTGATGAGAAAAACTTCCAGCAAGCGCGGCGCGGGCCGTGGTGGCAAGGGTCCGGTTTCAGGTGATGCGGGCAACACGACGCGCGATCAGCCACGCAAGCGTGCAGGCAAAGCGCCGGGGTGGTTGCCGGAGCTCCCGGCGGGCCAGCCTCCGCGCAAGGGCAGGCCGGTGGCCACGCACCCGACGGCGCCGCGCCTGGACCCGCATGCGCACCGCGAGGCGCAGCGCTACGAACATCCCATCGCCAGCCGCGAAATGATCCTGCAGGTGCTGGCTGCGCAGGACGGGCCGATGGATGACCAGGCGCTGGCGCAGAAGCTGGCGCTGACTGCGCCGGACCGTTTCGAGGCCCTGCAGAAGCGCCTCGGCGCGATGCTGCGCGCCGGCCAGTTGCTGCAGAACCGGCGCGGCGGCTATGTGCCGGCAACCAAGGCCGAGCTGGTGGCCGGCAGCGTGATCGCCAATCCCGACGGTTTCGGTTTCCTGCGCCCGGAGGCTGGCGGCGATGATCTGTTCCTGCCGCCGTACGAGATGCGCAAGGTCAGCCACGGCGACCGGGTGCTGGTCAGTATCACCGGCATGGATTACCGCGGCCGTGGTGAGGCCAGCATCGTCGAGGTGTTGGAGCGCCGCCTGACCCGCTTGCTTGGTCGCTATGCCGAGGAGCTGGGAGTGGCCTATGTGGTGCCCGACGACAAGCGCATCCAGCGCAACGTGATGCTGCCGCAGGATGCGCGCGGCGGCGCCAAACCGGGCCAGCTGGTGGTGGCCGAGATCACCACGCCGCAGGACGCGCACCGTCCGCCGATCGGCCGCGTGCTGGCGGTGCTGGGCGACAAGCTCACCGCTTCGCAGGCGGTGGAGGCGGCCATCCACGGCCACGACATCCCGCATGAATTCCCGCCCGAGGTGCTGGCGCAGGCCACGGCGGTGCCGCTGGAGGTGCAGCCGGCCGAACTTGCCGGGCGTGTCGATTTGCGCGGCATCCCGTTGGTCACCATCGATGGCGAGGACGCCAAGGATTTCGACGACGCGGTGTGGTGCGAGCCGAACGCCGACGGCTTCCGCCTGATCGTGGCGATTGCCGATGTCTCGCATTACGTGCAACCGGAAACGCCATTGGACGAGGAGGCGCAATTGCGTGCCACGTCGGTGTATTTCCCCGGTTTCGTGGTGCCGATGCTGCCGGAGACCTTGAGCAATGGCATCTGTTCGCTCAACCCGCAGGTGGACCGGCTGTGTTTTGTCTGCGACATGCAGGTGCAGCGCGATGGCAGCGTGGCCAACTCGCGTTTTTACGAAGCGACAATGCACTCGCATGCGCGCCTGACCTACACCGATGTGTGGAATGCGGTCGGTGACGGCATTCCCGAGGACGAGCACGCCGCCGCGCTGGCGAAAATCGGCCCGTTGCTGCCGCAGGTGCAACGCCTGCATCAGCTCTACAAGATCTTCGACAAGGCCCGCGCCAAGCGGGGTGCGATCGAGTTCGAGAGCGGCGAAGTGCGCTTCGTGCTGGATGCGCAGGGCGTCGTCACCCAGGCTGGCATGCTCCAGCGCAACGACGCGCACAAACTGATCGAAGAATGCATGATCGCCGCCAACGTGCAGGCCGCCACGCACTTGCTGGCCGCCGGCATCCCCGCGCCGTTCCGCGACCACGACAAGCCGCCGGAATCCAAGTACGCCGACCTGGAGGAATTCCTGAAGGAGTTCACGCTGCGCCTGCCGCCGTGGGGCAAGGTGCAGCCGAAGGATTTCCGCGTGCTGCTCGAGAAGATTCGCGAGCGCCCGGATGCGGCGCTGCTGGAGTCGGTGATCCTGCGCAGCCAATCGCTGGCGGTGTATGCGCCGGACAACATCGGCCACTTCGGGCTGGCGCTCGCGGCCTACGCGCACTTCACTTCGCCCATTCGGCGCTATGCGGACCTGCTGGTGCATCGCGCACTCAAATACATGCTGGGTGGTGGGCGCAAGGACGCGTACCGCTATTCGCCGCACGAGATGGCCACGCTGTCGCTGCAATGTTCCGAGCGTTCGCGCCGCGCCGACGAAGCCCAGCGCGAAGTGGACGAACGCTATCGCGCCGCGTGGATGGAAAGCCACGTCGGCAAGGAATTCGACGGCGTGATCAGCGGCGTCACCAGCTTCGGCCTGTTCGTGGAGCTGGACGATTCCAAGGTCAATGGCCTGGTGCATGTGACCCAGCTGCCGCGCGATTTCTACCAGTTCGATGCGGTGCGCAAGACGCTCACCGGCGAGCGCCGCGGCCGCGCGTTCCGGCTGGGCGATCGCGTCCGCATCGTGGTGCTGAAGGCCAGCGTGGAAGAACGCAAGATCGACTTCCGCCTGGCCGAAGAGGACGCCGGCCTGCCGCCGCTGCCCGAACGCGGCAAGCCGGCCAAGCGGGTGAAGCAGAAGTATTGAGGCCGTCGCGCTGCACGCGATGTGCAGCGCGGGCTGGAAAGCTTGCCGGGTGGGTGAAACAGGCTTCTCGCCGCACGCGACGACCGGTCGGGGCTTGCTGCACCGCTTCTGCGAACGTCCTGTTCGAGGCGCGGCCGCCGGCCATCCATGGCCGGCTTTTCGCAAGCCCCGGCCGGCCGCCGCGTGCGTGACCGATGCTTGTCCCGCACAATACCCGCATGAGCAAAGCCTCCCAATGGATCGTCGGCCTGAACGCGGTGGCTTCCGCGCTGGAGCACGACGCCGAGAACGTGCGTGAAGTGCTGCTGGAAGCCGGCGGCAAGAACCCGCGCATCATCGAAATCGAACAGCAAGCCCGGCGCAAGGACATCGACGTGCGCCGGGTCGCCCAGCAGGCGCTGGACGGCGTGGCCGGCGGGCTGCGCCACCAGGGCGCGGTGGCGCGCTATGCGGCGGCCAAGACCTGGGACGAGCACGAGCTGCCGGCCCTCATCGAAGCCGCCGACGGTCGCGCGCTGCTGCTGGTGCTGGACGGCGTTCAGGACCCGCACAACCTCGGTGCCTGCCTGCGCAGCGCGGCGGCGGCCGGTGCCACGGCGGTCATCTTCCCCAAGGACAAGGCGGTGCAGGTCAACGCCACCGTGCGCAAGACCTCGGCCGGCGCGGCGGACACGCTGCCGATCTTCAGCGTCACCAACCTCTCGCGCACGCTGCGCGATCTGCAAAAAATGGGCGTGTGGATCTACGGGCTGGCGGGCGAGGCGGACGCGTCGCTGTACGCCATCGACCTCAAGGGCAACGTGGCGCTGGTGATGGGCAGCGAAGGCGAGGGCCTGCGCCGGCTGACCCGCGAGAACTGCGATGGGCTGGTGAAGATCCCGATGCCGGGCGGTTTCGAGAGCCTCAACGTGTCGGTGGCCAGCGGCGTGGCGCTGTTCGAAGCCGTGCGGCAGCGGGGTGCGTGATGGCGATGAACCTGATGTGGTACGACTGGGTGGGCATCGCCGGCACGCTGGCGGTGCTGGTGGCGTTCTTCCTGCTGCAGGCCGGCAAGCTGTCCGGCACCGGCATCGTCTACCAGCTGCTCAACCTGTTCGGTTCCGGTGGTGTGCTGGTGTCGCTGCTGGGCAAGTTCAACGTGTCGGTGTTCGTGCTGGAGGCGGTGTGGATGGCAATCAGCGCCTACGGCATCGTGCGGACGCTCAGAATGAAGTTGCTGCGGGAGTAGCTACTGCCTTCTCCCTCCGGGAGAAGGTGGCGCGAAGCGCCGGATGAGGGCTCGGCGAAGTTGTCGCCACCCCGAACCCTCACCCCAACCCCTCTCCCGGAGGGAGAGGGGCTTGCGTGCGCCAGTTGTTGGCAATCGCGCAAAACAATTTTGCGGTCTGCTGCGTGTCGTACACCGCCGAATGCGCTTCGTTGGGATCCCAGCCAAGCCCGGCAGCCATCGCCGCGCGTGCCAGCACGGTCTGGCCGTAGGCCAGGCCGGCCATCGTCACCGTGTCGAACACGCTGAACGGATGGAACGGGTTGCGCTTGTGCTGCACGCGCGCCACCGCGGCGTTGAGGAAGTTGAGGTCGAAGTGGGCGTTGTGGCCCACCAGGATGGCGCGCTGGCAGCCGTGCTTCTTCACCGCGGCGCGCACCGGGGCGAAGATCGCGTCCAGCCCGCTGCGCTCGTCCACCTCGCCGCGCAGCGGGTGGCCGATCTTGATGCCGGTGACCTCCAGCGACTTCGGGTCGATGCTGGTGCCGGGCGCGGGGGCGATGTGTGCGTGCGCGACGTCACCCGGCACGTAGTGGCCGGCCGCATCCAGTTCGATCGGGATTGCCGCGATCTCCAGCAGGGCGTGCTTGTTCCAGTCGAAGCCGCCGGTTTCCACGTCCACCACCACCGGCAGGTAGCCACGGAAGCGTTCCGCCATCGGGACGCGCGGGATTGAAAGTTGCGTTGCTGTCATCCGGAAAGGTTAGCAGAGCGCCAGGCCAGCACCCCGGCATTGCGCAGCCGTTGCAGCATCGGTATGGCTTCCGCCGACAGTGGCCTCGCCCCGGGATGGCCCGCCGTGCGTGCAAGCGATTCCAGCAGGGCGCGCGCGCTGGCCGTGGTGTTGCCGTCGGCGTGCCGCAGCAATGCGAACAGCAGTGGGGAGAGCCGCGAAAACCGCACTTGGCCATCGTGCATGCGATGCAGCAGCACCAGCGTGGGCGTGGGCGGCGGGGTGGTGGGTTGGTGGTCCGGGCCAAGGGTTGCCACCGGCCAGCGGTATGCCCGTGGCCATGCCAGCGGTGACAACATCGGAATGCCATCCAGCAGGTCGGCCTGCGGGTCGTCGGTGCGGGGGGTGGCATCGTGCAATTGCAGGCCAAGCTCCGCCCACTCGTATTCCGCCAGTTCGGCCAGCCACGGCCGGTCGGGGTCGGCATGGGCTTCGAGGAAGGCGACGAATTCCAGCCCCAGCCGGGTGAACAGCGGGGTTTCGCTGCGGTGGGTGGCGAGGAAGGTCCGCAGCAGCGTGCGCCACGCGTCGTCACCCAAGGTCTTGCGGATCACCGGGAAGGTGCCGGCCAGCAACCCGTCGAGGTTGTTGACCACCAGTTCGCGATAGACCTGCAGTCGCCGGTCTTCGATGCCAGGCGGACCGGCGTGCGTGGCCGGGTCGCGCACGTGCGCGGCCAGCGCGTGCAACTGCTCGTGCAGCGCGCTCATGGCGCGTCGGCCTGGAGCGCGCGGATGCGTTCGACTTCCGCCAGCAGCGTGGTTAGCGGCGGGAAGTTGAAATCGCGTTCCAGCAGGGTGGGGCGCACGCCGTGGGTGGCGTAGGCGAAGCCGAGCAGCGCCCACACGTCGTCCTTCACCGCCGTGCCGTGGGTGTCGATCTTGAGATCGTCGGCCTCGTCGAAGTGGCCGGCGACGTGGTAGCTGGCGATGCGCTGCGTCGGCAGCGCCGCGATGAAGGCGCGCGCGTCGTAGCCGTGGTTGATCGCGTTGACGTGGACGTTGTTGACGTCCAGCAGCAGGTCGCAGCCGGCTTCGGCCAGCACCGCCTGGAGGAAGTCGGTTTCGGCAAGCTGGCGGAAGGGCGCGGCGTAGTAACTGACGTTCTCCACCGCGATGCGCCGGCCCAGCGCGTCCTGCACCTGGTGGATGCGCGCGGCGACGTGCAGTACCGCTTCGTCGGTGAACGGCAGCGGCAGCAGGTCGTAGAGATGACCCCCGGCGGCGCAGTAGCTCAGGTGTTCGCTGTAGAGCACCGCCCGGTGGCGGTCGAGGAAGGCGCGGGTCTGCTGCAGGAACGCGTGGTCCAGTGGATCCGGGCCGCCCAGCGACAGCGACAGCCCATGGCAGCTCAGTGGATGCCGTGCCGACAGCGTGGCCAGTTGCTCGCCCAGCACGCCGCCGACGCCGATCCAGTTGTCCGGCGCGCATTCCAGAAAATCGAAGGCGCCCGCAGGCGCCCCGATCAGTTCGTCCAGCAATGCGCGGCGCAAGCCGAGGCCCGCGCTGCGCTGGGGCAGCGGCTCAACCATGCCGCATTACATGTTGCCGCCGCACGTGCCCTCGCCGCACTTGCCTTCACTCATGGCCTTGCCCATGGCGGCATGGTGGGCGTCGAATTCTTCCTTGCTGATGAAGCCGTCGCCATTGCCGTCGACCTTCGGGAACATCGTGTCCTTGCCGGCGTGCGCGGCGGCGAATTCCGTGCGCGAGATGCGGCCGTCCTTGTCGGTGTCGATGTCGGCAAACGCATGTGCGTGCTTGCCGTGCGACATGTCGCTTTGGCTGTCATGGGGGGTGGCGGCCTTGTCCGCCATCATCCCCGCCCCGCATTTGCCTTCGCCGCATTTGCCTTCGCTGGCGGCGGGCTTGGCCTTGCCGCTGTCCTGCATGTAGCCATGGGCCATCGCATCCATCGTGAACAGGCTGCCGGCGGCAAGTGCGCCCGTGGCGACGGCGGCGCCGATGGCCAGCGCGATGGGGGTGCGGTTCTTCGACATGTCGGGCTCCTTGCGTGAAAGCGCATGAAAGGTGGGCCGATGCTACCGCTTGCAGTGCAGCGTCGCCAGCCGCCCTTCAAGGGGCGGCGGTATTGCTGTCATCGCGCTTGTCGCGGACCGGCAGCGGCGATTCCCCATGCAGCATGAACCAGACGTTCTCGGCGATATTGGTGGCGTGGTCGCCGATGCGTTCGATGTTCTTGGCCATGAACAGCAGGTGCGTGCAGGGCGTGATCGCGCGCGGGTCTTCCATCATGTAGGTCAGCAGCTCGCGGAACAGCCCGGTGTACAGGGTGTCCAGTGCGGCATCGCGCTCGCGCACGCGCAGCGCGGCCTCGCCGTCGCGGGTCCGGTAGGCGTCCAGCACGTCGCGCAATTGCTGCACGGCCATCCCGCCCAGCGCGGCCAGGCCACGGGTGTGCGGCAGCGGCGGGGCGAGGTTGAGCGCCAGCGAACGCTTGGCGATGTTGGCGGCGTAATCGCCGACGCGCTCGATGTCGGAGGCGACCCGCAATGCGGCCAGGATCACGCGCAGGTCGCTGGCCAGCGGGCCGCGCTGGATCAGGCGGATCACGTCGTGGTTGATCTGCTGCTCCAGCATGTCGATGCCGTGGTCGGCAGCGATGATCTGGCGTGCGGCGGCCTCGTCGCGGCGGGCGACCGCATCCAGTGCGGCGTCCAACTGGCTGGCGGCCAGTTGCCCCATGCGGATCAGGCTGTCGCGCAGGGCGGTCTGTTCTTCATCGTGGCTCTTGACGATGTGGTGGTGTTGCTCGTTCATCAGCCGAACCTCCCGGTGATGTAGTCCTCGGTCTGTTGCTTGCCGGGGTTGGAGAAAATCTCCTCGGTGGCGCCGTACTCGATCAAATCGCCCAGGTACATGAAGGCGGTGTAGTCGGACACGCGCGCGGCCTGCTGCATGTTGTGGGTGACGATCATGATGGTGAATTCCTGCTTGAGCTCCTCCACCAGCTGTTCGATGCGGGCGGTGGAGATCGGGTCGAGTGCCGAGGTGGGTTCGTCCAGCAGCAGCACGTCGGGCTTGAGCGCCACCGCACGGGCGATGCACAGCCGCTGCTGCTGGCCGCCGGACAGCCCCAGCCCGCTGTCCTTCAGCTTGTCCTTGACCTCGTCCCACAGCGCGGCCTGGCGCAGGGCTTGCTCCACCCGCAGATCCATGTCCGCCTTGTTCAGTCTTTCATGGTGGCGGATGCCGTAGGCCACGTTTTCGTGGATGGTCATCGGGAACGGCACCGGCTTCTGGAACACCATGCCCACCTTGCTGCGCAGACGGTTCATCGGGTAGGTCGGAGCGAGGATGTCCTCGCCGTCCAGCAGTACGCGGCCTTCCGCACGCAGCTTCGGGTACAGCGCGTAGATGCGGTTGAACACCCGCAGCAGGGTGGACTTGCCGCAGCCGGACGGACCGATCAGCGCGGTCACGCGCTTTTCCGGGACATCCATGTCGATGTCCTTTACCGCATGGAATTTGTCGTACCAGAAGTTCAGGCCGCGCGCGGACAGTTTCACGGGCGACGCGGGGGCCGCGGCGTCTTGCAGGGCGTGCACGGTGGCGAGGGTGGCGTCATGCATCGGGAGGGTCCGTAAGTCATTCATGGGCGGCGTGCTTGCGCAGGAGCAGGAAGCGGGCCAGCAGGCTGGTGGCCAGCACGAACAAGGTGACCAGCAGCGCGCCGGCCCAGGCCAGCTGCTCCCAGTTTCCGAAGCCGGAGCCGGCGAACTTGTACATCGCCAGCGGCAGCGCACTCATCGCACCGGCGGGATTCAGGCTGAAGAACTCGTTGCCGAACGCGGTGAACAGCAGCGGCGCGGTTTCGCCGCTGATGCGGGCCAGCGCCAGCAGCACGCCGGTGACGATGCCCGGCAGCGCGCTGCGGTAAAGCACCTGCAGCGTCACCTTCCACTGCGGCACGCCCAGCGACAGCGCGGCCTCGCGCATCTGCACCGGCACCAGCCGCAGCATCTCGTCGGTGGTGCGCACCACCACCGGCAGCACGATGAAGGCCAGCGCCAGCGCACCGGCGAAGGCGGAGAAGTTGCCGCCGGTGGTCATCACGAAGGCCGCGTACACGAACAGGCCCAGCACGATGGAGGGCGCCGACAGCAGGATGTCGTTGACGAAGCGCACCGCGGTGCCCAGCTTGCTCTGGCCGCCGACCTCCGCCAGCCAGGTGCCGGCGGCGATGCCCAGCGGGGTGCCGATGGCCACGCCCATGCCGCACATCAGCAGGCTGCCGACGATGGCATTGCGCAGGCCGCCGGCTTCCATCGGCGGCGGCTGGTCCTGGGTGAACAGCGCCAGGTTCAGGTGCGCCAGGCCCTTGGCCAGTAGCGTCCACAGGATCCAGCCCAGGAAGGCCAGCCCGAACAGTGCGGCCACGCAGGCCAGGGCGATGGCCACGGCGTTCTTGATGCGGCGATGGCGGTACAGCGAAGCGGACGGGGCGTTCACCGGTTGCCCTCCTTGCGCGCGAGGTTCGCCAGCATCAGCCGGGCCAGCGCCAGCACGATGAAGGTGACGATGAACAGCACGAAGCCGAGCAGCAGCAGCGCCGCGCGGTAGGTTTCGGTGGCCTCGCCGAAGTCGTTGGCAATCAGCGCGGCGATGGTGGTCGACGGCTCCAGCAGCGAGGCCGTGAACGTCACGCTGTTGCCGATCACGAAGGCCACTGCCATGGTTTCGCCCAGCGCGCGGCCGAGGCCGAGGAACACGCCGCCGATCACCGCCGAGCGGGTATAGGGCAGGACGATGTCCCAGCTCACTTCCCACTTGGTCGCGCCGAGCGCGTAGGCCGACTCCTTGAGCCGTGCCGGCACGGTCAGGAACACCTCGCGCATGGTCGAGGCGATGAACGGAATCACCATGATCGACAGCACCAGCCCGGAGGTCAGCATGCCGGCGCCGATCGGCGGGCCCTGGAACAGCGGGCCGATCACCGGCAGCGGGCCCAGGTGCGCGTCCATCCACGGGATCAGCTGCTCGCGCATCACCGGCATCAGCACGAAGAAGCCCCACATGCCGTAGATGATCGAAGGCACGCCGGCCAGCAGTTCGATGGCGGTGCCCACCGGCGCGCGCAGCCAGCGCGGCGCGACTTCGGTGAGGAAGAAGGCGATGCCGAAGCTCACCGGTACCGCGATCACCATCGCGATCAGCGCGGTGACCAGGGTGCCGTAGATCGGCACCAGCGCGCCGTATTTGTTCTCCACCGGGTTCCAGTCGGTGGAAAAGAAGAATCCCAGGCCCTCGTGCATCAGCACGCTGCGGCCGCCCCACAGCATCGACAGGGCGGCACCCGCCAGCGTCACCAGCACGAATACCGCGCATGCGGTGAGCAGCCAGCGGAATTGGCGGTCGTGGCGCGCGTCCGCGAGGTCGCGGCGGGCGTGGTTTGGCAAGGAAAATTCAGTTGCGAGCATGTGGGAAGCGCCTGCCGGGCATGGTGGTCCGGCGGCGCTTGGATGCGCCGCCGGACGATGGGCTTACTTGACGTTCTGCGCCCAGTACGCCTGCACTTGCTGCACCAGCGAATTCGGCAGCGGCACGTAGCCCAGCGAGGTGGCCGCGGCATCGCCGTTGGCATAGACCCAGCGGAAGAAGTCGATGGCGGCGCGGGTGCCCGGCTTGGAATCCTTGTGCACCAGCATGAAGTTGGTGGCGGTGATCGGCCACGCATTCGCGCCTGGGGCATTGGTGATGACCAGGTTGAAGTCCTTCGCCGACGCCCAGTTGGCACTGGCGGCGGCTTCGGCAAAGCTGTCGTCGCCGGGGATGACGTAGTTGCCGGCGGCGTTCTTCAGCCGGCTGTACGGCACCCGGTTCTGCTGTGCGTAGGCCAGTTCGACGTAGCCGATGCTGCCGCGAATCTGCTTGACGTAGGCCGACACGCCTTCGTTGCCCTTGCCGCCGATGCCGGCCGGCCATTTCACCACGGTGCCTTCGCCCACTTGTCCCTTCCACGCCGGGCTGACCTTGGACAGGTAGTTGGTGAAGTTGAAGGTGGTGCCCGAGCCGTCGGAGCGATGCACCACGGTGATCTTCAGCGCCGGCAGGTTCAGGTTGGGGTTGGTGGCGACGATGCGTGGGTCGTTCCACAGGGTGATCTTGCCGAGGAAGATGTCGGCCAGCACGTCCGGGTCCAGCTTCATCGCGGCAGCGGCGATGCCGGGCAGGTTGAAGGCGGGCACGATGCCGCCGATGACCGACGGGAACTGCGCCAGCCCCGAGCGCGCCAATTCCTCCGGCGCAAGCGGCTTGTCGCTGGACCCGAAATCCACGGTGCCGGCCTTGATCTGGGCGATCCCGCCGCCGGAACCGATGGACTGGTAGTTCACCTGCTTGCCGGTGCTGGCTTTGTAGTCGGACGACCACTTGGACATCGCCGGGTAGACGAAGGACGCGCCGGCACCGGTGACGTCCGATGCAGCGGCGTTGGCAGCGAGGCTGGTGGCCAGTGCGAGGATGGCGAAGCGGAACAACATGGGCTTGGACACGAAGGGCTCCTGACATGGGCGGGGGTCGCCCGATTCGCCGCACATTGCAGCGCGCATTCGTGACAGCCGCAGGTCGCTTTCATGACATCGGCATGACAGTCGCCGGGCGGCCGGCCGTGCAAGCAACACCCCCGCCATCCCGCCGACATGAAACTGCAACATGCAGGTTGTGGAATTGACTTCCGACATCGGGCCAGGGCATCGCCGCTGCCTTGTCGCCCTTTCACATCCCCAATCCCCTCCGGAGCCACACCATGCGTCGCACCCTCCTGGCCGCCACGATCGCCCTGGCCATCGCCAGCGCAAGTTTTGAAGCGTCCGCGCAGTCCGCCCCCACCGCCAATGACATCGCGGAGCTGAAAGCCCAGATCGCCGCGTTGCAGGCGCAAATCCAGAGCCTGGAAGAGCGCAGCGATGCCCAGTCGGAAGTGAACGTGGCGCAAGCCCGCACCAACGAGCAACTGGACGACGTGGCGGCACTGAAGAAGACGGTCAACGACACCCGCATCAGTGGCCGCCTGTACTACGACCTGACCAGCATCGCCGACAGCAGCAAGGGCGTGAAAACCGACAAGTCCGGCTTCGCCTTCGACATCAAGCGGTTCTACCTGGGCGTGGACCACAAGTTCAACGACCAGTGGTCGATGAACCTGACCACCGACTTCCAGTATTCGTCGGCGCTTTCGTCCACCGAGGTCTACCTGAAGAAAGCCTACGTGCAGTACAAGCCCAGCGATGCCTTCGTGCTGCGCGCCGGTGCCGCCGACCTGCCGTGGGTGCCGTTCGCCGAGAACTACTACGGCATGCGCTACATCGAGAACACCATTGCCGACCGCCTGAAGTTCGGCACCTCGGCCGACTGGGGCCTGCATGTGGGCGGCAAGGTTGCCGGTGGCGCGCTGGAATACGCGGTGTCGGCCCTGAACGGCAACGGCTACAAGAACCCCAGCCGCAGCCAGGGCCTGGATTTCGAAGGCCGGCTGAGCTTTGCACCGACCGAAAAGACCGTGGTCGCCATCGGCGCCTATTCGGGCACGCTGGGCAAGGAAAAGCAGACCGTGGATGCCCTGCACACCGCCAACCGCGTGGACTTCCTGGCGGCCTACATGTCCGGCAACACCCGCGTCGGCGTCGAATATTTCCAGGCCAACAACTGGAACAACGTGCTCACCGCCGCCAGCGACAAGGCCAGCGGCTGGTCGCTGTGGGGCAGCGTGGGCCTGAACGACAAGGGGGTGACGTTGTTCGGCCGCTATGACCAGAGCGATCTCAGCAGGACGCTGGACCCCACCTTGCAGGACACCTACTACAACCTCGGGGTGGAATTCCCGATCGCCCCGGGCCTGAAGCTGGCCACCGTGTACAAGCACACCGACCAGCGCAACGCCACGCGCAGCAAGGACCTGAAGACCGACGAGTTCGGCGTGTGGGGCGAGTTCCGCTTCTGATCCCCGGAAGCAGCCAGACGAAGTGGCAGGGGCGGCGGACTTCGGTCCGCCGCTTTTTCATGTGTGCAGGTTCAGTTGGCCCAGCTCGACGGGCCCTTCTCGGGCCAGCGGCACAGGTCGTGGATCGGGCAGTGCAGGCAGTCCGGCTTGCGCGCCTTGCAGGTGTAGCGGCCGTGCAGGATCAGCCAGTGGTGGGCATCGCGCGCGAACTCCGCCGGTACCAGCCGGACCAGCTTGTCCTCGACCGTGCGCACGTCCTTGCCGGGCGCCAGCCCGGTGCGGTTGGAGACGCGGAAGATGTGCGTGTCCACCGCGATGGTGGGTTCGCCGAAGGCGGTGTTCAGCACCACGTTGGCGGTCTTGCGGCCCACGCCGGGCAGCGCTTCCAGCGCCTCGCGGGTGCGTGGCACCTCGCCATCGTGCTGCTCCAGCAGCAGCCGGCACAGCGCGATGACGTTGGCCGCCTTCGCGTTGAACAGGCCGATCGTGTTGATGTAGCCCTTCAACCCGTCCTCGCCCAGCGCCAGGATCGCCGCGGGCGTGTTGGCCACGGGGTAGAGCTTGCGGGTGGCCTTGTTGACGCCGACGTCGGTGGCCTGCGCCGACAGCACCACCGCGACCAGCAGCTCGAATGGCGTGGTGTAGTCGAGTTCGGTGGTTGGATGCGGATTGGCATCGCGCAGGCGGGTGAACAGCGCGGTGATTGCAGCGGGCGTGAGCTTGCTGCCGTGCGCCGCGCGCGGTTTCGGCGTCGAGCTCATGCGTGGCGTGCCTTGGCTTTCGCCAGTGCGCGCGCCAATGCGTCGGCCGCTGCCGTGGGCAGTGCCGGCGTGGCCTGCTGCGCCGTCGGGGCGGACGCAGGTGCCGGCGCCGGGTGGCGGGCGGCCTCGCGTTCGGCCTTGATGCGCGCCAGCCGTGCGGCACGGGCGTGATGCCGCTGCCGCGCGGCCAGCGCCAGGCGGCGGGCGTCGCGGGCTGCGGCCAGCAGGCGGTTGCATTCCGGAACGCAGCACGGGCACGGCTGCGCTTCGAGCAGGCCCAGCGTCAGCGCGGCGTCGAGGTCGTCATCGCGCAGCGCCGCCAGCAGGGCGTGGGCCGGGTGCTCCAGCGTGCAGGTACACATCGGACAGGGCGGCTGCATGGGGGGCTCGTCATGCCCGCGCGGGGCGGGAATGGCGGGGGCTCATTTCCCGGCAAATGCCGGCTTGCGCTTTTCGAGGAACGCGGAAGTCCCCTCGCGCATGTCCTCGGTGGCGAACATCAGCCCGAATTGCGCGGACTCGTATTCCAGGCCTTCCTCGATGCCGCATTCGCCGCCGATGTTCACGCAGTCCAGCATCCCGCGCAGCGCCAGCGGCGCGGCACTGGCCAGCTGCGCGGCCAGCTTCATCGTTTCCGCTTCCAGTTCGGCGGCGGGGACGACGCGGTTGACGATGCCCAGTTGCAGCGCGCGTTCGGCAGTGATCGGCGCGCCGGTCAGGCACAGCTCCAGCGTCGCCGCGCGGCCGCACAGGCGCAGCAGGCGCTGGCTGCCGCCGAAGCCCGGGATCAGGCCGAGGTTGATTTCCGGCTGGCCGACCTTGGCGGTATCGGCGGCGATGCGCAGGTGGCAGCACATCGCCAGTTCCAGCCCGCCGCCGAGGGCGAAGCCATTGACCATCGCGATCACCGGCTTCGACAGCTTCTCCACGCGACGCATCATGCGGGTGCCGCGCAACGAGAAGTCGCGACCCTGCACCGGCGTGAGGCCGTTCATTTCGGCGATGTCGGCACCGGCCACGAATGCCTTCGGGCCGGCGCCGGTCAGCACCACCGCGCGTACCGCGGCGTCGGCATCGGCGTCGGCGAAGGCGGCATCCAGCGCGTCCAGGGTGGCGGCATTGAGCGCGTTGAGTTTGTCCGGGCGGTTGATGCGGATGGTGCGGACGCCGTGGGCGGTGTCGATCTGCAGCAGGGGGGCGGTCATGGTGGGTCCGGAAAGGAGTTTCGAGGGGGCAGGGAACTTGCCACGCCATCCCGTGTCGCAGGGAGGGGCTGTGGTGGCGGTCGTGGATCGTGGCCAGTATCCTAGCCCGTCCTGCCGACGGGGTTCGACCCCCGCAGGCCATTTTCCCGGCAACAACGCCGGTTTTTCCGCGGGCCGCCCGGCGGCCCCATCAACGAATGAGGTTGTGGATGAAGTTGCGTGCGATCGCTGCCAGCATGGCGGCCCTGACCCTGACCGCCGGCATCGCTTCGGCCCAGAACAAGCCGGCAGCGCCTGCGGCAAGGCCGGCGGCTGCGCCGACCGCTGCCGCCCCGGCAGTCGACAAGACCCACGTCAGCTACGCCTTCGGCTGGCAGCTGGGCCAGGAACTTGCCAACTCCGGCGAACCCATCGACATCGCCACCGTGGTGCGCGGCGTGCAGGATGCCTTCGCCAAGAAGCAGCCGGCCTACACCGAGCAGCAACTGGGCACGGCCTATGCCGGCTTCCAGCAGCGCATGGAGCAGAAGGCACAGGAAGCCTTCCGCAAGGCGCTGGCCGACAACCAGGCGCAGTCGGCGGACTTCGTGGCCAAGTACAAGACCCAGCAAGGTGTGATTACCCTGCCCAGCGGCATCATGTACCGCGTGGCCAAGGCCGGCACCGGTGCCAAGGCCACTGCCACCAGCGAAGTGCAGATTGCCTTCCGCAGCTTCCTGGCCGCCGTGGGCGTGCCGCTGAGCGGCGTGCAGACGCCGCCGGCGTTCAAGGCGGGCGAGGCGCCGATCCCGGCGTTGAAGGAAACCCTGCCGCTGATGCAGCAAGGCTCGGTCTGGGAAGTGGTGATTCCGCCGGGCAAGGGCCTGGGCGGTGGCCAGAACGAGCAGTTCGCGCAGCAGGCGGTGGCGATGCAGATCGAGCTTGGTGCGGTGAAGTAATACACCATCCGTGCCTGTGCACGGATGAGATGGACCCACGATGCGCCGGCCCTGCCGGCGCATCGCGTTTCAGGTGATGCCGTGATGATCGTGCCCCCGTCTTGCCGCGACGTACCCAGCCCTTGCACCGGCGTTTGCACGCTGGATGCGGCGGGGCTGTGCCTGGGCTGTCATCGCAGTGGCGACGAGATCGCGGCCTGGAGGGCGTTGGACGCCGCCACCCGCCGCCAGTTCATGGAGCAGGTGCTGCCGGCACGCGCGGCGTTGCGGGGGCGTGCCGATGCAGGCTGACGGGCTGGCGACGTGGTTGCGGGCGGCGGCGCATGCCCTGGAGCTGCCGCCGGTGGCCGCACCCTGGAATCTGGCCGAGCTGGAGGGGTGCGTGGATGTCGCCGCGATGCGGGCCGCCGCGGTGCTGGTGGGCGTGGTGCCGCACCCGGCGGGTGCCAGCGTGTTGCTGACCCGCCGTACCGACGACCTGCGCCACCACGCCGGGCAGGTGAGCTTCCCGGGGGGCCGGATCGAGCCGGAAGACCCCAACCCGGCGGCTGCGGCGGTGCGTGAGGCGGTGGAAGAGGTTGGCCTGGTGCCTGCGCAGGTGCAGCCCCTGGGCTATCTGGACCCGTTGGCCACCATCACCGGCTTTCGCGTGCAGCCGGTGCTGGCACTGGTGGCACCGGACTATGTGCCAAGCCCGGCCCCGGGCGAGGTGGCCGACATTTTCGAAGTACCGCTGTCGTTGCTGCTGGATCCGGCGCAGCTGGAACAAACCGTGATCCAGTTTGGCGGGAAAACGCGATGCGTGTTCCAATACCGCTACACACCGCAAAGAATCTGGGGGGCCACCGCCTCGATCCTGTTCAACCTGCGGCAACGGCTGGCAACTGCAAACCATGGGAGGGTGTGATGGCCGGATGGACGACTTTGGTGCAACCCGACATCCTGGCGATGGCGCTGGAGCGCCCCGACGTGGTGATCGTGGATTGCCGGTTTTCGCTGCTGGATCCCTCGCTGGGTGAGCAAAGCTGGCGGCAGTCGCATATCCCCGGTGCCGTCTACGCGCATCTGGAGCGCGATCTGTCCGACATGTCGCGGTTGGGGCAGGGGCGTCACCCGTGGCCGGATGCCGCCGTGTTCTGCAACAAGCTGGGACGTTGGGGCATCGCGCCCGGCACCCAGGTGGTGGTTTACGACGGCGACGACGGCGCGATGGCGGCGCGGCTGTGGTTCCTGCTGAAGACGCTGGGCCACGAGAAGGCGGCCGTGCTGGATGGCGGCCTGCTGCGCTGGACGGCGTTGGGCTTGCCGGCTTCGTCGGTGGTGCGCAACCCGGCGCCACAGCGCTATGTGGGCCATTTCGATGCCACCCGTCTGTTCGATGCGGCGGCGGTGGAAGCACATCTCGCGGCCGGCGGGCTGCTGGTCGATGCGCGCGCACCGGCGCGCTTCCGTGGCGACGAAGAGCCGTTGGATCGGGTGGCGGGGCACGTCCCCGGTGCGATCAATCGCCCGTATGCCGCCAATCTGGTGAACGGGCAGTTCAAATCGCCGATGCAGCTGGCCGCGGAGTTCCGCGAGCTGCTGGGCACGCATGCAGCTGCCGACGTGGTGGCGATGTGCGGCTCCGGCGTCACCGCCTGCCACAACCTGCTGGCGATGGAACGCGCCGGGCTGCGCGGCGCGAAATTGTTCACCGGTTCGTGGAGCGGCTGGATCGCCGACCCCGCGCGGCCGATCGCCCGCGGGGATTCTTGAGCATGTCCGTCACCCTTTGGCATCGCCCCACGTGCAGCAACTCGCGCGGGGCGCTGGCATTGCTGCGCGAAGCGGGCATCGAGCCGGTCATCGTCGACTACATCCAGCAGCCGCCCAGCGTGGAGCAGCTGGGCCGGGCCATCGCCGATGCCGGTTTGTCCGTGCGCGAGGCCCTCCGCGACAAGGAACCGGACTATGCGCAGCAAGGCCTGGCGGACCCGTCGCTGTCCGATGCGGCCTTGTTGCAGGCGATGGTGGCCACGCCCATCTTGATCAATCGCCCGTTCGTGTTCACTCCCAAGGGCGTGCGCCTGTGCCGGCCGCCGGAGAAAGTGCTGGAGCTGTTGTAGGGCGGCGGAGCCGCTGGTGCGGCGCAGGCTTACTTGCCGATCCGCGCCAGCATCGCGCGCAGGGCGTCCTGGGTGTCGGGATGCAGCCATTGGCCGACGAAGCGGGGCAGGTCGATGCGCTCGTCCTCCAGTGCCGCCACCACGTCGCGACGGGCGATGGCGCGGGTTTCCCGCATCGGCATCTGCGGCAAGCGCAGCAATTCTTCCAGCCAGACGCGGGCGCGCACCGGCACTTCGTCGATGTCGGTGAGCTCGTCCACCAGCCCCAGCCGCAATGCCTCCTGTGCCTCCGGCATCGCCCCGGCCACCAGCAGGCGCTCACCGCGGTGCACGCCCACCACGCGCTGCAGCAGGTATTGGATGCCCTCCGGTGCCACCAGCCCGACCTGGGTTTCGTTCAGGCCGATGCGGAACGGGCCGTCGGCCATGATCCGGTAATCGCAGCACAGCGCCAGCACGCAGCCGCCGGCAGGGGCGTGGCCGGCCATCGCCGCCACCACCGGTACCGGGCTGGAGGCCAAGGCGCGCGCGGCGGAGAAGAAGCAGGTCCAGGCGTGCAACAGGGCGTCCTGATCGCCGCCCAGCGACATCAGGTACGGGACATCCAGGCCGCCGGAAAACACCTTCGGGCCGCCGGCCAGTACGATGCCGCCGGCGCCCTGCGCGACGGCATGGTGCACGGCATGGGCCAGCGCATTGCTCAGTTCCGGGTTCAGCGCGTTGACCGGCGGGCGGGCCAGCCGCAGTTCGTGGATGCGGCCGTAGACGGTGGTGGTGACCAGTGACATGGCGTGCTCCGGGAGGGCGGGTCAGCTATCTTGCGCCAGTTGCGCGGCGGCGCGGCGCACGCACTCCGGCAAGGCGGTGGATGCGCCGCTGCGGCGGTCGATCCACACCATCACCACGTGGCCGTCGCAATGCAGCGTGCCGTCTTCGGCGACGATGCGGTGGCCGATCACCACGCTGCTGTTGCCCAGCCGCTCGGTGAACAGCTCCGCGAACAGCCGGGCCGGGTATTCGATCGGGCGCTTGAAGTTGAGCGTGGCCGAGGCCACCACCGGCGCGGCGGTTTCGGTCACCCACGGCTCGTCGATGGTTTCGAACCATTCGATGCGCGCCTGTTCCAGGAACGTCAGGTAGCGCGCGTTGTTGACGTGCTGGAAGCCATCCATGTCGCTCCAGCGCAGCGGGATGGGGATGCGGAATATCTGTTCGTTTGCAGTCATGGCTTGCCTGGTTTCTTGCCGGCGATGGCTCTTGATCCTGCCCGATGTTTTTCGAGCAAAGGTGCAAGGAAGCGCCCGGTATGCGAACGCGGGTGCGCGGCCACGGTTTCGGGGGTGCCCGCCACCAGGATTTCGCCACCGCGATGGCCGCCTTCCGGGCCCAGATCAATCACCCAGTCGGCGGTCTTGATGACATCGAGGTTGTGCTCGATCACCACCACCGTGTTGCCGTCGTCGCGCAGCTTGTGCAGCACCGCCAGCAGCGCGTCGATGTCGTGGAAGTGCAGGCCGGTGGTGGGCTCGTCGAGGATGTAGAGGGTGCGCCCGGTATCGCGGCGACTGAGCTCCTTCGACAGCTTCACCCGTTGCGCCTCGCCGCCCGACAGCGTGGTCGCGCTCTGGCCCAGCTTGATGTAGCTCAGGCCCACGTCCATCAGCGTTTCGAGTTTCCGGGCGATCGTCGGCACCGGCTCGAACAGCGCCAGCGCCGCTTCCACCGTCAGCTCCAGCACGTCGTGGATGCTGTGGCCCTTGTAGTGGATCTCCAGTGTCTCGCGGTTGTAGCGCTTGCCGGCGCAGACATCGCAGGGCACGTAGACATCCGGCAGGAAATGCATCTCCACCTTGATCAGGCCGTCGCCCTGGCAGGCCTCGCAGCGACCACCGCGCACGTTGAAGCTGAAGCGTCCCGGCGAATAGCCGCGCGCACGCGCTTCCGGCGCTTGCGCGAACAGTTCGCGCAGCGGCGTGAACAGCCCGGTATAGGTGGCGGGGTTGCTGCGTGGGGTGCGGCCGATGGGGCTCTGGTCGATGTCCACCACCTTGTCGAACAGGTCCAGCCCGGTGATGTCCTTGTACGGTGCAGGGGTATGCGATGCGCCGTTGATCTCGTTCGCGGCCAGTGCAAACAAGGTGTCGTTGATGAGAGTGGATTTGCCCGAGCCCGACACCCCTGTGATGCAGGTGAACAACCCCGACGGGATTTCCAGATCGACGTGCTTCAAATTGTTGCCCGATGCGCCTTTCAGCTTGAGCAGCATTTTCTTGTTGGGCGGATTGCGGTGCGCGGGAACCGCGATTTCCTTCGCCCCGGACAGGTATTGCCCGGTCAGCGAGCGCGGCGCTTTCAGCACGTCTTCGAAGCTGCCCTGCGCGACGACCTCGCCGCCGTGCACGCCGGCACCGGGACCGATGTCCACGATATGGTCGGCCAGCCGGATCGCGTCTTCGTCGTGCTCCACCACCAGCACGGTGTTGCCCAGGTCGCGCAGGCGCGTCAGCGTGCCCAGCAGGCGTTCGTTGTCGCGCTGGTGCAGGCCGATGGAAGGTTCATCGAGCACATACATCACGCCCACCAGCCCCGCGCCGATCTGCGACGCCAGGCGGATGCGCTGCGCCTCGCCGCCGGACAGCGAATCGGCCTTGCGCTCCAGCGTGAGGTAATCCAGCCCCACGTCCACCAAAAAGCCCAGCCGTTCGCGGATTTCCTTGACGATCTTGGTGGCGATCTCGCCGCGCCAGCCCGGCAGGGACAGGCCATCGAAGAACGCCAGGCAGGCGTCGATCGGCAGCACCGCGATGTCATGCAGCGGGCGCTCGGCCACGAACACGTTGCGGGCCTGCTTGTTCAGGCGCGCGCCGGCGCATTCCGGGCAGGTGCGCTCGCTGATGTACTTGGCCAGCTCTTCGCGTACCGCCGCGCTTTCGGTGTCGCGGTAGCGGCGTTCCAGGTTCGGCAGGATGCCCTCGAACGCATGCTTGCGCTGCACCTTGCGGCCGGTCTCGCTGACGTAGGTGAGGCTGATTTCCTCGTCGCCGCTGCCGTTGAGCAGGATGTCGCGGATCGGTTGCGACAGCTCCTGCCACGGCATGTCCACGCTGAAGCCATAGTGCTTGGCCAGCGAGGTGATCATCGAGAAGTAATAGGCATTGCGGCGATCCCAGCCGCGCATCGCACCCGCCGCCAGCGACAGTTCCGGGTGGGTGACCACCTTGGCGGGGTCGAAGAATTGCGCCACGCCCAGCCCGTCGCAGGTGGGGCAGGCGCCGGCGGGGGAGTTGAACGAGAACAGGCGCGGTTCCAGCGGCGGCAGCGCGTAATCGCACACCGGGCAGGAGTAGCGCGAGGAGAACAGCAGCGGGTCGCGGCCGGCTTCGTCCATCGATTGCACGATGGCCATGCCGTCGCCCAGCTTCAGCGCAGTCTCGAACGACTCCGCCAAGCGCTGGCGGATGTCCGCGCGTGGCTTGAAGCGGTCGATCACCGCCTCGATGGTGTGCTTCTGGCGCAGTGCCAGCGCCGGCACCGCGTCGATCTCGTGCAGCACGCCGTCCACCCGCACCCGCACGTAGCCCTGCGCACGCAGTTGGTCGAACACCTGCGCATGCTCGCCCTTGCGCTCGCGTACCACCGGCGCCAGCAGCATCCAGCGCTGCTCGGCCAGCGCCTCGTCGGCTTCCATCGCCAGCACCTGGTCCACCATCTGGCTGACCGTCTGCGCTTCCAGCGGGAAGTGGTGGTCCGGGCAGCGCGGCGTGCCCACGCGCGCATACAGCAGGCGCATGTAGTCGTGGATCTCGGTGATGGTGCCGACCGTCGAGCGCGGGTTGTGGCTGGTGGATTTCTGTTCGATGGAAATCGCCGGTGACAGCCCTTCGATATGGTCGATATCGGGCTTGTCCATCACGCTGAGGAACTGCCGCGCATACGCCGACAGCGATTCCACGTAGCGGCGCTGCCCCTCGGCATAGATGGTGTCGAACGCCAGCGACGACTTGCCGGAACCGGACAGCCCGGTGATCACGATCAACTTGTCGCGCGGCAGGTCCAGGTCGATGTTCTTGAGGTTGTGCGTCCGTGCGCCGCGAATGCGGATGGTGTCCAGCGCCATGTGCCGTGTCGTCCTGCGGATGGGGGCGGCCGGCGACAGCGTGCAGGCCAATCGGGAAGGTTAGCCAGCCGGCGGGTTGCGGGCAAATGCACGCTGCGCGGCATTCAGGTTCAGGCAGCGGCAGCGGCGGGGGCCGTCATCACGATGCAATCCACCGGGCAGGCCGGCACGCACAGTGCGCAGCCGGTGCACAAATCGGCCAGCACGGTATGCATGTGCTTCGGGCCACCGACGATGGCGTCCACCGGGCAGGCCTGGATGCATTTGGTGCAGCCGATGCAGTCGGTCTCGACGATCAGTGCCACTTCGCCGGGCCTGCATTCGCCGCGGTTGCGGTCGTAGGGAATCGGCGCGACACCCAGCACCTTCGCCAGTGCGCGGGCGCCGGCATCGCCACCGGGCGGGCAGCGTTCCGGCCCGGCATCGCCCCGCGCCATCGCCTCGGCGTAGGGCCGGCAACCGTCGAAGCCGCACTGCCCGCACTGGGTCTGCGGCAGGATGCGGTCGAGGCGATCGGCAAGGGTGGCGGTCATGCGCGGGATGTTTCCCGCCGGCTGCGCGGGTGCCTGGGCTTCAGAGACTTTCCACCAGCGGCAGCAGTTCGCTTTCCTCGCGCTGGATGCGCGCATGCAGGGCCTTGAACACATCGTTCGCCTCGCGGCGGAATGCGTCCGGGTCTTCGCTGATCTTGAAGGCGGCGTTCCAGCGGGTGGCGAAGCCGGTGTAGATCTCGGCCAGGTTGCCCATTTCCTGCTGGTAGCGCTTGCCGGTGGCGGCGATCCGGGGGTCGACGGCGGCCATCAGCGCCGGGTACAGGGTCCTGTCCTCGATGGCCAGGTGCAGCTTGATCGAGGCGCTGATCTTCATCAGCTCCCTGAAGATCGCCTCGGCATTTTCGGGAATGCCGGCTTGCACGAGTTCGCGCAGCCCCCCGACATACCCCAGCAGGGCATCGTGATCGCTCTTGATCCGGTCGGTCTTCATGCGCGGCTCCTGTTCGGTGATCTGGCGGGTTATCGGCAATCCAGCAGCAGGCTTGATGCCGGTCAGCGCACCGGCATGCCCGGCTGCGCGCCGGCGTCGGCGTCCAGCAGGGCCAGCGCGCCGCCGTCGAAGCCGGCGGACAGGATCATGCCTTCGCTGAGGCCGAAGCGCATCTTGCGCGGCGCCAAGTTGGCGATGAACACCACGCTGCGGCCGACGAGCTTCTCCGGCTCGCCGTAGCTGCCGCGGATGCCGGAGAAGATCTGCCGCTGGCCGAGGTCGCCGGCGTCCAGCAGGAAGCGCAGCAGCTTGTCGCTGCCCTCGACGAAGTCGCATTCGAGCACCTTGCCGATGCGCAGGTCGAGTTTGGCGAAGTCGTCGATGCCGATGGTTCCGCTCGCGTCGGCGGCCGGCGCAGGGGAGGGGGCTTCTTCCTTCTTCACAGGCTTCGTTTCCGTCTTCTTCGTGGCGGCCGCGGGCATGGGCGCGGCAAGCGTGTCCTTCGACGCCTCCACCATCGCCTCGATCTGTTTCGGATCAAGGCGGGTGAACAGCGGCGCATAGGCGTTGATGCCGTGCGCCAGCAGCGGCGCATCGAGGTCGGCCCAGCCGGCCACCGGCGCGGCGAGGAAGGCGGCGGCCTGTGCGCTGGTGCGCGGCAGGATCGGTGCCAGCGCGGCGGCCAGCACGCGGAACAGGTTCAGCCCCTGCGTGCACACGCTCTGCAACTCGGCGTCAGCGCCGTCCCGGCCGCTATCAAGCTCCTTGGCGATGACCCACGGCTTGCGGTCGTCGATGTACTTGTTGGCCTCGTCCGCCAGCGCCATCGTCTGCCGGATCGCGGATGCGGCATCGTTGCGCTCGTAGGCCTCGCGCACGCCGGCCAGCGCATCGACGAAGCGCGCGTACTGTCCCGCATCCGGCAGTGCATCCGCCAGCCTTCCGCCAAAGCGCTTGTCGATGAAGCCGGCGCAACGGCTGGCGAGATTCACGAACTTGCCCACCAGGTCGCTGTTCACCCGCGCGGTGAAATCGGCGAGGTTGAGGTCGAGGTCGTCCACGCCGCCCGAGGACTTCGCCGCGAAGTAATAGCGCAGCGCCTCCGGATCCAGCCCGGCGTCGAGGTAGGTGCGCGCCATGATGAAGGTGCCGCGCGACTTGCTCATCTTCGCGCCGTCCACGGTCAGGTAGCCGTTGACGTGCAGGCGGGTGGGCGCGCGGTGGCCGCTGCCGTGCAGCACCGCCGGCCAGAACAGGCCGTGGAAGTTGACGATGTCCTTGCCGATGAAATGGTGCAGCTCGGCGTCGCTGCCGGGCTTGAGGAAGGCGTCGAAGTCGGTGCCGGTCTTCGCGCACAGGTTCCGGAAGCTGGACAGGTAGCCGATCGGCGCGTCCAGCCAGACGTAGAAATACTTGCCGGGCGCATTCGGGATTTCGAAGCCGAAATACGGCGCGTCGCGCGAGATATCCCAGGCGCGCAGGCCGCCGTCGGCGTCCAGCCATTCCATCAGCTTGGCCTTCACCCCCGGCAGCATGGTGTCGCTGGCCAGCCACTGCCGCAGGAAGGCTTCGAAGCGGCCAACCTCGAAGAAATAGTGCTCGGAATCGCGCAGCTCGGGCGTGGCACCGGACACCACCGACTTCGGATCGATCAGGTCGGTGGGCCCGTAGGTGGCACCGCACACTTCGCAGTTGTCGCCGTACTGGTCGATGGCCTTGCAGTTGGGGCAGGTGCCCTTGATGTAGCGGTCGGGCAGGAACATGCCCTTGGCCGGATCATAGAACTGCGCCACGCTGCGGCGGGCGATGTGGCCGCCGGCATCCAGCCGTGCGTAGATCTGTTCGGTCAGCGCGCGGTTGGCGGCCGAATTGGTGGAGTCGTAGTGGTCGAAGGCTACGCCGAAGGCGGCGAAGTCGCGCTCATGACCCTGCTGGATCGCGGCGATGAAGGCCTCGGGCGTGGTGCCGGCCTTTTCGGCGGCCAGCATGATCGGCGTGCCGTGGGTGTCGTCGGCGCAGACGTAGTGCACCGTGTCGCCGCGCATCCGCCGCGCCCGCACCCAGATGTCGGCCTGGATGTAGCCGACCAGGTGCCCCAGGTGCAGCGGGCCGTTGGCGTAGGGCAGGGCGTTGGTGACGAGCGCGGAGCGGGGCATGGGCGAAAGGCGTGCAAAGGGGGTCGGCGATTATTGCACGCGGCGCGGCCGCCCCAGAACGCCGAAACCCCGGGCGGGCCGGGGTTTCAGGGGGTGCAAGGCGGTCGGGCTCAGTTCACCCGTTCCCACACGGCGGTGCGGCAGATGAAGGCCACGCAACCCTTCACCTCCAGCTTCTTGCCGCCGTCGGTCAACCGGATCGACTTGGCCTTGAAGCTGCGGTCTTCGGACGGCTTGTAGCCGTTGCCGCCGCCCCAGCTGCCGTCGTTCTGCGGCGTGAGGTTCCACAAGGTGACGATGCCCACGAACGGCTTGCCCTTGTACTGCCCGCTGCATCCCGAGCAGGTGGCCGGCATGCCCAGGTTCTCGACGATCCTGGCGGCCAGCGTGCCGTTCTTCGCCTCGTAGATTTCCGAAATCGTCATCGGCTTGTGGGTCTCATCGTCCAGCGTCCGCCATTTGCCCACCGGCGATCTGTGCTGCTGCGCCGACACCGAGAACGCCAGGGCTGCCAGCCCGGCTGCCAAAATCATCTTGCGCATGTATGCCCCTCCCAGGGATCCACGGGACGCGGCGCGTCCCCTGACGCTTTATAACCCCATCCGCAGCGGTATGGAACGGGGGTGGTGCCTGCATGACGGTTAAACTTCCTGTCATCCGGACTGGAGTACCTGCGGCGTGTCAGAGAAACCCCATGGCAACACCGTTCCCTTCGACCCGCGGCCGGTCTACCAGGACGCGGTGGCGGCGTTGAATCGGGCGGAATGGCCGCAGGCGCTGGCATTGTCCACGGGGTTGTTGCCGCGCATCCCGCCGCATGCAGGCGTGCATTTCGTGGCCGGCGTGGCCGCGTTGAACATGCAGATGATGCCGCAGGCGCTGCATCACCTGCAGGCAGCCGTGCATTTGAATCCCGCCCGTGCCGACTATGCCGCGCAGCTTGCCAAGGCATTGATGGAAGGCCGGTTGATGCGCCAGGCCATGACTGCGGCGGAACAGGCGCTGGCGGCAGGTCCGGCGGATGCGATGACGGCAGACACACTGGGCGTGGTCTTCACGCGTGCCAACGAACATGCCAAGGCGCTGTCGATGTACGAGCTGGCGGTCAGGCTGCTCCCGCAACAGGCCTCGTACCATTTCAACCTGGCGACATCGTTGACGTTCGCGGGGCGTCTGCCCGAGGCTGCACAGGAATACAAGGCGTGCATTGCCCGTGAACCCCGCTACTGGAAGGCGCATCTCGCCTTGGCGAAGCTGCGCAAGGCCACTCGTGGCGACAACCATGTCGATCGCTTGCAGGGATTGCTGGCCACGCCGGCTGGCGGCAGCAATGCGGCCAGGATGTATCTGCACCTGGCGATGTCGAAGGAGCTGGAGGATCTCGGCCAGGATGCGCAAGCCTTCACCCACCTGCTGGCCGGGAAGGCGGCGGGCCGCGAGGGACGGGACTATGCCATTGACCGCGACGCCGCCTTGTTCCAGGCGTTGATGGAGGCATTCCCGGAGGGAAGTGGGGGCGGCGGTGACGGCTGTGACAGTGCAGCGCCGATTTTCGTGATTGGCATGCCGCGCACCGGCACGACGCTGGTCGATCGCATCCTCTCCAGCCATCCCGAGGTGCATTCGGCCGGAGAGCTGCAGAATTTCGGCGTGGTGCTCAAGCGTGCATCCGGGAGCATGACTCCGGAGCTGATCGATGTGGATTGCATTCGTCGCGCCTGCAACCTGCCATGGCGGCAAGTGGGCGAGGCCTATATCGAGAGCACGCGCCCGGGAACCGAAGCCAAGCCACGCTTCGTGGACAAGCTGCCACACAATTTCCTGTATGCCGGCCATATTGCCCGTGCGCTGCCCAATGCCAGGATCATCTGCCTGCGGCGCAATCCGATGGACACCTGCCTGGGCAACTTCCGCCAACTGTTCACCCAGAACACGCCGTACTACGACTACTCCTTCGACCTGCTCGATACCGGGCGTTACTACCTTCTGTTCGATCGGCTGATGCGGCATTGGCGACAGGTGCTGCCGGGGCGCATTCTGGAAATCGACTACGAAGCCATCGTCGACGCGCAAGAGGCCAGCACGCGACAGCTGCTTGAGCACTGCGGGCTGGCGTGGGATCCGGCATGCCTGCGGTTTTCGGAAAACACCGCGCCGGTGGCCACCGCCAGTGCCGTGCAGGTGCGTGAGCCCTTGCATCGCAATGCCCTGCAACGCTGGAAGCGCTTCGAGGCGCAGCTTGCGCCCTTGCGTGCCTTGCTGGAAGAAGCGGGCATCGCGATCTGATCCGGTTGTTGATGTGCCCGGCGCATAAAAAAAACCCCGCCTTGCGGCGGGGTTTGGGTGGTGTTGCTGCGGCAAGGCTTACTTCTTGCCGAAGCTCCACTTGGCTTCGAGGTAGTAGGCGCGGCCCAGCACGTCGAAGTTGTAGCTGTTGTAGGGCTCATCACTGTTGCCCGGGTAGGAGTTCACGTCCATGTCCGGCATCCGGTTGGCGATGTTGTTGACCAGGAAGGACACCTTCAGCGAGTCGCTGACATCGAAATTCACGCTGCCATTGAAGGTGGTGTAGGAGCCCAGGCGGCCGGCACCGGGATTCCCGTAGCCCTTGTCCTTGTCGGTCGTGCCCCTGTAGTTCGGGGTCCGGCCGAGGTAGTTGGCGTACAGGGTGGTGGTCCAACGGTCCTTGTTCCAGCTGGCCGAGGCAGTCGCCTTGTTCTTCGGGTCGGTGCTGTAGTACGGATTACGCAGGTAGTCGACAACCGGGTCGGTCGGGTACTGCTGGAAGCGGTGGTCGAGGTTGCGCGTCCACGAGCCAGCCAGGTTCAATGCACCATAGGCACCCAGATCCTGACGATAGTTCAGGTCCAGCGTAAGGGCGTTCAGGGTTTCATTGGCGACGTTGACCTTCTTGACGAAGATGCCCTGCACCACGCCATTGGGGCCGCGGGTGATTTGCGACAGGGCAGCCACGCAGCTGCCGGAATTGATATCCAGCAACCCGCGACGGCAATCCGACTCGTCGCGCATCAACTGACCGACGTTCTGGTTGGCGACTTCATCACGGATATCCCAGTGGTGGTAATCCAGGCTGGCCGAGAACTTGGCAGACGGGGCCCACACCACACCGTAACTCCACACGGTGGCGTTGATCGGGTTCAGGTCCTTGTTGCCGGAAGAGGTGCCCTTGTACTGCAGGTCGGAGAAGCGTGCCGGGCAATGCTGCACGTTGCTGGCATCGAAGCCGAGCAGGGCGCAGTTGTAGTAGTCCACGGTGCTGCTGTAGAAGCCGCTGATGCCCTGGAACTGGTCGGCCAGGGTCGGGGCCTTGAAGGCGGTGCCGTACTTGCCGCGCAGCAGCAACGATTCGACCGGGCGGTATTCGATGCCCAGGCTGTAGGTCGGCTTGCCGATGGTATCGCCGGCAGCACGGAAGCCGTCATAGCGGGCCGAGGCGGAGATGGTCAGCGGTTCCCACACCGGCAGGCGCATTTCGCCGGTCAGCGAGTAACGCGAGCGCTGGCCGTGGCCGCTGACTGCGGTGGTGCCCCAGATCTTGCCGTTCAGCAGCAGCGGGTCCGGATCGTAGCGCCAGCCCTGGGTGCCGGCTTCCACCGCGATCGCCGCACCGGCATCGCCGCCCGGCAGCGAGAACAGGGCGCCGTTGGTGAACTGCGCGCGCAGCATGTTGTCGTAGGTGCGGCTGTGCGAGCGCACGAAGGTGGAGATGCTGGTGAAGTCTTCCGGCGTCATCAGCTTGTAGAACGCCGCGTAGTCCGGGGTGAACACCGGGAATGCACCGTCCACCGGATCGAAGCCCTGCTGCGCGCCAAGCACGCGATCAAGGAAATATGCATCCACCTTGCCAGCCAGCAAAGCCTGCGAGGTTTCGGTCAGCTTGTACTCGGTACGGGTCAGGCTGATGTCGTAGTCCCAGTTCGAGTCTTCGCGCAGGGTGCCGTTGACGCCGAAGGTGACGGAGTAGGAGCTGCTGTTGTTGCGGGCGTTGTGGTCGTTCCAGTTGCCCACTTCTTCCGGCGCGAACGCACGCTGCAGGTTCAGCAGCTTGCCCTGGTTCGGGTCGTAGTAGGCGCCGAAGCCCACTTCGGTGCCCCACCATAGGGAGTCGGAGCCGCTGTTGTATTCCACCTTCTCGTGGCTCAGCAGCACATCGGCATAGGCCTGGGCCAGATCGTTGAGCTCGAAGGTGGAATGCGCGTAGACCTGCGCCGATTCCATGCTGTTCTTCAGAGTGCGGTAGCCGGGGGTCCACTGCGAGCCGCAGTAGTCGCCCTTGCCGGCGCGGCTCTGCTTGCCCTCGGTGCCGCCGAAGGCGCTGCCGAGGTTGGCGCAGTTGGCCGGGTCGAGGAATATGTAGCTGTTGTAGTTGTCGACGTCGAAGATCGCCCAGTCGCGACTGGCGACCGGTGCATCACCGTTGCGGGCGTTGAGGTTGAACTGCCGGGTCAGGTCGCGCTGGGAGCCCCACACCGGGTCGACCTTCTCGGCCTGCACGCCCAGCAGGGTGGTCCAGCGGTTGTCGGCGCTGCTCACGCTGGTAGCGAAGCTGACACGGCCACTCTTGCCGCCGCCTTCGTCAAAGCCGCCGATGCGGCCGCTGACGACGCTGCCTTCCATGTTCTTCTTGAGGATGATGTTGACCACGCCGGCGATGGCGTCCGAGCCGTACAGCGAGGACTGGCCGCCCGGCAGGATCTCGATGCGCTCGACCAACTCCACCGGGATGCCGCTGATGTTGTTGAACACGTCGGAGCCGTTGTACAGCGCCGGGTAGTTGGCCATCGGGCGGCCGTCGATCAGGTACTTCACGTAGCTGGCAGACAGGCCGAACAGGCTGAGGGTTTCGGCACCCTGGGTGAAGCCGCCGGAAGTCTGGCTGTTCTGCACGCCGCCGGTGGCGAAGCTGCTCTTCTGCAACACTTCGGCCACGTTGTTGAAGCCGCGGGCCTGGATGTCCTCGGCGGAAATGATGGTCACCGGGACGAAGGTTTCGACCTGGGTCTGCGGGATCAGCGAGCCGGTGACGACCACCTTGTCCAGCTCCTTGGCTTGCGGAGCGGTGGCGTCTGCGGGCGCCTGCGACTGGGCGAACGCGGTGGCGGGCAGCAATGCGGCGGCAAGCGTCAGCGCAAGTGGGCTGCGGAGGGAGGTGAAACGGTGACGTACAACCATGGGGGGAATTCCTGTGCTGTTTTTAGATACTAATTTTTTCGACATATGGGGCTATCGACCACACCCGGCCAATGCTGGGCGCGGGCAAACTAACATCTATTTAACGAGTATCCATGAACGTATGTTGTCTGGCGAGGATCGGCGGTGTGGTTCTGTAGCCACCTCGATGCATGCCATTGGCGCGGTGAGTGGATTGTTTGACTTGCGTCATTCAACGGACACGAAGTGGCGCGTAGGGGGCTGGCGTGAACGGACCTGATGACGTCGTTCGCTAGAATTGGTGCAAGCCCGCCTGATGTGCTTCCACCATGTCCCGTCTGCCCTCCCACGCCGTCCAAGGCGAACTCAAGCCGCTGCCCCATGCCCGCAATGTGATCGCCGTGGGATCCGGCAAGGGCGGGGTGGGGAAATCCACCACCGCCGTGAACCTGGCGCTGGCGCTGGCGGCCGAGGGGTTGCAGGTGGGCGTGCTGGATGCCGACGTGTACGGCCCCAGCATCCCCACCATGCTGGGCCTGTCCGGCAAGCCGGACAGCCCGGATGGCAAGAGCATCACGCCGATGCGCGCGCATGGCATCGAAGCGATGTCGATCGGCCTGCTGGTGGGGGACGACACCCCGATGATCTGGCGCGGGCCGATGGCCACGCAGGCGCTGAACCAGTTGCTGAACGATACCCGCTGGGACGGGCTGGACATCCTGGTGGTGGACCTGCCACCGGGCACCGGCGACATCCAGCTGACCATGGCGCAGAAGATTCCGGTGGCCGGCGCGGTGGTGGTGACGACCCCGCAGGAGGTGGCCACCATGGACGCACGCAAGGCGCTGAAGATGTTCGAAAAGGTGGAGATCCCGGTGCTGGGGCTGGTGGAAAACATGGCCGCGCATGCGTGCAGCCAATGCGGGCATGTCGAGCACATCTTCGGGGAAGGCGGTGCGCAATGGATGTCGCGGCAGTACGGCGTGCCGGTGCTGGGCTCCCTGCCGCTGGAAATCGGCATCCGTGAACAGGGCGATGCCGGCGTGCCGGTGGTGGTGGCGCAGCCGGAATCGCCGGCCGCGCGGGCCTATCGCGACCTCGCGCGGGCGTTGCTGGCGCGCTTGGCAGAGCGTCCGAAGGTGCGCACCGGGATCATGGCATCGCTGCTGGGCAGCTGATCCCGCCCGTGCAAACCCGTAGAATCGCCGCTTCCGCATCGGGGTAGAGTGCATGAGCATCAAGAGCGACCGCTGGATCCGCCGCATGGCCGAGCAGCACGGCATGATCGAGCCGTACCAGCCGGGGCAGGTCAAGCAGGCTGCCGACGGCCAGCGCATTGTCAGCTACGGCACCTCCAGCTACGGCTACGACGTGCGCTGCTCGCGCGAGTTCAAGGTGTTCACCAACATCAACTCGACGATTGTCGACCCCAAGCATTTCGACCCGAAGAGCTTCGTCGACGTGGTGGGCGACGAGTGCATCATCCCGCCCAATTCCTTCGCGCTGGCGCGCACCGTCGAATACTTCCGCATCCCGCGCGACACCCTGGTGGTGTGCCTGGGCAAGAGCACCTATGCGCGCTGCGGGATCATCGTCAACGTGACCCCGCTGGAGCCGGAGTGGGAAGGTCACGTCACCCTGGAGTTCAGCAACACCACGCCGCTGCCCGCGCGCATCTACGCCGGTGAAGGGGTGGCGCAGATGCTGTTCTTCCAGTCCGATGCCGATGACGTGTGCGAAACCTCGTACAAGGATCGTGGCGGCAAGTACCAGGGCCAGACCGGCGTCACCCTGCCGCGCACGTAAGCCTGCTCAAGGTGTTGCAGGTGCCGGTGTCCACAGTACCGCCGCAGGCGTGCCGCCCAGCATCTGCGCCCGCACCAGCGGGATCGGCGGGCCGCCGAACGACAGGAACTGGTCGTGGAAGCCCTTCCATGCCGCGCGCCCGCCCTTGCTGCGCGTCCAGTCTTCACGCAGTTGCATGATCATCAGCTTGCCCAGCGTGTAATTGAGGTAAGCCGGGTCGTAGGTGCCGCGTGCGGCTTGCTGGCGGGCATTGCCGGGGTCTTGCAGGCCCTGTTCGCGGAACATCTTTTCCGACTCCGCCACGGTCATGCCGTCGGTGTGTAAACCAATCGCCGACACAAAACGCACATCGCGCAGCAGGGCTTCACTAAGCTGGCCGATATGCGCCTCCGGTGTGCCGCCGCCCAGGCCGGCATCGAACATCATTTCCTCGGTGTAATGCGCCCAGCCTTCGGCGAAGGCATAACCCACGAACAACTGGCCGAATGTCCAGTCGGAACGGTTGGAATGCAGGAATTGCAGGAAGTGCCCCGGCCAGACTTCATGCGCGGAGGTGAACAGCAGCACGCTCTTGCCAGGCACGTAAGCATCTTGCTCGGCCTTCGGCCATGTCGGGTCCGGCGGGGCGATGTAGTAGATCGACGGCAGGTTTTTTTCGTACGGGCCGGGGATTTCGATATAGGCGAAGTTCCAGCGGTTGAACGGTGGCGCTTCTTCCACCTTGGCCTGCTCCGGCCCCGGGATCGTCACCAGGTCCTTGTCGATCAGGAATTTGCGCAAATCGGTGAGCTGTGCGCGCGCCCCTTCCACCGCGCCGCCGACGGGCTTGTCGGCATTCACCTTGGCCACGCAGGCCGGCAAGGGCTGATTGGGCAGGTACTGCGCGCAGGCCGCCTTCAGCGCCGCCAGGTTGCGTGCCAGGTCGGCCTCGCCGGCGGCTTTCAATTGCGCCAGCGGGATATCCACGCGCTCGGTGGCGTGCAGCATTTTCGCGAATTTTTCCGCGCCCAATGCGAAATTCTGCGTGGCCTGCGGCTGCTGCGCCTTCAGCCAGTCGGCCATCTCCTGCGTGGCCTTGATCGCCCCGGCATTGCTGGCTTTCAGGCGTGCCTGCAAGGTTGCGTCCTGCACATCCTTGAAGATGGCGGGGACGTCGCTGGTGAAGAAGCTGGCATAGCCGCCAAAGGAATTCACTCCCAGTTCGATGTAGGACGCCGGCAGCGGTGGTTTGAGGTTTGCCTTGATCTGCGCGATGGCCTTCGGCAACGCCTCCTGGTAGTGGATGAAGGCGGCCATCCGTTGCGGCAGCGGCGCGTATTCGCGGGTGAGGTACATGCTGGGCGAGAGATCGCCGGTGTAGAACGCCGGGTTGTTGTAGGCAAAGCCGGAGTCTTCCAGCCAAAACAATGCCCCGTCGATCACCGCCAGCACGTAATCGCGATGGAAGCGCCCTTGCGCGTCCAGTTGCGCATCGGTGAACGCGGCGAACGCATCGCGCTGGGCATGCAGCCAGTCGGCATCGGCTTTCAGGCTGGCCGGGCTGTAGTCGGGCAACATGCCGTCGTACGCATGTTTGCCGGCATTGGCGGCAAACACCGGGTTGCGCTGGAAGAAGCCGTCGAGGAAGGCATTCACCGCCTTGTCCAGCCCCGCGTTCCGGACGGTGCTTGCGGCGGGCGTTGCAGCGGCCCCTGCGGTGGGGGCGGACGGTTGGCAGCCGGCCAGCGCGGCGGCAATGCAGGCGGACAGGATCAGCGCGGGACATTGGCGCATGGCAGGCTCCATCGAAGGACAGGCGGCAGGAACGAGGGGGCGGGCGATCAGGCCGGAAATTGCGCATGCAGCAGGCGCACCCGTTCCACCAGTGCTTCCGGCGTGTAGGGGCGGGCGTGGGCCGCCCCCCACACCGGCCGCGGCCAGGCGATGTCGTGGGTGTAGCGGGCGATGACGTGCACATGCAGTTGCGGCACCAGGTTGCCCAGCGCGGCCACGTTGAGTTTGTCGGGCTTGAACAGGGTTTTCAGCGCGCGCGCGGCGGTGTCGATCTCGTGGCTCAATTGGGTGCGCTGCGCGGGGCTGAGGTCGAGGATTTCCACCGCACCGTCCACCTTCGGCACCAGCACCAGCCACGGATGGTTGGCATCGTCCATCAGCCGCACTTCGCACAATTTCAGGTCGCACACCGGGGCGGTGTCGTCGGCCAGCCGTGCATCCAGATGCCAGTGGGTCATGACAAATGCTCCGCGAAGAAATCCAGTGTACGCCTCCACGCCAATGCTGCGGCATCCGGTTGATAGGGCGGGTCGGGATCACGGTTGAAGGCGTGGTCGGCGTTTTCGTAAACGAAGACTTGCGCCTGCGGCTGTTTCTGTCGATGCAGGTCGACGATGGCCGGCGGAATGGGCACATCCAGCGCGCCGAAATGAAACAGCAGCGGCGCTTGCGATGGCTCATCCAGATACGGCGGGTTGCGGGTGGCGTAGTAGCTCACCGCCGGCAGGGCGAGGCGGGTATTGGCCAGCAGCGCCACCGTGCCGCCCCAGGAAAACCCCAGCACGCCTACCGTGTGGCCTTCCGCCTGCAACAGCCGCGCGGCGGTTTCGGTGACATCCACCCCGCAGTCCAGCCCCAACTGGTTGACCACTTCGCGGCCACGGTCGGCGCCGGCTTGATCGGTGGCAAGCGTCAGCCCGGGTTCGATCAGGTCGAAGTAGGCCGGCGCCAGCGCGATGAAGCCGGCCTCGGCCAGCCGCTCGCACAGCCGCTGGTAATGCGGCAGCAGGCCGAAGATTTCGTGTGCCACCACCACCGCGCCGCGCGGGGTGCCTTCCGGTTCGGCCCGCCACGCCTGTACCGCGCCGCAGGGAGTGTAGAGGGTGCGCCAGTGGGGCATGGGGGGGTTCTCCAACGAAGTGGCAGGTGGCGAGACCGTCGGGTAAATCGCGTAGCCGCATTCCGAGCGGCGTAGCGATTTACCCGGCGGTAGGCGCCACCGGGTCCGAAGGCGGCGCGCCGGCCATTCGGGCCACCGCTTCGCCACGTATAATCTCGCACCTTTTCAGAACCTTGCGCCATGTCCCTGCAACAGCCCAAAGTGGGATTCATCAGCCTTGGATGTCCCAAGGCTTTGGTCGACTCCGAGCGCATCCTCACCCAGCTCAAGGTCGAAGGTTACGACCTGGTGCAGACCTACGACGACGCCGACGTGGTGGTGGTCAACACCTGCGGCTTCATCGACAGCGCGGTGGCCGAGTCGCTGGACGCCATCGGCGAGGCGATGGCCGAGAACGGCAAGGTCATCGTCACCGGCTGCCTGGGCAAGCGCGCCGACGTGATCCGCGAGGCGCACCCGGGCGTGCTGTCCATCAGCGGCCCGCAGGACTACGCCAGCGTGATGGACGCGGTGCACGCCGCGGTGCCGCCCAAGCACGACCCCTTCCTCGATCTGCTGCCCGACTACGGCCTGAAACTGACGCCGAAGCACTACGCCTATCTGAAAATTTCCGAAGGCTGCAACCACCGTTGCAGCTTTTGCATCATCCCCTCGATGCGCGGCGATCTGGTCAGCCGGCCCGTGGATGACGTGCTGCGCGAAGCCGAGAAGCTGGTGCGCGGCGGCGTCAAGGAGCTGCTGGTGGTGTCGCAGGACACCAGCGCCTACGGCGTCGATCTGAAGTACGCGCCACGCCTGTGGGGCACGAATGTCTACGAGACGCGGATGAAGGCGCTGTGCGAGGGCCTGTCCGAACTCGGCGTGTGGACGCGCCTGCACTACGTCTACCCGTACCCGCACGTGGACGACGTGATCCCGCTGATGGCGGACGGCAAGCTGCTGCCGTACCTCGACATCCCGTTCCAGCACGCCAGCCCGCGCATCCTCAAGCTGATGAAGCGCCCGGGCGCGGTGGACAAGACCCTGGAGCGCATCCAGCGCTGGCGGTCGATCTGCCCGGACCTGACCCTGCGCAGCACCTTCATCGTCGGCTTCCCCGGCGAGACCGACGCCGAGTTCGAGGAGCTGCTGGACTTCCTCGACGAGGCGCAGCTGGACCGCGTGGGCGCGTTCGCCTATTCGCCGGTGGAAGGCGCCGCGGCCAACGCGCTGCCGGACCCGGTGCCGGAAGAGGTGAAGCAGGAGCGCCTGGCCCGCTTCATGGAGCGGCAGGCGGCGATTTCCGAAGCGCGCCTGGCGGCCAAGGTCGGCACCGTGCAGCAGGTGCTGGTGGACGCGATCGACGGCGACCTGGCCATCGCCCGCTCGATGGCGGATGCGCCGGAGATCGACGGCCTGGTGCAGGTGCAGGACGGCCGCGAAGCCGGCCTGCGGCCCGGGGAGTTCGCCAGCGTGCGGATCATGGGCAGCGACGAGCACGACCTGTACGGCGAAGTCGAGTACAACGACTGAGCGCTGGCCTTGGGCTTGGCACGCATTGCCGCCCACCCCCGGCGTTGGCCCGCCCATCGGTCATTGCTGGCCACCGTCGCCGCCTGTCACTATGGTAGGCAGTGCATAGAACCGGGGGTCTCATGTCTGTTCGCAACCAACATGCCGGCGGTGCCGTCGGGCGAAGCGCCGGGATGGTCCGGGGCTTCACTCTGGTGGAGCTGATGGTCACCGTGGCGGTCATCGGCATCCTGGCCATGGTGGCGGTGCCCGGCATCGCCGCACTGGTCAACAACGGCCGCATCAACGGTCAGACCGAGGAAATGATCGCCTCGCTGCAATTGGCGCGGTCGGAAGCCGTGCGCCGCAACACCCGGGTCACGCTGTGCCCCAGCACCGACGGTACGACCTGTGCAGGCACCACGGCGTGGTCCGGCTGGATCGTGCACGGCATGGACAACACCCTGGCCACGCCCACCGATGACGTGATCCGCAACAGCACCGCCAGCGGCAACGTGCAGGTCAGTGGCCCGGCTGCCGGCATCGAGTTCAGGCCGTCCGGGCTGATCGACACCGCGCAGACGGTCACTGTCTGCATGCCCACCACCAACCCTTCCCAGAACCAGCGGGTGTTGACGGTGGCAATCAGCGGCGTGGTCACCAAGACGTTGAACAATGGCGGGGGGAGCTGCCCATGAAGCAGGTCGCGAAACAGGTCGTGAGCAAGAGGGATGCCAAGCCCGGGAGGCAAGCCGTGAAGCCGTTGTCGTGCGCGCCGCGCCATGCGCGTGGCATGAGCCTGATCGAAGTGCTGGTCTCCGTGCTGGTGCTCGGGGTGGGGTTGCTGGGCGTGGCCGCCATGCAGTCGCTGGCCCTGCGCGGCGGGCAGGGGTCGATGGAAACCAGCCAGGCGGTGATGCAGACCAATTCCATCCTCGACGCCATGCGCGCCAACACCGCCGCCAACTACAACATCGGCAAGACCTGCGCGGTGGCATCGGTGACGGGGACGAACCTGCGCGCCAATGACCTGCGTGCATGGCTCACTTCGATGAAATCCACCATTGGCAGCGGGGCCGGCGACACCACCACCTGCGGTGAAATCACCGGTTGTCCCGCCGCCTGCCAGGTCAATGTCTATTGGGATGACTCCCGCGCCGGCAACGACCAGGGGGGGTCCAACCGCGTGCTGCAAACGAGTGCCCGCATATGAGCAGGAAGCCCCATCGCATGCCTTCATTCCGTCGTCAAACCGGTTTCGGCCTGATCGAGCTGATGATCGCCTTGGTGCTGGGCCTGTTGGTGATGGGCGCGGCGTTTGCCGTGTTCCAGTCCAACCAGCGCAGCTACCAGGCCAACGAAGGGCTGAACCGCATCCAGGAAAGCGCCCGCGTGGCTTTCGAGCTGATGTCCCGCGACATCCGCGCGGCCGGTGGTTCGTCCTGCTCCAGTCTGGCGCGGCCGGACGTGGAGCACACCAATTCGGCGGATGAAACCGCCTTTCTCACCAACCCCATCAATGACAACGGCGCTACCGCCGGTACCGAGTTGCTGGCCACTTCCGGCGATGACACGGCGTACCGCATCACCGGTGCCACGGTCAACACGGTCACGCTGGATACCACCCAGTTCCCTTCGGGCATGAATGCCACGGATGCTTTCAGGGTCAACGACAAGGTGCTGCTGTGCAATGCCAACCAGCTGTATGTGGTGACGGCCACGGCGGTGACCACCAACCAGCTCACCTTCACCCCGGCCACCCCGGTGGTGATGAATGTGGACCCCATGGCCCCGCCCGCCACGGTGATGGTGGCCCGGTTCCGCAATACCCGCTGGTACCGTTCCGGCACCGGCCTGTATGTCTCGCGTGACGGCGCTGCCGGGCAGCAGGTGGCCGACGGCGTGACCGCACTGGGCTTCAGCTACCTGCAACGCGGTGCCAACAGCTACACCGCGACCCCCGCCAGTTGGCCGGATGTGGTGGCGGTGCGGGTGAACATGACCCTCACCGGCACCAACCAGGTGGACAACAAAACCCTGACCCGCAACGTCTCCAACGTCATCAGCCTGAGGAGCCGCACCCTGTGAACACGATGCCCGCCTTCCATCCGGCCCGCCCGCCGCGCCGCCAGCAGGGTATTTCACTGGTGATCGTGCTGGTCTTGCTGGTGGTGATGTCCGTGCTGGGGCTGGCGGTGATGCGCAGCTCCGGCATGCAGGAGCGCATGAGCGCCAACCTGCGCGACCGCAGCGAGGCCTTCCAGGCTGCGGAAACCGTGTTGCGGGTGGCCCAGCAGGACGTGCTGGGCAATGCCGCCATTTCCGACCTGCAATACGGCAAGACGCTGGCCGAAATGCGGGCCGCCGGCAAGCCGGTCACCTGCGCCACGGACGGCATCTGCGACCAGACGGCGGCCACCCCGGAAACCCCGGTGAAGATGGCTGCCGCAGACGGGCGCTCGTTCTATTTCATCGAATACCTGGGCACCGGCAAGGGCTCCACCTTGCAGGGCGTGTGTGAAACCACCGCAGCCATTTCCAATTACCAGTGCCAGCGCCCCATGTTCCGCATCACCGCCCATGGCCGCAGTCGCGGCCTGTCGGAAGTGGTGCTGCAAGCCAACGTCGTCAGCCGCTGAACCGGCTCGCCGGAGAGACCGTCATGAACCGCACGCATTCCCCCGCCGAACGCAAGCTGGCCCGCGCCCTGCGTCCCGACCGCCCCTGGTGGACAACCCCGGCTGCCTTCCTGTGCACGCTGCTGGCGCTGCCGGTCAGTGCCGGCATCACCATTCCCGACGAGCCGCTGACCACCGGCAACCGGGTGGCACCGAACATCATGTTCGTCCTGGACAACTCGGGTTCGATGGCTTGGGGCAACATGAACAGCCAGAGCATCCAGCAAATTACCGGGTCGGGGAGTTTCAGCAGCGTTCCTGACCAAGACGGCATCGGCACCGGAACGTCGGTAACGACGGAAAGCACCGGCAACGACAAGATGTACATGCAGAACTACATCACCAACACGCTGTACTACAACCCGGCCACCAATTACCAGCCGTGGATGACAGCCAATGGCACCCGGATGACCGGCGGGCAAACCTACACCGCGGTTTACAGCAGCAACCATTACGTCACGAATGCATCACTGGGCACCAATGGGGGCAGCAAGGATCTGTCTTCCAATACGCAGACATTCTATGTGCCCAAAAATCCCGCCAGTACCAGCACGTCATACATGTCGCTCGCCGACAATTATTATCGATTCCAGATTTTGAGTGGTGGAAGCGATATTGTCAGAGGGGAATATGGCCTGATTGCAGGCAATACTTCGACTGCAACGGGTTATCCAAAATCCGGCTTGAGTGCAGCCAAGAAGGCTTGGAATGTCAATTCGGTCGTCATTCCTTCGGGCGTGTACAGTGTTACTGTGACCACCTCGGGGGGAAGTGGCAACTCGAATCTCTACGTGGACTCGAGTAATCCGCCCACGAATCCGTACATGTGCAGCTCAACCAGTGGCAATACCAATGATTCCTGCACGGTGTACAACCCGAATGCAGGCACCTATTACGTCGGGCTTTATGGGTCTGCAGCGTTTTCCAATGTCAGTGTGACGGTTACGATTACCACGACCAACAGCTGTGATGGCGGTGCCCCCGGCAGCTATGGCTGGATCAACTGCACATCGGCTACGCCCACCGGGCGCACGGTTGCCGCCGAAAAGACCAATTTTTCCACTTGGTATTCCTACTATCGTACCCGCATCAAGGCCGCCAAGGCCGGTGCCAGCGAAGCATTCGGGTCGTTGGGCAACAAGGTGCGGGTGGGGTATCGCAGCCTGCATCCCGACAATAATTCTTCGGTCTCGCCGGATTTCGATATCCCGGTGGGTGACGGCAATGATGGCCGATTCATCGACAACACCGGCATCACGCCAACCACCAGCCGCTCCACCTGGTATGCGCGTTTGTTCAAGGCCTACGCGGGCAACGGCACGCCGTTGCAGTCGGTACTGAATGCCGTTGGCACGTACTACACAAGTTCGTCCAGCAGTGGCCCTTATGGCCCTGAAAGCGGCTCCGACCAACTCTCCTGCCGGCAGAACTTCACCATTCTGACCACCGACGGCTACTGGAACGGCGGCACGGCAGGTTCCGGCAATGTGGACAATACCGCCGGCAGCACCATCAAGGGGCCAAAGGGCAAGTCGTACACATATTCCCCGGTGTCCCCGTACAAGGACGGCAACTCCAGCACGCTGGCCGACGTCGCCATGTATTACTGGATGACGGATCTGCGCACCGATATTGCGTCGATGGGGACCACCGCCAGCCCGGACGGCAACAATGTGCCCACATCAGACGACGACCCGGCGTTCTGGCAGCACATGGTGACGTTCACCATTTCCATTGGCCTGAAAACCACCCAGGGCTGGTCCAGCGTGGATGACGTGACCGCCAATCCGACGTGGAATGATCCGAGTGGGAATCCGCCGGGCAATGACCAACCCGCCAACGTCGACGACCTGCTGCACGCCGCCGTCAACGGCCATGGTCAATTCGTCGCGGCGTCCAGCCCCGCCGCGTTCACCGAGGGCCTGAACAAGGCGCTGGCTGCCATTACCCAGCGCACCAGTTCGTTCTCCAACGTGGCCACCAACTCCACGTCCCTGAACACCGGCGCGCAGGTGTTTTCGGCCAGCTACGTGTCCGGGGTCTGGACAGGTGCGGTGAAGGCGCAGGCGGTCAGCCGGACGGGGGTCTCGGGCACGGCCAGCTGGACCGCCACCATCCCGGCAGTGGGCAGCCGGCACATCTTCACCGCCAGCGGCACCCCCGGCCAGGCAGGCAGCGCCGGCACGGCGTTCCCCACTGCGGCGCAAATCACCGCGCTGGACAACAGTGGCGTGGGGCCCGCCAATTATGAAGTGGGGGGCAGCGACAACGCCGCCTACATCAAGGGCGACGCCAGCAAGGAAGAGCGCAACGGCGTCAGCAACCTGCGCAACCGCGCCACCACCGTGCTGGGCGACATCGTGGGCTCGTCGCCTGCCTACGTGCCCGGTGGGGCTGCCGGCGACGGCACCAGCAACGGCACGCTCTATGTGGGTGCCAACGACGGCATGCTGCATGCTTTCGATGCCGGCAACGGCCAGGAACTGTTCGCCTACGTCCCCAACCTGATCAATTTCGGCAACCTCAAGCAGCTCAGCCGCGGTGATTACGACCACAAGTTCTTCGTGGACGGCCCCATCGTGGTCAGCCCGCACGCATTGACCCCCAGCCAGAACATCCTGGTGGGAACGCTGGGGCGCGGTGGCAAGGGCCTGTATGCGTTGGACGTGAGTGCGCCGGGCTCGTTCGGCACCGGCAACTTCAAGTGGGAAATGAAGGACACCCCGCTGAACAACATGGGCAATGTGCTGGGCACACCGGTGCTGGCGCAGGTGCGCAACGGCTCCCCCGTCCCGGCGGCGGTGCTGGGCAATGGCCCCAACAGCACCAACGACAAGGCGGTGCTGGTGGTCGTCAACCTTGCCACGGGTGCGGTGATCCGTGAGATCCCCACCGACAACACCACGGGGAATGGCCTGTTCGCACCGCTGGGCGTGTACGCGGCGGATGGCAAGACCATGGTGTATGCCTATGCCGGTGACATGCAGGGCAATATCTGGAAGTTCGACATGCGTTCCAGCACGCCCTCGGCGTGGACCGCCACCAAGCTCTTCCATGCCGAAAAGACGGCAGGCACGCCGCAGCCCATCACCGGCGGCCTGGCGTCGGCCATCGACCCGAAGACCAACAAGCGTTGGATTTTCTTCGGTACCGGCCGCTTCCTGACCACCACCGATGCCAACGACAAGACCACCTCGGCGCAGTCCATCTACGGGTTCACCGATGACGGCCCCACCGCCGCCTATACCCGTTCGGACCTGACGTCGCGGCCACTCACCGTGGATGCCGCCAGTGGTTATCGCTACTTCGATGACCCGAACACGGCCCCCGCGATTGGCACCAGCAAGGGCTGGTACGTGGATCTGCCGGGCAAGGGCGAGCGCATCGTGCAGGATGCGCAGGTGGACGGTGACTTCGTGGTCACGGCCAGCATGATTCCCGAGGGCGACGCCTGCGAAGCCTCCGGTTCTGGCTTCCTCAATGCCATCGATGCCTTCACCGGCACCAGCGGCGGCAAGTCCTACTTCGACCTGGACAAGAACGGCAGCACCGACGATACCGCCGCCGGCGGCAAGCCGGTGGGGTCTGTCAATCTGGGGGTGGGCATGCCCACGCGCCCGGTGCTGTTGCCTGGCGTGGGCGTGGTGGATGGCAGTGCGGGCTTGGGTGCCTCCAGCTTCGGCAAGGCCCCCATGAGCTGGCAGCGTGTCTCTTGGCGCGAAATCCGGAATGACTGACATGCGCAACCACGGGGGACATGCAATGCAAACGCGCCGCAATGCCGGTTTCAGCCTGATCGAGCTGATGGTGGTGGTAGCCATCATCGGCATCCTGGCCTCGATCGCCCTGCCGTCCTACAACGAGCACCAGCGCAAGACCCGCCGGGCGGCGGGTACCGCGTGCCTGACCACCGTGGCGCAGCGGATGGAGCGCGTGTACACCACCGACCTCAGCTACGCCAGCGCACCGGCCATCGGCACCCTCACCGGTGCCTGCGAGCCGGTGACGCTGACCTTCTACAACTTCGCGTTTTCGGTGGCACCTTCCGCCAAGGCCTACACGGTTGCGGCTACCCCTTCCGGCAAGCAAAGCGGTGATTCCTGCGGCACCCTGAGCCTGGACCAGGCCGGCGTCAAATCGCCCTCCACGGCGGGCTGCTGGTAGGGCCTTCGCGGTCCCGCTTTCCCCCTCCCTTGCAGCGCAGGGGAGGGGCGCAAGGTACACACGGGTGGTAGTGATCCGGCGGCTTTCAAGCCAATGAAGCCAAGGTGGCCGGGCGCGTGGCCAAAGGGTGGCCGCCTGCTGGTGTTTGCGGCATATTTCGCCCTGATGGCCCGCGTGTCATCCACTTTCCGGGGAAAAGCCATGCACCGCACCCAGTTCGCGCGTTCGCCCTTGCAGGTGGCACTCGCCACCGCACTTGTTGCTTCTCTGGCACTGCCGGTGCAGGCGCAGGAGGCTGCACCGGCGGGCGGCAAGCAAGAGCCGAAGACACTGGACACGCTGGTTGTCACCGCGCAAAAACGCGAAGAAGTGATGCAAAACGTGCCGATCGCGGTCACGGCTTTGTCGCAGCAAACCCTGCAAGATACCGGCGTGCGGGATGTCAAGGATCTGCAAGTGCTGGTGCCGGGGCTCACCGTGACCAGCACCCAGAGCGAGGCGATCACCACCGCGCGGCTGCGTGGCATTGGCACGGTGGGCGACAACATCGGTCTGGAATCGTCGGTGGGGGTGGTGATTGATGGCGTGTACCGGCCGCGCAACTCGGTGGGCTTCGGCGATCTGGGCGAGCTGGAACGCATCGAGGTGCTGAAAGGCCCGCAGGGCACCTTGTTCGGCAAGAACACCTCGGCCGGCGTCATCAACGTGGTCACCCGCAAGCCGGATCACGAATTTTCCGCCAATGGCGAGGTCACCTTCGGCAATTACGGCGCGTTGGGGTTGGCCGGTGGCGTCAATCTGCCGATGGGGGATTACGCCGCATTGCGGGTGTATGCCGCGCACCGTGACCGCGACGGCTGGATGCAGGTGGTCACCGCGCCGGGCCCGCGCAGCAGCGACCGCGACTACGACCAGGATTTCGACACCTTCCGCGCCAAGCTGCTGCTGGCCCCCACCGACAGGGTGGAGATCGTGCTGTCGGCCGATTCCACCCGTCGCAACGAGAACTGCTGCACGGCGGTGCAATTGGTCAGCGGCACAAGCTCGGTGTTGATCAACAGGCTGGGCGGCGGCAATGCCATCGTCCCCACCGGCCAGGCCGACCCGTGGGCGCGGGTGGCGTACAGCAACCGCGACACCACCCAGCGGATCAATGACCGCGGCGCGCAGGCGGAGGTCAATATCGACCTGGACCTGTGGGGTGGTTCCAGATTGACGTCGATCACCGCCGGCCGCGATTGGGATGCCGTGAACGGCCGCGATTTCGATTTTTCCACCGCCGATCTGATTTACATGAACCCGCAGCAGGATGAATCCCATGCGCGGGTGAAGTTCTTCAGCCAGGAATTTCACCTGAGCGGCAGCACCGACAAGCTCGATTGGCTGGTGGGTGGTTTCTACAGCAATGAAACCATCCACCGCACCGAGAGCTACCGGATGGGCGCGGCGTACGAGCCGTATCTGTCCATCGGCCTGCTGTCGATGATCAACCCGTCGCTGGCCAGCCTGCCCAATGCCGCCACCTTCATGGCCGACGTCACCGGACAGCCGTATGGCACGGTGTTCGCCGGCCTCGGCGCGCTGGACCATTACAAGCAGGATGCCAAGAGCACGGCCTTGTTCAGCAACAACACCTGGCATGCCAGCGAGGCGCTCGATCTCACCCTGGGCCTGCGCTACACCCGCGAAACCAAGGACCTGCAATCGGCATTCAGCAACCCCAATGGCAGTCCTGGCTGCGCGTCCTATTTCGCTCCCGGTGGCGGCATCAGCCAAGCGGCGCTGGCCCGGATTTCCGCCGCATTGACCGCGCGCGGGGTGCCGTTTGCTTCGTTGCCTGCCGCCAACCAGCAGGCCCTGATCAACAATGTGGTGGGCTACAGCTGCCTGCCCTGGGCAAACGTGCTGCACAATGGCCGCAACACCCGGCAATCGCGCAGTGAGAACGAGTGGTCGGGCACGGTGAAGGCGGCGTATCGCTGGAACCCGCATGCAATGACCTACCTGTCCTTTGCGCGCGGCTACAAGGCCGGCGGCTTCAACTTCGACCGCGTGCAGACGTCCAATGGCTTGTCCAGTGGCGGGCAGGGCATCACCCCGGTGAATGACACCGCGTTCCCGGGTGAGTTCGTGGACAGCTGGGAGCTGGGCGCCAAGACCACCTGGGCTGGTGGCAACCTGCTGCTCAATGCCGCGTTGTTCCACCAGACCTATACCGACTTCCAGCTCAACAGCTTCCTGGGCACCAGCTTCGTGGTGCGTTCCATTCCCAAGGTGGTATCGCAAGGCCTGGACGCGGAGCTGCTGTGGCAACCCAAGGCGGTGCCGGGCCTGTTGTTGCAGTCCGGCCTGATGCTCGCCGACACCCGATACGGCAAACACATCCCGGGTGCGGATTTCACGTATCCCGGCGCGTTGTACAAATTGCCGGATGCGCGCATGAGCTTCGCGCCGCGCAGCTCGCTGTCGGCCTCGTTGACCTACGAGTGGGACATCGGCTCCAGTCTGGAAGGGCGCTTCAACATCGGTGGCAAGTACATGTCCAGCTACAACACCGGCTCCGACCTCGACGTCGAAAAGATGCAGAAAGCCTATTCGGTGGTGAATGCACGCATCGGCATCGGTGCCCGCGACCGCACGTGGCAGTTGGAGCTGTGGGGCACCAACGTGTTCAATGCCAAGTACGTGCAAGTGGGCTTCGACGGCCCCTTGCAGGCGTTGGGCACGCCGGAGCCGGGCAACCCGAAGAACACCTACGACGCCTTCCTGGGGGCACCGGCCATGTACGGGGCGACGTTGCGGTTCCAGTTCTGAAGCCGGCCACAGCCTGAGCGGCGGTTCCGTTTTGGGTGGGCATGCGCTACAACGCACGTCTGCCCAGCGGAGACCTGCCGATGCAAGCGCCCAGCGATGACCAGCTCGACCGATTGGCGGCGACCACCGGCCAGTTGTTGCTGGCCGGCCGGCACATGCTGGTGACGGCGGAAAGTTGCACCGGCGGCTGGATTGCCAAGTGCATGACCGATGTGCCGGGCTCGTCGGCATGGTTCGACTGCGGCATGGCCGCCTACAGCTACGAAGCCAAACAAGCCCTGCTGGGCGTGCGCCCGCAGACGCTGGAACAGTTCGGTGCGGTCAGCCGCGAAACCGTGGTGGAGATGGTGTCCGGCGCGCTGGTGCATTCCGGTGCCACGGTGGCGGTGGCAGTCACCGGCATCGCCGGCCCCGGCGGCGGCAGCGACGACAAGCCGGTGGGAACCGTCTGGATTGGCTGGAAAAAACGCGGCGGCTACGCCCGCGCGGAAGTCTTCCATTTCGAAGGCGACCGCGACGCCGTACGCCGGCAGACGGTGGCGGCGGCCTTGGCGGGGCTGGTGCCGCAATTGGGCGGCCAGACGTGAGGCGGGCATGACGGATTTCGCATTCAGGAAACGAGCCGTTGGAACGCTGACGGCTCGTATCGGCGTCTATGTGCTCTGTGATCTGGACAATGTTCCGATCTACGTCGGGCAATCAAAGGATGGGATACGCAAGCGAGTGGCCAGGCATCTGACCTCCGCGCGTTCTGACATCATCGCCAATCGCCAGGTCGATATCTGGGAGATCGCGTATGTCTGGGCCTATCCCGTTGACTCGAAGGCTGGCATCGACAGTCTCGAAGCCCAGCTCTTCCATGCCTTCAATCCGCAGTCGCAATTGATGAATGGAACGGTGCCGGCGATCGGAGAGGGCGGCCTTGTCCCGGAGCCGGAGCAGGTTGTCCAAGTGATGTCGAGCGATGAGATTCGCGAGAGAAAAGATGCATCCCAGAGATTGCCGCGGCAGGCGCAACATTACGCCCAGATCGTCGGTCACTTCGTGACTGTCAAGAACTCGGAGCAGATTGCGCGTGCGATGGATGCGCATTTCCAGCGCCTGCAGAAATACCACGGCCAGCTTCTGGGTCATGCTGACGCGCAGGTGGATGAGGGCGGTGAGGGGGGCTGAGTCGCGGCGCGATCGATTGCGAGGCGCTCAGAGTTCCGCCCTTACCAGCGGCATCAGGTAGTTGCTGGCCAGCCATTGGATTGCGGGAACGCAGACGGCATCACCGAAGCCAAAGATGGCCTGGGCTTCGGTGATATCGCTCAATGCATAGTCTCCTGCGCCCATGAGTCTCGCGTACTCCACGGCAGTCATCCAGCGAATGTTGACGGAGCCGCCTGAAATCCGAAGCAGGGCCTGTTTCGATGAACCGCCTCTTGCGGTACGCAGGCAGCCGGCAATGTTGTCCTCCCGGAACTCCCAAACGGCCTTGCCATTCCTGGTGCGCCGGAAGCCGGTGCGGTAGGTCGGGCGCTTCAGCTGCTTCAACAGATCGATGCGCCGGGCCTGGGTGTCGGAAAGTGTTGCCATCGCCGCAGCGGTGCGCTCCGGACTCCACCAGCGGGGATCGTTTTCCGGGATGTGTTCGATGATCTTGTCCAGCCCGTCGGACAGGTATTCCGGCGGGGATGGAAGCCGTGCAGCGTGTGTCCGCAGGGACGCATCCTGCGTGATGAAGCGCAGGTAGTCCGGGCGCAGGACGCTTGCAGACTGCTCCCGCAGCATGGGCGGCTCCTTGGCGCAGACCAGGAACAGGCGCTCACGCGATTGCGGAACGAAGCGCAGTGCGTCCAGGGCGAGCACGTCCACGGAGTAGCCAAGGCCGTTCATGGCGCGTACCGCAGCGCGCAAGTCGTCCCCGCCATGCGAGCTGGCCAGCCCCGGCACGTTCTCCAGGCATGCAACCCGGGGGGCGCAAGGCCCCATTTCATCGAGGATGCGAACGAAATCCCAGAAGGTCTTCGATTCCCCGTCCCGGATGCCCTTTCCCTTGCCCGCCAGGGAAAGATCGGTGCAGGGGAATGAAGCCCAGGCGATTGACAGGTTGGCGGGCATGTCGTCCCCGGTGATCCTGCCGATGTCACCGAGGGCGAAAGCGTGCTGTCCGCGTGCGTCGGAGAAGTGCCCCTGATACATCGCTTTCTTCTTCGGCTCGTAGTCGTTGGACCATGCGACCCTGAACCCGGCAGCTTCCAGTCCAAGACGCGCAAGCCCGATCCCCGCAAAGAATTCGGCGGCGAAAGGAGGGGGCAGCCGTGCGGGCATTGCCTTCACCCGACGCGGGGATGGCTCCCTGTTTTGGTGGGCGGAGGGCATCTGTTGGTCTCCTGTTTGGATGGATTATCGACGCGTCGTGTTGACAGTAGCAAATGATTGGTAGTATTACTACTAACCATGAGCCTGACCGACACCCAACGCGCCATCCATCTGTTCCTGGCCGAACGCATCGACGCCGATGGCTTCGCGCCCTCGCAAACCGAAGTCGCCCGCGCTTTCGGCTTCAAGGGGGTGCGGGCGGCGCAATACCATCTGGATGCGCTGGAAGCGGCGGGCATGATTGGCCGCAGCCCCGGCCGTGCGCGCAGCCTGCGTTTGCTGCAACAGCCGGAAGACCGCCCCCGCCAGTTGCCGCTGGCCCCTGCCAACGACGACACGCTGCATCTGCCGGTGCTGGGGCAGGTAGCGGCCGGGGCACCCATCGGTGCCGATATCGGCAGTGAACAGGTGGTGTTGATGGATCGCGCCCTGTTCACTCCCACGCCGGATTACCTGCTCAAGGTGAAAGGCGACTCGATGCGCGACGAAGGCATCTTCGACGGCGACCTGATCGGCGTGCATCGCACCAGCGAAGCCCGCAACGGGCAGGTGGTGATCGCGCGCATCGACGATGAAATCACCGTCAAGCTGCTGCGCATCGGGCAGGGCAAGGTACGCCTGCTGCCGCGCAATCCTGATTACGCCCCCATCGAAGTCAAGCCCGGGCAGGAGTTCGCCATCGAAGGCTTGTACTGCGGGTTGGTGCGGCCCAATGCGTAAACCACCGAGTCGCTGCTGCGGCATTTCCCGATGGTGGGCACCGTGCCGACATGCGAATTTTTCGATCAGGCCGGGCACCGTCGCAGCCTGTGCGACAGCCACTGCCTAAGCTGACCCCATTCCAGAGACCACCGACTTGAGGAGCACCACGATGGACGAGAACAAGAAGCGCGCACTTGCCGCAGCACTGGGCCAGATCGAGCGCCAGTTCGGCAAAGGCTCGGTGATGCGCATGGGTGACCGCACCGTGGAAGCGGTGGAAACCGTGGGCACCGGCTCGCTGATGCTGGACATCGCGCTGGGCATCGGCGGCTTGCCCAAGGGGCGGGTGGTGGAAATCTACGGTCCGGAATCCTCCGGCAAGACCACGCTCACCCTGCAAGCCATTGCCGAGTGCCAAAAAGCCGGCGGCACCTGTGCCTTCATCGATGCCGAGCACGCGCTGGACCCGGTCTATGCGCAAAAGCTGGGCGTGAACCTGGATGATCTGCTGCTGTCGCAGCCGGATACCGGCGAGCAAGCACTGGAAATCGCCGACATGCTGGTGCGCTCCAATGCCATCGACATGGTGGTGGTGGATTCGGTGGCCGCGCTGACCCCCAAGGCCGAAATCGAAGGCGAAATGGGCGACCAACTGCCCGGCCTGCAAGCCCGCCTGATGAGCCAGGCGCTGCGCAAGCTCACCGGCAACATCAAGCGCAGCAATTGCCTAGTCATCTTCATCAATCAATTGCGCATGAAGATCGGCGTGATGATGCCGGGGCAAAGCCCGGAGGTCACCACCGGCGGCAATGCACTGAAGTTCTACGCCTCGGTACGGCTGGATATCCGCCGGATCGGTTCGATCAAGAAAGGCGAAGAGATCATCGGCAATCAGACCCGCATCAAGGTGGTCAAAAACAAGCTGGCCCCCCCGTTCAAGCAGGTGGTCACCGAAATCCTGTACGGCGAAGGCATCAGCCGCGAAGGCGAGCTGATCGACATGGGTGTGGACGCCAAACTGGTTGAGAAGGCCGGTGCCTGGTACAGCTATGACGGCGAACGGATTGGCCAGGGCAAAGAAAATGCCCGTCAGTACATGAAAGAAAATAAGGCCGCCGCCGCCAAGCTGGAAGCCGCCCTGCGCGAAAAATTCGTGCCCGAGGAAGCTTCCCGCGACGAAGGCGAAGGCAGCGGCGAATGACGGGGACGGGCGACGATGACGTGGCATTGCCCTCGTCAATGGGGCCGCGTCGTCGTCGCCCGGAGCCTTCTCCCACCCAGCGCGCGCTGGGCCTGCTGACCCGGCGCGAGCACTCGCGGCAGGAGTTGGCGCGCAAACTCCTGCAACGTGGCGTGGAAACGGCGGTGGCTGCAACGGTCATCGACAAACTCAGCGCTGCCGGTTGGCAGGACGATGCCCGTTTTGCCGAATCGCTCCTGCGCAGCCGCGCTGGCAGCGGCTACGGCCCCGGCTGGATCCGTGCGGAGCTGGCCACCCACGGTTTGGGTGGCGAGCTGATTGCCGCAACCTTGGACGGCTTCGAGGGCGACTGGGCCGAAAACGCCCGCGACCTGTTGCAACGTCGCCATCCGCAGGCACTGGCCGGCGACCGCGATGCCCGGCGCAAGGTGATGGATTTCCTGCTGCGGCGGGGGTTCGGGATGGAGCATGTGCGCGCCGCGATCAATCACGATCAGGCATAGCCCTGCCGGGGATGTGCTTCGCGCGCGCCATGGACGGCGCACGGCCGCGCATCGGAGCTGGGTGCGGAGCCTGAGCGCCAAGGCGCATCCCCGGCAGGGCCATGCCTGCGAGAAGCCCGCGTTGATTTGGATTCGGAAGGCCTCGCAACCCCTGTAAACTGGTGGCCTTGGGTTGCCAACTCGGTTTCGCGGCTGCATCTTGAACAGTTCGCGGGCGCAGTGCTGCCCGCCACCTTCCTGATGCCCCCCATGAACACACCAGCCACTTCCAGCCTCAAGCCCACCTCCGAGATTCGCCGCGACTTCCTCGACTTCTTCGCCGCCAAGGGCCACACCATCGTGCCGTCGGCGCCGTTGGTGCCGGGCAACGACCCGACCCTGCTGTTCACCAATTCCGGCATGGTGCAATTCAAGGACGTGTTCCTGGGCGCGGAAAAGCGCAGCTACGTGCGCGCGGCCGACGTGCAGCGCTGCCTGCGCGCCGGCGGCAAGCACAACGATCTGGATTCGGTGGGCTACACCGCGCGCCACCACACCTTCTTCGAAATGCTCGGCAATTGGTCATTCGGCGACTACTTCAAGAAAGAAGCCATCGCCTGGGCCTGGGAACTGCTGACCGAAGTCTGGAAGCTGCCGAAGGAACGCCTGCTGGCCACCGTCTACCACACCGATGACGAGGCCTACGCGATCTGGCGCGACGACATCGGGCTGCCGGAAGACCGCATCATCCGCATCGGCGACAACAAGGGTGCGCCGTTCGCGTCCGACAATTTCTGGCAGATGGCCGACACCGGCCCCTGCGGCCCGTGCAGCGAGATCTTCTACGACCACGGCCCGTCGCATGCCGGCGGCCCTCCCGGTTCGCCCGATGAAGATGGCGACCGCTACATCGAGATCTGGAACAACGTGTTCATGCAGTTCGACCGTGCCGCCGACGGCACGTTGACCCCCCTGCCTGCGCCCTGCGTGGACACCGGCATGGGCCTGGAGCGCATCACCGCGATCTTGCAGGGCGTGCATTCCAATTACGAAATCGATCTGTTCCAGACGCTGATCAGGCATGCGGCAGAACTGACCGGCACGGTGGACCTGGAAAACAAATCATTGCGCGTGATCGCCGACCACATCCGCGCCTGCGCTTTTTTGATTGTGGATGGCGTGCTGCCGTCCAACGAAGGCCGCGGCTACGTGCTGCGCCGGATCATCCGTCGCGCCTTGCGCCACGGCTGGATGCTGGGCGTGCGCCAGCCGTTCTTCCATCAACTGGTTGCAACGCTGGATACGCTGATGGGCGATGCCTATCCGGTACTGCGCGAAGGCCGCGCCACCGCCGAACGCGCATTGCTGGCGGAGGAAGAGCGCTTCGCCGAAACGCTGGACTCGGGCATGAAGATTTTCGAGGACGTGGCCGCCCGCGTGGGCGACGGCATCATCCCCGGTGGTGATGCCTTCCGCCTGTACGACACCTACGGCTTCCCGCTGGATCTCACCCAGGACATGGCGCGCGAACGTGGCATGACGGTGGACGTGGCCGGCTTCGATGCGGCGATGGAGCACCAGAAGGAAACCGCGCGCGCGGCCGGCAAGTTCGGCGGCGGCGTGCAGTTGCCCGCCGAGCTGGTGGCGCAATTGGCACCCACCCAATTCCTCGGCTACGCGGCGCTGCAAGCCGAAGGCCTCACCGTGCTCGCCCTGTTGAAGGATGGCAAGCCGGTGGACGCGATCGCCGCAGGGGATCACGCCATCGTGCTGCTCGATCGCACCCCGTTCTACGGCGAGTCCGGCGGCCAGGTGGGCGATACCGGCGCACTCACTGCTGCGGCTGCCACGTTCGCGGTCGGCAATACCCTGAAGCTGGCCGGCCAGTTCCACGGCCATCACGGCCGCTTGCAGTCGGGGGCTCTGAAGAAGGGGGATGTGCTGTCAGGCAGCGTGGATGCCGCCCGTCGCGGTGCCATCGTGCTCAACCACAGCGCCACCCACCTGCTGCACGCCGCGCTGCGCACCGTGCTGGGCACCCACGTCCAGCAGAAGGGTTCGCTGGTGGCGCCCGATCGTTTGCGTTTCGATTTCTCGCACTTCCAGCCAATGACCGCACAGGAATTGGCTGAAGTTGAGCGCCGTGTCAATGCCGAAGTGCGCGCCAATCATGCCGGCGAAGTGCGCCACATGGGCATGCAGGAAGCGCTGGATTTCGGCGCGATGGCGCTGTTCGGTGAAAAATACGGTGAAGAAGTCCGGGTGCTGCGTTTCGGCCCCACGTCCACCGAACTTTGCGGCGGCACCCACGTGGGCCGTACCGGCGACATCGGCCTGTTCAAGATCGTGTCCGAAGGCGGCGTCTCCGCCGGCGTGCGCCGCATCGAGGCGGTGACCGGGCAGGGCGCGCTGGATCACGTGGCGAGCGAAGAGCACCATCTGCACGAAGCCGCGCAACTGCTGGGTGGCACCACCGGCGAGGTGGCTGAAAAGCTGCGCACGCTGCTGGATCGCCAGAAAAAACTGGAGCGCGAAGTCGAGACACTCAAGGCCAAGGCCGCCTCCGGTGCCACCGCCGACCTCGGCGCGCAGGCGCAGGACGTGGCTGGCATCAAGGTGCTGGCGGCGCGGCTGGAAGGCTTCGATGCCAAGGCCCTGCGCGATGCGATGGATCGCCTCAAGACCCAGCTTGTGGATGCCGTCATCGTGCTGGCCGGCACCGAAGGCGGCAAAGCCGCACTGGTGGCCGGCGTCAGCGGCGCGGCGCTGGGCAAGGTCAAGGCCGGCGACGTGCTGGGCGACGTGGCCCGGCAGGCCGGCGGCAAGGGCGGTGGCCGCCCCGACATGGCCCAGGGCGGCGGCGAGGATGGCCCGGCACTGGCGGCGGCACTGGCTGGCGTGGCGGGCTGGGTTGACCAGCGGATGCGGGCCTGAATGCCGGACTGTGACGGTCGTCTGCTTGTGGAGTGCGAACCATGCCCATTATGATCGTGCATGCTGGAAGAGTCCGTGTCCGGCGGACGACGACGCACGCAATCGCTGCTGCGACAGGGGAGTTGCAATGTTGATCTTGACCAGGCGGGTAGGCGAAACCTTGATGATCGGTGATGCGATCACTGTCACCGTGCTCGGCGTGAAAGGCAACCAGGTGCGGATTGGCATCACGGCCCCGAAGGATGTTGCCGTGCACCGGGAGGAAATTTACCAGCGCATCCAGGGCGAGGATGCCAGCAAGGGCGAAGAAAAATCATCCTGAGGGTTTGCCGCGACAGGGCAATGCCTGTATCCTTGCCGGCTCGCGATTCGCTTCACGGAGACTTGCCCGAGAGGCCGAAGGGGCTCCCCTGCTAAGGGAGTATGGGGTCAAAAGCTCCATCGAGGGTTCGAATCCCTCAGTCTCCGCCACTTGCGGCGAAACGCGAAAAACTTGCACCGACACGGAAATTTTTCGTTGACGTGCCGGCGGAGTTGCCACATAATTCCGCTTCTGCATTGCGCCCGTAGCTCAGTTGGATAGAGCACCAGGCTACGAACTTGGGGGTCGGAGGTTCGAATCCTTCCGGGCGCGCCATCCAAAAAGCACAAGGGTCGATGAGTCAGCGCTCATTGGCCCTTTTGCTTTTGGGGCGATTGCGGCATTCCGCGCCATGTCCGTGCCAAGCGCTCAAGCGGGACATGCCGCTTTGGTGGAAAGCGCTCATGGGAATGGGGGCGAAAGGCGTGGCGGTCTCGGTTCCCGGTTTTGCAGGCCAACAGTCGCGGACGCGTGCCAGTTGACCGATTCTTCGCACAGACCCAGCCAGAGCACGTGATTCGGGGACAATACCCGGGACTTGGCGTTGCCCCGTCATTGGCGGGGGCACGAGCGCGTGTACTGCGTGATCGAAACCAAAGATGGCTTCTTCGCCGAAGTGTTGCGGCTTCCCGAAGCGGGCAGAATGGGCCGAGTCGCGGTCCCTGAGACGCGGATGTCGTCAAATGGAGTTGCCGAGCCTGGGAGTCATCGTTTGAACAGTCCTGAAATCGACAGCGGCCTCACCCTGCTTCGTGCCAGCCGGCTGGAGGCATTGCTGGGGCCTCTGGAAACGCTGCTTGCGCAAACCCGCCCGGAGCATCCGCTGGCACCGCAGACGGTCATCGCTGCCCACCCGGGCATGAAGCAATGGCTTGCCGGCGCACTGGCGCGGCAGGTCGGGGCGGGGCGGATCGTCGGCAATCTGGACGTGCAGCTGCCCAGCGCCTGGTTGGACGGGCTGTCGGCAGCGATGCTGGGCGAGCGCGCGGTGGCGTTGCCCAAGTACCGACGCGGCCATCTGCGCTGGACGTTGCACGCGATGCTGGGTGAGCCGGCACGCCACGGCATTCGGGATTCCCGGGTGCTGGCCTATCTTGAGTCTTCGACAGGTGGGGACGAACGCGCGTTGCGGCGTTTCCAGCTGGCCGACCGGCTGGCGCGGGTGTTCTCGCAGTACCTCGTGTATCGCGGCGATTGGTTGGCGGCTTGGGAAGCCGGCACGTGCGTTTACGCCACTTCCGGGCGCAGCGATCCTGCGCTGCAGGCGCTGGAGTCGGAGTGCCTGGCGCCCCTGTGGCAGTCGGCGGCGGCCGCGCTGGGGGATCATCGTGGCCGCCTGGTGAAGGCGTTGATCGCGGCGTTGGAAACGGATGCAGGTCGCTTGCCGCCGCTGCACGTGGTCGGGGTGTCGCATCTGCCGCCGGCCGAATTGTCGGTGCTGAAGGCGTATGCGCATCGCGCGCCGGTGTTCCTGTATGTGCCCGATCCCTGCCGGGAGTACTGGGGCGGGTTGCACAAAGCCCATCATGGCCAGCCCGACGTGGCCAGCTGGCACGGCTTCCGTGAAGCAGAAACAGCGCGGCTGGAAGACCCGCAAGCGCTCGACTGGCGTGCGCAGGGGCATCCGCTGCTGGCGCGCTGGGGGCGCATGGGCCAGCACTTCTTCGCAACGCTGGTGGATGGCGAGCTGCGCGAGGACATCCGCCACTGGCAGGACGAAGCCCCGTCCGCGCCAATCGATCGCCTTGGACGCCTGCAGGAAAGCATCCGCCAGCTGGATCCGGCACTGCTGCGCGAGGACGTCGCTGCGCCCGATGCGACATCTGATGCCAGCCTGCGCATCCATGCCTGCCACACCCGGCAGCGTGAGCTGGAAGTGCTGCGTGATGCGCTGCTCGATGCAATTGAAAGCGAGGCGGTACGCGCCGGCGACATCGTGGTGATGGCACCGGACATCCAAGCCTACGTGCCACTGATTCCGGCGGTATTCGGCGAGCCGGGTTCCGCATGCGAACGCCTGCTGCCCTACCACCTGGCCGATGTGCCGGTGGGGCGCAGCCATCCGTTGTTCACCGTGTTCGAAACCCTGCTGGGGCTGGGGGCATCCCGCATCACCGCACCGGAAGTGGTGGACTTGCTGGGCGTTGCAGAGGTGCGCGCTGCACTGGGGCTGGATGCCGGCGATGCCGACACGCTGCTCGAATGGCTGCGCAACAGCCGCGTGGCGTGGGCGCTGGATGGCGCGCACAAGCAGGCGTTGTCGCTGCCGCCGCGCGCCGAGCACAGCTTCGCCTGGGCCATGGACCGCATGTTGGCCGGCTACCTGATGGCCGACGTGCCGGGCGACACGGATCCGCAGGCGTTGACACTTCCGGATGGCACACAGCTGCTGCCGCTGGCGGGCATCGAAGGCCCGTCCGCCGCCGCGCTGGGCAGCCTGGATCGCCTGCTGTGCGAGCTGCAGGCGTGGCGCGAACTTGCCGATGACGAACGACCGGCCAGCCAATGGGCAGAGATGTTGCGCGCGCGGGTGGATGCCTTGTTGCGCATCGATCGCACCGATGCCGATGCGCGTGCCGCGCTGTCGCTGGTGCATCGCGCGATCGCCAACATCGCCGTCGAACCCGCGCGCAACGGCGAAGACCCGTTGCTGCGCCTGCCGGTGGTACGCGAGCTGCTGCAGGATGCGCTGGCTGCCGCGCCGGAGCGCCAACGCTTCTTGATGGGTGGCATCACGTTCTGCGGCATGGTGCCGCAGCGTGCGATCCCGTTCGAGGTGGTGTGTGTGCTGGGTTTGGACGAGGGCGCGTTCCCGCGCCGCCCGTCAGACGGCGGCATCGACCTGATGGCGGGCATCCGCCGCGTCGGCGACCGCGACGTGCCCAGCGACGACCGCTACCTGTTCCTGGAGACCGTGATGTCCGCGCGCAAGCGCCTGCACCTGTCGTACATCGGACAGGGTGTGCGCGACGGCAAGCACCGCAACCCTGCCGCGCCATTGGCGGAATTGATGGCGGAACTCGAGACGCAGTGCGGCATCGCGCCGGATGACGACAAGGCACTGCGGCCGTGGCGGGTGTGGCATCCGCTGCAGCCGTTCGACGGGCGTTATTTCGATGGCAAGCACCCGGCGCTGTTCTCGTACTCGCGCGCATTCGCCGGCATGCGCGGCGAGGGGCGGGCGCGCATGCGCAGCCTGCGCGACGGCGAGCTTCCCGCGCCTGAGCCGCTGCCGGATCCGCTGCCGCTGGCCACGCTGGAAGGCTTCTTCAGGGACCCGGCGAAGGCGCTGCTGAAGGAGCATCTGCAACTGTCGCTGGATGCACTGGACGATGATGTGCGGCTGCCGGAAGACGAGCCGATGGATGGAATTTCGCGGCTGCATGCGGTGGCGCGCAAAGTGTTTTTGCAGCACGTGCTGCCGCAGAAGTGCCGGGACCCCGAGTGGGTGTGGGATCGGCAGCCGCCCGACTGGGCGCGCCACGGCGGGTTGTTGCCACTGGGGGATGCCGGGGGCGAGGCTTGGGCGAAAGAAGCGGATGCGGTGGAGGCGCTGTGCAGCCAGGCCGATGCCAGCGGACGCTTCGACATGCGCGGCCAGCAGGGCGGGCTGGCGCTACGGGTGGACGTGCCGCTGGTCCAACCGGGGGATGCGGGTGTCGAGGCGGGCGTGCCGCAGCGCATGACCGGCCTGCTGCGCAATGTGTTCCCGCTGCACGGGGCGGAGGACGGGGTGCAGGTGGTCTTTGCGTTCCCGAACCCGGCGGACGAAAAGAAGCATCTCAAGGAACCCGAGGGGCTCGATTTCAAGGATCGCGTTCCCGCCTTCGTGCACTGGGCGCTGCTGCGCCTGCAGCGTGCCGATGCCGAGGTGCCGGCACCAGTGCGCTTGACCGTGCTGGCCGACGGCGAGCCAGACATCGCAGTGCAAATCAACGACTGGGATGCGACGTTCTGCACCGCCGATGTCGCGATGCGCATTGCCATGGCGGCCGACCTGCGGCGCAGGCTGCGCAGGCTGGCCGCGCTGCTGCACATGGGGCGCGATGGCGTGTCCTGGTTTCATCCCCGGTCGGCGTGGGCGGCGCTGCAAAAGGAGCCGCAGGCCGATAGCGCCAAGGCGGTGCGTGACGCATGGGTCAAGACGCATGATGGCGGCGTCGGCGAGCGCGACTACGCCCCCGGCTACGCGCAGTTGCTGGAAGGCGATTTGATTTTCGGCGATCCCGACACCGATCCGGACAGCCGCGCCCTGCACGCGTTGCTGCAGGATGCCCGGCAGATCAATGCCTTGATCCAACTTGGTGGTGACGCACCCGCTGCCGGCAAGGAGGCCGCATGAACATGCACGGGAATTGGACGACGCTGCCGTTGAACGGGGCCGGCCGCAGCCTGATCGAAGCCAGCGCCGGCACCGGCAAGACCTGGACAATTGCCGTTTTGTATCTTCGCCTGCTGCTGGAAGAAAAATTTTCGCCGCGGCAGATCATCGTCAGCACCTTCACCAACGCCGCCGCTGCCGAACTGGGCGAGCGCCTGCGTGGCAAGGTGCTGTGGGCATTGGCCGAGGCTGCACAGTACCGGGATGGCATTGCCGGCGAAGAGGGCAAGCATTCGGATCGCGACTGGATCCGCAACCGCTGGCGTGAAGACAGCGCCGTGCTGGAGTCCGACGTCCAGCGCTTGCAAGCAGCACTGTCCGAATTCGACGCTGCACCGATCTCGACCCTGCACGCGCTGTGCGCGCGCATCCTCGCCGACCATCCGTTCGCAGCCGGCGCGCTGTTCCGCGCTGGCGAGATGATCGACGGCAAGGCGCTGGAAGCGGCGTTGGTGGCCGATCTGTGGCGGGTGATCGCGCAGGGCGAGGCGTCGGACGAACTTGTCCAGCTGGCGCGTGCGGCCGACATCGACCGCAACACGCTGAAGAAATACGTGCCGGTGTTGTTGCAGGCGAATGTGGAGGTGGGTCCACACGACGGGGCGGTCGACTTGCGGGCAGCCATGAGGGGGCTTGCGTTCCTCGATGATTTCGACGCGTGGGCCGCGCAGGTAAATGCGGTTGTACAGGCATGCACGACTGCAAATTCACGTCTGCGTCGGGCCTGGCCGGCCCTCGTGGACGCACTTTCCGCGCCCGTGACCAACATCGCTGAATTTTCCCAGTATCTCGGTGATTACGCCGGGGTTGGAGAAATGAAAGGCATCAACAAGGCGGGAAAGGATCGGCCGGAGGTCATTGCGCTGGTTGAGCAGACACTGCGGATATCGAGCGTGCTGGAGACGTTTGCGTCTCGGTTCGACCTGGGCAGCAGCATCCCCCTGCGCCAATTCCTCTCCGCCGCCCAGACGTGGTGCCGTGCCGCCATGCAGGCGCGTCTGGAGGCAGCCAATCAATCCACCTTCGATCAGTTGCTGCTGAAGGTGCGCGCGGCGCTGCAGCAGCGCGACGGGCAGCGGGCGTTGGCCGATGCGCTGTTCACGGCGTGGCCGGTGGCGCTGGTGGACGAGTTCCAGGACACCGACCCGGTGCAGTTCGGCATCCTCGATGCGATCTATACCGATGACGATAATGCGCCGCGTGGGCGGCTGGTGATGATCGGCGACCCCAAGCAGGCGATCTATCGCTTCCGTGGTGGCGACGTGCAAGCGTACGAGCGCGCCAAGGCCGCCGTGCCGGAAACCGACCGCTTGACGCTGGGCACCAACCATCGTTCCAGCCGCGGTTATGTCGCGGCGATCAATCAGTTCTACGAAGCCACCGGCACCAGGCTGGGCCCTGCGGCATCGCAGACCCGCATCGCCTATGAAACCGTGCAGGCCAGCGGTCGTCGGGATGGCCAGCCGCTGCGTTGTGCGATCGATGGCAGCCCCATTGCGCGGCCCCTGGTCTTGCATCGCATCGCGCCCGATGATGACTCCCCCGACCTCGAAGCGCATGCGCTGCGAACCTGTGCAGGACAGATCGTGCAGGCGCTGTCCGCGGAGGGCTATTGCATCGGGGATGCGCCTCTCCAGCCCGGTGACATCGCCGTGCTGCTGCCCGGGCATGCGCAGATCGCCAAGCTGGCAGCGATGCTGAAATCGCGCGGGGTGCCTTGCGTGGTGGCTTCGCAAAAGAGCGTGTTCGAAACCGATGTCGCGCGCGATTTGCGGCTGTTGCTGCACGCGGCGCTGCATCCGGATGATCCGCGCACGCTGCGCGCCGCGCTGGCGACCCGTCTCTGCGGCATCGGTCTGGGAGCGTTGCAGGCGCTGCGGCATGATCCGGCGGCATGGGACGCCCATGCCAGGCGCTTTCACGAGCTGCGCGCCCTGCTGGAGCGGGGCGGCCCGTTGGCGCTGGTGGCCACCCTGTTGGAACAACATGCCGCGCGCTTGCTGGACACCGTGGAAGGCGAGCGCATGCTCACCGACCTGCGCCATCTGGGCGAGCTGCTGCAGGAGGCATGGGTGGACTGCGGCAGCGGCGAGCGGCTGCTGGCCTGGTTGGCCGACCAGATGGCCGACGGTGCCGAAGGCAGCGACGCCGCCGATGCACGCGCGCTGCGGCTGGAATCGGACGCGGCGCGGGTCAAGCTGATGACGCTGCATGCCAGCAAGGGGCTGGAATTCGGCGTGGTGTTCCTGCCGCTGATGTGGAAGCACGGCCCCATCAACAAGGGCGCGCGCCTGCTTGTGTCCGAGGATGGTGCTTCGAAATGCCTGGTGGAAGGCCCGGCCAGGGAGCTCGTCAAGCAGCAGGAATACGAGGAGCGCTTCCGCATCCTGTATGTGGCTCTGACCCGGGCGATCCATGCCTGTCATGTCTTCATTCTCTCGCCGGACGTGTTGGCCCGGCAGCGTGCAGGAGACGTGGCTCTCAACGCGCTGAATTTTTCCAACTTCCACTCAAACACCGATGCCAGCTGCATCGACGTGATCGAAGGCTGGAACACCCATCCCGACGCCACTTGGCGCAATGAAGCCGGTACGGACACCACGCGCAACGCGCGCGCGCTGCCTGCCGCGCCCGCCGGCCCGCTGCCGATGCGGCACAGCTTCACCACGCTCAGTGGTGGCGGTCGCCATCGCGTGACGGAGGAGGATGGTGCGGCGGAAGACGAGGTGTTGATCGAACAGGTCGCTGCGCAGGATGTGGAGCCAGTCCCGACAGCGCTCTTGCAGGACACACCGGCGACCTTCCACAGCCAACTCGATGCGCTGGCGGCAGTTGCCGGCGCGGACTTCGGCAACGCGGTGCATACCCTGTTCGAGCACCGCGTCCCCGGCCGGCCATTCGCCCCGGATGCGGTGCTGGCGGCGCTGCGCGAACACGGCGTGCGCCCACGCGAAGGCGACATCGACGCACTGGCCGCACCGCTGGCGCACCGCCTGCAGGCGGTGCTGGACACCCCATTGGGCAGCGCAACCGGCCCGCGACTGGCCGATCTGGCGGCGGCCGACATGCGCGCCGAGCTGGAGTTCAACTACCTGCTCGACGGTGCTTCGCTGCGTGCGCTGCGCAACGCCTGCGAGGTGCATGGCGAGGCCGGGCTGGTGCCGATGCGCGAGCAAACACTGGCCGGGTTGATGAACGGCAAGATCGATCTGGTGTTCGCCCACGGCGGGCGTTTCCACGTGCTCGACTACAAGGGCAACCAGCTGGCCAGCGGGTTCCGCAGTTGCCTGCAGGACTACGCTCCGGCGGCGCTGGAGCACACGATGCTGGCCACGGGTTATCGCTTCCAGGCGTTGCTCTACACCATCGCGGTGGAGCGTTATCTGCGTGAACGCCTGGGGGGGCGCTACCGTCGCGCCGAACATCTCGGCGACTGCTGGTACCTGTTCATCCGCGCCGTCGGCCTGCAGTTGCCGGATGGCACGCCCTGCGGTGTCTGGCACCACCGTTTTCGCGATGACCTGCTCGACGCCGTGCAAGGCGTGCTGGGCCTGAATCTGTGGGAGGCCGCATGAACGCGCGCATCGCCGGTGAGTGTTTCGGCTTTGCAAGCCGGGCCCCCGTCGCAGGCTTTCCCGAACAGTGGCGCGACATCGACCGTGCGGTCTGGCGCTGGGTGATCGCGCATGGGGGCGATCTTGGCACGGCACATGCGGCGGCGTGGGCCAGCCATGCCGAGGGCCAGGGCCATAGCGCGCTGCCGCTGTCATTGCTGGATGAAGCGGGCAATCCACTGGTGACCGACGCGCAGCGCGCAGCGCTGGCGCGCAGCCCGATGGTGGCCAACAGGATGGCGAACGTGGCAGCGGGTGACGCCGCCGGCGTGCGCCCGTTCGTGCTCGACGGCGACCATCTCTACCTGCTGCGCAACCATCGCGCCGAAGTGGAGGTGGCACACGCGCTGCGCGCCCGCCGCGCTGCCGCTCGCGCGCCGCGCTGCCCGCTCGGCGATGAAGACCTTCGCGCGCTGTTCAACGGCAGCTGGTCGCAGGCCGAGGAACGCCAGCGCGCGGCCGTGCGGCAGGCACCGGGCCGCCGCCTGATGGTGTTGACCGGCGGCCCCGGCACCGGCAAGACCACCACCGTGCTGCGCATGCTGCTGGGGCTGTCGCGCGAGCATCAGGCCGTCACCGGCCGCTTGCCGCAGCTGCGGATTGCCGCACCCACCGGCAAGGCCGCGCAGCGGCTGGCCGAATCCCTGCGCGAAGGCGCGGAGCGCCTGCAGGGGGGGGCGCAGCCGCTGGACCAGGCATGGGCGGCGCACATGGACGCGGTGCTGGCGGCTGATGCCGCCACCGTGCATCGCCTGCTGGGCAGCCGCGGTCGCCACGGTGGCTATGCCTTCCATGCAGGTGAAACGCTGCCAGCCGATATCGTGGTAGTGGACGAAGCCTCGATGCTCGACCTCGGCCTGCTGCGCGCTGTGCTGTCGGCCCTGCGCGAGGATGCGGTGCTGGTGCTGGTGGGTGATGCCGACCAGCTCACCTCGGTGGGCACCGGCTCGGTGATGATGGACGTGGCGCGGGCATTGGAGGCGAGTGGCGATGGCGACATCGTGCGGCTGTCGCACTGCTTCCGTGCCGATGTCGCGCTGGTGCCGATCAACGAAGCCGTGCGCACTGGTGATGCCGCGGCGTTCGACGCCGCGCTCGGTGCTGCGGATGTGCATGCGGTGTCCGACGGCGCGACGTTGCGCCGCCGGCTGTCCGCGTGGACACGCAGGCTGCAGGCAGCGATGGAGGCGGCGGGCATTGCCAGGCCTGTCGCCGCCGATGACGCTGCGGGATTGGTGACGCGGCTGGGGCTGTTGCGCGGCCAACAGCTGCTGTGCGCGCTGCGCGAGGGGCCGTTCGGCGCAATCCAGGCTGCCGGGCAGATTTCCGCACGCCTGCGCGGTTGGGAGGCGCTGGCACCTTGGTCGGGTGGGGCGTGGTATCCCGGCCGCTGCGTGATGGTGACCCGCAACGACCCTGCCGCGCGGCTGTCCAACGGTGATGTCGGTGTGTGCGTGTTGGTGGACAACGGTGACGAACGGCCGTTGCTGCAAGTCGCGTTCGAGCGCGCTCCCGACCCATCGGCGGCCCGTGGTGATGTCGCGGCAGGCGGCGTGCGCCTGCTTGACCCGAACACCCTTCCCCCGCACGAGGACGCTTTCGCGCTGACCGTGCACAAAAGCCAAGGCTCCGAATACCAGCACGTGGCGGTATTGCTGCCCCCCGATCCCCGCTCGCCGCTGCTGGTGCGGCAGATGCTCTACACCGGCCTGTCCAGGGCCAGGTCGTCCCTGGAGCTGTGGGCCGTGCGGGAGGTGGCGGCAAAAGCCCTGTCCACCGCGCTTGCCCGCCACGGCCGGCTGGCGGAGAGGATCCTGACCGATGTTCCGGAGCCGCCTGCGTGAGAGGCGTGCGTGGCCCTGCTCGGCCCGGCCCGGAAAAACGGGGACGGCCGATGGCCGTCCCCGTGGTTGCGACACCTTGCGTGGAGCCGGTCAGTTCGCCGCGATCTTCGGCTTCAGCCACTTGCGGGCGATGAACAGCGCCAGCATCAAGGCACCGGCCGAGAACACCAGGTCGCCCGGCATGCGCATCCACACCAGCATGTGGATGATCGGGCGGCTCATGAACTCGGCGGAGCGTGCGAACCAGTAGCCGTTTTCCAGCGCTGCATTGAGTTGCAGCACGCCCATCGGCAACAGGGTCAGCAACGCCATCAGGCCCAGGCCGATGTTGAGGCTCCAGAACGCGCCGCGCAGCAGGCCGGTCGGCCACTCCACCTGCGGACGCAGGCCACGCAGGCAGAACAGCATCAGGCCGATGCCCAGCATCCCGTACACACCGAACAGGGCGGTGTGGCCATGCAACGGGGTCAGGTTCAGCCCCTGCATGTAGTACAGCGCAATCGGGGTGTTGACCAGGAAGCCGAACAGGCCGGCACCCACCAGGTTCCAGAAGCTGGTGGCCAGGAAGAACATGATCGGCCAACGGTAACGCTCCATCCAGGTGGTGGCGCGGCTGTGGCTCCAGGTTTCGTAGGCTTCCAGCCCGATCAATGCCAGCGGCACCACTTCCAGCGCCGAGAAACTGGCACCCAGGGCCACCGCGGCGGTGGTGGTGCCGGCGAAGTACAGGTGGTGGAACATGCCCAGCACGCCGCCGCTCATGTACACGATGGTGGCGAACAGCACGTTGGTGGTGGCCGACTTGCCGCGGATCAGCCCCAGCTTCACGAACAGGAAGCTGATGACGGCCACCGCGAACACCTCGAAGAAACCTTCCACCCACAGGTGCACCACCCACCAGCGCCAGTATTCGACCACCGACAGGTGGCTCTTTTCACCCCACATCAGGCCGGCACCGTAGAACATGGCGATGGCAATGGTGGACAGGAACAGCAGGCCCACGATCGAGGACATCTCGTCCTTGCGCTTGAGCGCCGGCCACAGCGAACGGCCCATCAGCAGCAGCCACAGCAGCAGGCCGATGAACAGGAACGCCTGCCAGAAGCGGCCCAGGTCCACGTATTCCCAGCCCTGGTGGCCGAACCAGAAGTTGTATTGCAGGCCCATCTTCTGCATCACCGCGAACCATTGGCCGGCGAAGGCGCCCACCACGATGATGAGCAGGCAGACGAACAGGAAGTTGACGCCCGCGCGCTGGAATTTCGGCTCGTGGCCGGAAATCGCCGGGGCGATGTACAAGCCGGTGGCCAGCCACGCGGTGGCGATCCACAGCACTGCAAGTTCCGTATGCCAACTGCGGGTGAGCGCGTAGGGCAGGAACTCCGAGACCTTCACGCCATAGGCTTCCTGGCCTTCCACCTGGAAGTGCGCGGTGGTGGCGCCCATCAGGATCTGGAACAGGAACAATGCCACCACCACCCAGAAATACTTGGCAGTGGCTTTCATCGAGGGAGTGATGACCAGCCCTTGCAGCGGGTCCTGCGTCGGCGGCGTGGGCAGTTCTTCCTTGCCGTGCCAGCCGGCGTAGTGCCATGCCAGCAAGCCGATGCCGCCGATCATGAACAGCAGCGAGAACATCGACCAGATGAAGGTATCGGAGGTCGGTTGGTTGCCGATCAGCGGCTCGTACGGCCAGTTGTTGGTGTAGGTGCGGTTGCTGGCGCCCGGCCGGTCGGTGCCGGCGGCCCATGCGGTCCAGAAGAAGAACGCGGTCATCGCGCGACGGTTGTCGGCATCCGGCACCGTGTTTTCACGCATCGCGTAATCGATGCGCAATTGGTGCGTGGCCGGGTCGTTCGAGAACAGGCTTTCGTAGTGCGCGGCCACCGTGCTGATGGCTTGCGCGCGCTGGTTGCTGACCACGATCTCGTTCTTGGCCGCGTCGTAGGTGTTGTGCCGGATCTGCGGCTTGACGCTGGCCTCGGTCTTGGCCTTTTCCGTCGCATCCATGCTGGCGTAGGACTGGCCGGTGTCGGCGCGCGCCTGCAATTCCAGCATGGCTTCGGTTTCACGGTGCAGCCAGTCGGCCGACCAGTCGGGGGCAACCAGTGCGCCGTGGCCCCAGATGGAGCCGAGTTGCTGGCCGCCGATGCTCTGCCAGACCTCCCGGCCGCGATCGATGTCGGCGCGGGTGTAAAGCACCTGGCCATTGGCGGCGATGACGCGGTCGGGTACCGGCGGGGCGGTGTGGACCAAATCCACGCCCAACCAGAGCATGACCGCGAAGCTGGCGACAAGCAGGGCACTCAGGCCCAGCCATAGCCGTTTCGTAGTGGACATTGCAACTCTCCTCGATGACGAACGCTTGGATGAAACAGCGATGGCATCGTCGGCTTCGACGCCGCATTGCTCCATGACTTGCGTCAACTGCCGGCGTGGTCCCGGGCAGGCACTGCGGGCCGGTGCGCTCAGTCGCGCAGGATGGGGGCGGCCAGGGCTTCGATGCGCGCCGGATCCAGCAATTCCACTTCGCGTCGCTCCACCGCCAGCAACTTGTCGTCCTGCATCCGCCGCAGCACGCGGCTGACGGTTTCCGGGGCCAGCCGCAGGTAATTGGCGATGTCGGTGCGCGCCATGGTCAGCTGGAAACGGGTGGCGGAGAAGCCGCGTGCGGCCAGCCGCCGCGACATCCCCACCAGGAATGCCGCCACCCGCTGGTCGGCGCTCCAGTCGCCGGCCAGCAGGGCGGCGCGGCCGATGTCGCGGCTGAGCAGACGGAACAGTTCACGCTGCACGCCGGGCACTTTCGCCGCCAGCACGGAAATCTTCGGGAACGAGAACTTGCACAGCATCACCGTGTCCAGCGCGATCGCATCGCATGGATAGCGGTGGCCGTCGATGGCGTTCAGGCCGATGACTTCGCCGGGGAAGTGGAAGCCCAGCACGTGTTCGTGGCCGTCGGCATCGGTGACGCAGGTCTTGACGGTGCCGGCACGCACCGCGGCGATGGCTTCGAACGGATCACCTTCGCGGAAGACGTGCTCGCCGGCATGGAACGGGCCGATGTGTTCCACCAGCACGTGCAGCTCGCGCAGTGCGCCCTTGTCCATGCCCTGCGACAAGCAGGCGTGGGAAAACGCGCAGGTCGAGCAGAATTGCAGTTCGTCGCCGTCGTCGGAGAGGACTTGCGGGCTCAGCCGCGGAAACGGCAGGTCACTCATTGTGGCCACCTTGCAACCCGAGGTGGCGGGCACGGCTCAGATCGCGCGGGAGAAGCGCGGCTTGGCATCGGCTGCGGGTGGTGTCAGGTATCGGTCGAAGCACATGGCAATGTTACGCAATAGCAGGCGTCCGTGCGAGGTCACTTCGATGCTGTCGGGCGCAAAGCGCACCAGGTTGTCTTCCTGCAACGGGTGCAGCAATTCCAGTTCGTGGGCGAAGTAGTCTTCGAAGCGGATGCCGTAGCGGCGTTCCAGCGCGGCCACCGGAACCCGGCCCTGGCACATCAGCGATTGGATCAGGTCGGCGCGCAGGGTGTCGTCCTCGCTCATGCGCATGCCGCGGAACACCGCCAGTTTGCCGGTATCGATCGCCACTTCCCAGCTCGGCAGGTCGCGCGGGTTCTGGCTGAAGGTGTTGCCGATGTGGCTGATCGCGGAGACGCCCAGGCCGATCAGGTCGCTGTCGGCATGGGTGGTATAGCCCATGAAGTTGCGATGCAGGCCGCCGCGCGCCTGCGCCTGCGCGAGGTCGTCGTCGGGCAGGGCGAAATGGTCCATGCCGATGTAGACGTAGCCGGCGGCGGTGAGCTTTTCCACCGCCAGTTGCAGCAGCGCCAGCTTGGCTTCGCCATCCAGCAGCAGCGCGCCGTCGATCTGTTTCTGCGGCTTGAACAGGTGCGGCATGTGCGCGTAGCTGTACACCGCCAGCCGGTCCGGGCGAATTTCGGTGACGATGTCCAGGGTCTTGCCGAAGCCTTCCAGGTTCTGCCCCGGCAAGCCATAGATCAGGTCGATGTTGACCGAGCGCAGGCCGGCCTGGCGCGCGGCATCCACCACCGCGCGGGTTTCCTCCACGCTCTGGATGCGGTTGACCGCTTCCTGCACTTTCGGGTCGAAGTCCTGCACGCCCAGGCTGGCGCGGTTGAAGCCGATCTTCGCCAGCTCCGGCAGCCAGCCCGGCTCGCAGAAGCGCGGGTCGATCTCGATGGAGATGTCGCGGTCCTGGCTGTCGGCGAAGTGGAACTGCCGGCGCAAGGTATCGACCACGTCCCCCAGCTGCTGGGGCGTCAGGAAATTGGGGGTGCCGCCGCCGAAATGCAGCTGGATGACTTCGCGGTCGCGGTCGAACAGCGGTGCCATCAGTGCGATTTCGCGGTGCAGCCGCGCCAGATACGCCTCGCCGCGGGCCAGGTCGCGGGTGATGATGCGGTTGCAGCCGCAGTAGAAGCAGGGGCTGAAGCAGAACGGCACGTGCACGTACAGCGACAGCCGACGCGGGATCGGCTCTTCGTTGCTGGCTTGTACCGCCTCGCGCAGTTGCGCTTCGCCGAAGTCCGCATGGAATTGCGGGGCGGTGGGGTACGAGGTGTAGCGCGGGCCGGGGCGGTCGTAACGCCGCAACAGACCGGCATCGAAGGCGATGGTTTGGGATTGCATGGGCGCAGCTTAGGCAGATGGGAGCAAATTCGAATTGATCCTGGTCAACCGCCGGTGCAGGTTCACTGGCGGTGCAGGCGGAACACGGCGGTCTCCAGCCGGCTTGCCCCATTCACGAAACCGGGATGGCCGGCCGGGATCGCCCGGCGTTCCAGCAGATCGACGCTCCACGCATCGGCGTACAGTGCGCGCACTTCGTCCTCCGATACCGAAAACGGCGGGCCGTCGCGGTCTTGCTGCGGATATTCCAGGGTGATCAGCAGGCCCCGGCAGCCACTGGGCAGCCGGGCATGGAGCTCGCCGGCGTAGCGTTGGCGCATGGCCGGCGGCAGCGCGACCAGTGCGGCGCGGTCGTACACGGCGCTGCAGCCGGCCAGCAGGCCGGCGTCCAGGCCGAAGGCGTCGCCGCAGATGATTTCGATGTTGCCGGCAACGTGGTGCCGGCCCAGCGGGCTGTCGTGGATGACGGGCTGCAGGCCGTGTTCGGTGAAGAACTGCTCGACGGCCAGCTGCGACAACTCCACCCCGAGCACCCGGTGCCCCTGCGCCGCCAGCCAGACCATGTCCAACGATTTCCCGCACAGCGGCACGAACACGCGGGTGCCGGCGGGCACGCCCAGCGCTGGCCAGTGTTTCTGCAGCAGCGGGGTGGGGGTGTGCTGATGGAAGCCGATCTGGTTCTGCTGCCAGCGCTGGTGCCAGAAATCAGGGTGCATGCATGTCTCCTCGCCGTCGCGGTAGTGATCAGGTTTCGACGGCCAACCCATCCACCTTCTGCCAGCCGCGCGGCAGCAAGCCGCCGCGTGAGCCGCGGGCGCCGAGGTAAGGGTCGAGTTCGCGGAAGGCCAGGGTCATGGTGCGCGCGCCGGACTGCACCAGCAGCTTGCCACCCTCCGGCACCACCGCGATCGCCACCACCTTTTCGGTGCCGCGCTTGGCCTTCGGGATCTCGATGATCTTGTTGCCTTTGCCCTTGTCCAGCTCGGGCAGCTCGGCCACCGGGAACGCCAGCACGTGGCCGGCGCTGGTCACCGCCACGATGCGGTCGGCCTCGACGCTGGCCACCGCCGCCGGCTGCAGCACGTGGCCGCCTTCGGACAGCGACAGCAGCGCCTTGCCGGCCTTGTTGCGGCTGGTCAGGTTTTCGAAGCGGGTGACGAAGCCGTAGCCGTGGCTGGAGGCGATCACCAGCCGGTCGTCGTTGCCGCCGCTGGCCAGCGCTTCGAACGTGGCACCGGCAGCAGGGGCGAAGCGCCCGGTCAGCGGTTCGCCGTTGCCGCGCGCGCTGGGCAGGGTGTGCACCGACGTCGAATAGCTGCGGCCGGTGGAATCGAGGAAGGCCACCTGCTGGGTGCTGCGCGCACGCACCGCCGCCAGCAGGCGGTCGCCTTCGCGGTAGGACAGTCCGGCGGCGTCGATGTCGTGGCCCTTGGCGGCGCGCACCCAGCCCTTTTCGCTGACCACCACGGTCATCGGTTCGCTGGCCACCAGCTCGGTCTCGTCCAGCGCCTGCGCGGCCTGGCGCGCCACCAACGGGCTGCGGCGGGCGTCGCCGAATTTCTTTGCATCGGCCAGCAGTTCGTCCTTGATCAGCTTCTTCAGCCTGGCCTTGCTGTCCAGCGTGGCCAGCAGTTTTTCGCGCTCGGCGGCCAACTCGTCCTGCTCGCCGCGGATCTTCATTTCCTCCAGCCGCGCCAGCTGCTTCAGCTTGGTGTCGAGGATGTAGTCGGCCTGATCCTCGCTGAGCGAGAAACGGGCCATCAGCACCGCCTTCGGCTCGTCCTCGGTGCGGATGATGCGGATCACTTCATCCAGGTTGAGGAAGGCCACCAGCAAGCCTTCCAGCAAGTGCAGGCGGCGCTCGACTTTTTCCAGCCGGTGCTTCAGGCGACGGGTGACGGTGGTCTGGCGGAACACCAGCCATTCGCCGAGCAGCATCTTCAGGTTCTTCACCTGCGGGCGGCCGTCCAGCCCGATCACGTTCATGTTGACCCGGAAGCTTTTTTCCAGGTCGGTGGTGGCGAACAGGTGGCCCATCAGCTGTTCGGCGTCCACCCGGTTGCTGCGCGGGATCAGCACGATGCGGGTGGGATTGGCGTGGTCGGACTCGTCGCGGATGTCCTCCAGCCACGGCAGCTTCTTGGCCCGCATCTGCGCGGCGATCTGTTCGATCACCTTGCTCGGGCTGACCTGGTGCGGCAGCTCGGTGATGACGATGTTGGCCTGTTCCTTCACGAACACGGCGCGTGCACGCACGCTGCCGGTGCCGGTTTCGTAGAGGTTGAGCAGATCGGAAGGCGCGGTGATGATCTCCGCCGCGGTGGGGTAGTCCGGGCCGCGCACGTGCTCGCACAGGTCGCGGACCGTCGCGTCGGGGTCGTCCAGCAGGCGCACGCAGGCGCTGACGATCTCGTTGAGGTTGTGTGGCGGGACGTCGGTGGCCATGCCCACGGCAATGCCGGTGGTGCCGTTCAGCAGCAGGTGCGGCAGCCGCGCCGGCATCCACGTGGGTTCTTCCAGGGTGCCGTCGAAGTTGGGCGTCCAGTCCACCGTGCCTTGGCCCAGCTCGCCGAGCAGCACTTCGGCGATCGGCGAGAGCTTGGATTCGGTATAGCGCATCGCCGCGAACGACTTCGGGTCGTCGCTGGAGCCGAAGTTGCCCTGGCCCTCGATCAGCGGATAGCGCCACGAGAACGGCTGCGCCATCAGCACCATCGCCTCGTAGCAGGCGGAATCGCCGTGCGGGTGGTACTTGCCGATCACGTCGCCCACGGTGCGGGCGGATTTCTTCGGCTTGGCGGAGGCGTTCAGGCCCAGCTCGCTCATCGCATAGATGATGCGGCGCTGCACCGGCTTGAGGCCGTCGCCGATGAACGGCAGGGCGCGGTCCAGCACCACGTACATCGAGTAGTCGAGGTAGGCGCGCTCGGCGTACTCGCGCAGGGGGATCTGTTCGAAACCGTGGAAGGTGGCGCGGAGGAGATCGTCGGTCATCCGGCCATTCTAAGGCCATCGCGATGGCGGCTGGCGGGTTGCGCTCAGGCCGCGCCGTGGCGGCGCAGCGCCCATTCCACGTGTTCGCGCACGACAGGCGAAGGATGCTGGCGGCGGGTTTCCAGCGCCGCCAACACCTCCGGCGTGGTCGGCGCGTTGCCGAGGGCAATCGCGATGTTGCGCAGCCAGCGCTCGTGGCCGCTGCGGCGGATGGCGCTGCCCTCGCTGCGGCGCAGGAATTCGTCTTCCTCCCACGCGAACAGCTCGGCCAGACTGGCCTTGTCGAGGTCGTTGCGAGCGCGGAAATCCGGCTCGTCGCTGCGCCTGGCGAACTTGTTCCACGGACACACCAGCTGGCAGTCGTCGCAGCCGTAGATGCGGTTGCCCATCAGCGGGCGCAGCTCCTCGTCGATGCTGCCTTCGTGTTCGATGGTGAGGTAGGAAATGCAGCGGCGCGCATCCAGCCGGTATGGCGCGGTGATGGCCTGCGTCGGGCAAATGTCGATGCAGCGGGTGCAACTGCCGCAGTGGGCGGTGGCTGGCGGATCGACCGGCAGCGGGATATCGACAAAGAGTTCCCCGAGGAAAAACCAACTGCCGCCATCCTTGTCGATCAGGCAGGTGTGCTTGCCGATCCAGCCCAGCCCGGCATTGCGCGCCAGCGCGCGTTCCAGCACCGGCGCGGAGTCGGTGAAGGCGCGGTGGCCGAACGGGCCGATCTCGGCCTGCACCACTTCGGCCAGTCTCTGCAGGCGGTTGCGCATCAGCTTGTGGTAGTCGCGGCCCAGCGCGTAGCGGGCAACGTAGGCGCGCTCGTGTTCGCGCAGGTTGGCCCAGGCCGCGTCCGGGTCCTTGCCGTAGTCCAGCCCCACCGAAATCACCCGGATCGTGCCCGGCAGCAGTTCCGCCGGGCGCGCACGCAGCGCGCCGTGGCGCGCCATCCATTCCATCGAGCCGTACAGGCCTTGCTGCAACCAGTCGAGCAGATGGCTTTCGTCCTCGCCCAGGTCGATGTCGGAAATGCCCACCCGCTGGAAACCGGCGGCGTGCGCAAGGGCGCGGATGCGCGCGGCAAGCGCGTTGTAGTCGGGCGTGGACATGGCGCAAATTATAGGTCTGCATACCGGAGTCGTTTCGATGCACAGCCCGTTGCCACTGTTTGCACCCGACGCACTGCGCATGTTGGAAGCACGGGGGGCTGCGCATTGCGGTGGCGATCCCTTCGCCTTGATGGCGCGCGCCGGGCTGGCGGGGTGGCGCTGCCTGCTCAAGCATTGGCCGCAGGCGATGCGGGTCACGGTCGTGTGCGGCCCCGGCAACAACGGGGGCGACGGCTACGTGCTGGCACGGCATGCACGCGAGGCCGGCCGCATCGTGCGGGTGCTGCGGTCGCAGCCGCCAGCCAGTGCATTGGCCCGGCGGGCCTGCGATGCCTTCGTGGCTGCCGGCGGCAGCGTGGACGTGGCGGGCACGGGCATGCCGGAGGCCGATGTCATCGTGGATGCGCTGTTCGGGATCGGTCTTGCGCGGGCGCCCGAATCCGTTGCAGCGGGGTTGATCGCCGCCATCAATGCCCACCCGGCCCCGGTCTTGGCGTTGGATGTCCCCAGCGGCATCGATGCCACCACCGGCAGCGCGCCGGGCATGGCGGTGGTGGCCGATTGCACGCTGCAATTCCTTGCGCGCCATCGCGGCTTGCGCACGGGTGTGGCGCTGGAGCATTGCGGCAAGCTGGAATTGTCGGTGCTGGAGGTGCCTGCGACGGTGCTGGAAGACGCCACGCCCAGTGCCTGGGCCTGGCGTGCCGATGCCCTGCATGGGTTCTTGCCGCTGCGGCCGCGCAATGGCCACAAGGGGAGCAATGGCCACGTGCTGTGCATCGGTGGCGATCACGGCGGCGGCGGTGCGATCGTGCTGGCGGCGCAGGCGGCGTTGCGCTGCGGCGCGGGCCTGGTCAGCGTGGCGACCCGGCGTGAGCATGTGCCGGCACTGCTGGCGCGTTGCCCGGAGGTGATGGCGCATGCGGTGGAGGGCGCGGCGGACCTGCTGCCGCTGCTGGACCGCGCGGACGTGCTTGCACTCGGCCCGGGGCTGGGGCAGGGCGAGTGGGGGCGGGCGTTGTGGCAGGCGGTGATGCGAAGCGGCAAGCCGCGCATTGTCGATGCCGATGCCCTGAACCTGTTGGCTGACGCCGGCAGCCGGTTGCGGGAGGACGACATCATCACCCCGCATCCCGGCGAAGCCGCGCGCCTGCTGGGGGGCGCGGTCACGGATGTGCAGCGCGACCGTTTCGCCGCCGTGGCCGCGCTGCAGGAACGCTTGGCTTGCACGGTGGTACTGAAGGGTGCGGGCAGTCTGGTGCAGGCCGTGGGCGCGGCCCCGGCGGTGATTGCCGCCGGCAACCCGGGCATGGGCACGGGCGGCATGGGGGATGTGCTGACCGGCGTGATCGCCGCCTTGCGCGGGCAGGGCATGGCGGTCGCCGACGCCGCATTGGCGGGGGCCTTGCTGCACGCCGCAGCCGGCGACGCGGCGGCGCTGGATGACGGCGAACGCGGCTTGCTGCCCAGCGATTTGCTGTCATGGTTGCGCCGGCTGGCCAATCCGGTGCGGCGATAGTGGGGCCATGAACTGATGCTTGACCCGCTCCGTCATTCTGCGCGAAGCGAAGCACAGCCGCAGAATCCAGCGGGATGGCTGTTTTTCCGAAACGGCACACTCCCGGCATGCAGTCATGACGTATACGTATTCCAAATTTCACAAACATCGTGCAAGCTTGCGCGCTGCAACAGGTGGCCCGGGGGCATGCGTGCAACGCGCATGGGGCTGAAATCTTTGACTTGAACGCCGAATCCGCGCTTGCGCGGCACTTCTTCGTGGGGAATGTATGGAAACACAATCAATCAAGCGTTTGATTTCGGGGGGGGAGGGGTACTCCTGACCCTTGGTGGTTTGCTGATGACGGGGCAAGCGCAGGCTCTCTCTGTGGGGCCGGACGGTCGTTGTCCAACCAATAGCACCCCTGATCAGAGCCATCCGGGACAGTGTATTTTGAATATGGATAGTGTTCCTGTGACGGGATCCAACCCCACGTCTTACGGTTTTGATTTTCCGTGGTGGCTCTACTACGGCAGGGAATACACACCAGCACCAGTAAACCCCTCAAGCTATCCGTCTGGCCAAGGCGCAGTAAGTGCCGGCACCAAAGCGCAAGCACTACAAAAATCGCCTTGCGATAAAGATGCAAAATCGGGCGGCACCAAAAGTGCAGGCCAAGGCATTCAGGTAACCGGGCGACCGGTCATGATTGCAACCGGCACCAAGTACCTGCCCGAAGTGGACATTGCCCCAATCGGCGGTGGCGTTGCCTTGGGGGTGGGCAGAACCTACACCAAAGGCAATACAAAATATGGAGCTTTTGGGCAGGCGTGGAGCGCCAGCTTTGATTACACCCTGGTATTCGAATACGAAAATTATGTGTGTTGGGCCTGGCTAAGCCGCATTGCGCCGTGCGCACCCAATGGCAAGCCGTTGCTGGTGGTGCATGCGTACAGCCCAAGCGGTTATGCAACGAATTTTCGTTTGGTGAATGGCAGTTGGACATCCGGGAAGGGCGATACCCTTCAGCAGGTGGGTGCTGATTGGGTGGTGAATTATGCCGATGGTGCCCGCCATGTGTTCGACGCAAACGGGCGGCCAAAAACAATCAAGGATGAACGGGGTATCGGGCTGACCTATGCCTATAGCGCAAGTGCTCAGTTGGCCACGATCTCGCACACATCCGGCCGATCCATTGCCTTGACGTGGTCTGGCGACAAGGTCATTGCCATTGTCGCGCCGAATGGCAAGGCCTACAGCTATGGCTACAGCAGTACAGGCTATCTTGCCAGCGTCAGCTATCCGGATAATCTGGGTACGCGCACTTATCACTACGAAGACAACTTCGATGCGGGTGGTTTGACCGGCATTTCAATCAACGGCACGCGCTATTCACGCTACCAGTATCTGGCCGATGGCCGTGCGCAGTGGTCGGGTTTGGAAGGTGGCATCGAGCGCAGCAATTTCGATTATTTTTCCGACCGAACGGTGGTCACCAATGCATTGGGGCAGGCTTCAACCTATCGGCTGGTGGAAATTGATGGTGTCAAGCGCATTTGGCGCGTTGAACGTCCGGTCAGCGGCACCTGCCCATCGGGGATTGTAGATACCCAGTTCGATGCCAACGGCAACGCGGACTATGAGGTTGACGCGCTGGGTGTGAAGACAGATTACAGTTATGACGCCGATAATCGTGTAACTCAAAAAATTACAGGCATTGGTGCGGGGAATGAAACCGACCAGCAGCAAATCACCCAGTACGTCTGGGATGCCGGTTACAGGAATCGTCTGAACCAGATCAATGTCTTCGGCAGCAGCATCGATCAGCCGCTGAATACCACCACCTACAGTTATTACCCGGACGGCGATGCCCGTGCACGGTTGTTGCAATCGGTGACGGTGACCAATCAGGGCGGTGGATCGGTGGGTAGCTTGACCACCAGCTACAGCTACACCCTGCATCCCAATGGCATGGTGGCCAGCATGACCGTGGACGGCCCGCTGCCGGGTGCCGGCGACGCGGTGACGTCCAGCTTTGATACCGCCGGCAACCTGTTGTCGGTCAGCAACAGCCTGGGCCACGCCACTACCTATGCCAATTACAATGCATTGGGGCAGCCGGGCACGGTCACATCGCCCAATGGGGCTGTTGCAAGCTATACCTACAACGCGCGTGGGCAGGTATTGACGGAAACGCGCATGGTCAATGGGGTGGCCCAGACCACCACGACAACGTATGACACTCGCGGCAGGCCCGTGAGTGTAGTGACGCCCGACGGTGAAAATCTTGAAACCAGCTTTGACGCTTACGATCGCGTGACTTCAATCTACAAGGTCAGAACCCTGGAGGACGATGGTGCCTGCCAGTTTGATGATCCCGGATGTGAAACCGGGCGCACCGAAACAGAGCAGCAGATATTCGCGTACAACCTGTTATCCCAGCCCGTCAGTCTTGCGGTGAGCACGCGTTATCGCTCCACGTTGTGGGACCCGATCAAGGGAAAACCCGTTCGGCGTGATTACACCACCGCGCAGCAACGCACCGCATTCGAATACGATGCCGGCGGTTTCCTCAGTGCCCGCAAGGGCGAGCATGGCCAGGTGTTGACCTATACCTACAACGCCAACGGCGACTTGGCCACGGCGAAGGACGCGCTGAACAACACCACCCGCTACACCTACGACCGCCTGCGCCGCGTCAGCAGTACCAGTGATGCCGCCGGCACCACATGGATGACGTATACGCCGCTGGGGCAGGTCGCCTCGGTGCGCGATGCCCGTAATAACACCACCAGCTACAGCTATGACGGCCTGGGCAATCTGTTGAGCCAGGCCAGCCCGGACACCGGTACCACCACGTTCACCTTCAACAGTACCGGGCAACTGGTGCAGAGCCAGCGGGCGGATATGTTGGCTACCGCGTACACCTATGACGCATTGGGCCGCCTGAAAACCCAGGCCGGCGGCGGCCAGACGCGAACGTTGGCCTACGATGCCTGCGCCAATGGCAAGGGCCAGCTGTGCACTGCTGCCAAGACCGGCGGCACGGCCACCACGGCCAGCTTCACCTACACCCCGTGGGGGCAACTGGCGACACGGCAGGACAGCCTGGGCGGTACCACCGACACCACCAGTTACACCTACGACGGCATGGGCCGCTTGACCGGCATTGGCTACCCCAGCGGCATCAGCGCGGGGTATGCCTATGCTGCCGGCAATCTGTCGGCCATCACCGCCACCGTCAACGGTGCCACCACCACGGTGGCCACGCTGGATGGGTATCAGGCCTTCGGCCCGTCGCGGTACATGAGCTACGGCAACGGCCTGTGGCGCAGCCGCAATTTCGATACCGACCGCCGTCTTGCCGGCATCAGCACCAATGGCAGTGCCGGCCCCCTGCAAAGCCTCACCTACGGGTTTGACGCGGCAGACCGCATCACCGCCATCACCAACGGCGTGGATGCGGGGCTCACCCAGCAATACCAGTACGACGGCGCTTCCCGTCTCACCAATGCCACCTTGGCCGGTGGTAACGTGGCCAGCTTCGGGTACGACGCCGTGGGCAATCGCGTGAGTGCAGGCAATACCAGCCCATCCAGCAGCACCGGCTACAGTTATCAGGCCGGCAGCAACCGGTTGTTGCAAACGGTCACGGGCGGGTTGACCCGCAGCTACACCACCAATACCACGGGCGAGATCACCGCGTTCATCAGCGGCGTGGACGTGGCCAACGCGCTGGCCTACGATCCGTTCGGGCGGCTGGCCAGCCACACAAAATCCGGCACCACCACCACCTACACGGTGAATGCACTGGATCAGCGGATGGCCAAATCCAACGCTTCCACCAATAGCCGCTACGTGTACGCCGGCTTCAACCAGCTGCTGGCAGAAAACACCAACGGCCAATGGAGCAGTTACCTCTACAACGGCGGCGAGCCAGTGGCGCTGGTGCGCAACAACCAGATTTACTACCTGCACAACGATCACCTGGGCCGCCCGCAACTGGCCACCAATGCCAGCCAGCAAGTGGTGTGGAAAGCCAGCACCCTGGCATTTGACCGTAGCGTGACGCAGGACAGCATCGGCGGGATCAATCTGGGCTTCCCGGGCCAATACCTCGATACCGAATCGGGCCTGTGGCATAACGGCTATCGTGAATACCTGGCGGATGCGGGACGGTATTTGCAGAGCGACCCGATTGGGCTGGGGGGTGGGGTTAATACTTATGCCTATGTCGGGGGGAATCCAGTAAGCGGCATTGATCAGTTTGGATTAATTTGTATATCTTCAAATGCGTCCAAGATAATAGGAAATGGGGTTGGTGGGGCTTTGCTTGGGCTTGTTCTTGGTAAAGGGGATTGGAGAGGTGCTTTGATAGGTGGTGGTGTTGCAGCTGGCGCGACGTATATACAGCAAAAACTCGGTGAAAGACTTGGATCGAGCGGAAACGCGAATGCTGCTGCTGCATCTATTGTGTCAGCGGCACAGTCTATTATAGAAAGCAAAGGAAATGCTTCTGTTGTAGTGATAAATGCCTTGACGGCAGGCGGACTTGAGAAACTAAGTCAGACAGGGCGAGGCGGTGATTTTGCCTCGACGGTGGTGCAGTTTACTGGTGTAGGGGGGGCTGGGGGCGGCGCGCTAGGACCTTTGGGGGCAATACCCGGCTCTGTGTTTGGTGCTGGCGCAGGTGTGGCGGCGGCTACGACATCGCAGGCCATTCAAGGTGCCAGCGATTGCGGATGTGAGGGGCGAAAGTGAAATTTTCCAGGATGTTGAAAATATTTACTCCGTATTTGTTTCTCGCCGTACTGAGTATCTTTGTGGCGACGCTTGTTTTTAATTTGATCTTCGGGGTGGCGTTATCTTCTGTGTGGCAGCCAGTTGTTTTCATCATCGCCATGTATGTTGGTTTTGTTATCCCAATAAATAAGGTGAACAAAGAGAAAGAGAAAGGAGGCCAAAATTCAGATAAAAACCAAGGACACCCGCATCCTGAACGCCACCACTGACACGGAGTAACGGGGTCCAGGTTCACTTCCTGATCGCCCCATAGACAGAAGCCCCGCTCATCACGGGGCTTCTTCTTTAGCGGCTCGCTTGCTGTTGCAGTACGTGTAGCGGGCTGCGATAAATCGGCCTCCGCGGTGAGATAAATGCCCGCGTAGCGTTTTTACCGCTGGTGTAAGGAAATTGCACAGGGCGAAATGATACCCCGCCGGTCACCGGCCCGACCTGGACAGTGCCGGCCGATCGAAGGCCGGCTCCCAGGTGGCCAGCGACTCGTCCTGCGGGGGGGGGCAGGTCACACGGGCTACCGCTACCAGGGCAAGATGCACGACGAATACTTGGACAAGCTGGTGTGGTACGACTGGGTCGCCGGGCAGTCGTCGCCGACCTCGCTCGACTACGACGAACTGGGCCGCATCCGCGCGCGGCGCGGCGACCACGGCCAGAATGTGCGCTACACCTACGACGGCAACGGCAATGTCGCGACCGTGAAGGACTCGCTGGACAAGATCACCACCCTGGGCTACGACGCCCTGAACCGGCTGGTGCAATCGAAGGATCCCGCCAGCGGCATCACCACCTTCCAGTACGACCGGGGCGATGCGCTGGTACGGGTGGAAGACCCGCGTCACTCGACGACCACCTACGTGTACGACGGACTGGAGCTGCTGCGCACGCAGACCAGCCCGGACACGGGGACGACCACCTTCACCTACAACGCCCAAGGCCAGCAAGTTCTGGTGCAACGGGCGGATGCCTCCACGCTCACGGCCACCTACGACAGCCTGGGCCGCCTGAAGACCGTCACCGGAGATGGCCAGACGCGCACATTGACCTATGACACCTGCACCAACGGCAAGGGGTTGTTATGCAGCGCCGCCATGACCGGCGGCACGGCCACCACGGCCAGCTTCGCCTACACGCCGTGGGGCCAGGTGGCGACGCGGCAGGACGCCCAGGGCGGCATCACCGACATCGAGTAACGGGGTCAGGTTCACTTCCTGATATAAAAGCAGAAGAAAAGTGAAGGCATTAATGCGATGAGAGCATACGAATTAAGAGAACCTGATCCCGTTCTCCGCACCGTCAACGGTGCCACCACCACGGTGGCCACGCTGGATGGGTATCAGGCCTTCGGCCCGTCGCGGTACATGAGCTACGGCAACGGCCTGTGGCGCAGCCGCAATTTCGATACCGACCGCCGTCTT
>NZ_JAYRLK010000023.1:0-3169 GCF_041905325.1 Thermomonas sp. | reverse complement strand
CCACGAATCGCAGATTTGAAAGTGAACAGGAAAGTCAATGAAATCAACGATCTACCAACACCACCTCCGCGCCAGTGCTAGCTTTTCGTACCGTCACTTATTGCACTGAAAACGAGGAGACCCCAAGCCGCTGACCGAACACCTGGCCGGCAAGCTCATGCAGGCCGGCGAGATGAGCCTGCAGGACGCGCTGCGCGAGATCCGCGCGTTCGAGGCGGCGGCCCCGGCGTTCGACGCCCGCTTTGAGCTGGCGGCTGCCAGTGCCCCGGGAATGCTACGGATTCAGTAGCGCCTCAGGCAGTCTGGGTGCGCCTGAACGGCACGATAATTCGTTAGCCGCGCCGCATCAACGACTCGACCTCTGCCGGGGTCAGCCAGCGCCACTGCCCGGGCGCCAACTCCGCCGGCAGTTCCAGGTCCCCCATGCGCGAGCGGTGCAGCGCCTCCACCCGGTTGCCCACCGCCGCCACCATGCGCTTGACCTGGTGGTATTTGCCTTCGGTGAGCGTCAGGCGCAGGTGCAGCGGCGACACCGCCTCGCAGGCCGCGGCGGCCACGGGCGCGGGGTCGTCGTCCAGCACCACGCCCTGCAGCAGGCGCTGGACCTGGGCGTCGTCCAGCGGGTGCTTGACCGTCACCTCGTAGACCTTGGGCACATGGTGCCTGGGCGAACCCATGCGGTGGATGAACTGGCCGTCGTCAGTCAGCAGCAGCAGGCCTGTGGTGTCCTGGTCGAGCCGGCCGACGGCCTGCACGCCCTGCACCGCGCCCTTTTGCGGCCGCTGGCGCAGCGGCGCGGGCAACAGGGTGTAGATGCTCGGCCAGGTGGACGGTTTTTGCGAGCATTCGGTGCCCGCGGGCTTGTGCAGCATGACGTAGGCGCGCTCGTGGTAGTCCCACGGCTGGCCCTGGACCGTGAAACGCAGGCCCTGCGTTTGGACGTTCAACGCCGCGTCCAGCACCACCTCACCGTCGATCGCCACCAGCCCATGCTGGATGAGCCCCGCGCACACGCGGCGGGTGCCGAAGCCTTGCGAATAGAGGACGTCCTGGAGTTGCACCGGGCAAGTATCGCAAACAGGCGCGGGAGTGCGCGGATCAGTCGGCAGGCACCGCCGGCGCGAAGCCCCATCCGTGCAGTGTCGCCAGCACGGCGGTGACCAGCGCCCGCGGGACGTCGAACATCATGTGGTGGCCCGCGTCGGGGATGTCGAAGGTCGTCAGGGTGCCTTCGGACCGCTCGACGATCTGGCGCTGCACGTCCGGCGGCACGGCCCCGTGCTCGGCCCGCACAAAAACGCCGCGGCAAGGCAGGGGCTTGAAGCCCCCGGGCATGTCCAGGCGGCGGTAGATGGCCGTGTCGAACTGCCAGGTCCAGCCACCTTCGGCCTCGCGCAGGGAATGCTCGGCGACATGGGCCCGCACGTACGGCAGGTTGGTGTTTTGCGGCGGGCGCGTGCGGTAGGCGCGCAGCGCGTCGGCACGGTTGGCAAAAATCCGGTTGGGCCGGTCGCCCCGCGTGGCGCGCTCGCGCAGCTCTTCATCGCTGCGGGCGCGCAGCAGGCTGTCCAGGATGATCAGGCCGTCGAAGACCTTCAGCCCCAGGTACAGGGTCTGCACGGCCGCCATGCCGCCCATGCTGTGCGCGACCACGACGCAGCGCCCGTCGGCGTTTTCGGCATCGATCACGCCCGCGATCTCATGCGCCCAGTCGGCCATGGCGTAGTCGTCGCGCCATCCGCTTTGGCCATGCCCGGACAGGTCGATCGCGACCGCGCGAAGGCCGCGGGCGACAAACGGCGCGATGTGGTCCCACCAGCGCGCGTTGGCCGCCGCGCCATGGACGAACAGCACGACGCGCCGGGCCTCGGGGTTCCAGACGCGGTAGTGGATGCTGGCGCCGCGCACCTGCACGGTCCGGGAAAGGGCGGGGGTCTGTATCGCGTGGGTGAACCACGCGGGGGGGCTGGCGGCAGTGCTCATGTCGGGGGTTCAGGTTTCGGCGGTGTCCATCGGCACGGCCTGGGGTGGGGGTGCGGCCCGCTTGCCGCGCAGGACCAGCGCCGGCAGCAGCGCGATGGCGAAGACGATGGCCAGCAGGTAGAAGATGTCGCGGAAAGCCTCTGAATAGGCCTGTGCGGCGATCATGGTGCCGAAGTAGTGAAGGGCACCGGCGGACTGCAGGTCGGGCGGTGCGCCGCCGGCGGCCAGCAGGCTGCCCACGCCGCGCAGCAGGTCCGCACCCGCGTTGCTGCGGGCCGCCGCGGTGATGGCGTCGCTGTGGAACGCCATGCGGTACTCCAGCGCCACGGACAGCCCGTTGACCCCGAACGCGCCGCCCAGCTGCCGCGCGAAGTTGATCAGGCCCGCGCCTTGCGCCAGCATGGCCGCCGGCAGCGCGCTGATGGCGGCCACGTTGAGCGACGGGTTGACCGCCCCCACCGCCACGCGGCCCACCGCCACGATCCCGGCCATGGCCAGGTAGGACGTGTCCACCCCGACCGTGGCCAGCGCGAACGACGACACCATGAACAGCAGGATGCCGGTCACGATCATCGTGCGGGCCGCCATGCGGTCGGCCAGGTAGCCCGAGATCGGCATCACCAGGCCGAGCAACAGCCCGCCGGGCAACAGGATCAGCCCCGCCTGCGAGGGGGTGGCCGACTGGACCGTCTGGGCGAACAGCGGAATGAGGTAGGTCGAGCCGAACAGCCCCGCGCCGAACAGGAACGACAACAGGATCGCCACGGCGAAGTCCGGCACCAGCATCGTGCGCACCTCCACCAGCGGCGACTCCACCCGCAGTTCGCGCAGCACAAAGGCCACGCCGCAGACCAGCGCGACGCCCACCATCAGCAGGATCTCGCTGGAGTTCCATCCCAGCCGCTGGCCGGTGGACAGCGCCACCAGCAGGCAGAAGATCGACGTGGTCACGAGCGTGAACGACAGCCAGTCGAACGGTTTGACGGGCTTGCCGGTGCCGGGCGCGGCGCGCTGGGGCAGGAAGATCGAGCCCAGCAGCAACGCGATGCTGGCAATGGGCACCGACACGTAGAAGATGGCGCGCCAGTTGAAGTATTCGATCACGATGCCGCCCACCACCGGCCCCATGGCCGGGCCGACGATGGCCACCAGGCCGAACATGCCCATGGCCTGGCCCTTGCGGTCG
>NZ_JAYRLK010000015.1:0-20769 GCF_041905325.1 Thermomonas sp. | reverse complement strand
CGCACTCCCCGATACTCGCTTGGTTGCGAGGCCGCTGCCCGCCGGCTGGCCTCGCAGCTTGTGGCGCCACCCTCCGATGCCACTGCGGTGGAACAACCGCTACAGCGGATTACGATCCAGGAACGCCCGGATCAGCGGCACCAGCGCTTCGTGCTTGTCCTCCAGCGCGTAGTGGCCCGCATCGGCATACGCATGCACTTCCGCGTTCGGCAGCGCGCTGCGGAAGCCGTCGAGGAAGTGCTGGTCGAACACGAAATCGCGCAGGCCCCAGCCGAGGAACGCCGGGCGGTCCGCATAGCCGGGCAGCGCCTTCGCGCTGGCCTGCACCAGCGGCATGGCGCGGTCGCCGTCGTGCAGCGGGATGTCCTGCATGAAGCGCAGGGTGGAGATCGCCTGGTCCCAACCGTCATATACGCCGGCATACGCCGCGCGCACGTCCTTCGGCAGCGCGCGTTTGGTGCCCATCCACGCCGCGCCGCGCGCGAACAGGTTGAAGCGGCGGATCAGCCAGCCGCCCAGACGTGAATCGCGCCCCATCGCCAGCCGCGCGGGGAAGCGCTTGGCCGCCGGCAGCGGGAACGCGGCGGTGTTGGTGATGACCAGCCGCTTGACGCGCGCGGGATCGCGCAGCGCCCAGCCGAAGCCGATCATCCCGCCCCAGTCGTGCACCGCCAGCGTCACCGGGCCGTCGATGCCGAGGTGCTTCAGCAGCGCGTCCACGTCGTCGATGCGCGCTTGCAGCGTGTAGTCATAGCGCGGCTGCGCGGACGGGCCATCGTCCGGGCGGTCGCTCAGGCCCATGCCGACGTGGTCCGGCACGATGCAGCGGTATTTGTCGCGCAGGCCCAGCACCAGGTGGCGCCAGTAATAGCTCCACGACGGATTGCCGTGCAGCATCACGACCACGTCGCCGTCGCGCGGCCCTTCGTCGAGGAAGGACATCGCGATGCCGGGGCGGACGTCGAAGCGGTGCGGGGTAAAGGGGTAATCGGGGAAGCGCATCGGCGAATTGTACCGGCAAGCCACCACCGCACCGACGCATGCTCAGGGCTGCGCCTGCAACCGCTGCCAGCCCTGCCAGCGCTGCCCGGGTGCCAGCCACGCCGGCTGCAACACCTGGGCGGCTTCCACGCAGGCAAATTGCCGGTACTCCCCCGCCGCCAGGTCGGCGATCGTGCTGGCCAGTGCGGCACCGGGGTTCCATGCCACAACGTCGGCAAAGCCCTGCTGTTCGATGGCCAGCCGCCGCGCGCCGTCGATGAGCGTCAGCGGCGTCACCACGTCGGCATAGATGCGGTCTGTCTCGTTGTCGAACGTGACTTCGTGATCGTGCTGGCGGCGCAAGGTGCCACCGGCCGCGCTGTCTTCGAAGTCGCAGCCTTGCAGGCCTTCGATGACAACAAAAGCGATGTCGTCCACCCGCAGATAGGTGTGCAGTGCGGCGGTGAAGGCCAGTGGCTGGTGGCCGCTGTTGTCGACCTCCAGCGCCACCTGCAATGCCATCGCGCCGAGCGTCACGCGCAAGCGGAGCATGCACGGATGGCCCCAGCCGTGGAAACGCGTACCGTCATCGGCCAGTTCGAACACTGCCGCATCCGCCTCCACGCCAGCAAACGCCCACGGCGCGGTGCGCGCGAAGCCATGCCGCCCCAGCCGGCCGCGCCCGGAAAATTGCGGGAAGATCACCGGGATGCCGCCACGGATCGCGGACGCGCCGTCGAAACGACTGCGCGCGCCCAGGAACAGGCGCTCGCGGCCATCGGCTGCCACCCATGACAGCACGTGCCCGCCGTGCAACGCCACCAGCGCGCTGGCACCTTCGTTTGCGATGCGGATGCAGGGTGTATCGCGGAAGGAAACGGATTCGACGTGCATGCGTGCAGTGTCGCATGCCGCATGCCGTCAATCCGCGCGCACCCGCCACGCTTCCGACAGCGCCACTGCCCCGCTGCGCGCCAAGGCCACGGCGGCCCGGGTAATCGGCACCATGCCTTCCTCCACCGCCACCTGGTGGATGGTGTCGGCCTCCGCGCCCGGCACCACCAGCGTGCGCAGGCGCGGGCTCATCACCAGCAGCTCGTAGACCGCCTGCCGGCCACGCACGCCCAGGCCCTCGCAATGCACGCAGCCGCGCCCCTTGTGGAAGACTTCATCGCGGCCCACGCCCAGTGCTTCGCGGATGTGCGACGACACCTGCTCCACCTCGCGGCAATGCGGGCAGGTCAGGCGCACCAGCCGCTGCGACATCACCGCCAACAGGCTGGCGCGCAGCAGATAGGGCTCCACGCCCAGGTCCAGCAGGCGGGTGACGGTGGTGGCGGCGGTGTTGGTATGCAAGGTGCTGAGCAGCAGGTGCCCGGTGAGCGCGCTTTCCACCGCGATGCCGGCGGTTTCGCGGTCGCGGATCTCGCCCACCATGATCACGTCGGGGTCGTGCCGCAGGAAGTTGCGCATGGCACCGGCAAAGGTGAAACCGGCAGCGCGGTTGACCTGCATCTGCTGGATATCGGCGATGTGGAACTCCACCGGATCCTCGATGGTGAGGATGTTGATCGGCTGCTTGCGCAGCTCCAGCAGCATCGCGTAGAGCGTGGTGGACTTGCCGCAACCGGTGGGGCCGGTGGTCAGGAACATGCCCTGGCTGCGGCTCATCACGTCATCCAGCCGCAGCCGGTCGGTATCGCTCAGGCCCAGCTGGCCCAGGTTCCACAGGCTTTCCCTGGGGTCGAGCAGGCGCACCACCGCGCTTTCCCCGTACACGGTGGGCAAGATGGAAATGCGCAAGTCGACGTGGCGACCATCCTCCAGCGCGAAGCTGGTGCGGCCGTCCTGCGGCAACCGGTGCTCGGCCAGGTTCATGCCTCCCAGCACCTTGATCCGGCTCACCGCCGCCGGCTGCAGGGCACGCAGAAGGCTGCGTACCGGCACCAGTTCATCGTCAATCCGGAACAACACGTCTGCACCGTGCTCCCCCGGCCGCAAATGGATGTCGGAGGCGCGCCGCGCCACCGCATCGGCGATCAGGCCACTGACCAGCCGTACCACCGGCTGCTCCTGCGCCAGCCGGTTGGCTTCCTGTTCGCTGGCATCGTCGGCGCGCAATGCGGGATCCAGGCCCAGCTGTCGGGCGGTTTCGCGATCTTCGATCTGGTCGTAATGCCGGGTAATGGCCGCGCGGATGCCGCGTGCCGTAGCCACCAGCGGCAGCACCCGATCGGGCGAGACGAACTCCAGCGCGGCCAGCGCTTCGTGATTTGTGGGATCTTCCATCGCCACTGCCAGCAGGCCGTTGTAGCGGCGCAGCGGCACCACCCGCAGCCGTCGCGCCTGTTGCGGCGACAGCATCGCGGCCACGGCCGGATCGGCAGCCACGGCAGGCAGGCGCACCAGCGGGAAGCCCAGCCGGGTTGCCTGTGCATGCTCGGCCTCTGCGGCATCATCACCACTGGCCAGCCAAGTGACCAAGTCGATGCCCTCGCGGGCCGGCTGCATGGCATACGCGTTGTGCTGGAATTGGTTGAGATACCGCACCAGCGTTGCATCGTCGGCAATCAACATCGGCAAGCTCTGGTGCATGGCGACTCCTGTGGCGTCATGGCGGGGCACCTGTTGCATTCTCCGCACTCATCAAGCAACCAAGATTGACTGGAGTCAATCCTGCGGAATGCGATAATCGGCCCATGAACGCACCCTCGCCACAGCAAGACACCACCCACTTCGGTTTCCGCGACGTGCCGGTGGCCGACAAGCAGAAACTGGTCGCCGAAGTGTTCTCCTCGGTGGCCGGCAAGTACGACCTGATGAACGATGCGATGAGCCTGGGCATCCATCGGCTGTGGAAGCGGTTCTTCGTGGCCACCTGCCAGGTGCGCAAGGGCGACCGCGTGCTGGACCTGGCCGGCGGCACCGGCGACATCGCCGCGCTGCTGAAGGATCGCGTGGGCGAGACCGGCAAGCTGGTGCTGGGCGATATCAACGGCGACATGCTGCGCGTGGGCCGCGACCGCATGACCGACCGCGGCAACGTGCGCGGCTTCGAATACGTGCAGTGCAACGCCGAATGCCTGCCCTTCCCCGACGCCAGCTTCGACCTCGTCACCATGGCCTTCGGCCTGCGCAACGTGACCGACAAGGACGCCGCGCTGCGCGAGATCGCGCGGGTGCTGCGCCCGGGCGGGCAGGCGCGGGTGCTGGAATTTTCCGAAGTGCAGGCGGAATGGTTCAAGCCGATCTACGACTTCCATTCCTTCAAGGTGCTGCCGAAGCTGGGCAGCCTGTTCGCCGGCGACGCCGAGAGCTACCAGTACCTGGCCGAGTCGATCCGCAAGCATCCGCCGCAGCGCGAGCTCAAGGCGATGATGGAAGCGGCCGGGCTTGCGCGCTGCAGCTTCCGCAACATGAGCGCCGGCATCGTCGCCATCCACACCGGCTACAAGGTCTGAGCCGATGGCCGGCCCGGAGATGAAAAGCTTTCGCGAAAGCCGCTGGCGCTATTCGCAGTTCGTGGTGCTGGGCCTGCTGCTGGCCGGGCTGGTGAAGTGGCTGAGCCCGCTGGGCTGGCCGGCCTCGCTGGGGGTCGGTGCGCTGCTGGGGCTGGCGTATTTCCTGTTCGAGAAGAAGCGCGGCGTGATCTGAGCGCGCCGGCTTGAACACGATGCCTTGAACGCGATGGACGCCACCGCCGCGCTGCAACTGGAGCCGAGCTGGAAGGCGCGCGTGGGCGACTGGTTCGCGCGCGAAGACATGCGCCAGCTTGCCGCCTTCCTGCGCCAGCGCAAGGCCGCCGGTGCGCGCATCTACCCGCCCGGCCGCGACATCTTCGCCGCCTTCGAGGCCACCCCGTTCGAGGCGGTGAAGGTCGTCATTCTCGGCCAGGACCCCTACCACGGCGCCGGGCAGGCGCACGGGCTGTGCTTCTCGGTGCTGCCGGGGGTGCCGGTGCCGCCGTCGCTGCTGAACATCTACAAGGAGCTGGAGCGCGATACCGGCTTCCTCCGTCCCGACCACGGCTGCCTGTTGCCGTGGGCGCGGCACGGCGTGCTGCTGCTCAACAGCGTGCTGACGGTGGAGGACGGCCAGCCCGGCAGCCACCAGGGCCGCGGCTGGGAAGGCTTCACCGACCACGTGGTGGATGTGCTGAACCGCGAGCGCGAGGGTCTGGTGTTCCTGCTGTGGGGCAGCTACGCGCAGAAGAAGGGCGCGGTGATCGACGGCCGCTGCCATCGCGTGCTGAAGGCGCCGCATCCCTCGCCGCTGTCGGCGCACCGCGGCTTCCTCGGCTGCGGGCATTTCTCCGCCGCCAACCAGTACCTGGCCCGCTGCGGCAAGGCCCCGATCGACTGGTCGCTGCCGCCGTGCGCGCTGCTTACATCGGCCTGAAGCGCTCGCCCAGCCAGTGGCCCAGATGCCGCTTGGCGGCACCCACCGCCACCTCCAGCCCGTCGCCCAGCGCCAGCCCGGCCGCCACCGCCGCGGACAGCGTGCAGCCGCTGCCGTGGCCATCGGCGCCGACGACCCACGGCGCGGCGAAGCGCTGCACCGACTGCGGCTGCACCAGCAGATCCACCGCCTCCGCCAGCGGCGCGTGGCCGCCCTTCATCAGCACCGCGCGCGGCCCCAGCGCCAGCAGCGCGCGCCCCTGCTCCAGCATCTGCGCCTCGTCCTGCGCGCGCGGCGCGTCCAGCAGCGCGGCGGCTTCATCGAGATTGGGAGTCAGGCAGTCGGCCAGCGGCAGCAGTTCGCGGCGCAGCGCGACCACCGCGTCCGCACGCAACAGCCGCGCACCGGAACTGGCGATCATCACCGGATCGATGACCACCGCGCGCGCGCGATGCTGGCGCAGGCTGGCCGCCACCGCTTCGATGATCGACGCTTCCGCCAGCATGCCCAGCTTGACCGCGCGCACCGGCTCCTCCTCGAACACCGCATCGATCTGGTCGCGCACCAGCAGCGCCGGCAACACCTGCAGCGCGCGCACGCCGCTGCGGTTCTGCGCGGTGACCGCGGTGACCGCGGTGGCGCCGCGCACGCCCAGCGCGGCGAAGGCGGCCAGGTCCGCCTGCAGCCCGGCGCCGCCGCAGGAATCGGAGCCGGCGATGCTCAGCGCCAGCGACTTCATGCCCGCGCCCGCGTGGCCTGCAGCCAGGCCGTGGTGCGGGCGTCGGGATCAGGGTGACGGGTGATGTCGCTGACCAGCGCAACCGCGTCGGCACCGGCATCGAAACAACCCTGTGCGCGCTCCAGGGTGATGCCGCCGATCGCCACCAGCGGCAGCGCGCCGATCTTGCTTTTCCACTCGCCAAGACGCGGCAGGCCCTGCGGCGACCACGGCATCCGCTTCAGCATGGTGGGATATACCGGGCCCAGCGCGATGTAGTCCGGCGCCAGCGCCAGCGCGCGCTCCAGTTCGGCCTCGCTGTGGGTGCTGATGCCAAGCCGCACGCCGCGCCGGCGCAGCGCCGGCAGGTCGGCATCCTGCAGGTCTTCCTGGCCGAGGTGGACGAAGTCCGCGCCCGCGTCCAGCACCAGCTGCCAATGATCGTTGACCACCAGCTGCGCGGCATGCGCGCGGCAGGCCGCCAGCGCGGTACCGATCTCCGCCCGCAGCCGCGCCTGCGGCGCGTCCTTGATCCGCAGCTGCACCAACCTGGTGCCCAGCGGCAGCAGGCGCTGCACCCAGGCGGCGCTGTCGACCACCGGATAGAAGGGATCGAGCCGGCTCATGCGCGCCAGGCCTGGCCGATGACCGGCGTGGAGGGCTCGGCAAAATCGCGCGCCGGCATCGGCCCCGCGGCATGCGCGGCGGCACCGGCGCGCACCGCATCGGCGAACGCGCGCGCCATCCGCACCGGGTCGGCGGCCAGCGCCACCGCGGTGTTGGCCAGCACCGCGTCGAAACCCAGCTCCATCGCCATCGCCGCGTGCGAAGGCACACCGAGGCCGGCATCGACCACCAGCGGGATGTCGGGGAAGCGGGCGCGCAGCGCGCGCAGCGCGAACGGATCGGCCAGCCCGCGGCCGCTGCCGATCGGCGCGCCCCACGGCATCAACACCCGGCAGCCGGCGTCGAGCAGCCGCTCGGCCACCCCGAGGTCGGCGGTGGTGTACGGGAAGACCTGGAAGCCCTCGTCGCAGAGGATCCGCGCCGCCTCCACCAGCCCGAACACGTCCGGCTGCAGCAGTTCGCCCGTGCCCAGCACTTCCAGCTTGATCCAGCGGGTGTCGAACACCTCGCGCGCCATCCGCGCGGTGGTGACGGCCTCCTGCACCGTGTGGCAGCCGGCGGTATTGGGCAGCACGCGCACGCCCAGCGCGCGGATGAGCGCCCAGAACGCCTGTCCCGCGCCGGCCTGCGCGTTTTCGCGGCGCAGCGACACCGTCACCACGTCGCAACCTGCGCCGCGCACCGCCTCGCTCAGGATCGCCGGCGAGGGATAGCGGGCGCTGCCCAGCCACAGCCGCGAACCCACTTCACTGTCGTAGACCTGCATCTCAACCTCCCTGCATCGGGGCCAGCACTTCCAGCGCATCGCCGTCGCCCAGCGCCTGCGCCGCGCGCTGTCCGGCGGGCACGAACAGACCGTTCAACGCGGTGGCGACGCGGGCATCGCGATAGCCCAGTTCCAGCAGCGCCTGCGCCAGCGTGGCGGCTTCGACCCGGCGCGCTTCGCCGTTCACGACCAGCTGCATCACGCCGCCTCCAGCAGGCGCGCGGCGGCTTGCCGTGCCAGCGCCGGCGCCAGCAGGTAGCCGTGGCGGAACAGCCCGTTGAGATGCCAGCGGCCATCGCGCTGCTGCAGCCGCGGCAGGTTGTCGGGGAAGGCCGGGCGCAGGCCGTGGCCCAGCTCGACGATGCGCGCCTCGGCCAGCGCCGGATGCAGCGCGTAGGCGGCGTTGAGCAGCTCCACCGCCGAGCGCGCGCTGATCGCGCCAGCATCGTCGCTTTCCAGCATGCTGCCGCCGAGCATGTACAGGCCGTCGCCGCGCGGCACCAGGTAATGCATGCCGCGCGGATGCAGCAGCCGGATCGGGCGCGCGAAACGCACGGCGTCGCTGTGCAGCAGCAGCATTTCGCCGCGCACGCCGCGCAGCTCCGGCAGGCGGTCGCGGGCGGCGTAGCCGCGGCAATCGAGCACGCTGCGGCCGTCGTCGGCTTGCCCGCGCGCATCGACGCCATAGCGAACCGCGACGCCCAGTTCGCCCAATCGCTGCACCAGCGCCGCCAGCGCCGCGCGCGGGTCGAGGTGCGCTTCATCGGCGAAGAACAGGCCGTGGCGGAAGCGCCCGGCCAGATCCGGTTCCAGCGCGGCGATGCCGTCGCCGTCCAGCCTGCGGTAGTTGTCGCTGCGATTGGCAAAAGCCTCCAGCTCGCCGACATCGCGCACGGCGGACAGCACCAGCGTGCCGTTGCGGACGGTGCCGTCGAACTGCCGCGGCCACCAGTCCAGCGCCTGCCGGCCGAGTTCGGCGACCAGCGGTTCGGCACTGACGCATTCGCACCACGGTGCCAGCATGCCGCCGGCAAAGGGGCTGGCGCCGTCGCCACCGGGCTGCGCGCCGACTTCCAGCACCTCCACCTCGGCACCGGCCTGCGCCAGTTCCAGCGCCGCCGCCAGGCCGGCCACACCGGCACCCAGTACGCGCACGCGCGCACTCATGCCGGCAACTCCGCCGGCGCATCCACGTACAGCGCACCGCCACTGGCGATGAACTCCTGCGCCTTCGCCTGCATCCCCGCTTCGGCATCGCCGCGCAGCTCGTGGCTGAGCTGCATCGAGCAGAACTTCGGCCCGCACATCGAGCAGAAATGCGCGCTCTTGTGCGCGTCCTTCGGCAGGGTGGCGTCGTGGTAGGCGCGCGCGGTGTCGGGGTCCAGCGAGAGGTTGAACTGGTCTTCCCAGCGGAACGCGAAGCGCGCCCGCGACAGCGCGTCGTCATGCGCCTGCGCGGCCGGGTGGCCCTTGGCCAGGTCGGCGGCGTGGGCGGCGATCTTGTAACTGATCACCCCGGTCTTGACGTCGTCGCGGTCGGGCAGGCCCAGATGTTCCTTCGGCGTCACGTAGCAGAGCATGGCGGTGCCGAACCAGCCGATCATCGCCGCGCCGATCGCGGAAGTCAGATGGTCGTGGCCGGGTGCGGCGTCGGTGGTCAGCGGGCCGAGCGTGTAGAACGGCGCGTCGCTGCAGACGTCCAGCTGGCGCGTCATGTTGTCGCGGATCTTGTGCATCGGCACGTGGCCGGGGCCTTCCACCATCACCTGGCAGCCCTTGCCCCACGCCACCTTGGTCAACTCGCCCAAGGTGTCGAGTTCGGCGAACTGGGCGGCGTCGTTGGCGTCGGCAATGCTGCCGGGGCGCAGGCCGTCGCCCAGCGAGAAGGCGACGTCGTAGCGGCGCAGGATGTTGCAGATCTCGTCGAAGCGTTCGTAGAGGAAATTCTCGCGGTGGTAGCTCAGGCACCAGCGCGCCATGATCGAGCCGCCGCGGGACACGATGCCGGTGACGCGCTTGGCGGTCAGCGGCACGTGCGCCAGCCGCACGCCGGCATGAATGGTGAAGTAGTCCACGCCCTGCTCGGCCTGTTCGATCAGGGTGTCCTTGAACACCTCCCAGTCCAGCCGCGCCGGATCGCCGCCGACCTTTTCCAGCGCCTGGTACAGCGGCACCGTGCCGATCGGCACCGGCGCGTTGCGCAGGATCCAGCTGCGCAGGTTGTGGATGTTGCGGCCGGTGGACAGGTCCATGACCGTGTCGGCGCCCCAGCGGATCGCCCACACCAGCTTCTCCACTTCCTCGGCGACGCCGGAGGACAGCGCCGAGTTGCCGATGTTGGCGTTCACCTTCACCAGGAAGTTGCGCCCGATCACCATCGGTTCCAGTTCCGGATGGTTGATGTTGGCCGGCAGGATGGCGCGGCCCTTGGCGATTTCCTCGCGCACGAATTCCGGCGTCACCAGCGCCGGCAGCGACGCGCCGAACGACTCGCCTCCTGCCAGCCGCTGCTTTTCCTCGTCGCTGGCGGCGATGCGGCCGAGGTTTTCGCGGTGGGCGGCGTAGACCATTTCCTCGGTGACGATGCCGGCGCGGGCGAACTCCAGCTGCGTCACCGGCTGACCGGCGCACCCTCGGCGCAGCGTGCGCGCCGCCGGACAGGGCGCAACCAACCGCTCGCCACTGGCGAAGCCGTTGTCTTCGGGCCGCACCGCGCGGCCTTCCACCACTTCGAAACCGCGCCGCGCCAGCCAGCTTTCGCGCAGCGCCGGCAGCCCGGCGGCCAGGTCGATGGCGACGCCGTCCTCGGTGTACGGGCCGGAGGTGTCGTACAGGTGCAGGCGCGGCGCCTGCGGGTCGTCCAGCGCGATCTCGCGCAGCGGCACGCGCAGGCCGGGATGGCCGGGGGGCGACAGATAGACCTTGCGCGAGCCGCGGATCGGGCCGGTGGTGACGGTGCCCGGACGGGTGTCGGGTGCTTGCATGGATCTCCTCCTCGTGTAGCGGCGGGAGATCCGGGATTGGACGATGCAACGGCACGCAGTGCCGGGGCGCTGCGCGTGTTCTTCCGTTCCTACGCCGGCATGACCCGGATCAGGTACAAGGGTCAGCTCGACGCTTTCTCAGCCCCGTACGGGGCTCCCCTCGGAATGTCCGAAAAGCATCGACGCGGCCGGCGTGGCTGTCAAGCCGGGGCCGACGCCCCTTGTGCCCGCCCTGCGCCACCCCATATCGACTGGATGGGCTGATTTGGCTGAACGATCAGACAACCGCCAGTGTTCCATCCATGCAACGACAGTGAACCAACGGGCCGGTGAGCAGTCGAATACATGGACTGCTAAACTCGCCCGCATGAGGGAAGCCACCATGACGTCCACCGCACTTGTCGCCAACAACCTGCCGATTCCCAGCAGCCTGGGTTCGCTGGAGGCCTACATCAACGGCGTCCACCAGATCCCGGTGCTGTCCGCCGAGGACGAGCACGCGCTGGCCGTGCGCCTGCACCAGGACAACGACATCGCTGCCGCGCAGGAGCTGATCCTCTCGCACCTGCGCTTCGTGGTGCATGTGGCGCGCGGCTACAACGGCTACGGCCTGCAGCTGGGCGACCTGATCCAGGAAGGCAACATCGGCCTGATGAAGGCGGTGAAGCGCTTCGACCCCTCGGTGGGCGTGCGCCTGGTCAGCTTCGCGGTGCACTGGATCCGCGCCGAGATGCACGACTTCATCATCAAGAACTGGCGCATCGTCAAGGTGGCCACCACCAAGGCGCAGCGCAAGCTGTTCTTCAACCTGCGCAAGAGCAAGACCAGGCTGGGCTGGATGAATGCCGCCGAAGTCAGCGCGGTGGCGAAGGACCTGAACGTGTCCGAGCGCGAAGTGCTGGAAATGGAAGCACGCCTGTCCGGCCGCGACATCGGTTTCGATGCGCCCGACGACGCCGACGACGACCACGCCCCGCCAGCCCCGGCCCACTACCTGGTCGCCCACGACGAAGACCCGGCGGCGGCCTACGAAGCCACCAGCAGCGAAGCCGACGAACTGGAAGTGCTGCGCGACGGCATGGCCCGCCTCGACGCCCGCTCGCGCGACATCATCCGCCGCCGCTGGCTGGATGAAGACAGCAAGGTGACGTTGCAGGAGCTGGCCGACGAATACGGCGTCTCCGCCGAGCGCATCCGCCAGATCGAAGCCAACGCGCTGAAGAAGATGAAGGCACTGTTCGCGGCGTAAGCGACGCCATTGCGCGATACCAAAACGGCCCGGGTCACTCCGGGCCGTTTTGTTGACAATCACCCCCTCGGCTCGGCTAACCTTCCTGAACGGAATGCCAACTCGTTCATGGAATCGATACAGGGGGAAGCGATGCGTTTTGCAACTCGTTCGGCGGCCATCGTCATGGCCGCAATGGCGTTGGCCGGATGCGGCAAACACAAGGCGACCTGCTCGGGAAAGGACGAGCTGGCCGTGGTCAAGCAGATCGTGATGGACGAGGCCGAGAAAGCCCTTGCCAAAGGCAAGCGCGACGATGGCAGCGCCGTTTTCAGCGCGGCATCCGCGCGGGCGACCTTGAGCAAAATCTCCATCGCTTTCGACAATGTCCGAACGTCCAAGGAAGATCCGGACAGCACGAAAGTGTTCTGCGAAGGCACGATCAAGATCGTCGTCCCGCCCGACTTGCTGCATTCCGCAGAAGAGGGCAGGAAGCTTGCCGGCCTGGGGGCGATTTCAGCACTGGCCAGCAACAACGACATGGAGCAGGCGGCGAACGCATTCACGAAAGCCATCGAATACAACGCCCAGCCCACGGATGACGGCAAGAAGGTCTATGCCGAGCTGACCGGGGCCGCATCGATCGCCGATTTCGTCAGTGAAATCGCCGGGTCTTCGATGTTGAAGCCGATGATCGAGGCCAAGCAGATCGAAGACGCAAAGGCAGCGGAGGAGGCCAACCAGGCGGCGGAAGCGCAGCGCCTCCAGGAAGAGCAGCAGCAAGCCCAGCTGCGTGCCGAACAGGGTGCCGCCAACCTGAGCGTCGCCCAGGAACAGAACACCCTCGCCAACCAAGCCATCAACGAACTCTGGAAAGGGCTCTCGGAGGAAGATCGGGAATACCTGCTGGGATCGCAACGCGCCTGGATCAAGAAAAAAGACGTGGACTGCAAGATCGAAGCCGCCGGCCGCAGCACGGACCCCACCGAGATCGAGATTGCTCGCTTGAACTGTGACACCGCCGCAACGCGAGCACGTACCGATGAAATTCGGCGTAGCCTGTAACTGGTAGCAAAGCGTCAATTGAACGGACGGCCCGGAGCGATCCGGGCCGTTTTGTTTCCATTACTCCCGCTATCCCGCCACCGGCAGCTTCCAGCCCCGGCGAATGCTCATGAAGCGCAGGCCGAAGCACAGCAGGGCGCCGAGCACCATCGCCGGGTGTTGTGGCAGGTTGAAGGCTGCTGCCAATGCCACCACACCACTGCCCACCAGCGCGGCCATCGCGTACAGCTCGGTTTGCTGCAACACCACCGGGGTGCGCACCACCAGCAGGTCACGGGCGATGCCGCCGCCGATGCCGGTGATGATGCCCAGCAAGGTGGCCGCGAACGGGGTGAGGCCGAAGGCCAGTGCCTTGCCGGTGCCCAGCACCGCGAACAAGGCAAGGCCGGCGGCATCGAACATCTGCACCGGGTTGCGCAGGCGTTCGATCAGGCCGCACCAGCGAAAGGTCACCAGCCCGGCCAGCATCGCGGTGACCAGATAGCGCCAGTCGGCCAGCGAGGCCGGCGGGTGCACACCAATCAACACATCACGCACGATCCCGCCGGACACCGCCGCCGCGCAGGACAGCACCAGCACCCCGAACAAGTCCAGCTTTTTGCGCACCGCCAGCACGCCGCCGCTGAGGGCGAACACGAAGGTGCCCAGCAGGTCGAAGGCCAGCAGCAGGATTTGGCCCAACTCGCGCTCGACCGGCATCACCATCAGCCCAACTTGGCCGCCAGCAACGCTTCCAGCTTGCCCTGGTCGATCGCGAATTTGCGGATGCCGTCGGCCAGTTTGTCGGTGGCCATCGCGTCTTCGTTGTGCTGCCAGCGGAAGCCGGTTTCACCCAATGCCGCACCCGGCGTGCGGCGTTGGCCAGCGTCCTGCAATGCACGCGCGATCGGCGCATCGGCCTGCGCCAAGGTGCCCAGCAACTCCGGGGAAATGGTCAGGCGGTCGCAGCCGGCCAGCGCCAGCACTTGCCCGACATTGCGGAAGCTGGCGCCCATCACCACGGTGTCATATCCGTGCTGCTTGTAGTAATTCCAGATGCGGGTGACCGACTGCACGCCGGGGTCGTCCTGCGGCGTGGCGGGCGTGGCCATGCCGCCTGCCAGGTGCCAGTCGAGGATGCGGCCGACGAAGGGCGAGATCAGGAACACGCCAGCCTCGGCGCAGGCCACCGCCTGCGCGAACGAGAACAACAGGGTGAGATTGCAGTGGATGCCTTCGCGCTCCAGCACCTCCGCGGCGCGGATGCCTTCCCAGGTGGCGGCGATCTTGATCAGCAAACGCTCGGGGCCGATGCCGGCATCGGCATACAACTGCACCAGCCGCCGGGCTTTCGCGATGGTGGCCGCGGTATCGAAACTCAGCCGCGCATCCACCTCGGTGGACACGCGCCCGGGGATCAACTTGAGGATTTCGCCACCAATGGCCACCGCCAGCCGGTCGCAGGCATCGCCCACCTTGTCGTCGCCACCGGCCGCCGCCACCGCCGCTTCGACCTGCGCGGCATAGGCCGGCAGCGTGGCCGCCTTCAGCAGCAGCGACGGATTGGTGGTGGCATCCATCGGTGCGAAGCGGGCGATGGCACCGATGTCGCCGGTATCGGCGACCACGGTGGAGTGCTGGCGGAGTTGTTCGAGTTGGGTGGTCACGGGCGGCGCTGCGGGGTGGGCGTGCCATTGTCGCCGATGTGCGAATGGCCCGCCTGCCGGCGTCATTCCACCGACACGCATCACCCCCCGGTTGGTGCCACCATGCGCGGATGGACGAGACCGCCGACGCAGCATCGTCATCCTCCGCCGCTGCCGGCCTGGCCAGCAGCGTGGCCGCCGCGCGGCTGGCATGCGTGGGGCCCAATGTGCTGAAGCCGGGCCGGCACAGCATCCTGCGCCAGTTCCTGATGCGCTTCGGCAATCCGCTGGTCATCGTGCTGCTGGCCGCCTGCGCCATCTCCGCCGCCACCGGGGATGCCACCAGCGCGGTGTTGATCGCGGTGATGGTGCTGCTGAGCGTGGCCCTGGATTTCGTGCAGGAGTATCGCGCCGGCCAGGCCGCGGAGCAGCTGTCGCGGCAAGTGGCGCTGACCGCCAGCGTCCTGCGCGATGGCGTGCGCCGTGACATCCCCGCCGAGCAGCTGGTGCCCGGCGATGTCGTGTTCCTGTCCGCCGGCGACCTCGTGCCGGCCGATGCGCAGGTGCTGGTGGCGCGCGACTTCTTCGTCAACCAGGCACTGCTGACCGGCGAGGCCTTTCCGGTCGAACGCCATGCCGCCGCCGCGCCGGTGGCTGCCGACGGCATCGATACGGACATCGACGGCCAGGTGTTCATGGGCAGCACGGTGGTCAGCGGCTCGGCGCAGTTGCAGGTACTGCGCACCGGCAAGGCCACCGCGATAGGCCGCATTGCCCAGGAGTTGGAAAAGCCGCCGCCGCCGACCGCGTTCGAAATCGGCACGCGCCGCTTCGGGCTGCTGATCATGCGGCTGACGCTGTTGCTGGTGCTGTTCACATTCCTGGTCAACATGGCCTTCCATCGACCGCTGCTGCAGGCCTTCCTGTTCGGGGTGGCGCTGGCGGTGGGGCTGACCCCGGAACTGCTGCCGATGATCGTGTCGGTGACGCTCTCGCGCGGAGCCCTGCGCATGGCGCGCAAGCAGGTCATCGTCAAGCGCCTGTCTGCGATCCAGGACATGGGCGCGATGGACGTGCTGTGCACCGACAAGACCGGCACCCTGACCGAGGCGCGGATCCGGCTGCAGCACCATATCGATCCAGCCGGCAATGACAGCGCGCGCGTGCTGCAACTGGCCATCCTCAACAGCACCTACGAGAGCGGGCTGAAGAGCCCGCTGGACGAAGCCATCCTCGCGCCCAACGGGATCGACGTCTCCGGCTGGCGCAAGCTGGACGAGGTGCCGTTCGATTTCGAGCGTCGGCGGGTGTCGGTGCTGGTGGAAAACGCCGATCAGCGCCTGCTGATCGTCAAGGGCGCACCCGAGGACGTGCTGCGGGTGTGTGCGCAGGTCGAAGCCGGCACCGGAGCCGACGGATCGCCGCGCGTGGATGCGCTGGACGATGCCCACCGACAAGCCTGCGCCGCCCTGCTGGAGCGGTTGGCGAGCCAGGGTTTCCGCACGCTGGCGGTGGCCTGGCGCATCGAGCCCGGCGACTTCATCGCCGCGACCACCGCCGACGAGAGTGCGCTGGTGCTGGCCGGCTTCCTTGCGTTCCTGGACCCCCCGAAGGAAAGCGCCAAGCCGGCGCTGGCAGCGCTGGCCGCCAGCGGCGTGACGGTCAAGGTCGTCACCGGCGATGACGCGCTGGTCGCGCGTCACGTCTGCGGCGAACTTGGCATGCAGGTCACGGGCGTGCTGACCGGCGCGCAGATCGAAGCCATGAACGACGATGCACTGCGCGCGCGGGTGGGCGAGGTCAACCTGTTCGCACGCGCCAACCCACAGCAGAAGACCCGGGTGCTGCTGGCCCTGAAGGCGCGCGGGCACGTGGTCGGCTACATGGGCGACGGCATCAACGACGCCCCTTCGCTGCATGCCGCCGACGTCGGCATCTCGGTGGAGAGCGGCGTGGACGTGGCCCGGCAGGCGGCCGCCATGATCCTGATGCGCCCGGATCTTGGCGTACTGCACGACGGGATCATCGAGGGCCGACGCACCTTCGGCAACGTCATGAAGTACATCATGATGGCCACCAGTTCCAACTTCGGGAACATGTTTTCGATGGCGGCGGCCACGTTGTTCCTGCCGTTCCTGCCGATGCTTCCGCTGCAGGTGCTGCTCAACAATTTCCTCTACGACCTCTCGGAAACCCCGTTGCCGCTGGACAACATGGACGCCGCCGACCTCGCCCGCCCGCGGCACTGGGACATGGCGTTCATCCGCGACTTCATGGCGACCATCGGCCCGATCAGCTCGCTGTTCGACTTCCTGACCTTCTATGTACTGCTCAACGTGCTGAATGCCGGCGAGCGCGAGTTCCACACCGGCTGGTTCATCGAATCACTGGCCACCCAGGTGCTGGTGGTCTTCGTCATCCGCACCCGCGGCAATCCGCTGCACAGCCGCCCGCACCCACTGCTTGCCGGCACCTCGCTGGGCATCGTCGCGCTTGCCACCCTGCTGCCCTACACGCCGTTGGCCGGGATGCTGGGCTTCGTGCCGCTGCCGCTGGAGTTCTTCGTCATCCTCACCGCGATGGTGGCCGCCTACCTGCTGCTGGTGGCGCTGGTGAAGCACTGGTTCTTCCGGCGCCGGGAACGGCGGCACCCACCGATGGCGACCTGATTCAATACAAATCCAGCGGATCCACGTCCAGCGACCAACGCACGCGGCGGGCTTCCGGGGCGGCGTACAGGGCCGGGGTCGCCGCCGCCAACGCGGCGTGCAGGGTGCGACGGTCGCGGGCGGAGACGACCAGCTGCACGCGCACGTAACCGGCACGGCGCGGCATCGGCGCGGGCAGCGGGCCGTGCAGTTCGACGTCGGCATCGCGCAAGCAGGTTTTCGCCAATTGCAGGAACTGCTGCGGTGGCTCGGTCTGCCGGGCTTCCGCGCGCAGCAGCGCCAGGTGCGCGAATGGCGGGAAGCCGGCCGCCTCGCGCAGCGCCAATTCGGCATCGGCGAAGGCGTGGTAGCCGCCCTGCACCAGGGTCAGCAGCAGCGGGTGTTCGGGATGGTGGGTTTGCAACAGCACGCGGCCGGGCTTGTCGGCGCGGCCGGCGCGACCGGCCACCTGGACCAGCAACTGCGCGAGTTTTTCGCCACTGCGGAAGTCGGCGGAAAACAGGCCCTCGTCGATGCCCACCACCACCACCAGGGTGAGGTTGGGCAGGTCGTGGCCCTTGGCCAGCATCTGCGTGCCGACCAGGATGCCGGGCCGGTGACCGAGGGTGTCGAAGTGTTTTTGCAAGGCATCCCGCACGCCGCTGCTGGCGCGGTCGATGCGGATCACCGGCACCTCGCCGCCGAAGCGCGACTGCAGTTCGGCCTCGATCCGCTCGGTGCCGTTGCCCTGCGGTTGCAGGCCGAGGCTGGCACAGTCCGGGCAGGCGGGCGGGGCCGGCTTGCGGTGGCCACAGTGGTGGCATTGCAGGCGCTTGCCGTGGCTGTGCACGGTCATTGCGGTGGGCTTGTCCGGCGTGCTGCAGCGCGGGCAGTGCGCACTCCAGCCGCAGTCGTGGCACAGCAGCACCGGTGCGTAGCCACGGCGGTTCTTGAATACCAAGACCTGCCCACCGGCATCCAGTGCACTGCGGATGGCACCCAGCGCGTCGTCCGACAGGCCCGCATGCAGCCGCAGCTTGCGCACGTCGTGCACGCGTACTTGCGGCGGCATCGCGTTGCCGGCGCGCTGGCGCAGGCGCAGGTGGGTGAATTTGCCGGTACCGGCGTTGTGCAGGGTTTCCAGCGCCGGGGTGGCGCTGCCCAACACCACCGGCACACCCAGCGCGCGGGCGCGGACGAGGGCGAAATCACGGGCGTGGTAACGGATGCCGTCGAATTGCTTGTAGCTGCCGTCGTGCTCTTCATCGACCACCAGCAACCCCGCCTCGGGCAGCGGCACGAACACCGCCGAGCGCGTCCCCACGACCACCCGAGCCTGCCCACGCGCGGCGGCCAGCCAGGTGGCGGCGCGCTCGTTGTCATTCAGGCCGGAATGCAGCGCGTGCACCGGCACGCCAAGGCGGGCGCGGAAACGCGCCAGTGCCTGCGGGGTCAACCCGATTTCCGGTACCAGCACCAGCGCCTGCTTGCCGCGCGCCAGGCAATCGGCAATCGCCTGCAGGTAGACCTCGGTCTTGCCGCTGCCGGTGACGCCGTCGAGCAGGAACGGGGTGTAGCCATCGGCGGCACGGATCGCGTCGATGGCGACCTGCTGTTCGGGATTGGGAGAGAAAGTGGGGTCAGCGTCGCCTTTCCCGGAAAAAGGCGGCTCTGACCCCACTTTCACGCGCTCGACCAGCCCGCGCTCGCGCAGGCTGCGCAGCGGCGTGCGCCACCCGGGTTGCAACGCGTCCAGCCCGTCTTCGTCATGCACGGTTTGCAGCAGCACGGCCAGCGTCTTTGGCTTGCCGGTGCGCATCGCCGCCAGCGCGGTGCGCCCTGCCTCGTTCAATACCCAGCCATGGCGGGTGCTGTCCGGCAACGGCTCGCCGCGCCGCAACGCCGCCGGCAACGCCGCCGCCAGTACTTCACCCAGCGGCGCGTGCAGGTAGCCGGCCAGCCAGCGCAACGAGGCCAGCAGTTCGCCCTGCACCAGCGGCGCGGCGTCCAGCACGGCCTGCACGGTCTTCAACGCGACCCCGGGCTCGCCCTGCCCATGCTCCACCACAACGCCACACAACGTGCGCGGGCCGAACGGCACCTGCACGCGGCAGCCGACCGGCGTGGCTGCCGGGGTGCATCCGGGTGGGGGCAGGTAGTCGAACAGGCGCGGCAGCGGCAGCGGCAGGGCCACACGAAGGGTGGAAGGCGAAGGCATCCGGGCAGTCTACCGGGGGCGCAGGAGCATCGGCCGGTCGATTCGCAGGTTGCACACCACACTTGACGACCGCGTTACCAAGGCATTGCAAGTTGCTGTTTTGCAACAACAAGCCTCCTTATCCACACATCTTGTGGATAACTCTGTGCACGTTCGCCGGATGAACCTGCGCAAGCCCCCAGCCACGGGCATTGCAAGCACTTTGGCTAAAAATGCGCCAATTTCACTATTTCCATATAAATCAATGGCCTATCCGTGGAACAAGGCGAACCGGGGTCGCAAAATGACGTGAAACCGACATCGCTGTCGGATTTTTTACTGCTGTGCACAACTGATTCCAGCGCAGACCGCGCACGGCCTTGCGGAGCCGCCGTGCGGGGGCCTGTCAAGCCTCTCTTGCCGTGCGCCGCATGGGTAAGATGGGGCGTGCCCACCGTTTCGCCATGACCCCGCCACCGTCCACGCCCCCGCAGCCTGCGGCGGTCACTGCGTTCCTGCGCGGGGTGGATCGGCGCGCGCATCTGCTGGTGCACGCCCTGTCCGGCGACCCCGTGGCTGCCGGGCGTGCGTTGGCGGCCGCCAGCCGGGTGTTTGCCACGGACGCAGGGCACTGGCCCATCGCCCAGTGGCCGCTGCAATTCTGGCGGCTGCTGCTGAACACGCCGGCGCTGCGTCACGGCGAGGCGGGGGCCGATTCCCCGCTGCCCGCCATCAGCCGACTGGCCCCGCATCGGCGGATTGCCGTTTTGCTGCAACTGGTGGCGGGCCTGAGCGAGGCTGACGCAACGCAGGTGCTGGGGATCGAGCTGTCCGAGTACCACGCCCGCATCCGCGACGCCCTGCCGCACACCCCGCAAGGACAGCCGGATGTCGATATCTGGCGGCAGTGGCGCGCGGCGGTGCAACGCGCACTGGACACACCGCTTCCCGCACCCGCAACGCCCGCTCCCGTGCCAGCGGCCCGCGCCCGGCCGACCGCCTCCGTGCACACCCGCCGCCTGCGCTGGCTGTGGTTGGGCGTGCTGGGCTGCGCGCTGGCACTGCTGGCCACGTTCCTGTTGCACCCGCGTGGTCGCGCACTGCTGGACGTCTGGTTCCCGCAGGTCCGTCGCGAGGCGCTGCCGCCGCCGGCGGCCCCGCAGGCGCGCTTCGATGCCGACGACATCACCCTGGCCCCCGATCGCGCCATGCTGGAAGCACCCGGTGCGCTGGCGCTGGCCCGGCAGTTGCCGCTGCTGGCCTGGCTGGCGGCCACGCCCGACGCCCTGCCCACGCCCGTCGGGCCGGCACCGTCGCCGGCCCGTGCCGACCTCGCCACGCCGGTACAGCGCCTGCATGCGTGGCAGCGGTTGCCGGTGCGCGAACGGGCGGCACGTCGCGGTGCCTGGGCCGAATGGCAGGCCCTGACCGCCGACGAGCGCACCCTGCTGGAAGCCGTCGCGGGGGGGGTGCAGGACGAGGCCCCAAACCAGAGGGGCCCCCGCGGCGGGGGCCAAGCGCCCCACAAGGGG
>NZ_JAYRLK010000022.1:0-3784 GCF_041905325.1 Thermomonas sp. | reverse complement strand
CCTGGCTCGGTCTGCTGGACATGCGCAACCTGGCGACCTCCATCGTGCTGCTGCCGCTGGCACCGGTGGGCGTGCTGGTGGGCGTGCGCATTGCGCGGCGCATCAACCCGGTGCTGTTCTACCGTTTCATCTACGCCGGCATGTTCCTCACGGGCTGCAAGCTGGTATGGGACGGCTTCTCCCATATGCTATGAATTTCATAGCGCCTTACGCAGCATCGGCGAGGGCTGCAGGCTGATTTGATCAAGCTTCAGTGGGGAGTTGTGCTGCCAGCGCGGCCAGCAGCGCACCCAGTGTGGTCTCCAGTGTGGCGAGGTGGGCTGCAATCTCGTGCGGTGCCTGCGCCACGCGCAGGGCGTGTTCCAGCGCCGCAGCGCGGTCCTGCACCTGCGTGGCGCCCAGGTTGGCCGCCACGCCCTTGGTGGTGTGGGCCAGCCGTTCGGCGGTGGCCATGTCGCCTGCGGCCAGTGCGGTGCGGATTTGCTGCGGCACGGTGGCCTGCCCGGCGACAAAGCGGCGCAGCATGGCCAAGTACAGGCTGGTTTTGCCGGCCATGCGCTGCAGGCCCAGCACGGTGTCCAGCCCCTCGATGCCGTGCGGCAGGCCGGAGGCGGCCTGCCGCAGCGTGGCGCGTCCCATGCGCTCGCCCGAGGCCGGTGCGCCGCGGCGCGGACGGATCCAGCGCAGCAGCACACTGCGCAGGTCCTGCGGGTCGATCGGCTTGACCAGAAAGTCGCTCATGCCGGCATTCAGGCACTTGCGGCGGTCCTGCGCCATGGCATTGGCCGTCATGGCCACGATGGGCAAGTGCTCCAGCGCGTCGATGTGCCGGATGGCGCGCGTGGCCGTCACGCCGTCCATCACCGGCATCTGCATGTCCATGAACACCAGGTCGTAGGTGCGTTGCTGCACCAGGTGCAGTGCGATCTCGCCGTTGTCGGCCACATCCACCTGAAGGCCCGCGTCCTGTAGCAGTTCGCGTGCCACCTGCTGGTTGATGTCGTTGTCTTCCACCAGCAGGATGCGTGCGCCTGCGATGGCGGCCAGCGCGCTGTCGACGGTGGCCGTACCGCCACCGTGGCTGGCGCCTGCCGCGCTGGCCGCAGCGGCCGGGGCCGGCTCGCCGCGACGCCCGCCCAGCGCGGTGATGGTGGTGTCAAACAGGATCGACGGGTTCACCGGCTTGACCAGCACCTGGGCAATGCCCGCGGTGTCGGGGTCGCCAGCCATTTCCTCGCGGCCAAAGGCCGTGACCATCAGGAACATGGGCGCAGCGTCCAGCCCCAGGGCCCGGATGCGGCGCGCGGTTTCCAGCCCGTCCATGCCGGGCATGCGCCAGTCGAGGTAGACGATGTCAAACGGCTGGCCCTCGCGCGCGGCCTGCGCCACCGCCGCCACCGCTTCCGTGCCGCTGGCAGCCTCGGCAGTCACAAAGGTCATGCTCTGCAGCATGTCGGCCAGCACGGCGCGGGCATGCTCGTTGTCGTCCACCACCAGTGCGCGGCGGCCGCGCAGGTCGGGGTTGGGCATCAGCCGCGGCTGCAGCGCCTGGCCAATGCCCAGCCGCGCACTGAACCAGAAGGTGCTGCCCTTGCCATATTCGCTGTGGACGCCCACGTTGCCGCCCATCAGGTGTGCCAGCTTCTTGCTGATGGCCAGACCCAGTCCGGTGCCGCCAAAGCGGCGGGTGGTCGAGGTGTCGGCCTGTGAAAAGCTCTGGAACAGTCGGCCCTGCTGCTCGGGCGTGAGGCCGATGCCGGTGTCCTGCACGCGAAAGTGCAGCAACACGTCGGTGTCGGTGCGCTCGCTGGCGCGCACCGAGATCATGACTTCGCCGCGCTCTGTGAACTTCACCGCGTTGTTGGCGTAGTTCAGCAGGATCTGGCCGAGCCGCAGCGCGTCGCCCACCAGATTGGGTGGCACGTCGGGCGCCACCTCGAACACCAGTTCGAGCCCCTTGGCGTGGCATTTCTCGCTGATCAGGCTGGCGGTGTTGTCGAGCAGCGTTTCCAGGGTGAAATCGGCGCGCTCCAAGTCGAGCTTGCCGGCTTCTACCTTGGAGAAGTCCAGGATGTCGTTGATCACGCCCAGCAGGTGCTGGCCGGATGTCTGCACCTTGCTGATGTAGTCGCGCTGGCGCGGCGTCAGTTCGGTCTTCAGCACCAGGTGCGACAGGCCGATGATGGCGTTCATGGGCGTACGGATTTCGTGGCTCATGTTCGCCAGGAAGTCCGACTTCATGCGCGTGGCGTCCTCGGCCAGTTCCTTGGCGCGCTGCAGCTCTTCCTCGAACCGGCGGCTGGCCGTGATGTCGCGGCTGATGCCCAGCAGGCCTTGGGGCTCGCCGTTTTCGTCCCACAGCGGCGAGATGCGCGTTTGCAGCAGCATGCGCTGGCCGTCGGGCGTCTGCACCCAGTATTCGGCCGTTTCCTCGCGCAGTGTGCGCAGCACCAGGTCGTCGCGCGCCTGGATGACGCTGGCGCGCTCCGGCGGGAACAGGTCGTGGCAGGTCAGGCCCCGCAGCGCTTCCACCGGCTTGCCCACCAACGCGGCATAGGCCGTGTTGCAGCCGAGGTAGCGGCCCTGGCGGTCCTTGTAGAAGATGATGTCCGACATCGAGTTGATCAGCGACGCCAGCGTCGCGGCCTGCCGCTTGCGGGCCTGTTCGGCCTGCTGCTGCTCGGTGATGTCGCGCACATTGATGATGTACACGCCGTGCGCAGCGGTCTCGGTCTTGTACGCCTGGATGCGCACGTCGCGCAGCACGCCGTCCTTGCGCCGGTGCTGCGTGACGAAGCTGACCGGCTTGTTGTGCCCGCGCAGTGCGTCGTCCAGCGCTGCCAGGCTGTCGTCGCCGAACTGCATGTCGTACTCGCTGATGCGCATGCCCAGCAGTTCCTCAAGGTCGTAGCCCAGGTGACGGCAGGCGGCCGGGTTGGCGTAGGTGACCTCGGCGCTGTCGCGGTCGATCCAGAACATCGGCGGCGAATTCTCCAGCACCAGGTGGTTGAACAGCATCTTCTGCTCGTACTGCACGCGCAGCGTGATGTCACGGAAGGTGATGACGCTGCCCACGCACTGGCCGTGCACCCGCTGGGGCAGCACATGGCGCTCCAGCACGCGGCCGTCGAGCAGTTCGATCAGGCTCAGGTCCTCGCTGTCGGGGTGCTGGCGTCGCTGCTCGATGTGGGCCAGCAGGTCGGCCGGGTCCTTCACGCGCGTGCACTGGAACTCCACCAGCGAGTGCGCGTTCATGTCACACAGCCTGTCTTCGGGAATGCCCCACAGCTCTACAAAACGGATGTTGTAGTAGATCGAGTTGTCCGAATACTGCAGCGTGAGGATGCCATCGTTGGTGGCATCCAGCGTGGACACCAACTGCTCGTGTGAGACGCGCAGCAGCGCCAGTTCGCGCTCGCGGAGGTCCAGCCGGCGTTCCGCCCGCTGCAGCCGCTTGCGGCTGTCGGCCAGTGCCTGCTGCAGGCGGTGCAGTTCGTCCCCGGTGCCGGATGTGGGCGGCGCAGACTGCGCCAGCGCAGCAGAAAGTTCGTCGGGGGCTCGGTCCATGGTCGCTCCTCGGGGAGTGCACCCATGAGACCACCGGGCCCTGGCGGGCGGTTAGGAAAATTGCCTAAGGGGCTTGGGGAAATCGGCCGGTCAGTGCCCGTCCCAGCCTGGCGCCCGGGCTTCGCCGCGGGCCAGGCGGGCCTGCCGCTCGGCACGCTCGCGTGCCATCTGCTCTTCCAGTTGCTGGCGGCCCTGGCGGGCCACGGCGATCAGCTTG